>NZ_CP017080.1:1500000-2700000 GCF_001645685.2 Peribacillus muralis | reverse complement strand
GCATTGATGGCATAGGGAAGCTTTTCCGCGGCTTTAATCGAACGGATATTTTTTTTGCGAATTCGCATGAAGACCGTTTCAAGGCCCAGTTCGAAGAAGAGCTCTTTAAAGAAAGCGTCTTTTGCGATGGCATTATATCCTTTTCCATGATAAGACTTGCCAAGCCATGTGCCTAAGAAACCTGCACCATTTTCAATATCGTATAAAGAAATGCAACCGATTGGGTTTTCCCATTCGTCCAGGATCGTTCGTGAAATGAGTTCCCCAGCTTCTTCTGCCTCGATCGTTTGCTTAGTAATGAATACATATTCTTCATATGAATCTACTTTATGGCGCACGAAAGGGAAGACATCTGGATGCGTCATTTGTTCATAAAGAGAAAAACAATCTGAGAAATCTCTCTTTTTTAACATTTCCGTCCCTCCGTTTGAGGGCAGTTTTTATGCGTAGTCGCTGCCCACCCTCGAAATTTTTTAAGTCGTTCATCAAAAAATTTCGGGGTGGGAATCGAACCCACTAGAACCGGAAACCGGTGGCGCACCATTTGCCTTCCCTATTTTTATTGTCAGAAATTATATAAATCTAAAGAAGCTTACGAAGGTATAATACTAAAAAAAATCCGGTTTGGGAATAGGTTTTTTGCCTTTTTTTTTCGTCAATTTCCAACTTTTTTTTGACGGGTATTAATAGCGGGCACACGTCTGCATTATGCCCTTGAAAAACCAGTTTTCCACCTCCATTTCAAGTGCTTCATCCCTTAAAACCTTCCAGTGAATTGCATGAATAAAATGATTGCTCCAAGCGCCCATACGTAAATGGAGAATACTTTAAGGGACCGCTTTTTAAGAAAATCGATCATCCAAACCACGGCAATATAACCAAATATGGCTGCAGCAAGGGTCCCGACAAAAAGGGCAGTGACGGGAAGCCGCTCAACCTCCCCCGTAAAGATCGGCTTCATCTGAAAAACAATGCCGCCAGTAATGGCTGGGATCGAAAGCAAAAAGGAAAAATAAGCGGCGGTCGCCCGATCAAGCCTGCAGAAGAGACCAGCAGCAATTGTAAGGCCTGAACGCGAAAGCGCAGGCATGATTGCAGCAGCTTGAAAGGTTCCGATGATCAAGGCATCTTTGACGGATATATCATTCAGAGATTTTTCTCCTTTTCTGATCCCGTCGGCTACCCATAAAATCAATCCTGTCGCTAAAAATTCCCAGCCTATGGTCACTCCCGTTTTTGAAAGACCATCAAACCAATCGCTGAGTAAAAGGCCGGCAATCACGGCAGGGATCGTTCCGGCAATAAGGACCAGGGTCAGTTTGGAAAAAGGGTTTTTTAAAATCGAAAGAATGTCATTCTTATAAACGACCAATAATGCCAGCAATGTACCGATGTGCAGCATGGTATCGAGAAAAATGCCTGCCTCATCAAGGTGGAATAAATGTCTTCCCAAATATAAATGTCCGGTGCTTGAAATAGGTAAAAACTCAGTCAGGCCTTGGATGATTCCAAGGATGAAGGCCTGGAATTCGTTCAGCAAAAAAACATCACTCCATTCCTGAAGATTTCGGACGATCCATTATGTTATCTTTATGCACCAGCTGGTTGAACATGTCCAGATATTTCGTCATCAAGGATTTATCAAAAATAGGTTCTCTCCTTTCCCTTTTTTCGAATAAAATGAAAAGAAAATGAAACCATTTTTCATTTGATACGTAATTATTCATATAGGAGAGGAGGAGAAGACACTATGCCTACTAAAGATGAAAGAGTGTTTGCTGCCCTTATATATGTAATCAGCTTTTTCACAGCATTTATCGGTCCTTTAGTGATTTGGTTAATAAAGAAGGACTCATCACAGTTTGTGGATTATCATGGAAGGGAATACTTGAATTTTTTCATTTCCTACACGATATATTCAATCGTTGCTGGGTTACTTTCGATAGTCTTGATTGGCTTCTTGCTATTGCCGGTTATCGGAATAGCATTAATTATATTCACGATCATTGCTGCCATTAGGGCTTATGAAGGAACGGATTACCGATTCCCGTTGATTTTCAGGATATTATAGCAAAAGGAAGAAGGGTTCCGTCCATGACGGAGTCCTTCTTTTTTTTCATATTATTGGCGCACGGAAATGGCTGTTTAAAAAAGGGAATCGCTCACATGAACGCGAATTAAATACGAAAGGGTAAAGGATGGATGGCGGCTTGAGACATATATGGCACGCCATTTATGACGAAGAACTTTCCTAGTAGGGAGTGAAAAGCAGAATAAGATATGAATATACGCGAATATTATCAAAAGATAAGCAATTCCAATTTTCATGCTTCCTGGATATCTCTTGGATTGGCCATTCTCTTTTTCATTGGCCATGTTACGAGCTTGATCCGAGGTCCCATCATCTTGATTACGTCTCCATTCATTTTTTTTAGTATTGTCCAATATATCATCCATCGAATCTATGAAAACCGAATCAAGGAATTGCCTCATGATCTATATGGGAAAAATGCCGATTTGCTAGATGCTGAACATATATTGCTGACGTTCCTCCCAGCACCGACATTGCGGCTGCTTCTCTTTGCACCTGATGGTTCCCTGTTGGGCGAGATTCGGGATAGGAATATGAAGTGGTTCATGTGGATGGTACCTAATTTCTTGTCGATGCTCTTAGCCAAGCGGTATGAATTAGTCGATCATGATGGGCGTTTACTTGCCAATTATCATATCAAAAAGGGTCTATTCAATGAAATGTCGATCATGGATGAAGAAGGGAGCCTCATTGGTTCCTATGAAGAAAAAAGGACTCTCATGAAAATAGAGGGAATGATATACAAGGAAGATGGTACGGAGTGGATGCCCATTCACACGCCGGGAAGTTTAAATTCATTTGAGATTGCGACTAAAAACGGGGAAAAAATCGTTTCCTACCAAGAAGGATGGATGCCGTTAGAATGGGGAAAGCGATTTAAGACAAATACACCTATTCTTACCTTTTCATCTCATGTTGAAGAAATCCCCAGATTCATCATTTTCGGATTCTGTGCCGCCACCTTAAATCATCGTTCAAATTGACTATGACAATACACTTTAGCAAATCTTTTATATATTTGATATAATCATAGAGAAATAAAAAGCTTAATTACATAAAAAGGGTGGTAAATATGAGTTTACTTAATGAGATACTTGATTATAATGAACAGTTTGTAGAAAAAGGTGAGTATGTTAAGTATAGAACGGATAAGTTTCCAGAGAAGCGTATGGTCATCATAAGCTGTATGGACACCCGGCTTGTTGAACTATTGCCAAAATCCTTAAATGTCAAAAATGGCGATGTGAAAATATTGAAGACTGCCGGGGCAATCGTCTCCCACCCATTTGGTAGTGTGATGCGTAGTATCCTTATTGCCATTTATGAGCTAAAGGCTGATGAAGTATTGGTCATACCTCACCATGACTGTGGGATGGCATCAGTCGATGCAGATTCCGTAGTGGAAAAAATGATTGACCGCGATATTCCAAAGAGTACCATCGATACACTGGGAGCTGCAGGAATCGATATCCGCAGCTGGCTTCGCGGATTTGATGATGTTTATCAAAGCTGTAAAAACAGTGTGGAAGTAATTAAAGGCCATCCTTTGATTCCTAAAACAATTCCTGTACATGGACTAATCATTTCTCCTGAAACAGGGAAGCTGGAATTGGTAGTCGACGGGTATGCAGCGGAAGAAGAAAAATAATGAAAAGATAGGTAACTGCCGGAATGATTTTCGGCAGTTTTCTTTATTTTTAAAAATTCTATTTATTTTTGCTCTTATTTTTGTTAAAATCGCCAAGTGTAGTTTGTCACTTAAACAAACGGGTGGGCGAGGGATAATTTAATAAGGATACAACATGAAGAAATTAAACTTGGAAGCCCTTTTTCATTTTTCCAGCTATGGAACGAATGGAAAACGAGAAATCCTTGCCGGAGTTGTCGGTTATTTTACGATCGTATATATCCTCATCGTGAATTCCCTGATTTTATCGGAAGCGGGCATACCGATTAACGGTGCGGTGATTGCCACCATCCTTTTATCCGCCTTAAGCTGCATCATGATAGGGCTTTGGGCAAATGTCCCGATCCTGCTCGTTCCAGGAATGGGCGTGAATGCACTATTTGCTTATACGATGGTCCAAGGAATGGGGTTATCCTGGCAATCAGCGCTTGGAGCTGTATTTATTTCGGGAGTTATTTTTGTAATCATAGCCTTCACTAAATACTCCCGGATAATCAGTGATTCGATTCCGAACTCGCTCAAAGATGCCATATCCGTTGGCCTGGGCTTATTCTTGATGCTGATTGGACTTGAAAAGGGCGGGATCATCACGGAAGGTTCAACCTCCATCATCGCGCTGGGAGATTTAAGCAATCCAGCCGTGTGTGCGACGGTGCTGACCTTTTTACTGGCCATTACGCTATTCATCAAAAATGTCCCTGGTAATTTCATGATCACCATCTTGGCAGGAAGTATCATTGCCTACTTGTGTGGGACGGTTCAACTATCGGACATCCATTTTTCTGGTATGGAAACAGCTTCATATGGCGATCTTTTCTTTTCATTATCGTTCATGCAAGCGGACCGAATCGAATTTTGGATAAGTGTCTTTGCGATGACGATGGTTCTGGTTTTTGAAAATATTGGACTTGTACACGGACATGTAGACAGTATCAACCGCCAGGATGCCTATAAAAAGTCGCTGAAGGCGACGAGTGTTTCCGTTCTGTTATCAGGTATTTTCGGTTCGAGCCCTACGGTTGCAACAGTTGAAACGGCTGCTGGAATCACATCCGGGGGCAGGACTGGGCTCACCTCTGTGGTGACTGGTGTGCTTTTCATCCTTTCCATGTTATTTATTCCGGTGATAAAAGTGATCCCGGATAGCGCCATTGCGCCAATTTTAATCATAATTGGCATTTTGATGCTAGGTAACATAAAAAGACTGGATTTCAGCGATTTAACCGAGAGTGTACCTGCAATCATGATCATTACGATCATTCCATTCACATACAGTATTGCGGATGGAATGGCATTCGGTTTCATTCTCTACCCATTCTTGAAGCTTGTAACCGGAAAAGCTAGAGAAGTTTCAGCCCCGATGTATGTAAGTGCGGCCATGTTTATCGTCTATTTCATCATCGGTTTGATCGGTTAATATTTTTGGAAGAGCGGTTGGAAAGGGGAGGAGTTCTCCTGCCAACCGCTCTTCCTTGCATAGTACAAAACATTGAAGGATTTGATTTATTTACTTTTCGCGATGACACATCTATCGTGAAAATGCTATGATATAGAATATTTAAAAAAGTGATGATGACATGCATATTTAAGGATGTGACAGGATGATTATTGAAGGATTGAAAAGTCATGGTTCAGGAAATGATTTCTTGATCATTGATGAATTGACGACAAACTTGACGTTTACTGAACAAGAGAGAGAAAAGTTGGCAAAAGCCCTTTGCGATAGAGGAAGACTTGGCGCAGACGGCATTTTGTTTGTAATGAAAAGTGAACAGGCTGATTGCCGGATGCGTGTTTTTAACGCGGATGGATCGGAAGCATCAATGTGTGGAAATGGACTCCGCTGTGTTGCAAGATATGCAAACGATGCATTGGGACTCGACAAAATGATTGTCGAAACGATGAAAGCGAATTTACTCGTTGAAAAAACAAAAGATATATATAAGGGAATCCCTACGTTCAAGGTCGAAATTTCCCCCGTCAGTTTCAATGTGAAGGACCTGCCACTCATCATTGAAAGAGAAACGTTGCAAAACGAACCATTGCCAGAGCTTCATTCTTCCCTATTGTTCTCGGCATTGGCGGTTCCCAATCCGCATTTGATTACCCTCGTCGATTCGGAGATTTTACAAAGCGGCCTCCAGGCAGACCTTTCTGCAAAGGTCAATCAACCGAATGAGCTTTTTCCTGACGGCGTCAATGTCAGTTTTGTCAAAGAACTCGAACCAGGAAGCATTTATGTCCGGACTTATGAACGGGGAGTGGGGTTCACGAATGCGTGTGGCACGGCGATGTCCGCTTCTAGCCTAGTAACCTGCTCAATTGGATTGAATGAATTGGAGCGCGAAATTTCCGTATACAATAATGGCGGGAAAGTGAAATGCGTCGTTCACTTTGATGAAAAAAAACAAACCTATTCAATTGATTTAATAGGGAACGCAACCTATGAATTCAAGATATCGCTAGAAATAGACAAAAATCAACCGGAACAATTCGTAATACTTGAAAAACAAAAATTCGAAGAAGAAACAAGCTTATATGCCAAACTGCAGGATGAAGTTCAAACCTATTTGCAAACTGCCTTATAGAAATGACACAAAAAAGGTGAGGAATCATTTAATTCCTCACCTTTTTTGGAACTGGAGCTAAAAGCAATCCACTTTTGCGTGTCAAGCACCAATTGGCGAGTAAAGACGCTGAATTAGCGAGTAAAGACGCTGAATTGGCGAGTAAAGATGCTGAATTGGCGAGTAGAGCGTCCAAACTGGCGAGTAATTGCCCAAAATCATGCAAAAACATCAAAAAATGTAGAGAGAACGCCTCAAACTTACGAGTAAACGACTCAATTTTCAAGCAAACATCTTACATTCACGAGTATACGCCCCGATCTCACAATTAGTAGCTCCAATGCTAGTCCTTCTTTTGCTTGAGAAAGGCCAAAACATCATGGAAGGCAGTCCCATTATCGACATATCGATATTCCCTGAATGAACAGCCATCCTTTTTGATGCGGGCTGGGACGGTTTGGATGGTATAGTCTTTTAGTTGCAGCGTTTCGTTCACTTCCTCCCAAAATAAAGGTGTAGCAACGCCTGCAAAATCATTCCCGCGCGGGGAATAGGGTACTATGATGGTTTTTCCTTCACTGTGCTGGATAAAGTCCAAGTAAAGGCGATTATGCCGATTCACTTTCAATCTTTCCATGGTAAAGTCATTGGGGTGAGAACTTGTTAAGTAACGACCGAGAAAATCCGTGAAAATTCGTGTGTCTTGATATGTGAATTTGCCTTCTGGCAACGGGATGTGAATCTGCAGTCCTTTGTTGCCAGAAGTTTTGACAAAGGCTTGAATTTTTAATGATTCCGTCACCTTTTTTATTTCCAGTGCGGCTTTGACCGCAAGTGAAAAGTATTCAATCGAAGGAGGATCCAAGTCCAGAACGATTTCATCAGGATTTGTTTTTCCCGCCTTTTGGAATGGAACATGAAACTCCAATGCAAGTTGGTTACCAAACCAAAGAAGCGTTTCAACATCGTTGCAAAGCATATACTCAATACCCTCGTCCCTGAACGTTTCAATGAAACCTGGTGCATAATCAGGTTTGTTTTTCTGAAAAAACCTTTCTTGAGCCAAAGTTCCATGAGGGTACCTAATCGTCGTCAATAATTTATCCTTTAAGAAAGGTAAGAAGAAAGCGGAAACCTCACGCAAATAATGAAGATATTCCACTTTGATCACGTCTTTGCCTGCCGTTGTCCATAGCGGTTTGTCGCGGGAGGTTAATTGGACGGTTTCGGGAAAAGTATACTGACTTAATCTGAATTTTTCCCACGTGCATTCAGTTGGCACCGTTTGCAAAAGCCATTGCGAAAACTGAGGCTCACGCAATTCATTTTCCTCATAAACGTGTAAGTATTGAACTTCGATGCAAATGGAAGGGTGGATATAGTAAAACTGTGCGTCCTCTCCTGAGGCATTTTGCTTAATGAGGTCATGCAGGATCCTTTTGTTTTGAGCACTCAAACCATTTTTGACACTTCCGATTTTCGATATTTCACCTTCCTTGAATACCCCAAGGGATATATATCCGTTTTCTTTATGCAATGCCGTGATGAAACAGGAAACCGCCTTCCAATTTTTGGTCTTAATCCAAGATGTCGTTCGTTTCCCTTCTTGCCATGTACCTCGAATTTCCTTGGCAACTACTCCCTCTCCATCAAAGAGAATCACCTCATTCAATGCGGCATCCAGACAATCGAAGCTTTCAATTATTTGTATTATTGCTTGATCGGTAGGGTCGGGAGGACTTGGAAGGCCGAGTTGTTTCCCCATCTTCACCATCAATTCCCGGCGCTTCTCCATGGATGTGCCTCTGACGTCCTTTCCTTTGATTCGCAGGAGATCGAACGCTATAAAACGGCATGGGGAATAATGAGCATTTTCCAGTATCAAAGATTGGTTTCGTAAACGGCCTCGCCATTGCATCTGAAAGAAATCTGCCTTTGCTTGATTCGTCAGCCATACCAATTCTCCATCCAGCTCTAAGGGGAGATACGTTTCCAAATCCATTTCCTTAATGAAGGTAATGACTTCCGGGAATAGCTGAGATAATTCCTTTTCATTCCGACTCACAATGCTTATCGTATCGGAGTCAACCGTTAGAACGGCCCTAAAGCCGTCATACTTGACTTCATAACGCCAATCGTTAGAGTTGGGCGCTTCTGGGTAATAAGTTGGCAGCATCGGTTTCATTTTTAAATAACACCTTCCGCAAATAGATGATTAACATTATTTTTTCCAAAAAAACAAAGGCTTAGAGTTGGCAAATTTTTTTTCGGTTTTTTTATGACGAAGGGGGATAATAACAGTGTTCTTAAAATTAATAAAAAATAAATTATGAGGTGACCCATATGCATACAATGTGGAAGGGGAGCATATCATTCGGTTTGGTGAACATACCGATTAAACTTCATGCGGCTACGGAAGATAAGGATATATCTTTACGGACGTTGCATAAGGAATGTCACTCACCAATTAAATATGAAAAGGTTTGCCCGGTATGCCAGAAAGAAGTGGGTAAAGATGATATCGTTCGCGCTTTCGAATATACAAAAGGAAAGTTTGTCGTCTTGGAGGACGATGAACTAGAACAACTGAAGAAACAAAATGAAGAAAAAGCTGTGGAAATCGTGGATTTCGTGAAAATAGAGGAAATCGATCCGATTTATTTTAACCGCAGTTATTATATGTCTCCCAACGACGGAGGAATAAAAGCCTATTCCCTTTTAAGACAAGCGCTTAAGGAATCCAATAAGGTAGGAATAGCGAAAATAATCATTCGTTCAAAAGAACAAATGGCTGTCATTCGAGTCGTTGATAATACGCTAGTGATGGAAACGATTCATTATCCGGATGAAGTGCGTCCTGCAGCGGATGTTCCCAATATCCCAGCTAATGATACGATCGTAAAAAAAGAAATTGATACAGCAGTCCTGTTAATTGATCAATTAACATCGACGTTCGACCCGACCAAATATACTGATGATTATCGAACCGCTTTACTTGAACTGATTGAATCTAAGAAAAAGGGACAGAAGGCGATTAGTGCCACAACAAAGGAACCGGTCGCAAACAATGTAACCGATTTAATGGAGGCATTACAGGCTTCCATTGACCGAACGAAACATGAAGAGCCGGAAAAGAAAAAAACCACCAGAAAGAAGGCGGCACCGAAAAAAAAGAAACAAGCTTAATACGAAAAAAAGCCAAGCGGAGAAGGAATGCTTGGCTTTCTGTATGTATGTTTAGCGACTATGAAGAAGTGGTCATGTCGGAAGGCGAAAGCAGGGCAAAAAAAAATCGCTCCCTAAAGAGCGACAATGAGGAATTCAATCGTGAAATCAACATATAGGCGAACCGTTGTAGTTTTCGACTATATATTGTGTTCATATTCTACCATATTTAATTCTGAAATAGCAACATTATTACGGTAACTTACTAATGATTTTTCTTGGAATTCAATGATATTTCATCCAATTCGAAAGTTGTGTGATTTTCAGTAATGGTATATTCTCCTAAAAAAACTATAGAATAAAAGGGATTTTTAGTATAATTTATTCATATAAGAATAATTCACATTTTATGAGGATTGGAAGAGGGATAAATGAATAACAAGAAAATAGTTTCACTTCAAGTCGGGAAGCCAAAACAAGAAACATTTGCGAATATCAACATATTCTCCGCGATGAGCAAACAAGCAGTCGAGACCTTAACGGTAACAAAATCGGGCATAATGGGTGACGGAGTAGGCAATGTAAAATTCCACGGGGGTCCTGATCGGGTTATATGTTTTTATCCTTATGAACACTACGCATTATGGAATGCCAAATTCTCTAAAAAACTGGATATTCCTGCATTTGGTGAAAATGTAACAGTGACAGGGATGACCGAGGATACTACATATATTGGAGATGTTTATCAAATGGGTGAAGCGATCATCCAAATTAACCAGGGAAGGATACCCTGCTCGACGATATCCCATTATAACCTCGAGCCTCGCTTTTTGAAATCAGTCATGAAAACTGGTTTCACTGGGTATTTTGCAAGGGTCATCAAAGAGGGGACCATAAAGAAGCAAGATGAGATCGTGTTACTTGAACGACATCAGGAAAAAATTACCGTTCAATACGCAACGGAGGTGATTCTCCATGGAAGGGACGGGCTGGAAGGAGCACGTACTTTATTTGCTTTGGATTCACTCGCGGAGGACTGGAAACAAAGGGCCGGAAAACGAATTCAGGCTGTAAAGAAGTGAAGTAATTATCGGAAAAATGAAAAAATGGCGAGTAAGGTATTGAAATGGACAGGTTAATCATGTAAATTAAATATAAATAAATTTTGAAATTTGTGAAAATTGAATATCGATCTTATCGAGAGAGGTGGAGGGACTGGCCCGAAGAAACCTCAGCAACCAGCTTAGGCAAAGGTGCTAAATCCAGCAAGCAGAGCTTGATAGATGAGGAGAAAGTTTCAAGAAACCTTCTTCTTTGAGAAGGTTTTTTTCCTTTTCTCTCATACTCTTAGAAAATGACAAAAACATAATCGTTTTTGAGAGAGGGTGTAATAATGAATTTTCGTAAAGAATTAAAAGAAAGAATGCTGGTAGGAGAAGGGGCAATGGGGACTTTATTATACTCCTATGGCATTGATCAGTGTTATGAGGAATTGAACTGTACGAACCCCGATCAAATAGAATCGATCCATCGTGCCTATCTGGAGGCGGGTGCAGATATCCTTCAATCGAATACCTATGGTGCCAACTTCAACAAGTTGAAGCGTCATGGGCTCGAAGATGAGGTAAGCAAGATCAATCGCCAAGGAGTCATCCTCGCTAAAAAAGCGGCAAAAGGCAAGGCTTACGTCTTCGGTACAATCGGGGCACAGCGAAGTATTAGAAAATCCGATTTGAGCATGGAAGAAATAAAGCGAGGCTTTCGTGAACAACTTTACAGCTTATTGATGGAAAATCCGGATGGGATCCTACTGGAAACATATTATGATCTCGAAGAACTGGAAACCGTATTGCAAATCGTTAAAAAAGAAACGGAACTGCCCATCATTGCAAATGTATCCATGCATGAACTGGGCAATCTCCAAAATGGGCTCCATTTAAATGATGCATTTCAAAAGCTTGAGCAATTGGGGGCAGATGTTGTTGGCGTGAATTGCCGGCTTGGCCCGCACCATATGATTCGTTCATTGGAAGAAGTGAATTTGCCAAAACATGCTTCGATTGCCATCTATCCGAATGCAAGCCTCCCGGATTATGTGGATGGAAGGCTCGTCTATAAAGCAGTTCCTGAATATTTCGGCTCGAGTGCCCTGGACTTACGTAAGCAAGGAGCGACGATCATAGGCGGGTGCTGCGGAACCACTCCCCTGCATATTCAAGCCGTGAAGAAGGCAGTTGGAAGCTTGGCTCCTGTAAATGAAAAATTCACGAAACCACGGCAAATAGAAATAATTGAGATAAACGATAGAGAAGGGGAACTTCCTCTATATGAAAAGGCCAAAACAGAAAGGACGATTCTTGTTGAACTCGATCCACCGAAAAAGTTGGGGATAGAAAATTTCATGATTGGTGCGAAAGCTTTAAAAAGTGCAGGCGTGGATTCCATTACATTAGCGGATAATTCACTTGCTTCACCAAGAATATCGAATGAGGCACTGGCAAATTTATTGAAGACCCAATTGAATGTGAAGCCAATGGTACATATAACATGTCGTGATCGTAATTTAATCGGTCTGCAGTCCCACTTAATGGGCTTGCAGACGGTGGGGTTGAACGAGATATTGATCATTACCGGCGATCCATCCAAAATCGGGGACTTTCCCGGTGCCACATCGGTTTATGATTTATCATCCTTTGATTTGATAAGCATGGTCAAACAATTTAATGAGGGTCTTTCTTATTCGGGTCAAAGTTTGGGCCAACGCGCAAATTTCAAGATTGCCGCCGCGTTTAATCCCAATGTGAAATATTTGGATAAAGCAGTGCAGCGAATCGAAAAGAAAATTGCCTGTGGTGCGCATTCCTTTTTGACGCAGCCCATTTATTCAGTCCAACAAATGGAGGAAGTTCATGAAGCGACCAAACATTTGGAAACGCCGATCTTCATCGGGATCATGCCTTTGACAAGCACGAGGAATGCCGAATTCATCCACAATGAAATCCCAGGCATCAAATTGCCGGACAATGTCAGGCGAGCAATGGCTTTAGCAGGGAATGACCCTGTAAAGGCAAGGATGGAAGGTGTTAACATTGCTAGGGAGCTAGTGGACGCAGCAAGAGATAAATTCAAGGGAATTTATTTAATCACTCCATTCCTTCGTTATGAAATGACAGCGGAACTTACGAAATATATAAAAAAAATCGATAGTAAACAAACATCAGAGGTGGCAGTGCATGAATAAAAAAGCGCTACAAGAACAGTTGGATTCCAAAATTCTCCTACTTGATGGAGCGATGGGAACCATGCTTCAGGCGGAGAATTTGACAGCAGCGGAGTTCGGCGGCGAACAGTTCGAGGGATGCAATGAATATTTATCGCTGACGCAACCGGAACTCATCCAATCCATCCATGAAAAATATTTGGCAGCAGGTGCCGATATCATTGAAACAAATACTTTTGGGGCGACAAGCATCGTCTTGGAGGAATATCAAATAAGCACGCTTGCATACAAGATTAATGAAATTTCGGCAAAGCTTGCAGTCCAAGCTTGTGAAAAGTTTTCAAACAATAGCTGGCCTAGATATGTAGCTGGCTCGATGGGACCTACGACAAAAACACTATCCGTTACAGGGGGGACGACTTTCGACATTCTAACCGATTCTTATGAAGAGCAGGCACTCGGCCTCCTGGACGGCGGTGTGGACCTATTATTGGTGGAAACGTGTCAGGACATGCTTAATGTCAAGGCCGCCTTTTCAGGAATAAAAGCGGCCTTTGCCAAAACTGGAAAAGAAGTCCCTGTGATGATATCCGGTACGATCGAACCGATGGGCACAACACTCGCCGGTCAATCAATAGAGGCTTTCTATTTATCGGTCGAGCATATGAAGCCTGTTGCAGTCGGCCTGAATTGTGCAACAGGACCGGAATTCATGATCGATCATATCCGGACACTTGCAGAGATAGCAAACAGCGCGATTAGCTGTTACCCGAATGCTGGACTTCCGGATGAAGAGGGACACTATCATGAGTCGCCTGCTTCACTTGCAGAGAAAATGAAGCAATTTGCCGAAAAGGGCTGGGTCAATATCATTGGCGGATGCTGCGGTACGACCCCTGAGCACATAAGTGAGCTTTCTAGGGTTCTTGATGGCTTGCAGCCTCGCCTAAGGGCTGAAACTGCTCACGGACATGCCGTATCAGGCATAGAGCCCCTCATTTATGAAGAGTCAATGCGACCTTTATTCGTAGGTGAAAGGACGAATGTTATCGGATCAAGGAAATTCAAGGAGCTGATTCGTGGGAAGCAATACGAGCCAGCTGCCGAAATAGCACGTGCCCAGGTGAAAAAAGGTGCACATGTAATTGATATTTGTCTTGCAGACCCGGATGGCGATGAACTAGGCGATATGAAAGAATTCGTGGAAGAGGTCGTCAAAAAGGTGAAGGTGCCATTGGTGATCGATACGACGGATGAATCCGTTCTTGAGCAAGCATTGAAGCATTCGCAAGGGAAATCAATCATTAATTCCATTAACCTTGAAGATGGTGAAGAGCGTTTTGAAAAAATCGTACCATTTATCCATCAATACGGTGCCGCCGTCGTCGTGGGAACCATCGATGAAACGGGAATGGCAGTCGATGCTGAACGGAAAATCGAAGTGGCCACCCGTTCTGTTGATTTGCTTGTTAATAAGTATGGACTGAACAAAAGTGATATCATTTTCGATCCGCTTGTATTCCCGGTCGGTACCGGAGATGAGCAATATATCGGTTCTGCGTTGGAAACGGTTAAAGGTATTAAAGCAATCAAAGATAAGTTTCCGGAATGCTTGACGATACTCGGCATATCGAATGTTTCATTCGGCCTGCCAGCACGGGGAAGGGAAATCCTGAATGCCGTATTCCTTTATCATTGTACAAAAGCAGGCCTCGATTACGCCATCGTGAATACGGAAAAGCTTGAACGCTTCGCCCTGATACCTGAAGATGAGGTGAAATTGGCCGAGGCACTCCTATTCGAGACATCCAGTGAAACATTGGCCATCTTCACTGAATTTTATCGTGGCAAAAAAGCGGAGAAGAAGGATGATGGCGTTCTCCTGCCATTGAACGAGCGTTTAGGGAACTATATCATCGAAGGGACGAAGGAAGGCTTAATTGAAGACTTAAACAAGGCAATTCAGCGTGGAGATGCTCCGTTGGAAATCATCAATGGGCCATTGATGGCTGGGATGGCTGAAGTGGGAAGATTATTCAACGACAATCAGCTTATCGTTGCAGAGGTTCTTCAAAGTGCAGAGGTGATGAAGGCGGCAGTGTCACACCTTGAGCCGCTGATGGAGAACTCCGAAGATAGCGCGAAGAAAGGAAAAATCCTTTTAGCGACTGTGAAGGGTGATGTGCATGATATCGGTAAAAATCTAGTGGATATCATTCTTTCGAATAATGGCTACGAAGTGATTGATCTAGGTATTAAGGTTGCGCCCCAGCAAATCATTGAAGAAGTACGAAAACATGAACCAACGGTCATTGGCTTATCAGGCTTACTTGTAAAATCGGCACAGCAAATGGTCTTGACGGCACAAGATTTAAGGCATGCGGGGATAGATACCCCGATATTGGTTGGAGGGGCTGCCTTATCCCGTAAATTCACCGATTTTAAAATATCACCAGAGTATGGCGGCCCGGTTCTTTATTCCAAGGATGCGATGGATGGCTTGGCGGTAACGAACATTTTACATGACTCGAACAAAAAAGTGGTGTATTTGGAGGAACTGGTCGAGAAGCGGGAAAAATCGAAAGCGAATGCTGCCATTGCTGCCACGATGGAGAAGCCTGCTCGAAAACAATCGAATGCTGCCCCTTTGAGTAACGTTCCTGTTCAAAAACCGCGTGATACGAAGCGTCACGTTTTGAAAAACTATCCCTTGGATGTCATCCAGCCATACATTAATCGGCAAATGCTGATTGGGCATCATTTGGGATTAAAGGGCAAGGTAGCGGACCTGATCAAGCAAGGGAATGAAAAAGCGGTGCAGCTGAATGACCTTGTCGATGAGCTGATTGAATTCCTAAAAACGGAACCGGATTATGGGTTACATGCCATTTATCAATTTTTCCCTGCACAAAGTGATGGAGACAAACTCTTGGTTTATAACCCGGATGATCCTTCGGAGATATTGGAAACGTTCGATTTTCCTCGGCAGGATACCAATCCGCATCTTTGTTTAGCGGATTTTGCCAAGCCCGTCTCGTCGGGAGAACTGGATTATGTTGGATTCTTCCTCGTGACAGCCGGTAAAGGAATCAGGAAGTGGGCAGAAAAACTAAAACTTGAAGGTGATTTTCTGAAAAATCATGCTTTGCAATCACTTGCACTTGAAACGGCGGAGGGATTTGCTGAAAGAATGCACCAATTGATGCGAGATGATTTAGGGATAAGCGATCCAATTGAAATGTCCATGAAAGAGCGGTTTGCAGCTAAATATACGGGACAAAGATTTTCATTTGGCTATCCCGCTTGCCCGAATCTGGAAGACCAGGAGAAGCTGTTCCGCCTCCTGCAGCCTCAGGATATTGGCGTGGAATTGACTGAAGGATGCATGATGGAGCCGGAAGCGTCGGTTTCTGCAATCGTTTTTGCTCATCCGGAAGCACGTTACTTCAATGTCGATCGCTAAATGAATGGATAAGGCAGCGGTATTTTTTACCGCTGCCTTTTTTGCGCATGAAACCCCTCCGTTAGTACATCTTAAAGGTCAAGAGGAAGGGGAGCGAAAGATGAAGAAGCTGTCAGTATTATTACTTTCAATGGTAAGTTCTTTTATTATATGTATGCTTTTGACGGCTCTGGGGCCGATTCATGTCCATGCTATGGTACCTGAAGAAATGATCCCGCTCGTTAAAAGTAAAGAAAACCAGAAAATCGCTTATTTGACTTTCGATGATGGACCATCATTGAATACGATGGATATATTGGATATATTGGACCGCTATCATGTTAAGGCGACATTTTTCGTGATGGGTAATGAAGAGCCATATGCCAAGAAAGGTTATGAGGAAATGATATCCCGAGGGCATGCGCTTGCCCTGCATTCCTATACACATGATTATGCAATCGTCTATCAATCGCCTGAGGGCTTCTTTCAAGATTTGAATCGTTTAGAATCGAAGCTGCAAACGGAATTTGGTATAAAGAGCCGTATTGTACGCCTTCCAGGGGGTTCGAATAATTTACTTAGGCATCAAGCCGCAACAAGACCTATCATTAATGGAATCCTTCAACAATTAACGGAAAAAGGCTATACTTATGTCGACTGGAACATTGATTCGACAGACGGTATCAGTCCGACGATCAGTGAACAGCAAATCATTTCTTCCGTACAAAAAGGGACGAAAGGTCAAAAGCATGTTAATATCTTATTGCATGATATCAATAGTATGAAAAATACCGTGAAGGCACTGCCCGATATTATCGAATTCCTAAAAAAAGAAGGGTATTCTTTTGATACTATTGATGAGACAACCCCCAAAATGCAATTTAATTGATGAACAGTTCGTTTATATATAGTAAATTAAGGGTGGGGTTAAGAGATTATATTGCGAAAGGATTTATCGTTTCTATGATGCCATCATTGTTTTTATCACATGGTACACCTTTATTGGCTTTGGAAAATAATGGATATACTGCTTTTTTGAAGGAATATACGAATGCTATGAATAAACCTGCTGCAATCGTTATCATGTCTGCACATTGGGAAAGCGAAGAGCAGTTGATTTCGGCAGTGAGGAAACATCAGGTCATTTATGATTTTGTTGGTTTTTCTGAAGAAATATTCAAAATTACCTATCCTGCTCCAGGGTGTTTGGAGCTGTCCGACCGGATCTTAACTTTATTTTCCAGTATCGGAGTTTTGGGCGAGCTTGATGATAGACGCCCTTTGGATCATGGGGCATGGGGGCTATTGCACATCATGTATCCGGAAGCCGATATCCCGATCGTATCGCTGTCCATCAATCCTGAACTTCCATTAAACAAACAATATGAAATCGGAAAAGCATTGGCGGAACTAAAAGAGGAAAATGTCCTGATCATCGGGAGCGGCGGAATCGTACATAATTTCACGCACATTCAGAAGGATATGAATGTTGCGGAGGGCTGGGCAATCAATTTCGAAAACTGGGTAGAAGGAAAAATCATGGCATGGGATTTGGAATCTTTATTCAACTATGATCAATACGCTCCATACAGTATGGATGCAGTGCCCACCAAAGAGCATTTCATTCCTTTGATCATCGCCATGGGAGCAGGAGATGGACACAAAAAGGCGACTATGCTGCATAGGACTTTTCAATACGGCAACTTAAGTTTGACAGCTTGGAAGTTTGATTGATTTTTAAGGGTTTTTCCGCCTGGTTAAATAGACCCTCCGGCAATCGAATATACGAAAATACGTAAATCTTTTTTTAGCGAAAAAAGACTTTAATGAGCAAAAAAGTCAATTAAAGGCGCATAATGACGAATTAAGCAGAAATATAGTTGCAAAAAGGTTGCATAAAGTGGTTTAACCTTTGGATATTTCGACAAAAACATGTTAATATAACATCTGAAAACGTTTTATCCTTTAAAATTTTATTATTCATGACCAAAGTTAATTAATTATCATTCATATATTTGGCGAATAGTTAGAAGAAAGAAATTTGGGGATGGATAAAACGAATTGAAAAAAATTATGAGAGAAATTTGGGGGTTTACAAAAATGACCATCAAGGATGCTAAGGCATACGACCCATGGAGAGCTTTTTCAGGTCCAAACCTTGGGTATGTCATGGAGCAATACGATCTATTTCAAGCCAATCCGGAAGAAGTAGATCCGGAGCTGAAAAACTTTTTTGAAGTATCAGGTCCTCCTTCATTCGATGTATCGGCAGAAACGACAATCGGAAGTGCACCAATTGTACAAACTGGAGAAGTTCTTCCAATGAAGAAAATTATGTCTGCAGTGAAGCTAGCGGAAAACATCCGCGCTTACGGACATCTTGCTGCGAACATTTATCCTTTAAAAGAAGAAGCACTGGATACTGAACAAATTCACTTTGAAAAATACGGCTTAACTGCAGATGACTTAAGAAAGATACCGGCTGACTTTATTTGTCCAGAATCACCAAAGGACGTAAAAGACGGATACGATGCCGTACAATACCTTAAACAACTTTATACAAAAACGATAGCCTTTGAATTTCACCATGTTAATGACTTGGAAGAAAAGCAATGGCTTACAGATATGGTCGAATCCGGAAGCATGTTCCCGGAAGTGACTAAAGAGAAAAGAGAACTGTTACTAAAACGGCTGAATGAGGTGGAAGGGTTTGAAAAATTCCTTCACCGCACATATGTCGGCCAAAAACGTTTTTCTATAGAAGGTCTAGATATATTAGTGCCTATCCTAGATGAAATGATTTCACAGACGGTCCAAAACGGAACAGGTAATGTAAATATCGCCATGGCCCACCGCGGACGCTTGAATGTGCTTGCACATGTACTAGGCAAGCCATATGAAGTCATCTTCTCGGAATTTCAACATTCGCCAAATAAAGATTTGGTTCCTTCCGAAGGTTCGACAGGGATTAACAATGGGTGGACAGGTGATGTCAAGTATCATTTAGGTCTTGATAAGCAAATCACCAAAGCCAACATACAAAAAGCAAGAATCACTCTTGCCAATAACCCTAGTCACTTGGAAGTAGTCGGTCCAATCGTGGAAGGGTATTCCCGTGCGGCACAAGAAGACCGTTCGGCAAAGGGATTCCCAGCACAGGATATTTCCAAGTCACTAGCCATCCTGATACATGGTGATGCAGCGTTCCCAGGTGAGGGAATTGTACCGGAAACATTCAACTTAAGCCGTTTACGCGGATATCAAGTTGGTGGTGCCATCCATATCATCGCCAATAACATGATTGGTTTTACAACGGAAAGTGAAGATTCACGTTCAACCAAATATGCCAGTGATTTGGCTAAAGGCTTTGAAGTGCCGATCGTGCATGTGAATGCGGATGATCCTGAAGCATGTATCGCTGCAGTGAACCTTGCTAACCAATACCGTGAGAAATATAAAAAAGATTTCTTGATCGATTTGATCGGTTATAGACGTTTCGGCCATAACGAAATGGATGAGCCGTTGGTGACTCAACCTGAAATGTATGCTTTGATCCATAAGCATAAAACAGTCAAAGACCTTTATGGGAACAAGCTGATTCATTCTGGTGAGTTCACGGAAGAAGAAGTGAAAGCTATCGCAGAGCAAGTGGATACAAGGCTTGCCGACGCCTATGCGAAAATTTCTGGAAACAAACCAGAAGCTTCTAAAGAGTGTAACCCTCCTGGCATCATCGAAAAAGGAATTCCGACCATCGAGACAGGAGTTCCGAAGCAAGAACTGGTTTCGATCAACGAAGAACTTGTTCAGTGGCCGGAAGGATTCACTCCTAATAAGAAATTAGGAAAGATCTTGTCACGTCGCTTGGATTCCTTTGCACCTGAGGGTAAAATTGATTGGGCTCATGCCGAAACGCTAGCATTTGCGACCATTTTGAACGATGCTACGCCAATTCGCTTGACAGGGCAAGATTCAGAGCGCGGAACATTCGCTCAGCGTAATATCATGTTACATGACAGTGTGAATGGAAAAACTTATTCACCACTTCACACACTTGAAATGGCCAAAGCTTCTTTCGCTGTCCATAACAGCCCGCTGACTGAAACGGCAGTTTTAGCGTATGAATATGGGTATAACGTATTCGCGCCTGAAACACTGGTACTATGGGAAGGGCAATTCGGGGATTTCGCCAATACTGCACAAGTCATCTTTGATCAATTCATCGCTGCCGGCCGTGCAAAATGGGGTCAGAAATCAGGACTTGTCATGCTGCTTCCGCACGGATATGAAGGACAAGGACCAGAGCACTCAAGTGCACGCCTTGAACGTTTCCTGCAATTGGCGGCTGAGAACAACTGGACCGTTGCCAACTTAAGTTCGGCAGCTCAATACTTCCATATCCTTAGAAGACAAGCTAAGATTTTGGATCAAGAGCAAGTACGCCCGCTTGTCATCATGACACCGAAGAGCATGCTTCGTAACCAAGTGATGGCTTCTGCATCTTCGGAATTCAGCGAAGGTTCGTTTGAATCGTTCATGGAAACGAAGGCGTTAGGCAAAAAACCTAAATCGGTTGAACGCATTGTCTTCGCAACCGGTAAGTTGGCTGTTGAACTTCGTGAAAAAGCGGCAGCTGAAAAAAATACGGAATGGCTGCAAATCATCAGTATCGAAGAGATTTACCCATTCCCATTCACTGGGGTTCAAGAAGCGTTGAAAAAATATACAAACCTGAAAGAAATCTTCTGGGCTCAAGAAGAACCTAAAAATATGGGGGCTTGGACATTTGTTGAACCACGCCTTAATGCAGCGGCTCCTCGTAACCTTTCCGTCACATATATCGGAAGGAAACGCAGATCAAGCCCGGCTGAGGGAGATCCACTTGTCCATAAAAATGAACAACAACGGATTATGACTCAAGCGATCACACGCAATAATGAGGGGGAGAAATAAAATGGCTGAAGTAAAAGTACCTGAATTAGCTGAATCGATATCTGAAGGATCTATTGCGCAATGGTTAAAACAACCCGGTGACCACGTTGAAAAAGGAGAATATGTCCTTGAACTGGAAACGGACAAAGTAAACGTAGAAATCATTTCAGATTATACGGGTACACTTTCTGAACATTTAGCAGAAGAAGGCGACACTGTCCAAGTTGGACAAGCAATCGCCATCGTCGATGAGAATGGATCAGCTGCAGCAGCTCCTAAAGCGGAAGCTCCAAAAGCAGAAGAAGCTAAGGAAGCAAAAGCCGAGCCAGCCAAAAAGGAACAAGCCGCTCCTGCAAAAGGTAAAGCAGAAACGAAAGATGCATCATCCACTCAACAAGTTATTGCTTCACCAGCTGCAAGAAAATTGGCTCGTGAAAAAGGAATTGACTTGTCTCAAGTGCCTGTAGCCGATCCGCTAGGCCGTGTACGTGTTCAGGATGTAGAAGCTGCAAGCAATGCGCCAGCAGCACCTGCAGCAGCAACAAATACAGCGCCTGCAGCTAAACAAGCCGCAGCACCTGTTGAAGTGAATGATGACCGTATTGAAGTGGTCAAAATGACTCGCCGTCGTCAAACCATTGCAAAGCGTCTGGTTCAAGTACAATCCGAAGCAGCCATGCTTACAACTTTTAATGAAGTGGACCTTTCTGCAGTCATGGAATTGCGCAGCCGCCATAAAGATTCATTCGTCAAAGCGAATGATGTTAAACTTGGCTTCATGTCATTCTTCACTAAAGCAGTCATTGGCGCTTTGAAAAAATATCCGCTATTGAATGCAGAAATCAAAGGCGACCATATCTTGAAAAAGAACTTTTACGATATCGGTGTAGCTGTATCGACTGATGAAGGTTTAGTCGTTCCTGTTGTAAGGGATGCAGACCGTAAAAGCTTTGCTGAAATTGAAAAGAACATTTCGGATTTAGCTGTTAAAGCGCGTAGTAATAAATTAGGTCTTTCTGATTTATCAGGTGGTACTTTCACCATCACAAACGGCGGTACTTTCGGTTCCCTATTATCAACACCGATCTTGAACGCCCCGCAAGTCGGGATTTTGGGAATGCATACAATTAAGACACGCCCAATCGCTGTTGGAGATCAAATCGAAAACAGACCGATGATGTACCTTGCATTATCATACGATCACCGTATCGTTGATGGTAAAGAAGCAGTTGGCTTCTTAGTGGCCATCAAAGATATGCTTGAAGATCCTGAACAACTTTTACTTCAAGGGTAACAAATAAAATGATAAAAAAACCTCTGTCATATGACGGAGGTTTTTTTGCGTGAAAGAATATATCGTTATTTTTATAGGAGAAAAAAATAGAGACATCAAGCTTGAATGAATAGAATTTTCTATAATATGAATGTTTATGAACGAATTTTGAGGTGATATGAATGAATTTGAATAATTTTAAATGTTTTTGATTGATTGTTTTGGTGTTTTCATATATGATGATGATATTAAAGTGAGGTGGACGGATTGTTAACGACTGAAAGGCATGAATTCATCATTTCGATTCTAAAAAAACATGGAACGGTAAAGCTGCAGGAGCTTGTAGATCAGCTCCAGGCTTCAGAGTCGACGATTCGAAGGGATTTAGTGCAGCTCGAAGAAATGAAGCTGTTGAAACGTGTGCATGGCGGGGCTTCCTTACTTCAAAGAAAAGGTCTTGAGCCTACCACGATCGAAAAGCAAAACAAAGCAAGAGCTGAAAAGCAGCTCATAGCAAAGCGGGCATCGTCATACATCGAGAAAAATGATTGCATTTACCTTGATGCAGGTACAACCACGGCAGAAATGATTCCTTTTTTAAAAGAGAAGAATGTGACGGTCATGACAAATGGACTCATGCATATCCCGAAGCTGATCGAGCTGGAAATTAAAACCGTTCTAGTGGGCGGTACAATAAAATTCTCAACTAATGCGGTTATCGGAAGCAATGCCGGACAATTTTTGAATGAATACAGATTCGATAAATGTTTCTTGGGAATGAATGGCATCCATCAAGAGCTTGGTTTCACAACTCCGGATCCGGAAGAAGCCTTATTGAAGAAGCTGGCAATCAGTCTCTCTAATGAAACGTACGTACTTTGTGACAGCTCCAAGTTGAATGAAGCGACATTTGCAAAGGTAGCGGATGTAAGCGATGCCATCATCATAACGGATGGCAACGGTGAAGAAGCTGTTGCTCAGCTCCAAAAAAATCCAAAGGTAAAGGTTGTGACCACTTCATGATTTATACAGTAACGCTCAATCCATCCATCGATTATTTGGTAGAGGTGGATAGCTTTCAAATTGGTAGGGTGAATCGGACTTCTTATGACGCAAAATTTCCCGGTGGTAAAGGAATCAACGTTTCCCGAGTTCTTAAAAGGCTTGGAAATGATACGACGGCCTTAGGTTTTATAGGCGGCCAAACGGGTGATTTCGTCAAACGGTTTTTAAAGCAAGAAGAGATTTACACAGATTTTACGGAAATTGCAGGGGATACAAGAATTAACATTAAGTTGAAAACAGGAGTCGAGACTGAAATAAACAGTCAGGGTCCTACCATTTCAAAAGGAAATTATCAACAATTATTCAATCAAATCGAGCAATTGGAAAATGGTGATATCCTCATTTTGTCTGGCAGCATCCCTTCAAGCGTCCCTGCGGATGTATATGCAGCTTTGGCAGAAACTTGTTCTGCTAACGGCATTAAAGTGGTGGTGGATACGAGCGGGAAGGAATTACTGAATGTCCTTTTACATCGGCCATTTTTAATAAAACCCAATCATCATGAACTGGGCGAGCTATTTGGTACCGAAATCAAAACGGTTGCCGATGCTGTTGAGTATGGGAATAAATTGATTGATAAAGGGGCTCAAAACGTAATCGTTTCCATGGCAGGAGAGGGTGCCGTTCTTTGCTCAAAAGGACAGTGCTATTCGGCCAATGTGCCGAAGGGAAAAGTCATCAACTCTGTCGGAGCCGGTGATTCCATGGTGGCAGGGTTCATCGGAACCTATGAAAAGACCGGCGATCTCTTAGCTGCCTTTCGCTTCAGTCTTGCGTCAGGAAGTGCTACAGCCTTTTCATCCGATCTTGGGACATTGGATAAAATAGAAGAATTATTACCTCAAATCGATATCAATCTACTAACAGGAGGCTGACTCTATGAAAATCACGGACTTGTTGAAATTGGATACAATCATCATCGACCTTCAAAGTGTTTCAAAGCAAGCTGTCATTGATGAATTGTCAGGGAAGTTGGCGGATGCCGACCGCTTAAACGATGTGGGGGCATTCAAGGCTGCCATCTTAAAACGTGAAGAACAGAGCACGACAGGAATTGGAGAAGGAATTGCAATTCCACATGCTAAAACGAGTGCTGTGAAGGTACCTGCCATATGTTTTGGAAAATCCGTAAACGGTGTCGATTATGAATCGCTAGATGGCATGCCCTCACATTTGTTCTTCATGATTGCAGCAAGTGACGGAGCGAATGCGGATCACCTGGAAACACTTTCTCGTCTATCCTCATTATTAATGGATGAACAATTTAGAGCCAGCTTGATCTCCGCTTCCACCGGTGAGGAAATAATTGAAATCATCAACCAAAAAGAAATGGAAGCCGATGCAGCAGAAGAGAAAGAACTGCATGCGACTGAAAGCGGAAGTGTCCATAAAAATGGCAAGGTCCTCGCCGTTACAGCCTGCCCGACCGGGATTGCCCACACCTATATGGCAGCGGATGCGCTCAAGGCGAAAGCGAAGGAAATGGGAATCGACTTTAAAGTGGAAACGAATGGCTCGACTGGCATCAAGAATGCATTGACCGCTGCTGAAATAGCTGAGGCGGATGCGATTATCGTTGCCGCTGATAAACAGGTCGAGATGGATCGTTTTAATGGGAAGCACGTGATAATCGTTCCGGTTGCCCAAGGTATCCGGAAGACCGAAGAACTGTTGACTAGAGCGATAAAGCAGGATGCGCCTGTTTACAAAGGATCTGACAAAGATAAAAGCAACGAAGCTGACTCTAAAAGCGGTCTAGGGATTTACAAGCACTTGATGAATGGGGTAAGTAATATGCTCCCATTTGTAGTAGGTGGCGGAATCTTGATTGCGCTTTCTTTCTTTTTTGGAATCGAGGCAGCCGATCCGGCAAACCCACAGTATAATCCCCTTGCCAAAGCATTAAGCGATATTGGAGGGGGAAATGGTGCCTTCTTCTTGCTTGTTCCAATCCTTGCCGGTTTCATTGCTTCGAGTATAGCCGATCGACCAGGCTTTGCTCCTGGTATGGTCGGGGGGCTATTGGCCGCACAGGCCAATGCCGGTTTTCTTGGCGGTCTGATTGCCGGTTTCCTTGCTGGTTATGTCGTATTGCTTTTAAAGAAAGTGTTTTCCAAGCTACCCCATACTCTTGAAGGAATAAAACCGGTACTGCTATATCCTGTATTTGGGATGTTGATTACCGGGTTGATCATGATTTTTCTCATCAATGAACCAGTGACGGCCATTAATCAAGGCTTGACCAATTGGCTCCAAGGCTTATCAGGTACGAATGCCATATTCCTGGGCTTGATCCTTGGGGGGATGATGGCAGTGGATATGGGCGGACCGATTAACAAAGCTGCCTTCACCTTTGGAATAGCGGCCATTGAAGCTTCCAGCTTCGGACCACATGCTGCAGTTATGGCAGGCGGTATGGTTCCGCCACTAGGAATTGCTTTGGCAACAACGTTCTTTAAAAGCAAATTCAGTGAAACGGAAAGGAAATCAGGCTTTACCAATTACTTTATGGGCGCTTCATTCATTACTGAAGGAGCCATCCCTTTTGCTGCAGCGGATCCATTGCGGGTCATCGTTAGCAGTGTGATTGGAGCAGCGACTGCGGGAGCACTGTCAATGGCCTTTCACGTGACACTGCCTGCACCACATGGAGGAATATTCGTCATCCCTCTCGTCAATCACCCTGTACTCTATTTGCTGGCCATATTAATAGGCTCTCTCATCACTGCATTATTATTAGGTGTCTGGAAAAAGAAACAGCCGTGAAAAGAAGCGGGTCCAATTAGATTGGACCCGCTTTTTTGATTACTTCTTGAGTTTACCTTTTCCTGGCGTCCTCATAATGTCCTTGTTTCTTTTTTACCCCCTAATTATTAATGAAAAAAGGTTTGCACACACAAATTGTATTAATAAAAACGAATACTGACCAAATGAAATTCCCTGTAAAAGGCTGTCGATCTTGATAGGATTTAATTAAAGCTACTCCTATAGGTCTTTTGATGTTTTAAATTCTTTCATCAAAAGGTTCATCTAAATGATCCCCTTCACCCTTTTATTACCTTAAGATGAACTGAGATGACCAAGAATTTATTCATAACACGAATTTCGAACTTGTCTAAAATTTGAACAGGTCCGAATTGGTTTGTTCCGGATCATTTATTCCATTCCAAAATCTCGATACGGTTTCCGAAGGGGTCCGCCACGTATATGCGGTTTGCACCAGGCAGCCTTTCGTCTTCTATAAAGGATATTTCGTTATCGATTAAATGCTGTTTCAGGGCCGGGAGATTTTTGATTTCCAGCGCTGGATGGGCCTTTCGGGCGGGAATGAAGGGTTCCTCTGTCCCAATATGGATGTTGATCGAACCTGCTTCAAACCATACCCCTCCGTTAGCCTTTAATGTCTCGGGTTTCTCGACTTCCCGTAGCTTTAAAATGCCATGATAAAAACTCCTGGATATGTCCTCGCTACCATTTGGGGATGCTAATTGAAAATGATCGATTGATTTAAAATGGAAGTCCATTATTCACACTCTCCTGATTCATTATATTTCCAATTTTAAAACGAAAACTACAATAAGGAAAGGTTGATTAATTTATCGGTAGAGATAAGTTTACTTTATTGCCTTTTGGTATAAAAGCATAAGTCTCAAGGGAATGGGTATAGAAATAAAAATGACTAGAAGGAGTGAACGGGAATGCTGAAGAAATATACGTTAAAAACGACAAAAAGGGATGATATGATTGATGTTTCAAACGAAGTGCAGGCTTTCATCACGGAATGCGGAATTCAAGAAGGCATCGCGCTCATTTATTGCCCGCATACGACTGCAGGAGTTACGATAAATGAAAATGCCGATCCTGATGTCAAAAAAGATTTGCTGAGAAGATTGGATGAGCAATATCCTTGGAATCATACACTGGATTTACATATGGAAGGAAATACGGCGGCCCATTTGAAATCAAGTACAGTCGGCGCTTCACAACAGGTAATCATTCATAAAGGAAGTTTAATTCTTGGAACATGGCAGGGTGTGTACTTTTGTGAATTCGACGGACCGAGAGAGAGGCAATATTTCATTAAGTTGGATGTTGACCGTTAAAAAGGAGCTTAGGCGGAAGTGGAGGATACAAATTGGAAGATGTTCGAATTGAAGGTAAAAGAGTTAGCTTACGGAACGTGAAGGAAGCTGATCTTAAATGCTTATGGAGTATGAAGTATGGAGAAGCCAATCCGGAATGGAAGAAATGGGATGCACCATATTTTCCTTTGGAGCTCGTTGATTTCACTATGTTTATCGATAAAGAAATGAAGATGAAAGCCTTTGATGAAAAGGTTGGGGCTTATTCAGAGCTTTTGCTTGAAACTGATGACCAAATAATAGGCTCCATTGTTTATTACTGGGAACACGAACCTTCACGCTGGCTTGAAATTGGAATTACGATTTTCGAGCCAACGTATTGGAATGGTGGATATGGTACGGAAGCGCTCATATTGTACATGGGCTACTTGTTTGAAAATATCGAGATTGAACGAGTTGGGCTGACGACTTGGTCAGGCAATCCGCGTATGATGGCTGTTGCCGAAAAGGTAGGAATGCAAATCGAAGGCAGGATGAGAAAATGCCGTTATTATGATGGCATATATTATGATTCGATCAGAATGGGAATCATACGTGATGAATGGGAATCACTGAAAAAAGGATGATCATTGATCCGTGTAATTTTTTCCTTGATTTCCTTGGAAAAAATTTAGTGCTGTTTTCTCTTATATGGTTTGTTATCCTTGGTACATGCTTAATGAGGAGGTTACAGGATGAAATTACCAGCCGTAATAGCTGTGATAATGACTCTAAGCGTCATTGCAATAGGAATCATTTTCCCTAAAGGAACGACCAGTGAAGCTTCTGATGGAGCAACCAAGCATGTCATCAAACAGGGCGAATCGATATGGGATATTGCTAAGCAGTATGGGGTGCCGATCGCGAAGTTAAAAGAAGTCAATCATAATGTAAACAATGTTGCCGAACCTGGTAAAACATTGATCATTCCACATGTAATGAATGAAAAAGATAAAGAATTATTAGCAAGGCTCGTTCATGCTGAAGCAAAAGGGGAACCGTACAGAGGAAAAGTGGAAGTCGCTGGTGTAGTATTGAATCGTTTGGACAGTGATGAATTCCCCGATACTGTGAGGGAAGTGATTTATCAAAAAAATCAATTCTCCCCTGTCGGCGACGGGAGTATCAACCGACCTGCCGGTAAAGACGCAAAGAAGGCTGTCAACGAGGCACTGGCGGTTCATGGCTACACGAATGATGCCTTGTATTTTTGGAATCCGAGCATTTCGGATAGCAAATGGATGGAAAAATTGGAGGTCATCAAGATCATTGGCGGCCACCATTTTGCCATTTAATAACATCGAACCGGCTCACCCTCTTGAGGGAAGCCGGTTTTTTACTGCAATAATTCATGTTACTCGATAGTGGCCCACATCTCGCGGGGATTCAGTTCATAAATGCTGTTTTCCCTATACATGATGCTTCCGATGATAAGCTCCCGTCTTATCGTTGCGTAATCATCATGAAAGGTTTGAATGAATGAATTCAAGTCTTTTTCCTCATATTTACGACCGTTTTCCAAAAGGCTAGCTATATGATAAAGAACGATCAATTTCTTTTTCCTTTGTGCTGGAATGGTTTTCAATCGACCATCTGCCGTAAGGAAATTTTCAAGGATCTTTTTTTGCTCTCCTGACAGTTTTTGCGTATCCATCTTGGATTCCCCTTTTTTTAATATCATTTCAGGCAATGCCCGAGAATAATGCTGAAGGACATCATCATTTAAGAAATAATATACCGAATTTTTCTCCCTGCGATCTCTCACTAAATTAATCTCCTTCAATTTAGTCAGATGATGTGATATGGTTGGGGCGGTCAGACTTAATATGCCTGCTATTGCCTGGCCGCGTTTTGGTCCATTTGCGAGAATCGATATAATCCTGATTCTCGTCACATCGCCCATCGTTTTATGGAATGCGACCAATTTTTCTATTTGCACGCCTGTACCTCCTAATTAGATTGTTGTCTAATTAGATAATAATCTAATTAACTTCCATTTTCAAGTAAATATTCACTTTCCTACATGGCTATGACTGAACTGATGTATAATAAAGATATCAAATAATGTTAATGAAAGAGTTAGGAGCTGTAACATGGCCAATACACATATTTATACGAAAAAAGAAGAAGTGGTCAATGCGATAACTCACGGAATCGGTGCGTTATTGAGCATTGCCGCCCTAGTATTCTTAATCATACACTCGGCACAGGAGGGACCGCCTTGGCATGTTGTCGTTTCAGTCATTTATGGCGTCTCCATGCTTCTTTTATATCTATCATCTACCCTGGTTCATAGCTTTCCGGAGGGGAAAACAAAAGATTTATTCGAAATCTTCGATCATTCAGCAATCTACATATTCATTGCAGGCACATATACGCCGATTATGCTGCTTGTAATACAAGGAACCCTCGGTTGGACGTTGCTAGGGATCATTTGGGGAGTCGCGATAATTGGAGTCGTCTTCAAAGCTTTCTATGTGAAAAAGTTCTTATTCCTTTCAACGATTCTTTATATCGCCATGGGGTGGATGATCGTGATCGTATGGGGTCCGCTGACTGCAACGATGCCTTCTGCTGGCATCCAGTTGCTGATTGCAGGGGGGCTGCTTTACACGTTTGGCGCAATCTTCTATGTATGGCGCGGTTTTCCCTTCCACCACGCCGTTTGGCATGTATTCGTTCTTGGTGGCTCGGTCACACACTTTTTTGCTGTATTGTTTTATATCATTCCACTATAAGTCATTCCAGCGTTTCCTTCATTTGGCTTACCTTAGGAAATCTAAAAGGTTTTTGGTTTTAAAAGACTTCTTTTAGGAAATAGATAAGGTATACAAACTTCCAAGGAGGAAATGACAATGAAAAGAACATTGAAAGTATTATCAGTACCATTTGCGGCCATGCTAGTTTTGGCTGGATGCGGGGAAGACAAGGACGAAGTGAAAAATCCACCGGTTCAGGAAAATGAAAACCAAGCGGACACGAATACTGAAACGGGAACGGATAATAATAATGAAAAGCTACCATTCGCGTTCAAGGACTTCCAATTGGAGGTTGACTATCCAGGTAATGATAACGACTATGAAGCAGAATATGATGCTACAGGGGCTCAAACGGAAGCTTCCATTGAAGACGAAGCGAACAACCACAAAGTTCTTGGTGATGAAGCCATGAAAGAATTGACTCCTATGTTAGAGAAATTGACTTTCACGAAAGATTCCAAAGATGAGGAAGTCATTCAAGAAGTGACAAAAGTGTTTAATTTGAAGGATGACTATGAAGAGTTTGATTTAGAAGTCGTTTTTGATGATGGCACGAAAAAAGAGTACAAAGTGAACAATAAATAAAGACGCAAAAAAGGTATCCACCATTAATATGAAGGCTTACTTATATTTCCTCAACGGTTGTCAAATGGCCGATCGTATAGTAAAATGGATACGGTTAGCAAAGGGGATAACATATATTTGCTATCATATTCGGACTTATGGGGATAGGACCGCAATAAATAAATGTAAAAAAGATTCTTTTATAAGGGTCTTTTTTTTCTATTTCATAAATGGATAACAAAGAGGGGGGGAGGGACCGAAAACCGATCCCCTTTCTTGCTTTAGCCTAGGTAAAGCTTAACGGGAAAGTGTCGCATTTTTTTTGGGAAGCATATTGGCTGTTGCTAATCTGGATCGAATCGTGATGCCAAGCCAGGATGCAAGGAAAGCCTTCAGGATGCCGACGATGATAAATGGAGCAAAACCACTGGCAAACGCTACTGTCCAAGATAGCGAACTCATATATTTCAACCAAACCGTTCCGATTATCAAGGTAAGTAGCATACCGATTATATTTGCAAGGAAAGCCATTGGCACGGTGAAGCGGGTTTTTTCCAATATCAGGCCTGTTATATAGACTGTTGGTATATAGGATAATAAGTAACCGCCCGTTGGACCGAATATTTTGGCCAGCCCGCCGGACATCTCAGCGAAAACCGGCACTCCTGCGGCTCCGATGAATAAGTAAAGCAAAACCGAAGATGTTCCATAACGTGAACCAAGTATTGTCGCTGCCAGCCCGACAGCCAATGTCTGTCCTGTGATCGGTACCAATGGCAATGGAATCGTAATTTGTGCCAGTATTCCGATAAGTGCTGCAAACAAAGCTGTAACCATCATCATTCTTAACTTCTCATGACTTTCCTTCATTATGCTTCCTCCTATTGTAAACCTATTATAATTATAGTTAACATATTAGAATTTTAATATGTTACGTAAGCACTGTCAATAACATTATGCTTCGCAGTACCTTAGACCCACTGAAAATTCGTTTGTAAAACGTGAAAAAATGCTTAATCTTGACCTCAGGCAGCAAATGAATGAATTCTTCGCTAATTTTGGGAGATCAAAGTGACTTTCATATGTATATATTGGATGCCCGGTTTCTTCCCCATTAATAAGTCTTACATCCCGAAAGAATTGGATAAATTATTCTAAAGGTGGGAGAAAAATGAAACTTTCCGATCTGTCACCCGTATTAAAGGTATGCAGCATAATTGGAGGGGATCATATATCACGAACATCATTATCATTTCGCAGCAAATTGCTATCCTAGGCCGTTAAAGGCGGACTGCTGCCTAGGAAAATCAAATTTAAAGGATGAAAGAGATGGAGTTATTCGGAGTTCCATTAGAAACGATCTATTTATATGGATTAATTATTTTCGGGGGGCTAACATTCTTATTCATTTTGTTTAATGATATATTCTCTGGCCTTGAACTACCGGATATATTTAATCCAACACTCATTTTCAGTTTTTTAACGGTCTTTTTTGCAAGTGGATTTTTGCTTGAATCGCTTACAGGAATCAATAGTGTGATGAATGCCGCGATTTCCCTGCTAATTTCAATTTCCATCGTCACCCTACTGAACGTATTCGTGTTGATTCCCATCTCATCTGCAGAGGAAAGTTTAGCCTTTCATGACAACGATCTGAGAGGCAGGGTCGGCAGGGTCCTGACATCGGTCCCGGTTGATGGGTTCGGGGAGGTCTTGATCGAAAACATCAGTGGAAGCATTGCGAAGACTGCAGCCAGCTATAAGAATGAAGAAATTGTTTCGAATACGAAAGTCTTGATCATTGAAGTGAAAAACGGGGTAATCTATGTCATTCCCCACGAGAATGAATAAGGGGTAGGAGGTCATTTATGTTTAGTTTAATCTGGATTGTCGTTGCCATTGTGGCATTTTTATTGATCGCACTCATTGCTGTTTTTGTTACGAAATACCGTACTGCGGGTCCTGATGAGGCCTTGATTGTAACCGGAAGCTACTTGGGCAGTAAAAATGTCCACGTCGACGAATCAGGAAATAAAATTAAGATTGTACGCGGAGGGGGAGCTTTCGTCCTGCCTGTGTTCCAGCAAGCGGAACCATTAAGTTTGCTTTCTAGCAAACTCGAGGTCTCGACTCCGGAAGTATATACGGAACAAGGGGTTCCTGTCATGGCGGATGGTGTCTCGATCATCAAGATTGGCGGTTCGATCACCGACATTGCCACAGCGGCTGAACAATTTCTCGGAAAATCCAAAGATGACCGTGAACAGGAAGCGCGCGAAGTGTTAGAAGGTCATCTTCGTTCCATTCTTGGTTCGATGACAGTCGAGGAGATTTATAAAAACCGTGAAAAATTTTCCCAGGAAGTGCAAAGGGTAGCCTCACAGGATTTAGCGAAGATGGGGCTGATTATCGTCTCGTTCACGATTAAAGATGTCCGTGATAAAAACGGATACCTTGAATCTCTTGGTAAGCCAAGAATCGCCCAGGTGAAAAGGGATGCCGATATCGCTACAGCTGAAGCAGAGAAGGAAACGCGAATCAAGCGGGCCGAAGCATCGAAGGAAGCCCAGCGAGCCGAGCTTGAAAGGGCGACTGAAATAGCCGAAGCCGAAAAAATCAACAAACTGAAGGTAGCGGAATTCCGGCGTGAGCAAGATATTGCCAAAGCTCGTGCTGACCAAGCATACGACTTGGAAACCGCCCGCTCCAAACAGGATGTAACCGAGCAGGAAATGCAAATCAGGATCATCGAGAGGCAAAAGCAAATCGAGCTGGAGGAAAAAGAGATCCTTCGCCGTGAAAAGCAATATGATTCAGAAGTGAAGAAAAAGGCGGATGCCGATCGTTATGCGGTAGAGCAGGCAGCTTCCGCCAATAAGATGAAACAGATAACGGAAGCGGATGCCGATAAGTATAAAATCGAAGCCATGGCACAAGCGGAAGCGGAACGCGTTCGTATGGATGGTCTAGCCAAAGCGGACGCACAAAGGGCACAGGGTACGTCTGAAGCCGAAATCATCCGTTTAAAAGGGGTGGCAGAGGCTGAAGCCAAACAGAAGATTGCCGAAGCCTTCGAACAGTTCGGTCAGGCAGCCGTCATGGATATGATCCTGAAAATGCTTCCGGAATACGCCAAACAAGTGGCAAGCCCGCTTAGCAATATCGACAAAATCACTGTCGTCGATACAGGCGGAAGCGGTGCGAATGGCGGGGCCAATAAAGTGACGGGTTATGCAACGAATTTAATGGCCACATTGCAGGAATCACTAAAGGCATCTTCAGGCATCGATGTCAAAGACTTGCTTGAGAATTTCTCAGGGAAGCGCAATATATCAGTAGCCGCCATCAAACAAGAAAATCCTGAAGTGAACATGGATATGGCAGCAGGCAAGGAAGAGTGACGGTTAAGAAAAAATGAAGGAAGGTAAGAGTATTTAATGCTCTTACCTTTTTTGGTTTTAAGATAGTAAATTGCGATGGCAGCACGCCTATACAAAGTTAGGTGAATGCGTTAGTCAGGTCTGACTTAAAAGGCTGCGGAACGAAACCATTTCGCAACCTTTTTGTATTTTATTGAAAGCAATTAAGTCCAAATGATAAAAGCTTAAAAAATGGAAGACAAATTTTCTTTAAATCTAATTTGCCTTCATTCTGATACTTAGGCATTAAAATCTTCTTTTATGGTCAATCAACATATATGGTCATCATAATCGGTTCGAAGGAAATCCAACATTTGTTGCTTTTGCTGCGAATAATGAAAGCAATTAAAGTAAAAGGAGAAGTCATCAAAAAAAAGTGGATTTTTTTCGTCAAAGGCAAATGCGCTTAAAAAATCAGAAATGATCCGCTCTTGATCGAGTGAGTCAAACAGCCCCGATACATAAAATTGATAATTGAATTTATCGTATAAAAAAAGATAGCCAGTATCTTCAAAAATATTCTTCACGGAATGCCCATCCAAACCAACCCACTCCTTTCTTCCCACTATACCTTTAAATCAATGGTTTTATACAATGTCCATCTATGGTTTTTTATTATATTTCAAACAGACCGTTTTTTATTCCTTCAATACGTTGAAAGGGTAAAAAGAAATGGATCAAAAGGGGAGGCATCACGAAAAAAGCACATCCAATTATGGATGTGCTGCTTTTAAAAACATTACTTGTACATTTCAGCCACTTGTTTTTGCAATTGGCTATTTTCAAGATACTCATCATAGCTGACTTGCTTATCTACCGTGCCTTTAGGTGTAAGTTCAATGATCCGGTTCGCAACAGTTTGAATGAACTGATGGTCATGAGAAGAGAAAATCATTGATCCCTTAAAGGCGATCAACCCGTTGTTCAATGCTGTTATGGACTCTAAGTCCAGATGGTTAGTCGGTTCATCAAGCATAAGTACGTTGGAGCCGCTTAACATCATTTTGGAAAGCATGCAGCGGACTTTCTCGCCCCCTGAAAGAACACTAGCCTTTTTCGTCACTTCATCACCAGAGAATAGCATTCTCCCAAGGAATCCGCGCAGGAAGCTTTCGCTTTGATCATTTGGGGAATATTGACGAAGCCAATCGACAAGAGTCAAGTCGACGCCTTCAAAGAATTCGGCATTATCTTTAGGGAAGTATGCCTGTGAAGTCGTTACGCCCCACTTGAAAGATCCGCCATCCGGTTCAATTTCTCCGGCCAAGATTTTGAACATGGTCGTTTTGGCAATCTCATCTTTGCCGACAAATGCAATCTTGTCACCTTTGTTCATCGTGAAGCTGACATTATCCAGTATTTTGATGCCATCGATCGTTTTCGAAATTCCATCCACGCGAAGCAGGTCGTTCCCGATTTCACGCTCAGGTGTGAAACCAACATAAGGATAGCGGCGTGATGAAGGCTGGATATCATCCAAACTGATTTTATCCAATAACTTCTTACGGGAAGTTGCCTGACTCGATTTGGATGCATTGGCACTGAATCGAGCGATGAAATTTTGCAGCTCTTTAATTTTTTCTTCTTTTTTCTTGTTTGCATCTTGAGTCAGTTTAAGGGCAAGCTGACTGGATTCATACCAGAAGTCATAGTTCCCGATATACACTTTGATTTTACCGAAGTCAAGATCTGCGATATGTGTACAAACCTTGTTAAGGAAGTACCGGTCATGGGAAACGACGATAACGGTATTTTCAAAGTTGATCAAGAATTCTTCCAGCCATTTGATCGCTTTCAAATCCAAGTGGTTGGTAGGCTCATCCAGTAATAGAACATCCGGTTTACCGAAAAGTGCTTGGGCAAGCAACACTTTAACCTTGTCGCCACCGGTCAATTCAGCCATCTTCTTCGTATGCAGGTCTTCTGTAATGCCTAGGCCTTTTAAAAGGATGGAAGCTTCAGGTTCCGCTTCCCAGCCGTTCAATTCCGCAAATTCTCCTTCAAGCTCAGCTGCTTTCATACCGTCCTCGTCCGTGAAGTTTTCCTTCATGTAGATGGCATCTTTTTCTTGCATCACTTGATATAATCTTTCATGTCCCATGATGACGACTTTAAGGACTTCCTCTTCTTCAAAAGCGAAGTGATCTTGCTTAAGTACGGCAAGGCGTTCGCCTGGTCCCATATGAACATCTCCGGATTGTGCTTCAATTTCACCAGAAAGGATTTTTAAGAACGTGGATTTACCTGCACCATTTGCACCAATAAGCCCGTAGCAGTTTCCAGGCGTGAATTTTATATTAACATCTTCAAACAGCTTACGATCGCCATAGCGTAAACCAACATTATTTACAGTAATCATTTATTTACATTCCTCCAAAATACTTTTGTTTCAACATAAGTTTCATTATTTTTTTGATGTGTCACATAAAAGACAGTTTACATTCATGTATGCTTTAAACTGTGCATCATTTAAATTGTATCTTATTTCAGTTGAAATTTAAAGGTTCATTAGCAAAAACAAGTGAATACAGTAAAAAATTTGATTACTTTGACAATGGATATGGGGCTACCATTTCCTGTAATGAATGAGGATAACTGATACTTACTAATTATCAATTGCAAACTGAATTGAGGGTACGTGTCATTTTTTCATATGCGCTAAATGGAGATCCTGCTTACATCGATTTCATCTAATATTGGAGGAGGTGCCGGTTCTTAAAGAAATAAATGGAGAACATATGCCTTTTCCAGGTGTTAGTCAGGAGACATACTGGACGATTGTTCAAGCGGACATGCTTTCAGCTTCGCTGAGTGACATATGGTCAATCCTATATGTTCACACAAATATGAGCTTTTGGAAGAAGATGAACGGAATAGGATGCGGGATATTACCCGGATACCATATGGCTTGTTGAATTTTGATTGAAGGGAAAAGGTATAAAGATACATAGAATTAATATTTCAAAGATAACCACAGGAGAATATATTTTATTTTTGATAAATGTTTTTTTATAGCCATCATCATCCAAAAAAACATGAGTACTGGTATGCAAAATACGTCGGAACTAATTCTTTTATGAACGAAATAAGCTAAATAAAATGCGTATGAGCAAAGCATGTATCGTTAGTTTCAGCATTTTCACTTTAGAAAAGGCAGGAAGGTCAAACAATGCACGTCCACCTTCAGTTCGAGTTTTTTAGTAATGTCAATATTGGGAGGAGATAGCTTTTGCATTTGTCAAGTAGATTACCACATTGGTGATATGATCACTTTCTCGCTCTCCCAGTATTAAACCGATTGAGATGACACTCCGAAAAACCTACAGTATTTAAAGTGATTTTTCTGTTGCCTACTCCAAAATACTTGTGTGTCAATACTTTTAACACAAGTTCAGTTGATTCTTCAAACTATGCCATCCAATATATTGTATCTTATTTCTCAGGAAATAAAAGGTAATCAGTAAAAACAAACGGTTAATGGGAAAAAAGTATAAAAGGGCATTTGATTTCAAACAAAATTCGTGGAAGGGATAGAAAATCTTTTCCGTTCATATATAAAGGTCCAAAGACTCATTGTAAATTCCTTTTATATCCGTAATATAAATAATTGTGACTTATGTAATGGGAGGAACTTTTATGATTGACTGAGCAGTGGTTCAGGTTGCCTAATATGGATGAAATAGTTGTGTTTTTATAAACTCTTACTGCTTCCGCCGCATTTAGGGTAGTGGGTGTTTTGATGGAAAAAAGCATGTTTACAAAAGGTTGCAAATAAGAGAAGTTCTTCAGCAGTGAATATTTTCTATATAGTCACGAGAGATTTTGTCAGTTTAAGCCGATGGATATTTAACGTAATTGTATGCGTTGAACAATATGGGAGTTCATATAAATAAGAAAACTTGAACGATATGTAATAAGCTGTTTTGTGCCATTCAAGGCTCTTTTTTTATGTTTCAAGCGTTAAATTGAAAAATTAGTAGTAAAGGCAACGTACGGTAGCGTTCGTTGGTCGATATTTAATCATTTGGAGGAAGAGTAAATGGGTTTATTTACAAGTAAGATTGCGGCAGGTGTAGTATTAGGAGGTTTTACTTTGGCTGGGGCTGGGCTGGTATTCACAGGGACTGGCACATTGCAGCAGGCTACCGATTTTGTTAAAGAAGCAGGAACAAAGTTAACTCAATTTGAAGGAAATGAGAAAACCTTGGTGAACAAGATCAATACTTTACGGGATAGTGCTAATTCTAAAATTAATGAAGCGAATGACATCATCAGCGGGAAGAAAAACGAGATTTCAAAATTAAATAAAGATATTAAAAATATGACCTCAGAAAAAGATAATCTAACAACGGACATCGCTTCACTTAAAGCTGATATTACAAATCTAAAAACAAGCTTAAACGATTCCAACACGAATTTGGACGCGACCAGGGCGGCTCTAAATACTAAGACTAACGAGTATAATTCGAAAGTAACGGAGTTGAATGCAACGAAAGAAAAGATTGCTAAATACGAAGGTTTGCTTATATATGCTGAACAAAAAGCTGAAGAAGCAGATAAATTAGTGGCGCAGCTAGAAAAAGAGGTTCAGAAAGCCAATGATGAAGTCAAGGCACATGGTGAGGCAGTGAAAAGCGTTAAAGAACAAACCAAAGATGATCAGCCGCTTACCCAGAAGGAAATGGATGCAGTCAATACAACCTTGACAAGTGTTGATTCCGGAGCAACTACCGATATAAAACCTACGGCAACAGGAGAAGGCTCCATAAAATAATATTTACATTATAATAGTAAGGGGGTGGAGGTCATTTCTCCACTCCTTTGTTCTTGTTTTATTAACGAAAGCTTCAAGCAGTCCCTCTCACCTCGTTCAACTTCTGCGCATACCTCCCAGACATATTAATTCTCATCAGCTTATGCTTCCTAGTACGAAAAGGCTTAACATTACGAAAAATGAGATAAAGTTTAAGATCAGCCTCATCAGGATTTTTTTCCCAAAGTGTTGATTACACGCATCTGGATCCTGTAGCAGTCGACTATATAAAGTTAAATCAAAATTGGAAGAATCATGCATTTAGATTTGTCAACCATAAGGTTTTCTGATAGTATGAATGTCCATTTCATCTTAGTATCGGTTTAAAAGTGAAGGGAGAGTGGGAGATTTGGGAAGTCATCCGGATTTTGAGAAGGAGCGGAAAAGGCTGGATTTTACTAAACGCTATATCGATGTAGTCATCAAAACCTCAGAAACGAGCAAAGATCAATTTCAGCGGAATATGCAAGAAGCTTTTGGTGATGCGGATTGGTCTGAATCCGGATTGTATTCTCAGCTGCTGACGACAGCGAACTTTTTTGAAATGTCCAAAACTGAACTGGAGAGTCTGCGGAAGGCGAGTAAAAAGCCTTATTTTGCTAGAGTCGATTTTGAAAGAAATGATGGCGGCAGCGGTGAGATGCTTTATTTCGGAAAAACCTCCCTTTACCAGAGGGAAAGCCAGGAACAGATTATCGTCGACTGGCGATCACCAATTGCCAATCTTTATTACGAAGGAAGGATTGGCCAAATAGAATACGAAGCCGAAGGGGAAACTTTTAGCGGTAACATTACGTTAAAGAGACAGCTAATGATCGAGGAAGGTATCCTGGAAGAGGTAAGGGACATCGATTTAACGACAACGGATGAATTGTTGCAGGAATCCCTTTCCAAAAGCTCAAGCAATCGGTTGACCGATATCATTACGACGATTCAGGAAGAGCAAAATAAAATCATTCGTGCGGATTTGAATAAACCGATCATCGTTCAGGGGGCCGCAGGCAGTGGCAAAACAACAATCGCTTTGCATAGGATATCCTATTTCATTTATCACTATAAAGACATGTTCGACCCACGGCAATTGATGATTTTGGCTCCGAACAGGGTATTCATCGATTACATATCGGAGGCATTGCCTGAATTGGGTGTTGAAAAAGTAAAGCAATTCACATTCGCCGAATATGTCCAGGCGGCAATCGGAAAACAAGTGAAGCTTGCAGCAGACGATAAGTTAATTCGATTGCTGGAGAAGGATGATGAAGAAACAAAGGCCGCAGTCTGGATTTCAGGCTTGAAGGGCTCTCCTGGGTTCAAAAATATTTTGGACGAATATGTGAAGGATATATTCAGCGGATTTCATCCGGATGCTGATTTTTATTGTGATAAGTATCGCCTTTATTCGGCTAAGAAGTTCGTCAGGTTATTGGAAGAGGATTATTGGTATTTGCCTCTATACACCAGATTGGATAAACTGAAGGCCATATTACAAAATGAAGTGAAATTGAAAAAGAAAACTATCATTGAGCGGGTCACTGAATTTTATGAGGCTAAGATCGAAAAGGCACTCTATAAAAATATCGATCCGGTCATACGTAAGGAATTTGTTACGAAATGCCACGATAAAAAGGAGGAGCGGATCAGGCAGGTTCAAAAGGCGATCCGAACTTCTGTAAAAACCTATTTCAAGCAATTTCAAATGAAAGACCTCTTCCAATACTACGAGGAATTGTTTGGAGACCCTGGGCGGCTGGCCTCGTACAGTAACGGAAAACTGACTTTGGAAGATGCTGATACATTGTGTGCCTATAATCGAAGATTGTTTTCCATGAAAAACTATGAAACCGAAGATTTGGGTGCATTATTATATCTTCAGGAGCGGCTTTTCGGTGTCGCCAAAGATAACAAAGCAAAAAATGTCGTCATCGATGAAGCACAGGATTATAGCTTCATGCAGTTACAAGCACTCAAGACGGCAGTGGATACGGATATGTTCACATTGGTAGGTGACTTGGCACAAGGCATCCATTCATACCGGGGCTTACAAACGTGGGAGGAGGTCCACCGGCGTATTTTCCCGCGGGCGACATATACGGAATTACAAAAAAGCTACAGGACGACCGTCGAAATCATGAACCAGGCTAATCAAGTTCTTCAGTTATTAACATATGATTTCCCTGAAGTTGAACCTGTTGTCCGTCATGGCAGGGAACCTGAATTCATCTCCATTGACAAGGGTGGGTGGGAAGAAGAGCTGATTGACCGGATTGAAACGCTTAAAGAGGAGGGCTTTAAAACGTTTGCGGTGATTGCCAAAACGATGAAGGATTGTAAACTGGCTGACGATAAGCTAAGCGAATACAGTCAAGCCTTCCACCTAATAGACGAGGCCGGAAGCATACCGAAGGACAAAACCCTCATCGTTCCTTCATACCAAGCCAAGGGGCTGGAATTCGATGTTGTCTTTGCCATATCGCTGGAGGAAACGTATGGCACCGAAAATGACCTTGACATCAAACTGCTATACGTCACGATGACAAGGCCGTTGCATCGTCTATATTTTTTAGGCCGGAAGAAAGACGCCTTCCTTATCGAGACGTGAAATATAGGGGGTGGATGTTGACCTGCACCTTGGAAACTTCACAAATGAATCAGGATATCCTGGATATCCTTCCACCCGTATCCTACTTCGATTAGCTCGATGCCAGCCATTTTAACCGTCTTTTCAGCAACGGCCAGACCTCCTAAAGTCTCGTAAAAGCCGCATGAAGGATTATCCTTTAAAGCCCAAATGATTAAATTCTTATGGCCCATTTTCATAAGTTCATCAATTACCGTTTTTATCATTTGCTTGCCGAGTCCCTGTCGCTGATATTCTTTTAAGAAATAGATGGCATACACTTCACCTTGTATATGCGGGTCATTCGTTTGTTCAGGCCCGCCTGATGCAAAACCGATGATTTCCCCGTCGGAATTTTCGGCTACAAATGTGACATTATGCAGCATTTTTAAATTCCTTTGCCAATTTTTCATCCGGGTTTCAATGTTCAATGAAGCTAAATAGTGATGTGGGAGAATTCCTGCATAAGTTGATTGCCAACTATTTACATGCACTTGGGCTATACCTTTTATATCGTTCTCCATCGCTTTTCTTATTTTCATTAAAAAACACCCTTTGCTTTTATTGTTTTTTACCTAGAATATCATGGGAAGGGTGAATAAGCATTTAAATTATGTTTATAACTACCTTATAAGGGAAATGAAATAAAAGAGCGATTCAACTAGATGAAGGGAAGGATGAGAAGATGACTTTGAAAGTTGGTTTTTATTTTCCAGGAGGTAAAGAAATAGAGCATGAGGTTGAAGGTGATGACTCAACTCAAATGATTTCAAATATTCAAAAGCACCGATATTATAATTTGGTTAAAGGCGATTGTCATTATGTCGTGGATACGGAGAAGGCAGCTTATTTTTCCGTAACGGAAATATCGGATTGAAGATGAACCGCATTGGACTTTTGTTCCAATGCGGTTTATTCTTTTTAGTATCGATAAAAAGGGGTTTTGAACAATGAAGATTAATTTCACAAAAAAACAATATGAAACGTTATTCAAAATGGTTCAATATGGATATTGGGTCGCTTCCGATACGGAAAACAATAAAGAGTTTGGGGAGATGGAACAGTACATCAATTCCTATGCCAAAGATTTCGGCATCGAAGGGGTGCAATTTGTGCCGGAATATGAGCTATATGATATAAGCAGGGAGTTGGAAGATCAACTTCATAAAGTGATAGACGAGTATGAAGAAGGCGTCTTCCAGGATAAACTCGCCTATCACTTGGCGAGAAAAGAGTTTATCGCGGAATCTGAGGAACAAGAATATAATCAAGAAGAAGCGTTTAAACGTCTTATGGAGCTTGAAGAAAAGTATCACATTCATATCGAAGAGCATGGAATACGAAAATTGAAGGTAGAAGAATAATGGGAAAGAGCGCGGTTTGGCCCTCTCAGACTATTGACGGACTCTCGATAAGATGATTTTTTAAGGTAAGTACTTAACTATCCTGGAGGATTTGGACTACGGGCATTCATTGCACCGCTGGCATTCCTTTACCCAGAGGCGAATTTCAGCTTGTGAAATCCCACGTATACGCGCATTACGGCAGGATTCTCACTCTTTCCGCTCCATTCCACTCGGAGTTAACACAAAGGTGTGGAAACTTGCTTGCCAGAGTATTGTTTTTAGCCCGTTGCTGTCCACGTTGGGAACTGAGTTTTCTGAAGTTTACCGAAAAAGTGTCCCTTTGAATAATTAACAGGAACACCTTCATCAACTTATAATAAATAAAAGAAGTTGATTATCTACATATAGTAGGTATTCAACTTCTTTTTTTCTTTACGATGATTTTATCAGTATCCCCGCTTGGACACATATCCTTAGGGACGTCTTCCACTATCGTTCTAATCCATATTGCAAATCTTTATAAGATTGATGCTCTCGCCACCGCTTCAATCAAGGGATGTTTGACTGAATTTTTCCACAGTGAACCGGTAGAAGGCTAGCAAATCATCTTGTGAGCTAAACCCTGCTTGAGCAGCTTGTTCACTTCCGCCGCCTTTTCCGTTAAAGGGACTGAGCTCGGCTTTGAAATATTGGCCGCAATGAATGGGCAGTTGTCCACTGTTGGAGAAAATGACTTTTTGATCTTTGCGGGACGCCAATAATACGAGCGCTTTTTCTTTTTTTACAATCATAGCTGCTAAATATTGCAGTTCTTTCAGTGAGCTTTCTTCGAATATATGGTAGATGAACCCTTCCTTATTTTCTGCAAGCAAGGAGTCAGCAAGGAATTTTGCATTTTCAAGCTTTAAGTCTTCAATAGTCGAAAGAAGCTGTTTGTGGTCATGTTCCAATTTTTCGACCCGATTGAAAATATCTTTACGTCCGGTATTGAATTTGTTTGATAAAGCCGAAAGGATGCCGAGACCTTCGGAATAATCCTTTAATGCCCTGAAGCCGCATTTGAAAAATAGACGGGTATGATCCTTTTGCTTCTCGGTTTTGAGAATTTTAATCATTCCAATCTCACCGGTTCGTTCGACATGGGTTCCACCGCAGGGGTTATACTCTATCCCTTCGATTTCAACAATACGGATATTCTCGGTAACCTTGGGCATTTTGACGACGGGAAGAGACTGTAATTGCTCCTTCGTTACATAATAGGTGAGCAGTTGGCGATTTTCAATGATATATTGATTCACCTTTTCTTCTGCTGCAATCGTATGTACTTCAGTCCAATCGGATTCGGATATATCGATGGTCAAATACTCTTTTCCAAGGTGGAAGCTGACGGTATTCGCCTCAAAAAGCTCCCGGCAGACGGCTGAGAGAAGATGCTGACCACTATGCGATTGCATGTGATCGAAGCGGCGTGACCAATCCAGGTCACAGTGTACAATTTTCGAACTTGGCATTTTCTCAAGCTTGTGAAGGATTTCTCCATCAGCCCCCTTAATTACGTCAAGGACGCCGAGTCCATCAATCGTTCCAGTATCTGAAGGTTGGCCACCTCCTTCAGGATAGAAGGCTGTCTCATCAAGTGTAACGTAGTAATAATCATTTTCCTTGAAGCAACCCATGAGCTTGGAGTCCCATTGGGAAGTATGGGGGGACGAATAATATAATTGTTTTGTCATGAATGTTTCCCTGCTCCTTTCTGTTGATCAATAAATTATACCATCGAATTCCCTTTATTTTAAACAATGCGGCATTAGACGGCTGAGTCGGTTAAATAAGAAAAATTTATGACATATTTTAAATAAATTTTGCAAGATGGCGATATTCTATTTATAGACAAACTTTTATGATGTAAAATATTCCTGATGTTATATACTTTAGACCTAATTTTAAGTGGGGTATGCAATTTTAATAGGTCAAAGGTTTTATTTCCACATGAAGAAAGGGTCAAGTGATTAGAAGTGAAACTTGTAAATATGGAAAAATACAAAAATAGTCTATTTGGAAATATTAAGAACAAACTGTCTGAATGGCTGGAGCTTGAAGATGCTCAGACCATCCCGGGTCAAGAAGTATTCCGTTTCCTGCATTCTATCAAAGGGACGGCTGGTACGCTGCAATTATGTGGGCTTATGTCAATTACGGAACAGCTGTTAGATGAAATGGATGAAGAAAGTGACCGATTATGGATTCCATCCGATCTTAGGAATTTCCTTTTCGATCTTATTGAACATACATACGAATATGAGCATTTTGATGAAATTGAAATAAAGGGAAAGCCGGTACGTAATTCGCAGGCCCCGCTCATCCAGATCATTGATGATGATATTTCCATGCTGATTTTATTGAAAGATATTCTGGAGGAACAGGGGTGGATGGTGATCACGAATGCCGATCCTGTCAAGGCGACCAATCAATATTTTGAAATGCAGCCAGATTGCCTGATTCTTGATATTCAGCTGCCTGCAAAGGATGGGTTTCAAATCCTTCATGACATTCACGTCCACAATGAGAAATATTTCATTCCGAAAATCATGATCAGCATTCAGAACGATAAGCATACCCGAATAAAAGCATTCAAGATGGGGGCGGATGATTTCATCGGTAAGCCAATCGATATAGATGAGTTTATCGTCAAGATGGAGAGACATATCCAGCGGAAAAGGATTTTTGATCAATCGGTTTTAATAGACGAGTTGACACAAGTATATAACCGGAGATTTCTTGAAGACACACTGCCGCGACATTTCAATGATTATAAGCGTTCAGGGCAGAGCTTTACGATAAGCATCATTGATATAGATCACTTTAAACGGGTGAATGATCAATACGGACATGCGGTGGGAGACTTCGTACTTGCCGAATTTGCCCAATTCATTAAAAGCAATATCAGGAGCTCTGATTTGATTTGCCGCTATGGAGGGGAGGAGTTCGTCCTTATTTTCCCTGATACTTCAAATGAACAAGCGAAGCATAAGCTAACAAGGTTAATCAAGGACTTTTCCACGAAGGAATTCATCCACGAGGGACAAGCATTCTCGATTACATTTTCCGCCGGTGTATTTACGGTTGAAAATGAACACGTTACGCCGAAGGAAGCTCTTGAGGAAGCGGACACTTCTTTATATGAAGCGAAACGAACAGGGCGTGCAAAGGTTGAAAGTATACAGCAAACACGATTTAACAAGAAATCCCTTAATGTGTCCGTGATAGATGACGATATTATCATCCGGACCATCTTAACCAAAGAGTTGCGTTCGCTGCAGGTACCGCACTTCGACTTGAATATTGCCGTTTATGAAGACGGCCCTTCGTTTTTGAATTCCGATCGGGCCAAGGAAGACGTGGGGCATTTCCTGATTCTTGATGGAGTGATGCCGATCATGGATGGAATCGAGGTGCTGCAGGAAGTGAAACAAGGAAGCAATGCTAATTTTTATACCGTACTTATGCTGACAGGAAGAAAAAGTACGGATGATATTGCCAAAGCATTGAAATTAGGTGCAGATGATTATGTAACCAAACCATTCAGCATTACGGAACTTAAGGCAAGGATAGAGCGTCTATTGACAAAGCTGATTTAAACCGGTTTCAAGGAAAGAATATAAACACCATAGTGCGAAATAAGCATTTCAGATGAAATGGATGAAACAAACGAGTTTAAGGAGACTGAAGGATGAAGCGAATTTTATTAGCGGAAGATGAAGAAGTGTTGCGAATGCTGGTGGTGGACACCCTTGAGGATGAAGATTATGTAGTTGACGAAGCGGCAGACGGAATGGAGGCGGTACAGCTCCTTAAGGACCGTACCTATGACCTGATTATTCTTGATTACATGATGCCTGGGTATACCGGGCTGGAGATCATTGAAAAAATCCAGTCTTCCGAAATAAAAACACAAGGGAAAATCCTCATGTTATCTGCCAAAAGCCAGCAATTTGAACAAGATAGAATATTGGAAGCGGGTGCGGATTATTTTATGGCCAAACCATTCAGCCCGTTAAAGTTAATCGAAAAGATAGAGGTCATTCTGCATGAAGCTGAATCCATACATTACTAAAAGTCTATCCAGGCAAGTCGTGTCATTGATGACAGGGTGCATCATCCTTTTTATTGCCGGAACAGGTATCTTATTTTTCCAATTACAGTCTTTACACGCTGAATATATCCATCACAGGCAAACCATTGTCGAAAAACAATTATTAGTGGAAGATATACTCGACCAATATCATACAGTCTTTTTAAATAGCGCGTCCAAAAATGTAGTGAATAATGAGGAAGTGAAGGAACAAGCAGTCCAAGAGGAAACTTCAATCAGGAAAAAAATGGAGCAGTTCAAGGCGATTGCCACTTCCAAGGAGGATAGGAACATGTCCAATAGGCTTGAGGCATTTTCCGATTATTATTTTAGCGAACATCTCCCATCCTTCAGGGCTTCTCCCGAAAACATGGGCGGCACACAAATCTCCGCACAAATTTCGGATTTTCGCAGCTTGATAAAATCATATTTAGGCAATCTGACGGAGAAGCGTGATGAAAATGTGAAGGATCTTACAAAAGAACAATCCATCCTTCAAGGAGTTTTTGTCGGGTTCGTTTTAATTTTCTTAGTCATCTTCCTATTCATTATCAGATCGATAATCAGGAATATTGGGAAGCCGCTTGCCGATTTCTCTGCAGCAGCCAATGAAATCGCTGCTGGTCGGGATGCTGTCATTACCGTCAATGAAAGTCGCAAGGATGAGCTAGGGGTTTTGTCGATTGCCTTTAAAAAAATGGTATCCAGCGTACAGGAAAAAGAGCAGGAATTGATGGCGCATAATGAAGAGTTGCTGGCGCAGCAAGATGAGCTCCAGGCCCAGCAAAATGAACTGCAAGTTACGCTAGGCATCATAAGGGATAATGAACAGAAGCTGACAAGGAGAAATGAATTAATCAATGGAATATCCTCCACTTTAAATAAGAACGAAGTATTAAAGAGCATTGTCTTTAATATGAGCAAGATTATTTCGGCTGATCGGGGAATGATTGCTTTAGTACATGAAGATGCCTCTTCGTCATTTGGAATTTCGGAAAATGGCGTGAAGCAATTCCGCAACAATATCCACAGTGGCTTGAATTATCGTTTGCTAAAAGAAAAGAAACCATTCACGATAAAAAGGGAACAATTGGACGCAGAGAAAGGGTATCACGAAAATACGAATTACAGCTATGATTTGTATCTTCCCGTTTTATCCACGTTTCAGGAGGTGGACGCAATCATGGTGTTTAGCAGATATGGAACACCCTTTACCGATCAGGAGGTGGAAGAATGCGAAACGCTAGCGAAGCAGATCTCGACGTCGCTTGACAAAATCAAGCTATACGAGCAAACCGAAGGGAATCGAAGGTTAAATCAAGACATTCTTAACACGATTAAGGAAGGCATCCAGTTAATCGATCAGGATGGAAAAGTCGTTCAGGTCAATCAGCCTTTCTGCGATATTTATAAAGCCGGTTCCACCCCAGAACAGATCATTGACCTGACCTGGGAAAAGTGGAGTGCCGAGATGTCTGATCAAACGGAAGGAGACAGATTTTTACGTTCTTTGGATGAAGCGATTCAGCATCTTGAAGAAGCCAATCATGAACAACGGAGCTTTACATTTAAAAAGAAAGAGACGAATCAGGTCATAAAGGTATATTTTGAAGCTTTGCGCTATCGTGAAGAGGGTTTTGGCACTATTTTGGTTTACCGGGACATTACAAAGGAATATGAAGTGGATCAAATGAAATCCGAGTTCGTCAGTACGGTCAGCCACGAATTGAGGACTCCGCTTGCTAGTGTTCTTGGTTTCACCGAATTGATGCTGAATAAACCCTTGAAGCCCGAGAGGCAGACAAAATATCTGCAGACAATTTACAATGAAGCGAAACGCCTTACAGCACTTATCAATGATTTTCTTGATGTTCAAAAAATGGAATCCGGCAAACAAATCTATGAAAAAAAATATGTCGAAATCCTTCCATTGATTCAGAAGGTAATTGAGCATCTTGAAATTAATACAGAACACCATGATATACAACTCCAAATTGAAACTAGTGACTTGATGATTTTAGGAGATCGGATTAAGATTGAACAGGCCTTTACCAACCTACTAAGCAATTCCATCAAATATTCTCCTGATGGAGGAAGGATATTGGTCCGTGTTCATACAAGGAATGATATGCTTTCCATAGACATCGAGGATGAGGGGCTAGGAATCCCAAAAGAATCACTGCCTCATTTATTTCAGAAGTTTTATCGTGTCGATAATTCAGATCGCCGCAGAATCGGAGGGACAGGCCTGGGGTTGGCCATCGTTGATGAAATCATCAAATCACACGGCGGTCAGGTGACGGTGGTATCACAGTACGGACAAGGGAGCACGTTTACCATTTCTTTACCGAGAGTTACCCAAAAGGGGATGGGCTCGAATCATGATGGACAGTCGATAAAACTGAGCTATGAAATCATGGTCATTGAGGATGATATAAATTTGGCGGAATTATTGAAATATGAATTGATGGATAGCGGCTTTCATGTGAATTATTTCAATAGTGGAAGGAAAGCCTTCCAGGAGCTGAAAAAATCTCCGCCTGACGCCATTGTGCTGGATATCTTGCTTGAAGAAGGAGAGATGGACGGGTGGGGAATCTTAAGGGAGTTAAAAGTATCCGCTGGCTTGAAGGAAATCCCGGTTTTCATATCGACCGCACTTGATGAAAGGGAAAAGGGGCTCTCCTTAGGTGCCAAGGATTATTTAGTTAAGCCATATAAGCCAAGCCAATTATCGAAAGTGATCATGCATACGTTGTTAAGCAATAGTAAAAAAGGGCAAATCTTGATACCGCATTCCTGTAATGAAGATGAGCAGGTATAAAGAAAAATATAGGAATGGGTATACATAACAACAAAAAGATGATAAATTCAATGATGTTGGAAAAAATAATTCATGGTATATAAGTGTAGGTAAAGGTTAGTTACAGGAGGATTCATATACATGCAAAAAATTCAGGCCGGTATGGCTGTCGAGTTAGAAGTGGAACGTAAGGCGGATTTTGGCTGGTTTTTAACTGACGGTTCAGAAGATGTGTTACTTCATCATAATGAAACGAATGAAGGAACGGAGCTTGAGATTGGCGATTCGGTGACGGTATTCATCTACCATGATAAACAAGCAAGACTTACGGCTACAATGAAAATCCCTGACATTCAAATCGATCGATATGGATGGGCGGAAGTTGTCAACGTGAAAAGGAAGCTAGGGGTGTTCGTGAACATCGGACTCTCCAAAGATATACTTGTATCTCTTGATGATCTTCCGAATATTGACCGCTTGTGGCCTGAGGTAGGCGATCGGCTTTATGTATCCTTGAAGACGGATCGCAATGACCGCTTGTTCGGTAAGCTTGCAACGGAGGATGTAATCCAGGAGATTGCCGAGAAGGCCCCATTAAAAGGAGTTCGTAATACAACCGTGAGCGGTAACGTCTATCGGCTGCTTATGGTCGGTTCGTTCTTTGTTTCACAGGAAGGCTATCGCTGCTTCATTCATGAAAGTGAACGCAAGGAGGAGCCTCGCCTTGGGGAATTAGTGGAAGGCCGCGTCATAGATAGTAAAGAAGATGGGACGCTGAACGTCTCTCTAATCCCGTTTAAACAAGATTTAATGGGCGAAGATGCCGATGTCATTTTTACGTATTTAATGAATCGTGGCGGAGCGATGCCTTATGGGGATAAAACCCCACCAGATGAGATTCAATTTCACTTCGGTTTAAGCAAGGGAGCGTTCAAACGTGCTCTTGGCAAACTAATGAAGGAAGACAAGATATATCAGGAAGATGGCTGGACTTATTCTTCAGACCGTAAATGATAATAACGCAGATCTCAACTGGACCCCCATTGTTAGGCAAAAGTCTTACATGGGGGTCCAGTTTTTATACTGATCTTCAAAAAAACTTCTTTTTCCCTTGTTCATCTTTTAAAATCTCCACGGCCTCTCTAAATCTCATGCTATGGACAATTTCCCTTTCGCGTAAAAACCTAAGGGAATCATTGATATCGGGATCATCTGAAATGTCAATCAACCATTGATACGTGGCCCGCGCCTTCTCTTCAGCGGCAATATCTTCGTATAGGTCGGCAATGGGATCGCCTTTAGCTTGGATATATGTGGCAGTCCATGGGTTTCCTGCGGCATCGTGATAAAAAAGTGCACTGTCATGGTTAACATAATGATCTCCAAGTCCTGCTTCAGCCATCTGTTGTGGCGTAGCGTCTTTCGTGAGTTTATAAATCATCGTAGCGATCATTTCCAGGTGTGCGAATTCTTCCGTTCCAATATCGGTTAAAAGGCCAATCACTTTGTCTGGAATCGTGTAGCGCTGATTTAAGTAACGAAGGGCGGCTGCCAACTCACCATCGGCACCCCCGTATTGTTCTATTAAATATTTTGCCAATCTCGGGTTGCAGTTCCTCACCTTAACCGGATATTGCAGTTTTTTTTCATATACCCACATGGATATCTCTCCTTATACCTGCCATGGCCATGGGCCTTGACCCCATTCCCATTTATTTTCACCGCCAAAACTGTTTCCGAATCCTGATAATGGACCGTATTTAGGTTCAAAAACCGATTTCAGTTGCTTGGAGTATTCATGGAATTGATTGAATTGCTGCAGTGCTTGTTGGTCAGTAGGATGCGTATCCAAATAATGTGTCAGTTCGACAAGCACAAAATCCGCAGCCTGTATTTGTTCCAGCAAATGATAATATTCATCATCCAGGTTCTTATTCATTTACGTCTCCCTTTCCCGATATGGATTATCATAGTAATCATAAAAGAATTTCCATAGCGTCCCGTATTTCAGAGCTTCCTCCGGGGTGAATTGCTCCAGGTTCGGAGGTTGAAAATTCATATATAGATTGGGGGGCGTTCTGTAGTAATTCCTCCCTATGGGAGGGCAGGGATCATACTTACTATGAAAAGGTTTATATGATTTGACTAATGTAAAGGTCTTATCACGCGTCACGGATATGCCTCCTTTGTAAAGATATGGCCCTTAAATTTTTATGCCTCGGTAATGCATAATATGTCTCCACTCTTCTGAAAGGGGTGAGGTTTGGAGAAAGATATTTTTTCAGAATATTATAAAAACTTGTTATAGTTCCGTTATCTTCCTGTGATGTTTGTCATCTATTCTTTATCTGTTTGTTCTTTGTATAGAAAAAAACTATGTTACTATTTATCTCATAGCTTATAAAGCAGTTCACAAGGAGGTAACAACATATGAAAAAATCAATCTTATCGTTAGCGGCAGCGGCTGCAATATCCGGTGCATTCACTATTCCGGTACAAGCAGAAGATGTCAAAGTGAAAGATGGAGACACATTATGGGGGATATCTCAAACATATAAAGTATCAATAGAAGATATTAAGTCTTGGAATGATTTGTCTTCAGACTCGATTTATGTAGGAGAAACCATACATATCTCTCAAGAACAGCATCATAAAGTCAAGTCAGGGGAGACATTATCGGAAATAGCACACAAATATGATGTATCGGTATCTGATATTAAATCTTGGAACGACCTAAATTCGGATATGATTCATCCGGATCAGGATTTAGTCATTAAGCCAGCGGGCAACAAAGTGGAAGCAGCAAGCGCGGGCCCTGAGCAAACATCTGAACAGGCTAAACCGGCAGAACAAGCCAAGCCAGCAGAACAAGCCAAGCCAGCAGAACAAGCTAAATCGGCAGAACAACCAGAAAAGGCAGAATCAAATCAAGAATCCAACGATCAAGCCGGTGTGGAAAAAGAATTGACCGTAAGAGCAACGGCTTATACCGCTGATTGTCAAGGTTGCAGCGGCACTACAGCAACTGGCGTTGACTTGAAAGCTAATCCAAATGCAAAAGTGATTTCCGTCGATCCGTCAGTCATTCCACTAGGTTCGAAAGTTTATGTGGAGGGTTATGGATACGCAACGGCAGCCGATACCGGTAGTGCCATCAAAGGAAATAGAGTGGACATCTTTGTTCCTAATGAACAGGACGCCAATAATTGGGGCGTAAGAAATGTTAAAGTGCAAGTCCTGAACTAAATGAATTATGCCAAACATGTTTATATATATAAGAGTAGAGTAGACACCGGGATTAATGTGTCTACTCTTTTTATGCTTTTGGTTCATTCAAAAAGCAGGTACAATGGAAGTAATGGATCCTTAACGAACCTTACAAGGTAAATAGAAGGAGTAGTGAATTGATGGAAAAAGCACGTGAATATTTACAACAATATTATGGGTATGAATCATTTCGTAAAGGACAGGAACAAATCATTGAACAGGTGTTAAAAGGAATGAATACAGCGGGAATCATGCCCACTGGGGGTGGTAAGTCCATTTGTTATCAAATTCCGGCACTTTTGCTGCCTGGTGTTACACTCGTGATATCCCCGCTTATTTCCCTTATGAAGGATCAAGTAGATGCCCTCGAACAAAACGGAATTGATGCCACATTTCTGAATAGCTCCATTTCAGGTTTGGAATCTTCAAAGAGAATGAACGATATTAAGCAAGGAAGATATAAGTTGGTATACATTGCTCCGGAAAGACTGGAAAACCCTGCTTTTCAACAGGAATTATTTAGTGTGGAAATTTCATTGGTTGCCATCGATGAAGCTCATTGTATCTCACAATGGGGTCATGACTTCAGACCAAGCTATTTAAAAATCAAAACATTGCTGAAGAACATGCCGGCCGAACCGACTGTCCTGGCCTTGACGGCAACCGCCACGCCGCACGTGACTGACGATATATGTCAGTCGCTTGGTATATCCAAGGAGCATGCCGTATCAACGGGATTCTCCAGGGAAAACTTGTTTTTCTCCGTTGTGAAGGAAGAAAATCGCGGACGTTTTTTAATGCGCTATATCGAAAAGAATAAAAATGAATCAGGTATCATATATGCAGCAACAAGGAAAGAAGTGGATTCATTGCATGCAAAGCTTAATAAAGCTGGCTTCAAAACCGGACGCTACCACGCTGGGATGAATGAACAGGATCGTTCAACACAGCAAGATGAATTCATTCGTGATGAAGTTTCTTTGATGGTTGCGACTTCGGCCTTTGGCATGGGTATCGATAAATCGAATGTTAGATACGTCATCCATTATCAAACTCCAAAGAATATGGAAAGTTATTATCAGGAAGCTGGTCGTGCAGGGCGTGATGGTTTGGATAGTGAATGCATCCTATTGTATTCCCCGCAAGATATGCAGATTCAACGATTCTTGATCGATCAGTCCAACCCCTCTCAGGAGTGGCAAGCCCAAGAACTGAAGAAGTTAAATAAAATGAAGGACTATTGCTTTACCGAAGGGTGTTTACAGGCCTTTATTCTGCGCTATTTTGGGGAAGAAAACCCGGCGGATTGCGGTCATTGCGAGAACTGTACAGATAAACGCGATTCCGTTGATGTAACGACCCAGGCACAGATGGTTCTTTCATGCATGCTGCGCATGGGTGAACGATTTGGCAAGACGATGATTTCACAGGTGCTGACAGGTTCACGGAATAAGAAAGTGGAGGAGTTTGGCTTTCAGCAGCTTTCGACTTATGGAATCATCAATAATCAAACGGCAAAGGATGTTGCTGATTTCATTGACTTCCTGACAGCTAAACAGTATATCGAAATGACGGGTGGGCAGTTCCCGGTCCTTAAAGTAACCAATTCCGGAAGGGAGGTTCTTTTGGGACAAAAAAAAGTACTTCGGAAAGAAGTGAAGCAAGTTAGCAGCATCAGTGTGGATCATGGGTTATTTGAAGAACTGCGGCAACTAAGAAAAGAAATGGCTGCTAAGGAAAATGTCCCGCCATTCATTATTTTTTCCGATGCTTCCTTAAAGGATATGGCTGCAAAACTGCCAACAGCGGAACAGGCATTCCTGGAAGTCAAAGGGGTGGGCACCCAGAAATTTGAACGCTTCGGCACCGTGTTCATAGAAAGGATTTCCCGATATGTACAGGCACACCCTGAACTTGAGGCGAATACAATGATTACTAAAGAAACAAGTAAGCGAAGCGTGGAACCGTCACACCTGGAAAGCTATCGCTTGTACCAAGAGGGAAAATCAATAAAAGAAATTGGAACCTTGAGAGGGCTGTCTTCGATATCCGTCGAAAATCATTTATTAAAGTGTGCTCAAGAGCGCTTGGACATTGAATGGGACGATATATTCTCGGATGAAGTGTACAATCTCGTTTTGGAAACGGCGTTACACTTGGATTCCGAAAAACTTAAACCCCTGAAAGAAGCACTGCCTGAACATATTTCATATTTCATGATTAGAGCGATCATGGTGAAAGCAGGGTTAGAAGAAAGATGAGATGGATTTTGGGAATTTTTTACCGTGAATAAATAAGATTTTGATTTAATGCGTATACTAGGGTTGATGTAAGGTGAGGTCAATGCCTTTAATCAGAGTCTTTATATAAAAAAGAGGAGGTTGCTCATGTATTTTGGCAAAAAGAATTCAGAGGAACCAGAAATCATTATGGAAGATACGATAGTATATGCATGCGGATCAGCAGATTGCAACGGGTGGATGAGAAAGGATTTCGCCTCGGAAAATTATGATTGCCCAATGTGCGGCAGTCAATTGGTCGAGGAAGTCAGGGAATTGCCGAAAATTGAAAATGAATATAATGCGTTCAAATAAAAGAGGTGAAACTTTGCCTCTTTATTTTTTTGCGTTAATGTCAGGGTAAACTGAATTCAAATATAACACTTTACATGTAAATGTATTTGTGGTAATATAAAGATTCAGTGTTATTAACAATAAGCACTGGAGGGTAATTTAAAGTAGCATTTTTATTAATCAAATAATTTTTCATCATATATGCGATGAAGTAGAATCAAGTTAAACACATCTAGATAAATAGAAATACAAATAGTCACCAAGTATTTTCCTCGATCCATTTCTGTTCTTCATTAACTTACTTCTATGTACCATTTATCTTTTGGAATTTACTTTTCCCAATTGGAATTACGGACGGTTTTAATTAATAAACATGTACTTACAAGCTTTTACCTGATTCTCGCAGGCGCGGTCTAGGAACCGTATGGATGGGAGAGAGGCAGGGCTTTCATTGTTTTAGGTTTTGGCACTAAAATTACTCTCATGCCTGGTTCATTTTATAATAATTTCATTCGAACCGGCAGGAAGAACCATATGGAATGGATTCTTACAACACAGTCCCGATTACCCCGAGGTATTCGGGACTGTGTTTCATATTTATCTGGCACTAATTACAGAAATCATTTCTTCTTTACAATCTTTACTCAATTATTTAAGGCATATATATGATATAATGATTATTGAGTTATTAAAAATTCATCGTCTTAAATCTCAACTTCCTGAAACTTGTGAAGTTGGGTGTGGAGAATAAGCATGAGTATTACTCACAATTATTTAGATTATTCGCCATCCATTCTTCTTTTATCTTTATGGCTTGGGAGATTTTATGCTTGACGGAGTCAATTCAATTCTAAGGAGTGAGATATATGTATAGAAGAAATAATACGGAAGAAATCATTCCTGAAGAAACAAAGGTATGGGAATGTACATCAGAAGATTGCAAAGGTTGGATTCGTGATAACTTTACTAGCAACGATGAACATGTTTGTCCGCTATGCAGCAGCGAGATGAAACCCGGAACCAGAATGCTTCAAGCAATTAACAATCCAAGAAATTATTAAATTTTGTATAAAAAAAGCTGAAGGGGATTCCCTTCAGCTTTTTTTATCTTTTTGCCTAGGCTATATGCAAAAAGCAGCAAGGATAATTGAAAAGCTCAATGAATATCCTTTTTCTTGAACCTGCCTCCGCGAACTTCCGCGATGTCCCCCACGGCAAGGAATGCTGATGGATCGAAACTTTTTACGATATCCTTAAGCTTTGCTTCCTCAAGTCTGTTGATTACACAAAAGATGACTTTTTTGTCATCCCCGGAATAAGCGCCTTCACCAGCTAAAAAGGTAACGCCCCTTCCAAGGCGGTGCATGATTGCATCTCCAATATCACCGAACTCATCACTGATGATCCATACGAATTTAGATTCATCCAAACCAGCGATAACGATATCCATCGTTTTGTAGGCCACGAAATACGCAATAATCGAATACATGGCACGATCCCAAGAGAAAACGAAGCCAGCACTGCCAAGGATGAATAAATTAAAGAACATGACAATCTCTCCAACTGAAAATGGGAGCTTTTTGCTGGCAAGTATGGCCAGAATTTCCGTACCATCCAACGAGCCGCCATAACGAATGACCATTCCAACACCAATGCCAAGAATCATTCCGCCAAAAGCGGATGCTAAGAGAATATCTTGTGTGAAAGCTGGTACGTGATGAAGCAATGTAGTAGTTATGGAAAGGACTAATATTCCATACAGGGTAGATAATGCGAAGGTTTTTCCAATTTGTTTATACCCGATAAAAAAGAAAGGGAGATTTAAGATGAAAAGGAAGATACCGAGCTTCCAACCAGTTATGTAGGATAACATAATCGAAATGCCTGTTATCCCGCCATCGATAACATTATTCGGTACCAAGAAAATCTCGAGGCCGACAGCCATCAAAACTGCCCCGATCGTTATCAAAAGACCTCTCTGTAAAATTTGTCTTAGCGTCAATTTTTTATGCTGGGTCTTTTTTTGCATAATTTCCGCTGTGCTTGCTCCTGCCAGGTCTGACATAATCATGCCTCTCACTCCTTCTCTCTCTATGTACCATTTAATTATAAACCTATAGGGATAATTAAATAAAGAAATTAACATTCATATATAATATATTTTCTGAATAATTATTTTGGTCAAAAGATATGCACCGTCTTGAAAAAGCTTGATCGGACGGTTGTCAGCCTTTGTCCTTTTTCTATTTTACTCTATACAAAAGAATAGTATTTCTAATTTTTTTGATTTTATGAAAGAAAGCCTTTATTTCTCCAGAAATGGTCTGGCTGAAGGGGCCATGGCCGAAAGGATGGGTGAAAGGAAATAAAAACCTTTGAGTCACTATGAATTTCCATTACAATATAGGAGAATAGAACGGTAGAGGTGATCATTTCAAATGGAACAATCAATCGTAGCATTAAATCCCATCCTGTTTATGATTGCGGCACTCTTAATCATAATGGCATGTTATACGGCGTTGGATTTATTGACAACATTTCTGTCAATCAAGAAGTATAAGCGCCTTTTGTACATAGGAAGCAGTTGTTCGCTCGGGGTCGCCATATGGACACTGAATTTAGTGATCATATACACACTCGATAATTCTGGGGTTGCATCATACAATTTTTCTGCAATAATTTTTTCCTTACTTTTAGCGATCTCGATCGCAGCAGTCGGACTTTTGGCCATATCGTATAAAACAGAAATGCTGCAAATCGTTTTTTGCAGTTTTATGCTAACGATGGCATTGCTGTCTAACTATTTGATGTGCATTTTTGCCATTAACCGCTCTGTGCAATATAATCCGTATCTGCTTGTCAGTACGCTGCTCATCATTTTTAGTATCTTTGCAACAGCACTGGCCATCTTGTTTTACTTCAAAAAGGTCAGTCAATCATCATTAAAACCGCTCAGTACATTGATGATGGGCGGGGCAATCATTGAAGGATATTATCTTTTTTTGAGAGTGATACCGATCGACAGTAAAAACACACAGGGGAATTTTGTTCAACTTACCCCATTCATGCTTTACCTAATATGCTTAGTTTCTTTATTCATCCTTGCCAGTCTGATTGGTTCGAGTACGATCGTCGGCCGGCGTTTGGCAAAGAGTGATAATACGGTGAATGATATCAGGCATGCGTTAGATCAATCCTCAATTGTCGCTATCACGGATGCAAAAGGGACGATCAGTTATGTAAACGAAAAATTCATGGAAATATCTCAATATGAAGAGCGGGAACTAATCGGCACGAATCATTCCATCATCAACTCAGGTTATCATCCAAAAGAGTTTTTTACGGATTTGTGGGTCACGATTGGCCAAGGGAAGACCTGGAATGGGGAAATATGCAATCAAACTAAAACCGGCGCTACGTATTGGGTGGATACGACCATCGTTCCTTTCATGAAAAAGGGTAAACCTTATCAATATATTTCAATCTGTTCAGATATCTCGCGCAGGAAAAAGGCGGAAAATGACCTGATCGGATCCATTCAGGAATTAGAGGACATGCAATATGCCATCGACCAGTCCTCCATTGTTGCCATCACTGATGCTAAAGGAGTCATTATCGATGTGAATGAAAAGTTCTCGGAAATATCCGGATACGAAAGAAATGAATTGATTGGCCAGACTCATAAACTGATTAATTCGGGGCTTCATTCCAAGGGATTCTTCGAGGAGATGTGGCGCACCCTTTATGACCGGAAGGTTTGGAAGGGGGAAATCAGGAACAGGGCAAAGGATGGCAGCTTCTATTGGGTGGATACAACCATCGTTCCGTTTTTCGGGGTGATTGGAAAGCCTTTTCAGTTTTTATCCATCCGGTATGATATAACAGAGCGTAAACAAACGGAAGAGATGCTTCATCGCCAAGACAAATTGGCTGCAGTCGGACAGCTTGCTGCCGGTGTTGCACATGAGATAAGGAATCCACTGACATCCATGAAAGGATATACGGAATTTCTCCAATTAGATGAAATGGACGAAAACAGGTTGGAGTATCTGGAAATAATTCTCGATGAAATCGATCGTGTCAATCAGATCGTTGAAGAATTCCTGCAATTGGCCAAACCACAGTCCTTGACTTTGGAAACAAAGAACATCGTGCCAATCATTCAAAATATCTTATCGCTGACGGAATTTGATGCAAGAAAAAAGAACGTAACTCTTGAATTATTTTGTTCCCATGATGTGATTCTCGTTAATTGTGACGAGAACCGGATTAAACAAGTGTTTATCAACTTCATTAAAAATGGGATGGAGGCGATGCCGGATGGCGGAGACATCAAAGTCAAGGTTGAACGTAAAGAGGAAGCCGTGCAGATTTCGATAATCGATACAGGAATGGGAATGCGGCCAGAGCAGATAAGAAGACTCGGAGAACCATTTTTCACCACAAAAAAATCGGGGAATGGGCTAGGATTGATGATCAGCTTCAAAATAATTGAAAATCATCTAGGAAAAGTCCTTATTGAAAGCGAGGTCAATGAAGGGACGGTCTTTAATATCGTCCTTCCCTTAAAACGTGTAGAGGCCATTTGCAAGGGAAGCAATGAAAAAACGGGCGTCATTCTAAGTGAATCGTAAAATTCGGAAAAGGCATAGGTTGTCTTGATAGAAGTTGACTGCATGGGGGAAACTGGTTTTGGAAAAGCAAATACGAGCTAATATGATAAGTTTGAAGGTATTTTACTTATTTTCATTTTTTGCTGTTGGAAGTTTAACACCGCTTTTAAGTGTATATTTAGCGAATGAAGCGGGCTTGTCCGGTCTTGAAATTGGCTCGATCATGTCTGTTGGACCTGTCGTGATGATCATTTTTCAGCCCATTTGGGGAATTGTCTGTGATTGGAGCGGAAAACCGGCAAAAATACTGGCAGTGACCACATTTCTTGCTGGTGTTTTCGGGTTAGGTTATTTGCTGTTCGACCCCTATTTACTTTTAGTGGCCGTGGCGATTGCTTTAGCGATCTTTCAAAGTGCCATCATACCGGTTTCGGACAGCATCACGCTTCAATATACGACGAGAATAAAATCAAATTATGGAAAAATCCGTTTATTCGGTTCACTTGGTTTTGGTGTGGCCGTTTTTATGATGGGGAAGCTATCTGAATCGTTCATTGGTCCAGCGGTTATATTTTACGCCTTTTTCGCCGGTCTATTGGTTGCGGCCATTCTAGCTCTCCGGTTGCCAGAAGAGCCGCCTCAAGGAAGGGTGAAGGTTTTCAGCGGGATGAAAGAATTGTTTACGATGAAACGGTTCCTCATATTCCTTGCGATAACATTCCTGCTTTTTGGCCCTAATCTTGCTAATAACGTATATTATGGTTTGTTTGTAGAGGCGAGAGGCGGGACATACACGGGAATCGGTATCGCTTTTCTTCTGGCGGTTTTGTCGGAAATCCCGTTTATGAGAATGGCGGGCAGCTGGATTCATAGAATAGGTTTGCTGCCCATCACCTTATTGGCTGGAGCAGCCTCGTTGGTTCGCTGGATCCTGTATTTTAGCGAACCGAGTTTAGCTATGGTATACGTGACTTCGGTCATCCAAGGGTTTTCACTAGGCCTATTCATCCCAGCGGCCCTACAGTATATCCGCAAGGTCGTGCCTGCCCATATAACGGTTACGGCCATTACGCTTTATTCTGCAATCGGCAATGGATTGGGGAATTGGTTCAGCACTTTCTGCGGCGGGATCATTTTGGATGATTCGGGTATATATGCGGTGTATTTATTCTATGGTGTACTCACCTTGATTGGCATGCTGCTAACAATCTGGCTCATGAGGCTGGATAATAAGCAAAAAGTGCCAAGAAGAACAGCAGGTAATTAGAAATTAGATTTTATTCCTTTTTCGTAGACCGCTGCAGACGACCTAGGTAGGCCAGGGCATGTCTGCAGCTTTTATGTTTTTAAAGGATTGGTTGTCCCGTTCCATTTCACGGCAGGCGCTGAGCTTTCCAGAGGCGGTCCATAAGGTTCCTGCACCTGGGTGAAAGACCTGAAGAATAGGGGGTAAGATTGATTTTTCATTTAAAGAGCAATCAGTTTTTTGTTTTTGGAAATAATATGATTTAATGGAAAGTAGAGAATGAATGGAAGGGTGAGTGCTCTTGAGCAAATCCAAAGTGTTGGTTACTACGATAATTTCAGCTGTTGTCGGACTGTTTTTTTTGTTTTGTCTGGGATGGACGATCTTTGATCATTATGGAAAGAAAACATCCGATATGAGATCAACTGAAGCAACCCCCATTAAAAAGGATCTGGCTAATGACTTTACGGTCGTGGCATTGGGTGATTCGCTTACACGAGGTACAGGCGATGAGTCAGGAAAAGGATACGTCGGGCTTGTTTTAGAAGATTTGGAGAATGAATATAATCATAAACCAATCATACATAACCTCGGCATTAATGGACAAGTTTCAGAAGAATTGGTGCAGCAGGTCAAGCAAAAGGAAGTGAGGCGACAAATCAAGGCAGCCGATGTCATTTTACTGACAATCGGCGGCAATGACTTATTTCAGAAGGGACAGACGCTGATTGATTATGATAGTCAAGTCATCTCGGAGTCGCAAAAGAAATATATGGAAAACTTAAATGATATTTTTAAAAATATCAATCAAGTCAATGATAAAGCTACCATTTTTTTGCTTGGTTTATATAATCCGTTTATAGAATTGGATGATGACCTGGATACGAACCGAATCGTCAGGGATTGGAATAATGATACGGCAGAAGTCGTGGCTCACTATAAAAATGCCATTTTCGTGCCGACCTTTGATCTTTTCCAATTGTCGGTTAATGATTATTTATATACGGATAATTTTCACCCTAATAAGAAGGGGTACCGTTTAATTGCTGATCGGGTTGCTCCTTTAATAAAGTGGGAGGATGAAAAACGATGAAGCAGGTGACATTGTCTGTCAAGGGCTTGAAAAAAAGGATTGGCGATCGGGAAATTATTAAAGGAATCGATTTTGACCTGAACGAAGGAGAGGTATTTGGCTTTTTAGGGCCGAATGGAGCCGGTAAAACGACGACTATACGCATGTTGGTTGGGCTGATCAAGCCTTCTGCAGGATCGATTCGAATTTGTGGGTATGATGTCCGCAAGGATTTTACGAAGGCGATGCAATATATGGGCTGTATCGTTGAAAATCCAGAGCTTTACCCATTTTTGAGTGGTTGGGATAATTTGCTTCACTTTGCAAGGATGCTACCTGAAGTGGGTAGGCAAAGAATGAACGAGGTTGTTGAGCTAGTCGGCCTACAGGCAAGAATTCATGATAAAGTGAAGACCTATTCTCTAGGTATGAGGCAGCGGTTGGGAATTGCGCAGGCCATGCTGAATAGTCCGAAGCTGTTGATTTTGGACGAACCGACAAATGGCCTTGATCCTGCCGGGATTAGGGAGATGCGCCAGTTCATCAGGAAATTGGCTGAAGAAGAAGGGATGAGTGTCCTCGTATCATCCCATTTATTAGGTGAAATACAGCAGCTTTGTGACCGGGTCGCCATCATAAAAAATGGAGAAATAATCCAGACCGATACGGTGCAAAGTCTATTGGCTTCACAAGAGCGGATACTTTGGAGAGTAGAGCCAATCCAATTGGGAGTGGAAGTGCTTGGCAGGTTCACGGAAGTGAATGTAGATCAAAAATATATCATTACTGCTTATGATGAACTTGAAACCCCTGAATGGAATGCTGCACTTAACCTGGCTGGGGTGAAGGTGCATGAAATGAACCGGAAACTACCGGGCTTGGAGGAATTATTTTTACAAGTAACCGGCGGCGGGGGTGCTGGCATTGAATAATTTGATCCAAAATGAAATGATGAAGTTGTTGGCAAAGAAACGATTGGTCATAATTGGGGTCATCGTCGGAATTTTGGTACTGATGTTTACGTACGCTCAATATAAGCAAGCGGAAGAGCAGCAGGAGAAGTTGGGTACTACCGATTGGCGCGCTGCTCTTCAGCAGCAGATCATTGATACACAAAACCGTTTAAGCTCAAATAGGATGCTCGATGAGTGGCGTGAACAGCTCGAAGTGGGGCTGAAGCAGCAGCAGTATTACCTTGATCATGACATAAACCCTTCAGAACCTGGGGCTGCAACTTTTACACGCATGTTTCTGGAAAATGCCATCGATTTGTTCATTCCATTGCTCATCATGATTGTAGCAAGCGATTTGGTTTCTTCTGAAAATAGTCAAGGGACGATTAAGCTTCTGCTGACACGGCCAGTGAAGCGATGGAAAATCTTAATGAGCAAATATGTAACCTTATTGTTGTCGGTATCGATCATCGTGGCGATGACAGCATTATTGTCCTATTTGTTATCTGGTCTTGTTTTTGGCTATCAAGGCTGGGCGGCCCCGGTCATTACCGGATTTGGATTGAACGGAGCAGATGTGGATGTCAGCCAAGTAAGGCTAGTGGAACAATGGAAATTCCTTTTGATGGATTTGGGACTTGTATGGCTGGTAGCGGTCGTGATCGGAACGCTTTCGTTCATGCTATCGGTGCTTGTGAGAAGTACACCTGCCGGGATGGGTATCATGCTGGCAGCCTTGATTTCAGGAGCTATCTTGAACAATATGGTTTCTTCATGGGAATCAGCAAAATATTTCTTCATGGTGAATTTGAAGTTGACCACCTACATTAGTGGTTCGGCTCCGCCAATTGAAGGAATGACCTTATTATCCTCCGTCATTACGCTTCTCGTTTGGTGGCTGCTTGCTTTAATTGTCTCGTTTGCCGCCTTCACCCGGAAGGATGTTTATTGAAGATAACCAGCCTATAATAAATTATGGGCTGGTTTTTATTTTCAATTACGGGGTAATCTAACGACAGTATGTCCAAGTTAGGAGTGGTTATAATGGAAGATCACCATTTGAATGAGAAAATTTTGCCCATGACATCAGTGACCAGTGGAGAGGTCAGGAAGGTTAGGGAGGATATTTATTGCCTATCTGTTCAAATCGTCAATGTCATTTTTTTAGGACTTCCGAAAAGTGGGACATGGATATTGGTCGATGCGGGAATGCCACGTTCAGCGGAAATAATAAAGAAGAACGCAGAAGCTATATACGGAACGGACCATCCTCCGGCTGCCATCATATTGACACATGGCCATTTCGACCATGTTGGCGCATTGATCGAGCTGATGGAGTATTGGAAGGCACCTGTCTATGCCCACATAAAAGAGATGCCTTATTTGACGGGTCAAGAAAGTTATCCTGAGCCTGACCCATCTGTAGAAGGGGGATTGGTTGCCAAGATTTCTTGGATGTTTCCGAATGAAGGGATCAATCTGGATGAAAAAATTCAACCCCTTCCTGACGATCAGTCTGTACCAGATCTTGACGGGTGGAAATGGATCCATACTCCGGGGCACACCAAAGGACATATTTCACTTTTTCGGGAAAGTGATAGAAGTCTGATTGCGGGGGATGCTTTTGTGAATGTCAGGCAGGATTCGTTATATAAGGTTTTCACTCAGGAGAGGGAAATCTCAGGCCCACCGCGGTATTTGACAACCGATTGGGAGGCGGCCAAGCAATCGGTGAGATGGCTTGAAGCACTTAAGCCTAAGATTGCTGTAACGGGGCACGGATATCCAGCTGAAGGAGAAGAATTGGATATTGGACTATTGAAGCTTGCTAGGGAATTCGACTCTTTGGCTAAGCCTGATCATGGGAAGTATGTGGAATGAACCTTGCATCAAGCTGAATAATATCTATCCTGTGGTCAACAATAATCAAGCAACATTTGAATAATGGAGGGATTTTCATGTCTACTTTAAGGGATATTATGTCTACGGATGTGTTCTTTTGTACAGTGGAAGATAATATATATGAGGCAGCCGTAAAAATGAAGGACAATGATGTTGGAGTCATTCCTGTATTGGATAATGGCAAGTTGGTCGGCGTTATTACTGATAGGGACATCGTGATTCGCTGTGTTGCCGGAAAAAAACCGAATTCGACGAGAATTACAGATGTGATATCCACTCATCTTATAACTGGCAGCCCCGATATGTTAGTGGACGAAGCTGAGGAGTTAATGGGTAATGAACAAATCAGGAGACTGCCTATTGTAGAAAATGATAAGCTGATCGGCATCATTGCTTTAGCGGATCTTGCCATACATAAACAAACAAGTTCGGAGGCTGGCATTGCCTTAAGCTCGATTTCCGAGGATAGAGATCAAATTCGACACTAAAACAATAAAGGGCAGATACTTAAGTGCTTGTTAGACGGTAGGAATATTGTGTAGGTTTGAAAAAAGTCATAAAAAGGGACTATGAAGTCTCTTTTTTTGGCTCAATTCGTATAGGTTGTTGTTTTCAAACCGATTTGATATGCGAGACTCCTGCGGGAGCAGCAGCACAAGTAAGACACCAATGGCGTTCAGGTCGAGAAGGCTTACTTCGCGCCCTATGTAAACCTGAGCGTTGGAGGGGAAATCAATCACACCGCATGACTTGGTCATGCCGTCCATTTGTTTAATTGGAAGGTGGAGTAAAAGTATTAAGGTAGATAATACTTTATTGTTTGAAAAGTAGAAATGTAAGAAGGAGGTATCTAGCGGAATTGTCACGTAAAGTTCGTATAAATCAATCTAATGCTAATAATAAGGCACAAGAAGATAAATCTGATCATAAGATTCTTTCCTAAGCTTTATAAATAAGAGCATGTTTTGCCCCATAGCAACAAAACATGCCCGTTCAAATTATTTCTACTCTTGGAGTTTATATCGAGAAACGAAAAAATTGATGAAAAAATCGTATCTATCAAAATACGGATTGATAAATATGTTCCTTCTCCAAGATGGAAAGTGCTTTCTCAGCAACATTGCTTCCACCTGAATCCTTTTCACCTTGAATGTGAAAGGCAAAGAAAAAAGTATTATCTGAAGTTTCTACATATCCTACAAACCAGCCACTTACATTTTCCCCGTTTACAGCAGTCGTCCCCGTTTTTCCAGATAACAGCTTGCCATTTGATTCTTCTAACAGTATGGAGTCTTTCACGGTTTGAATATTAGAAGGGTCAAAAGAAAATTCATTATCATATAATTTCTTCAACATATCTACCTGTTCGACAGGAGAAATTTTTAGTGAACCATCTAGCCAATAATTAGATAAGTCCCCCAATAAATCGCGATTTCCATAATGTATCTGCTTAAAGTAATTCTGTAATTTCTTTTTACCCACCTGGTGATCGAGTTTTTGAAAATACCATGAGGATGAGCTTTTCATAGCTGAGAATAAATCTTGATCTTCATTCCATTCCTTATAAGGATAAATGGTTCCATCCCAATTCTCTTGGGAATTGTCCTTTGAAATGATCCCAGAATCAAGGGCGAACAATGCACTGAATATCTTATAAGTGGAAGTAGGGTTAAATCTAGTAGTGCTTTCTTCCTTATTGTATATAGTATACTGCTTCATTTTGGTATCGTATATTACAGCACTTGCCGTAAGTTTATCAAAAAAGCTACTGTAATCTTTATACACGACATTCGTATGAGAAAGAGCATGTGTTTCTTTTTCTTTGTTCAGGGCCATTACAGATATAGAAGGGATACTAATCAAAACGATCGCTAGAAAAAAGATGAATACTAGAGAACTTTTCATCTTTAGCATATTTGATTCAACATGAAAATCACTGATCTTAACAATACGCCTTTTTACTTGTTTGTAAGACCTGCTAATTTCCGAAGCAACTAACAAAGAAGATGAACGTTTAGAAAGAGAGGCGAATTTTAAAATGACCTCACCATATTTTAGATGTGATTCATTATCCAGCGACCTTAAAACTGCATAATCGCATGAAATCTCCATCTCAGTTTTCATTTCATTCAAGAAGTACCATACGAGGGGATTAAACCAATAAACAGTTCGGGCTAGACACATGAAATAGTTTACTAGCATATCTCTTCGTTTACAATGATACAACTCGTGAAGCAAAATACATTTCATCTCTTCCGCAGAAAGCATGGAAGTATCTTGTGGTATGACAATATATGGAGTGATGACCCCAAATGTAATGGGTGATTTTATTAATGAGGAATAACCCAAAACCACTTTTTTATTAAAATGTATATCCTTTTTACATGTATAAAAAAGCGTGGATAACCGCTTGTTTTCAATTACTTGAAGGTTTTTCTTTATTTTGTAAATTCTAAGATTGCTATATAAAGTAGCTATTAGGATGAAAATTATTCCTGATATCCATATTATAAAAAAAACAGACTCCATCATTGGGAAAGGTGATTGATCAATGGACATGGAAAAATCTTGTAGCCAATTTGCGTTTTGCCCACTTGTTGTTGACGTTTTACCTGCCGAATGTATATTGGTTAATGTTGAATTATTTTCACCTAAGTTTATCATCCAATCAAAAAGAGAAACTGTTTTCAGCCAATGAAAAGGGATAAAAGGAACAATCAATAATAAAAGAGAAATAATGCTGATATAATATTGGGTATTTACAGTTATTTGAATTTTTAATAGTTTTTTTATGAGAAGGATAATGCAATAAATGAGAGATAATGTGATATTACTGATGAGAAAAAACGTAAAGAAAGAGCTGCTCATGTTATTCCTTCTTTCTGTTCATACGTTTTTCTAAAATTTGATACAGCTCATTAATTTCGTCCTCGGACATCCTATCTTTTTCCAAAAAGTTCAATACCATAGAATTTAACGTCCCATTATAAAAACGTTCTAAAAAACTGCGGCTCTCTATTTCCAGATAATCACTTTTATCAACGTTAGGGGTATAAACAAATACACGACCTTCCTTATAATGATTCAGTGCCCCTTTTTTTATTAGCCTTAATAACATCGTTTGAATAGTTTTAGGGCTCCATTTACTAGTTTTGGTGACCTTTTCGATAACCTCATTGGTATTGATATTAGGGTGTTTCCAAATTATTTTCATAACTTCAAGCTCTGCTTCTGAAATTTGGGGTGTTATTTTCATATTTAACCATCCTTAAAATTACGATTGTAATAATTTAATTATATGGTTCATATTTTTAGAAGTCAATGCAGCAATATGAAGACGTTAAACACTTTCCTTACTTATTATATGTCATTTTACTGATGTGTAATTTCTGAATTTTGAAGAAAAAGGGTAGGGGAAACGTATATTCTTTTTCCATATTCCTATACCTATATTATTTCTTCATGTCCACCCCTCGATATTTTAAGAGGAATATTCCGGTAAAATCATCTTTAGCCATTAAACTTACAATTGTAAGTTTATTTTTTTCCTTAAAGCATAATTGTATTGACTGTAAATCTTACATGTGTAATACTTTAAAAAATTACACGTGTAAGATTTATGTATTTGTAATCAGGAGAGGAGGCGTAGTAATAGCTCCTTCAAACGTTTATTTATGTTAAACGAATCGGTAAACGATCTCGGAAGGCAATAGTGAACGAAGATAATATTCACGAAGTGGAAAGAGTGCAGTAAGATGTTTGATCGTGATGAGAGCAGTAAGACAGGTGATATGCTTTATAATCGTCAGAATATAAAAAATGCGAATCAGGCATATTTGAGGATGAGTGAAAAACAATGAAAAAAATAATCATATTGGTGTTGGTTGTAGCATTGACAGTTGGAGTACTGCCGCTATGGCATTATCTTAAAGCGAACAAGGCTACCCCGGAAGAAGTTTTTAATGAATATGTCAGACAATTTTCCCAACAAAACTACGAGGAAATGTTTAAGCTTATATCAGAAGGAGATGTGGAAACATACGATTATACGAAAAAGAGTTTTACCGAAAAGTATCATGCGATTTTTTCAGGTATTGAAACTTCTTCTATTGAAGTTTTATCCAAGGAGCTGCTTTATGAAGATGACAGTGAAACATATAAAGGACTTTTCAAGGTAAAAATTAATACATTTCTTGGAGAAGTGTCAGCATCCTATCAAACTTTTTTTAAAGAAGAGAAAACAAAAGATGGGAAAGAGTGGAAAATAAAGTGGAATCCGTCTTTGATCTTTGCTGGGATGGAAAAAGGAGATAAGGTCAGCGCTCAGTCCTTTTTGCCCCAACGGGGGGAAATCCTTGACCGCAATGGTAACCCGCTCGCCCTGGATAAAGATGTGTATGAAATGGGAATCATCCCCGGAAAGCTTGGAGAGTCCAAGGAAGCTGAAATAATTAAGCTAAGCGCTTATTTCAAAATTCCTGAACAACGCTTTCGACAGGCGCTTGATCAGAAATGGGTGACAGAAGATATTTTCGTCCCCATTGCTGTCATGCCTGCAGAGTTTCAGCCGGAAAGCCTTGATGAGGATTTACCGGGAGTATATTTCCAAACGAAAAGGATAAGGTATTATCCTGAAAAAGATAGAGCTGCCCATCTGATTGGGTATGTAAAGCAAGCAACAAGTGAAGACCTTAAAAAGGACGCCGACCATGTATACACTTCAGGAGATTATATCGGTAAGTCGGGACTGGAACAAGTGTATGAAAAGCAGTTAAGAGGAAAGAAGGGCGGCATCATACAAATTAAGAACGAGAAAGGGGAACAGAAAAGCATACTTAAACAAGTGGATGTCATCAATGGTAAAAACATAAATCTGACGATCGATGCTGCATTGCAGAGTAACATGTATGAAGCGATGAAGCAAGATGCAGGGGCGGTGTCTGCGATACATCCCTTGACCGGCGAAATGTTGGCGCTCGTCAGCTATCCATCCTTCGATCCGAATTTAATGGTGAGCGGGATGACGGCGGAGCAGTGGAAAGCATATAGTGAAAACCCGCAGCTTCCATTCTTGAACCGTTTCTCCAGCTTGTATGCCCCAGGGTCTACGTTCAAGGCAATTACTGCCGCCTCCGGACTCACCGCCGGAACGACATTCCCGGAGAAGAAAAGAGAAATATCCGGCTTGCAGTGGAGGAAGGACAATAGCTGGGGAGGCTATTTTGTCACCCGTGTTAAGGAAGCAAGTCCGGTGGACATGGTTGATGCACTGTCTTATTCCGATAATATCTATTTCGCTCAGGAAGCTCTGGAAATGGGAGCTGCCAATTTTGAGAAGAATGCTTCCACATTTGGATTCCAGGAGGATTTCCAGCTGCCGATTCATTTGAAAAAGAGCCAGCTATCCAATGATGGAATCGAGAATGAAGTCTTACTTGCCGACTCCGCCTATGGACAGGGGGAAGTCCTGATGTCAATTGTCCATTTAGGGGCTGCGTTTACACCGTTTGTGAATGACGGAAATATGGTGATGCCTGTTTTGATAAAGGAAGAAAATAATAAACCTATCGATAAACCCGTCATTTCCAGTGAGGTTGCTTCAACCGTCCAAAAGGCATTAATTCAGGTGGTGGAGCGTGGTAATGGGACTGCCCATAATCTTAAGACAGCAAAAGAGGTACTGGCTGCAAAGACAGGGACAGCTGAGCTGAAGAGCAAGAAAGGGGAAGACGGAAAGGAAAATGGCTTTGTGGTTGTGTTTGATACAAAGAGTCCATCCATCTTGCTTACAGCCATTGTGGAGGATGTAAAAAATCGCGGGGGGAGCCACTATGTAACTGCGAAAATAAAACCTGTGCTGGATCAGTACTTAACTGAGAATGAATAAAGAAAGTCAGCTGAATTTTTAGCTGATGGGTGGGACTAATTAAAATGAAGTTGTGAGTAAGGTGAGTAAATGGAGGGACAGAATGAGATCCATACATATTCAGATGATGATTATCAGCAGTATGATTTACACTATTTTTCCTCAGCCTCTTACACTCAGTTTCTTTTGTATCGTAGGCATAGCTTGTGTCAGTCTGACGATGCGAAATGAAAAAAACAGGGTGAAAGTGAGGGAACAGGACGTTGGGCAATCGGCAGAAGACTAATAAAAAGCGGATGAAGTCGACTAGGATGTTTATTATCGCGACCCTTGTGTTTGTATTGTTTGCCGTTCTGATATTCAGACTAGCTTTTGTGCAGATTCATCAAGGGGATATGTACGATAAGAGAGTGAATGGCACGAATGTGAGAGAAGTGAGACATCACCTGCCAAGAGGGAAAATATACGACAGGAACAACCAAGTGCTTGTCGACAATGAAGCGTCAAACATCATTGTTTATACGAAAACCGGAAATGAAACAGAAAAGGAACTGCTGGAAATTGCTACGAAACTGTCAGCGTATATATCAATCAAAACAGACAAAATTACAGAACGGGACATGAAGGATTATTGGATCGTGACACGATCTAAGAAGGCACTGAAGAAACTGACAGACAAGGAGCTGCAGAACCAACAGCTGACAAATAATGATATTTATCAGAGGCAGCTGGACCGGATTGTTGAATCCGATTTAAAAGAAATTGGAAATGACGAACTGAAGGTACTTGCCATTTTAAGAGAAATGAAGAAGGGCTATGCGTATACGCCTCAGCCAATCAAGGACAAAAATGTAATCTATCAAGAATTAGCACGAGTGAGTGAGGCACTGCCTGAAATTCCTGGAGTGGATATTTTGACTGATTGGGAACGGACTTATCGGTATGGAGAATTATTTCGGTCCGTATTAGGAAGCACGACGTCTCGAGATGAAGGAATACCGAAAGAGAGGCTCGACGGTTATATATCTAAAGGGTACAGCAGGAATGACCGAGTAGGAAAAAGCCAATTGGAATACCAATATGAAGATGTCCTCAGGGGCACGAAGTCCGTGACTGAAATTGAAACAGATAGAAAAGGAAACATTATTGGAACTCATGAGGTCTCAGCTGGTAAACCTGGTAAGGACCTAATACTGACTATTGATATGGGTTTACAGGAGAAGGTAGAAGAGATACTCACTGCTGAATTGATTAATGCTAAGAGGAATGGAGGGGGGGCATTCCTGAATAAAGCCTTTGTCGTCATGATGAATCCCCTTACAGGAGAAGTTCTGGCCATGGTTGGGAAACAGATTAAAGAAGTTAACGGCAAATGGGCAGCGACCGATTATGCCCTTGGAACTGTCAACTCATCTTTTGAAATGGGGTCATCTGTAAAGGGGGCGACAGTACTTTCCGGGTATGAGAGCGGCGCCATTCAACCTGGTCAGTCTTTCCTGGATGAGCCTATCTACTTGCTGAGCACCCCAGTCAAGAAGTCAATTCGAACGATGGGGATGGTCAATGACCTGATTGCATTGAAGCAATCCTCCAACGTTTATATGTTTAAGACGGCTATGAGTATGCTTGGGAAGACCTATTATAGAAACATGAGACTGCCGCTGGATTCGAATGCGTTTGAAACGTTTCGCTATTATTTCAATCAATTCGGGCTTGGGGTCAAGACAGGAATCGATCTCCCGAATGAATCCAGCGGATATCGCGGCCAAGGCGGGTCCCCAGGCCATTTGCTCGATTTTACAATCGGCCAATATGATACTTATACTCCCATGCAACTGACTCAATACATATCGACAATTGCTAATGGAGGATATAGGGTGCAACCACATCTTCTTAAGGAAATCCGCGAACAGGTAATGGAAGATGAAAATCCTGTCGTTTTCCAAAGCGCCTCTCCAGTTTATCTGAATCGCATTGACATGGATAAACAAAAGATTGAACGCGTGCAAGAGGGGTTCCGCAAAGTGTTCCACGAACAAGGCGGAAGCGCTGCCTCCCATTTTAATAAACATCCATACAAAAGCTATAAAATAGCCGGTAAAACGGGGACGGCACAATCCTTTTATTATGATCCTGAATTAAGGAAGACATATACAGATAAACCGACGAACAACCTGACACTGGTGGGGTATGCTCCCTACGACAATCCTGAAGTAGCTTTTTCAGTAGTAGTCCCTAATGCCAGGACAAACTCCCATCCAATCAGCCAGAAGATTGGACAGGGAATTATGGAAGCCTTTTTTGAAGATGATGTTCAAGAATCGCGCGAATGATAAGTATATCGGATAGGGTGAGAGGGAACCTGCTTTTGTGTCGTTTAGAGTTTTTCATGTTTAGGAGATGATTAATTTGCTAGAGTGAGGCTAGGAGCATATCAACTGGAGGGAATCGAATATGAGAAGTCACAAGAATTTATTCACATCAAGTGGCATTCTTGAGAAGCTCTATGTCGATGAATTTTTTTACGGAGACGGAATGTTCTATTCCCCTTGTAAAGGGAATCGGAAAATGTCTGCGCGAATCAACAGTTTGCAGTAATTGTCTTTGAAAGGGACAAATTCACTCATGGTGTAACAAGGAGGTGCTGTCCAAAAGTCATTTTACGGCTTTTGGAACAGTACCTTTGTTATTATAGATATTTATTGAACCATCCTTTGATTTCTTCAATATGCCCAAGACGCATTTTCGGTGATCCACTGCGCGACACTTCATGAGTTTCTTCTGGGAAGGTTACGAGTACCGCTTCTTTGTTTTGTCGTTTCAATGCAACAAAAAATTGCTCGCTCTGTTCTACCGGGCAGCGGTAATCACGTTCACCATGCAGTAATAACAAAGGTGTATCCACATTTCCTACAAACTTTAAAGGGGAGTGCTGCCACAACTTTTCTGCAGAATGAATGATATCCCCACCAATTTCCCACTCTGTAAAATAATAGCCGATGTCGCTGACACCATAAAAGCTTAGCCAATTACTAATGCACCGTTGAGTTACTGCTGCCTTGAAGCGGTTCGTATGACCGACGATCCAATTTGTCATGAAGCCGCCGTAACTTCCGCCGGAAACGCCCAAATCCTGCTCGCTTATAAAATCATATGTAGCCAAGGCATGGTCAACACCAGCCATCAAGTCGTTATAATCCTCGCCGCCATAATCCCCACGGCAGGCATTCGCGAAGTCCTGGCCATATCCTTTACTTCCACGGGGGTTTGTAAATAAAATGGCATACCCTTCATTAGCCAATGTCTGGAATTCATGAACATAGGTATTGGCATACATCATGTGCGGACCGCCATGGATTTCCAAAATGAGTGGATATTGTCGATTTTCAACAAATCCGACCGGTTTCATGATCCAGCCGTGAATCGTGAGGCCATCAACAGCTGAAAACGAAATGGGCTCAGCTGAAGATACTTGCTTTTCTTTCAAAAAATCTTCATTAACAAAACTGATTTGTTCTTTTTCCCCATTTGTAAGATTATACGCAAACAGGTCACCAGGCTGGACGGAAGTGGAGATGGCCACGACGGCACGATGGCTTTCTGGATCTATAGTCAGACCGTATATATGCTGGGCATCAAGAATGGATGGATACATGGCCCCTTCAATTGAACCATAATATACACCAGTGCTGCCATAATCACTAATCAAAAAGTAAAAGCCCTGGCTATCGTTTGTCCATAAGATACCTGGGTCGACTGCCCCGATTTGAAAATCGCCGATTGCAGAATCCCCAATCTCAACATCCCACCCATCCGTCAAGCACTGAATCGATTGATCAAACAAGGTATACAACCAAATTTTTGACAGTGTCGCACCGGCGAATTCTTTTTCATGCCCAATGTAGGAAAGGTATTCGCCATTTGGAGACCATTTAGGATCTTTATAAAATCCTGTGCTATTCGTTATTTTACGTAGCGCTCGCGTTTCAACTTCCATGGTGAAAATATCCGTGAAAAGCTCTTCGTCACCTTTTTCCGCGTCGCCACATATGAAAGCGATGTGCTCACCGTCAGGGGACCAGGCATTAGGGTGATGGTCAACACCATTTTCCGTTAACACAACTGATTCGCTCTTCATGACATCCACTACCACAAGCTGGTGATATAATTGATCGAAATAACCTCTGTCATCCCATTTATACTTGATCCTGTCATATCGATGAATCTCGTTAGACCATTTATTTTCCTCTGCTGTGTCAAGTGTTTCTCCCTTTTTTAAACCTGTTGAAAGCAACAGCTTGGTGGAACACGGAGACCAGATAGGGGAGGTTGCCCCATTCATGAAATGGGTTAGCTGTCGAGCTTCCCCGCCGATGCTGCCCATGATGTGAACTTGTTTTTTTCCGGATCTGTCTGAAATAAATGCGACATGCTTACCATCTGGAGACCAAGCTGGTGATGTGTTGCGATGTTCGCCAAAGGTCCATTGTTTTGTTTCATTTGTGATTAAGCTGAACATATACAGATTGGAAATGTATTTTTCCGTTTTTTCATCAATTTCTGTTTGAACGTAAACAGCCATGCTGCCATCTGGTGAAAGCTTTGGATCTGTTACCGATTTCAAGTGAAATAAGTCTCTTGCTGTTATCCCTTTTTGGTTCATCCTTTTCACCCTTTCCATTCTCATAGGTATGTATTTCGCTAAAGTGAAATATAAATCCTTTAGTAAATGGTAAACGCGTAAGGATTATTTATCAAGAATCAAAGAAACGAAAAAAATCCGTCCTTGGGGTAAGGACGGATGATCATGCCGGAATGGCACAGACTGAATAATTGATCATTTATGCATATGCCTTGCATGGGGCCGGTGCTGCGGAACTTGAAAATTATGTTCCTCCATCATTTTATAATGCTTTTCAAAGTGCGAAAACATTTTATCGGCTTCTTCCTGTGTAAGAGCACCATACTCTACGTATTTCCCGATCAATTCCTTTTTGTCGGCGAGTATTCGTTTTTGAATCTTTGCAAGCTCTGTTTTTTGTGCTTCAGTGAATTGGACTCTTTCCGGATTTGCGTTGGTATCCTGTGCAGCCGGATGATCCAAGTTGACGAGGAAAAGGGCACAGGCAGTGAAACAGATGGCCAAAAACTTTTTCATGAATGAACGACTCCTTTAGTTTGTTTTAGCATGCTGTAAGGGCGACAATCAAAAACAAGGATTACTTCCGGGTGTCATTTGTTTATCGTCCTTTAGAAGATTCCACATTTCGTTATTATCTTTTACATCATTTACAGTTTTATGTAATTTATTTTTGGATTACCCACCATTCGAAATGGGTTTGTAAATGAAAGAAGTGGGTAATTTAAAGGTAAGCCATCAAGAAGGTTCTTTGATGAGAAGGATGGAAGAAAGGGAGATTATCATGTTTTGGACAATTATCGGTGCAATTATTTTAATATGGGTGCTTGGTTTAGTTTTTAAAGTGGCTGCCGGCTTTATACATATATTGCTTATTATCGCAGTCATCCTTATCCTGGTAAAAGTGTTCAAAGGAAGGAACCGAATGTAGATGTAGTACGAAAAGGAAGGGCGTCCTGGTGATCAGGTCGCCCTTCCTTTTTTCTGTCGGTTTCGGATCAATCATAGGGGAGGGGGTGTCCGAGAAGTCTCTTATGAATCCATATCGCTGCTTGGGTGCCATCTCCCATTGAAATGGTGACTTGTTCTGAATGGGCAATCAGGTCGCCGCCCGCCCAAACTCCGGTAATATTCGTTTCTTTAGTGCGAGGGTGGGTCACGACATGATCATTCTCATTTACCTGCACCCCTAATTGCAACGCAAGTTCATTGTTGAGTTTATTTCCTTTGAATGCTGTAAAAGCTTTTGAGGCTTCAATGATTCTACCACTTTCCAATTGTATCCCAGTCAACTGGTGTTCATCATCAACAAGTACTTCCTCGACTTTTTCTTCAATTAAGGGAATTTGGCCTTCCTTCAGCTTTTCCCTTTCCTTTTCATCTATAGTTGTTTTCAAGTGATTTACGTACAGAATATTTTTTGACCAATATAACAGGGACAAGGACATTTTCACTCCTGTAGTTCCGCCTCCAATCACAACCGTTTGCTTATCCGTGATCTCATGCCCATCACAGTCTGGGCATATATAAGTCGAAGTACCGAGCGTGGAGTAGAGGTTTTTTATTGGCGGGATATTATCGGTTATGCCCGTCGCAAGAAATATCGTATCGGCTTGATATTGACTGTCTTTCTTGGTTGAAACAATGAACTTGTCCTCTATCTTTTCAAGAGTTGTGACCTTATCATCCAAGAATTTCACGCCGGATTTCTCTGCTTGCTGCCTGCCCAGGTTCCTTAATTGACTGCCGCTCACCCCATCTGGCCATCCAAGAATATTATGGTAAGCCTTAGCGATGGAAGAGCGGCCTTGAGCTGAATCAATCACGATAATATCATGTTTATATCTACCGAGCTGGATAGCTGCTTGAATGCCGGCGATGCCTCCGCCAATTATTATACAATTTGCTTGCTTCATGAATTCACCGCCCATACAATTTTTGAATAAATCTAGTGTGGTTCTATCTGTGAAAAATATACCACTATTCTTGGACGGGTGAACAAATGAAGGTAATAAAAAAGGAAAGTCTGCCATGCAGCGACCTTCCTTCTTTATTACCGTATGGCTATGTCATTGATCCTGAGTTGGTTCAAGCCAATTTTGAGCCCAGTTTTGAATTTCACTCATTACCGGTGCAAGCGCCATGCCCTTTTCAGTTAAGGAATATTCGATTCTTACTGGCGTTTCTGGGTAAACATCCCTCTTCACTATACCTTCCAATTCCAAGTCCTTTAAACGTTCAGATAGAATCCTGCCGCTAATCGGGAAGGCGGATTCAATATTACAAAACCGTTGAGGGCCATTTAGCAATTGATTGACAATCAATCCAGTCCAGCGTTTACTCAAAATTTGCATCCCTTTTTCAAAACGCGGACAAAGTGTCGTATTATTCATCATATCACCCCATATTACTATATTATAATGCATTTACGTCTTCTGTAACAACTTTACCGATTATTATTTAGTTACTAGAGATGTTATAGTGTAAATAATATATTAGCTTACTTTAAGTATCATGATTAGGAATTAATTTCAACACGAAAAGAAATGCCCTTTTCAAGGTTTCTTTTAGAGATTCTTCGAGAAATATGTTACTTTAGTAGTGAAAGTAAAGTTTTGCAAATGGAAGGATCCGTGGGAAAGATGAGTGATTTACTGCAAGAGGCCATTTCCTTTATCAGGACAAGCTATACGGAATTGTTAAAAAACGAAGATGAAATAAATGACAGAATAGAACAAATTAAAAGAGAAATCAAGGAAACAAACAAATATGAGCATACATATGAGGAATTAGTATACGGCGCTAAGTTAGCATGGCGCAATAGTAATCGCTGCATCGGCCGCTTTTTTTGGGAATCACTGCGGGTAATAGATAAAAGGATGGTCCAAAGTGAGGATGAAATTATTTCGTCTCTTTTTGAACATATCGAGTACGCCACGAATAACGGAAACATCAGGCCAGTGATTACCATTTTCAAGCAGAAGGAACAGAATGAAAAAATCGATATTTGGAATCATCAGCTCATTCGCTATGCGGGATATGAGACGGAATATGGTGTCATCGGTGATCCAAGCTCAATTGAATTTACGAAGCAATGTCTGGCATTGGGCTGGGAAGGTAACATTGGTCGTTTTGACATATTGCCTCTTGTGGTTCAATTGGACGGCAAGCAACCGAAGCTCTATGATATTCCGGATCGACTCGTGAAGGAAGTTCCAATCATGCACCCGCAGTACAATTGGTTCGAGGAGCTTCAAATCAAATGGTATGCTGTTCCGATCATATCAGGTATGAAATTGGAAATTGGCGGCATTACCTATTCAGCTGCCCCATTTAATGGGTGGTATATGGGGACGGAAATCGGTGCCAGAAACCTAGCGGATGAAGAGCGGTACAATATGCTCCCGATAATTGGGGAGAGGATGGGCCTGGATATCAAACGTGAATCTAATTTATGGAAGGATCGTGCCTTGATTGAATTAAATGAAGCTGTCCTGTATTCGTTCAAGAAAAGTGGGGTCAGCATTGTCGATCATCATACTGCCGCAAAGCAATTCAAGAAATTTGAAGAAAAAGAGGCTTTAAATGACCGGGGTATAACCGGGGATTGGACATGGTTAATTCCCCCTGTCTCACCAGCAACCACACACGTTTTTCACAAGCCGTATAAAAATGAAATACTGAAGCCTAATTTCTTTTATCAAAAACCTCCATATAAATAAAGGTTTACATGACCCGACATCGGGTATACATATATAAATCCAAATTGAAGGAGGAAGGTAATGATGGCATTAGCAAAAAACGTTATGTTACTTGGAGTCGGAGTTGCCGGAGTCTCATTTTTATCAACTAAAGCGAACAGAGGTAAAGTAAAAGATATTTGGAACAGTACAAAAGATAAGACAATGAGCTTTTTAAATAGGAAGTGTTCAGAATTGGATCCAATGATCGAAAAGGCAGGTCATCCAGATCCATATGATCATGAAGATAATAAAATGGTGGATGAAGGCGCGATGTATGGAGTTCATTATTATAATAATGCAAAGCATGGTTAATGCAGTGTCAATCGCTTGGGAATTCCCCAAGCGATTTTTTCATGAAAAAATAAAATCACAATGGTTTACCAGGAATCAGATAATTGTGAATTTCAAATAAGGGAATCGAGATGGAAATTCGTTATTGTGCTTTAAATGAATAAGGATTAAGATAAAAGAATCGAAAGGAAGTGGATACGAGTGAACAGCAGTTCTTATGATCCTGAACCCAGAAAGCAAGAGGAAGCCAATATGATGCTTGAAGTCGAGACTGTTATTCTTCCTGAGTATCTGCTCGAAGAAGGTAAATAGGGCTTCCTCTAATAAAGAGGAGGTCAACGAATGATTGAAATCTACAAAACGAATGAAAATCGTCTCTTGAACAATATGGAGGAGATGACAAAAGGTTCATGGGTGAATATTGTCGCACCCACAGAAACCGAGATTGAACATATTTGCAACACCTTGAAGCTACCCATCAATTTCATGAAAGATCCTCTGGATGATGAGGAAAGGCCAAGGATTGAAAAAGAAGATGACAATGTGTTGATCATTGTCGATTTCCCATATTTGACACGGGACGAAGCCAACTTGCCCATTTTTGAAACAATCCCGATTGGGATGATTTTTACCAAAGATTGTTTTATTACCGTATCTTTGAAGGAATCACCCATATTGGCGAATTTTAAAAATAATAAAATTAAAGGTTTTTTCACGAACAAAAAGACAAGGTTTGCCTTGCAATTATTATTTGAAATTTCATCCTATTATTTACGTTACTTGAAACAGATTAATAAAATGACCAATGAAGCCGAAAGGGAATTGCACCAGTCAATGAAAAATAAAGAGCTATATACCTTTCTCGCTTTGGAAAAAAGTCTTGTATATTTCACGACATCTTTAAAATCCAACCGTGTCGTGCTTGATAAGATCCTTCGCTTTAATTATTTGAAAATGTATGAAGAAGACAAGGAATTGCTTGAAGACGTAATCATCGAAAACGCGCAGGCAATTGAAATGGCAGAGGTGTATCTTTCCATCCTGAGTGGGATGATGGATGCATTCGCTTCAATCATATCCAATAATGTCAATAATGCCATGAAGTTTTTAACTTCCGTGACCATCATTTTAACGCTCCCGACGATGGTGGCAAGTTTTTACGGTATGAATGTGAAGCTTCCGTTTGAGCACAATTCGTATGCTTTTATCTTCACTTTACTTGTTGCCATCACTTTAGCTGGTACGACAGCCTTCATTTTTTGGAAGAAGAAATACTTTTAAGGTAAACCGGCTTTTTAAGCCGGTTTTTTCATTCTTCAAAATAATCTTCAAATCCTTCGCTGTTCACCCTGCCTGTGTAAGGGTTGCCGTCCTTTACGTTCTTGGCATCCAGATTTGTTCCGATGACTAGACGGGGACTTTGGGATGCCTCCCTGAAGATTCGGTCATTCATTTCTTTAAAATCCGGAATTTTCTTATTCCCTGGTTTCTTATTTTCCATGAAAACCACCTCCATTGATATTTTTGCATGAAATGATGCGGTGTATTCATCAAAATTCTTCGGGTGTACAGAAGAAAAACGGAATGAAAAAGCCGCTTTGGATAATATTCAAAGGCTAGTTTTATTTGAATGTGATGCTATCGATATAGCAAAAAAAGAGCAGGAGCCGCTGCTCGGGGTGAATGGAGTGATTTAATCATTCAAGAAGAAATTTAAAAACGAAAAACGACAGGCCATCAAAAGTGAAACAGGAAAACGCTTGGAGAGAACCAAGCGTTTTCGTAAAGCGTGGATTTTTAGTTTTGTCAAGTACGCTTTTGCTTTTTAAGGGAAGATGGCTGAGTGAAGGACCCGGTTTCTTTCGTAGTGGTTCCTTGTCCCTCTATTTGAGAAGAGCCTAAACGAGTTTGTGTGGCATCTTTTTTGTTTTTTCCATTCATGTTCATCACCTCCATATTACTTTCCCTATTTCCTTTGCACCCTATACATATATTGAAGCGAAAAAGGACAGGTTAGCAAGTAGAGGAGGTGTGTGTTCATGTCAAAAATCGGTGTGGAAGATTCATTAACGAACATTCAGGAAGCACTTCGTGAAAAAGGATTTGATGTAGTTGAGATTAAACAAGAAGCTGACGCAAAAAACCTGGATTGTTGTGTAGTAACAGGATTGGAAAGTAATGTGATGGGAATAAGCGATACTTCATTGAAAGCGTCCATCATTGAAGCGAATGGTTTAACGGCTGACCAAGTGTGCCGTGAGGTCGAAAACAAACTGAACGCTATTCAATAGTCGAAAAAAAGTGCCTAACCCCTTAGCGAGGTTAGGCATTTTTTTGTTCAGGATTGCTGTGTGATGGAAATGGTTGCATCCAATTCCACAGCTACATTACCTTTGATCGCCCTGGATATCATACAGGAAGATTCAGCTTTTTCAACAAGCTTCCTCGCTTTTTCGGCCACTTGCTCGGAGGTGTCGGGTGCCAATACCAGTGTCGGGCGATGAATGATTTTTTTATAGGTGAATACACCCTTCGTAACATCTACCAAAGCCTCGGATTGCATGGTCAAGCTTGCCTTTTTGATGGAGCTTCTTTCCAGCATCGCTGCCAAGGTGATGATATAGCAGGTCGAGGCAGCTCCAAGCAGCATTTCATCGGGATTAGTACCTATTCCGGGTCCTTCCATATCTGTAGGGATGCTTATCTCGGTCTGAAGATTACCCGATTGGATTGTGCCAATATCGTTCCTGCCGCCAGGCCATGAGGCCGTTAAATGAAAATGATGCATCGTCATGGTAAAACCTCCTTCATGTTCTTTAGTTTAAACGATAACGATGATTAAGTATGTGATTTTGCTTTGAACCATAAGGGCGTAGCTAAAAGTTAGTCATCCGAAGGATATGGGCTAGTAAAACAAAAGGCTAAGGCATTAGGCTATTTTAAGCACATTATCGGTTGGGCTTTTCTATAATGATATAGATGGTTTATCTTCATCATAATTCATGACAGAAAGGGCTGAAAAGTTGACTACATTGAGTAATATGTTCGATTTAACGAATAAAACGGCTATTGTTACCGGAGGCGGAAGAGGTTTAGGCAAACAGATCGCCATGGCATTGGGAGAGGCTGGGGCTAATGTCGTCATTGCATCGCGCAATCTCTCGGCATGCAATGAGGTATGTGAGGAGCTGCAAGCACTGGGTGTGAAAGCAATTGCTTTTGAATGTGACATCACCAATGAGAGTGACGTTGATCTTGTTGTACACGAAACGGTTGCTCAATTCGGCACTATCGATATTTTGGTCAATAATAGCGGGACTTCCTGGTCTGGCCCGTTGGTGGATCTTCCAAAGGAAAAATGGGAGAAAGTGTTGAATGTCAATGTTACAGGGACATTCTTGTTTTCACAGGCCGTTGCAAGGGTCATGATACAGCAAAATTCCGGGAAAATCATCAATATTGCATCCGTTTCAGGTCTTGGCGGCACTTTTCCGGAACTGTTGGATACCATTGCTTATAATACGAGTAAAGGTGCTGTCATAACGATGACCAAGGACTTGGGAGTAAAGCTCGCTAGATATAATATCCAAGTCAATGCGATAGCACCAGGCTTTTTTCCAACCAAAATCACAAAGAAAATTCTTGAAAAATCCAATTATGACATCCTAGGTAAAACACCTGCCCGCAGATTTGGGAATGAAACTGATTTGAAGGGTGCAGCCATTTTTTTGGCTTCACAGGCTTCCGATTATATGGTTGGACATGTGTTGATCTTGGATGGGGGAATATCGGCATTAGTGTAAACAAACAAGAAGGGAAGATCTATATGGCGAAAAAGACAGATTTTTATAAAGGGATGAAATTGCTTGGTTCCCAAAAAGAGCAAGAGCTGAATAGTCAAATTCAAGGTTTGCTGAATAATCGCGCATTATTGGAATCCGTAAGCGAAAACGCACAGCTGCAGGTTCCAAAAATAAATAGGATGCAGGAAGCCTCAGAAAGAATGTCAATCATCATGAATTATCCAACAAAAAAAGACGTGGCAACTGTTGCAAAATTGGTCATCCAGCTAGAAGAAAAAATTGATAGGTTAGAAGAAATACTTTCAAGCCCAGAAAAGAACAGGATTGTGAAAAGTGGGGGTTCTTCACGAGGAGCGAAAAAGAAATCAAGAGGCAGCTCCACTGAAAAGGATGGAAGAAAAAAAAGGGTTTCGGACTTCATCAATGAATCCTTATTGTTAAGTGCAAAGTTATCTGATGGCGATGGACAGAGGAATACTAATGTCTAAACGGAAAGTGCCAGGAAATAAAGCAAGGCAAGAGCCTAAATGGAAGCACTTCTTGGATATTCCCAATCAGCCTATGCCTGAAATGGGACTAACACCGAAAATCCCCGTGTGGAAAAAAAATAAATCCACTTTGTGGCACTACCCTTCGGTACAAAAAAAATATGATGTGCCGGTTTTTCTCATTTATTCACTTATTAATACTCCCATGATTCTTGATCTGTCTCCGGGAAATAGCTTAATAGAGTCTTTCGTTAATGAAGGGTTCGATGTGTATTTGCTTGATTTCGGAAGTCCGGGCTTTGAGGATGGCGAAATATCGATAGAAGATTATATCGTCGATTATATTCAAAACGGGGTAAAGCGTGCTTTGCGCCATTCTGGAGCATCTGAAATTACCGTCATGGGGTTTTGTCTCGGTGGCACGATAGCAGCCATTTATGCAGCCATTGCAGATGAGCCGATCAAGAATTTAATCCTCTCCGTCACCCCTATCGATTTCAGCACCTCACAATTTTTTGATCAGTGGCAGGAAGCCATGAAAAAAGGCACAGCGAACTTCGACGAGACGATTGATATTTATCAGACGATTCCGGCCAGTGCGGTTAAATATGGAATTCGTTTAATTACCTCTCCCGTCTATTTTACACCTTATTTATCTTTATTGAATCAAGCCGATGACGAGAAATATGTACAAAATTGGCGTCGTTTCAATGCCTGGACTAATGGGCATGTGCCCTTGTCGGGAGCCGCAGCAAAACAGATAACCAAAGATCTTTTGATAAAAAATCGCTTGGTTAATGGCGGATTTAAGGTGCGGGGGAAAAAGGCGAAGTTAGCGAAGATTGATGCCAATGTATTGGTCATTGCTAGCAAGTATGATCGTTTGGTTCCACAAGAAATGATTTATCCCGTCATGGATCACTTAACATGTAATGATAAGACTTATAAAGTATTGAAAAGTGGACATGCTTCCAAGCAATATGAGGGGAGTTTACCATCTTATTTGAAGGATTGGCTGCCTAAGCGTTCTTCGCCCATCCAATAAGATTTGTATAGGGGGATTTGAAATGGATGCATCGGACAAAACATGGACAGAAGTCATTTTCCAAAATCTTGTGCATCATTCCCGGATTGTTAGTGGACAACATATTAATGGGCTGGCTCGATATACCGAGCCAGCCCAAAAACATTATTGAAAATACTTTACTCGCTCCTCAATGGGGGCAAAGGCCTTATCTCCAGGTCCCTCTGTAGCCTTTCCGAAGGGCATCTGGGCAATGAGCTTCCAATGGGGGGGAATGTCCCATGTCTTTTTAACTTCCTCGTCAATTAACGGGTTATAATGCTGGAGGCTGGCACCAAATCCTTCAATTTCCAATGAAGTCCACACAACAAACTGTAAAATGCCGGATGCTTGGTTGGACCAAATGGGAAAGTTATCGGAATATGTTTTGTATTGTGCTTGAAGTCCTTCTATAATGACCTGATCTTCAAAAAATAAAACGGTACCATAGCCATTTTTAAATGATTGCATTTTATCCTCCGTTTTGCCATTCTCCTTTTTACCGGCTGCATTTCGTAATGTCTCTTTCGTGATATCCCATAACAGGTCATGGTTTTGACCGGTTAATACCACCAGTCTGGCGCTTTGGGAATTGAAGGCGGAAGGGGAATATTGAACGGCATGGTCGATCACTTCTTTAATCCTATTTTGAGGGACAACCTTCTCCTTGCTAAGAGAATAAAAAGAGCGCCGATCTTCAATTGCGTTATAGAAATCCTTAGTCAAATTGCACACCTCCATCATCTATACCAACCTTATTTTGACCAGAATTCATTTTTTTATGATAGGGAAGATAGGGAAGGTTGACAAATGGACTTCCGTCAATTATCTTTAAATCAAGATATTTTTATTGAAGGTATTTATCGTTTGGATAATATCTCGAATTAAAGATAAAAGGACAGCTTTAATTTTTATTGGTTAAGGAAAGATTGATAATAAAAGATAGGAGTGTTACGGATGAAACTAAAAGGTTTACACCATGTTTCGGCACTTACAGCAAAAGCGGGAAACAATTTTGAATTCTACACGAAAGTGTTGGGAATGAGATTAATTAAAAAAACGGTGAATCAGGATGATATAAATGTGTATCACTTATTTTATGGTGATCAGATCGGATCGCCGGGTACCGAATTGACGTTTTTTGAAATTCCCCATGCTGCACGGACGCATGAAGGAAATAATAGCATTTCAGAAATTTCTTTAAGAGTGAGTAATGATCAAGCACTCGAATTTTGGAAAAAACGCTTTATCGAATACGATGTGGATCATGATGAAGTATCCACCCGCTTTCAGAGACGGGTCTTGTCCTTTAAGGATCCGGAAGGTCAAAGGCTGCTACTTGTATCGGACCAGGAAAATAGGGGCGTTCAAGGTGGAATTCCATGGGAGGGCAGTCCTGTGCCTCCAGAGCATTTCATTCTCGGGCTCGGACCAATCAAACTCACCGTACCTAATATTGAACGGACAGAAGAAGTTTTAACTGAATTGCTCGGTTTCAGGAAATCAGGCACATATCCATCACCTGTAAGCGGACAAAATCCAATTAGCGTTTACGAGACAGGTGAGGGTGGAACAGGAGCGGAAATCCATATTGAAGAAAGGACGGATATCCCCCGTGAGCGATTAGGTAGGGGTGGGGTGCATCATGTCGCTTTTAGGGTCGATAATGAAGAAGAATTAAGAAATTGGATAGAAAAATTGAACGAATTCAAATTTGCGAATTCGGGATATGTGGACCGCTTCTATTTTCGCTCCCTTTATTTTAGAGAGCCGAATGGCATCTTGTTTGAACTGGCTACCGATGGACCAGGATTTGCAACGGATGAAACGGAGCAGCACCTAGGTGAAACACTGGCTTTACCGCCCTTTTTGGAATCAAAAAGAAGGGAAATCGAATCAAAGCTAAAACCGTTGAATACAAAGGCGACTAATTGATCATAGAAAGGAAGGTATCGGCATGATTAAGCAAACGGCTGGAATTCATCATATTACTGCAATCGTTGGTGATCCCCAAGAGAATATTGACTTTTATGCTGGTATATTAGGATTACGGATGGTGAAAAAAACCGTCAATTTTGATGATCCAGGGACTTATCATTTATATTTTGGAGACGAGTCGGGTTCCCCAGGCTCGATCATCACATTCTTTCCTTGGCCCGCGGCATATAAAGGACAAATCGGCTCTGGTCAGGTTGGGACTACAACCTATGTCGTTCCGGAGGGTTCGATGGAATTTTGGGAAGGGCGATTGGATAAATTCAATATAGATTATGATAAAACGAGCCGGTTCGGCGAGGATTATATGGAATTTCAAGATTCACACGGTTTGCGGCTTGAACTTGTTGAGCGTAAAGAAGGTAAACGGAGCGAGTGGTCTTTTGGCGGAGTTCCCTCTGATAAGGCTGTCAAAGGATTCGGCGGTGCCGTTTTATTGTCGGCAAAGCCCACCAAAACGATTGAATTATTGGAGAACGTGTTGGGTCTGCAAAAAGTGGGAGAAGAGGGGGACTACATCCGCTTCAAATCCACTTCAGACATCGGTAATTTGATTGATGTAAGGAAAACGGTTTTGCCAACTGGTAAAATGGGAGTTGGGATGGTTCATCATCTTGCATGGCGTGCGAATGATTCTGATGATCATAAAGAATGGAGAGAGCACATCGGTAGCTATGGTTATGGGGTGACGCCATTTAAGGACAGGCAATACTTTGATGCCATTTATTTTCGGGAAGATGGGGGCTTGCTTTTTGAAGTCGCCACAGACCCTCCCGGCTTCGCCCATGATGAAACGAAAGAAACGATGGGCAGTAAATTAATGCTGCCCCCTTGGCTCGAAGAAAAAAGGGAACTCATGGGAAAAACGCTGCCACCGGCAGTGCCGCGAGTATTGAAGGAGGATAAATCATGAAGCATATCTATCAAAAAGGAAGTAATGAAGAAGCACCGGTGCTTTTGCTTTTACATGGTACAGGTGGTACGGAAACGGACCTGCTGCCATTAGCGGAAATGGTTTCACCAGGGTCATCGGTATTAAGTGTGCGTGGAAATGTGCTTGAAAATGGAATGCCCCGTTTTTTTCGACGGTTATCCGAAGGCGTTTTTGACGAAGAAGATTTAATCCTGCGTACAAAGGAACTTCATGATTACTTGGAATTGGCTTCCAAAGAGTATGATTTTGATAAAAAAAAGGTGGTGGCATTAGGCTATTCCAATGGTGCCAATATAGCAGCAAGTTTGATGTTCCATTATGAAGGGGCTTTGAAGGGTGCGATCCTTCATCACCCGATGGTCCCGAGACGGGGGATTACCTTACCGGCCCTGTCTGATATGCCAGTCTTCATCGCTGCTGGTAATAACGATCCGATTTGCCCGGCAGCAGAAACGAACGAACTCACGCGCATGTTGGAGGAAGCCGGTGCCAAGGTGGATAATCACTGGGAAAACTACGGTCATCAGCTGACGCGATCAGAGGTTGAGGCAGCAGGCACGTGGTTTCATAGATACTTTTTATAGAAATGGAAAGGGGGATATGGATGATTTCCTTAAATCCTGAGAGTTTAAATGAAAGGGAAAACTATAAGTTTTTGACAGGAAGTATCATTCCGAGACCTATAGCCCTTGTTTTGACAAAATCTGCGAATGGGACGGTCAATATAGCGCCCTTCAGTTTTTTTAATATCGTCAGTTCCAATCCGCCGATGATTTCCATTTCTGTTCAACGGAAAGAAGGAACTTCCAAGGATACAGCGAGAAATGCCATCCAAACAGGTGAATTCGTCGTTCATATAACCGATGAAGAAAATGTTGCGGAAGCTAATCGAACGGCCAAAGAGCTTCCCCCTGAAGAAAGCGAGCTTGGATTGACCAATTTCACAACCACTGAAAGTGATGTCGTATCCGTACCAGGGCTGCTTGAAGCAAAAGTCCGCTTTGAATGCATCTTGGAAAAATCCATACCATTAGCGGGTACACCTGAAAAACCTGGATGTGATTTTTTGATAGGGAAAATAGTCCGCTATCATATAAAGCAAGATATTTACGAGAATGGTCGAATTGATCAAAATGGATTGAAGCCTGTAGCCAGATTAGCAGGTCAGACATATACAAAGCTGGGCGAGTTATTTGATATCGTTCGTCCCTAGATAGACAAAAAGGTATCGGAATGGCCTCCCTTCCGATACCTTTTTGAATTATATGGAATGACAACCGCTCCTTTCCTTTGGCCGGCTGTCTTTTTTTGAAACTGGCACGAACCCACTGCGGTTTTTATCCACCAATGCCTCTCTCAGCGATAATTGAGCGTTATTTTCACCTCATTGATGAATTGAAACGGAAGGTGCAAGACGCCCGCTATGAAAATACGATCGAAGGGAAAATCCATAGCCGTTGGTGCCACGAGAAGGATCTTGTCGGAAAGCGAATTCTGAAGTGAAAAGCACCGGACAAATTGCAGATTCCGAAAAAAAGTAGAACAATCTGGCGTTTGTTTATAAACCGACTTGTCCTAAATGAGTTCTCCCTTGTACGTTTGGATTGTTAGCTTTCAGCATATCTAATTTTGTCAGTTAAGGTTAAGCGGGGGTGTCATTCGATTCTAGTGATGACAAGGGACGGGGATGTATATGTGGCTGTCCCGGGACCAATCGATGTACTCCTGAATCCAAGCGTTACGACATCGTTACTGTTCAATGATCTGAGCATGCTCCTGCTAACCGTTCCAGCTTGAGCCAATGCAGCTGCCACGCCTGAAATGTTTGTAATCGAATAAGTACTGATGCTGGCGGGGTCCTCCGTGCCATTAATGTTCAGGGCAACTTCTATAATCCGGTTTGAGGCGGAAAGCAGAGTGGATATGACCGACAAGGCAAGGTTTATGTTATAGTGAATCGTGTATATGCCGGAAGTTGCTACCGTTAAGGTGTTTGCTAGCAAATCGGCTGCTATATTCAATGATGGACCGGAAGAAGTGAAATCAACAAGTGTTCCGGCAGTTACAACGACTGCTGCGCTCGATCCGTAAACAGCGCCATACGCCAAAGCAGGTGCGTTTATACCGACGGGTCCGATTGGCCCAAGGAAGCCTTGATTATTCAGCTCATGTTGACTGACAGGATTTCCTGATGGATCATTATTCTCATCGTTGCTTTTCGAAAAGCTGGATAACTTTTTTGACATATCATTTTTCATTGCGGCGTTCCTTTCAAAAAATGTCTTTACTGCATAGTATGTGATGGGACTGAAATGATCTGGGCACTATGCTGATTTCGGTTCTGGTTTTTCAGCTTCGGTCATACATTAAAAGGATGGAAGGAAAATGATTAAGGGGGTACTGCTTTGTCTGAAGGACTGCATAGTATCATTTTACCGGTGTCAATCGAAACCGTATGGGGGTTTGTCAGTGTCATAGATCGGTGGGCACCCCTTGTTCCCGGTTATATCGATCATGAGATGATAGATGATGAAACACTTATATGGGAGTTCAAAGGCGATCTAGGATTGATGAAAAAGAAAATCAAGCTGGAAGTAAATATATTGGAATGGAACGAACCAGATAAGGTCACATTCAAACTTAGGGGATTAAATGAAAAATTTGATGGGTATGGCTATTTTTTAGCTGAACGATATGGAATGGCAGAGACTAAAATGACTGGCTGCCTGGCGATTGTCGCAAAAGGAGCAAAAGCCCCAATCGCCAATGCCTTGTTGAAAACCTATGTTCCTCAAATGACAATCGAGTTTTCTGAGGCTATAGCACAAAATCTCCTTCTGCAGATTTAGTTATACATATCGACCATAAATGCTATAGGCACTTGACAATCATACCTAGGGGATATGTATTATAAATTATAAGATTCTCATTCTCCTTCATTTTCAAGTGAAAAGGGATGAAGTCGGGTAAAAATGATATCCTATAGGTATGGCAGGAGGTTGGCCTCACATGGAATACGAAAAACAAATGAAAAATAGAGTGAAACGAATTGAAGGACAGCTGCGTGGAATATTGAAAATGATGGAAGAAAATAAAGATTGTCGCGATGTTGTAACCCAGCTATCAGCGACTAGATCGGCGATTGATCGTACAATTGGGGTAATTGTAAGCTCCAACCTTGTGGAATGTGTCCGGGAGGCTAATGAATCGGGGGAAAAGAACCCAGAGGAGCTTGTCAAGGAAGCCGTCAATTTATTGGTGAAAAGCAGATAGGCCTTTTTACTGATCTTATTATATGGAAGTGAATCCTTTCAGGCGCTAGATCGAAATCTCCTGATAAGACAGCTGGACGTTGGTTTGGATACAAGGATTTTGGGCCTCTCAAGGGAGAGGCCCATTTCCTGTTTTCCTTATCGATAGCAAATCCTTTGATATAAAGAATTTGCATGGTATCCTTAAAGGGATAAAATATGAGTGAGGGGAATGCTATGGAATTTACGCATGTTACATCAGTTTTGCTCGGCCTCGTCATCATTCTTAACATACTATTCGCAACGATCGTTATTTTCTTTGAAAGAAGAGAAGCGAGCACGACCTGGGCCTGGTTATTGGTGTTATATTTTCTGCCAGTCGTAGGTTTTATTTTATATCTTCTTTTTGGGACGAGCTTGAGACACGCCCATCTATTCCAATGGGAGGATAAGAAGAAAATCGGGATTGAAGAAATTCTGGATAAACAGATGGAGGAGCTCTCCACCGAACATTTTCCGTTTCGAAATACTTCCTCCAGTCATTATCGAGACTTGATCTATATGCACCTACGGAACAATGATGCCGTTCTGACTGAAGATAATCAAGTCGACATATTTACGGAAGGAAAAAAGAAGTTTGACCAGCTTTTTAAAGATATCGAAGCGGCCGAAAATCATATTCATATACAATACTATATCATTCAAAGAGATGATCTTGGTAAACGGTTCCTTGAAGCTTTGACTAAAAAGGCCAATGAAGGCGTTAAAGTTCGCTTGCTATACGACGAGTTGGGTTCAAGGGGGATGACTAAAAGCTTTTTCAAGGAGTTTAGGCAAGCCGGCGGCCGAGTCGAAGCATTTTTTCCATCCAAGTTGAAGTTCATAAATTTGCGCTTGAATTTCCGTAACCATCGAAAGTTAGTCATCATAGATGGAAAGGTAGGGTATGTTGGTGGATTCAATGTTGGAGATGAATATTTAGGACTCAATCCGAAATTCGGTTACTGGCGTGATACACACCTTCGCATAAAGGGATCTGCAGTCAAAGCCATCCAAACCCGTTTTATCCTTGATTGGAATCAGGCTTCGAAATACCATGATATTACATATCACCCTCATTATTTTCCAACTTTAGAACCTCAGGGCAAAATAGATTTGCAAATCGTGACGAGTGGGCCGGATTCCGAATGGGAACAAATCAAGAATGGCTATATTAAATTAATTTCTTCAGCAAAGAAATCGATTCTCATTCAAACCCCTTACTTCATACCTGATGCAAGTTTATTGGATGCTCTGAGGATTGCCAGCTTGTCAGGATTAGATGTGAAAATCATGATACCGAATAAACCTGATCACCTCTTCGTTTACTGGGCAACGACATACAATGCAGGGCAATTATTAAGGGCGGGGGCCAAGGTTTATATTTACGATAATGGCTTTATCCATGCAAAGATGATCGTGGTGGACGAGGAAGTTTCTTCTGTAGGGACGGCTAACATCGATGTTCGAAGCTTTAAATTGAACTTTGAAGTCAATGCTTTCATTTATGACGAAGGTATGGCCCAAACGCTGACCAGTTTTTTTTATAAGGATGTTGAAGTTTGCAGGCAGCTCACGATTGAAGAATTTGAAAAACGATCGAAATGGATTCGCTTTAAAGAATCGATTGCAAGGCTCCTGTCACCAATTTTATAATCACTAAATGAAGCAGCGGTCCCATATAAACGGGGCCGCTTTTTTTGATACAATGGAAGGTGTCAAAAAAAAAGGGGGATATATCGTGAAGACTTTTATCATAACAGGGGCATCGAAAGGACTAGGGTCAGCGATTGCGAAACAATGTTTGCGGACCGGTGATCGGTGCATATTGATATCTCGAACAATCGATCCTGCGTTCGAAGTGCTCGCTAGCAGCTCCGACTCCAAACTTTCCTTCATTCCAACGGACTTAAAGGAAACGGAAAAGCTAAGTTCGTTAGTCAAGGGAATTCTCACTGAAGTCGATGAGAAAAGTGATTTATATTTCATTAATAATGCTGGTATCATTGACCCGATCAAACCGATTGGAAACCTTGGTCAAGAATGCCTTGAATCCAGCATGAAGGTGAATTTCATGGCACCCATCGTATTGACTGATGAATTCATTAAACAAACGAGTGATTCGGACAGAAAAAAGGTAGTGGTCAACATTTCATCAGGAGCCGCAAAGAATCCTTACCATGGCTGGGCTGCCTATTGCAGTACGAAGGCCGGGCTGGAAATGTTCACAAGGGTGGCAGGTTTGGAACAGGACAAAGTACCTTTTCCTGTGTGCCTCATTTCTTTTTCACCTGGTGTAATGGATACGGAGATGCAAGGGACGATCCGTTCAGCAGACGAGCATGACTTTGTCGATCGGGACAAATTTCAAGACTATAAGGAAAAGGGTATGCTAAGGAGCCCTGAGTTAGTAGCTTCGACATTATTGCAGCTACTTGAAGGGGAAGACTTGGAGAATGGGAAGTTCTACGATATTAAAGATTTGCTTTGATGGATAACGAATAAAAAGTACGATGAAATTATTGAATCATATCGGATGTCCTACTCGAAAGCCTCCTTTTTAGGGGGAAATCTGCTTATTGCCTCATGCCAAAAAAATTGCTTTAGTGCGGATTGATGCAGGAAACGACCCCATGAATTTGTGATAAATCGTTCTATCCAAATGCCTGACTAGCATAAACTTTTTGAAGGGGGTTTGGAGGGGTGTAAATGACGATTATTGTTGTAGATAAAGGGGATAGCCTCTGGGAAATCGCCGCGGAAAATCAAGTGACTCCATCGAGGATAATGGAAGTCAATGGCTTGGAATCAACAGCTTTGATTCCTGGCCTGGCGTTGTATATACCGGATACAGCTGTCGATAATCGAAGATATGTCATAAAAAGCATGGATACGCTCTCTATGATTGCCCGTCGTTTCGGAACGAGTGCTGCGTCGATCATCAAAACCAATCCAGGCATCGTCGCAAGCTCATTAAAGGTAGGTACGGAAATTTTGATACCTTCTCCTTACAAAAACCAATTGATAACGCTTGGGTTTGCTTTTCCCACTTCAGGTGGAGTGGTGTTTGAGACTCTTGAAGAGCATGGTGATAAATTAACTTATTTAGCAATTGTAGCTTATTCCTTTACGAGGGAGGGCTATGCTTACGTTGATGGTGATGATCGACCTTTAATTGGGAAATGCAAACAGACCGGGGTGATGCCGCTATTGATGCTCCGAAATTTCCAGGACGGTGATTTTGATGCTGAGTTGGCGGGGGAAGTCCTCACAAGTTCAGTATCCAGACGGAATTTAATCAATAGCTTGCTTACTTTCGTCAGGGAGAAGAACTATGGTGGAGTCAGTATGGATATCGAATTCATCCCTCCAGCAAGACGTGCCGAATATGTGCTCTTTTTAAAGGAATTAAAGACAGAGTTGAATGATCTCACCTTACATGTGAACGTGCATGCAAAGACGGCGGATAACCTTGACAATCGCATTGTAGGCGGGCATGATTATCGGGGAATTGGTGAGGCGGCGGACCTCGTTGCCGTCATGACGATTGATTATGGGTACCCTACTGGTCCACCGGAACCGATTTCCCCATTGTGGTGGATGATCGAGGTGGTCCGTTATGCTTTGACGAATATACCTGCATATAAATTACAGTCGGCATTCCCGATGTATGGATATGACTGGATCGTACCGAGCCATGAAACGAAAGCCTTATCAGCTCAAAATGCCCAAAATCTTGCGATTGCAACAGGGTCCGAAATCTCTTATGATACGACAGCCGCTTCCCCTACTTATACTTATTGGAGAGAGGATAAAAACCATGTCGTTTGGTTTGAAGATATTCGTTCGATAAGTGCAAAATATGAATTGATTGATGCATATGAACTGATAGGGGCAACATATTGGCAAATCGGTTTGGCGTTTCCGCAGAACTGGGCGTTTATGAATCAAAAAATAGTGACAATAAAATAGGATGATGATTTTAATGGTTTGTAAGCGTTTCACCAAGCACTTTGCTAGATTGCAAGCTGAGCGGGCAATGTTAATCCAGCCCTGCCCTGCTTCATCGGAAAAGGAGCCTTCAAAAAGGCTCCTTTTCCGATGTGATGCTGCTTTGAGACTCTTTACTGCACAGCTCCTTTCTTTTTACAATTGCATATAGAAAGGCTAGAAACACCAGTGTGGAAGAAAATTGAAACGTCGTTCGGACACTAAAGGTTTCCGTTATATATCCCAATAACAAGACAGAGCCGGCAAATGTAAGGTTGATTACCGCTCCCCAAACGGCATATATTTTGGCTAAGGTCTTTTCAGATGCGTAATCTTGGAACAGCTTGGTGTAAATTACCTCGCGAATTTGTTCTGGGAGCCCGTAGAGACATGCAAACAGCAATGCCAATGCTGGCATCGTTGTCGATCCGAAAAAGAGGATCAGCAAGGAATTCAGTAAAAGCCCGATGATGATGAAGGAGCGGGTATGTTTTTCAATGAATCTGGAAAAACGGATGACGATCAATCCACTGATGATCATGCCGACGAAGTAGCTTGTGTTAATGTAGCCCCACCATTCTTCACCTAATTGCAAGTTCTGTTCAACATATACATATATCACGGCAGCCACCCACACGCTGGATGCTAAAGATGTGATGAAATCGAGCGAAATGAGTGTGCGGATGGTTGGGAGTTGGCGAATCGTCAACCATCCGGATGTAACGGAATCCCAGCTGGATGGATGGGTATTGATTGTTGTCATTTCATCTTGAACTTTTATTTTCATAGCAAAGCCAGTTGATACGGCAAATAAGAAGACCGTAAACCAAATGATGAATTGGCTGTTCGTATTGATTAATAACACGGAACCAATCGGCCACCCTGCGACAAAGATGGTCTGGGTGAGTACATTCAAGAAACCATTAGCCTTCATCCGTTCTTTGGGCGGGACCAGTTGAGGAACCAAAGCTGCGCTCACTGGGGCAGCGACTCCATCCAATAATGAGATCGATGCAATGAAGCAAAGGACGACAAGGGCAGAACCGTCACTGAAATGAAGGGAGAACCCCAAAATCATGAGCAAGATTGTCTTCCCACATTGTGATTGGACTAGGATCCTTTTTAATGGAAACCTGTCAATAACGAGTGGGGCAAGTAAGCTGCTGATAAACCGGAAAATCGTCGTGGTGAATGGAAGCAAACTTAAATAAAAGGCCGATCCCGTCATGGCATATATAAGTGAAATCAAACCGACTACATAAAATATATCACCGAGATTGGCAAATGCTTGCCCGACCCATAGGAAGCGAAATGATGAATTTTTCATGAATACCATCCTTATAAGATTTTTTAGTTTAATAGAATGGTTGTTATCATCACATTGGATTCACTCCTTGAAATTTTGTCCATCGGCTGGGTCGGTCTGGTTTATATAAATGATTTTACCATAAATAATCAAAATGAAACCGTAATGCTTGCTGAATATCCGATATGGAATTATACTCCTTAGTATATGTAAAAAAGGAGAAAAATTTGATGATTCGACGTTTTGCTTCATATTATCTGCCGCATAAGCGGTTATTCATTATCGACTTTTTCAGTGCAGTCGTTGTTGCTGTACTCGAACTTGCTTTTCCTCTCGCGGTTCAGTGGTTTATAGATACACTGCTGCCTGGCGATAATTGGTCGGCAATTGTTTCTGTCAGTGCAGGTTTATTGCTGATTTATATCATTAGTACCTTCCTGCAATTCATTGTAGGGTATTGGGGGCACAAACTAGGCATCAATATTGAAACGGATATGCGTGAGGAATTATTCCAACATGTGCAAAAGCAGTCTTTTCGCTTTTTTGACAACACGAAAACCGGCCATATCATGAGCCGTATAACCAATGACCTGTTCGATATAGGGGAACTCGCTCACCACGGACCCGAAGATTTATTCATCGCTTTCATGACTTTTGTCGGCGCTTTCTGGATCATGCTGACCATCAATGTGAAGCTGGCACTCGTATCTGTTTGTATATTGCCTCTCCTCGTATTATTAATTGTCATAAGCAATTTAAAGATGAATAAAGCGTGGAAGCAAATGTATACTGAGGTTGCCGATGTCAATGCCCGCGTCGAGGATAGCGTCTCGGGAGTGAGGGTCGTCCAATCCTTCACGAACGAAAAATACGAAATGGACAGGTTTTCAACGAATAATCGCAAGTTCCGCAAAGCGAAGCTCGTAGGATATAAAGTGATGTCGTTCAGCTTATCAGGCATTTACATGATGACGAGATTCATGACCTTGGCCGTATTGGTGGTTGGAGCATGGTTAACTTATCACGGTCAGCTCTCTAACGGGGAATTAGTGGCATTCGTATTATATGTTAACGTCTTATTCAAGCCGGTCGACAAGATCAGTGCATTAATGGAGCTTTATCCAAAAGGGATGGCAGGATTCAAGCGATTTACCGAACTGCTTGATGTCGCTCCTGATGTAGTGGACAAAAGTGATGCAATTGCGGTCAATTCCCTTTTGGGAGATATTGCTTTTAAACAGGTATCTTTTAATTATGATGACAAAAAGCCTGTTTTAAAAGGTATCGACTTAACGATTAAAGCTGGTGAAACCGTCGCTTTTGTGGGACCATCAGGAGCAGGGAAAACGACGATATGTTCATTGATCCCCCGCTTTTACGATGTGAATGCCGGCTCGATAACCATTGATGGCATCGATATCCGGGAAATGACGAAAAAGTCGTTGCGCTCCCAAATTGGGATTGTCCAGCAGGATGTGTTCCTTTTTACAGGCACACTAAAGGAAAATATCGCATATGGAATGCTTGATGCAACGGATGACCAAATTCATGAGGCTGCCCGTAAAGCCCATTTAGAGTCCTTCATTGGCGGACTTCCAGATGGTTATGAGACGCAAATTGGGGAGCGGGGCCTGAAGCTATCGGGAGGACAAAAACAAAGAATAGCGATAGCAAGGATGTTCTTGAAAAATCCGCCCATATTGATTCTTGATGAAGCAACCTCCGCACTTGATACCGAGACGGAAAGGATCATTCAGAAGGCCCTTACGGAACTTGCCGAAAACAGGACGACATTGATCATTGCGCACCGATTGGCCACCATTCGGAACGCTGACAAAATTGTTGTGGTTACCGAAGAGGGTATTGCCGAAGAAGGCCGTCACGATGACTTGCTTGAGCAAGGCGGCATTTTTGCCAATCTTCATCAATTACAATTTCAAAAATGATTGCCACAATCAATTTGCAGACAAAGAGAAGGGCCCTTCCACATTTTTTGGTGGAAGGGCCCTTCTCTTTATCTCTACCAATTGTTTCGTCGGATTGGTTGCAGTCGGAATCTCTTCGTCTGTAAAAAGACTGCCTGCGCCGCCTGCAACCATTAATTTCGTATGGGAAGCACTTTTGAATGCTTCATTCAACGTACGGATGTTGCCCTCTGCATTAGGGGCTTCCGTACTCGTAAGTACTTAATGTGGCATTGGTTTTGTGACAGCCATATTCCTTAAGAGGTAAACATAACAAGGAATCCCTGCTAGAACTGAACACAGCTAGGAAGAACGATATGGGCGATGCAGAGCATATGGATAGGAAAAAATGCACGGCCAAAAAGTTAAAACATAGTGGAGTCGCATCCAATGGAGTGCCTTGTATACACGTATAAAAAGGCTCTAGCCAAACTGCATGTCTTCCGAGCTTGTCTAGAGTATGAAAGGGACTTGGAGATACTCCAAGTCCCTTTTGAATGGGGAAAGGTCATTCATCGCGCATTAGGCCTTGGACAGAAGTGGCATTTAGTGCCGCCAATTAGCTAAATAGAGGCTTAAATCCAGTAGGTTAGCCTATATCAATAGAATTTGAGGTGCATACAATAAAGGGTAGACGGAGAGGACACATACCAGAAAAAGAGTAAGGAGTGCAAATCGTGAAAGTAATGACCATTTTAGGGACGCGTCCTGAAATCATCAGATTAAGTCTCATAATCAAGAAATTGGATCAGTATGCCGATTCACATATTCTCGTACACACTGGACAGAATTTCACCTCATCCTTAAGTGATATATTCTTCCAACAGCTTCAGGTAAGGAAGCCTGATTATGTCTTGCTGAATCAACAGAAAACCCTCGGCGAGCAGTTAGCTGCCATCTTTAAGGATTTGGAAACCATCCTATTGAATGAAAAGCCAGATAAAGTATTAGTTTTGGGGGATACGAACTCCGGGCTCAGCTCCATTCTAGCAGAAAGATTGGGCATACCGGTCATTCATATGGAAGCAGGAAACCGTTGCTTCGACCTTGAAGTGCCAGAAGAGAAAAACCGGCGGATCATTGATGCCGTTTCGAGCTTGAATTTACCGTACACACCTCAAAGTAAGGAGAATCTGCTCAATGAAGGGATTCCGAGTAAAAGGATCTATTTATCGGGAAATCCAATACATGAGGTCTTGGACCACTTCGATAATGAAATTGAGCAAAGCGTTATTTTGGACAAAATCAATTTGGAAAAAGAGGATTATTTCCTCGTTACGATCCATCGTGCCGAAAATGTCGATTATGAAGACCGTTTGTTCGAAATCATGAAAGGCATTAATTTAGTTGCCGAAACGTATCAAAAAAGAGTCATTTGCAGCTTACATCCCCGGACAAAATCCCGTATAGAACGCAGTCCCCAATTAGATGTACATCCGCTAATAGAATTTCATGAGCCTTTCGGCTTCTTCGACTTCGTGAAACTTGAAAAAAATGCCTATTGTGTACTGACTGACAGCGGTACCGTTCAAGAGGAATGCTGTTTATTCCATGTTCCTGCCGTTACCATCCGGAAAACGACTGAAAGGCCTGAAACGATTGAATCAGGCAGCAATATGTTGTCAGGAATAAATGCTAAACAAATCATCAATTGTGTGAATATTATGGTTAACCAACAAAAAGACTGGTCATTTCCAGAAGGGTACGACCATAAAAACGTATCAGATAAAGTCCTAAAAATTATACTGGGAGGCCATGAAATTGATTAAGAATCGAAAAATATTGGTAACAGGCGGTACAGGCTCGTGGGGATATGAACTGGTTCGGCAATTATTGGATTTCGAACCAAGTGAAATCCGGATTTTCTCCAGAAATGAATCCAATCAATTCACGATGAAACAGGAGTTTGATAATAATCCGAAGCTGCAATTCATCATTGGTGATGTAAAAGAAAAGGAAGCATTAGTGGAGGCGTGCCAAGGCGTTGATTATATTTTCCATTTAGCCGCTTTAAAGCATGTTCCAGTATGTGAAGATCAACCGATCGAAGCCTTAAAAACGAACGTGATTGGAACACAGAATGTAATAGAAGCAGCCATTAGCTGTAATGTGCACTCCGTCGTGAATATTTCTACGGACAAAGCATCGAATCCATCCAATTTCTATGGACTTTCAAAAGCTATGGCGGAAAGGTTGATCATCCATGCGAATACATTAAACACGAAAACCAGATTCGTATGCATCCGAGGCGGAAACGTTTTAGGAACGAATGGTAGCGTCATTCATGTTTTCAAAAAGCAAATAAAAGAAAAAGGGAAAATTGGTATAACCGACTTGAATATGACCAGGTTCTTTTTAACCATTCAAGAAGCGATAAAATTAGTATTCAAAGCGACTTTCGAAAGTATCGGCGGAGAAATATTCGTGATGAAAATGCCTTCCTGTAAAATTATCGATCTCGCTGAAGTGTTGATTGAAGCATCGAAAAAGGAAGACGTCGAAGTAGAGGTCCTCGGTATACGTCCGGGTGAAAAGCTCCATGAAATCCTGCTTTCGGAATATGAAAGCACGACGGCAATTGCTTATGATGATGAATATTATGTAATCCTTCCAGCGATCCACATTAAAGGGATAAAGGAGCATTACGCCCAATACCAGCCTGTTAGCTTGGAAGATTATAATTCTGCCACGGGCTTGATCGATAAAACGAAGATTAAGGGAATGTTAGAGAAAGGGGGCTTCATTTAACATGAAGGTACTAGTCCTCGGTGGACAAGGAATGGCAGGCCATGTAATAAAAGACTATTTCACTCAGGACTCGAAATATCATGTAACCTATACGACTCGAGATCCGAATGATAAAAAGGGATTGTACTTGGATGTAACCGACGTGACGAGTCTTGAAGAAATCATGGAAAAGGTAAAACCGGACATTACGATAAATTGCATCGGCATTTTAAATGATCATGCAAGTGATAATACCAAACTTGCTTTTCAAGTTAACAGTGTATTTCCGCATCAGCTTGTTAAGTTGACCGAACGTAATAATGGGAAATTGATCCACATTAGTACGGATTGTGTTTTCTCTGGTAAAAAAGGAGATTATACGGAGGAGGACATTCCCGATAGTTCCACCATATATGGTCAATCAAAGCATTTGGGTGAAATAATTAGTGATAAACATTTGACCATACGAACCTCCATAATAGGACCGGAGTTAAAAGAAAACGGAATTGGTTTATTTCTTTGGTTCATGAAGCAAAAGGGGAAAATCAATGGATTCGAAAAAGTGCTCTGGAATGGTGTGACGACGCTCGAGCTGGCCAAGGTACTGGACAAGATGATTCAACAGAAGATCACAGGATTATATCATCTCGGATCAGATGAAAAAATATCAAAAGCGGCCCTTTTGGAATTGTTACAGCAAACCTTTCATAAAAACGATGTCGAAATCATGCCTGATTCATCCATGCATTTGGATCGAACGATAAAAAATACAAGAAATGATTTTCAATACAACATGCCTACTTACCAAAAGATGTTAGATGAATTGGGAGAATGGATGGGAAGTAAATCAGAATAAAAGTTTGAGTACGCATCATGTCTTTCATTCGTAAAGGATTTTAGGCTCGGTATGTAATGATCTCTTCGATCAGGAAATTTCCTTCTCATGGAGTGCAGTCACAAAAAAACTCATCCAAACAGAAGGCATCCACTTTTTTGTTAATGAAAAAATGTGGATGAATCAAGTTTCCTGCCGGGGAGTTTTTTTCTGGAGTTGTGATCATCAGGCAACGCTCACTGGGGGATATACGGGAAATATACAAATAAGGTCCACCAGAGGATGAGGTATCGCCAGTTTAAAATGTAAGCGTTATCATTTTAGGGTTAATCGTTGCTTAAGGCATATTGTTTTAGAAAGATAGGTAAGATTAAAAGAGGCGGGTTAAGTCATGGATTGCCTTTAACCCGCAGAATCGCAGAATCATTGATTGGAAACTCATCAAAGAGGGACCTTGAGAATTTCCCTATTAATTTGAGTAAGAGTAGGTTTCGGATAATCCTTGAAAGATATCTGCCTTTGGATACCAGTTCAGCAATTGCCGGGCTTTCTTGTTATCGAGGCAACTATGCTTGATGTCCCCCGTCCTTCCGACCGAGTGAACGGTATCCACGGCCGTGCCATGAATTTGTGTCAGCATGCTTAACAGCTGATTTACGGATGTTTTCTGTGCAGTACTGACTTGGATCGTTTCTTGATTTCCATGATTCACTGACGCGATATTTGCCCTGACAATATCCTTCACATAGATAAAATCCCGGGTTTGTTCACCATCACCGTGTATACTTAAAGGCAGCCCTTTTTTTAGTTTTTCCAAAAAAACAGCGACGACTCCGCCTTCCCCTTTTGCCGTCTGTCTCGGACCATATACATTACCATAACGGAGAATCGTATACTCGAGTCCATAAAGCTGATGAAATAAACGGATATAAGCTTCGGCCGATAACTTGGATAAACCATAATAAGAAATCGGTCCGGTCGGGTCATTTTCGGAAATCAAGTCTTTTTGTAAATTCCCATAAACCCCTGAAGTGGAAGAGAAAATCAGCTTCTTTATAGAAGCCTCCTGACATGCCTTGAGCATATTGATCGTTCCGTTGATATTCACATCAGCATCATACTGGGGATCAAGGATGGAGCGTGCCACGTCTGCCTGTGCTGCCAAATGGAAGACGACGTCAGGTTTTACCTTAATGATCGTTCGACCAGCTTCCTTACTGCATATATCTTCAGTATGGATGATGGCATCGGGATGTACATGATCGATGTGTCCGGATATCATGTTATCCAATACATGTACCTCGGCACCATTCAAGATAAGTTCTTCAACGAGATGGGAACCGATGAACCCAGCTCCTCCAGTCACGATAGCCTTCATGCATCATACCCCTTTAATCTGTTTTTAGTATTGTATGTGAGCTGATTCATATTGGCTTAAGCAGTTACCTAGCATTCTTTAGAAAAAGGAAGAAGAAAAATGCTGACGACGATACGACACGTCAGCATTTCGGCAGGTGGTTATTTCTGTCGACTTTTGTCTAGTGAATGTTGATATACACCAAGTACTTTTTGTACGGCTATATCGGCGGACCAATGATTCATTCCCCAAGTCTTGGCATTCACCCCAAGGTTTTTCCGATAAGATTCATGTTCCAATAAATATTCGATATGGATAGACAGCATCTGCTCATCCCCGACAGGAGATAAAACCCCAGTGATTCCATGTTCAATGATTTCAGGAATTCCTCCAACATCACTGGCAATGACAGCCATTCCGGAGATCTGAGCTTCTATTACCGACAGCGGTTGGTTTTCCATCAATGTTGGAAGTACGAAGATATCCGAAATGGATAATAAATAAGGAATATCATTCCGTCTTCCTAAAAAGACCACATCATCTTCCAAACCAAGGGCTTTCCTAATATTTTTCAACTCGATTTCCATGGGGCCGTCCCCCACAATCCAGCAAACCCAATCGGTTCTCCGCTTTTTTAATTGAGATAGTGCGCCTAACAAATGATGTACACCTTTGAACTCACTAAGCCTGCCTGTATATATCAGCACTTTTTTATCTGCCGGTCGTTCGATTTCGGTTTTTTCATCGACTCGCTTCAGGAAGGCCTCGGTATCATATCCATAATGAAAAACACTTAGCTGTTCTTTCGGAACGTGAAATTCATCGGTTAAAATATCCCTCATCCATTCATTTGCCACTATCGTATGGTCAGCTGATGTCGCCCCATCATATTCCAGTCGGTCAAAATGTTCTCGGCCAAGGTTGGCAATGTCTTGTTTGTTAGTTTTGGAGCTATAGTAAGCACTTCTAAGTTCGTGGGCAACACAACCATGAAGAGTAGCGACATGTACAGTTTTTTTCGACCTGACTCGGTTAATGCAGACGGTTGAAAAAATATCTTGCGTATGAATGACATCATATTTATCCAGACCTAAATAATCGGCAGCTAACTGAAAAAAATCACACCGAGTTTCATAATAGTGGATGATTGGATCCGGATGAGTGGGGGAATTATGCTGTTTCATGTATTGCAAAATCTCTTCGGAAAGCAAATCATTCATATCTATCCTTCGATTTTCGTTGATAATGTGAACATATTCATGATTTTCACCATAGCTTAGAAAGTCGACTTCATGTCCTAATGCTTCAAGCTTATCCTTCAATTGCTGCATATAGTTCCAAACACCGCCTACATGTGGTGTGACCCAAAAAGTGGCAAGTAATATTTTCATGGCAATCTCCCCTTTGTTCATATTATTGAATGATCGTTCCTAATGTAACTCTTTATGAGTTTTCGCTGAAAATGGGCTGGTGTTTATGTAGCTTGTTTCCTGGTTTTCCATAAAAATTCAAATGATGAAGCGAGTACTTGTCCAATCACTAAGTACCCGCCCCGAAGCTATACAAAGAAGGAGCAACACCGACATTCACAACAAGAAATCAATCAGTCGGAAAAGGCAGCTGCGAAAAAACTCTCCGGACCAGTACGGGTCGGTGCGATGACGATCCCGCCAGGTATGCTGATGAATGCTTGATAAACCAAAAAGTTATTGGGTGCAGGTGGATTAAAGTCCGCGCCGGATAATGAAATGATCGTTTCGGAGGCAACCCCTAATCCTGCTATCGGTAACGTTTGTTGTGCGGAATAAACAAGCACCCTGCCGACTCCGGTACCTCTGTAAATCTCGATGTTGACGGGAGTCAAAATCGCGGCCAAGCTGCTTAAGGTAGCCGTGAAAGTGAATTCAACCCGAAGGTTAGCTCCGGCTCCTGCCGTATTAAGACCCAGTGAACCGAACAGCACCGGAGTTGTAGTTACAGGTATGGAAATGGAATCCCGATAACTAGCATTCTGTGAGGTCTGAGCATCTAAAAATTTCCCCATTTTGTTAACACCTCTTTTATCATGGAATACTCTAACATATTAATGTGACGAATGTTTTGTATAGACAAGTTGTTCACTTCAGCTAAAAATGGTTGGATTTCATCAACGCTCAAGTAGCCGGAATGCCATGTTTGTGCATTCTTTTCAACATAGTTCGCATATGTAGCGGTGAGGAACAGGCAGAGGGATAAGTGAAAAAAGAGGGACATGATACGATGTTTATCCAAGTGTGTCATGCCAATTTGCCCTTTTGGCCGGGGATGTGAGAGAAGCCCATGTCAATCGAGAAGGCGTAGACATAATGTAATGGAGAGACAGTGTGTATGATGAAATGAAGATTGATGCAACGCTGTAGATGAATGACGGAAAATGGTCGTTTGAGAGGGCAGATAATTCTTCCGCCGCTGACGTACGGCCATGCCATTCAATCTTAGGGAGATAAAAGCGATTAGTCATATCAATGATGATTGGATGAGAAGTCAATGAATAAAGGAAGGAAATTATTAATAACGGGGGCAAGTGGCTTCACGGGTCAGCATGCATGTACTCATTTTCTAAAAGCAGGATATGACGTTACAGCCGTTACGCGAAAAAAGATGAATTTCGATGATGAGGTCAGTATGGAATATTGTGATCTTACGAATGGCAATGAGGTTTATCATCTTGTAAAGAAAATCAAACCTCAGTATGTTCTTCATTTGGCAGGCCAAAATCACGTTGGAGCATCATGGGTGGATCCATTATCGACGCTGGAGGTAAATTCCATGTCCACGGCATACTTAATCGATGCCCTTCGTAAGGAAAGTCCAACGTGCAAAATTTTAATAGTCGGCTCGGCTCTCCAATTTGACCTTGGCTCCCTCAGTTCAATTCCCCATCCTTATAGCTTGAGTAAAACACTTCAAGTACTAATTGCACAATCCTGGGCCGTTTTATACAACCTGGAGGTCATTATTGCCAAACCCTCCAATCTTATCGGGCCAGGTGTATCCAACGGAGTCTGTTCCATTTTTGCACAAAAAATCATCGAAATGGAAAAACAAGGATCAGAAAAGGTGCTCGAGATCGAAAATGCCAATATACAACGTGATTTTTTGGACGTTAGAGATGCAGTGAGAGCTTATGATTACTTGTTAAAAAAGGGGAAGTCAGGAGAAACGTATGATGTTGCTTCAGGTAATGCTTGTTCTTTGGGACAGATCATTGAAGGGTATAGGTCTGTAACGAAGGAAGAGATAAGGATGAACGCACAGAGTAATGAATTAATGGAAATTAAGCCGACGATCAATTCTACCAAACTGGGTAATTTGGGGTGGAAACCAATCATCCCGCTTGAAACGTCATTGGGGGACATCCTCACCTTTTATCGAGGGGGGAACTGACTGCACCATTGAGGTGGCTTATAGTAAAGTGAAAGTATTTTAGGAGGGTAGGCAATGGAGCCGAAAGTTTCAATCATTATTCCATTTTATAATTGTCCCTACATCGAGCAAGCGATTCAAAGTGCAATTGATCAAACCTATATGAACTTAGAAATCATCGTTGTGGATGATGGTTCAACCATTTTCACTGAAAAAATCGAGCCGTTCCTTTCGAAAATCCGTTATGAAAAAAAGGAAAACGGTGGAACGGCTACTGCGTTGAATCATGGAATAAGTGTTGCTACAGGTGAATATGTCGCATGGTTAAGCTCGGATGATTATTTTCTGCCAGAAAAGGTATCGAACCAAATTTCGTTTATGCTTGAACATGATGCAGAGGTAAGCTTTACGAATTTCGATAGCATTAACCAAAATGAGGAAATCATCCTGTCTTGGACAGGAGAACGTTTTACGGATATAGAAAACGGTGTCTACCATGCATTTTTACTTCGTAACGCCGTGAATGGCTGCACCGTGGTTTTGAAGAAGGAGTTATTCGAAGTTGTCGGATATTTTAACACCTATCACCGTTATACACATGATTATGAAATGTGGCTTCGTTTATTAGTCAATGGATATAAGATGTATTATTTGGATGAAGTTCTCACAAAGTTCAGGATACATGAAGGGTCAGGTACAAGTAGGTTCCAGCCTGAAATGCTAGCGGATATTCTCACGATTGAAAGTCATTACCGGCCGATTCTTAAAAAAAATTTGAAAAATCTATAAAATAGAAATCTAGAAGTGAAGATGGAGGAAATCACGTATGTCTGAAGGTGTACTGGATATTTTTATGCATGTTCCCAAAACAGGGGGAACGACCATCAATGAAATATTGAAAAAACAATATAAACTTAGAGAAATATATGATCATGACTCGTTTGAAAAGAAGATGATGAATCTGTCCGAGTTAACGGAACAGGAAAAAAGGAATATTAAAGCAGTCACTGGCCATTATTTCTATGGAATACATCACGAGTTCTCAAAACCTTACAATTATTTTACAATGTTACGTGAGCCTGTAGATCGCGTCATCTCGTCTTATTATTTTTTAAAGGATTATCCCGGTTATGAAATGGTAAAAGAGATGACCCTGGAGGAATTTGTAGTAAAGGGACCCGAAGCACCGAATCTGCAAACATTAATGGTATGTGGAAGTCAGGAAACGGCTGATTTGGAACAAGCGAAGGAAAATCTTAAGACATTTTCAGTGGTGGGGGTCACGGAGTTATTCAATGAAACCCTCTTTTGTATCCAAAAGCAATTTGCATGGCGGGATATTCACTATACTAGAAAAAATATTACAAAAAAACGTTTGGCAAAAGAGGAAGTACCAATAGATGTAATAAACTTAATCAAGCATTACAATCATTTGGATTTGGACCTGTACGATTTTGCGAAGGGCCTTCTTCACGAAAAACTTCAATCCCTTACGGAAGCTGACCGTCAGCAATTGGAAAAGTTCAAGCGTCAGCAAGGCTCCTGAATAAGCGACAGCCGGAATGAAATTATTCCGGCTGTTTTCATATTATTCAGAGGAAATTCCTAGGGATTCAAGCATTTGGATAAAATTGCGGGCATATAATTCTGGGCTGAAATTTTCCCTTACGTGCTCGAGAGCATTCTCCCGTATACTTTCCCTCAGGCTTTCGTTATTCATTAACTCCTTTGCCTCTTTGACGGCACTATCAATGTTACCTAATGAATAAAATTTTCCCGTTTGATCATGAATGACGGAGCTCCTTACACCATCTGAATCTGTAGTCAGCACCGGACACCTGCAGCTCATTGCTTCAAGCAATGCGTAGGGAGCTCCCTCCACCTTGGAGGTGGAACATAAAAAGCCTCCGGAATCACCGATAACAGAAAAAAAATCGGCCATTTGCGAATTGGGAACATTGGAGTGCAAAGTAAGCTTACTGTTCAAATTTAGGCGCCTGACTAGTTTATTGAATTTCATTCTTTCAATGGGGTCGCTTAGTGTGGGGTCTTCAAACATAAGTAATCGGATATTCGGATTGTAATTGTTAATAAGTTGGTATCCTATCTTGAGGAATTCCCTCCAATTTTTATTATCTTCTATTCTTCCAATCCAAGCGATTTTTTTAAAGCCATCCAAGGACATCTCTTTGTATGAGAATTGACTGGTATCAAAACAATTATTAAAAGAGAATGTTGGAAATGACGGATAAAGTTCCTCCAATAACTGCATGATATGCGGCGTTTTTGGATTGAGGAATCCATCTGCATGGTCATTTACGACTTCAACGGCATTTGTAAGGGCATTTTTGGCAACATTTTTCGGACCGTATCCTTGTATTTCTATTATCATTTTTCCTTTATAGCCCATGGATCTGAATCTTGGTAATGTATTGAAATCCGATACGATGACGATAGCGGCGTATTCCCCATCCTCCAAAATTCCCTTGATTTCATCATTGTCATTCGTTACGAATGTTGGAGCACTGTGGTCATTCAAGAAATCCCTTCTGTTTTCGTAATAAAGAAAATGAGCATGGATATCGTGTTCTTTCAGCGCGATAAATCGCTGTCGATTTAAAGTTTCCACACCGCCGCTCGGCACATAGAAAACAAACAATATATTCATTCTTACCCTCCTCTTGATAATGGAGCAATAGGACGCTGATTTGGAAATAATGAATTATTTGAACAACCTGTCTATCCCTCCAATTTGAATGGATATACATTTAATATACCTATGACATGTATTGTAGTTTTATAGCCGTTAATGTTCGGGAGGCCACCAAGGATGGAACACATTTTACACGTGTGAAATAAATATAACCATGGGAGGCTAGCCATCGGCTGGTAAGATATTCAATACTTGAAAGGCGGTTCGAACATGTCAAAAGTGTCTATTGTCGTTCCATTCTACAATTGTCCATACATTGATAAAGCTTTGGAGAGTTTAATCAACCAAACCTACAAAAATATCGAAATAATCGTAGTCGATGATGGCTCTACATTATATTCAGAAAGAATCGAACCGTTTCTAGATAAAATCCTATTTATCGAAAAGGAAAATGGCGGAACTGCGAGTGCTTTAAATACTGGCATTAAGCATGCAACAGGTGACTATATATGCTGGCTTAGTTCTGACGACATCTTTTCCCCTGAAAAAACGGAAATACAGTTACATTCAATGAAAAGGGTAAATGCCCCATTTAGTTATACAAGTTATTATTGCATTGATGATAATGGAGAAATCATTACCCCCATCATTGGAATCAACCCACCCACTCGCCTTGAATTTATTAAAGCGATGATCAGGGGGAATATCATCAATGGCTGCTCGGTCATGATCCAGAGGGAGGTATTCGAACAGATTGGTTTTTTTGACGAGGCCCTCCTATATACACATGATTATGATTTATGGTTGCGCATCATGCAAAACTTCAAATTTCATTTTGTGCCCCAACCGTTATTACAATATCGGATCCATACCCAAATGGGTTCCAAAAGATTTGCAGGCAGCATCAAAAAGGAAAATAGGCTCGTTATTAATCGACATCATGCCAAAATGAAAAAATTACTGATAGCTGAGCTCAAGAAACAATAGAGTACTAAGCCACAAAGGGTGCTTACCGTCTGTAGACAAACTCGATGATGATGGAGTATGTCTACAGGTTTTTTTTTACTATAGTCGTTCAATGACACTACACGCCGTTTTAGTTATTGGATAGGACTCCTGTAGTCCATATTTTTGGAAGAGCATTATCGTGAGCGTCACCACTTCAGGCAATTACTTATCCAGGGGCGGTTAGCCCCCGAGGCATAGGCCTGAGTTTGTACTTATTCTCATCGACTCTGTGGGTGCAAGCTAGGTGGAAAGTGGGCCATTAAGGGGCTTTTTTTATTGAATGAAGGAGTCATTTTTACATTTGTCTTTTTCAGACGCAAGTCTAGAGCATCCGAAGCGTTGATTGCATATCTTATAGAAGTCTCAATCGCCATAAATCAGTGGATGTATCGCTTGTTTCGTATAGTGTATGTTTAAGTTCGATAATCGACATCGGACGAGCGCCAAAGGTACTGAATGTTATTGAAGTTAAAGAAACAAGTCTAATAAAAAGGAAATGCTTCGTAGGAGGAAAACATGAGAAAGCTTATTATATTCGCGTTTATCGGTTTTTTGGCACAGCTAATCGACGGTTCTTTAGGGATGGCATACGGAGTTACATCTACATCGATGTTACTGACGTTCGGAATCGCACCTGCTGTAGCCTCTGCATCCGTCCATTTGGCGGAAGTCGTGACAACGGCTGCCTCTGGTGTTTCTCATTTGAAATTTGGAAATGTTGATCGCCAAGCGCTTTTCAAACTAATCATCCCCGGATCAATCGGGGCATTTGCAGGAGCATGTTTCTTAAGTCAATTACCTGGAGAGGTCATGAAACCGTATATTTCCATGTTTTTGCTGATTCTTGGCGTATTCGTCCTTTTTCGTTTTTTAGGAACGAAGAAAACAAGTGAAAAGAAATCAATCAATCTCTCAAGAAAAAATTCAGTACTATTGGGACTTGTAGCGGGTTTTGCCGATGCAACCGGCGGGGGAGGATGGGGACCCATCACCACACCGGTTTTATTATCACAAAAAGGAGTTCCTGCCAGAAAAGTGGTGGGTACCGTTGATACAAGTGAATTCGCGATTGCCGTAGCAGCAAGCCTTGGTTTTCTCATTGCCCTAGGGTGGCAGGACGTGAATTGGTTTTGGGTCATCTCCTTGATGGCAGGGGGGATCGTTGCCGCTCCCATAGCTGCATGGATCGTAACAAAATTGCCATCGCATTTATTGGGTGTCCTTGTAGGGGGCTTCATCGTTCTGACGAATGCCCGAACATTGATTGCAATTTGGGGTGTCGAGGAATGGGCTGTGGCCATTTATTTGCTGATATTGCTTGGTTGGGCAGGTTCCTTGGCCGTTGTTATCCGGAACAACAAAAAGTAGTAAAAGGGGAGATAAAGTGAGTCGACAAGAAAATGTCCATCAACATGCTTTTTCGCTTACGAAAGAGCATAGGCAAACACTTCACGGACATAAAAGCTATATTCTATGGTTCACAGGATTATCAGGTTCAGGTAAGTCCACCATCGCTAATATGGTTGAGGCTAAGCTTCACGCAAAGGGTGTTTCGACGTATATATTGGATGGAGATAACTTACGCAATGGATTGAATGAAGACCTTGGCTTCAGCATGGATGACCGCAAAGAGAATATAAGGCGAATAGGAGAAGTATCCAAAATATTTGTTGATAGCGGAATTGTCGTATTGGCCACTTTCATATCTCCATATGCCAATGATCGCGAGGATGTCAGGAAAAAGGTCGAATCCGATGAATTTATCGAGATCTATGTAAAGTGTCCGATTGAGGCCTGTGAAGAACGAGACCCAAAAGGATTGTATAAAAAAGCTAGAATTGGAAAAATCACTGACTTCACTGGCGTTTCGGCTCCTTATGAGGAACCGGAAAACCCTGAAATCATCATCGAAACGAGCGAGAACACCATTGAGGAATGCGTACAGCAAATCATCAACTACTTGGTCGATGCAGGTATATAAGGTCGATTTGAAAAGGAGAGTCGAAAAAACCAAATCAAAGATTGAGGGGTTAATTATGAATGTTCAAAGGACGAATATCGCCCCACATGGCGGCAAGCTTATCCAACGTGAATTAACAGGTGAGGCTCGTGAAGTGTATTTGGAAAAGTGTAAATCCTTATTTTCTCTGACCATATCGAAATGGAATGTATCCGATCTGGAAATGATTTCGAATGGAGGCTTTAGTCCTCTTATCGGATTCATGGGAAAAGCGGATTACCAAAGTGTCATAAGTGATATGCATTTAGTGAACGGATTGCCATGGACCATACCGATCACCCTTCCGGTTTCTAAGGAAGAGGCAGGGGAAATTAAGATAGGGGATGAAGTTGCATTATTCAAGGATGATGGAGAACTAACCGGCATCATTTTGGTTGAGGAAAAATTTTCCTATGATAAAATCCTGGAAGCAAAACTTGTATATAAAACCGTGGATCATGACCACCCTGGAGTTAAAAAGTTGTTCGAGCAGGGGGAAGTATACGTTGCAGGACCTATTTATGTCATCAATAAGGCTTTACATGAACCCTTTGAAAAGTTCCATCTGAGCCCTGCAGAGACGAGAAAGTTGTTCGCTGATCTAAATTGGAAGACGGTGGTGGGCTTTCAAACGAGAAATCCTGTACATCGGGCTCATGAATATTTACAAAAAACAGCATTAGAAACAGTTGATGGACTCCTGCTTCACCCTCTGGTCGGTGAGACGAAAAAAGATGATATACCAGCCAATATACGAATGGAAAGTTATCAAGAGTTATTGAAAAACTACTACCCATCAAATCGGGTCTTACTTGCTATCTACCCTGCTGCCATGCGTTATGCAGGTCCAAGGGAAGCGGTATTTCATGCCATTGTGCGTAAGAACTATGGGTGCACCCATTTCATTGTAGGCAGAGATCATGCAGGTGTTGGCGATTATTATGGTACTTATGAAGCCCAAGATATTTTCAGCGAGTTTGATCCTTTGAAAATTGGCATAAAACCGTTGTTCTTTGAGCATAGCTTCTATTGTAAAAAGTGTGGGAACATGGCTTCCGTGAAAACATGTCCCCATAAAGAAGAGGATAGATTTATATTAAGTGGGACGAAGGTCAGGGATATGCTGAGGAAGGGACTTATTCCTCCGCTTGAGTTCACGCGTCCAGAGGTGGCTGAAGTCTTGATAAGAGGTATGAAGATCAATGATGGAGAGGGCAAATAAACGCACCAAGTCGGTTTAGGCATTCTCTAATAACCTATGAAGGAATGGAAGTTCTGTAAGCATAATTTAGACCATACAAATATCTCTAGTATGGAATCCATTGTGTAATCCAGCCCGAAAATTGAATGAATTGTAAGAAGTAAGCTGCCTGAAATCAATCAGGCAGCCTTCTGTTCTTACTTTGAAGAATCCACATTTCCATTGCTCCAGAACCGAGCAATACACCTAAAACAATCAAGATCAGTCCGATGAAATGTGAAGGTAAAATGGCTTCGTTAAGAAAAATGACCGACCCGACCAGCGCGAATAATGTATTTAAGTTAAGGAAAATGGAGGCTTCCGCTGCCCCGACTTGGCCAATTGCATAATTATAGCTCATGTGCCCGAGCGCAGTGGCAAAAATTGCCGAAAATAAGAAAGCTCCCCACATGGAAGGAGGGGTATCTGCAAGCGAAGACAAGCCATTTGGTTCCTTCCAAAAGCTGATGGCAAAAAGAATGAACGAGCCGATTAGCATCATATACCCGGTCAATAGTCGTGGATCCATCGTTTTTGAAGCTTGATTAATCAGAATGAAACTCAGCGCCTGTGAAAGAATGGATAACAGAATATCGACGTCCCCGAGATTAATAGAATGAATGCCGCCGCCCCCTGCCATTACGGTAAAACTTACACCTAGGGCTCCACATAGGAATCCAAGAAGGCGGATGACAGTCGGCTTCTGACGAAAGAAAATCATGGTCAGGATGACTGTCAATATGGGACCCATACCCAAAATCAACCCAGCGTTGGAACCGGATGTCCGGGTTAATCCCTCAGCTAAGAAAAAATGATGGAAAACGACACTCAATAGTGCCCCGCCAAAAATATAAAATAGTTCCTTTTTCTTCGGGAGACGTATTAGTCCAAGATAAAAAAGAATAAGAATGACTATAATGGAAGCTGTAAAGATCCTTAATGCAGTTATGGTTACTGGCTCGGTATTCATAACGATAATTTTAAGGACCGAAACGTTTAAACCCCATGTAATCATAATTCCTGTAAGTAACATGTAAATTTTTACATAGCTCATACAAAACAACCCTTCCAAATTATTTAGCAATTGATATAGTATAGCAAAGAGTGCAAATGTTAGGAAACGGTGGAACTGAAAAAACGAAACGGCTAATTAATTAGAAAATATTAGGAAATAGACGGATTTTAATTGAATAAAGAGGTTTTTTAGTAAAAAAATTGCAGAAAAAGAAGCGCAAAAATGACTAAAAATAAATTAATTGCAAATTATCTAACTTTACTATTGTTTTTGGTAGGGTTTTCATTTACAATTTCCTTATGATTTACCAAACCGGTTTAGTTCATTGACTCTGTGTTACTAAATCGATTTATTATACCGAGTAATAAAAAATGGATTGGATCACAATATGTGTTTTATATTGTGATAGATTGAAAAAAGGAGGTACTGTATTGTCATCAAAATATGGTGTTTTGACGCTGGGTGACGCCATGATAACGTTAAATCCGGAAGAAACAGGACCTTTAAGATTCGTAAACCGTTTTGCACGAAAAGTAGGAGGGGCAGAGCTCAATTTTGCGATTGGCTGTGCAAGACTTGACCTGCGGGTGAAATGGTTGAGCCGTTTAGGAAATGATGAGTTCGGCAGGGTGATATATAATTTCGCACGTGGTGAAGGCGTTGACATGAGTGATGTTGCCTTTGTATCCGGATATCCTACATCTCTTAACTTTAAAGAAATTCGGGAGGATGGCTCAGGAAAGACCTTTTACTACCGCCATCAATCACCCATTCTGACTTTAAGTCCTGAAGATATAACGGATAAGATGTTTGACAACATCGATCTCGTCCATCTCACTGGGGTATTTTTGGCGATAGATCCTGGAAATATACATATTGCCAAGCGTGTCATGGAAATTGCCAAACAAAAAGATATCCCCGTTTCATTTGATCCGAATATTCGATTAAAGCTATGGTCCATCGAGGAAGCGAGAATCGTATATTCAGAGTTATTCCCTTATGTAGATATTCTGCTTACAGGTCTGGATGAAATAAAGTTGATTACAGGAAGCGATACGGAGGAATCCTTGGAGGAATTCGCTAAAGTAAACCGCATTGAACAGCTTGTCATCAAGGATGGCGAACATGGTTCAAAATTATATGCAAAAGATGAATGGCATAGAAAAAAAGCCTTCCCGGTAACGCCGGTTGATACTGTTGGTGCTGGGGATGGATATGACGCAGGATATATATACGGATACCTGCATGGATTATCGGCGGATGAAAGATTGACATTCGCAAATGCCGTTGGGGCAATTGTCACCACTGTTTCAGGAGATAATGAGGGGCTGCCTTACTTGGATGACGTACTGCCGTTCATCCACAATGAAGTCGTTATTGAAAGATAGACTTTAGTAGTATTGGAGGGTGACATGGCTACAGTTACGATACAAGCAGAGGAAGCAAGAAGATTGGTCATACAAAAGCTGACCAAAGCGGGTTTGAAGGAAGAAAGTGCCGTGAAAGTTGCAGAGGTATTAGTGCATGCCGATTTAAGAAATGTTAATTCCCATGGGGTACTGCGAACGGAGCATTATGTAAATCGGATAAAAGCAGGGGGAATCAACCTCGATGCACAGGTTTCCTTTGAAAAGACTGGACCGGTTACAGGTGTGGTCGATGGAGATGACGGATTTGGACATGTCATTGGTGAAGAAGCGATGAAGCATGCAATCGAAATGGCGCGAAATAATGGTGTAGGTATGGTGACCGTGTTTAATAGCACCCATTGCGGAGCGCTAAGCTATTTCGTCCAAAAAGCCACTGATGCCAAGTTAATCGGGATTGCGATGTCGCATACGGATAAGATTGTCGTTCCCTTTGGCGGAAAAACATCATTTTTGGGCACCAACCCAATCGCTTATGGAGTGCCTGCCAAACAGAAGAAGCCGTTTATACTTGATATGGCAACTTCCCATGCTGCCTTGGGGAAAATCCTTCAAGCGCGAGAAGAGGGAACGGAAATTCCAGAAGGCTGGGGAGTGGATGAAAACGGAGCTGCTGTCACGGATCCAAATAAAGTCGCTTCCCTCTCACCTTTCGGAGGTCCAAAAGGGTATGGGTTATCCGTGATTGTCGATGTATTTTCTGGATTATTGGCTGGTGCAGCGTTTGGGCCACATATAGGGAAAATGTATGAAGATCTTGATAAGAAACGGAAACTTGGACATTACTTTTGTGTAATCAATCCTTCTTACTTTACGAATCCGGATGTATTTATAGAGCAAATGGATCGAATGATGGAAGAACTGCAGCAAGTTGAGCCAGCCCCCGGATTCGATCGGGTATACATTCCCGGTGAAATTGAACAAATCAATGAAGAAAAAAACCTAAAAGAAGGTATTACGATAGCTTCGACTGTTTATGAATTTCTTACAAAGTAGGTGAAAGAATGAAAGCGGTTCAAGTACGTAAAGCACATGAATTAGTCATTCAAGAAGTGGATAAACCACAGATTTCAAATCCCAAGGATGTTCTCTTTAAAGTGAAAAGAGTCGGGATATGTGGTTCGGATATGCATATTTACCATGGTACGAATCCCCTTGCAACGTTGCCGCGTGTCGTTGGGCATGAAGTGGCGGGGGAGGTTGTGGAGATTGGTGAAGAAGTTGCCGGCATTAAAGTGGGGGACCACGTTGTTATAGAGCCGATCCGTTACTGCGGGAAATGTTACGCCTGCCGTAAGGGACGCCAAAATGTTTGTGAAACTCTTTCAGTGTTTGGTGTCCATGAAGAAGGTGGAATGAGGGAATGGTGTGTTCTCCCAGACAAACAATTACATGTGGTCGACCCAGACATCGCTTGGGAAGAAGTAGTATTGGCTGAACCTTACACAATTGGTGCCCAGGCGGTTTGGAGGGGGGAGGTCGAGTACGGCGACACGGTCCTTATCCAAGGAGCTGGACCCATTGGTATATGCATATTAAAGATGGCCAAGCTTCAAGGTGCATCGGTAATGATCACGGATTTAAGCGAGGAGCGCCTGAAATTCGCCAAAGAAAGCGGTGCTGATATTACTGTCCATGCCGGAAAAGAAGATGTTCCAAGGCGAGTGGAGGAATGGACGAATTTTGAAGGCGCCAATGTCGTCATAGATGCCGTCTGTTTACCAATGACTTTTGAAATGTCATTCGAGGTAGTTTCCACGGCAGGAAGGATTGTGGTACTGGGATTTGATGAACGCACTGCAGCGATTTCCCAGCTCCCTATCACGAAAAAGGAAGTTTCCGTGAAAGGCTCCAGGCTGCAAACCGACCAGTTCCCTAAAGTGGTCAAATTGTTAAATGAAGGTAAGCTTAGACAAGAAGGATTAGTGACCCATACTTTTTCCCTTGAGGATGTCCAAGAGGCATTCAATTTTGTTGAAAGCCACCCAGAGCAGGTTCGCAAAGCGATCATCGTATTCAATTAAGGGGGATCATAATGGATAAACATTCAATAATCAAGCAAATAACTGAAATGAAGGTTGTCGCCGTCATTCGGGGTCAGCATGCCGAGGAAGCTGCCAAACTGTCTAAAGCAGCTATCGAAGGCGGTATACGTGCAATTGAATTGACGTATACAACACCACAAGTAGAAGAAGTGTTCAAGCAACTGGTAAATACGGACGCCCTCATCGGAGCAGGCTCTGTATTGGATTCCGAAACGGCGCGACATGCCATTTTATCTGGTGCGCAATTCATTGTCAGTCCCTATTTTGTCGAAGGTGTTGCCAAGCTCTGCAATCGATATGGAATTCCATATATGCCTGGTTGCATGACAATTAGGGAAATGGCTACAGCACTTGAGGCGGGCTGTGATATTTTGAAATTATTCCCGGCAAACACCATTGATCCTTCATTCATCAAAAGTGTCAATGGGCCGCTGCCTAATGTAAGGCTAATGCCGACTGGCGGAATTAATTTGGACAATATGAAAGATTGGCTCCGTGCAGGTGCAGTTGCGACAGGAATTGGCAGTGACCTGAATAAAGCTTTTAAGAGCGGCGGCTACGAGGCTGCAGTAGAATTGAGTAAAAAATACATGCAAAAAATTGCGGAATAATGGGGGTGCATGATGAATATTACATTTAGATGGTACGGGAAGGATAATGATACCGTTACGTTGGAACAGGTTAAACAAATTCCTGGAGTCAAGGGGATTGTTTGGGCATTGCACCAAAAACCGGTTGGTGAAGTATGGGAAAAGGAAGAAATCAAAAAGGAAGTTGACTATATCCAATCCTTTGGTTTTCACACGGATGTTGTGGAAAGTGTGAATGTTCATGAATCGATTAAATTGGGAAACCAAGATCGCATGATGTATATCGAGAAATACAAAGAGACGATCCGTAACCTTTCGGAGGTTGGCGTAAAGGTCATTTGTTATAATTTCATGCCGATTTTTGATTGGACACGTACCGAAATGTTTCATCCACTCGAAGATGGTTCCACTGCCCTATTTTATGAAAAAGCAAAAGTGGATACGTTAGATCCACAAGAATTGATCCGTACGGTAGCGGAAGCTTCAGATTTAACGTTACCAGGCTGGGAAGAAGAAAAGATGGAGCGGATTTCGGAATTGTTCGAGGCATATAAACAAGTGGATGAACAACAGCTTTGGGTGAATTTGGAAATATTTCTCCGGGAAATATTACCAGTTGCTGAAGCGTGCGGCATAAAAATGGCTATCCATCCGGATGATCCACCATGGTCCATCTTTGGCTTGCCGCGTATTATTACCGGCGAATCAAGTTATGAAAAACTGATTTCGATTTCGAATTCACCATCGAATGCGTTTACGATGTGCACTGGCTCGATGGGTGCAAACCCAGAAAATGATATGGTTCAAGTAGCTCGAAAATATGCGTATCGTTCTCCTTTCTCCCATATCCGGAATGTTAAAATTTACGAAAACGGTGATTTTGTGGAAACATCGCATTATACACAAGATGGATCGATAAACGTACAGGGTGTTGTTGCAGAATTGAATAAGCAGCATTATACAGGATATGTCAGACCAGACCATGGCCGCCATATATGGGGAGAGGTTTGCCGCCCAGGTTATGGTTTATACGACCGAGCTTTAGGAATCATGTATTTGCTGGGACTATGGGATGCCTATGAAGCTACTAAATTAGGTGGCCGCTCATGATGCCCATCCATGAGAACTTAACAAATAGAGTGGCGGTAATCACTGGCGGCAGCGGTGTATTGTGTTCAAAAATGGCCGTTGAATTGGCTCGTCACGGAGTCAAAATAGCAATATTGAATAGAACGGCAGAAAAAGGTAGGGAAGTGGTCGAGCTCATTGAACGAGATGGCGGCACTGCACTATCCATCGCGACTGACGTATTGGACAGAAGCTCATTGGAAAAGGCAAGAGAGGAAATCAAAAAAACGTTCGGACGTGTGGATTTATTAATAAATGGTGCAGGGGGCAACCATCCAGATGCGATCACAGCTCCTGAGACACATGGCGAAGAAATCGAAGGGAAATCATTTTTCGACTTGAATGAGGATGGCTTCTCGCAAGTTTTTTCCAGTAATTTCACGGGTACATTCCTGGCCAGTCAAGTTTTTGGGAAAGATCTGCTGCAAGTGGAAGCACCAGCCATCGTAAATCTATCTTCCATGAGCTCATACTCGCCAATGACTAAAGTGCCTGCGTATAGTGCTGCCAAGGCATCGATCAATAATTTCACCATGTGGATGGCCGTTCATTTTGCTGAAGAGGGGTTAAGGGTGAATGCCATCGCTCCAGGTTTTTTCCTGACGAAGCAAAATCGAGATTTATTATTAACCGAAGATGGCAGCCTGACGGCTAGATCAAATAAAATCATTACGGCAACACCGATGAAGCGCTTTGGGCAGCCTGAGGATTTACTTGGTACTTTGCTTTGGCTAGCAGATGAAACTTACTCAGGTTTTGTCACGGGGATAACCGTACCGGTCGATGGGGGATTCATGGCTTACTCAGGTGTCTGAATGCCTGATGCCCATACACTATGCATTCAAGTATTGGGTTGACCTTTAGGCAACAGCATTCGTTCAATCGTATGGGAAGCTGACTTTTTTCACTGCATGAGAAGTTGATTGTAAACGACCAATTATTATAATAGAATATTCTTTATATCTGAGCAATTTTGTTTAAAGCAATTAGCGGATAAATGAAATCACACGACAGGAATGAATGATATGAAATCCATTACAATTACTGATGTTGCCAATCATGCAAATGTATCGAAAAGCACGGTTTCCCAATACTTGAACAAGAGATATGAGTATATGAGTGAAAAAACGAGAAAAAAAATCGAAGAAACGATAGAAGAGTTAAACTATCAGCCTAATATCCTTGCACGCAGTTTAAAGCAGAAATCCACTTTTACCGTTGGGGTGGTAGTGGCCAATATTCTACATACTTTTTCTACGCAAGTTATTAGGGCGATAGAGAACTACTTTTACGATCATGGCTTTCATATCATCGTATGTAATGCAGATGACAATCCTGAAAAGGAAAAGAATTATATCGAAATGCTTAGAGCTAAACAAGTCGATGGTATCATCATATTCCCTACGGGGGACAATCTTGATTTATATAAACGCATGAAGCGTGATCAATTTCCGATTGTCTTCATGGATAGAACGATCGAAGAATTAAATATTGCAACGGTCATGCTTGATAATCATTTAGCGTCCAAGCTGGCGGTCGATCGTTTTGTCGACAAGGGTTTCGAAAACATTGCAATCATCACAACCTCGATCATCCGTGATATCAGTCCTCGAATCGAACGGATCCACGGGTACAAAGATGCACTTTCAGCACACGGAATACGATGTAATCCAGATTATATCAAAACAGTGAATGCAGAAGAAATTCCAGATGCGCTTTCAGATTTTTTCGATTTGGAAAAACCGCCTCAAGCGATATTGGCAGGAAATGATATCATCCTTAATGGCGTATTGCGATATATGAAGAAGCACGGAATACATATACCCGAAGATATAGCCGTTATCGGGATAGATGATGTACCGTATGCCAGTTTTTATACACCGACAATCACCACGATTGATCAGCCAGCCATTGAAATGGCTAACTTGGCAGCCGAATTACTGCTTAGCCAAATCAATAAAGAAGAAAATAAGGACACAAGCGTGCATCGATTAAAGCCGACTTTACTTATGAGAAATTCTTGCTAAAGCCAATAGCTCGAATTTTCGTAAAAAAGTAAGCGCTTTTTTACGGGCTGGTCCTAAATCGATTTAGTAATTCAGTGGTTTTTAAATGAAAACGTTATCAGCAGTGAAGCGGCATTTATAAAAACGTATTAGGGGGGTCTTTATGTTTTCAAATGGTAGAGGGATGATCATTGCTTTTTTATTCTTGGCAGGAGTGATAAATTATCTGGATCGGTCTGCACTGTCCATTGCAGCTCCGTTCATTCAAGATGATCTATCCTTAACTGCGACACAAATGGGGATAATATTTAGTAGTTTTTCGGTTGGATACGCCATATTCAACTTCCTTGGCGGAATGGCATCTGATAGATGGGGTGCGAAGCTAACGCTTTTCGTGGCGATGATCGTTTGGTCCTTATTCAGCGGCGCTCTAGTACTGGCTGTTGGATTTGCCAGTATGATTGTCATCCGTATCTTGTTTGGGATGGGCGAAGGACCGCTTTCGGCGACAATCAATAAAATGGTCAATAACTGGTTCCCTGCCAATCAGAGGGCATCCGTGGTTGGCCTAACGAATAGCGGCACGCCGCTTGGCGGTGCAATAGCAGGACCGATCGTTGGATTTATAGCGATTTCCTATGGCTGGAGAGTATCTTTCATCGCCATCATGATCATTGGTCTTATATGGGCGATTTGCTGGTGGAAATTTGCTAAAGAAAAACCTAATGAGTCGATTGAACAGGAAAATCCGGGCAATTCATATGTAGCGGCAGCGACGGAAGGAAAGCTGAAGTTCACTTTTTACTTAAAACAAAAGACTGTTTTATTTACAGCACTCGCCTTTTTTTCGTACAACTATATTTTGTTCTTTTTCTTAACCTGGTTTCCAAGCTACTTGGTGAACGCTCGTGGTCTAAGCGTAGAAAACATGAGTATCATCACTGTGATTCCTTGGATTTTTGGATTCATCGGTCTTGCATTGGGTGGTTTCGTGTCGGATTTCTTCTTTAAGAAGTTTGCACAAAAGGGTGTCTTATTCTCGAGGAAGTTAGTACTTGTAACGTGCTTGTTTTTATCGGCCGTCTGTATTGGCTTTGCAGGGATCGTCACGACAACGGTTTCTGCCGTGACTCTCGTCGCACTATCCGTGTTCTTCCTATATTTGACGGGGGCCATTTACTGGGCAATCATCAATGACGTGGTAGATCCAGATAATGTGGGGTCTGTTGGAGGATTCATGCACTTCCTGGCAAATACGGCGGGAATCATCGGCCCGACTTTAACGGGCTACATCGTCGATACTTCAGGCACATACACCGTCGCCTTCCTGCTTGCAGGCGGATTAGCTATTTTTGCATCGCTTGCAGTCATTCGCTTTGTACGTCCGATAGTAAAGCCTGCGTAATAGATTACTAGCATGGAAGTGTCTACCTTGATGATATTAGGGGAGACACTTCCATTTTACTTGAATGGGAACCGGGGCATGGCTATTGATTGCTAGAAAGGAAAACCTGCGACAAGAGCGATCTCAGGCTTGCGGTTTTTTCTTAGCCTGTTCCATTACGGAATGCGGCAGGTGTCTTATCATTGTATTTTTTAAAGGTGCGATAAAATTGAGGCATGCTTTCAAAGCCGCACATTTCAGCGATGGATGAAACGGTGTGATCCGTTCCCAATAATAATTCCTTCGCTTTTATGATCCTTTTTGTGTTCAAATATACGACTAGTCCGATTCCAGTCGTTTCTTTAAAAACCCTGCTGAAATGAGAGGGGCTGACTGCAGCTTTGTCGGCGAGCATAGTCAAGGTCAACGGTTCACTCAAATGGTCATTTATATGGATCAAGATGGCTTTGAGCCATTCTGGACTATATGTATGGCCAACAAAGGGTGCTTGTTTATCATTGACCCTCGTCCTGTGTAAGTCCAGCATGATTTGATGAACGGTAAGCATGCAGGCATGCTTTGAACCGACTGCATGACTGGTTGATTCTTGATGAATGTGCAGCAGCTGCTCCTCCATTCTTGATCGTTTGTTTTGCGTTAGAGATATTTTGAATTTTTTTCTTTTTTTCGTCAGGTCGAACAAATGTAAATATGAAAATGAATCATCAATCATGTCTTTATAAAGCAAGGTCGGACTGAAAAAGATAATCGTCGAAGTAACCGGTTCGTCCTTATCGGGCAATGCTCTATGAATGGTATTGTTGGGAATCAGGAATACATCCCCTTGCCTCATGTCATAAAACACATCACCGATAAAAAAGGTTCCTTTGCCGCTATAAACATAGACGATTTCATAAAAGTCATGCATATGATCGGACAATTCATTCTGAGGGCTTTTCGTATCTTGAAAGACAAAAACGAATGGGAATAATGCATCATGGTCATATACTTTTGAGGATTTATTCATTTCACTCAGCTCCTGCAAGTATAATACAACAAAAATAAGTATATTTATAGCAAAAAATGCAATTTATATTTCATTTTTTGATGTTAAACTATTAATAGAATAAATATGTAAGGGCTTTCTATTCGCAAGTGGACTTGAACGGTTCAGCGTAGAAAAAGGAGAGGATAAGATGAATAAATTCGTGCAATTGCATGCCGATGATGATGTGGTTATCTCATTGGAAGGAATCCGTAAGGGACAGGACCTCGAGATTCAAGCAAGAGACAAAGGCATTATGCAAATAAAGGCACTTGATGACATTCCCAAAGGCCATAAGATGCTAGTTCGTCCGGTTCATGCGGGAGCTGACATCATTAAATTTGGTTATTCAATCGGTAAAGCGAAAGAACATATAGCTGTTGGTGAGTGGGTTCACACTCATAACCTCCAATCCGGCCTGGAAGGGATATTGGATTATTCCTATCAACCCAGCAGCCCATTGCTAAAAACGGTAAATTCCAGCCAAACGTTCCAAGGGTACATCCGTGAAAATGGGGAAGCGGGTATCCGCAATGAAATCTGGATCATCAATACAGTTGGCTGCATTAATAAAACGTGCGAAGTGCTTGCAAGAATGGGAAATGAACAGTTTAAAGAACGACAAATCGATGGAATTCACCACTTTTCCCATCCGTACGGTTGTTCTCAGTTAGGGGATGATTTGTCACATACACAAAAACTCTTGGCAGCCCTGGCGCAGCATCCGAATGCAGCTGGTGTATTAATAGTAGGATTAGGCTGTGAAAACAACCAGATCGAAGCATTCAAGGAAGTCATCGGAGATTTTTCGCCTAATCGGATCAAATTTTTAAAAGCCCAGGAGGTGAATGATGAATTGGAGGTGGGCTTACGCTTAATCGGGGAGTTAGTGGAGTATGCAAAAGGGTTTGACAGAGTGCCCATTCCGATTTCAAAGTTAAAAATAGGCTTGAAGTGCGGGGGATCCGATGGTTTTTCGGGCATTACAGCTAATCCATTAGTCGGGGCAGTTTCCGATCTTATTGTAGAAAACGGAGGTACAACGATTTTGACGGAAGTGCCTGAAATGTTTGGAGCGGAAACGATATTGATGAACAGGGCAAAGGATGAAGAAACCTTTCAAAAAATCGTTAACCTAGTCAATGATTTTAAACAATACTTCATGCGCCATGATCAGGAGATATATGAAAATCCTTCACCCGGTAATAAAGAAGGTGGCATAAGTACACTGGAGGAAAAATCGCTTGGGTGCACGCAAAAGGGCGGTCATGCTTCGGTTGTGGATGTTAGCGGATATGGAGAAAGGATTGTGAAGCCTGGATTGAATTTAATTAATTCACCCGGTAATGATCTGGTATCCGTGACGGCTTTGGCAGCAGCGGGCGCCCATATCGTTTTATTCACGACTGGAAGAGGCACGCCATTTGGCGGGCCAGTCCCGACGGTCAAGATAGCTACGAATACCGAATTGGCAAATAGGAAAAAGCACTGGATCGATTACAATGCCGGCCAATTAATTGAAGGACAAAGGATGGATGAATTAAAAGAAGATTTGTTCCAATTCATACTTGGGCTTTCATCGGGCACCAGGGAAACGAATAATGAAAAATCCGGATATAGGGAAATCAGCATTTTTAAAGAAGGAGTCATTCTTTAAACAAAAAGGAGTGCTAACCAATGAAAAGTATCGTATGTGAAAAACCATATGCATTCAAGATGATCGAGATGGAAAAACCGGTTCCGAACAAGCAAGAGGCATTGATTCAGATCCGGCGAATAGGAATATGCGGTACGGATATACATGCCTTCGGAGGAAATCAACCCTTTTTCAGCTATCCGAGAATACTTGGTCATGAACTATCCGGCTATATTGAAGAAATACCGGAAAACCCGGAAGGACTGAAGAACGGGGACCAAGTAGCAATCATCCCTTATCTGAATTGCGGGAAATGTATGGCTTGCAGTGTGGGTAAAACGAATTGCTGCAAGGATATGAAAGTGTTAGGTGTACATGCAGAAGGGGGGATGAGTGAATGGATCACCGTTCCTTACGATCATTTGGTGAAAACCGAGGGGCTCACGCTTGATCAATCAGCCATGATTGAACCTCTAAGTATTGGGGCTCATGCGGTCAGGAGGGCAGCCATACATGAAGGGGAATTTGCATTGGTTATCGGTGCAGGCCCGATTGGCTTGGGAGTCATGGCATTTGCTAAAGAAAAAGGTGCAAAAGTGATTGTGATGGACGTAAACGATGAACGACTGGCGTTTGCCCGTAAATGGGCAAAAGTGGATCATACGTTGAACGTTTTGGAGAATCCGTTGGATAAATTGGCCGAGTTGACGAATGGGGATATGCCAAGCGTAGTGTTCGATGCAACTGGAAACGCTAAGTCGATGATGAATTCATTCAAGTACCCCGCCCATGGAGGAAGATTAATATATGTAGGTTTGGTGAAATCGGATATTTGCTTTAACGATCCTGACTTCCACAGTAAAGAGCTTACATTGATGGGAAGCCGAAATGCCACAAGGCAAGATTTTAATGACGTGGTGGATACACTGAAAAACAACCGGTTGGATTTAAGTATGTACATTACACATCGTGCACAGCTGGATGAACTGATCAATCAGTTTGAAGGATGGCTGGCTCCTGAAGCTAAAATGATCAAGGCCATTGTCGAAATGTAAAGGAAGATGGACTATATCATCACTTCCATATAAGAAAGGGGTTTTGTGGTGAACATGAATTCAGCTGATCAGAAGCGGTTAGATCAAGATACAAAGTCTGTCACGCATGCAAAAATGTTGGATTATCCGATAAAAGTGTTGCAGATTGGGGAGGGGAATTTCCTTCGCGGTTTCTTCGATTGGATGATAGCCGAATGCAATAAACAAGGTCATTTCAAAGGAAGCATTGCGGTTACACAGCCCCGTCCTTCCGGAAAAGGGAAAATCGAAGAAATGAAGCAGCAGGATGGGTGTTATACCTTAATGCTGCGTGGGTCTCACCGAGGTGTAAAGGTCGAACATACAGAGGTCATTTCCGTGTTTTCAAAGGTTATAAACCCCTATGAAGACTGGAGGGAGTTTTTGGCGTTAGCCAAAATCCCTACATTGGAATTCATAGTATCGAACACGACGGAGGCCGGGCTTAAATATCAGCCAACGCCTTTAGTGGAAGGAAAGCCAATCGAAGCTTTTCCAGGAAGACTTACCGCTTTTTTATATCAACGTTTTCTTCATTTCGGGGGTGCATCGGATAAAGGACTCATCATGCTTCCTTGTGAGCTTTTGGAAAGAAACGGTGATTCGTTGAAGCAATGTGTGTTAAAGTATTGTACGGATTGGGATTTACCAAAGACATTCATGGATTGGGTCGAGAGGGATAACCTCTTCCTTAACTCGCTTGTAGACCGAATCGTAACAGGTTTCCCAGTCAAAGAGTCGGGTGAATTATATTCCTCATGGGGATATAAGGATACATTGCTGACCACTGCTGAACCTTATCATTTATGGGTCATTGAAGGCGACCCGGACCTCGATAACCGCCTTCCTTTGCAGCGATCAGGCTTGAATGTACGTTGGGTAAAGAACTTGGCACCCTATCAGCTGAGGAAGGTAAGGGTATTAAATGGGTTACATACATTAATGGCACCTCTAGGGATTTTATTTGACATGGAAGAAGTGAAACAAGCCATCGATCATCCGGATTTCCATCATTTGCTCTGTCAGGCAATCAAGGAAGAAATAATCCCCTCCTTGCCTTTTAGTCAGGATGAACTGCTCGAATACGGGGAAAGCGTTATGGAGCGATTTGCAAATCCATATGTTCACCATCTCCTTTCAGACATTTCCTTGAATAGCATGTCAAAGTTTAAAGTGCGCCTCCTTCCTACCTTGGAAGGCTACCATGAATGGAATGGAAGGCTGCCGGCTTCGATAACAAGAGGTTTTGCGGGTCTGCTGCGTTTTTATAAGGGCGAAGTAGTCAATGGGCAGTATATCGGCAAAAGCTTCAAGGGTAAGAAGTACATTATTAAAGACGATTTACCGGTGATCGAATTTTTTCAGAAGCAATGGAGTCTCCACGATCGTAAAGAAATTTCGGCTAAACAATTAATCGAGGCCATCCTGCATAATCAAGAACTATGGGGGAAGGACCTGAACACAATCAAAGGCCTTGCAAAGGAATTGACTCACCACTTGGAAGAGATGATAGAGGGGGCGTCGTCCATCTAAAACTTGTAAAGTAGGCATGAAGTGATGAATATTTTCATGACCTCTTCGTAAGATAGCCAATTATTTGAAAAAAAACAGGTCTATCATTCCTGATTTTTTTCTTTCATTTATTAATAATTTTGGTATACTGAACTAGTGATATATATTATTGGTATATTCTTTAAGGACCTATACCATTGCTCTTCATTCCCGTGAAGGGGAGTAGCGTCAGGGATAACCTGAAATAAAGTCGTCATTACGTGGGAATCCCACCGGCTTTATTGGCCTAATTCATTTAGTGCTTAGCGAGACCTTTGCCATTTATGGCAGAGGTCTCTTTATTTTTGTATTAAAGGAGGAAGATGTGTTGGATTTTTTAACAGGTGAATTTATTTCAGGACTTTTAGCGATCATTATGATAGATTTGGTTCTTGCTGGCGATAATGCCATCCTTATCGGGCTTGCTGCCAGAAAGCTTCCGAAAGATCAGCAAAAAAAGGTGATCATATGGGGAGCTGTCGGGGCAATTGTGATCAGGATCATTGCAACGCTTCTAGTTGTCGTCATCTTGGAGGTTCCCGGGCTTCATTTAATTGGGGGCTTACTTCTAGTATGGATCGCGTACAAGCTACTTATTGATGAAGAAGAACCAGACTTGAAGCCGGCAGACTCGATGTGGGCTGCAATCAAAACAATCATCATTGCCGATGCTTTGATGGGACTGGATAATGTCCTTGCTGTGGCAGGTGCATCACATGGTAACTTCACTTTAGTGGTAATTGGCTTGCTTGTATCAATTCCAGTCGTTATGTATGGCAGCACGTTGATTCTGAAACTAATTGAGCGATTCCCGTTCATCATCATTATCGGGGCAGGAATACTTGGCTGGACTGCTGCCAAGATGATCGTCGCTGAACCCTTCATGCAGGATTACTTTGCCAACCCATTCCTTAAATATGGATTTGAAGCATTAGTAGTCATTGGCATTTTAGTCGCTGGAACCTCCAGGCAGCAAAAAATAGAAAAAGAAAAAGCTAGCAGGGAAAAAATGCAAATCGAACGGAATGGATAACATGTTCCACAAAGAGGCCTTTCACAAATGAATGGCCTCTTTGTTTATATATGGAAGCCCATTAGCATTAAAATGATATAATGGGAATCAATTCTTACGATAAAAGTGGGTCTAAATCGAATTAAAGTGGGTCAAGGTCGAATTAAATTGGGTTTAGGTCGGAAAAAGTTGGGTTTAGGTCGAATTAAAGTGGATTTAGGTCGGAAAAAGTTGGGGTTAGGCCGAATTAAGTGGCTGCAGGCCGAAAAAAGTGGATTTAGGCCGAATTCTAGCGGCTACGAATGAACCGCCATCTATGGATGTGGCTATCGAAATCGTTGAAGCGGCTTTCGATGGGTTTCGGATAGGATGTCGAAAGATTAGGTGAGATATATTAATCGAAAAGGGGAAGTGGCATGAAAGAAAAAATAATAGAAGAGTTAAAGAGAATCGAAGAAACCTATAATGTGAAAATCCTATATGCCTGTGAATCGGGAAGTCGAGCATGGAAATTTCCATCGAAAGATAGTGATTATGATGTGAGGTTCATTTATATTCATAAAAAAGAGTGGTACTTGTCCATTGATCAAAAAAGAGATGTCATTGAGCTGCCTATTAATGATTTATTGGATATCAGCGGTTGGGAGTTAACGAAAGCCCTACGGTTATTCAGAAAATCCAACCCGCCGCTTCATGAATGGTTAAACTCGGGCATCGTATATCATCAAGCTTATTCGATTGCCGATAAGTTGAAGGAAATGAGTAGCATGGTGTTTGTACCTACTGCAGCCTTGTATCATTACTTGAACATGGCCAAGGGCAATTATAGGGATTACTTACAAAATGAACAAGTGAAAATCAAAAAATATTTTTATGTGCTTCGTCCAGTCATGGCATGCCTTTGGATTCAAAAATATAACACCATCCCACCAATCGAGTTTCCAGCATTATTGGACAATATCATTCCAGAGGGTCCATTGAAAACCGAAATTGAAACTTTGCTGATGAGGAAGATAAATGGTGAAGAGTTGGACGTTGAACCTAGAATTGATGTCATTAATGATTTTTTAGAAAATGAAATCGGTCAGTTGACGAACTATACTAAAACATTGCATATAAAACCGGAAGACCCTACAGAGGAATTGGATCAGCTATTTAGAGCTGCTTTAGATGAAGTTTGGAATTGAAAGAGTGCTTGGTTCAATGCCAGAAGGACAGGATTTAAAGTCTTGCTCGTTCTGGCCATGAGAAAATCCATAAGGATGCAATAGGAAAGGGAGAGTGAAAAGCGGGGGAACTTAAAATCCCAGCAGTTTCACTTTAGAAGATATTAGGATATTCTGTTATAATTATATTATCTATTAATCTGTTTGATTTTTCAAAAAACAGGTGAGTTTTTCATCGTGTTTCCTTGGGTGAAAAAGAGAGGGTTACCATGTCTCACATACAATAAACTTTGCAGTGCAGGAAATCAAAATCTCATATAGAATGATGTTATTGATGCAATATCTAAAATTCCGCAAGGGGATGTGGTGGTCATAGTATGGAGTTGTCATCTGAACATAATCAGTATAAAAAAGTACTGATACAATACTTGGAAGAAAATCAAACCATATTTTTAACTGAATGGAACGAGACCATTAAGATCAATGAAATAGATCCCTATAAAGAAAAAATCAAAGAGAATGGATATGGCATGTATGCTTTGGTCATCCGAGCGTTTAGGGGAGACTTGTCTGATGACATGCTGATAAAGTTGGCTCATCAAGTTGCAAAAGAGCGCCTTGAAGCAAATATTAATATCGGGGATTTTCTCTATAATATTAATTTAGGGAGAAATATCATCATAAGGAACATTTTTGGAGCGAATATCCCCATTTCTTATTTGCAGGAATTCATTAATGCCATTAATGTACACTTTGATACATTCAGTTATCATGCCGTAACGAAGTATACAAATCTTACGAATGAGTTGATCGAGGAAAAAAAGTCTTATATCAGTGAAAATCATAAAGATAAATTGGCGGTGCTTGGGCAAATATCCTCTAGCTTTGTACATGAGTTCAGGAACCCGCTGACAGCCATTATGGGTTTCAATAAATTACTGAAGCGTGAGAATCCACAATTGAAATATTTGGATATCATTGACTATGAATTGAATCAGTTGAATTTCAGGATAACTCAATTCCTTCATACTTCGAAATCTGATTTTAATGAGGAGCAAAGAGAGGAAATTTCCGTGATGAATTTAATTGAAGAGATACAGGAACTGACATATGCCAATATTGTGGATGCGAGCGTTAATGTTGAAATAGATATTTATCCGAACTTCTTCATGACAGCCAGCAAGGATGGATTGAAGCAAGTGTTTTTAAATCTCTTTATAAATTCCATTGATGCATTAAAGGACAAAGAACACCCTAGAATTTTGAAGGTACACTCTTTAATAGAAGAAAATGAACGAATCATTCGTATTTCTAATAATGGGCCTGTCATTGCCAGTGAACTGATTGAAACCATTTTCGAACCCTTTGTCACCACTAAAGAGTTAGGAACAGGAATTGGTTTATACGTATGTAAAAAAATCATCGAGAGCAATGATGGATATATGAATTGTCAGTCCAACGACGACTTAACCACATTCAGTATCCACTTCCCATATGACGGATAGTGAACTTGACTTGGGTTGATACATAAATTAGATAAAATTTTACATATTCGATTTTTTGCGTGTACATAATAGGTTAGGAACCAAACACAGTTCCCGGCTTGAAAAAAGGAAAATAGCTTAATTAATTGGAAGATGCCGATATCCATGCAATGAATCGAGGCATCTTCTTTGGCTTATCATGAAAAAAAATCGCGCTGCATTTCATCAGCTCGGATTTCTTATACCGATTCAAAATTGAATCTAATGCTTTATCCAATAGCATCATATCCCTCGATATAGCCCACCTTTTTTTGGCATGGATATTGCTTTTTAATATATTAAGCTTGACCAAATGATGTAGGGGAGGGGTAGGAGAATAATGGGAATGGCGCGGCGTATCGCTGCGGAGGAAAGTAGCGGTCCTTAGACCTTCTAATTTTTCCAAATGTACATATGAATTTTACTGATCGACCATTCACTCGATCTTGTTTCAAACTGTGAAGGAAAAGGACATATCCTATCAGCTAAAGAATGAATGATTTCCGCTGGTGCCACGGCAAAGGAAAAGGCACGATGACAAAAAGGAATACTGACAGTTTAAAGGATGGTGACGAAAGTGGCTTTTCAAACAAATGAACTGAAGCATGGTCTAAAGACGAGACACGTGACCATGATTTCCATTGGCGGAGTTATCGGGGCAGGCTTATTTATCGGAAGTGGCACGATCATCGGTTCTGCAGGTCCAGGCGCCATTTTATCCTATATCATTGCAGGGCTGATGATTGTCCTTATTATGCGCATGCTAGGTGAAATGGCTGTAGTCAATCCTGATAGTGGGTCTTTTTCAACCTATGCACATCAAGCATTAGGTCCTTGGGCTGGATATACGATTGGCTGGCTGTACTGGTTCAACTGGGTCATCATCATTGCCATTGAGACGACATTATTGGGTACCATGATACATGAGTGGGTTCCTTCCATCCCCATGTGGACTGCTAGTTTATCTTTTCCCATACTGATGACGATCACGAATATTTATTCTGTAAAAGCCTACGGGGAATTTGAATACTGGTTAGCCTTTATGAAAGTTACGGCCATAGTTATCTTCTTGTTCCTAGGTGCAGCCATGATATTCGGGTTTGTCCCAGGATTCGATTCTCCTGGCCTTTCCAACATTTCAAGCGAAGGCGGCCTTTTCCCTAATGGTTTTCTCCCTGTTCTTCTAAGTGTCATATTCATTACTTTCTCATTATCGGGTAGTGAGGTGGCGGCCATTGCCGCAGGAGAATCGGAAAACCCGGAAAAAAATATCATGAGGGCGATAAATGCAGTTGTATGGCGTCTGCTCCTTTTCTTCGTCGGCTCAGTGGCTGTATTGGTAATCGTTATTCCTCAAGGAGCGGAAGAGTTATTGAAAACACCATATGCCAGCGTATTTGATATGGCAGGCCTTCCTGCCGCTGGTCAAGTCATGAATGTCGTTATTTTCATATCGTTGCTTTCCGTTTTGAATTCTGGACTATACACAAGCTCACGTATGTTGTACTCCTTATCAAAAAAAGGAGATGCACCCAAAATCCTTTCTCGGGTGAATAAGCGGGGAATTCCTATCTGGGCGTTGATGGCCAGCGTATTCTTTGCATATGTGTGCACCACTTTTAAATTTGTCTCCCCTGATAAATTGTTTGCCTTTCTCGCAAATAGCTCGGGCGGAGTGACCATGATCATGTATATCTTTATCGCTTTTTCCCATCTGTATTTACGGAATAAGACGGAAAAAGAAAACCCAGGAACACTCAAAGTGAAAATGTGGCTTTTCCCCTACTTAACCTATGCTACCATTGCTATCTTGTTTATCATATTCGTTGCGCAAGCCTTCATTGATTCCATGAGGCTGCAATTCTTTCTCACGACCCTTCTCGCCGTTCTCGTTATCGGATCATACTTTCTGTTTTATCATAAGAAAGCGGTCACCATTGCTGAGCCACGTGAACAACTGAAAAAGATTCAATAGACCATACAGCGTGATGCACCATTTCGGCAATAGAAGATTGAATATTCAATGAACACGGGGTGTCCAATAGTCGGAAAGTCGATATATTGGGCAGCTCTTTGTTGATTTTTATGAAGATGGGTCCCCTTCTTATTTTATAATATTTTTCATGGTAGTCTCGTGCCTTTCGTTTCATTCCGCTCGTTTGAACATAAGGGATTCTGATTGCCTGAAATTTTGAGTGGGAAATTTGGCTCGTTGCTTTTTTAGTGGTAAAAAAATTGGCCACATAGAAGGGAGTGTATCCATCTCACTACAGGCACTTAGAGTTCGGGAGAGCCATCACGTCATGCAAGTTTAACATATGATCTTGATTCATTTGCATCTTGGAGATCCTTTGCTAAAATATAATCATATACATAAGATTAGGAGTGGTGACTGTGGCTGATACTCCAGCTGAAGAATTGGTTCATTATATTGCCCCGAAAGGCGAGTTTATCTCATTTGTAGATGATGAGGACTATATCTCTAAAGGATTGGAATGGAAATTATTCACTGCACGATCGGTAAAAAGGGAACTGCTATATAAAAGCGGGAGCTATCAAGGGAAGGTGAAATTGGCAGGGTACGAACAATATGGGAACGGCCTTGATACGGTTATCGTTGAATTTGAAAATGGGATGCTGAGCTGCATTAATCCTTCCTATTTAAAAGAAATGCAAAGTGCTAATTTTGGGAAAGAGTTGTTGAGTGGACCTGTTTCCGACGTAACCTCAATTTCAAGTGAAACGAAAACGGAAAAGGAAGCGTCCATGACGAAACCTTCCAAGCCTTTAAGTGAGGATCATCCAAAAAAGGAAAAAACAAAAAGCAAAAAGGCAACTGCAAAACCCAAATTGGATTTACCAGCTGAAAAAGTGCACTTTACTGCAATAATCAAGGAATTCACGGCGAAGATGAACCATTTTACGGGTGAAGAAGACGAAGTCATCCTGCTGTCGGAAGTTAAAGTTACAACAGAACCGGAACTAGCAATCGGCGATGCTTGGTGCGGTTATAGCAAGACATTGAAAAAAGCTGAGCTAGAAGAAGGCGACCAAATTGAATTTGATGGTAAAGTCGTCGACAAGAAATATAATAAGGAAATTCGATATAAAGTCAATAATCCATCAAAGCTGGTAAAACGGGTGGAAGCTTGAAATAAAAAGCTGATTCTTGCATGTTCGGGAGTAGGCATATCGCTTACTGCCTTTTTTGTTTCGCAGTTAAGGATGAAGGTGTCCAAGCATCCAAGCTTATTCCTTCTCACATTACAAGGCATCAATTGCATAGAACGTCGTTTTTCCCTTTTGTGGTTTCAGCCAAGCCAGTGTTGGGGATAATACATTATGATAATGGATTTATAAATAGAACTGGGGGGACTCTTATTGAAGGAATTGTTCCAATTATTAAAGCAAGGCAACAAATCGGCATTCACTGCTGCCTGCGTGAATAGCATCATTGCCATCTTAAAGGGAATCGCTTATATCATGACAGGGAATGTCGCTATGTTTGCAGAAACATTACATACGTTGGGAGATGCCGCGAACCAGTTTTTCGTATTCATCGGTTCAGCATTAAGTAAAAAATCACCAACAGATCGATTTCCGGATGGATTCGGACGTTTGGTCAACCTCGTGCTTTTAGGTGCAGTACTTGTTGTCGGGATCATGTCCTATGAAACGATCAAAGAAGGGTTCCATCACATTTTGCACCCTGTACACTCAACTGGACTCATCATTAACTTGTCCGTTTTATCCTTGGCGGTCGTGTTGGAATCATATGTTTTATTTAAAGCGATGAAGGAAGTCGTGCATGAGACTGGGATTGAAGCAACAGGAACAGCCATCATCTTTAAAAGCTTTGCTGGTTTGAAACGGGCAAAACCAGCGACGAAATTAGTATTCATGGAAGATATGGTCGCAACTGGAGGCGGGCTTCTTGCGATTCTTGCGATTCTGTTAGCGAACTTCACCCCTTTCATTCAAGCGGAAGGTGTCGCTTCGGTCATGATTGGTCTTGGCATGTTTTATGTGGTTGGCCGGGTTTTCCTTGACAATGCAGCAGGCGCTCTTGGGGAAGCGGATATAGAAATGCGGCAAAAAATCGGTAGCATGGTCATGAGTGATCCGGATGTCAGAGACATTCAGAAACTTGCGGTATTAAAAGAAGGTGAAGACTTTCACGTTGAATTGGAAGTGGAGCTCGATCCCCATATTTCAATTGCGGAAGCGGATGACATTAAAGATCGCCTGTTTGATGAAATATTCAAGGAGCGGGGAGTGACGGATGTCATTATAGAGTTCGACGAAAATGACGGGGTTCCTAAATGGGAAGGACAAATCAAAAAAGAATTGGATGAAATAGAAAAAGAAAAGCAGTAATGATTTATACTGACCTCTACTTGTAGGTAAAGCGCAATTGACTAAGGTCATGATTATTTCATGGCCTCCTTTTCAAATGATGCTGATTTAAACGCTCCCGCAGCAAATTAACTAGTTTGTTTATTTTGCTGCAAGGAGAAGGGCTTAATCTTGCTCACAAGGAACTGTTCAATTGCTCACGTTCTTTCCTTATTAACAAAAAATAAGCTATCATGGTATGAAGTACATAGGGAAGATTTACGAAAGGGTGAAGAAAATGATGAAACCAGAAATTAAGCTGGTCGCGTTAGACATGGATGGAACGCTCCTGAATCAAGCTGGGGAGATTTCCGAAGAAAATAGGAAAGCGATCAAAGAAGCAGAAGAACAAGGTGTGTTTGTAGTATTGAGCACAGGAAGATCTTATGCGACCTGCAGTGATTTTGCAAAGTCAATGGCACTCAGATCCTATCTCATTACGGTAAATGGAAGCGAGATTTTCGATAATCAAGGAAAATTGGTCGAAAGAAATATCGTGGATACCGAGTCCATTCAATGGATGTGGGAATTAAGCCAAAAGCATGACACGCATTTTTGGGCCATAAGCTGCGATCATGTATACAGAGCCGAAATGCCTGAAAAAATCTACGATTCCGAATGGCTTAAATTCGGATTCGATACAGAAGATGAGGCAACCCGCCAAATCATCATGGATGAATTGGTTTCAAGGGGCAACCTGGAAATCAGCAATTCAAGTCCCACTAATATTGAAGTGAATGCCATGGGCGTAAATAAAGCGAAAGCGATAACACTTGTCTGCTCATTGCTTAATATCACGATGGATCAGGTAATGGCAGTAGGAGACAGCCTTAATGACCTAGCGATGATTTCTGAGGCGAAGCTGGGAGTCGCGATGGGAAATGCACAAGCTAAAGTGAAGGAAAAGGCAGATTGGGTCACAGCAACGAATGAAGAAGATGGGGTTGCGAAGGCGATTCGTAAATGGGTCCTTACCAATTAAATTGAAACCGTGTATGGAGCGTTCTCCATATACGGTTTTTTTATTGAAATCTTTTTCATTCCATATTGGTTAAGGGCTTCGTAATTAATTTCTTGAAAATTCCGCATTTTAGAAGTATGATAATCTTGTTAAGTTATATTTTGGTAATATATTAATAGTGGGAGGTTTCGTAAATGAGTAGAACTTTGCCTGAACAGTGGTGGAATCAATTAACTCTGCCAGTCATCTCAGCACCTATGTTCTTGATATCAGGTCCTGAGCTAGTAAAAGAATGTTGCTTGAATGGTGTGATTGGCTCTTTTCCAGCGCCGAATGCACGCCCGATAGAAGTGCTTGACCAATGGATGGGCGATATAAGCGACACATTGGAGGCTGCAAGGGATAAAGATCCGGACAGCAAGGTTGCACCATGGGCAATGAATATGGTGGTCCATCGTACATATAGCCGACTGGAAGAAGAGTTGGAACTGGTCAAAAAACATCAACCTCCAATCATCATTACATCCTTAGGTTCTCCTAAGCATGTGGTGGACGTCGTACACAGCTATGGCGGGCTAGTCTTTTCGGATGTCAGCAGTGTGGAATTCGCCAAAAAAGCTGCCGATTCCGGAGTGGATGGTTTGATCCTGGTAGCTGCAGGAGCTGGCGGCCATGCAGGTGATATTAATAGCTTTGCATTCGTGGACAGCGTCAGGACCTTCTGGGATGGCATCATACTCCTAGCCGGCTCGATAAGCACCGGTCACAGTATCCTGGCCGCTCAAGCTGCTGGAGCAGATCTTGCTTATATGGGCACGCGTTTTATTGTAGCGAAGGAGAGCAGGGCAAATGATGAGTATCGTGAAATGCTTGTCGATTCGGATCATGATGATATCATTTTGACTGATGCATTTTCAGGCGTTAATTGCAATATGCTGAAGCCGAGCATCAGAAAGGAAGGCATGGACCCCGAACAGTTGGCCAAAAAAGAGAAGGTGGATTTTGACAGCATGTCCAAGACATCAGAGTCAAAGGCGTGGCGTGACATCTGGTCGGCAGGACATGGCGTTGGAGCGATAAAAAAAATCGATACTGCTGCCGGCATCATAAAGCAACTGGAAAAAGAGTATCACGATTCTCTAGGGAAATTGACGAGGCAGGCGGAGAAATTGAGAGGCATCACCTCCAAATGATTTGAAAGCGCTTCATTATTTTATTTGGAAATAATTTTATGATAGAAAAAAGGCGATCCGGTCATGGATGCCTTTTTTCTGTTACCGTTGTTCCAGCCATCCTTGAGGAGCAGCTGCAAGAATAGGTCTTGAAATAGAAAAAATAGGATGAAAAACATTGATAAAATGTTGGATAAATGTTATAGTCAATCGTAGAAATGACCAATTGAACGAATTGGTCATTAATTATTAGGTCAGGCGGAACAGAATGAATAGAACGATATATTTCAGATGAAAAGAAACCAATCCATACTGAAATTCAATATATGAGCGGTAATATTGCCGTGAAGGAAGGACTTGGTAAGTGTGCTTAAATCTTTAAAGGGTGAATTTTCAGCGATTATAAAACATCCTATGATACTCATTTCCATTATAGGGATCATATTGATTCCCTTACTATACAGCGGGACGTTCCTTTGGGCGTTTTGGGATCCATATGGGAAGGTGGACAAATTACCGGTTGCCATCGTCAATATGGATGAGGGAGCCGAGTTCAATGAAACGGAACTTACAATAGGAAAAGATTTAGTGAAAGAGTTAAAAGAGAAAAAGGACTTTGATTGGCACTTCGTCAGTCAAAAAGAAGCGAATGAAGGTCTTGAAAACCAAGATTATTACATGAAAATAGAAATACCGAAAAACTTTTCCAAAAATGCAACGACTTTGCAAGATGATAATCCGGAAAAACTCGATTTAATTTACACGTCTAACGAAGGATTTAACTATATATCTACGAAAATTGGAGATGCTGCTACTGAAAGAATCAAAGGGGAAGTATCATCAGCTGTAACGAAAACGTACGCGGAATCCATGTTTGACAATTTAAACGAAGTTGCTGACGGACTTAAAAGTGCCAGTGATGGTGCAGGAAAGTTAAAAGACGGAACGGATTCCGTCAAAAACGGATCAAGTGAACTTGGTGAAGGAATTAACTCTGCTAAAGCAGGGTCCAAAAAGGTGGAAGACGGAATTGAATCGGTTCATTCAGGTTCAGTCGAAATCCATGATAATCTCGAGAAATTGGCCGAAAAATCATTAACCTTTTCAAGCGGAATCGGTTCAGCAGCGGCAGGGTCCAAAGAGCTGAATCAGGGGTTGCAACAGTTTAGCTCTGGTGTAGGTCAAATGAAAGACGGGCAATCCCAGCTTTTACAAGGTGCCAAAAAATCCAAAGCAGGATCCGGTGAATTGGCCAACGGCTTGCAGCAGTCAATAGCTGGTTTCAATCAGATCGAAGAAAAGCTTCCAGCTTTGACTGAGGGAGCAAATGGTGTCGCTGCCGGTGCTAGCCAGCTTTCAGGCTCCTTATCCGAATGGAGTGCAGCTACAGGTGATGCGAAAGCTGGGGCTGCTGAAGTTTCAGCCGGTTTGGAAGAAGTTATTTCCGGATTGAAGCAACAATCCGAAATAACGGAAGATCCCGCCGAGAAAGCACGATTGGATGGTGTGATTGCCTCACTCTCCCGCATCAGTGAAGGCAGTAAGGGAGTCTCCGAGGGGGTTGGAAAGCTTTCGGCGAGTGCTTTAGAAATGGCTAAGGGCGGCAACAATTTAAACGACGGAGCAACTCGATTAGGTGAAGGTGCAGGTTCACTAAGCGGTGGTTTCAATCAATTGAAGCAAGCTCAAGATAAACTTGCCAGTGGTGCGAATGAGCTTAAAGATGGTCAAGGTCAATTGGTATCAGGCTTGACAACATTTGGCGATAGTATCGACGAAGCCCAAAACGGCCTTGGACAATTAACCGATGGCAGCAATAACTTGGTTAACGGGCTTGATCAGCTCGAAGATGGCTCCAAGCAGTTATCGAGTGGTACCTCTCAACTTTCCGAAGGTTCCAAAAGTTTAATTGCCGGAACTGATAAGCTCAAAGAAGGCTCATCGAGCTTGACAATGGGAATGGGGGATTTGGCAAACGGAGCGATCAAGCTGCAAGATGGCATTGCCAAGCTATCCGATGGCTCGGAAGAATTGCATGATGAATTGAAGGATGGCGCAGATGAAGCTGGCAAAATAAAATCCAATGATGATATTTATGACATGTTTGCAAGTCCAGTTAAAGTGGATAAACTGCCAATCAATAATGTACCAAACTACGGAACCAGCTTTGCACCCTATCTCATTTCCTTGAGCTTATTCATTGGGGCGATCGTCCTGACGATCATATTCAAGTTAAGGGAGCCCGCCGTTAAGCCTGCAAATGGATTCAGCTGGTTCATCAGTAAGTATAGCGTCATGGCCCTTATAGGAATTTGTCAGGCCATATTGGTCGATTCGATTCTGATTTTAGGACTGGGAATTGATGTTACGAGCTTACCGCTATTTTTTGCAGTAAGTATCCTTGCGAGCTGTACATTCATGGCGATCATTCAGTTCCTGGGTTCAGCCTTGGATAACCCAGGTCGATTTATCGCATTGTTAATTTTGATTCTTCAATTGACAAGCAGCGGCGGAACCTTCCCCAATGAATTGGTTCCAGGGTTCCTGCAAGGTTTTACACCATTTTTACCAATGACTTATTCGATTAATGCATTTCGGGCAGTCATTTCAACAGGAGATTATAGCTTCATGTGGCATAATCTAGGTATCTTGGCGATATTTCTCGTAGTCGCGTTAGTCTTATCTCTTCTTTACTTCATGTATCGGTTCAAAAAGTTGAACGCAAAGGCTGATAATAAGGAAGAGACAATCGAATAACAAAAAAACGGCCCCAGGATGGGGTACAGCATACTGTAGATGAATTCCGATAATAAGGGAGTTTGTCTGCAGTTTTTTGATTTTAATAGTTGTACATGAACTGTTTCATTACACTGCAGGCGCTCGCTTTCCGCGGGCGGTCGGGGAGCCGCCTCGGCGCTTGCGCTTGTGGTGTCTCCCCATAACCGCATTTCCCGCAGGAGTCTCGCCGCCTTCTTTTCCATTCCACTCTGCGTGAAAACGAAAGATACGTTTAGATTGCCCACCGTGTTGGGGGATTTTGTTTCATTGCGCCTGCTGGATTTTCCCTTAGACCGTATTTCCCAGTATCGAACCTTTGAAAACTAAGTACCCCCATTGTCCGAAACTAGGGGGTTGGGCGCTTTTTTCCACTCCAAGTAATGGTTTTCGCAGAGTCCCATGGTTTCAACACACATTATACCTTTGGAAATATTGGAGATTGAAACACGAGAAATAAAATGGTGCTTGTGAACACTGGGGGAAAAAGCCTATCAAGGTGATGAAGGACTGTTTCTCTGATACTGTGTAAAAGCTGAACGAACAAAGGAAAATGCGGCGTCCGAGATGGGACGCCACATTTTATCGGTACCAACTTAAATGTTTCCAGATGTTTGTGAACCTTTGTATGTAAGTTCTTGCTGGCTTTATCAAGTGTGTGTAACGGATTGAACATCTATACCCGTGATTTTAGGGAAGCAGGTGTGTATTTCTTCATCGGATTTTTAGCAATCACGTCTTTCAAATATGGATGACCGGCAGGGCCCCGTTTTCTCAAAAGCTCCATTAGGTAGGTTATGTCATCCAGAGCTCGGTGGGTTTGGAAGTTGGTGATTCTATGTGCCTGCAGCAAGGTTAACAGTTTACTATTTTCGAAGCCGTATTGCTTCCAAGGTACATTCCGCATTGTGCAGAACCATTTTTGATCATTGACTTCGGGGTACAGTTGGTAAAGAAAACTTCTATCGAATGAAGCATTATGCGCGAAAATATCATCGGCACGAGCGATGAAGGAGATAATTTTTTCATCGTGAAAGCTTTTTCCTTCCACTGAGCTGAAAGGGATGCCATGAATCCGGAATGCTTGATCATAATTCATCCTAGCTTGCAGGCTAAGCGGTTCCCTTAAAAATGATTCCTGATCAATGTGTTTAATGATTTCACCGGTTTCACTATTATAAGTAAACAATATAAGGGCAAGCTCAATCATTTCATCGGAAGAGGGACGCAAACCGGTTGTTTCTACATCAAGCACTAAACCTAATCTATTAGACAATTTTCTTTCCTCCAATTGGATTTCTTTGAACCTATTATAGCGGACAAGTGTTAGCTATTGAAAGTGTGGGGCATTATAATGGATGATTCCGATACTATTCAGCACCTCGATTTCCCATCGTAATTTGAAGCGCCTCATTCAATAGCTCTATCTCCTTTTGTTTGTCCTTGTACAAATGAAAAAAGGAAATCCCCTCGTGCCACTTTAAAAACTGATAAAATGAAATCGATTTTTCCGGAGCGGTTTTCCATTTCCTTCTCGACGATTTCATAAATGGTTTCGTAATTACGTAGCCGCTTATACATGTTTACCAAAAGCTTAATGATTTTTACGTAATTATAAATAGGCTCATTTTTGGTCATGAAGAAATATGGCAGGTCCACTATAAGCAGTGCCAGCTCCTCTTTCGTCGGAGAAGAAATGCTTCTTTCATAATCTAACAAAGCATCAGGTTCACATATATCCTTTGATCGTTCTTTTCTTGTAAGGTTTTGTTCGATTCTTAATTCGTAGATGACAGAGCCAACCTCTATTTCCATTTCCCAATAGCCTCTTTGTACCTATATTTTGATTAATATTTTAACATAATATTATTTTTGTCAGTAACATTTATCGGAAGGATAGTCGGATATAACCAAAGCGGCCATTAAATGAATGTATGCTTGGAGGAAATGTTCACAATAAAAAAGAAGCGGCCATTTGCCGCTCCTATTTCAGTATCTTATTTACCGATGAATTGCTGTGTCCAATAGTGGCTGTATTTTCCTCCTGTTGCATGTCCGATTCCAATATGGGTATAGTTCTTATTCAGAATATTGGCCTTATGTCCGGGACTGTTCATCCAAGATTTCATCACGGATTCGCTGCTTGGCTGACCGGCTGCGATATTTTCACCCGCGTATTTGTAGGTAATGCCAAACGCTTTCATCATATCGAAAGGAGAGCCATATGTAGGGCTTGTGTGATTGAAATAATCATGATCGCGCATATCTTCGGATTTCAAAGTTGCAGTCTTGGAAAGGGAAGTATCCATTTCGACGTTCGGCAGTCCAGCTTTGGAACGCTCTTCATTAACTAAACGAAGAATCTGTTGTTCTACCGTCTGATCATTCTGTTGTTTTGCAGTTTGTTGGACGTTTGGTAGATCGATTGTTTGACCGACTATAATTCGATTGGAATCAGAAATGGCTGGGTTTGTTTTAAGAATATCGGAAATGCTCACTTCATATTCTGCGGCAATTTTAGATAAAGTATCTCCCTGTACCACTTCGTGAGTGTTGGCGCCTAAAGCTGCCGTCGGAGAAAGCAGGGAAAGGGATAGAGCCGTCATAAAAATCGTTTTCTTCATTTTGTTTCCTCCTAGGATAATATCTGGATTGAAAATCTAGTATCCTACAAAACTTCTTCCCTGTAAAACTAGATTCTTCTTTTTCATTTGAAGAATGGGAAAAAGGTAACGAATCATACCAAGTAAAATAGGGCCCATATAACCTGAAAGGAAAATGGTGAATGTTGTTCATAGTGCTTTTTTTTTAGAAAAGGAGATTAATTCCATGTAGAAAAAGAATCATTTTTATGTTTGCCAGCCACATCGTTCAGGGTAAATAAGAAGCATATGAAAATCGGGAACTAGCTATATGGAACTAAGACGATCATGATAGAAATAATTGGTACAAAGGTGGAGTTTATATGGATTTGAAGGCAGGGAAAGTATTTTGGAAGGATACATTTAAAGCTAGGAAATATCCAATCTTAGAGGAAGATCTTACATGTGATGTATGTATCGTTGGGAGCGGCTCATCGGGGGCGCATTGTGCCCATTTTTTAGCGGAGACGGGTCTGAACGTCGTCCTGATCGATAAACGTGACATTAGTGAAGGCAGCACGATTGCGAATACTGGACTTCTTCAGTATTCAAATGATAAAACATTGACTTCGTTCATCCATAGCTTCGGTGAAGAAGCTGGTACGCGTCATGTTCAGCTTTGTTTGGATGCGATCCGAACGCTTGAGAAAGAGGTTGTCCCAACTCTTGAAGAAAATCCGGATTTTAAAATCAGGAAAAGCCTGTATTACGCATCAAGCCCTGACGATGTTTCGATGCTGAAGGAAGAATATGAAAATCTGAAATCCCGTAATTTCCCCGTGGAATATTATACTGAAAAAGAGATTAAGGAAAAATTCTCATTTTCAAAAGCCGCTGCACTCGTTACGGGCAATGATGCGGAAATCAACCCTTATAAACATGCGCATTTATTGATTGAAAATGCTTTTCATAAAGGCGTACGTGTCTATTCCAATACAAAAATAAACGGAAAGGTATTAAAGGAAGATCAAACCGTGTTATTTACTGAAAATGGACATACGATCCGTGCACAAAAGGTCATCTTCGCCACAGGATATGAGGCACAAGAAGAGGTAAGGGATAAAAATGCAGTGATTCTAAGTTCATACGCCATCGCGACCAATCCGATTGCTGATCATGCAAAATGGCATGAGGATATGATGATTTGGGAAACGGCAAGGCCTTATCTATATGCGAGGAAAACGGCTGACAATCGAATCATCATTGGAGGACTGGACGAATCCACTGGTTTTATCGAGAAACGGAATTCCATGCTCATAAACAAACGAGATGAATTATTGAAAGAGCTCGTCTCCTTATTCCCTGAATTACAAAATGAGATTACGGCCGATTATGCTTGGGGTGCTTTTTTTGGCGAGACCCATGATGGCTTGCCGACAATCGGGATATATCCTGACCACCCGAATTGCTATTTCTTATTGGGGTACGGCGGAAACGGGACGGTATACAGTGTCATCCTTTCACAAATCATCAGGGATTTGCTCACGAAAGGTGTGCATCCAGATTCGGATTTATACCTTAAGGAAAGGAATATACCGAAAAGGGTCTCCCATTAAAACAGGAATTTCCTCCCGATGAGTAGAATTAAGTAGACAGCACAATATACGGAGGGATCCTTCGATGTGGTTTAAGGAATTGGAAACGAAACGGCTGAGATTGATTGAAATGGGTCACCAGCATACGGAAAGTCTGTTTGACATCCTCTCAAGAGATGAGGTGACTAAAAATGGGGGGATAGAAAGCTTATCTCACGTTGAAGATGCCCGCCGCCTGATTAATGCATTCAAAAGTGCATTCATCAACAAACGGGGAATACGCTGGGGAGTGGTCTTGAAGGATACGGGCAAATTGATCGGTACTGTTGGAATCAATCAATTGAGCCTGGCCAACAAACGCGCAGAAATAGGATATGAAATACACCCTGATTATTGGAGGAAACAGTATACGTCCGAAGCTGTCAATGAAGTATTACGCTATTCATTCGAAGAATTGAAACTGGTCCGGATCGCTGCATTAACCTTCAAAGATAATTTTGCCTCGGCAAACCTCTTGAAGAAGTTTGGATTTAAAGAGGAAGGCAGCCTGCGAAGCTATGTATTTCTTCATCACGAGTCACACGATGCGATGGTATATTCCCTGTTATGCAGTGAATATCGGCATCTATATCAACACACGGTTTAATGGATTTTTTCATAAATAAGAAGGATTGGCTGGCCACTTGTGCCAGTTTTTTTATGTTGTTGACGTATGTCTTGGGCCAATCATTTTACCAAATTTACAACACCTAGTTTTGCTTTCGAAATAATATTTACTTCTCCCCTTGAACAAAATATCTTCTGCCAATAACTAAAAGAGCGTCGACCCATAAAAAGACATAAAGGACCATTGATAAATGAGGTTTGATGTAATTATAGATTTAAATTAATGACATAAAACCTATTTGACAACTTAGATAAAGTATATTAATAATATAAAAGTAGTGCTTATTGATGCCAAAACAGGAAATTAAAGGAGGTAAGTGGGTAAAAAGAATGATATAAAAAGTACAAGGGGAGTCGAAATGAACAGAAAAAACGCATTATCCAAAAAGATATTGAATGTTATCATTATTTTCAGCTTATTAATTCCATTGGTGCCGGCAAATGTGTATGCACATGGAGATATGTCATCACATTCGGAACCTGTGGAAGCAACAGAAAATACAGGCGAAAAATCTAAATCTGTCAAAAAAAAAGCTGAAGAGCATAAATACACGGAAAAGGTCAGTGAAATTAGAGAAAAAAGAAAAGTGGATGAAAAAACTTTTCTAAATAGTGATTTGAGCTATTCCACAGAGGTATACAACGGGCCAGTCCATTATTCTGATTCAAAAAAAGAGTGGAAGCCGATAGAGAATGAATTAGAAATCAATGAAGAAGCAGACAAAAAGGATTATAAATATAAAAATGGAAACAATAAGTTTTCTGCCAAATTATCCACCTCTACTAAAAAGAAACAAATGGTGTCACTTAAATTCGGAAAAGAAAAACTAGGTTTTGGATTGGTTGGTCCGAATTTGGCAAATGCAAGCAGGAAAGACGGGAAAGCCATCTATAAAGATGTCTATCAGGACACCGATATACATTACACAATGCTGCCAAACGGAATAAAAGAGGACATTATTTTACATAGTAAAAAAAGTGCAACCAGTTTTAAGTATTCAGTTCATGGCACACTTAAAGCAAGAAAGGTAGATAGATATATTGAATTCCTTAACAAGGATAACAAGGTAATATGGGAAATGCTTCCGCCCTTCATGGAAGATGCTGAAGGTGAATACTCCGAAAATATAGAATATTCAGTTATCAATGAAGGTGATAAGCAATTCATTCAAATGGAAATCGATGAGAAATTCGTGGAAGATCCTGCTCGTGTTTTCCCCATCATTGTTGATCCAACCGTAAATATTGGCGGAGCTGCTTCCAATACAAAAGATACGTATGTCATGAAGAAGTTCCCGACAATCAATTATTATAACAGTACCGAATTACGAACTGGATATACCGATTCAACTGGTACGACAAGATCTTATATAGACTTCACCAACTCTTTACCGAACATGGGTGGAGGATTATTGGTAAGCGCCGAATTAAAAGGTTATAAATTCAGTCAACCAACAACTCCGATCAATACAAATGTATACGCGCAACGCGTGACCTCAAGCTGGTCATCCACGGGAGTAACGTGGAATAAACAGCCCTCCATCGATACGACAAAAACATATGGAAGTACCGCAGTCAATGGAAATAATGGCTGGTATAACTTTAACCTTACAGATCTTGTAGATCAGTGGTATAAAGGTAAAGTTCCAAATCATGGGGTCGTGTTAAAATCATCTTCCGAAGGCACTCTTGGAACATATCGAAAGTTTTACTCTTCCGATTATTCCTCCAAACAGCCCTATCTTTCTGTCACCTATTCAGGTGTGCCAAGCGCACCTACAGGATCAGCCGTCGGAAACGGGGTGAATTCAGGTACAGGCTACGTAAACGTAAACTGGACACCTGTCCCAGGAGCTACAGGATATAAAGTCCTCGTTTTTAATGGTAAAAACTACGAAGAAATTAATGTAGGAAATGTGACATCCTGGTCAACAAAAGGGAAGAAAATTTGGCCAACGGCTGCACAAATCTCAGCTGGGAATTACAATTTGCGCTTGAATGGAACGGGAACTGAACTAGCGGATGACCCTAGGCCGGTTTATAAGAATTCGAAAGGAACGTACCAAGATAAAAAAAATTACTATTTCCGAATCAAGGCATACAATAAATATGGGGATAGTGCACAATCCGCACAATTTACCCCAACGATTGCCGATCAAACTGCACCAACCAAACCTGGTAAACCAACAATTTCAAGTCATTTAGATTCAAATTTCAAATTCACCTGGTCGGCCTCGACGGATTCCAATTCCGGCCTGAAGGGATATCAGGTATACGTCGGGACAGCTGCCGGGAAAACCGATGTCGTCAATGGCACATTAGTGACGCAAAACTCTTTCACTTTGCCAAAAGCGGTTGCCCGTACCACATACCATATGTATGTTCGTGCAGTCGATAATCAAGGAAACTATATCAATTCAGATTCATCGTCCGGTATAGCGCGAAAGCAACTGGATGCGTCCATCGTCAGTTACACGATTCCTCCGCAAATGGAAGCCAGCGGTGATTACAATGTAGCGATAACGGTGAAAAATGAAGGAATCGAGACATGGACCAATTCCGAAGGCTTCATGCTCGGATCAACGGCAACGAATGATCCATTTTCCAATAACGCCAGGTTAACGCTGACAAGTTCAGAATCAATCAGCACTTCCAAAACAAAGACATTTAACGTGAAGCTTAACGGCGGTAAAAAAACCGGGGACTATAGCAGTCAATGGCAAATGCTGAAGTTGAAAACGGGAATGTTCGGTGATCAAATATCCCAAAAAGTCAAAGTCGTTGATACCACTCCCCCTGCAGGGGAAATCGTCATTAATCACGGCGCAAAGGTAACGAATACGCCTAACGTGACATTAACTCTAGCATCCTCCGATAATAGCGATAGTGACATATCCCAAAGGTTCCGGAATGAACAAGCAAACTGGACTGCCTATGAAAAACAAGCGAAAACGAAACCTTGGACCTTATCAGGAGGCAATGGAGAAAAAACCGTATCGGTCATGTTCAAGGATGGTTCAGGTAATGAATCAAAAACTTATTCTGAAAAAATCCTGCTAGATGCAACTTTACCAACGGCGAAATTAACCTTTCCCGCTACATTGGATTATCTAAACGGAATCACGGAAATCCATGGTTCGGCTACAGATAATGATGATATGGACGAGTACGTGCTCAGTTACGGAAAAGGAGAGTCTCCTCAAGCATGGACTGAAATCACCAAGAAATATGATGATATAAAAGATGGGGTTTTAGGCAAATGGGATGTAACTGGCTTGGAAGCGGGCCTTTACACAATTCAGTTGAATGTGCGTGACAAAGCGAGCAATACATCGATCGCCACTAAAAAAGTATGGGTCGATCCATTACAATCGATGCTTGGAATAGAAGATTTTTGGGCTTATACGAGCACGGAAACCGGATATGGAGAAAGCAAGACGAATCTTGCCAATGGGAATCTACATTTGTCTTATACAGATAGTTCTGTAAAAGGACGAGGGCTGGATGCAACGATAATCCGTTCATATAATAGTCAAGATGACCAGCAAACATCACTAGGCAAAGGATGGAGACTCAATGTTCATATGTCTCTCATTCAAGAGCCGAATGGGGACATCCGCCTAATTGACGAAGATGGGTCAAGGCACAGCTTTAAAAAGAATGTAAATGGCACGTATAGTTCCCCTCACGGAGTTTATCGGGAATTGGTCAAAACCAGTGGCGGGGATTACACGTTAACCGATTTAGTTGAAGCAGAGATCGTTCAAACCTTTAATGACAAGGGTCAACTTCTATCAATCGGAGATAAAAATGGTAACAAGAATTCCATTTCTTATGATGGGAATAACATTAAAGAAATCGTTGATTCTACAGGGAGAAGTACAACCTTTACTTATACGGATGCACTGTTAAGCGCAATTACGGATAGCACGGGAGCAACCACCAAATACATCTATGAAAATCAAGCACTCACAAAGGTTGAATACCAGGATAAAGACAAAAAATCAGTTCGGTTATTAAATTATGAATATGACGGAATCGGCCAGTTAAATAAATATATCAATCCAAATAAAAACGCCACTTCCTACGATTATAATGGTCATCGGCTCGTTAGTACGGAACGGCAATTCACCTCTTATAACGCCAAGGCAAATAAGAAAAATGATCCGTCCACCGTGAAAGAAGTGTTTGTTTATGATTTACTGAAAAGAACAACAAGAGTTTCGACATCTGGTAAATACAAGATCACCACTTCTGAATATGAAACGAATGAAAAAGGAAATTTGCTTAAAACGATTGATGACCCTGATGGCTTAAAGGTAACGAGCAGGAATGTGTATGATCAAAACAAAATCAAAGATTCCTTTGATGGCAAAGGAAATAAAACGTCCTTTACGTACGATGAACGTGGAAATATTTTAACGAAAACCGAACCCACTACAAAAGACATCGAAGGCAATAGCACGACTCCAGTAACGAAATATGAATATAAACCAGGCACAAGTTTATTGACGAAAGAAATAGATGCCTTGGGCCGGGTCACCAGTCATGAATATGATGCAAAGGGAAACCGGTTATGGACTGTTGATACAGAAGGTTTCAAGGATTCATTTAAATACGATAAATTCGGAAATTTGACGGATAGCTCCTCAGAGAGAGGACCACTATATGCGGCCGTCCCCAACTTTAGCTTTGAAACGGGTGAAGGCACATCCATTTCAAATTGGAAGAGTTCGGGCAGTGCATCCTACCAAACAACCGAAAAAAGAATGGGAACGAGAAGCGTTTCCATAACAGGTTCGATAGAATCGGAGCATCTGCCGATTAAACCAGGAAAACTACCTGTACGGGCATTGGCTTGGACAAAAGGATCAGGGGCGATTGTTTCTGCTCAATTTTATGATTCGTCCAAGAAATTAATTAGTACCAAATCCAGTGCAGCATCAACAGGAGCTGGATGGAATTTACAACATATAGGTGCAGCGATTCCTGCGAATGCTTCCTTCATTACGGTGAAAATACAAGCTGGACCATCTAATATCAGTGTAGATGATGTGAGAGTGGAAGAAAGTGATTTTACTACTCGAACTGTTTACGATTCAAGCGGTCTGCATGGAATAGAATCATATGACCCTTATGGAAAGAAAATGACATTTGAGTACGATGCAGCTGGAAACAAAATGAAAGAAACGAATGAATTGGGACAAACAGCAAGGTTTTCCTATAACCTGGATAACCAAATAACCGAACAAATCGATCGACTTGGAAAAATAACGAAATATCAATATGACGGTGTAGGCAATTTATTGAAGGAAACGGATGCACTTGGTCAGGCGGTGGAGTATGAATTTGATGAACAAAATCATCAAATCGTTGTACGGAACCCGAAAGTCACAAAGAAAGCTTACGATTTCCAAAAACCGCTTCCTCCGAACATAACGAATCGCACTGAAATCGATGAATATAACGAGCTCGGTGAAAAAATAGCTGAAAAAGATGGCAACGGGTACGTTAATATCTTTGAATATGATCCTTTGGGCAGACTTAGTAAAAGTATCGACCCATTAGCCAATCAACTGCGAATGACGTATGATGCAAATGATAATAAGGTAACGGAAGAGAATTTTGCATGGGATACAACAACTTCCACCCTTTATTCAAAAGGAAAAACTTATTATCGGTACGATGAACAAAATCGCCTGACGGCATACTCCGATCCGACCAAAGACCAAAACACCTTGGTTGAACAAAGTAAGTATGATGCTGTCGGTAATGTTGTCAAGTCCATATCCGGGACAGGGGACTGGGTCAGTTATGAATACGATAAGAATGACAATGCCATCTACAGTAAAGATTCTTCCAGTCCAGCAGTGGAAACGTGGACGCTCTACGACGGCCTCGGGAATGAAGCGATTGCCTTTGATAAATTAGGCGCAACACATTATATTTACGAAGCCAATGGACAATTGAAGGATGTAGTCGATACAGACGGAAAATATACGACATACACCTATAATGCTGCAGGAGATAAAACGAAACTTGTAGATGCCACTGGTGCCGTAACGGAGTGGGAATACGATCAAGAGGGTCAACTGAAAACCGAGAAAAAAGCAGAGGCCGATCCAAGTTCCGGTGAATCTACGACACAAGTATCTTCCTTTGAATATGACTCTATCGGTCAAGTGAAAAAGAAAAGCTTGAAAGAAATAAATGGCTCCAAGACAACCGTTTCTAAAGAAGTCACCTATGAATATGATGAGTTAAGCAGGCTTGTAAAAGAAACGGGCCGTAATATGGAAGACGGGAAAATAACGGAAAACCGTTTTCTCCATGATCATAATAGCAATGTGACGCATACATGGGTATATGATGAGAGTAATCCCGTCCCAGTAGCGGTGGATCCAGATGGTGATGGGATTTATAACAGTGAAACCGTATCTGAATATGACGCCAATAACCGCCTGATTTCAGAAACCATTTCCCACACGGATACACAGACGACGACGAGATATGACGAAAAAGACAATAAAGAAATCTTGAGCAACGCCCTTGGTGATACGGTCATTACGTATGATGACAATGACCGGATGACAAAAATCCTGACACCTAATTTTGATTCTTATCAGTATGAATATTTAGTCGATGATTCATTATCCAAAGTAAAAGCGCCTGGAGTAGAAACATCGATCAGCTATAATGGCGGTTCTAAAGTGAAATCCCTGAAAGCTGTAAGTCAAAAGGATCAGAGCGTGCTTTTTGACCTTCAATATCAGCATTCCGATACAGAACAAATCACGCAAATCTCCGATAAAGGAAAGATAAAGAAGAAATACACCTATACAGCAAAAGGGCAGCTTGAAACCGTAGAAGCGGATGGAAAGAAGCTAAAATATAGCTATGATGCCAACTCCAATCTGGTTAAAACGGAAAATGTAACATCGGGCAAGGTCGCTGCGACGTATACGTATACGACCGACAATCGGATACTCCAGAAAAAAGAGTATAACGAAACATCCGGTGCGCTTCTCCGTACGACTGATTATGTCCATAATCCTGTCGGGATGCTGGCGAAAGTTACGATCAAAGAAGGCGCAAACACGACGGTAACCGATTACGGTTACAATAGTGATGATCAACTAGTCAAGGTCAATCAAACCGTGAACGGCAAGAAACAACCTACCATCGCCTATGAATATGATACGGATGGAAACCGCATTGCCAAAGATGTGAACGATGGAACGAAGAACACGCACTATCATTACCATCGGGATACAAATGGTGAGTTATTCCTGGAAAGTATAGAAGGAATCAAAAGGGAAGACAAAAATAAATATCATCGTGATGCAGATGGGAATTTATTAAGCTTCAGCTTTAATGATGTTGTCTATTACTACCAATTCAATGCACGGGGAGACGTCATAGCCCTAACCGACAAAGCCGGCAACACGAAAGCGACCTATGAGTATGATGAATGGGGCAATGTTACAGCCATTACTGGTGACAAGGATATCGCGAATACAAACATTTACCGTTATGTAGGGAAGTATGGCGTCATGTATGATGCCGATACCAACCTGTACTTAATGGGCTGGAGAGATTATGACCCTTCAATCGGGCGCTTTATCGTGCCTGATGAATACGAAGGCACGGAAGAAGATCCCACTTCCCTAAATCGCTACCTATATGCGGATGCCGACCCAGTCAATAACATCGACCCGGATGGCCATGCTCCAAAATGGCTGCAAAAAGGCTGGAAATCAACGAAGAAATACTCGAAAAAAGGGTATAATGCCTATATAGGCAATGATATCAAAACCATCAAAAACCCTAAATCCAAATGGTATCAAAAAGCCGGAGCCACCGTATCGGTCGCAAGCAATTTCGTTCCAGGTGCCGGTCAAGCCAAATGGGCCGCCAAAGGCGCGATCAGTGCAGTCAAGTACGGCAAGAAAGCGAAGAAAGTAAAGAAATTCAATAGTTCCTCTGTAAAGAAGACACTAAAAAACAAAACAAAAGTCAAAACCTATAAAATAAAAGGAAAAACGGCTACATTTAAGCGTAGTTCTGTTAAAGGAACATATAAACAAACTAGTAAAAAAACTTTCGTCCCTGAAGAATATTGGGAAAGGAAAGCCCCTCAAAATGCTACTCCAGGTTCGAAAGTAATTCATTATAGACAGTATAAAGGAAAAAAAGAAAAATCCACAGTAATATATGATAAATTTGGAAGACAAAAATATAGAGTCGATCATGCAAATCACAGCATGCCAGATAAACATACCGTTCCACATTTACATGAATATAAATATGGACCTGGATATTCAGCAAAAGGAAAAGAGTATACATATAACTTTTGGGGGAGAAAAAAATGACTTTAGATTGGTACAAAGGAACTGTGTTAGAACAAGAAATTCCCGATTTCAAAGTGAATGATGTAAAATTAATAACAGGTTTTCAATATTATTTAGGATATAATTCGTATTATGACCAAGTATCTTTTTTAGAAATGGATTTTGTATTGGAAATAGAAGATAAAAAGCTAAATTTGAAACTCAAATTCAGTGATGTTTCTTCTTTAGATTTATTAGGATTTGGAGGCCAATTCAATCAAATAATGGGCTTTAGTGTCGAAAATTTAAATGAAAGTGGGTACGAAAAACAAAATAAATATTTAGTAGAAGATTATGAGAATGAAAGTATAAAGTTCTATTGTGCGAACATTGAAGTGCTGTCTTTAATAAAAATGTAGCAAGCTCATGTTGAATATTAAAATTCAGAAAAACCTTGATAATGATAATTATTATCAAGGTTTTTCTATAAATATTGCAAACATCATAAGAATTAAACTTGAAACACAGAAAAAACCGACAAAGATCGTTGTCAAAGAAAGGGTGATATTCAGTAAAAAAAATAAACATGCATATATTAAATTGAGGTTTGATTTCGATGTTTTTTAAATGGTGATCTTCAAAAGAAAAAAGAATTACTTTTGGAAAATATCATTGAATCCATAAGAGCCCTGGGGCAAAAGGTAAAAAAAGATTTCGATTCAACCAAGCTGGAACTCGATATTATAGAACTATTTAAATCTGAAGAGTGAACGGATATCTTAAAAATAAGTTTACTATTTTGGTTTGACGTAACTACTTTTTATCTTTTATCAAAGTCCCTGGAGCCGTGCATCTGTCTTTATACGAAATAAAAATCAAAAATTCAGAAAAACCTTGAAGACTCAAATGGTTATCAAGGTTTTTCTATAAGTATTGTAAACTACTAAAGATATTTCCAATGTTTAGAAACGACCGACGAACACCCCTTTTGGATCGTTGGCGAAGGCTGGGTAGAAGCCAAAAACCTTGTAGCGGGAGATCTGGTCGAGACGAATGAAGGCAACACCATCCGAATTGACACCATCCAAATCGTCCAAAAGCAAGAAACCGTCTACAACTTCAAGGTGAAGGATTATCACTCTTATTATGTCTCTACTTTGGGGATTTGGACGCATAATAGTTGTAAAATAACATATCAAACCTACACTAAGAAAAATAAAAAAACAGGGAAGGTCTATACTACTGGTAGAACAAGTGGAACAGGAACCCCGTTTCAAAATATAGCAAACAGAGATAGAAACCATCACATGAATAAAGCCGGGTTTGGAAAAGCTAGATTTGATAAATCATCTAAGAATAAAGATGCAATACGTGGACGAGAACAATTACTTATTGAAAAATATGGTGGCGCTCAATCAAAAGGTGGAACATCAGGAAATAAAATTAATGGAATATCTGATTAAAATAAAAAGCGGAAAAAATATATTAAAGCTGCAAAAAGGGAGTTTAGATAAATTGAAAGTTAAAAAGAAACGCGTGAAAATTGGTAATGTTTATGCTATTCCTCTACCAGACAAAAAGTATGCATTTGGAAAAGTCTATAAGGATGCCTGTATTGGCATATATAAAGAAATAGGTAACACAATGGAAGAACTTCCAAAAAAAGAAGAATTTGATTTTATTGTCGGAGTGTATCAAGATATACTGAAATCAGGAAAATGGGCACTTGTTGATTATCGAGAATTTCCTTCTGAAGAGGAAGCATGGCCACCAGAAATGAGTGTGTACGACATTATTGCTGGGACCTATTCTATCTATTACAAAGGAGAAATTTCACCATCTACTGAAGAAAAATGTAGAGATTTAGAACAAGCTGCAGTATGGGAGGAAGAACATATTATTGATAGAATCATGGGCGATGACAAGTGGAATTGGGATTAATATCGAAGACCCTTAAATAAAATAAATCAAATATTTTACGATTGGAGAAGCGGCAGGGAAGTACTCTAAAACGGAAAGCTATTTTCCTGACGTTTCCTCTATTTTAAAACGTAATTGGTTTCAGTAAGATATTGATTTAAAAAGAGGATAGTGGAAATGAAAGATGCAGCATCTGAAAATGATCAATTTTACGAAGAAATGTGTCTTCATGCAAGAAATTGTCAAGATGAGCATGACTGCAACGAGAAGAGAAATAATAACGGAAGTGATCTTAATTGAATAACAAAGAGGTTGAATTAGTTAAAAAACTACCTGCTCCAAAAAGATATGAGTACTTTATAAAGAAAGTAGCTGACTTTGAGGAGGTATGGGGATTGTTCAATGGTGGGTGGGCAATCTCAAAAGATGATGTTGGAAATTATTTAATGCCCTTTTGGCCGAAAAAAGAATTTGCAAATTTATGTGCATTGGGTGATTGGGAGAATTATCAAGCTGAACCAATAGAACTTGATGAATTTATTCAGGGTTGGTTACCAGGATTGAAGGAAGATGGTATTAGACCTTCAATATTTTGGAACAATGCAGATTCTGCAGTATTAGAAATTGATCTATTAATTTTAGATTTAGAAGAAGAGTTAAAGAAATATTAATTTTAAAAAACCTTGATTGGAAACAACCTATCAAGGTTTCCTTTTGTGTGCAAAGCTTGGTTACAGTTTAGAACTGTGAAGGCAGAAGCAGCAATAGGTTAACGATAAGGCGTCAATGTCGATGCAGTATATGAAAGAAGCGAGCGGAAAAACCTTCGTGCTTAAGAACACAAACTTTATACAAAGATAGTTTTAGGAAGAAGCCACAACTTCCCTAAATAGTTATCTATATACAGATTCCGATCCAGTCAACAACATCGACCCCGATGGCGGCCATGTACCAAGATAGTATCAAAAAGCCGGAGCCACCGTATCGGTCGCAAGCAACTTCGTCCTAGGTGCCGGTCAAGCCAAATGGGCTCCAAAGGCGCGATCAGTGCAATCAAGTACGGAAAGAAAGCGAAGAAGGTAAAGAATTTTAAAGCAGCCCCATTAAAAAAGAAAGAAAAAATAAAGGGAAACCCAAAAACGTTTCTAGTGACAAAGGATTAGCTGGAAGAGGATATACACCTAAAGCTGGAGAAAGAACGTTTGATGGTTATGTTACAGCGAATGTTCCTAAAAACAAAGAGTAAAGATTATATACTAAATCAAAAAATTTTAATACTAGTAAAAAAAATGCTAATGGTCAATTTAAACGGTTTGGAGCAGACTCTCATGGTGGCCTTTCTCCACATTTACATCAACCTACCACAAACGCTGCAAAAAATGGAGAAATCTATGGTGGACAAGGAAGAAAAACAAAAAATGGTGGTGTTACCAAGCCTGGTAAAAAGGATGTTAAACAGCTGTATCAGCACTTGAAAAATAAGAAATATCGTAAATGAAGGAGTGAGCTATATGTCTTTTGTTATTTATGATTGTATTCAATTTATCTCATTTAATGCGGATGAAACATTTAGCACAGCATCATTTTTGGAAGAAAATGAACATATACAAGTAAGTCTCCTTAAAACAGAGGATAAAGATAAATATTTGTATATAAATCATTATTTCAAAGAAAACGTATTTAGAATGTATGATCAAGAATTTTTAGGCGAGTTTGATGAATGGAAAACCTTAAATAAAGTACCTAAAGAAATCCAATCGTTCAGTCTAGAACTTAATAGAATAGTTAAGGATGAATCTATCAGTAATGTAAGTATTATATTAATTGACTATGTGGATGAACTGGAAGAAGAAAATAACATCGTTACTGTACATACTGCCTCAACAAGTATAATTGAAGGATTGTTCAAGGCATCCATATTTAAAAGTGAGGGAAATATTTTTATAATGGATATTAATTAATGAACTTTATTAATAGTATGGAAAAATGGGGCAGACAACTTTAATGAAAATAAAAAAAGAAATGGGGGAGTAGTAAGTTCAGATATGTCAGGTCAGTTATGTTACAAAGCTAAAAAAAGTAAAAAAGGAGTTAAACCTAATTCAAATGAATATCAAATTGATCATGTTTTCCCTAAAAAGAAAGGAGGCACTAATAGTTTTAAAAATGCACAAGTCTTAACAAGAAAAGAAAATAGGGATAAATCTGATAAAATAGAGTCGAAGAAAAGGAGGAATAAGTATTGACGGAAATATTAAAAGGGTATCATTGTAATTATCAAAACTTATGGAATGGTTGTATATTAGCTTCCATTGCTCATGCGATAATGGTGACGGAATATCCAGATTTTTTTTATGAGCATTCGTGGGATGATAACAATTATAATGTGCAAGATGGACAAGGGACAAGGGGAACTATTTCATTTAAAGATAACTTCTTTATAGTGGATTTAATAGTAATCATAGCAGCATCACAAAACCTAATCTACTCCTTAGAAAAGCTCCAAAGGCCATAAAAAAATTAGCAGAAGAAGAAACTTTACAATACTTACTAGAAGAAAGAGAACGAGTAACTAGCCCGGAAGTTACAACCATTTTTTGGGGCCAACATGCAGCATTCTCCTATCATTCAACCGAGGAATTTTTTATTAATGGCGGTTCATTAATAGAGTACCAACTCCTATCAACAGAAAAAGCTAAAGAGATGTGGATAGAAAATTACGATATGAAACCACAACAAATCAATTTGATGAATAAACTATTTGATATAAAAATTAAAAATCCAAATAAATTAATTACTTTAACAAAAGAAGACAGAGCAATCCTTGATAATAATGATCAAGAAGGTGTTTTGGAAAGCAAAGAATCCTTTCAAGAAATAGGTATCAGATGGTATTGATTTTTCATATATTTTGTTAAGAAAAGAAATAAAGCAATTGCCACTCCGCATGTTCATATGTTTAATGGAAAAGAAACGAGTACCGTGTTAGATCTGCTCGACCAAAAGAGAAACCAAAACAGAGAAGGTAATTATATGAATACACTAAAATGGCTTGAAAACTGGTTTGTGCAAAATTGTGATGGAGAGTGGGAACATCATAACGGTATTAAAGTATTGACCTTAGACAATCCTGGTTGGTTAATTGAAATTGATCTTGAAGGGACAGTATGTGAAGAGAAGTTTTTTAAGGATTTTAAACTCGAAAAATCTGATGAAGATTGGATTTTTTGTAAAGTAAGAGATAATAAATTTTTCGGGTATGGTAGTGTTAATAATTTGACGGTTATATTAGAAGTATTCAGAAATTGGGTGAAATTAGTTGAGGGTTTTTGATAAATGTAAAGATGCCCTATTGTTTTTAAAAGATTAATAGGGCGTGAAAAAGGGAGTTTAGATAAAATGAAAATAAAAAAGAAGCGCGTAAAAGTTGGAAATGTGTATGCTATTCCTCTACCAGACAAAAAGTATGCATTTGGAAAAGTCTATAAGGATGCCTGTATTGGCATATATAAAGAGATAGGTAACACAATGGAAGAACTTCCAAAAAAAGAAGAATTTGATTTTATTGTAGGAGTATATCAAGATGTACTAAAATCTAGAAAATGGCTACTTGTTGATTATCGAGAATTTCCATCTGAAGAGGAAGCATGGCCACCCGAAATGAGTGTTTATGACACCATGGCTGGGACCTATTCTATCTATTACAAAGGAGAAATTTCACCATCTACTGAAAAAAAATGTAGAGATTTAGAAGAAGCTGCAGTATGGGAGGAAGAACATATTATTGATAGAATCATGGGCGATGACAAGTGGAATTGGGATTAATATCGGGAACCATTATTTAGAATAAATTAAATAGTGTATGTTTAGAGGAGAGCTGGGGAAATGCTGATTACAACGGAAAGCTATTTTCCTGACATCCCCATTATTTTGAACAATTGGAGTGGTTTTTGGATTTATTAGACATCTTTAAAAGGTGGATCATGAAGCAAAAATCAGTTAACGGGGTGTCATATCACCTTTTAAGGAAAAATAAAAAGCTTGGTAAAACGGAACTGTATGGGAACAAAATATTCTCTATTTTAAAGTTACATATGTGAAGTGCAATACAGGTTTTGACTATTAAATTGAGTATAGACAAAGTGTCATTTTCGGGAAATCTTTTAATAATATAGAAGAAACTAATCAAAAATCCAAATTCGGATGTAGCCTTTTACATAAATGGACCTAGAAGGAATTAGAGAAGGTTACAATCAAATCATGTGCATTAATAACCTAGTCTTAACTGTATGGGGATATGAAAAACTGAATAATTATATAGTGAAAAATTATGGAGCTGGAATAAGTTTTATTAAGCGGATATTTTAGCGCTAACGATAAATGAAAGATCATAAACAGAAAGCTAAAAGAAAAACTTGTCATATGTAACCTTTGTCCACCTGCCTTAGGAACATAAGGGCAGGTCTTTTTGGAAAGGATAAAATCTTTTCGGGAAATTGGAATCCAAGAGAAATGAATGGTGACGGCACTTGTAGGGTGATTGCGTATGAAGTTGGTTTGAAACATTGTTATGCTAAAGGCTGAAGGGTTGTGATTTTTTTCACGTAAATGTTCCGTGTGTATGCGGGTTATTGGCTGAAGCTTAAGGGTTTGAAAGGAATACCATGATGGATGCGTGTTTGTTGTAATGGGCTCTAGTCATTTACCTTATTTCCAAATGTCCTTGAAAAATGCTCAAAAACTATGCATCGTGCATTGATTATTGATGAAGTAAAAAGGTCTTCCAATTCGCGTCTGTTAGCGGCTGAAAAAAGACAAGATCATTAATTGGGATATTACCTATTTACCTGAACAGAAGAATCAGAAGGAATATAGCAAAATCCGCCTTGATTTTCCGTATATCGAGGTATACGGATTGGATATGAAGCTGCGGAATATATTATTGAATCAGATAAGCTGACATTCGTAATGATTGGAAATGAAAGGTTTTAGCTTTCATTTCTTTTTTTTTTCGGATTTCCATACACGGCAGCATAAACGAGCCATCAGTAATGATACACATCATTCATCATCAGTCCAGTAGGAAGTTAAAAAGCGGTAATGCATGGGGAAATTTCACTTCCGTTGCGCGGTCCTTGGCGGCATTACGATTGCAATTCAAGGACAGATCAATGGTGGTTTTTTGAATCAGGAAGATTGTTTTATTGCTTCTTGTATTGTTTGCAGGAACTGTTCATATAACAGCTGTCGCATCGGCTCCTAAGTGGAAATTGATGGTGTAGTGTTGGGGGCATACTATGTCGTTGTGATGGTTTTGGTCATTCCTCGGATTGGAATTACGCCTGTATTGGTCGGGGTTATCGTAGGACAAATACTAATCGGGACAATCATTGACATTTTGGTTTAATGGGAGGTGCGCGCATTCATGAGGGTTTGAAAAAGGTGGCAGGGATAGTCGTACTTTTCATATCGCTATTTTTAATCAACCATAAATAAGTGAGTGCATCTCCCTGGAACAAACAAGTGGGGGATAAAAGCCCTATTCTTCCAAAGCGATTTTCCTAATCGGGTGAAGGAATGATATTAAAAAAGAGATTTTTATTGATTAACACGTTATTGTACTAAAATATATCATCGGGATGAAAATAATTTTCGAGAGATTTTTGCTGTTCAAAAGTGTTTGATTAATTATCCGAATATTTAGAATGATTAAATGCATCATCAGGAAGTGAACATATATGAATACTGATATTTCAATGCCAAAAATGCCGGAGAGGAGTATTTTCTTCCTGATTTAACAAGCGAATCCTCATGATTTTTCCTTGAACTAGATCGAATTATTCAGCGAAAAATTATTATCTTATGAAAAAGTACTCATTGGTTTATTGATTTTTTAATTTATTCGTAATATACTTAAAATTCAACATCTTTAATTCGAGGCATAGTACTTTTAGCGAGGTTAGAAAGTGGGTGGTTTTTTACTGGTAAACTACCGTTCTGGATTTTTTCTGGAAGAAACGTAGATTTATGCAAACGGTTCGCTAGCTTTAATGGGTGAATTTCTGCTTAATGGTTTTAACTGCCCTCGCTGACATTTTGAAAGTACTGTACCAACAATTAATAGGTGGTAGTCGGATAATCTCTTAATACGGGAATATCCAAAGAAAGAGTAAAGATGAGGGGGAATATTTTTTGAAAAAGTCTAAATTTTCAGTGCTTGCTCTACTAATGGCCATCATGCTTATTCTAGCGGCATGCAATGGCGGTTCGAAGGAAACTTCGAAAGAAAATGAGGGCGGGTCGGGTGACTCATCCAAAGAAAAAGTGCTAAACGTGAACAACTCGAGTGAACCTGGTTCGCTACATCCGGCAAACGCACAAGGAACTCATGAATCATGGATCCTTGAACATACGTTTGAAGGTCTGACAAAGAAAACAGAAGAAGGTAAAATCGTTCCAGGAAATGCAGAATCATGGAAAATCAGTGAAGATGGATTAAAATGGACTTTTAAATTGAAAGAAGGCTTGAAATGGTCTAATGGCGATCCGCTTACAGCGCATGATTTCGAATATGCTTGGAAGTATGCTTTGAAACCGGAAACAGCTGCTGACTATGCATACCAGCTTTACTACCTTAAAGGCGGGGAAGCTTACAACAGCAAAAAAGGCAAGGAAGAGGATGTAGGCGTTAAAGCGACAGACGACTTGACTCTTGAGGTTACTTTGGAAAAACCGACACCTTATTTCCTTGATTTGACTTCCTTCTATACTTTCTATCCAATCGATAAAAAGGTACAGGAAGAAAACCCTAAATGGGCATTGGATGCAAAAACACACGTATCGAATGGTCCATTCAAGTTAACGGAGTGGAAACATAAAGAAAGTCTGAAAATTGAGAAGAATGAAAACTACTACGATAAAGACAAAATCAAATTGGATGCGGTCAACTTCGCTCTAATTGAAGATGAAAATACGGCATGGCAAATGTATCAGAGCGGCGAATTGGACCTCGCTTATCCACTTCCTGTAGATATTCAAGGTCAAATGGTCAATTCTGATGACAAAGAATTCAAAATGGGCAAAGAACTTGCTGTATACTACTACAATTTCAATACAAAAGTGAAACCTTTCAATAATGCTAAAGTAAGGAAAGCATTATCGATGGCAATCGAGCGTCAAAAAATCACGGATAACGTTGCTCAAGGCGGACAAAAGCCTGCATTCGGCGTAGTCCCTCCGGGTATTCCTGATGCATCTGGAGATTTCCAGGAGAATACAGGTGACTTGTTTAAGGAAGATGTTACCGAAGCTAAGAAATTGTTAAAAGAAGGACTAGCTGAAGAAGGTATGAAAAAATTACCTGACTTCTCAATCTTGTACAATACTTTAGATTCACACAAGAAAATTGCTGAAGCGGTTCAAGGAATGTGGCGTGATAACCTGGGTGTCGAAGTTACCCTTGAAAATGCAGAATTCCAAGTTAAGCTTGACCGTGAAAAAGCTGGTGACTTTGAAATTTCCCGTGCAGGATGGGTTGGTGACTATGTTGACCCAATGACTTTCATGCTTTGGGAAACGGACGGCGCCTATAATGATGCAGGTTGGTCAAACAAAGAATACGATAAGTTATTAAATGAGGCAAAATCTACAATGGAACCAAAAGAACGCATGGATGCTTTGCATAAAGCAGAGAAAGTCATGATTGATGAAATGCCGATCCTTCCGGTTTACTTCTACACAAAACCATATATGGTTAAATCTAATGTTACTGGTGTTTATGCACCGATTAACGCTTATCCGAACTTTGTTTACGCGGATAAAAAATAAGAGAAGGATTAAAGTGAGATGGGAGGTATGTCCGATTAAGGACATACCCCATTTTCAATTACGAATTTGAATATTTCATGAATTCATTTCCGTTTTCAACTCCTTAGAAAATCGATGATTGGGGTGATTACCATGTTGAGATATACATTAAATCGTTTTAAATGGGCGATTATTACTTTATGGGCGGTTATTACATTAACGTTCATCATAATGCATACGATTCCGGGAAATCCATTTGCCAAAGAAGGAGCAATGCCTCCGGCTGTTTATGAAAATCTTCAAACCCACTATGGATTGGACAAGCCTTTGCTAACCCAATATGGGAATTATTTATTGGAAGTCGTTCAATTCGATTTCGGTCCTTCACTTAAATCCTCATCCATTTCAGTGAATGATTACATCTTGAAGGGGTTCCCAGTGTCCTTGCATTTGGGCGCACAAGCATTGGTGATTGCCATATTCTTTGGGCTCATCTTGGGGGTAGTGGCCTCCCTTAAAAGAAATAAATGGCCGGACTATTTTTCTATGGTCATTGCCATCGTAGGGATTTCGGTACCCAACTTTATTTTAGCGACCATTTTGATCAATTATTTTGCAATCAAATGGCATATATTCCCTGTTGCCACTTGGGCAACATGGCAGCATACCATACTACCATCCATTGCCCTGTCCATGATGCCACTTGCTTTCATTGCCAGATTGATGCGGACAAGCATGCTTGAGGTAATGGGGCAGGACTACATTCTGACAGCAAAAGCAAAAGGATTGAAACGAAGCGGAGTCATCATCAAACATGCGATACGGAATGCGTTATTGCCGATCATCACGATCCTTGGTATCCTAACGGCTAATATCGTAACAGGGAGCTTCATCATTGAACGTATTTTTGGTATCCCTGGCATGGGTGATATGTTTGTAAAGGGGATTTCCAACCGAGACTACCCGGTCATTCTTGGTTCAACCATTGTGTATAGTGCAGTGCTAATCATTTTGATATTCATCGTTGATGTTGCCTATACGTTGATCGATCCAAGAATTAAAGTGACGGGGGAGAAAAAATAATGGCAGATAAAGTGCATTTTACAGAGGATATGTTCCAACCCGCTGAAGGAAACTTTAAGGAAGCCGAGAAAATTGCGAGACCGACAGTTTCATACTGGTCTGACGTCTGGCGTCGTTTTAAGGAAAATAAGCTGGCAATGACTGGTTTCGTCCTGATTATCCTCTTGGTCCTGCTGGCGATTTTTGGTCCATATATTAACGGTTACACGTATTATGGACAAGACTTTGAGAAAAAGAATTTAAGCCCAAATAGTGAGCATTGGTTTGGAACGGATTCCTCAGGTAGGGATTTATTCACGCGAGCTTGGTATGGCGCAAGGATTTCCTTGTTCATCGGATTGATGGCAGCGCTGATAGACTTTTTGATTGGTGTGCTTTATGGCGGGATTTCAGCCATCCGTGGCGGACGCACAGATAACATGATGATGCGTTTTGCAGAAGTGATCTATGCGATTCCATACCTTTTGATGGTCATCTTGATGATGGTTGTATTAAAGCCAGGCATATTGCCGATCATCATCGCGATGTCGATAACAGGATGGATCCCTATGGCAAGACTGGTAAGGGGACAAGTATTACAGTTGAAAGAGAATGAATACATTCATGCAGCAACCATATCTGGAGCCAATACGAGCTGGACGTTAAGAAAACATATGATTCCCAATACGATGGGACCGATTCTTGTCAATTTGACATTGACGGTACCAACAGCGATTTTTGCCGAAGCGACTTTAAGCTTTTTGGGGCTGGGAGTGCCGGCGCCGCAGGCAAGCTGGGGAACATTGACAAGTGATGCACTGGGAAGCATCCTGGTGGGGAATTTCTATCAGCTTCTCATCCCGGCTATTTTGATTTCCTTGACGATGTTCGCGTTCAATGTAGCTGGTGACGGTCTGCAGGATGCTCTTGATCCAAAACTACGAAAATAAATGAGTCCTAACATAAAGATTTGATATGACTAGAATAGGAGGGACGATGATGGAGAACCTATTAGAAGTAAACGATTTACACATCACCTTCCATACGTATGCAGGAAAAGTGCAGGCTGTTCGCGGCGTGAACTTTGAAGTGAAAAAAGGGGAAGCCGTCGCCATTGTTGGAGAGTCAGGATGCGGCAAAAGTGTCACTGCAAAATCTATCATGAGATTATTGGAAACACCTCCAGCAGAGTATGGAAAAGGGTCAATTAATTTTAGCGGCAAAGATCTTACGAAAATAAGTGAAAAGGAAATGCAGAAGATTCGCGGAAATGATATTAGCATGATTTTCCAGGATCCAATGACTTCCCTTAATCCTACGACAAAAATCGGCAGCCAAATCATGGAAGGTATATTGAAGCATAATAGCAATATCTCCCGAAAGGATGCGTATGAACGAGCTTTGGAAACATTGAAGCTGGTAGGGATTCCGCAGCCGGAAAAAAGGATGCAGCAATATCCGCATGAGTTTTCAGGAGGTATGCGCCAGAGGGCGATGATTGCAATGGCGCTAGCATGTGAACCGAAACTATTGATTGCCGATGAGCCCACGACGGCTTTGGATGTAACGATACAGGCGCAAATCCTGGAGCTGATGAAAGATATCCAACGGAGAATGGAAACATCCATCATTCTGATCACGCATGATCTGGGAGTGGTTGCGGAAACTTGCGAACGGGTGGTCGTCATGTATGCTGGTAAGGTTGTGGAAACCGGTACAGTTGAAGCGATATTTTCCAAGCCGCAGCATCCATATACAAGAGGGCTGCTCAAGACTGTGCCAAGGCTTGATATGGAAAAAACGGCTCCGTTAGTGCCTATCATCGGATCGCCGCCGGATTTATTGGATCCGCCTAAAGGCTGCCCATTTTATCCAAGGTGTGAATCTGCAATGAAGGTATGCAAAGACCACGATCCGGAACTAGAGGTAGTGGAAGAGGGGCAGACAGCCGCTTGCTGGCTACACCATCCAATGGCAAAAGCAACACAGCTGCAAGCACAGACTAATGTATGAAGGAGGAGAACCAATGGTTTCACTAAAAAATAAGGCGGTAGAAGAAAAAACAATCAACGCAGATTCTCCTCTCGTTGAAATTAAGAACCTGAAAAAATATTTTCCCGTCGGTTCTCAGACGCTGAAAGCGGTCGATGGCTTGGATCTCAAGATTTATCCTGGGGAAACGGTCGGACTTGTTGGGGAAAGCGGCTGCGGGAAATCAACGGCTGGCCGGACGATAACCCGCCTATATGAGCCTACAGAAGGAGAAGTCCTTTTTCAGGGGAAAAATATTTTCGATTATAAACAGGGGGAAATGTCACATATCCGCCGTGAAATCCAAATGATTTTCCAGGATCCGTACGCTTCGCTGAATCCGAGGATGAAGGTCGAGGAATTGATTGGCGAGCCGCTTGCCATCCATGGGATATCCAAAGGAAAAGAAAGAAGAAAACGTGTGGAAGATCTGTTAAAGCTGGTCGGTCTAAGTCCGGAACACATCACTCGTTTCCCGCATGAATTCAGCGGCGGACAACGGCAGCGGATCGGGATTGCAAGAGCGTTGGCTTTAAATCCTAAATTCATCGTTTGTGATGAACCGATTTCAGCACTTGACGTTTCGATTCAAGCTCAAGTCGTCAATTTATTGAAAGAATTGCAAAAAGAAATGGGCTTGACTTATTTATTCATCGCGCATGATTTATCGATGGTCAAGTATATTTCAGATCGCATCTTGGTCATGTATCTTGGACGCATGATGGAACTTTCGGATAGTGAATCGTTAACGAAGGATCCGCTGCACCCATACACGCAAGCCTTGCTTTCGGCAGTGCCGATTCCTGACCCGACGATTAAACGTGAAAGAATCGTCCTTAAAGGCGATGTTCCAAGTCCGATCAATCCGCCAAGCGGCTGTGTATTCCGGACTCGTTGCCCTAAAGCGATGGAGATTTGCTCCAGTGCCGTCCCTGAATGGAAAGAACAAAAACCAGGACATTTCGTCGCTTGTCATTTATATTGGTAAACCTAAAAACCAGTTGCCCTTTGCAGCTGGTCTTTTTTTGAGGACAAATAATATCGTGTGGTATAATTTAGGTATATTCGCAGAATACGAAAATATTAATCTGAAAATTATGTGATTTTTCAAGTGCAAGAGTTCCTTTCTTGAAAAATGATGAAATCTGGTGATGAATTGGAGGTACCTTGGAAGGTTGCAGCTGGTCTGAATTTTAAAAATATGAAAATGCTGAAGCGGTTTGTCCAAGCGATGAAAAACCAGGACGTTTCCCTGAGGACGAACCGGATGAAGTGGAAGAAGACGGAAGGTATTTGCTTTCGATTTCGAGAACTGATTTTGTTAAAATCGCTTCGATAAATATAGGAATCGATAAGGTGGTGGAGCTTTCGGGAAAATTACGTTATATGTGAAACGGTTGTAATCAACAAGCACAGACGGCATGTAGAAGGCATGACAAAAAGAGTTGTTAGGGAGGAATTATCTGTTTATTAAAACAAATAACTGGGAATATACATATAAAACATATAAAATGTAATTATATGTAAAAATAAAGAAATATGTGTTGAATGCTTCGGTGTGAGAAAAGGAGGAAATGATAGTGTATTCTACGATAACCAGTGAAATCATCGATCATGTCATGATCGTTACGCTAAATCGTCCTGAAAGAATGAATGCTTTCAATGAAAAGATGTGCGCTGAAATGATTCTCGCTTTTGATGAAGCGGACGCAAATGATGATGTACGCGCGGTTATTGTAACGGGTTCCGGTGAGGCTTATTGTGCTGGAATGGATCTGGAGAAGGGGGCAGAAACCTTTATGGATCACACTCCTTTAGTTGAATACCGCGATGCTGGCGGAGTGCTGTCATTACGGATTTTTGAGCTGAAGAAACCGATCATTGCTGCCATTAATGGGTCGGCGGTCGGGATTGGGATTACCATGACCCTGCCGATGGATATCAGGATTGCTTCAACGGAAGCCAAAATGGGCTTTGTGTTTGCACGTAGGGGGATTACGATGGAGGCTTGCAGCGGATGGTTCTTACCTAGACTTGTCGGGATGGGGAAAGCCTCTGAATGGATTTATACTGGCAGGATGATTTCGGCCAACGAAGCGTATGAGGGCAGGTTGGTGAACAAAATTGTCGGACCGGATGAATTGATGGCTGCGGCAATGGAAATAGCGACCGACATTGCCCATAATACGTCTTCGGTTTCCGTGACTTTATCCAGGCAGCTGATGTGGACGATGCTTGGGGCCAACCATCCTGTCGAATCACATAAAATAGAATCGAAGATGCTCCATTGGACAGGAAAACAACCGGATGCTCAGGAAGGGATTGAAGCATTCTTGGAGAAAAGGAAAGCTGATTTCAAAATGAAAAGCAGCTCCGATATGCCACCATTTTATCCGTGGAGCTCGGATCGAACGCATGAAGCGGAAAAGAAATGAATGATTCACGCGTGAAAGGAATGGGGATGAAGTGCGTGATAATTTTTACTTTTCGGATAAATTAGGGTTTCCTATCTTAGTGTGGTATACTGTGTTTACCATTTACTAAACTTGTTTCATGTTTCCCTATTCCAAGTGAATAGGGATTTTTTTATGATGGAAAAATGGAAAAATTAATAAAAAAAACAGACTCTACAAGTAGAGTCCGTTATATATTGTATTAAAAAATTACGCTTTTTGAACGTTAGTAGCTTGAGGCCCACGTTGACCTTGCTCAACTTCAAAAGTAACTTCTTGACCTTCGTCTAATGATTTGAATCCTTCGCTTTGGATAGCTGAGAAATGTACGAATACATCGTCTCCGTTTTCGCGTTCGATGAAGCCAAATCCTTTTTCTGCGTTAAACCATTTTACTTTACCTTGTTCCATTGTTGTTGCCTCCTAGTGTGAATTCACACATTGTGTTACTACCCTTGCTCAATCATTAGACGAAAAGTATTTCACTAATCGATCTTCCCGAACAAAAATAATTCTTCTTAAATATAACAGATAATGTCGGAATCTGCAAGCGAACAAAGCTAGATTATTTATGGTGTCCAAACACACAGAGATTATTAATAGCCTTTTTTGTAATCCAGTAAGTTGGTTGAAGGTGTTTTGCCGTTGAGATATTCCATTAAATTAGGAATGAAAATATCTTGGACCAGCCTTTGGTCGTACAATTCCGTATCTCCCGATGTGTGGGGCGTAATAATGACATTATTCATATCCCACAAAGGATTGGTTTCTGGAAGCGGTTCAGTTTCAAATACGTCAAGGCCTGCTCCAGCAATTTGCTTCTCCAAAAGTGCTTGGACCAATTCCGGTTGGTTAACGAGTTTTCCTCTACCGATATTAATGAAGAAAGCGGAAGACTTCATAAGCTGGAATTCGTTTTTGCCGAACATATTCTCTGTCTCTGCCGTCAAAGGCAAAGTCACGACGATATAATCACATCTAGGAAGTAAATCAGCCAATTGTTCCTGAGTGAACATCTCGTCGACGAATTGCTCGGATTTCCCGGAGCGGCGCAACCCCAATACTGTCATGCCAAAAGCCTTGGCGATTTTGGCGGTTTCCTTGCCGATTTTACCGACACCAATGATTCCGATCGTCTTTTCATGGATCTCCAAATGCATTTTGGCGGGTTGCCAAGACTTTTCTAGCTGTTGCTTCATATATGTATCTAGTTTTCTTGTTAAGGCAAGCATCAACCCGAAAATGGTTTCAGATATAGGATAGGCATGTACACCGTTTGCTGTCGTTATTTGGACGTTATTTTGTTCCAAGCTCTTCAAGGGCAGGCTGTTCACTCCGGCACTCCACGTCTGAATCCACTTCACATCGCTTGCTTTTATGTTTGTGGACATGGAAGATTTCCAGCCTGCGATCACTTCGGCATCCGTTAAATGATCCTTCCATATATCTGTTGACCTTCCTATGATCACCTGCCAATCGGGAACCAATTCTTTAACTTTTTCCACTAAAGGTTCATTCAAATTATGACTGATAATGAGTTTTCTTTTGGACATGTACATTCTCCTTTGCCATTTTTCTGAATTATACGTAAGTTTTGTTTATATATCAATTGGGAAACGTGCTAGGATGGTTTTATCGATACAAATTAATGAAAGTGGGTGTGGACATGAACGTGAAGGATATATACGGAGATTTGCCTGCCATTGAAACAAAACGTCTAATTATGCGAAAGATCAACATGGAAGACGCCGAAGACATGTTCGCTTATACATCGAATCCGGCGGTTTCCCGTTTTGTCACTTGGGAGGCACACCGTTCCTTGAGTGATACAAAGGATTTCATCCAGCTTGTCCTGCAAAACTATGAGGACAAGAAAATTGCACCGTGGGGAATCGAGCACAAGGAAAGTGGTAAGTTAATTGGTACCATCGACTTTGTTTCCTGGCTTGTGAATCATCATCTTGCAGAAATGGGGTATGTGCTGGCACCGGAATATTGGGGGAGGGGCTTGATGACTGAGGCCGTTAGAAAGTTTGTGGCCTTTGGTTTTGAAAATATGAATCTTGTACGGATTCAAGCGCGCTGCTATGTTGAAAATCTGGGTTCGGAGCGAGTCATGCAAAAAGCGGGCATGTCATTTGAAGGAATCGTAAGAAAAGGGATGCTGGTGAAAGGGGAGCATGTGAACCTTAAGCTTTATGCCATTATTAAATGACCAAGCAAGAAAGACAGCTGGATGCGAAATGAGTGAAAGTCTCGAATTGTGACAAAACGAACACTTTGTGCAATTAATGAAGGCGAAAACTATACAAAACGTCTAATGTAATAGGGCCGATTGAAAAATATAATTAAACTATCAAATCGTATTGAATGGGAGGGTTAATTAATGGAAGTTATGAAAGAAGTGGAAACGTTAAAGAATTACATCGGTGGCAAGTGGGTGGCATCCTCCACATCGAAGCATGAAGAAGTGCCTAATCCAGCGACAGGGGAAGCTTTGGCAATCGTCCCGCTTTCCACTAAGGAAGATGTCGATCAAGCAGTGAAAGCTGCAAATGAGGCGTATAAGGATTGGAAGCGAGTTGCTGTTCCAAAAAGGGCGCGTTTCTTATTCCGTTACCAGCAATTATTGATCGAACATTGGGATGAGCTTGCCAAACTCGTCACGATTGAAAATGGAAAAAGCTACACGGAAGCATACGGGGAGGTACAACGCGGCATTGAATGCGTAGAATTCGCTGCGGGTGCGCCGACCTTGATGATGGGAAGCCAGCTGCCTGATATATCCCCTGGAATTGAATCTGGCATGTATCGCTACCCGATCGGGGTCGTTGCGGGAATCACACCGTTTAATTTCCCGATGATGGTGCCATGCTGGATGTTCCCGCTTGCAATAGCATGTGGAAATACGTTCATCTTAAAACCATCAGAACGGACGCCTCTCTTGGCGAACCGTCTAGTTGAATTATTGACGGAAGCAGGCCTACCTGACGGAGTTGTCAATATTGTCCACGGTGCCCACGAAGTCGTGAATGGAATACTTGAGCATGATGATATTAAAGCGGTTTCATTCGTTGGGTCCCAGCCTGTCGCTGAATATGTTTACAAAACGGCAGCTGCCAATAAAAAACGTGTCCAGGCTTTATCGGGAGCGAAAAATCATTCGATCGTCATGCCGGATGCCAATCTGGATAATGCCGTGACGAACATCATCAATGCTGCTTTCGGATCAGCTGGCGAGCGTTGTATGGCTGCTTCGGTGGTCGTTGCAGTAGGTGAAGTGGGAGATGTGCTCGTCGATAGATTAAAGGCTGCGGCGAATGATATTAAAATTGGAAACGGAATGGATAAAGACGTATTTCTTGGACCGGTTATCCGTGATTCGCATAAAAAGAAAACGGAGCAATATATTGACCTCGGGGTAAAAGAAGGTGCGACTCTCCTTCGTGATGGCAGGAATGAAGGTGATCAGGAAAATGGCTATTACGTTGGCCCGACTTTATTTGACCATGTAAAAACGGACATGAAGATATGGCAGGATGAAATCTTTGCCCCTGTCTTATCCATTGTACGGGTCAATTCCCTTGAAGAAGCGATCGACTTGACCAATCAATCCGAATTTGCCAATGGAGCTTGCATCTATACGGATAGCGCAAAGGCAATACGGGAATTCCGCGAAGAAATTGATGCAGGAATGCTAGGTGTGAACCTTGGGGTACCAGCCCCGATGGCATTCTTTCCGTTCTCCGGCTATAAAAATTCATTTTACGGAGACCTCCATGCCAATGGAAAGGACGGAGTGGAATTTTACACGAGAAAGAAAATGTTGACGGCAAGATACTGATACGAATATTGGGGTCGACACCATGTGTGCTCGACCCTCCTTTATTCATCATTTAGGAGGAGAGTGTGTTATGCAGGTTGAAAAACAAGGTCAGGATATCAGGACTATGGATGGGAAATATGTATGGCACCATATGAAAGGAGCTGAACCGAACCCAGGGACAATGGTGATAGAAAAGGGGAAAGGGGCATGGATCACGGATTTGGATGGGAACCGGTATTTGGATGGGATGTCCGGTTTATGGTGTGTCAACGTTGGTTATGGACGTACGGAACTGGCTGAAGCAGCATACGAGCAGCTGAAGGAACTTCCGTATGCCCCTTTAACGAACAGTCACATCCCAGCCATTAAGCTTGCGGCGAAATTGAATGATTGGCTTGGCGGGGATTATGTCATTTTCTTTTCTAACAGTGGTTCGGAAGCGAATGAAATCGCTTTTAAAATCGCTCGGCAGTACCATCTGCAAAAAGGTGATCATGGACGTTATAAATTCATCTCCCGCTACCGTGGGTATCACGGCAATTCAATGGGGGCACTGGCTGCAACAGGACAGGCACAACGTAAGTATAAGTATGAACCGCTTGCTCCTGGATTCCTTCATGTGTCGCCACCTGATTCCTACCGAGATCCAGAGGACGAAAGCGGCGAAAAAAGTGCGGCGGAAATCGAACGTACGATTACATGGGAGTTAAAGGAGACAGTAGCTGCGGTCATCATGGAGCCGATCATCACCGGTGGCGGAATTTTGATGCCGCCTGATGGATATATGAAGCGGGTCGAGGAAATTTGCGAGAAAAATGGTGTACTGCTTATTTCCGATGAGGTCATTTGCGGGTTTGGCCGAACTGGAAGGAAATTCGGATTCATGAACTATGATGTAAAACCGGATATCGTTACAATGGCAAAAGGGATTACCAGTGCTTACCTGCCTTTATCGGCCACAGCTGTAAAACGGGAAATTTATGAAGCGTACGTCGGTTCGGATGATTATGATCGATTGCGTCATGTGAATACCTTTGGCGGCAATCCAGCTTCCTGTGCGCTTGCCCTGAAGAATTTGGAAATATATGAAGATGAGAAACTGATAGAACGATCAAAAGAGTTAGGGCTCCGCTTTCTGCAAGAGTTTGAAGAAATCAAATCACACCCAAATGTTGGAGATGTTCGTGGGAAGGGATTATTGGTAGGTATTGAGCTAGTCGAAGATAAACAGACAAAACAACCGATTGAGCTCTCAAAAATCAATAAAGTGATAGCGTCCTGTAAGGAAAAGGGACTGATCATCGGCAAAAATGGAGATACGGTTGCTGGCTTCAATAATATCCTTACACTTGCACCGCCACTTAGTATTACAGAAGAAGATTTTTCTTTCATCACGGCCACAGTAAAGAGTACTTTAGCAGAACTTTAAAATAGGTGTACACTCGATTCCAATAGCTCTGTAAAGGCACCGTTCAACATGTAACGGTGCTTTTGCATTGCCCATAATGAATCGGAACCATGAGCCAAAGCTGATTTTTCGCCCGACCTGAAAAGCCTTCCAGCACTTCAAGATTTTCTTGGTACGAAATAACTTGATTGCAAATGATACCGAGAATCGGAATCTTTTTCCTTGATTAGTTTTCACGGATGTTTGAAAATGGAAGGATAAAGATCGATATTATCCATAAATAGAGGTGTGGGAGATGAAAAGTGAAGATATAACAAAAAAACTGATAGTACATACCCCTGAAATTTTAGGGAGCGGGAATTTTTCAAAGTATGCGGTCTTAGTGCCGTTAATAGAAAAAGAAGATGGAATGCACGTTCTTTTTGAAGAGCGCTCGCACAAATTAAGGCGGCAGCCCGGGGATATTTGTTTTCCTGGCGGAAAAATAGACAAATTGGATCGAGATGAGCAGGCGGCAGCGCTGAGGGAAACGAATGAGGAGCTTGGATTGGGGAAGGATGATATCTCTCACGTGTATCCAATTGATTATTTGGTATCTCCATTTGGGATGATTGTGTATCCGTTTGCAGGCCTTGTCAGTAACCTTCAGAAGATTACGCCTAATCTAGCTGAGGTTGAAACCGTTTTCACCGTACCGCTTTCGTTTTTTATGGAAAAACCTCCTGAAATATATCATGTGCAATATAAAATTGAACCGCATGAAAACTTCCCCCACGATTTGATCGTAGGCGGGGAAAATTATAAATGGCAGCCAAAACAGATGGAAGAATATTTTTACTTATATGGGGACCGCGTCATCTGGGGAATGACAGCGAAAATCCTTACCCATTTCATTGATATCCTGCGGTAGACCCTTCTAAAGGACCTTTTTTTATCCAGTTAAATCAATTAAACTTAATTTACGGAAAAGATGGCTTTTAATAGAATTGGGAGGGATGAGTGGATGAAGAATAGTTTTGAAGTACTAGAACAGGAACGTGAATTGGCCATGGCTACTCTTGTGGAATTCAGTGAGAATCGCGAATACTACGACGAAAACAAAGATCAGGAACTGAAGAAAGCGTACTATCAAGATGATTCCTTAAGCAGGGATGGGCTGAAAAATCTACTTGCAGTTACCCATAAAAACCAGCTGAACTACTCACCGCATCGTCATGTTTACCCTTGGGTGGATTTACAGGAAAATGGAAAGTTGAAGAGTCTGTATTCCGGAAAAGGCATGGATCCCATTAAAGCCATCGAAGACGACATCCGTATACTGGAAGTGTTGTCTAGCAAATCCGCAAAACTTGAGAACATGCTCGTCAATTGTGAACATGTCGTACCTCAATCGTGGTTCAATAAAAAAGAGCCGATGAGAGGGGACTTGCACCATCTGTTTGCCTGTGAACCAGGCTGTAACAGCAGCCGAGGCAACTTCCCCTACCATGATTTTGAGGATTATGTACCTGAAGTGGGAGCTGCAGGCATTAAAGCGGGGTGCGGCAAATCGGAAGAAGGTAAGTTCGAACCTGAATACGGCAAGGGGATTGTAGCAAGGGCAACGATGTATTTTTCAATTAGATATGAGGGAATCATCAATAGCAGCAATGTGAACTTGGCTCTTCTGCTGGAATGGCATCGGCTATTTCCGGTCACTACGTATGAAAAACATAGAAACCAAGCTATTCAGGAAATTCAGGGTAATCGAAACCCGTTGATAGATTTCCCGGAAATGGCGGAGAAATGGCTGTGAAGGCCAGGTAATAAAAAGGATGGAAGCAGGCAATGCAGCTTCCATCCTTTTTATTTTAATGTATTAAAGGAATTTAACGCAAACAGGGAAGGGAACTACAATATCCTTTTGCAAAAGTGTTAGTGTTCCTGTATTTTCATTCCTGGAATATAAGGTCAGGTTTCCAGATTGTTCATTGGAAGCAATCAAAAATCTTCCGCTAGGATCCAATGAAAAATCGCGTGGCCAATGTCCCTCTGTAGAAACAAGTTGGACAAAGGATAGCTGTCCCGTTTTTTGATCGGTTTCATAAACGGCAATACTATCATGTCCGCGGTTTGCAGCATATACAAACCGTCCGTCATCAGAAATATGAATTGCGCTTCCTTGGTTGTTTTCTTTAAAATCGTCGGGGGTGCTTCGAATTGTTTGTAATTCAGAAAAACGACCGGTTTGATCATCGAAGCTTAAAACGATGACTTCGGGTACAAGCTCCGCCATCACATAGGCAAACTTCCCATTTGGGTGGAACGTCAAGTGCCTTGGTCCACTTCCTGGAGCGACTGATAGGCTGCTTACTTCTTCCGGTACTCCGTTATGTATTTTATACGTTATCACTTTATCGATTCCGAGATCGACTACAGCAAAGAAGCGTTCATCCGGGCTGAAACCAGCAAAGTGAGTATGAGCTTTTTCCTGGCGCTCTTCATTCGGTCCGCGGCCTTCATGACGAATGGTGGATGATACAGGCAGGGGAGTCGCATCGGAGCGGAGCCGATATGTTTCGATCAGACCGTCTCCATAATTGGAGGTGATCAAAACGTCTTTCTTGCTGTCAACACTAACATGACAGGAAGAACCGTTGGGTGTCAGCTGTTCGCCCAGGAATGTCAATTCCCCTGATTCTTCATTTATGGAATATGCAGAGACCCCTCCGCTCCCCGCTTTTTTTAAGATGGCATATAGATGCTTTTTGTCTTCGCTGATCGTAACATAAGTCGGATCGGTTAATTCGGCTGCAAGGACCGGTGTGCTGAGTTTTCCTTCTACTGTATTTAAGGTAAAGCGGTAGATACCTTTGCTGTCACCTTTTGTATACGTTCCGATATAACCGATAATCTGCTGATCATGTTTCACCATATGAATCCCTCCAAGAGTGTTGTCGTTTTTCTTATATTTTACCATAGATGCATCTCGAATTCCTTTGCAGCGATCAGGTAATGTTTTATTGTACGAAAAAAAACCCCTGATTAAGGGGGGGACACATCCCAGCTTAACAATGTGGCAATATGCTTCTATGGGAATGAGGTTAGAGCGGGGAAAAGTAAAAAGAGCACTGACTTTGCAAGGATTCGATATGCAAATGACTATCGTTAAAAGAGAGGATGACGATTTTCCGGCTGATTCCATTGTATTAATCTCTTCACGTCCCCTGATGCAAACAAATATTCATCCAAAATCCTTTTGCTTCTGCAGGAAGCCTGAAGCGAGGTGAATGTTGTGTAGTTTTATGATTCCTCATACTCCCCTTCAATAGTTCACTTTATCATTAGTGGTTTCCCAAGCCCGGAACGGTAAATCATGGCCGCTATAAGACAATCGTTCCATTTTAAGGGTGCGGTTTTCGGCTGGGATGGAGATTTCTTGGTAAATAAAGAGATCATCAAAACCAATATGTGCAGCATCTTCCTTGGTGCTCGCAAAATAAACCGCTTTTGGACGTGCCCAATATATGGCACCGATGCACATGAGACAAGGCTCGCAGCTTGAGTATATGTCACAATCGGTTAGCTGAAAAGAATGGAGGCGCCTGCAAGCATCGCGGATTGCCTGTACTTCGGCGTGAGCTGTCGGGTCGTTGGCTGTCGTCACACTATTACAGCCTCTTCCGATGACCGTGCCATCTTTTACGATAATGGCGCCAAAAGGTCCTCCATTCTTCGCCAATACATTTTCATTTGCCATTCGAACCGCCATCTCCATGAATCTTACATCCATTTTTAACACCCCTTCATCAATTAATAAACCAAGAGCTGTATGTTATATTTTATAACGTCAATACAATATATAATATACCATATTTGTGTTATTAAGGAATATTTTTTGTGTTAGATTAAATGACGGGATATATCAGGTAGTTGAAAGAATTTTTACAAATAAAATTAAACCTGATATGGTTAAATTAAAATCAATAAAATGATGAAGGTGAAATGCATGGGGTTTTTAGGGGTTTTATTACCGATATTCGGAATTTTCGTTTTAGGCTTCATCGGTCAGAAAAAGTTTAATCTTGATACAAAATCGATTTCGACGATGGCATTATATTTAATGTCGCCATTCCTGGTGTTTAGAACGTTTTATACCGCAGAATTTACGATTGATTATATTTATCTGTTCTTATTCACGATCGCGCTTTGCCTTTCCCTCATATTGGTGGTCTATATCATTGCTTTTTTCCGGAATTATACGGTGACTGAAACGAGCGGCATGGTTTTAGCTTCGGCCTTCATGAATAATGGGAATTACGGTACGCCAGTGATTTTCCTTTTATTCGGAGCAATCGGACTTGATTATGCCATCATCCTCATGGTGGGTCAGCAATTAGTCATGTGTACGATTGGAATATATTTCGCTGCGAAGGGCAGCCCTGAGGGTAATGGGGTCAGGACTGCACTAAAAGCGGTGTGCAGGATGCCAATCGCTTATGGGGCAATTGCTGGTGCGGCTTTTCAAGTTGCGAATCTATCTTTAAGCAATTCGGTATTGGAAGCGGTAAACCTCGTTGCAGATGCGGCGATTCCGACGATCATGGTCACACTTGGAATGCAGCTTGCCAACATATCGCTGAAAAAAATGGCCTACCGGAAGCTATCGATTTCACTGCTTCTAAAACTGGCTGTTTCACCAGCGATTGCTTTCCTGATTTCACTTGCGTTGCCAGTTAATGAAATGGTCAGGCATATCATGATCATCGTGGCTGCGATGCCGACGGCGGCCAACACGACGATGTATGCACTCCAATTCAATACTGAGCCCGAATTCGTATCAAGTGCCACGTTCATAAGTACATCATTAAGCTTGATCACGCTTCCGATCATCTTTTTCTTTGTATTATAGTAGCATTGCATGTTACTAAATTAGGAGAGCTGCGTTTCTTATCTTGTATGTAAGATTGTCATTGATTTGTTGCCAATAAGAGGAATTGCTTTTTAAATTTTTCGAGCTGGTATATACTTTTTTAATTGTCTTGTTATTAAATGGGGAGGGGTTTCTTTGATTCAGACAAAAATTAAACTAGCAAATGCGGCAAAAATTGAAGCCGTTTTAATGGGAATCGTCAGAAAATCCTTTGAAGAAGCGAAAAAGGATAAACTTCTATTATGTATGGAATGTGGAGATGTTGATCTATATATCGCTTCTTCCAATAATGATGAACTTCAAGATGCAATTAATGAAAACTTTGAATTTGATGAATATGGTGTAATCATAAAGTTTGAAGAACATCAAGAATTGATGGATGATTTATATGATTATTTCCTTATCCTTCATAAGGAAAGTGATCTGTTTGATTTTTTTCCGGCAGGTCCATATTCAGTAGCAGGGGAAAGCAGAGAATCGGAAACCGATATGCTGGCGCCGAGAGGCCTATTCTCGGCTCCGTTTGAAGATGCTATAAAGGAATGAAAGAGACAGTTTATGCTGTTTCTTTTTTTTGTTCTTTAAAGCTTACACAGGATTATGGGAAATAAATCGCCTGGTAACCCTTATATATATGCATGTTTTATGGGATATGGCAATAGTATCATGAAATATAATAACATTTTTAACAAATTAAAGTTTATATGGTAATTTTAAGTAATGTCAGATATAATAAAATTGTGAATATTGAATAAATTATTTTAATTACTAGATTGAAATAATAATAAATCAGCTAGTTTTTAAAATTGCCAGAGGGACATTGGGAAATAATAATATGGAAAGGTTTTATGTCGTGGATGGTGGTAATGTTGATGAATACATAGAATATTCTGATTTTTTAAATATTATTTTTCGTCGCAGGGAGGCTAATTATGATTGTTTTTGATGAAGTGAATAAATATTTTGGTGATTTTCATGTGTTGAAAGAGATCAATCTTACAATCAACAAAGGCGAGGTGGTCGTGGTCATCGGCCCCTCCGGCTCAGGGAAAAGCACCTTGCTGCGATGCATCAATCGCCTGGAGACGATTTCCGGCGGTTCACTTTCCATTAATGGATTAAATGTTGCCGATAGAAAAACGGACATAAACAAACTGCGCCGGAATATTGGTATGGTCTTCCAGCATTTTTATTTGTATCCTCATAAAACCGTGCTCGAGAATATCATGCTTGCTCCAAGGAAGGTTTTGGGACAATCCGAAGCGGAAGCGAAAAAGATTGCCCTTAAATATTTGGAGAAAGTGGGGATCGTAGATAAAGCGAATTCTTTCCCTTCCCAGCTTTCAGGTGGTCAGCAGCAGCGGGTTGCAATTGCTAGAGGGTTGGCGATGGGACCGGAGATCATGCTGTTTGATGAACCGACCTCAGCCTTGGATCCAGAAATGATAGGTGAGGTATTGGATGTAATGAAAGACCTGGCCCATGAAGGAATGACGATGGTGGTGGTCACCCACGAAATGGGATTTGCCCGTGAAGTGGCGGACCGAATCGTATTCATGGACGAAGGTAAGGTTCTAGAAGAGGCAACACCGGCTGAGTTCTACGCCAATCCTCGTGAGGAGAGGGCACGCTTATTCCTTAGCCGTATATTAAATCATTAAAATAGAAAACAGGGGTGAATCACATGTTGAAGAAAAAGAAATGGGTGAAATTGTCTTTGCTATCGTTACTGGCTGTCATTTTATTGGCTGGATGCAGCTCTGGCAAGGATTCCGACAAAGGCAAAGAAGGTGGCAGTAAAAGTAAAGATACCGATGTCCTTACACAGGTGAAGGATAAGGATGAGATTGTGTTTGGGGTCAAAAATGATACAAGATTATTCGGGTTGAAAAATCCCAGTACCGGCGATGTAGAAGGATTTGATATTGATATCGCCAAAGCGCTTGCAGCTGAAGTTCTTGGTGATGAGAACAAAGTGAAATTTAAAGAAGTGACTTCCAAAACACGGATGGCTTTATTAAACAATGGCGATATCGATGCAATTGTAGCGACCATGACGATAACGGAAGATCGTAAAAAAGAAGTGGATTTCACGGATGTATATTTTGATGCCGGACAATCTTTGCTAGTTAAGAAAGGCAGCGACATCAAGGGCATCGATAGTTTAAAAGGCAAAAAGGTATTGGCTGTAAAAGGATCGACATCTTCCATCAACATCCGAGAAAAAGCACCTGACGCACAAGTGCTTGAATTCGAAAACTATTCTGAAGCGTTTGCAGCCCTTAAATCAGGGCAAGGGGATGCCTTGACTACGGACGATTCCATCCTTTATGGTATGGCGGACGAAGATCCGAGTTATGAGCTTGTTGGCGGTACATTTACGGACGAGCCGTATGGGATAGCTGTTAAAAAGGGAAATGCTGATTTTGTTGCCGAATTGAATAAAGCACTCAAAGCACTTAAAGATTCTGGCAAGTACGATGAAATCCATGATAAATGGATTAAACATTAATACAAAAGTAAGGTTGAGGGTCTTTACAAACATTTGAACATTTTTTTCTGTGAGGATGAGCGAATTGCTCATCCTTACTAGTTAAAGGAGTGAATGCCGTGCTTGATTTCTCCATTTTAACAGAGAATCTGGATATGTATTTATTAGGCTTTAAAAATACGATACTGGCGAGTTTGATAGCATTAGTCGCGAGTTTGATCCTTGGTATACTTGTTGCCATCATGCGAATTTCCCCGATAAAGCCGCTGAATTGGCTTGGAACGGCCTATGTCGAGTTCATTCGAAATATTCCGTTATTGATCATTACCTTTTTCTTCTTTCTCGGTCTCAAACTTAGCGGTCTTTATGCAGGAACATTAGCCTTAAGCATCTATACTTCATCATTCATTGCCGAGGCCATTAGGGCGGGCATACTTTCCGTGCCAAAAGGGCAAATGGAAGCTGCCCGTTCATCAGGGCTGACCTATGGACAGGCAATGACACTCGTCATTTTGCCGCAGGCAGTCAAAATAGTCATTCCGCCTTTAGGTAACCAATTCATCAATCTCGTGAAGAATTCGTCCATTTTAGCCGTGGTTGCCGGACTTGACCTCATGTACCAAGGAGATTTAATTTCTTCACGAACTTTTGTCGTGTTCGATGTCTACATTTTTGTTGCCGCGTTTTATTTAATTCTTACCATTCCTTTAAGCCTAGGCGTTGGTTATTTGGAAAAACGTCTGGCTAAGAGTAATTGAGGGAGGTATAACGTATGGATTTTGCAGGTGCCTATTCACCGGATAATTTAGCATTTTTATTGGAAGGCTTATGGGTAACGCTTAAGGTAGCGTTTATATCGATCGTTCTTAGTTTCATTATTGGCGGGATTGTGGGAATAATCCGATACGCAAAAGTGCCGGTTTTATCCCAAATATTAGCTCTTGTCGTAGAAACGGTACGGAATTTACCGTTATTATTAATCATATTTTTTACTTATTTTGCTTTACCAGAAATAAGCATTAAACTGGAAATCATTCCTGCAGCCATCGTGGCTTTGACGATCTTTGAGTCGGCGATGCTTTCTGAAGTCATCAGAAGCGGTTTAAAATCCATTGATAAAGGTCAAATGGAGGCAGCCCGGTCTTCAGGCTTAAGCTATACACAGGCTTTGATACATATCATTCTGCCCCAGGCGCTGCGTCGCATGGTTCCCCCTATAGTCAGCCAATTCATCTCGCTTTTGAAGGACACCTCTTTGGCGGTCGTCATTTCATTGCCGGAGCTGACCCATCATGGGCAGATTATTTACGGACAGAGTCAGAAATATTTAATACCGATTTTGATCCTCGTAGCACTTATGTATTTCGTCGTTAACTATAGCCTGTCCTTGATGGCACAAAGGCTTGAAGTGAGACGATCTTAAGCATGTTGCTTTCACAAGTCACTTCATATTGTAGATAGGCTCGATAATTCGAGTTTGTCTACATTTTTTTGTTTACAAACTGTCAAATGGTACGTGAAGCCCTCGCTTTTCTAGCGGAGACTGGTATTCCAGCAGGAATGTTGAATACCTATTGGATCCGTTAAGACAAAACAGTCAAATCTTCAGTTTTGACGATAGGCTTTGTTCGTTGCACCTGTCTGCGGAGGCACATGATATGTGAATGATTATATTCCGGACCTGTTGACATTCAGGTGATTGATGAATGGGTATCTAGAATGTAAGCAATGGGATAACTTTCATTTTTGGGTGTTACTATTGTCCTCCTCAAACAAAGAAAGGAGCTGGGAGCCCTACAGTAAATGATTGAGCATATAAAAATTGAATCTTTTTCTTTCATTGGCCGTATATATAAAGTAAGAAGGCGGGTGGGTAAATATGGATGAAGTTAAACGGAGCAATAGTAAAGCGATAGTTACGCTGGTTATGGGAGTACTTTCCCTGCTTATTCCTTTAATCGGAATTATATTAGGTGTACTTGGGCTAATCTTTGCATCAAAAAGCAAAGCGGAAATGAAGGTTACTGGAGAGTCAGGAAATGGTTTAGTGACAGCGGGAAAAGTGTGCAGCGTAGTCGGGATCATTCTAAATATAATAGCGATTTTAATTTTCTTCGTGTTTTTTTATTTTGTCGTGAATACGGATATTTCTACCTATTGATAACACATAAAATAACTTGACAAATAAAGAAAAAGGAAGATAAACCTCTTTTTGGATAAATTTTATGATATAATTAACTTATAATTGGAAATATTCATGAAGGGATGATAATTTGACCATTCAAATCTTTGAGTATCCAGCCGTATTCTATTATGAAAAACATCCGTTGATTATCGACTCTTTCTCTGTTCAAGTTTGTTTTCCGGATTTCAGGCAAGAGGGATTTGTTTCTTCAGTTAGCGGCAGAAACCGGGTAGATGCCTTAGCTTGTGCTCAAGAACTATTGGAAACCATGGTCGAACATTTCATTCACGACAAAAAAACGATACCGGATGCAAGTGAAATGGAAAAGGTGAACCTTGATAGGGGAATTAATATCTGTGAGGCTTCCCCATTCCGAATTGAAATCGAAAATATCATATATGAGAAATGAAAATCTTGCCCAGTAAAGGACAAGATTTTTATTTTGGCTTCATGTTGGAAAGTGAATGGTGATCGATGTTAAATCGTTAATCTAAAGTGGGCATCCCCCGGTAATGTGATCTATAGAAAAAAGGATTAAACGCTACGATACGCGTCTATCTTTGAGCGGCCATCACTCCTAAAAAGGATGATGGTATTTATTTTTTGTAATTATAATTTTTTATTTTTTGCGGAAAGGATATTGCGTTCTTTATAACGAATATGTATAGTATAGGTAACGTAGGTAAAAAGTATGAATAAGTATAGATTTTGGAGGTGTATGTGTGAAATATTATATGGCATCAGACGAAAAAAATATGAAGCAAGTAAGGTCGTTGATTAAAAAACTGACCTCAAAAGGGTTTACTTGTGTTAATGACTGGAATATACAAGTCAATGAAGAAGAAAGTCAAATTGCGGATGGCATTGGCGAATACGAAAAAAAGGGCATTGAGGAAGCCGATTTTATGCTGATTTTCCTAACTGCAGGAAAGGGGAATCTCTCCGAGCTTGGATATGCTTTATCATTAGATAAAAATATTATTGTATATTCACCCGAGAAAGACAACTATCATATTAACAAAAAATCGATTTTTCATAATTTGCCCGGAGTAACCATTTGCAGCGGTACATTTTATAAGCTGGTTAAATTGATACATACTCTTTCTCCGGAAGAATTGGAAAAGGAGAATTCCGTTCGCATGGATTAATTGTCAAATATAGAAATTAAAAAGCTACCCTCTTATAAAATATCCTTTGAACGTACTGTTTAGTGTATTTTAAATGAGGGTAAAGACGATTTAAAAAGGAGAGGACTGTTTTGGCCATTATAGATATCGACCAGTTATTGCAAGCTACTGAAGAGATTGCAGAAGAATCAGTTCCATTCCACCTTGTTACATTTGACATTGATCAGCTTTTAGATAAAACGGATAAATGGAATTGGTAAGGCTTTCTTCAAAAAAAACCTGATTACCAAGATGAAAAAGGAAGGTAATCAGGCTTGTGGCTATTCACAATTGAAATTAAAGCTGACGTCCTTTTACAAATCCTAAAATCACAAACATTAAGATGGAACCGATAACGAAGGTTGATTTAATGATCGTTATGAGAAGTTCATCGTACATTTGATTTTCCTCCTTGTATGTAATGTAAGACAGTGCGATTATGATTCGCTGTTCATGATTAAATTATAACACAAAGCCGGTATGTCCGTAGGGAAATTTAGGTCGTTCTGGGTAATGTTGTATGAGTGGAGGTCGAGCGGCAAAAAAAAATGATATCCTCTCAAATTGGATATCAGAATGACTTATTATTTTATGCCAAGCGCTTTTTTTGTTTTGGGTCCTACGACCCCATCAGCTGTAAGTTTTTTTGTTTTTTGAAATGTTTTTACGGCCACTTCGGTATTTTTTCCAAATTCCCCGTCTATTCCTTTCGTATTAAATCCAAGTTTTGTCAACCTTTTTTGCAGTTCAACTACTTGAGGACCACTACTTCCTTTTTTTAATGTCGATAGGGTTGCCTGTACTGGCACACTTTCAGGGCCACTCACTTTATACCCGTTTTGAGCAGCGATGGAAGCAAAGGGCTTATTGGAACTGGCAAACAAGACTACAGTGTTCATCCTCACTTTTTCATACAGCCATTGGATATCATTGTTGTACATTCGAATACAACCTGCACTTATATATTTCCCGATGGAGTTAGAGTCATTATTGCCATGAATGGCATACGTATTCCCCGGTGTATTGCGTGCATTAATCCCCAGCCATCGTTTTCCCAGAGGATTCTTTGGATCTCCTCCCTTAATGTTTCCTTTGTAGTAGGGACGATTCATGATCTTTGTCACTACCTTGAACTTCCCTTCAGGGGTATAGGAAGCTTCCTTTCCCGTCGCAACAGGAAACACCTTCACTAATTTGTCATTCTCGTAATATGCCAGCTGATTATTGGCTTTCTTGATGATAATCAGCTGTCTTGATGCTGCAATGGTAGAATGGTCGAACCCTAATAAGCTAAATACGAATATTAATGCCAATACCAACACTTTATTCATGTTTTCCCCGTCCCTTATTGAAAACAGCGGATATACTCACGCATATACTATCTTATGCATGCAGACTGGAAAAAGTGACAATTTGTTATGGGGAGGGTACACTTAGTGGGGGAGACAAGTCGGTCTAAATTCGACTTTTTTCGATATATTAAGAATGATGGGCACTGTTTTTGGCCATATTACATACATTATTGAAGTGAAAATGGAGGTGGGAATAATTGTCACGCCTAAAAGTCGAGGACTATTTAGAACAAGGGATTTATGGTCCTAAAGAAATTAAGCCAGGTGAGCGAAAAGAATTTCTCGGCACTTTAAGGGAGCGCGTCATCATCGTCTTGAAAAAAAGCCAAGTTTTTGAAACTAATGTTTATCCTGAGATCGAGCAAATGATGAAACGGCATTCAGATGCAAATTTGTTATTGAATGGTCAGATGGACTATCAGTACCTTGGTAAATATATTAAATTGGCTACGAATCATAATATTCCATATAAAATTGTCCTGAATAAGGACCATGACTCTGAATTAGGTCTTGTGCTAGCCGAAAACGATGCAATAAACAAAGAGGAAATATATGTGGAAAAGCAAAAACAGACCTTTCAAATTAAAAAAGAGAAAAGCATGAAAACGAACTTAAAACAATGGGTGAAAAGAATATTTAATCAACGCTGATGAAAAAGCAATCAGTAGTGTAGCCAAACATCAGACGTTAAAAGGAGACCTTCAGGTCTCCTTTTAATCGTGGATAAATGGCTCGGATATCAGCGCTTACATCGTCCTCTTTCTTAATCTATAGAACTTCCTGAAGTTACCTAAAATCGTTTTTACTACGGAATAAGTGGGAATGGCGATTAAAATGCCGATGAATCCGTAGATTGAACCTGCAGCAAGTAACAATAAGATGATGGTCAATGGGTGGATATTGAGACGTTTTCCCATAATATTCGGGGTTACAAGATGACCTTCGACTTGTTGAACGATAGTGAGGACGATAAGCACTTTCACTGCCATCCCTACGTCTTGCTGTAAAGCAATGAAAAGGGCAGGGAGGATGCTGATTAATGGTCCAAGAAACGGTACGACTGTAAAGATCATCGCGAGAAGGGCCAAGACAAGAGCATAATCCAAATCGATAATCAGATAGCCTATATACATTAATGTTCCAATTACCAGCGATACGATAAATTGGCCGATTATGTACGTTGAAAGTGTTTTATCGACATCTTTTAAAATCGTGTTTCCCTCTGCTTCCACGTCACTTGGGATATATTTTAGCAGGAATGGTCTTAGTTTATCTCCATCCTTCAGGAAATAAAATAAAATGAATGGTGTAATGATAAGTACTGTCAAGACGCTTGTTATCGTGGTAAAAACGGTAGTTATATTCACTAATATCTTTTCGGAATATTCCTTCAAATGTTTCCCTGCATTTTCTTTTAACGCTTCCGTATTAACAATTCCAAAGTCATTTTCCTGGATGATATCTTCAGATTCTTTAGAGATTTCCTTGACTTTGTTCGGTAGGTCTTCGGATAGTTTTTGAAATTGGTCCACAACAATAGGACTTCCAAAGTAACTAACTGACCCAATCAAACCAAGTATAATCAAAAAGACAGTGAAAATGCTGATGGTCCTTGGGATAAATTCAGTTAATAGGTTAACGACGGGCCGTAATACGTAATATAGTAGCCCCGCCAAAATAATCGGGAAGAACATGGCTGCAATGATGTTTTGCAGCGGCTGTAAAACATATTCAATCTTACCTAGTAAAAAAATGATTAAAATGATCAATATAATCGCACAGGCATATTTAAAAAATGGTTTATTGATCCACAAAAAAATCCCCCCTAATTCCATTGTTACTTGATTCCCTTAATTGCCACGAAGTTAAACTAATTACAAAGGTTCAAAAGAAGTTTTAAATCAGAAAGGGGGCGAAGAAACGCAAAAAAAAGCTTTGATTACCCAACGGAAGTCACGTCAAAAAGTATCCTACTCAAGATTTGGAAAGCAACAGGCGATTAATTTCTAAGGTAGGCTCAATTCATAAAGAGTGTTGTTTTTAAACGAAATGATTAAAGGTTGGAGCGGAAGTGCGAGACTCCTGTCAGGCAGTAAGTGTTCATTGGAGGAGAAATCATGCACACCGCATTACTTGCTGAACAGCAACAAAATAATGCGAAAACAGCCTTTAGGTAAAACGGGAGGCAATACAACGATGTAAGGGTTATCATTTAATAATTATTATGAAATAGCTTATTGAACAAGCGATAGGTATTTTCTTATGATATAATATACGACATATTGGCTTTACTACTGGGAATTTATAAAAATTTGTTTTTGTTTTTCAATAAACGGACAGGCTGAAACAGACGAAATGAAAACTAATTTTTTATATCATTGGCATACGCAGCCTTATTTTCAGGAATCATGCATAAGTAATTTGGATAAATCCGAAAATTTTTTAAAAAATTCCGAAAATTTAGTCTTAAGGACTTGAACTATGATTCCTGATAGGAGTAAACTAATTAGAGATAGATTTTATGGAAGTGAAATCTTGTAAATTTATTCAGCAAGGGGTTTTGGTAATGAAGGAACAAGACATGCAAATCACGCTTAGCACAGCAAAGAAGGTAAAACCACAAGCCGACCAGCTTGAGTTCGGTAAGCAGTTTACCGATCATATGTTTATTATGGATTACACCCAAGGACAAGGGTGGCATGATCCCAGAATTGTTCCTTATCAACCGCTCACATTAGAGCCGTCAGCGATGATCTTTCATTATGGTCAATCCGTTTTTGAAGGGTTGAAGGCATATGCCTCGCCGGAAGATGAAGTAATTTTATTCCGTCCCGAAAAGAATTTCCAGCGGTTGAATAGTTCAAACGGACGGCTATGTATACCGGATGTCGATGTGGACTTTGCCTTGAAGGCTTTGAAAACCTTAATTAGCGTTGATAAAGAGTGGATACCTCAGGAAGAGGGGACATCGCTATATATCAGGCCATTCATCATAGCGACCGAGCCATATCTAGGCGTTTCCTCCTCACACAACTATCAGTTCATAATCATTATGTCACCTGTCGGTTCCTACTATAAAGAGGGGATCCATCCCGTTAAAATAGCGGTGGAATCAGCCTTCACCCGTGCAGTGAACGGGGGTACTGGAGAAGCTAAAACTGGTGGCAATTATGCTTCAAGCCTCAAAGCACAAGAGGTATCCGAAAAGATGGGCTATGCCCAAGTCCTCTGGCTGGATGGTGTAGAGAAAAAGTATATTGAAGAAGTTGGAAGCATGAATGTATTCTTCAAGATTAACGGTGAAATCATTACCCCGGCTTTAAATGGCAGCATACTTCCTGGGATTACACGTGATTCGATTATTGAATTACTTAAACACTGGAATCTTCCAGTTACTGAAAGACGCATTTCCATGGAGGAAGTTTATGAAGCCTATAAGTCAGGTCTCCTGGAAGAAGCCTTTGGAACAGGTACAGCTGCTGTCATATCGCCAATTGGTGAGTTTTTATGGAACGGTGAGGAAATGATCGTTCAGAATGGAGAAACTGGTGAATTATCCAAAAAGCTTTATGATACACTTACTGATATTCAAAGAGGTAAAATTGAAGATGAGTTGAATTGGACAATGAAAGTTGAAGAAAAAGTCACTCAATGATACTTATTTTATTTCAAAAAGGTTTCGGGATGGCATTCCTTCCGAAACCTTTTTGAGTTTCGGAAATCACTTTTAGGATGACCTACCTTCCTTTAGCTGAGAGTATAGTGAGCAAGTCGCAAGATCGTCCTTTGGACACGTTAAATGTGTTATCTTTTAACGGACAGGTTTGCAAAAACAAGATAAGGAGGTCTATGTATGCCTAATCGTTCGAATGAAGAATTGTTGGCGGGTGGCAACGTCTCAAAAGTCTACAAATCAGGTGATACGGTGAGACGGGAATTGAAACCAAATAGCAATAGGATCCATGAATTATTAACGCATCTTGATCAGAAAGGGTACGAATACGCCCCGGAATTTTTAGGTATCGATGAAAATGGAAGAGAAATTATATCGTACATCGAAGGAGAAGCGGGCAATTATCCCTTGAAAAAGTATATGTGGTCAGATGATGTCTTACGGAAAATGGGCGAAATGCTCCGGCACTATCATGATGCTGTAAGCGACTTTTCGTTCAATGATGATTGGCCATCAATCGATCAGACCCCGCAACCTACTGAGGTGATATGTCATAACGACTTTGCGTTATATAATATTATTTTTCAAGAAGAAAGGCCAATCGGAATCATTGATTTCGATGTAGCAGGACCTGGTCCACGACTTTGGGACATAGCATATACCCTATACACTTGTGTACCATTAAGCAGATTTTATCTAAATGAAACAGGTGAAAAAGTTCATTATAATGCAAGTCAAGATGCGTATCGCATTAAAAACAGAGTTGGAATGTTTTTTGAATCCTACGGTGAAGGGATAGCAGTGAATTATCTGGAAATGGTCCTACTGCGACTAGAAGGATTATGCAAAACCATTACCAGAAAGGCGAGTGAAGGTGATCCTGCTTTTCAAAAGATGATAGATGAGGGTCATCTTGAACATTACCAACATGACATTGCATTCATAACCAAGCAGAGGGAGAACTGGGCTTGATTGTACCTTCCGTCCAAACAATTGGGTTTTTATGCATTTTAAGACCTTCTTTGAAGGTTTTTTATTTTTATATGATCATTTTGTTCCTTAGTGCAACTGCTACAGCCTCCGTCCGGTGTGTAACCCCTAATTTCCTGATTGCAGAAGAAATATGATCGCGGACCGTATATTCACTTACTTTCATTTTTGGAGCCATTTGCTTTAACCCCAAGCCATTGGCTAAATGCTGTAAGACCTCCACTTCACGTTTGCTTAAAAGGTATTGGGGAGAATCGGGATTGCAAGTCGAACTGACTGCTAGCTTCAAATAATGGGAAAGCATCATTAGATCATTCTTGGTAACCGGCTCATTGTGCTTTTTAGGGTCTACCAGGACGATGCCGATCACCGTTTCCTTGACAATTATCGGGATGATCGCCAAGGAAGCAATGTTAAATCTCTTTATGTATTTTGCAGGGATGGCGGATTTTGCATGCTGGAACGTTAAATATATCGGTTGATTATGGATGAATGGGATAGATATCGTGAATATTTTCTTTAACATGCTCTAAAGAAAAAGTATTTTCCCTTGTACAAGCACATATTCCTTCACCGATACCTGTTAAGCTTGAAAATAACTGAATAAGGAAGCTCGGTGAAATGGAAAAAAGTCCACACAGCCCCTTATGATCATTTGTGATTTGTTGGCGCCTTCTTTTTGATGGGTTATCTTTTTAACATGGTTCATGACAGTTTCCGCTAGCATTCGACTTTATTCCTCCCTACATTTTCAGTGCTGGTCGAGTCCCTACTAATATCTTACAATATTATGAAAGCCCTTACAATATTGAGGCTGCATAAACTAGAGGAGGAAGCGAAATGAAAAGAATGGGGTTAACGACTACGAGCCGGAGCTTTAGAGAAGATATCCTTCCGTTTAAACTTTACCAAAAGGCCAAGAAATTCGGCGTGTGGAATCCTCGTGACATAGATTTCAGTCAGGACAAAGAAGATTGGAAGTCATTCACTGATATCGAAAGGGAGGTGTTATTAAGGATCATTGCCCTTTTTCAAGGTGGAGAAGAAGCGGTTACATTGGATTTACTTCCGCTCATTTTGACAATTGCCAAAGAGGGCAGGATTGAAGAGGAAATGTACCTGACGACCTTTTTGTTCGAGGAAGCGAAACATATGGAGTTTTTTCGATATACACTTGATCAAATCGGTGAAAAAGGGGATTTGACGCTTTTTCACTCAAATACGTATAAAGCGATTTTCTACGAAATTTTGCCTGAGGCGATGGAGAAACTTTTAACGGACCAATCACCGGAAGCAATGGCAGAAGCAGCCACGGTTTACAACATGTTTACGGAGGGGGTTCTTGCAGAAACCGGATATTTCGGGTTTTATCAGACACTTGAAGCGAATAAAATGATGCCAGGCTTGTTAAAAGGTGTGGGTCTTTTGAAGAAGGATGAGTCACGCCACATTGCGTATGGGACCTTCCTTCTGCAACGGATCATCAGTGAACACCCACATATCTTCGACCAGGTCGAGAAGAGGATGGAAGAGCTTGCACCCATGGCCATTGCGCTGAACACGGAGGGATATGAGCGGTCAGGGAACCCTTTTGGTAACGACAAACAAGCGGTGTTGGATTTCACCATGAAACAGCTAGCTGTAAGGATGGAGATCTTGGCAAGGGCAAAAGGGAAGCGGATTGAGGAAATTTATCATAGCCATGAAAAGGAGTATGGGGTTTTATGATCGGTTGCTGAAATTCCTTTCAGTTACCCCGTCGATTGCGAATGAAAAAAAGGTTATAAAGGCAATGGGTAAGCATCGTCTATCAAAAAAAACAATGAATATGGGGTGGGGAAATATGGGTTTAGATAGTCTTTCTAATTTTTGGTTAAGGTCTTCAATTTATAGTGGTTCTAATTCACGTTCCCTCATACCGGGGCTATTCAAAGGTCTTGGAGCAAAACGGATCCTTCTCGTGAGTGACGAAGGATTGAAAAACGCTGGAGTTGTTAAAAAGGTTACCGAAGTTTTTGAGGATCCGACTTTAAATGCTGGTCCAGAAATAGTAGGGGAATTTCTCAAGGTAACACAAGATGCAGGAAGCAACTGTGTGAATGAAGCATTGAATTATGCTCGTGAAGTCCAAGCAGATGCGATACTTGCCGTTGGCGGCGGAAGTGTCATGGATACAGCTAAAGCGCTGAAATTTGGGCTATTTAAGGGAATCACCGAAATAAATGATGCAATACCAAGAGGTTATCTGTATGAGGGCTTTCCAAAAGCGCAGCCCATGAACATCCCTCATATATCCGTTGCAACGACAGCAGGGACAGGGTCTGAAGTGTCTCCCATCGCCGTCATATATAACGAGGATATTAAAGTGAAAATGAATATATATAATGTCTATCTAAGTTCCGATATGGCCATTCTCGATCCAAACTTAACTGTCGGTTTGCCGGCCCATATCACTGCATTTACTGGAGCAGATGCTTTGACGCATGCAATTGAAGCGATCGTTTCTCCACAAGCAACCTCTGTAACGGATGCCTATGCATTTCAAGCCATTCGTGTCATCGAAGAAAATTTACCCATTGCTGTAAAGGATGGAATGAATATCGAAGCTAGAATGGAAATGCTGCATGGAAGCATGATGGGAATCACCGCTTTTTCCAGTGCCCTGAATGCCATACCGATCCATAATTTCGCCCATGCGTATGGTGCATTATTCCGCATTCCTCACGGATTGGCCAATGCTGTTTTCCTGCCAGTCGTCATGGAGTCCATCCCTGATTTATACGTGCCCAAAATCCGTTTGATAGCTGAAGCTTTTAAAGTGAAATTTGACGATGAGGATGCAAAGGATATCTTGGCGAACGTAATTGAAAAGCTCCGTTTCTTTATGAGTGATCTTGGTCTGCCATCTGATTTCAGTGATTACCAGGTTAGCCAATTGGATGTTGAAAAAATTGTAAAAGCCGTCATGAAGGATCCAGCTGCCGCCAATTTTCCGATGTCCGCAGAATTGATAAAATCAGTTGCTTCGCGTGTTGCCCCTGTTGGAATCAATTAATAGATGTCAAAAAAACGGTACCTCAATAGTTAGTTGTAGTCTAACCATTGGGTGCCGTTCAATGTATGCCGCTTTTTTTGTTGGTCAAGCGATCGCTCTCATTTTTGTTCCTGAATAGTATGTTTATTCTTTCATTAACTTTTCCTGAGCCATCTTAACAAGCTCCTTGACCATTCCCCCGCCAAGCCTGCCGCCTATTTTGCCGTTTTCTTTTGCCGTCAACAAACCGTTATAGTCTTTTTTTAGCGGCACGCCGATTTCTTTCGCCACCTCAAACTTTGCATCCTGAGGATATTCCGTACCAGCCACCTTGGCCTTCAAGTCATCAAGCCCTTTTCTCGCTTCAGCAATCAGGATCTTATTTCTCCTTGCCATCATCCAAACCTCCTCTTTTTTTCTTAGGTTAACCTAAAAGCGGGAAAACAATTTTGGGTTTTCGGTATATTCCTTAAATGACAGTCATGTTAAGCTTGGAAAATTAATAGGATTATGTAAGAGAGCAAGAGCAAGAAAGTTTCAATTCATTTTGCGTGGGTACACATAGGAAAAACGATATAAGGAGAAACGTGATGCTGACTTCGAAAACAGGTTTATTGACCAAAGAGGATATGACGAATCCCGATCGAGTTCCACAATGGTTGTTAAAAGAATATCAAACATTCCATCAAACGGTGACTGATAAAACATTTCCTTGTTATTTTGGCATGAAGGCCGAGAATAAAGGAGAGCTGCGGTATGCTTACATTACGCAGAAAGATTGGTCGAATCTTCCAAAAGCGGTCGAAAGCTTTTTAGGTTTATTTCAGGAGCCGCCCTATATCAGGCACGGGCTGTTTGTCTTTATGGAGCCTGAGAAGGAAGAAGGAGATATCGAACTATACCGAAAGCGTTTTTGGGATATCCTGCAATTCCTGCATAAGGAGGACAAGAAACCTTGGCCGATTGAAAAGCCGAAAGATCCGGAACATTATTTATGGGATTATCATTTTGCCGGGGAGCCAATATTCGTCTTTGGTAATGCACCAGCATATAAACAGCGTAAAACCCGTGATTTAGGAAATAGTCTTGTTCTTGGATTTCAGCCGAGAATGATTTTTGAGGGGTTGGAAGGAACGGAAAAAGGCGGTATCATGTCACGTGAGAAGGTTCGTGAAAGGGTGGAAAAGTGGGATAATCTCCCTAAACACCCTGATATCAGCCACTTTGGGGATGTAAACCATAATGAGTGGAAACAATTTTTCATCGGTGATGATATCGAACCGATAAAAGGGAAATGCCCCTTTCATCACAAAGAACTACCTTAATCGAGAGCCATTGGTTCTCGATTTTTTTTTCATCCGTATTGTTTAAAACATATTTCTTGCCTAATTATCATTTCGGATTTATAATGTGATAGTATCGATTGCAGTTAATTCGAGATATATGGATTGACAGTATTTTACCAATATAAAAAACATTTGGGGGACCTGAAAATGTCTAAAGTGCTATTTGTTAAGTCGAACGACCGTCCAGCGGAACAATCAATAAGCGTGAAAATGTATGAAACGTTTTTGAACGCATACAAGGAAGCGAACAGTAACGATGAAATAACTGAACTGGATTTATTTGAATTAAACTTACCATATTACGGGAATACAGCCATCACTGCGCTATATAAACGAAGTCAAGGTATGGAATTGACAGAAGAAGAAGTGAAGATTGCTGATATCGTACAATCCTACTTAAATCAATTCCTAGCTGCTGACAAAGTGGTTTTTGCCTTCCCATTATGGAATGCAACCGTACCTGCTCCACTGATCACATATATTTCTTACCTTGCCCAAGCAGGTACAACATTCAAATATACAGCTGAAGGCCCGGTAGGTCTTGCTGGAGGTAAAAAAGTGGCATTGCTGAATGCTCGCGGCTCGGACTATGCGTTGCCAGAAATGAACGCTGCCGAAATGGCTGAGAAATACGTAACGATGAATTTAAATTTATGGGGCATTACGGACCTGGAAACGGTCATCATCCAGGGACACAATCAATATCCAGACAAAACTCAGGACATTGTTGCGAATGGATTGGCGAAAGTGGCCGAAACTGCAGCAAAATTCTAATGGTCTGAACGACAAAACCGGTATGTTTTTTAGCATACTGGTTTTTCTATGCAGATTTTTCGGAAAGTCGATTATAATAAAGGGTAAGGCTATCAAGCTTGAAAGGAAGTGCCATATGGAGTCGTATAAAACACGTGATGAGATCAAAGAAGAAGAAAAGTGGAATTTAAAAGATATTTATGACGATCAGGCAACTTGGGAAAAGGATTATCAGGAAGTTCTTAAGATGACAGAAAAATTAAAAACCTATGATGGCCAAATCAGCTCCGCTCAAGGCTTATTTGAGTATTTACGTTTAAGTGAGGAGCTTGGATACATCTATAACAAGCTTTATGTATTTGCCATGCTTCAAGCGGATCTTGATACAAGGGTTACATCCTCTCAAGCCTTACTCGATCGAGCAGGACAGCTAGGGCAGAAAATCAGTAACGCAACTGCTTTTTTCATGCCGTTTCTTTTGAGCCTCGAGGAACAAAAGTTAAAGGGGTACATAAAAGAGGTCGAAGGTTTAACATATTTTGAAGAAGATCTACTTGATTCGTATCGCTATAAAGAACATGTGTTAGCGAAAGAGCAAGAAGAGGTACTGTCCCAAATTGGCGAAGCCTTTTCTGCACCGCAAAAAACATTTGGAATGATTAATAATGCCGATATCAAATTTGGCGAGGTGACAAATGAAGACGGTGAAAAGGTGGAGCTTACCCGCGGGATGTATGCCAAATTAATTGAAGATGATGATCGAGAAAAAAGGAAAGAGGCTTATATCGCACATTATCAACCGTATTTACAGCTGAAAAATACGATTGCCTCCACACTTTCCACAGCAATCAAAAATAATGTGAACCTATCGAAACTAAGGCAATATCCTTCTGCCTTGGAAAAATCACTGTTTGGCGATCAAGTACCGAAGGAAGTATATGATAATTTAATTATGTCTACTAAACAAAATATCGGTCCCATGCACAAGTACATTCACTTAAGGAAAAGTCTGCTCGGCTTAGAAGAATTGCGTGCCTATGATTTAAGTGTGCCATTGGTCGAAGGAGCAAAAGAAGTGATTTCGTACGATGAAGGTTTCGCTTTGATGCTTGAGGCATTGAAGCCCCTCGGTGAAGAGTATATATCCATCCTGAAAACCTTTAAGGAAAAAAGATATATCGACGTCCGGGAAACGCCTGGTAAGCGGTCGGGAGCCTATAATTTAGGTCTTTATGGCGTCCACCCATACATTTTATTAAATCACCGTGATGATTTAGACAGCGTATTCACTTTGGCACATGAATCCGGACACGGAATGCATTCCTATTTTAGCTCGAAATACCAGCCGCAAATAACGGCAGGGTACTCCATCTTTGTAGCCGAGGTCGCTTCGACTGTGAATGAAATTCTGCTGATTCGCCATTTAATTAAGACTACAAAAGAAGTGCAAAAGAAAAAGCATTTGTTGAACCATTTCATTGATAGTTTCAAGGGAACATTCTTCACACAGGTAATGTTCGCGGAATTTGAAAAAATTGTCCATGAAAAAGCGGAAAATGATGAACCGTTGAATGCTGACGTTTTTAATACTGCTTATGAAACGATTTTCCGTACTTATAATGGCGAGGAAATAATTTTTGATGAAGAAGTGAAATATGGATGGTCACGCATCCCCCATTTTTATCGCCCATTTTATGTGTACAAATATGCTACAGGCTATGTTTCCGCGATTACGATTGCAGATAGGATTCTTTCTGGCGATCAAAAAGCACTCGAAACTTACTTGACCTTCCTGAAAAGCGGAAGTTCGGATTTTCCACTCGAGCTTCTTAAGAAAACAGGTGTCGATTTAACTAAACCAGAACCGATTGAAAATGCGATGAGGATCTTCAGCGAATTGGTCGATCAATTCACCGAGCTGACAAAAGGATGAACTAAACCATTTCTTCCAAAAGAGCCCATGGTATGTATCTGAAAAAAATGCTATAGTAAAGCTATTGGCATATGAGAGGCCCAATCTATTGATTGGGCCTTATTTTATATGAAAGATACTCCTTTGCGAAAAACAATGTCAAGGGAATTCAGGGGCAGCATTCACATCAGGGCCAAGCCAGTTGGCCAGTTTCTTTAATCAACGGCATATTTTGTGAGGAAAGTGAAAAAATGAATTCGACAGTTAATTATATAAAAGAATGGCAGCAGGCACTACAGCTGGAAATCCTGCACTTGAAAAAATTCGGCAGCACTAAATACCTCGTATCAAACGGCCATCTGCTCAATGGCGATGGTTCTTTTAGCTATTATTTCGAAACAGGCGCATCGATAAATATCCCAGTCGGTTCCATCGTCCGACTCGAATGGGGGGGAATCAAACAGGATGGAAGAATCCTTTCATCAGAAGGGAAAAGTATCATCATTGTTTTTGAACGCTCATTAGGCGATATGATCGGCGAAGCATTTTTATTCCATGATCCATGGGAATTGCTTGAACAATTGATTACCCGCTTGGATGAAATCAAGAGAAGCAAGAAGAAAAGGCTCCGAATCAAGAGGTTGATGGATCCTTCGATGCTGCCTAAGCATCCTGTAAGTGACAAACAAAGCAGCGTAAAAGAATTGTATGCACGTTCGAAGTTCAATCCCGTCACTTTTGTATGGGGACCACCGGGGACAGGGAAGACCTATACATTGGCACGAACCGTTGCCAATCACTATCTTCAGGATAAAAAAATATTGGTCTTGTCACATAGCAACCAGGCGGTCGATGTCATGATGGCGGAGATTTCTTCATTCATCAAAAAGAAAGAACGCTTCAAGGAAGGCGATGTCCTTAGATACGGTTCTCGAATCGGGGAAACGCTTGCCATTCATGAGGATATCGTTACAGGGACATTATTAGGAAAACATGAACCGTTGTTAGTGCAGGAAAAAGAAGAGCTTGCGGAGCAGAAACGGTTATTGAAACACGACTTGGCCGGTTCATTCAGCAAAAGGGATACTGATCAATTACTCGAATTGGAGAAGAAACTGGCAAAAGTATTGGAGAAGATCCGGCAAAAGGAAGTCCAATTCGTAAAAGAAGCAAAAATCATTGGAACTACCCTGGCAAAGGCCGCAAATGACGAAACGATTTATCAAAAGGAATATGATCTGGTCATTTTGGATGAGGCGAGCATGGCTTACGTACCCCAAGTGGCTTTTGCGGCAGCGTTATCGAAACATATTATCGTGTGTGGTGACTTCAAACAACTGCCACCCATTGCTTCAGCTCGTGATTCACTTGTGAAGCTTTGGCTGAAGGAAGATATCTTCCATCGTGCGGGTGTCGCTCAATCAGTGGAGGATGGGGAGCTTCACCCACATTTGTTCTTATTGAAGGAACAGCGCAGGATGCATCCGGACATATCGGCCTTTACCAATCGGGTCGTTTATAACAACTTCGTTGGTGATCATGATAGCGTTGCGACCAGCAGGGAAAGCATCACGCTGGCAGAACCGTTTGCAAACAAAGCAGCAGCACTTGTTGATACAAGCTTGTCAGGAGAATACTGCATGACCGAACGTACATCCCACTCAAGAATGAATGTTTGGCAATTGCTTTTATCGTTTCAATTGATTCATGAAGCGTATATTGGCGGAGCAAGGTCCATCGGTTATGTTGCACCATATCGTGCTCAGGCAGACTTGATGGATAAATTATTGGATGATTTATATGCTGAAGAAAGGCATACGGCCGATATCATCGCTGCAACAGTTCATCGCTTCCAGGGCAGTGAAAGGGATATGATGATTTTTGATACAGTCGACAGCTATCCGCAAAATCGGGCAGGTATGCTGCTGACGGGAAGAGAAAGTGAAAGGCTCATTAATGTTGCGATAACAAGGACGAAAGGAAAGTTCGTCCATGTATGTGATACGTCATTCATCAACAAGCATGTTTATCGAAGCAAGACACTTCGCCAGCTTGTCGATCATCAAACGCAAAATGATCAGGTGGTAACGAAAAAGGATATTGGAACATGGGTTAACCACCAGCATCCAAAGTTGCAATGGATGCATGCCCGGAAATTGGCGGATTTCATGGAAGATATCCAAACCGCCAAACGAGATGTGATCATGGCTATACCGGACTTGAAGAGTTTGCCGATAGAATGGCAGCAGCATTTGCTGAAACGAAGGCCAGAAGTAAAATTGACGATCATTTCAGCCAAAAGGAATGAGGATATCATTTCAGATTCTTTCATTTGTTTACCCGTTTCCTTTGCTTTTTTCATCATCGATAAACGAGTTGTCTGGTTAGGGTTGCCTGTTGAGTCCAATAATCGTGTCCAGCCACCATTTGTGGCAGCTCGCTTGGATTCGGAAATGATGGCTGATGAATTACTCTTTCAATTCAAAAAAAGTGAATAAAAAAGAATGGTTCCAACAATCAAGGGGCATTAAGGACTGTAGGTTGTCTACAGTCTTTTTTTACGTGTAAATCGAAGGTTCTTTGTAGTTTACTAAGTATCTTCCATAAATAACCTCGCCAGAATATATTATAGTCCGTGAATCCCCAAGTTTTGTATGAGCTCCTCATAATTTCAGCTAAGAACAACAAACTAAAATAATCAAGCAAGCTTTTTTAGGCGACTTCCGACTCGTTTTGTCTTACCATGAAGAGACGGAAGTCAAGAAGTGAGGGAAGATAATGAAACTGAGCATTTTAGATCAATCACCGATTGCATCGGGTCAGACCGCTCAAGAAGCGTTGCAGGCTTCACTGGAACTTGCACAAGAGGGAGACAGGCTTGGTTATCACCGCATCTGGTTTACTGAACATCATGACTTGGCTGGCCTGGCTTGCTCGGTTCCTGAGGTGCTGATAAGCTATGTCGGTGCTCAAACGAAGAATATTCGAATCGGATCAGGGGCTGTGCTGCTTCCGCATTATAAGCCATACCGGGTAGCGGAGACCTATAATATGCTTGCTGCCCTTTTACCAGGACGAATTGATCTTGGCATAGGCCGTGCTCCAGGTGGATCTGCGGAAGCAACGATGGCATTAAATGATAATTTTCTTCAAAATGTATATAAAATGCCAGAACGTGTAAAGGAATTGCTTGATTTCATTAGACAAGGTTCTTCGAAAGATCATCTTTTTTCAAAGTTTTCGGCTGCCCCCATTCCAAGCATTCAGCCGGAAGTATGGTTATTGGGAACAAGTGGAAAAAGCGCAATTCTTGCAGCAGAGAATGGAACAGCATACGCATTCGGTGAATTCATGAGTGAAAATGATGGAGTGGAGAGCTTGAAGCAATACCGGGAACTGTTCCAAATAAAAGGGGACCTGAAGGCTCCAAAAACGATCGTCACGGTTGCGGTCATTTGTGCAGAAACCGAGGAATATGCAAAGGAAATCGCTCTTAGCAACATGCTTTGGCAAATTCAAATTGGTCAAGGCGAAAAGAAAAAGGTTCCAAGTAAGGAAGAGGTAAGAAAACACGAAAAAGAAAAAGGATTGTTGGAGATGGACCATAAAAGAATGATCATTGGAACACCTTCTCAAGTGAAGCAAAGACTCCTGGATATTCGGGATAAATATCAAGCAGATGAAATCATGATCATGACCATCACCCACAAATTGGAGGACAAGCTGAATTCGTATCGCTTGGTTGCAAGGGAGCTTTTACATGGTTAAAATGCTTCAAGCATTTTGTGTGCATTTTATCTCCATTTTCTATATGATGACTTTGCGTCCAATTAATCATAATTGATAGAAAGAAGTTGAGGATATGAATGCTGATCGCCATCAAAAAACACTTAGCGACATTTCTTATTCCGTTCTGGACCTGGCTTCGATAGTTGAGGGCGGTTCAGTTTCCGGAGCATTTAAAAATACAGTAGAATTGGCCAAGCATGCTGAGCAATGGAATTACAACCGTTTCTGGGTTGCCGAACACCATAGCATGCCTGGTATCGCAAGCTCGGCAACATCGGTACTTATTGGCCATGTTGCTGGAAAGACAGAAAGGATCAGGGTCGGTTCCGGGGGCATCATGCTTCCGAATCATGCTCCGCTCGTTATCGCGGAACAATTTGGAACACTGGAAGCAATGTATCCTGGCAGAATAGATTTGGGGCTGGGACGTGCACCGGGAAGCGATCAATTTACCGCCATGGCCCTTCGCGGCGCCGAACGAAATAATGGTCAGGATTTCCCTGAACAGTTGGCCCAACTACGTAGTTATTTAGATGCTGATTCGAAACATAATCGGGTCCGGGCCATACCTGGTGAAGGACAGGATATCCCAATTTGGCTGCTGGGATCAAGCGGCTTCAGTGCTGCATTATCAGCACAGCTAGGGCTGCCATTTTCCTTTGCAAGCCATTTTTCCCCTGAAAATACTCAACCGGCATTAGCCCGTTACCGCAATAATTTTCAACCATCGGAAGTGCTCGATAAGCCATATGTAATGGTAGGGATCAATGTGTTCGCAGCCGATACGACGGAAGAGGCAAAAAGGATCGCTACGTCTTATCAACAGCAGTTTTTGAATTTGATTCGGAATACTCCTGGACAATTGTCCCCTCCAGTTGATACGATGGAGGGCATATGGACAGAATATGAAAAGGCCATTGTCATGAAACAACTGAACGCTTCCATCATCGGAAATCCGGAAGAAGTAAAAGAACAATTGCAAAGATTTTTAGATGAAACCCAGGCGGATGAAATGATCATTAATTCCGCTATTTATGATCAACGTGCACGCCTTCGTTCCTATGAAATCATTGCAGAAATCACTGGAATGAAATAAATCCCAATGTGAATGAGCTTGCAGATTACGTATCTGCAAGCTTTTTTATCAAATACATAACGATTGACGCTATGAACAAAAAGGCAGGAGAGAAGAATGAAACGAGACGAATCCCTTATATTTCACTTTACTGATAAACAAGGAGACATCAAGCCGCTATCCTTTACGAACCCAATAAAAATCTTTCGTGCATATAGCATCGAAGAGGTCCTTCCCCAGTTTCAAAAGGTGCAGGAAGAGGTAGAGCAGGGGCGTTATGCAGCAGGCTATGTTTCCTACGAAGCCGCACCGGCATTTGAAAGCTCCTTTCGAGTGAAGCATGCCGGAAACATGCCCCTATTATGGTTCGGGATTTTTGAGAAGCCGGAAGGATTACCGGAAAGTTCTTCTGGGGCATTCCAGTTGGCTGATTGGAAATCAGAAACGGATTCCGATTCCTATCGTGCCGGCTTTGAAAACATAAAATCAGAAATCAAACAGGGAAATACATATCAAGTGAATTATACTATGCGTTTACAATCCATGTTCGAGGGGGACGACCTCGCTTTCTTCGATCGCTTAATGAGAGCACAACAATCAAATTACAGTGCATATTTGAACGTAGGGACGCATCGGATCTTATCTGCCTCCCCCGAGCTATTCTTCCGATGGCAAAATGGACAACTCGTTACACGTCCCATGAAAGGAACGGTAAAGCGGGGAATGACACTGAAAATGGATCAAGACCATGCAGCCTGGTTAGAGGCTTCAGAAAAAAATCAAGCGGAGAACTATATGATTGTTGACCTGCTCAGGAATGACCTCGGAATGATTGCAGTCCAAGGAAGCGTACAAGTACCGCAGCTTAAGGAAATTGAAAAATACCCGACGGTTTGGCAAATGACCTCCACCATAACTGCCGACACGAAGCCAGACACAACAATCATTGATATATTCAAGGCGCTTTTTCCATGCGGATCGATAACAGGCGCACCAAAAATCAAGACGATGGAGATCATCTCCGAAATCGAGAACTCACCACGCGGGGTATATTGTGGTGCGATTGGATATATCACACCCGAATCCGAAGCCGTTTTTAATGTGCCGATCCGAACGGTTGTCATCGATGAGGATACAGGTAAAGCCGAATATGGAGTGGGCGGGGGGATCACTTGGGATTCCGAATTGACCGAAGAATATGAAGAAGCATTCTTAAAGGCTAAACTACTGTCAGCGGAAAGGCCTGCCTACAAGTTATTGGAATCGATTAAGCTTGAAGATGGCGTGTACCATCTGCTGGAGGAGCATATTGAGCGGATGAAAAATTCTGCGGTTTATTTTGGATTTCAGTTCCTTGATTCTAAGTTTAGAAATGAGGTCCAAAAGCATGCCGAATCAAATAAAGGCGAGCTGCAAAAAGTAAGAATCCTGCTAAATGAAAAGGGGGATTTTGAAGTTTCCAGTCAACCAATCAAGCCATTCGATTCAATAGTTCCTGTATCTGTCATCTTGGCGGAAGGCCCGATATCCAGCGGAAATCCATTTCTTTTTCATAAGACGACCAATCGTGCAGTATATGAAAAATTTCAAGCGAATCACCCTGACTACTTTGATGTCCTGCTGTGGAATGAAGAAGGGTTCATTACGGAATTCACGAACGGAAATGTAGTGATGAAGATCGGGGGCAACCTATTTACCCCTCCAAACGAAGCTGGACTCCTGGCAGGAACTTTTCGTCAGGATTTAATCACCAGAAACATCATCAAGGAAAGGGCAATTTCAAAGGATGATCTGACCATGGTCGAAGAAATATGGTTTATTAATAGTGTGAGAGGGATGTTAAAAGTTCATCTAACCTTCTGATCAGAAATGGAAACAGCCAAGTAAACCGAAGTGTAGCATGTAGATATTTATTTTGGGAGGGATCTCTTGATGAAAACAATCGCAGGTTTGTCAATATTGGAGTGGCAAGGGAAGCATCAATTACTTAATAATTTGATTCAAATGGATGAAGTGTTCTGGATTAATCCAGATTACGGTACTGAGTTGGACGAAACGATCGTCCAAGCGGACCACGTTAAATCGGCAGAAGACAGGTTGGGAAGATTTGCTGATTATATCGTCGAGGCATTTCCTGAAACAAGGACTATGCAGGGGATTATTGAATCACCACTAGTGGAAATTCCCTCCATGCAAAAAAACATGGAAAAATCCTATAACGTTGAAATAACGGGGAAACTCTTGCTTAAATGCGACAGTCACTTGCCCATATCCGGCTCTATCAAGGCGCGCGGAGGCATTTATGAAGTCTTGAAGCGTGCTGAGGAAATTGCCATGAAGCATGGCGGATTAAAGCAAACGGATGATTATGGAATCCTTGCAAGCGATACATACAAGGAATTATTTTCAAACTACTCGATAGCCGTCGGATCAACCGGAAATTTAGGCATGAGCATCGGCATCATCAGCGCAAAGCTGGGCTTCCGGGTTACCGTCCATATGTCAGGCGATGCGAAGCAGTGGAAAAAGGATAAGCTAACAAGCCTGGGTGTCATTGTAAAGGAATATGATGATGACTATAGTAAGGCTGTGGAAGAAGGGCGGGTGGAAGCCTCTCTTGACCCCAATTGCCATTTCATTGATGATGAAGATTCGATGGACTTGTTTCTCGGTTACGCGACGGCTGCTGAGCGCCTGAAGAATCAATTGAAGCATCGCTCGATACGCGTTGATGAAGAGCATCCTTTGTTTGTATACCTGCCTTGCGGAGTGGGGGGCGGTCCCGGTGGCATCACTTATGGCCTGAAGCTTGCTTTCGGTGAACATGTCCATTGCTTTTTTGCAGAGCCGACGCATTCGCCATGTATGACTATAGGATTAATGACAGGACTTCATGACAAAGTCTCGGTGCAGGAATTTGGAATCGACAATAAAACGGAAGCGGATGGACTCGCCGTCGGAAGGCCATCCGGCTTAGTTTCCGGTTTAATGACTGCCATTCTAAGCGGTAGCTATACCATAGAAGATAAGCGATTATTTGAATTGCTCGGGCAGATGGCAGAGACAGAAGGGTACTATTTAGAGCCATCCGCCCTGGCAGGAGCATATGGACCCGTACACCTTATGTCGGATCCAACAGGGCAAAAATACCTTGACGATCATAAACTACTAGGGAAAATGAACGACGCCACGCATATCATCTGGGCGACAGGCGGGAGCATGGTGCCAAAGGACATGATGGAACAATATTTAGCTAAACGGTAAAAAGAAAGAAGTTCACGATGTGAACTTCTTTCTTTTTACAAACCCCAGGAATTCAATAAAAGGCGGATGGACTTCTCCAATTCAGCTTCAGGGATGCCGGCAAAGCCCAAAATGATTGTTGGGGGATGCTCTTCCATTTTTTCAATGGAATAGGCAGAAAGGCCATATATTTTAATGTGCTTTTCATTTGCCTTTTGAATGAGTGTTTGTTCATCCATGCCGTTCCTCACGATCAGCACGATATGCAATCCTGACCGCTCACCAATGATGGAAATAGGTTTATAAGGTTTTAGCAACTCGATCACTTTGTCCAATTTGCGGCGGTACACTTTCCTCATCCGATTCAAATGCTTTTCGAAATCCCCTTGCTTCATGAACTGTGTCAAGACGTGCTGATCAATTCGTGAAACGGTTGAATGGTAAAAGGATAATTCTTGCTGATGCCTTTCTAACAAGGGAGCGGGAAGAACCATATAACTGATTCGGATGGAAGGCATCAATGACTTGGAGAATGATCCCAAGTATATGACTTTTTCGCCAGCATCCATACTTTGTAAAGATGGAATCGTTTTACCACTGTAACGGAATTCACTATCATAATCATCCTCGATAATATAGCGGTCTTCTCCGCCCTGCGCCCAATTCAACAACCTCGTCCGCCTATTGACGGAAAGAATCGTCCCATAGGGGAAGTGATGGGAAGGAGTCACATACACGACATCGATGCTGGAATCTTCAATCGGGTTGACCTTTACTCCTTCTTCGTCTATTTCAAGAGGATGCACTTCATTTGGATAGCTGCGTAAAATGCGGTGGATCAAGTGATAACCTGGATCCTCCACACCGTAAATGGTATTTTTGGCAAAAAGCAGGACGAGCTGCTGCAATAAGATCTCCATTCCGGCACCAATGATGATTTGTTCAGGAACACATTGAACCCCCCTGGCATGATACAAATAAAGAGCTATCTCACAGCGTAATTCATATTCCCCTTGAGAATCGCCCAGTAGCAGAAGCTCTTGACGGGACACATCAATTTTGTTTTTCGTATATTTTCGCCATTTTTCAAAAGGAAAATTTTCCGTATCAATTTGGCTTGGATGAAAGTGATACTGAACTGCTCCTTGTTGAACTCTATATGGCTCCAACGCAACATGCTTAGACTGCGTATACTCTAAATCCTCGAATGTTTGGATATAATATCCCTTTCTCGGAATGACTTCAACGTATCCCTCAGCAGTCAACTGCTCATATGCAGTCTCGACGGTATTTTGACTAATCTGTAGAAACTCTGCTAATTTCCGCTTGGAAGGCAACTTTGTTCCAAACGGAAGCCTGCCCTCAATTATTTCTTTTTTAATATGTGAATATAATTGCTCGTACAATGGTACGTCACAAAATCGATTTAAATCACACGTTAGCATGTTCATTTAGTTCCCGCCTTATTGATTTTTAATTGCTGAACCCATTAAATTGTTGGAAACTGACACTTTCAATGCGGTCAACTATTTTTTATACTAAATAACAAATCTAAAAAATGCAAATATTAGGAGGAATCATTGTGGAAAAATTATTAGGAACTGAAACAGTTAAAAGAGGAATGGCACAAATGCAAAAGGGTGGCGTAATCATGGACGTCATCAATGCGGAACAAGCAAAAATCGCTGAAGCATCTGGTGCCGTTGCCGTTATGGCATTGGAACGGGTCCCTTCCGATATTCGGGCAGCTGGGGGCGTTGCAAGAATGGCCGATCCAAGAATTGTTGAGGAAGTAATGAATGCCGTATCCATCCCAGTCATGGCCAAGGCGAGAATTGGTCATATTGTTGAATCGAGAATCTTGGAATCAATGGGTGTGGATTATATTGATGAAAGTGAAGTGCTGACTCCTGCAGATGAGGAATATCATATTTTAAAGAGTGAATTCACAGTTCCTTTCGTTTGCGGCTGCCGTGATTTAGGCGAAGCTGCTCGTAGGATTGGCGAAGGTGCATCAATGCTTCGTACAAAAGGAGAGCCAGGTACTGGAAATATAGTGGAAGCTGTTCGCCATATGAGAAAGGTACAGTCCCAAATCCGTAAGGTAAGTATAATGAGTGACGACGAATTGATGACGGAAGCGAAAAATATAGGTGCTCCATTTGAGATTTTAAGAGAAATCAAGCGGACAGGAAAATTGCCTGTTGTCAACTTTGCCGCTGGCGGAATCGCTACACCAGCTGATGCTGCATTGATGATGGAATTAGGGGCAGATGGCGTATTCGTAGGTTCTGGCATTTTCAAATCGGAAAATCCTGAAAAATTCGCATCGGCAATCGTTCAAGCTACTACATATTTTACGGATTACGAATTAATAGGCCGTTTGTCAAAAGAGTTAGGCAGTGCAATGAAAGGAATCGATATTTCTAAGCTGGCTCCAGCAGAACGTATGCAGGAACGTGGTTGGTAAGATGATAACGATCGGTGTCTTAGGATTACAGGGAGCAATTGAAGAACACTTGAACCAAATCGATTCAGCCGGTGCGCAAGCATTAATCGTAAAAAAACCATCACAGTTAAGCGAAATCGATGGCTTGATCATACCTGGCGGGGAAAGTACGACGATGAGAAAGCTTATGGATCGCTATGGCTTTATGGGTCCAATCAAAACATTCTTTGACCAAAAAAAACCGATTTTCGGTACTTGTGCGGGAATGGTATTGGCGGCCAATCGTTTGTCTGGCGATGAAAAGGCTTATCTTGAATTGATGGATATTTCCGTGAAAAGAAACGGATTTGGCCGTCAACGTGATAGCTTTGAGGCGAACTTATCGATCAATGGAATGGAAGAACCATTCAAAGCCGTTTTCATCCGTGCTCCATATGCTGTTGGAGCTGGGGTGGATGTGGAGATTTTGGCTGAATATGATAATAAAGTCGTCGCTGCAAGACAGGAACATGTCCTTGTCAGTGCTTTTCATCCGGAATTAACGGGTGATGATCGTTTTATGCGACTTTTTATAGATATGGTAAAAGCATCCTTGAAAGAGGCAGATTTGAAAATCGGTTAAAAAGCAGCTGTCACTATCGAGTCCAGAATATAGACAAACTCATTTCATAGAGTTTGTCTATATTTTTTTAACCCTATAAATTATTGGCACGACCTTTTTCACGATTATGTCGAATTGATTTTCACTGAAGCAATCGCTCTTCACGATCCGCACTGAAAAACGCATTATTCCATTCGTTCAGGTTTTATATAGATAGGTACGTTCGATTTCGTTGGAATAAACGAAAATAAACAACAACTGGCCAAGGGTTGTAAGTTGACTTCTATTTTTCAGACTATTACGATAAAATTAAATAACAGATAATACATGAAGGAAAGTGCAAGTTTGGAAATAAGATAATAGGAGGAAATGTACATGAGCGAAATTGTCATATTATCAGGAAGTCCTGCAATTCCATCAAGAACGGACATTTCACTGAAACATATTCAATCATTAGTTGAGAAAGAGGGCTTTGCCACAGCATATTATTCAATTACCGAATTTTCAGCAGATGATTTGTTCCAAGGCCTTTATAACAGCGAAGAAATTTTAAAGCTTGCAGAAAAGATTTCTAAAGCGAGGGGAATCATCATTGGATCACCTGTATATAAAGCATCCTACACGGGTGTATTGAAAGCATTGATTGATTTGCTGCCGGAAAATGCGTTTAAGGGAAAACCGGTGCTTCCGATTATGATCGGGGGGAGCCACAGGCATTTATTGGCGATTGATTATGCACTAAAGCCGTTAATTTCCATCTTAAAAGGCGAGCCATTGCAAGGCATTTATTTCGTTGATAAGGAAATAGATAAAACAACTCCAGAAAACCCGATTCATGATGTGAACCTGGTCGATCGCGTCCAAGGTCAAGTTCAGGAATTTGTAGAGGCAATTCAATTAAGAAATGTGTCACTCTGATTCCGTTTCTTGCATAGCTAATTCATTCAATTGCAGATCATCCATAAATGCAAGCATGTAGGACATGGACAAAAAAATAGAAAATGAATATCGTGTATAATAATTACAATTCATCCATTTAATTAATCCAAGTTGTTTTATAAGAAAACTCCATTGACAAGGATTGAATATATGGTAATATTTAAAATAATAAAACTTATCCAGAGCGACGGAGGGAATTGGCCCTTTGAAGTCCAGCAACCTGCATGATGTATGCAAGGTGCTACATCCAACAAAATGGTTCACCATTTTGGAAGATAAGGTAATGGTTATTTACCTTGAAATCTTTCCATTATGGAAAGATTTTTGTTTTTTATAAAAATTTTGAATAATCCATAACAATGTAAGGTTGAGTGGAATTATATAAATTTAAGAAAATTAAATGAGTGGTCGATTTTCTTAAAGGAGGAACTATTTTGGATAAAGAGAATCAGCTTGAGGAAATATTTGAAAGACTTCAAGAAATGCTTCATTCAATGAAGTATGGATCCATCACACTTGTTGTCCAAGATGGTAAAATCATTCAAATGGAAAGAAATGAAAAGCTTAGAATTAAATAAGACAGCTGCTGACTAGAAAAACTAGAGGCGTGTTTAACTAATATAAAGAGAATATTGGTTAAATTCGTCTCTTTTTCCTAGAATTAAAGATACAGTGGGTTCCGATCACCTGTTACTCCAGCCATTGATACGCAAGCAAGTTTTAGAGGGGGCTATAAGGTTGGTTGCATTAATTAAATACGAAAATTTCAATTGTGATTCTTTACCGGTCTTTCCTGAAGATAGTGAGACAAAAGGGGCTTTGGAGGTACTGAAATGGGCTAATGAAGAATACGGGAATAAGCTCATATATGCGTGTAGCTTTGGGATAGAAGGCATCGTGCTTACGGATTTACTGGCAAAGGTGAACCCTGCGGCCAAAATCGTTTTCCTCGATACGGATGTCCATTTTGAGGAAACGTATCAATTGATCGATCAAGTGAAAAAAAAATATCCGGACCTTTCAATAGAGATGAAGAAACCTGCTTTGACGCTGGAGGAACAAGCTTCGGAATATGGAGACGAATTATGGCTAAGTGACTCTAATAAGTGTTGTCATATCCGTAAAATCACTCCACTTACTGAGGTGCTTTCGACGGCAACGGCTTGGCTGTCTGGGCTGAGACGCGAGCAATCCGAAACAAGGGCCGCAACCGAGTACATCAATAGAGATAATAAGTTCCAATCAATTAAGATTTGTCCGCTAATCCATTGGACATGGAAGGACGTTTGGCGGTATGCACATAAAAATGGACTGCCATATAATATCCTGCATGATAACGGTTATCCGAGTATTGGCTGTAAGACCTGCACTTCAGCTGCCATTAATGCGGATGATTTACGCTCAGGACGCTGGCAAGGCGCTCAAAAAACGGAATGCGGCTTGCATTTATCCTAAATAAATAGAAAACATAGGGGGAAATTAGCATGACAAACAGTCTGCCTCACGGAGGAACTTTAATCGATCTTTGGGAACCAACATATGATACTGGTAAAATAAAAAATTCAGTCGAAATTGATGCGATTGCCTTAAGTGACCTTGAGTTGATAGGGACGGGCGCATATAGCCCGATAAAAGGCTTTTTCACAAAAAGAGACTACGAGGCTGTTGTCAAAACTATGAGACTGAGCAGCGGCCATGTTTGGAGCATACCGATTACACTGCCATTATCGGAATCGTCAGCAAAGACCCTTACTATCGGAGAGGAAGTAAAGCTTACGCATGAGGGGGAAACATACGGCGTCCTTACTGTTTCCGATATCTTCACTCCAGATAAAACATTGGAAGCGACGTTGGTTTATCAGACGGATGACGAGAAGCATCCAGGGGTGAAAAATTTATATGAACGTGGAAATGTATATGCCGGCGGTGAAATAAAATTGGTCAAAAGGATTGAACGTTCCCTATTTCATGCTCATTATTTGGATCCTGTCGAGACGAGGGAAGCTTTTGCAGCGAAGGGGTGGAAAACGGTTGTCGGATTCCAGACCAGGAACCCAGTCCACCGTGCCCATGAATATATCCAAAAGACAGCTTTGGAAATCGTCGACGGTCTATTCTTGAATCCGCTTGTAGGTGCCACTAAATCTGATGACATTCCGGCTGATGTTCGAATGGAGAGCTATAAGGTGCTTCTTGAAAAATATTATCCCGAGAATCGGGTCTCCCTTGCCGTTTTCCCTGCCGCGATGCGATATGCAGGACCGAGGGAAGCCATTTTCCATGCGATGGTACGTAAAAACTATGGCTGTACCCATTTTATTGTCGGCCGTGATCATGCTGGGGTTGGCGATTATTATGGCACTTATGATGCGCAAAAAATCTTCGGGAATTTTAATGCGGATGAGCTAGGGATTACCCTGTTATTTTTCGAACATAGTTTTTATTGCAAAGCTTGCGGTAATATGGCATCAGCCAAAACTTGTCCGCATGACAAGGAGGATCATGTAATCCTTTCCGGAACGAAGGTAAGGGAAATGCTGCGAAATGGTGAAATTCCTCCAGCTACATTTAGCCGTAAAGAAGTCATTGAGGTGTTGATCGAAGGGCTAAAAAAGAATGAAGTTTTTAACTGATTGGTAAAAATATGAAGAAGTGCAGTAAGAGGGGGAGCATAATGAGTAAAAACACAAATGTAACATGGCATGAATCGTCATTGACCAAGGAACTGCGCCGGAAGCAGAACGGACATGAGAGCACGGTCCTATGGTTTACGGGCCTGTCGGGATCAGGGAAATCAACGATTGCAAATGCAGTTGCCAAAGAGCTGTATAACCGGAATATACGCAGTTATGTGTTGGATGGGGACAATATCCGCCATGGATTAAATAAAGATTTAGGATTTTCAGAAGAAGATCGAACGGAGAATATTAGGCGAATAGGCGAAGTTTCCAAGCTTTTTGTCGATAGCGGGCAGTTCGTATTGACCGCCTTCATATCACCCTTCCGCGCAGACCGCAAGATTGTGCGGGATTTGCTTGCAGAAGGGGAGTTCATTGAAGTATACATAAAGTGCCCCATCGAGGAGTGCGAGGTCCGCGACCCTAAAGGTCTCTACGACAAGGCACGTAAAGGAATCATCAAAGACTTTACGGGTATCGACTCTCCATACGAAGAGCCTGAACAGCCGGAAATCATTCTAGAGTCCAACCGGTACAGTGTAGAAGAGTGCGTCGAACAAGTAATCAGCTTTTTGACAGCAAAGAGAGCGATTTGATCAAGGAGGAAAAATCAATGGTATACGAGAAACTTTGGTCGGAGAATCCTTTGATCGCTAAAAATAAAACCGAAATAAGGAAATTGGAAAAAGACGGGCTCGCCATTTTTGACGATATTGCCCATTATGCTGCTAATGGATTTGAATCGATTCCTAAAGAGGAATGGGATATGTTCAAATGGGCCGGCCTTTACTTGCAACGTCCCAAAGAAGCGGGTTACTGGATGATGCGTGTCGTCATACCCGGTGGTATCGTGACTTATGATCAACAAATCGCACTAGCGAACATCGCTAAAGATTACGGCCGCGGAGTATATGATATCACCACTCGTCAAGCAATCCAATTTCATTGGCTGACGATAGAGCAAATCCCGGATATTTTGGCCCGCTTAGATCGGGTTGGATTGACTACCGCCGGTGCTTGTGGTGACATTACCCGAAATATCATCGGGAATGCGCTGGCGGGGATTGACCGTGATGAACTTTTTGATACACGTGAAGTCCTTTATGCTGCGTTTGAATATTTCCGCTTCAATGAAGATTATTCTAACCTTCCAAGGAAATATAAGATGTCAATAAGTTCGAATATTCACAATGCTTCGAATGCTGAAATCAATTGCGTATCGTTCAATCCTGCAACCAAGGAAATAGATGGCAAAACAGAGGCTGGCTTTCATGTAAAAGTAGGTGGAGGATTATCCTCCGTCCCGATGCTCGCTGAGGAGCTTGATTTGTTTATTTTACCTGAAAGGACCGTTGAGGTTGCAGCGGCAATCACGACGATATTCCGTGATTTTGGCTACCGTGAAAAACGTCACCGCTCACGTTTGAAATTCCTTGTCGCTGATTGGGGTCCTGAACAATTTCTGGAAAAACTGCTGGAATACACGGGACCGCTTCCCGAAAAGGGAAAAAGTGCAGTGCGGGGCTGGAATGCTGGTTATTTTTACGGGGTCCATCAACAAAAACAACCAGGACTCCATTACGTAGGTGTCAACATTCCAGTTGGACGCCTAACTCCGGAAGAAGTGATCGAGTTTGCCGAGCTGGCAAAGAATTATGGGAATGGTGAGATCCGTTACTGTAACTCACAGAATCTAATCCTTCCAAATGTTCCGGAAGCCAAACTTGAGGAATTGAAGCAGGAATCCATCTTTGAAAGGTTTCCGTACCAGCCGAAAAAATTCATAGGTTATTCCGTTTCTTGTACTGGCATTGAATATTGCAACCTGGCTCTCGTGGAAACCAAAAACAGGATGAGAGCCATTTCTGAAAGGCTGGATAGGGAACTGGTTCTTGATGTACCGGTTAGGATGCATATGGTAGGCTGTCCCAATAACTGTGGTCAACGGGCGATTGCCGAAATAGGGCTCCAGGGCATAAAGATGAAAAACCAGGATAAAAAAATGGTCGAAGCTTTTGAAATTTACGTAGGCGGTACATTGAATGAAGGCGGGAAGTTCAATGAAAAGCTTAAAGGGAAAGTGGAAGCTGAACAACTTTACCATGTGTTGAAAGAGCTCATTCTATTTTTCAAGCAGGCGAAGCTTGCAGCAGAAACCTTCCTCGAGTTTGTGGAAAGGGTAGGAAAAGTGGAGTTGCAAACCAAGCTTGACGATATTTTGGCAGAAGTGGCCATTTAATGGGAGATGTAAGCACTCTATGAATCTATACCGTTTTGAAGTCACAATCGATGATGACCCAATCCATGTCGTCATTGTTGCCGATTCTGATGAAAAAGCTTTTCAGCTTGTTGATGTAGAGCTGGAAAAGCATTTTCTGAAAATGCCGGACGTGGATGATATCTCATTATATGAAAAAAAGAAACTCAAAAATGGAGCTGGTTTCGTGTTATCACAGTTCGAAACGATTCTCTAAGGGAAGGCAGGTAGCAAAAATGGGGAAAGTATATCTAGTAGGAGCCGGTCCCGGAGATCCAGATTTAATAACGGTAAAAGGATTGAAATGCATCCAGGAAGCTGATGTCATTTTATATGATCGACTTGTCAATAAAGAGCTGTTGAATCATGCAAAACCCGGGGTGGAATTGATCAATTGCGGAAAGCTGCCGGACTATCATTTATTGCAGCAAGAAACGATCAATCGGTTTTTGGTTAAATATGCAAAAAAAGGAAAAGTCGTCACCCGCTTGAAAGGCGGCGATCCTTTTGTCTTTGGAAGGGGCGGAGAAGAAGCAGAAGCCCTTGCCAAAAGTGGTGTGAGCTTTGAAATTGTTCCCGGTATTACGGCTGGGATAGCGGCGACAGCCTATGCAGGCATTCCCGTTACGCATCGAGATCATGCTTCGACATTTGCGATCGTTACCGGTCATCGCAAAAAGGATGAGGAGGATGATATCAAGTGGGAATCCCTAGCGAAAGGCATTGATACTTTAGCGATATACATGGGAGTGAAAAACCTGCCATATATTCAAGGGAAGCTACTGGAGCATGGGAAGAGTCCAGACACTCCAGTAGCTCTTGTTCATTGGGGAACTCTATTGAATCAAAGGACCTTTGTCAGTACATTGTCTAAAGTGGTGGAAACGGCTCACACTGAACAAGTTTCCAATCCATGTATGATCGTAGTGGGCGATGTCGTCAATTTACGCGAAAAAATCAAGTGGTTTGAAACAAAGCAAACGGAAAATATGCTGGCGAATGAGGCCTATTGATGGAGGCCATCTTATACATATGTCATGGTAGTCGCGTTAAAGAAGCTTCAGCCCAGGCCATTGATTTTATAAAAGTTTGCATGAAATCTCAATCAAATGAAATTCAGGAATATTGTTTTTTGGAATTGGAAGCACCGTCGATTGAAGAAGCCTACGAACGATGCATACGGCAAGGTGCGACGAGTATCGTTGCCATTCCGCTCTTATTGCTGACTGCGGCGCACGCGAAACATGATATCCCGATCATATTGGACAAAATGAAACGGCAATATCCAGCCGTAACCTTGAAATATGGCAGGCCAATTGGTGTAAGTGATGAAATGGTCGATATTTTAATGGAACGATTGGAAGAAACGAATGAAAAGGTTACCGAGGATTCTTTAATTTTGTTGGTTGGAAGAGGAAGCAGTGATCCGGATGTTAAACGGGATTTAGGCCAGCTAGCTGATTTGCTTCGAAACAGGTTACCAAAAAGCCAAGTGCAAGAATGCTATCTGACTGCTGCCAAACCAAGTTATGTCGAAGCTTTGGAGATGGCTGACGAATCTCAAGCGAACAAAGTTTTCATCATTCCTTACCTGTTGTTTACGGGAATATTGATGCAATCAATCCAAAACGGTTTACAAAAAGTCGGGGATTCAAACGGACGAAAAATCATCCTCTGTAACTATCTAGGGTACCATCCGAAAATCGAACGGGTATTGAAAGAACGTATACATGAATTGAATGGGGAGGAAGCTTATGTATCCAATTACGCTTAATATCGAAAATAGAAAGTGTATCATCATCGGCGGTGGTCAAATTGGTTACTTTAAAGCTCGTCCCTTATTGGAAGCTGGAGCAGAAGTGACAGTCGTGAGTCCTGAGATATGCCAAGGGTTCCAGCAGCTGAAAAAGGAAGGGAAGATACATGTTTCATTAAAAGAAGTGGAAGAGGCTGACTATCGAGAGGCATTTTTAATCATCGTTGCAACAAATTCTGAAGAAGTGAATGAACGGGTGTATAGGACTGCCTCACATAGTCAATTGGTGAACGTAATCAGCAATCATGAACTTGGAAATTTTCATTTACCAGCTACATTGAACAGAGGCATGCTAGCGATAAGTGTATCGACTAATGGAGCAAGCCCGGCACTTGCGAAAAAAATCAGGAATGATTTAGGAGAAGTTTATGATGAATCATATGAGGAATATTTGGAATTCCTTTTTGAAGCAAGGAAGATCATAAAGAAAAGTCCGTTAACACATGAGGAAAAGTCCAAGCTTTTGAAAGATTCGATTGCCGATGTGTATAAGCATTCGACAAAGGAAAGATATCGTTTTTTGGCTAGGCTATTGCCAGTAGAAGCTGAATGAAAAATGAATCAACGGGCCGATCAGAAAAACTGAAGGCACCTAACCACAAGAAACGCCTTGTTGGTCAGGTGCCTTTTTGTCCGGAATCAGCCCAACGACAGTCTAGCGGTTCTATGTTATCCAGTGTTTATTTTCGTATAAAGAAGGTGAAGGTCATGAAAAAGTTAATCGTTTTAGCCTTTATCGGCTTACTAGCTCAATTAATCGATGGTTCACTTGGCATGGGGTATGGAGTGAGTTCAACTTCCCTATTGTTGACATTTGGAATTGCACCGGCAGTGGCATCGGCTTCCGTTCATTTATCGGAGGTGGTAACGACTGCTGTGTCAGGAGCATCTCATATCAAATTTGGGAATGTGGATAAACATATGGTCTACCGCTTGATCATTCCCGGCTCGATCGGTGCCTTTGTAGGTGCCTGCTTCCTGAGCAACCTGCCTGCCGAATTAGCGAAACCGTATATTGCCGTATTTTTATTTGGGCTTGGGATATACGTTCTGTTTCGTTTTTTATTTATTTTCAAACCGTCTAAGGAACATGACACCGTAAAGCCATTGACCGTTAAGCAATCCATTCCGCTAGGGCTCTTTGCTGGATTTTGTGATGCTACAGGAGGCGGTGGATGGGGACCGATTGCAACACCCGTTTTGTTATCCAAAAAAGGGATGACTGCAAGAAAAGCAGTCGGAACGGTCGATACAAGTGAATTTGCCATCGCTTTCTTTGGAAGCCTAGGTTTTATCATTTCGTTAGGCTGGGAGGCTGTTAATTGGCTTTGGGTCGGGGCGTTAATCATGGGCGGGGTGGTTGCTGCACCGATTGCAGCTTGGCTCGTTCGTATGCTTCCGGCTCAATTAATGGGCGTGTTGGTCGGAGGCTTCATTATCTTGATAAACGTACGGACGCTTTTAACAACGTGGGTGCCAGTTGAAGCACATTTGTATATGTATACAGGCATTGTGGTATTGTGGTTTTTGGGAATCCTACATACCTTCAATAAGATGTCCACAGCAAAAAAACTCGATCGATTAGAACAACGGCAGCGTGTGTCCTAACGATAGAAGTGATAGGTACTTCCACGTATCCTGCTCACCCATCCTTCGGAAGAAATGACTTGAGTTACATGTCATATCGCTGATGGATGAGCAGGATTTTTCATCTTCCACAATCCTCACTCATGAAAACGAGCTTAAGCCTCCCAATTTCCCTGTGCTTCCCAAAAAATATCCGATTGTATGTATGGGCAGCAGAGCCATTAATTAATGGCCTGCTGCTGTTCAAATGTTTGGACCGTATTTATATATACGTCAATGAGCGGTAGTATGTTTTTTTTACTATCGAATTGATTCACTACCAATTTCCGTAAATCCCGTCCTGTTTGCCAGCCAATATCCGATCGAAGGAGTTTACGCAGGTCGCGATAAAGCAACGCTTGGCTGCATGTCTGCTCTGCAGCGTGATCCCCGAAATAGCACTCCCACGCTTGTTGAAAGTTATCTCTGTTCACCTCTCCAAAGTATCCAAGGTTTCCACAAGAAATGACTGGTTTTTCGCATGCCATTGCTTCCAAAGCAACCCTGCCTGTGCCCACCACATAGTCTGCAACTGCATAATAGTCCTTGACGTCCTTTTGTTCCCCGGTGAAATGGATGAAATCCTCCTTACATGATGATTGGATACTTGCTGCCATACTTTTAATATCCTTTAATTGCCGACCGTTACCGACGATGATTACATGCAGGTTGGAAATATCCTTTAATTTTAAATCTCTGCAGGCCTTAATTAAGAGCATGCAGATTTTTCCTTTATGCCGAGTTATTCTGCTGCAGTAAACAATGACTTTGGCGTTAAGTGGAATATTCATTTTCGTTCTTAATTCCATTGAGGGTGAAGGGGAAAATAAGGCCGTATCGATTCCATTTGCTATCACTTCGATTTCCTTCGCAAAAAATGGCTGCAGCCATTTTTTAACGGGGTCGCTAACAGCAATGGCGGCATCTGATAGCTGCAGGACACTTTTTATATCGCTTTCAAGAAAGTAGGTGCCGTGCAGTGTGAAAATGAACGGTATATTGGCGATTTTCGCTGCTTTGGCAGAGATGTAGCCTGAATTGATCTGGTGACCATGGACAAGTGTTATCTGCTCTTGCTGAAACAAATCTACAAGGTTGTTTACTAATATTGAGCCCTTTCCTGCCTTCGCCGTGAAGGTGGCAGGAAAATCAACCTTATGAATGGCGCACCCCGTCTCCCGTAAACGACTTATCATACTTCCGTCTCCTGTAACTACTGCTATATATACTCCTCTAGCCTGCAGCTCCTTAACGAGACTTAGCACATGAGTTTCCGTTCCGCTTACATCCAATGTATCCAACACCATCATGATTCTCATTGGCTTCATGTGAGCGTGCCCCTTATGTGAAACGTGTCGATAGAGCCTAACCGTTTTTCAATAATGCGATTAACCTTATTTAAAGGTGCATAAAAACCTGGATTAGTAGGATGAGAACTTATGAATGATAAGCAGATATCTTTTCTTGACAATGAGTCCAGGCATCTTTTTGTTGAACCTGATGTTTTGGAGCACGATGGAAATACGAAATTTCCGTTATTCTTCATTCGTTTATATGTCACATTTATCACCTCATCCGTATCATATTCCGCTTTTTAAAGAAGTGGACATGGTTTTGAACATCCTTAATAAAAAATATTAAGTTAGTAAAAAAAGGTGGATTAGTCCAAGCCGAAAACATCCTTTGTCAATATACTACTTTTGAAGCCATATAGAAAGGAGCAGCAAAATGTCAAGATCCTCAAAGGAATCAAGTGGATCAAGGAATTCAAGAAGATCGAATTTAGGTGAGTTTTTTACAAAATTGCAGACCGAAAATTCATTTTCCATAGGGACCATACCGGGATTCACGCTTGCGATCGATAACGAATTCAGTGCTGTACTAAAGAAGGGAAAGGGGGAGCATTGCAAAAAGGAAGACAGCAAGAAGTGTGCACACAAGCAAGATGAGAATAGAATAGATGATCGTATAAAAGACAATCAAAAAGGTGGTAAAAAAATGAGCAGCAAGAAAGAATGTAAAAAGAATTATTGCGAATACCTCTACTATAAATGGCTAATTGAAAATGGAAACAATACGCCAGTTACACCAGACTTCCCCGATACACCGGATTTTCCAGGAGACCAGTTCAGTGATTTAAGAAGGATTTTATTGAGATTACTAGGAAAAACCGTAACGGTTTCCACTGACTTTGCACCGGTGACGGGAATTTTAAGTGCGATTGAAGCTGATTATATCGTCATTAGTGAAGCAGCTGGGACTGTTGTATTCGTTCCGTTCCGTGCCATCAATTCTGTAAGAGAGCCTATATAAGGAGGAGAATGCATTGTTATCAAGTATTTTTTTTAGAGAATTAAGACATTATATCGGGAACCCGGTCGAAGTGGCAACGAGCAGTGATTTATTTGAGGGAGTGTTACATTTAGTGACCGATGAAATCGTTCGCTTAACGGAAACATCCGGTGGATATGATGGAGATCCAGATATCATTACCATCCCATTAAACCAAATAAACTACGTTCGTGTAGATAACGCACAATAAGTAATATGAAGAAGCAGCCATCGATAAGGTGGCTGTTTCTTTTCACCGATTAAGTACAGCTGCTTCGGCTTTCAAAAGGATCTTGACAAATTATGTAAATATCTTAATCACACATAGGAAAATACTTATGTGTGATTTTTCTTGTGACAGAATGACTGGATACATAAACTTGCCATATCTGCATCGATCAAAGATGAAATGGACATTTTGCAGATATGTTCTTGTAGAAAGGGTGTATTGGTAGGTAATTATTATTTCGTTTTGTACAATGGATAGATAAGGAACCTGAAAAGGAGTTTTAAGAAATGGAAGGAATAGCTGATCATTTAAGAAAGAATCTGGATATTTTGTTTGTTGGCTTCAACCCAAGCATCCGTTCAGGGGAAACGGGCCATCATTATGCGAATCCTACCAATCGTTTTTGGAAAATCCTCTACGAGTCTGGTTTGACACCAAGGAAATTTCATCCCGATGAGGATCTAACCTTGCTGGATTTAGGTTACGGATTCACGAATATCGTTTCAAGACCTACAAAAGGTGCTGCTGATATTACGAAGGAAGAATACATCGACGGAAGAAAGCAATTAAAAAGTAAAATTGAAAAGTATAAGCCAAAACTTGTCTGTTTCGTGGGCAAAGGGGTTTATCAGGAATATCGTCAATCACGAAATATCCCTTGGGGCTTACAGGAAAATTCTCAGTCCAATGCTTCGATGGAATTCGTCGCCCCTTCATCCAGCGGCTTGGTGAGAATGAAGATAGAAGAAATCATCGAAATATATAGGGAATTGCCCATCCTGCTTAAAAATCTGGAAAATGATGAAACGGGGATTTGAATAAGATGGTGGCAAGTCCTTCAAAGCCTGCTTGTGGGGACACTACCGATTTCTTTGACAGCCGCTTTTTTTCAATGAAACCTAAACATTTCAAGGATAGGCCGATATAACCAGTAATGGAAATCCGTTACTGGTTTTTTGTTCGCATCTAAATGATGTACAAACGAAGGGCGATTTGGATGTATGCGGAACGAGTAGGCAAATGACGCTTTTTACTGAACTAGGAAAGCTTGATTATCAAAAAGGGCATTGAATACATAAACTAGGGTGAAAGAACTTCTAAGACTTCGTTACAACTGGCTGAATTGTAAGCGCTTCGAATATGTAAATGGAAGAACAGACGTTTAGAATACGGTAGTCTGTCAACAATGGGAATGAGGAAATAACTATGGAGGTGTTCTATTAATGAATGTAAATGGTGCCCTAGAGGTTCTTGATCGCATGCGGCTTCCTAATGGTGCATATACTGCCAGCGTTTCCAACGATTATAATTATGTCTGGATCAGGGATGTGGTATATACAGTTCTGCCTTTTATAAATGACCCATCCAATCGTTATGAAAAAGCCTATCATGCCTTATTCGACTTATTTCAAACCTATGAATGGAAGATAGATATTCATACTGAACAAAAGCCCCAGTTTCTATTTGAATATATCCATGCTCGTTATTCGATTGACCTGAAGGAGCTGCCGGATGAATGGGGGCATGCTCAAAACGATGCAATCGGTGCTTTTTTATGGGGCGTCGGCGAAGGATGCAGGCATGGGAAAAAGGTAATTCGAGATGAACGTGATTTACAAATCGTTCAGAAGCTGGTCCATTACTTGGAGTGCCTGCAATATTGGCAGTCGGAAGATAATGGGATGTGGGAAGAGAATATCGAAATTCACGCTTCGAGCATCGGTGCATGTGTTGCCGGTTTACAGTCAGTAAGGATGTTGGTCAACGTAAGGGCTGAACTGATTAAAAAGGGGGAAGAGGCACTCCGTTTTCTGCTTCCTAGGGAAAGTTATTCAAAAGTGGCGGATCTAGCACTTTTATCTTTAATTTATCCTTATCGACTTGTCGACCGTGATATCGCTCTTCAAATCCTGAATAACGTTTCTGGGCTCCTTGAGAGAAAAAACGGTTGTATTCGATATGAAAACGATCTTTATTATAACGAGGGTCGCGAAGCGGAATGGTGCTTTGGGCTTCCTTGGTTGGGCTTATGCTATATGGAGCTTGGTATGGTGAACAAGGCGGTGGAATATATAGATAAGACGAAAAGCATCATTCCTGAAAATTGGGAAGTTCCAGAGTTATATATCGGCGGAAGTGATGTTCCTAATAAGAATACCCCTTTGGCATGGTCCGTTTCATTATCCTATCTTTTCTTAACGAAAACCGACATGATTCGCACAGAACAAGTGACATGAAGCATTTATACTTTGTACCTTAGAGCTCTTCCTATAAAACAGGAAGAGCTTTTATTGGAATAATGTTTTTTTACATAATATGGCTTATTTTTTTCAATAAAATGTTTTAATTTTCAAAAAAACGGGCATTTATTACAATATCTTCACCTCCATTGAAGGATTAATGCTATTTCCAACGAATATATATAATAACTGGGGAAGGGTGGATGAAATGTTATCGAGTTCATATTGATGGAGGGGTTTTATTGAATACAATTTTGGATCAGCTACAAGAGCATTATCCAAGCGATTTCGACTTATATTTGTTTCATGAAGGAACACTTTATGAAAGCTATAAAATGCTTGGGGCACACATAATTACATCCCTAGGTAAAGAAGGAGTGCGATTTGCCGTTTGGGCCCCCCATGCCAAGCAAGTTTCAGTAGTCGGCAATTTTAATGATTGGGAAGGAACCGATCATGTAATGAAACGGATCGAGCGTTCAGGCATCTGGGTGTTGTTCGTACCAGGACTTCAAGAAGGGGAACTATACAAATACGAAATACATACACCTGGAAATAAACGTATCCTTAAAGCCGATCCATATGCCTTTTATTCTGAAGTCAGACCAAATACAGCCTCGATTGTTAAAAGGCTTGATGATTTTGAATGGCAGGATTCGAAGTGGATAACAGATCGGAAAAAGGAAAACGTCTATCATAGGCCCATGTCCATTTATGAAGTGCACCCCGGAACATGGAAGCAAAAAGAAGATGGAGAATTTTATTCATATCGTGAGTTGGCGGATGAATTAGTGGATTATGTAATTGATAATAGTTTTACACACATAGAAATCATGGCGGTCATGGAACACCCATTCGATAAGTCTTGGGGATATCAGGTTACAGGCTATTATTCTGTAACGAGCCGCTATGGTTCACCGGAAGATTTCAAGTATTTGATCAATAAATGTCATCAACGTGGCATAGGGGTCATTCTTGATTGGGTTCCCGCCCATTTTTGTAAAGATGCTCATGGATTATCACGTTTCGATGGCACACCTCTCTATGAACCCATTGACCATAATAGGGCCAATCGTCCTTTATGGGGGACTTATAATTTTGATTTCAGCAAACCGGAAGTCAACAGCTTCCTTATTTCAAATGTATTGTTTTGGATGGACGTATACCATATTGATGGGGTCCGTGTCGATGCGGTATCTTCAATGGTGTATTTAAACCATGACAATCCCTTGCCGGTCAAACTGAAGAATCAAAATGGCGGTGAGGAAAATCTAGAAGCGATAGAATTTCTGCAAAAACTGAATGAAACAGTTTTCAAAAAATATCCGCATGCATTAATGATGGCTGAAGAAGCAACAGATCGCCCACTTATAACTTCTCCTACCGATATGGGCGGACTGGGTTTCAATTATAAATGGAATATGGGCTGGACAAACGATATCCTTCGATACATGAAGCTTGAAACTGGTGAAAGGCCATACCATCACAGCCTTTTGACATTCTCATTTTTCTATGCTTTTTCAGAAAATTTCATCTTGCCCTTTTCACATGATGAAGTGGTTCACGGCAAGAAATCATTATTGAACAAGATGCCCGGTGATTATTGGCAGAAATTTGCGAATTTGCGTTTGCTTTTTGGTTATTTCATGACGCACCCTGGAAAGAAGCTCCTCTTCATGGGTGGTGAATTCGGCCAATTCATCGAATGGAAAGATGAGGAGCAATTGGATTGGCTGCTATTGGAATATGAATCTCATGAAAAACTGTCCCATTACTTTCACACCCTCCAGGCTTTTTATAGAGAAACCTCTTCATTATGGAGACTTGATCATGTCCAGGAAGGGTTTGAATGGATAGATCCAAACAATAGTAGTCAGAGTATCATTACCTTTATGAGAAAAGGTAAGCGCAAAGGCGATTATTGTATTGTGGTCTGTAATTTTTCTGCGCAGCCTTATCATCAATACCGGATCGGCGTTCCATCTCATGGTAAATATTTAGAGGTCTTCAACAGCGATTTCGCAGCTTTCGGAGGTTCTGGTCAGGTGAACGAGGAACCCATTGCCGTTAAAAAAGAACCTTATCATAATCAACCATTCAGTATGGAAATAACTGTACCTCCATTAGGCATTTCTATTTATATGAAGCAAACAAAAAAAAGACGGGGGAGAGTGAACGAATAATGGGAGCAAAAAAATGGATAGCAATGTTATTGGCAGGAGGCCAGGGTTCAAGGTTAGGTGAGCTGACCATCGGGTTGGCGAAACCAGCTGTTCCCTTTGGCGGTAAATATAGAATCATTGATTTTCCATTAAGCAACTGCACTCATTCTGGTATTGATACGGTTGGGGTACTGACCCAATATCAGCCATTGATTCTAAATGATTATGTAGGGAACGGGAAAGCGTGGGATCTAGATCTGGATGTTGGCGGAGTATCCGTTCTTCCACCTTATCAAGGCAAGGAGGGCGGAGAATGGTATAAAGGGACGGCAAACGCCGTTTATCAAAATATCCAATATATTGACAACTATGATCCTGAGCACGTACTGATTCTCTCTGGTGACCATATATACAAGATGGATTACAGTAAGATGCTCGATTATCATGTCGAGAAGAATGCAGAGGCAACCATTGCGGTCATACAAGTGCCATGGCAAGAAGCAAGCCGTTTTGGGATCATGAACACCAATAATGATGATAAGATCACCCAATTCGATGAAAAACCAAAATATCCAAAGAGTAACCTCGCTTCAATGGGTGTCTACCTTTTCAATTGGAAGAAGCTAAGGCAGTATCTGATCAATGATGAAAAAGATGCAGATTCGTCCAATGACTTTGGCAGCAACATCATTCCTAAGATGCTGGAAGATCGGAAGAAGCTATATGCCTACAGATTTAATGATTATTGGAAAGATGTAGGAACAGTAGAGAGCCTTTGGCAGGCACATATGGATTTATTGGAGGAAAAACCGAATTTCCAGTTGGATGATCAGCAATGGAAAATTTTTGCCCGTAATGCAAATCACCCGCCGCAATACATTTCAGCAAATGCTGAGGTCAGTCAGTCCTTAATCAATGAAGGATGCATGATTCACGGTAATATTGAACATTCGGTGCTATCGTATAATGTTCAGGTCGGTAATGGTTCAACAATAAAAGATTCAGTCATCATGCCCAACGTAACCATTGGTGAAAACGTTCATATCGAACGAAGCATCATTGCCAGCAATTGTATTATTGAAGATGGTGCAGTCGTTGGGAATTCAGCGGTTACAGCCGATATAACGTTAATTGGAGAAAATCAGACCATTATCAATCCAAATAAAAAGAAGATAACACTTAACTAGGAAAAGGGGAAGATGCTATGGAAAGTGTGTTGGGTATTATTAACTTAATCAATGAAAAACAACATTTAAAAGAGCTGACCGCTCATCGTAATGTAGCATCTGTGCCATTTGGTGGCCGTTATCGTTTGATAGACTTCACGATGTCGAATTTCATTAACGCCGATGTATCGAAAGTAGCCGTTTTTCCGAAAGAAAAATATCTATCGGTCATGGATCATCTTGGTTCAGGTAAGGAATGGAACCTGGATAGACGTTCTGGAGGGTTATTCATCCTCCCGCCCATCCATCCGGATGAAACGGTAACAGGCGATATGAAACAATTTTATGATCACCTTAGCTTTTTCGAGCGGGCAGCGGCTGATACTGTCATCATTTCCCCGGGATGCCATGTTAGTAAACTGGATTTTAATGAAGTGCTTGCTTATCATAAAAAACATGATGCGGATATAACCGTCGTGTATAAGGATTATGTCGGGGAAGTCATTGAGAAGCCAATCTACCACACCTGCTCCGTTGATTCTAATGAAGATATCTCGGACATCAGTTTTTATACCATCCCTAGACCTGGAGACCATGTTTGTTTAGAAACCTTCGTCATCAGTAAGTCCTTATTGGTCAATTTGATTAAAAGCTGTGTGGCCAGTGGGGAATATGACTTTTTGAAAGATGCAGTGAAAGCCAATCTTCATCGTTTTACAGTCAAAGGCTACAATTTTACCGGTGATATGCCATTCATCCATTCTATCGAAAGTTTCCATTCCAGTAACATGAATTTTCTCAAACCTTCCGTTATCCGTTCCTTTTTCGGAGATACATGGGATGTATATACAAAAATCAAGCATGAGGCTCCGACAAAGTATTCCAGATCTTCCAGTGTTACCAACTCTTTAATAGCAAATGGTTGTGATATTGAAGGGACTGTAGAAAACAGCATTCTTTTCCGCGGGGTAAAGGTGAAGAAAGGTGCAATCGTTAGAAATAGCATCATCATGCAAAAAGGGGAAATTGAAGAAGGTGCCATCGTCGAAAATACGATAACGGACAAAGAAGTGAAAATAACAAAAGAAAAAACGGTCATCGGCAGCGAACAGCCTGCGGTAATCAAAAAAGCGGAAGTCATATAAATAGAGGAGGTGCGGCAATGAACATTGTAATTGCTGCTTCAGAATGCGCCCCCTTTATAAAAACGGGAGGGCTCGGAGACGTGATAGGTGCGCTCCCGAAAGCGCTAATCAAACAGGGGGTCCATGTAAGTGTCATCCTGCCTAAATATGAGGATCTCCCTTACCATTTCAAAAAGGAAATGACGCATATGACGAGCATTGAAGTTCCTGTAGGCTGGCGCCAGCAATTTTGTGGAATTGAGAAGCTTGTCTCTAATGGCATTACATATTATTTTTTAGATAATGAGTATTATTTCAAAAGACACGGGAGTTATGGCTTTTTTGATGATGGCGAAAGATTCGCCTTTTTTTCCCGTGCCATATTAGAGGCTTTGCCATACTTGGAAGAAAAGCCGGATATCGTTCACTGTCATGATTGGCAGACTGGCCTTGTCAGTGTATTGCTGAAAGCCCATTATCACAATCATCCATTCTATCAGGATATTAAAACGGTCTTTACGATACATAATTTACGATACCAAGGGGTCTATTCCAAAACGGTTCTAGCAGAACTACTGGATTTGAGTGAATTATATTTTAATATCGATGGTCTTGAGTTTCATGGAAATGTAAGCTATTTGAAAGCTGGCTTAGCATTCTCCAATGTCGTCACAACGGTAAGCCAAAGTTATGCAGAAGAAATTCAAACTCCCTATTATGGAGAAAGTTTGGATGGTTTTTTACGAAAAAGAAATAGTGACTTGAAAGGCATAGTCAATGGAATCGATTATGAAGAATATAATCCTTGCACAGATGGATACCTTGCCGTTCCTTTCGATTCCTATGAGGGGAAGCTTGAAAACAAACGCCTGTTGCAGGAATCATTGAATCTTCCAGTAAAGGAAGATATTCCGGTAATATCCATGGTGACAAGGCTCGTTGATCAAAAGGGAATCGATCTCATTCTCCACGTTTTTCATGAAATGATGAGCCAGGGCATTCAATTCATCCTTTTGGGTACAGGAGAGGAACAATATGAATCTGCCTTTCGTCAATTAGCTGAACAGTATCCGAACCAAGTTTCCGTCCATACATATTTTAATGAGGGTTTAGCAAGGCGAATCTATGCAGGATCTGATATATTCCTGATGCCTTCACAATTCGAGCCGTGTGGAATTGGGCAGCTTCTGGCTTTAAGGTACGGCACCCTTCCATTAGTTAGGGAAACAGGTGGGCTTCGTGATACCGTCATTCCTTACAATCAATTTACAGGTGAAGGGAATGGCTTCAGTTTTAGAAATTATAATGCACACGAAATGCTTCATACCATTGAGCAATCGGTGGGGCTGTATAAGTTCCAGCCGAAGCAATGGAAGAGTCTGGTCGAACGTGCCATGAAGCTGGACTTTAGTTGGACTTCTTCATCTCTGGCTTATATAAAGTTATATGAGAGCCTGCTTCCCGTCCTGAAGAAATAGATAAGAATCAAGCAAAACACTTACGAAAATATATCTTCGTAAGTGTTTTGTTTCTTTTGCCATCAATTATGGGTATATGGATTATATGTATATAAAAAATTGCTGTGTAGGAGAATGAAAAGATGAAAAGAAGAAGAATGGAAATTATATTTTTATTTATAATAATCGCTGCTGTTTACGTAATTTTGTTTACGCAAGTTAGCATTGATATGAAGCTGTTTTTTATGGGATTATATATATTTGTCATGTTCGTAACGATGTTTTCCCTCATGCTCGAAAATCGATTTGCGCACGAAACGCTATTATGGATGTACGTCCTGCTGTTTTTCCCTGTTTTCGGATATGTGTTTTATTTATTTTCAGGACAACTCTATTTAAAAGGTTATTTATATCAAACCAAAAGGAAACGAGATCGAGCGGAATGGAAGAGCCTTGTAAAACAGGTATCAGCTCCAGATTTATCATTCTTGAATAATCACCAGCAATCGTTTGCAGCGTTTGCCAAAAATGCTTCTGAGACCACTATCAGTACGTCTTCCAAAACGGAAGTCTTGAAAAATGGCAATGAAACGTTTACGGAAATCATAAAACAGTTAAAAAAGGCAGAAAAGTTCATTCATATTGAGTATTATATTTTTCGATCAGATAGGCTTGGCACGGAAATAATCGATATCCTCATTGAAAAAGCACAAGCTGGAGTGGAAGTTTTATTCATTTTTGATGCAGCCGGCAGTTTAAAGCTGTCGAATAACGAAATTAAACGAATGAAAAATGCCGGTATAAAAGCCTTTCCGTTTTCTCCTTTGAAAAATGGATTTTTCAATCAAAAATTCAATTTCAGAAATCACCGGAAGATCATCATCATCGACGGAGAGATTGGCTTTGTCGGCGGCTTGAACGTCGGTGAGGAGTATCTAGGAAGAAATAAAGAGATTGGATTCTGGAGGGACACACATATGGTCCTTAAAGGGGAAGCGGTATATATGCTTCATACCGTTTTTCTTTTGGATTGGGAATATGTCAGTGGCGAAGATGTATTGCAAGAGCGTCCGGAACTGAAAAGCGAAGGCGGAAAAGGGGACGGAGCTGTCCAGGTGGTGGCTAGCGGGCCCGATACGCAGCAGGGAATCATGAGTGATTTTTACTATGCACTTATCAATAACGCTACCGAATCAGTTTGGATTGCCAGTCCATACTTCGTGCCTAATCAAGCGATCAAAGCAGCTATCAAACATGCGGCCGTAAAAGGAATCCAGGTTAGGTTAATGGTTCCTGCGGTAAATGATGGTTTCTTGACACAATACGGCAGCCGCTCCTATTTCGGGGAGCTGCTTCAATATGGCGTTGAAGTTTACTCGTATAAAAAAGGTTTCTTACATCAGAAACTCATCATCGTTGATGGCGATATCGCCTCCATCGGCACGGCAAACATGGATATGAGAAGTTTTCATCTGAATTTCGAAGTCAATGTCTTCCTTATGGGCAGCCGTTCCATCGGTGATCTTATCTCTCATTATAAGGAAGATATGCTGGATAGTGAAAAACTTGACCCCATTGAATATAATAATCGCAGTATGCTCGAACGTTCAAAAGAATCATTTGCCAGATTGTTTTCCAATGTACTCTAATGGGAAAAAAATCGGATAAATAGTATAGTGGATAAGAAAAGAAATTAACGGATATAAGGAGAGTTTAAGAAAACATGAAATTGGTTTCCTGGAACGTAAATGGAATTAGGGCTTGTGTGAAGAAAGGATTTTTAGATTATTTTAAAGACGTTGATGCGGATATATTCTGTCTTCAAGAAACGAAGCTTCAAGAAGGGCAAATTTCACTTGAACTTGAAGGGTACCATCAATATTGGAATTATGCGTTGAAAAAAGGGTATTCAGGTACTGCCATCTTTACAAAGGAAAAACCGCTCTCAGTGAAATATGGTGTAGGCGACTTGACCGAGGAACCAGAAGGAAGGATCATCACCCTCGAATACGAGAAATTTTTTATGGTGAATGTATATACACCAAACGCCAAAAGGGATTTGACGAGGCTCGATTATCGTCTCGAATGGGAAGAAGCGATGATCGAGTACCTTAAGGGGCTCGACATGGTTAAACCGGTCATCTTTTGTGGCGATCTTAATGTCGCACATCAGGAAATCGATTTGAAAAACCCAAAACCTAACATCGGCAATTCAGGTTTTACGCTTGAAGAACGTGGTAAGATGACTGAGTTGCTTCATGCAGGATTTATCGATACATTTCGCCATTTTTATCCGTTACAGGAAGGTGCCTATACTTGGTGGTCGTATATGAGTAAAGTAAGAGAGCGGAATATTGGATGGAGAATCGATTATTTCATCGTTTCAAAACGATTGTCCGATTCTCTCAAGGATGCAAACATCCACTGTGATATCATGGGCAGCGATCATTGCCCGGTCATCTTGGAAGCAAATATTTAATTTGGATAAATCCTGTTAAATGGGGATACTATTGATTACCGATATTCAGGTAGGAGGTAATGTGATGAAGACATTCATCGTGGGTTTCCATCAGGAAGATAATGTAGACAGCATGCAGGTGCAAAAACTGACAGCCGCTGAGTTTGAAAAAACGACGTCCCGTGGATTTCGCAGGTTATTTGATTTGGATACTAATATCGGATATTTCGTCTTTTTTGATGCTGAAGATGATGAGGGGGATTTATCTCATTTGGTTTTACAGTATGAAGAAGGTGATCAAGATCCAAGTGATTGTTATTCCTTTTCTAAACCTGATTTTTATGAATTCATGGCGCTTTATTTGCAAGGCATGAATGACAGTGCAGAAGTGGAAGAAGACGATGAAGAAGACTACGGGCCCGTCCATCACCTTGCCCATTTGATGTTTCATATCGTTGAGGAAGGGAAATCCGTTAAGCCTTAACGGACGTGCTTAATAATGATAGGTAATTGTGAGCTTTGTCAAAGAGATGGGATAGAATTGACCGTTCATCATTTAATACCAAGAGAAGAAGGCGGCAGTCATTTACCGACTGCCGCTCTTTGTAAATCATGCCATAAACAGATTCACGCGTCATATTCAAATAAGGAGCTAGCCATCCGCCTCTATACGATAGCATTGCTAAAGGATGATGACTCTTTAAAAAAATATATAAAGTGGATTAAAAAACAGCCGGCAACGAAAGCAGTGAAAATAAAAAAATCAAAAACCAAATAAAAAGGGAAAGCCATCATGAGAGAGGGCTTTCCCTTTTTGCTTTTAGCTTGCCTTATTTTTCAACCGATCCAGTAAAAATCCGCCTTTGAAATAACGCGGTTCATACGAAATGATGAAAGCCTTCGGTTCGAATTTTTCTACGGTTGCGATTAATTCTTGTTCACGGTTTCGTTTCGTCAAGATTTCCATTCGAAAACGGTTGCTATCCCTGCCCTCACCTGTATAGAGAGTGACACCGAATCCATTGTTCCTAAGCGTATCGACTAACTGTGCATTTTTGGATTGAGTATTGACGGTTACATTTATGTAGCCGATGGCGAGTTTTTGCTCAATTTTCGTTCCAAAAATAATTCCGATTCCAAAACCGACGGCATATACAACCATGGCCAGGATGCTTTGGTCACCGCCAAATACGAGCGATAATCCAAAAACGTACACTAACATTTCTGCAATGCCCAGTATCGAGGCAAGAACGGTGATATTTTTCACTAAGAAAATGGTTCGCAACGTGTAAATCGGTACGTAAATAAGTTGCAAAAGTAAAATCAGAAGTATTTCTTTCAAAAGAGCACCTCACCATATCTTCTAGTTATATTCCGATGTCTGAGCATTGGGGATGACCATCCCACATGTAACATCTTCCATAATCTAACCACAATTCATTAACGAAATTCAATGGGAATATTATGTATTTTTTGTGTCCGTTTTTCGAGAAGGAATTTAATCATATTTTATCTTTTTAACGAATCTCAACATACTCTTTTTTGTGGGAATTTGGTATGATTATCCTAAATCAATCATTGGAGGATTGATGATGATTAATCATGACGGGCGGGGTTTTAAAGGAAAAAGTCAAACAGAAAACGGAGAAGCATCGGGCAGTACGTCCTTTCATTATGCACAGGAAGGTTCCATTATTTCAGGGAGCTATCAGGGCGGTGAAATTATGAAAGGCACCCTGAGAGGACTCTTCAATTCCGCTACAATCATATCAAAGAAAAAGAGGCGGCAGCTGTTTTTCCACCAAGAGATATTGACTGACGGGAGAATACGATTGCATGAAAAATGGGTAGGGTCGGAGGCCGAAGGATATTCAATTATTGAAGGACAGGAAAGCCAACTTAATCCAATATAGAAAGGCTTGATGACAATTACGACGATTTGTTTAGTACGGCATGGCCAAACGGATTGGAATGCACAGGGAAAACTGCAGGGTCAGACAGATATTCCTTTGAATGAACTCGGAAGGATACAGGCTCGTCAATGTGGTGAATTCTTGATAAAAGAGAATTGGGATGTAATCATTACAAGTCCGCTTATAAGGGCAAGGGAAACGGCTGATATCATTGCTCATTATATGGATGTTCCGGTAATTGAGAAAATCGAATTCATTGAAAAGAATTTTGGAGCCGCTGAAGGATTGACAGCCGCAAAAAGAAAGGCAACATTCAAAGCTAAAGCATATCCTGGCCAGGAAAGCGAGGAGGCACTCACTAGCCGGCTGATGAAGGGACTGCAAGAAATCCAGGAGGAATATCCAGAAAAGAAAGTGATACTTGTTGCACACGGAGCCGTCATTCATTTCATATTACGGTTGATGTCCAACGAATCAATTGTATCCAATGATATGCGTTTGTCCAATGCATGCTTGAGCACGATAAGATTCGAGGTCGATTCATGGATCATTAAAGACTTCAATCAAATAAATCATTTATCATAATGCTAACAAAGATAAATGAAATGAAGGACGCCTATTGCCAGCTCATGAAGGAAAGAAGGAAATCATGATTAATATGAAGACAGCAATGGTTTTAGGGGCAACGGGGGTCGTAGGTACCCAGCTCGTCAAACAACTAAGTAAAAGCGATATTTATAAGGAAATTCACTTGCTTACAAGAAGGAATGTGGAAATTAATGAACCGAATTGCATGTTACATACTGTAGATTTCGAACGTTTATCTTCTTTTGCACATTTATTTAACGTCACGGATGTGTTTATATGCTTGGGTACAACAATCAAGAAGGCAAAATCAAAAGAAGCGTTTCGTAAAGTGGATTATGACTATCTTATGGAAGCGGCGAGAATCGCGAAGAGCTGCAATGTCGAGAAAATACTTGTCATAACGGCTATGGGAGCCAATTCAAAATCAGCCTTTTTTTACAGTCGTGTGAAGGGCGACGTCGAAGACGGGCTTAAGCAATTAGGTCTGAAATCAGTCCATATATTTCGCCCCTCCTTACTTCTTGGCGACCGGGATGAATTCAGGGCAGGTGAGAAGATTTCAGGTTTATTGATCTCCACCGCCCAATTCATCTTCATTGGACCCCTCCGACCCTATCGTGCCATAGAAGCGAAAAAGGTAGCCGCAGCCATGTATGCCGCAGCCCAAACATCGACCGCAGGCCTTCACATTCATCCTTCTGACGATATCGAGAAGCTTGCAGATTCGATTGATCAGTAAGCAATCAACGAACGAGCCTTAAAGGGCTCGTTTTATCATATTCAAGATAATGGATTTGTGTTTAGTGAAAAAAGGAAATGTATTTGAATGATAAAGCTTTTAATTAATTGGATACTTAAAAAAAGTACTCTTATCCGCTTAAACACGGAGGGGACGTAATGAAAATCAATCATAGAAAATATGAAGTCAATAACATGCACTATATGATAAGGTCTGCCCTGGATAAGGATGTTAGATGAAGCAAGTTTTAAACAAATAATTAAAGAGGATACACAAAGTATTAATAACTTATTTTTAGTAGCTGAAGTTAATAAAAAAATTGTCTCATAAAGTGGAATTTGGTGTATGTGCATTAAAAGAATTCTGGGGATATGGTATAGGAAAAAGCCTGTTAAAAGAATCCATAGACTGGGCAAACTCAAATGAAATCAAGAAAATGACTTTAATCGTTCTTGAAACCAATGATATCGCTATTAATCTTTATAAAAAATATGATTTTGAAGTGGAAGGGGTTTTAAAAAATGACAAAATTCTAGCAGATGGCAAATATTATAATTCCATTATGATGGGGAGGTTTAGTGATGATGAGTGAGGAATCTTCTACTTTTGATACAACCGATGAAAGGTAACAAGAAAATCAAGGTTTATCTGTTATTCATAAGTTTGTGTTGACGAACAAATGTTCCTTATTGTAATATGAAACCATGGGTAATAATGGTATAGGTGCATTCCATTAATAACGGAGCCCAGGAATTCACTCGGGGTTTTACACCAACAAATATGAATCAAAGGGGTTTTTTACTATGAACATGCGATTGTCGCCTTATTTAATGATGAACGGTAATGCAAAGGAAGCGATTGAATTTTACGAAAAAGCATTGGACGCCAAAATCCTTTTTACGCAAACTTTCGGGGAAATGCCAGAAAACCCGGAATTTCCTTTACCAGAGGAAGCGAAGGAACTTGTATCACATGCAATGGTGAAGGTTGGGGAAACGGATCTTATGTTTTCAGATACATTCCCAGGGCAAATGAGTCAGACAGGAGATCAAGTTACGATTTGCCTTTCAACTGACGATATCGAGAAATCAACCAAGATCTTTGAAGCCTTATCGGAAAAAGGACAAGTGAAAATGCCGTTGCAGGAGGCTTTTTTTAGCCCTGCTTATGGAATTGTCACAGACAAATTCGGTATTACCTTTCAAATTTACACAGAGGGCCAAAAATAACTTTTTATATGCGCTATAAAGTCAAATCGTTATAATTACTATAGTATCAATAAGGAGAGAGATGGTGAAAAGTCATTGCCATGGTCAAACCTTAAGCATATGGTGGAAAGAATTGGTCCCGATTTCTCATTTGCACCACTGAGAGATTGGGTTTTTTTCGAATATATCCTATGGGCTATATCAATATAGTGGCCTTTTCTTAATAGTATACTAGGCAGAGTCTTCATAATAGCTGTTGAAACGCTTTCGTTATCAAGCTGTGATATCTGTCATTCATTCTTTATCTGTTTGTTCTTTGGATGAAAAGCAGCTATGATATCATGTAAAAGGTAATGCAAATAGGTTGCTAAGGCTGACTGCAGCGAATTACGCATCGGCTATACAGCACATATTATGGATTTGGAGCAACTGCTTTACTTGAAAGAGTAGGCTTCGGATAATGAAGGAAACTGCCGAATACATAACAATTCCGAAGTGATATATAATTCTCTGGAGCATAAGTCTATTTTCTCGTTATAGCGCCAGGGACTAAGTCAGACCCATGGATTGCAACATTGCAAAAACATGACTTGGCATGTAAAAGGAAAGGTGAAAAATGTGAACACGGATCAAGCTTTCGACCTGTTAAAGGATGCGGGTGTAACAGAAAGTAACAGTATACAATTTGTCAGGCGTTGGATGCGAGAAGGAAGGATAAAATATGAGGGAGGCAATGTGAGTAGAAAAACAGGATCATCGGATGACACAGATCTGGCATTTGATCTGTTACAGGATGCAGGGGTTTCAGAAAGGATTCGTATACAGACTGTCAGGCGCTGGCTCTCTGAAGGCAGGATAAAATACGAGGGGAAAAGTCAGAAAGATGCTGGATTTAATATTGAAGACATGGTTAAAAAGCTGCCAATAAATGAGGTAAAGGTTCAAAATAAGGACGAAATCATCTATCGGCTAAAATTAAAAAACCAAGTACAAGATACACATATAGAAGGAATGGAAGAACTTCATGAAACTGCCAAAAAAACATTAATTCAGCAAAGGGAGATGTACAAAAAGGAAGTTGTCATCCTAAGGAATGAGAAGAGCCAATTGCAAAATGAAGTGAAGGATTTGTTAACGGAAAATATTGAATTACGGAATGAACTAGGGAAGCTGAAGGAAAATCAAACGGGTCATAACCATACGTTCCCCATTGCACAATCAGATGATTATAGCAAAAAATTAGGTCTTTCAAAAAAGGCAACTGTTAAAGAGGTATTGGCAGGATATAAAGGTTTATTAAAAATAACGCATCCTGACCATAACGGTAATTCAAAGGTGTTTCATTACATTAAGACTGATTACGATAACTTCAGAAATGGCAACAAAGGAACATGATTCATTTATCAAAATGAGGTCGTAGAAGCGACCTTTTTGTTTTGCTTTTATGGCAAGCAAAGCTGAAAAGAAGTTTAAAAATATTACAAAAAACACCTCGCTAGAATATATATTTAAAACCTTTTTTTTGTAGTTATGCAACTTATGTGTTTTTAATTCGTTTTGACTTTTATATCTTTTGCCCCTTTATCTTCATGCATGGACTAATACTTGGTGGTTATTTAGTAAAGAAAAACCAGCAGTCAATCATGCTGCTATTCGAAGCAATCTACAATATGTTAATGAAGCTTCCTCACATGAAAAAATTCCTTTAAGCTATTATTTGAAACAAAAAACAGGTTTATTTACATCCTTTACTTATTCTTATATCCTATTATTCTTTTTAACTTGGTTTCCTAGTTATTTACTAGATACTCATGACTTAAATGTCAAAGAAATGAGTGTTGTTACAGTCATTCCCTGGGTATTTGGTTTATGGGGTTAGCTTCAAGGCGATTCTTATCGGATTTAATATACAAGAAGTTCGCTGAAAAAAGAGTATTATTTTCTCGTGAGGTTGTATTGGTTACATGTTTGTTCATTTCTGCTGTGTGTATTGGACTTGCAAGAATTGTAACAACAATCATAGGAGCTGTAAGTTTAGTGGCTTCATCGTTATTGTTCTTGTATTTAATCGGTTCCATTTACTGGGCGATCATTCAGGATGTTGTGAATCATCAAAATGTTGGTTCAGTTGGAGGTTACATGCACTTTTTAGCCAATACAGCTGGAATACTGGATCCAACTGTAACTGGATACCTTGACCAAGTATCAGGTACATATACAGCAGCCTTTCTCTTATCGGGTAGTTTAGCAATATTAACGTCATTGGCGGTAATACGGTATGTCTAACCAATCAATTCGGACGTGTTTCAAACAAATAACCAAATGGACTTAAAATAGGGCAAAAAAAACTCCAAGCATTATAAGGCCAGGTCATATTGTAAGGTAGTAATAAGGTAATTCAACAATGAAATACACGAGCTATTAACAGAAATAATGGTCAGGAAGTAGTATTCCTGAAGGAACACACCTTACGTATCTTATTGATATTTTAATAATAACCTCGTCAGAATATATATTTAAAACCTTCAATAAATCAGGTAGTAACACCAAAGTCAACAAACTCCTATAAACAATAATTTCCAAATAAAAAAATAGATGTATAAAAGGGAATTAGATACTTTTGTTGAACTTGAACATTGTACACCATATTTTCCATTAGAAAGTCGAATTTAGTAACCGCTTACATTTTTCATTCTTCTTTTTCTTTGAGCAGAACTGTTAATTACTATGAATGTTGCAACTAACCGAAAACATTTGCGAATGGAGGTTTACTTATGGTTAACGCTTTGGCGGTCAATAAGGATGATTCACGTTCCTTCTTCACGAAAGATCACTTATCATATCGACAGGCATTTCGTGAATTTCTTCATAAGGAGGCAGTTCCCTATTATGATCAATGGGAACAAGAGGGGGCAATACCAAGCTCATTTTGAAGAGAATGGGGGAAAACGGATTTTTAAATCCATGGCTTGATGTGGAATTCGGTGGATTTGGATCGGACTTTGTCTATTCAGTTGTGCTGGCAGAGGAATTGGAAAGGATCGAATCTGGTTTAGCAGCAATATTCATTGATTCAGAGATTGCGGCCCGCTATATCGCTTCATTTGGAACAATGGAGCAAAAACATAAATATTTACCTGCATTCAGTTCAGGAGAGATGAAATCTGCTTTTGCGCTGTCAGAGAGGAATGTGTGTCCTGTATTAGCGAATATCCAAACCACTGCTTTCAAAAAAGATGGGTATTATCGGATAAATGGAGCCAAAACAATCATCACGAATGGTTATAGCGCCGACTTGATGATTGTAGCCTGTAATAACGATCTTGGAGCCGGATCTTGTCTTGACGGAATCAGTTTGCTGCTGGTTGACAAAGATACTCCAGGATTGACTAAGGGGAGGAAGCTAGTAAAAGATGGCAAGACTGGCTTGGAAACAGCGGATCTTTTTTTTGATGACTCAGCAGTACCTGTTAGCAGCCTCCTCGGTGAAGAAGGTAAAGGTTTATCATATTTCAATCAATATCTACAGCAGGAAAGTCTTATGTGTGCGATTAGATTTCTAATGGCAGCAAAGGAAATGCTTCACTTGACGAAGATATATATAATGGACAGTAAAGGTTCTAATAAAAACATTAGTCAGTGTCAAAATACAAGGTTTACCATTGCTGAAATAGCGACCGATATTCAAGTGGGCAGTACTTTTGTAGATGATTTGATCTGTAAACATATGAATGGAGACAATATCATGAAAGAGGTCTTGATGGCCAAATATTGGATCACTGAAATGTCCAAGCGAATTTCTGATAGGTGCATGCAGTTGCATGATGGGTACGGCCATAGGAGTGATGATAAAATTATCAAACGTCATCGGGACATTTCTGAGGCATCCTTCCATTTTGGATCGAATGAAACCGTGAAAAACCTCATTGCCCATCATGGCGGGTTTTGACACATGTTCATAACTTGACTCTATTAACTGCCTTTTTTAAAGGTGGTTTTTTTGTTCCATTTTTTTCAATATAAATATAAAGAACTAGACTTTTATATTTTATATGTTTACGAGTTTTAAGGTATGGGTATAACAGACTGTGCTTATAAAAGGTAATATTTTTGTAAAATTTGTAATTGTACATGAAAGATGGAGGTGCTTGTTATGTTAAAAATCGAAAAAGTATCGAAAATCTATAAGGGAGGCAAAAAGGCTGTAAATAATATTTCATTGGACATAAAAAAAGGGGAGTTCATTTGTTTCATTGGTCCAAGTGGCTGCGGTAAAACGACGACCATGAAAATGATTAACCGTCTGATTGAACCATCGGAAGGCCAGATTCTGATAAATGGCGAAAATATAATGGATAAAGATCCGGTGCAGTTAAGAAGGGAAATCGGGTACGTCATTCAACAAATCGGACTTTTCCCACACATGACGATACTGGAAAATATCACGCTCGTTCCAAAACTCCTTAAATGGGAAGAAAAGAGAAAAAAAGAACGCGCGCTTGAATTACTTCAGCTTGTCGATATGGGTCCTGAATATTTAGAGAGGTATCCACACGAATTGAGCGGCGGTCAGCAACAAAGAATTGGTGTATTAAGAGCACTTGCTTCCAATCCGCCACTTATTTTAATGGATGAGCCATTTGGTGCACTTGATCCGATTACCCGTGATGCCCTTCAGGAGGAATTCAAAAATCTCCAACGTACACTAAATAAAACCATCGTTTTTGTTACTCACGACATGGATGAAGCGATTAAGTTAGCGGATCGGATTGTCATATTGAAGGCTGGGGAAATCGTTCAAGTGGGGACACCGGATGAAATTCTCAGAAACCCTGTGAATGAATTCGTCGAAGAATTCATCGGTAAGGATCGATTGCTTCAAACAAGACCGCATGTTGAGTTGGTGGAACAGATCATGAGCCGTAATCCGATTTCCATTACTGAGGAAAAGTCCCTAAACGATGCCATCAAGATCATGCGTGAGAAAAGGGTGGATTCTTTACTTGTAATCGATGAGCAAAATGTTTTGAAGGGGTTCGTGGATGTAGAAACGATCAGTGAATTCCGTAAAAAAGCTACATTCATCAGTGAAGTGATCAACACAGAAGTTTATTCAGTGAATCAAGATTCTTTAATTCGTGATTCCGTTCAGAAGATACTGAAGCGAGGATTTAAATACGTGCCGGTAGTTGACCACAATAAACATTTGGTCGGAATTGTAACTAGGGCAACTTTAGTCGACATCGTTTATGACAGCATTTGGGGAGAGGAAGAACATCAAATAGCTGAAATGGTTGAAATGTTCTAGGAGGTGCATAAGATGGAAACTTTGCTCGATTTTTTACAAACGAACTGGCAAGAATTGATTTTTAAGGCATGGGAACATTTATACATATCATTGATCGCCGTGTTTCTTGGAATAATTGTCGCCGTCCCGCTTGGCATTTTGTTGACCCGGATGAAAAGGAGTGCTTCCTTTATAATCGGAATTGCTAATATTATGCAGACGTTACCAAGTCTTGCAGTACTAGCTTTTTTCATTCCTTTCCTAGGCGTAGGTAAAACACCCGCAATAATTGCATTATTTTTCTATTCTGTTTTACCCATACTCAGGAATACATATACAGGCATTAAAGGAGTAAATGAAAATTTACTGGAATCCGGCCGGGGCATCGGGATGACAAGCTGGGAGCGGATTCGCCTTGTTGAATTTCCGCTTGCCTTATCCGTCATCATGGCAGGGATTCGCACGGCTTCCGTCTATTTAATAGGCTGGGCGACCTTGGCTTCCTTCATAGGAGGGGGAGGACTTGGTGATTACATTTTCATCGGTTTGAATTTATACCAAACGGAATATATCATCGCTGGGGCCGTTCCCGTCATCATCATGGCCATCCTCGTCGATTTTGCATTTTCGGTCATAGAAAGAAAAGTCGTACCAAAAGGATTAAAGGGAATGAAGGAAGCTGCTTGAGGAGGAATACCATGCATAATAAAATAAAAAGTTCAATGATAATCGCCCTGTTGGCTTGTACCTTGATCATCAGTGGGTGTTCCTTGCCTGGATTGGGTTCTTCGTCAAATACTACGGTGAAGATTGGTGCTCAAAGCATGACGGAGTCCGAAATTTTGGCAAACATGATCGCTCAGCTACTTGAGCGGAATACGGACCTCGAAACGAAAATCATTAAAAATCTTGGCTCGAATTTCGTTCAGCAAAAAGCGATGGAAACAGGTGATATCGATATTGCTGCAACTAGATACACAGGTACGGACTTAACAAGTGTTCTTGGGCAGGAAATCGAAAAAGACCCAGAAAAAGCGCTGGAAATTGTACAAAGGGAATTCAAGAAGCAATATGGTTTTAAATTTTTTGATTCCTATGGATTTGATAATACATATGCCTTTACAATTTCAAATGAATTGGCCGAGAATAAAGGCTATGAGAAAATATCTGATTTAAAAAACGATGCAGGTGAGCTAAGATTAGGTGTCGATAGCGCGTGGTTGAAAAGAAAAGGCGATGGATATCAAGGATTCGTCGATACATATGGCTTGAAATTTGGCGAAACATACCCGATGCAGATTGGTCTCGTATATGATGCCGTCAAAAGCGGGCAGATGGATATTGTCCTTGCATACTCTTCAGATGGCCGAATTAAGGTTAATAACTTGAAGCTTTTGGAAGATGACAAACAATACTTCCCGCCCTATGACTGTTCACCTGTGGTTACTGAAGAATTATTGAAGCGGTACCCGCAGATAGAAGACGAGCTTAACAAGTTAATTGGTGAAATTAATACGGAAACGATGCAGGAGCTGAACTATGAAGTGGATGGGAACTTGAAGGAACCATCAGTCGTGGCAGCGGAATTCCTTAAAGCGCATCACTATTTTGAATAACGGGAGGTGCTATTAGATGGAAACCTTACAACAGCTCGGAACGTATTATTCGCAAAATTGGATGTATGTGCTTACCGAGTTTTATCGCCACTTTTTAATGTCCGCTTACGGTGTATTATTTGCAGCCATCATAGCCATACCGGCAGGCATTTTCATCGCTAAGCATAAAAAATTGAGTACGTGGGTATTTTCGATAACGAATGTGATACAAACTACACCAGCACTTGCTATGCTGGCCCTCCTTATGCTAGTGATGGGATTAGGAACGAATACAGTGATTGTGTCTTTGTTCTTATACTCCTTACTGCCGATCCTGAGAAATACGTATGTCGGGATTACGAGTATAGATCATGCTTATTTGGAATCGGGAAAATCAATGGGGATGACAAAATTCCAGCTACTAAGAATGGTCGAATTGCCATTATCTCTTTCCGTCATCATGGCAGGGTTACGAACAGCGCTTGTCGTTGCAATCGGAGTCACTGCAGTTGGTACCTTCGTTGGCGCTGGCGGCCTAGGCGATATCATCGTCAGGGGAACGAATGCTTCGAATGGAACAGCCATCATTCTCGCCGGTGCCATTCCGACGGCATTGATGGCCATCCTTTCAGATCTATTACTAGGATGGATGGAACGAGCTCTTTCACCGATAAAAAAGAAAAAGATTCATACAGTCTAATGTATAACAAAACAGCTAAAAAGGAGACCGATGCAGCTCAATGCATCGGTCGTTTTACATAGTAGCCGGGACGGGATAATCATGAACGGAGATCAGTATAGCTTGATTAGTTTTTTATTTATGAAAAAGGGTAATTATAAGGGGAGTGAAAAAATATATAAGGGGAATCGATCATGAAACTGACACCAGAGCAACGAATCGAACTGCATGGCTTTAATAATTTGACGAAGTCGTTAAGTTTTAATATGTATGATATATGCTATACGAAAACAAGGGAAGAAAGAGAGGCTTACCTGGACTATATCGACGAGCAGTACAATGCAGAAAGACTTTCGAAAATTTTGCATAACGTAGCGGATTTAATCGGGGCACATGTACTGAATACGGCCAAGCAGGATTATGTTCCCCAAGGGGCCAGTGTAACGATCCTTGTTTCAGAAGGTCCTGTCGTCGAGGTGCCTACCGGTACTTACGAGGAATCACCAGGTCCATTACCGGATAATGTGGTCATGCAGCTCGACAAAAGCCACATTACCGTTCATACATACCCCGAGTTTCATCCAAATGAAGGTATTAGCACCTTCAGGGCTGATATCGATGTTTCGACCTGTGGGGAGATATCTCCTCTTAAAGCTCTTAACTACCTTATCCATTCCTTCGATACCGACATCATCACGATTGATTATCGGGTAAGAGGGTTCACGAGGGATAAAGACGGTCAAAAATTGTTCATTGATCATGATATCAATTCAATTCAAAACTATATTCCTGAAGAAGTGAAGGGACTATATGACATGATTGATGTGAATGTATACCAGGAGAATATATTCCATACAAAATGTAAGCTGAAAAGGTTCGATATCAATAATTATTTATTCGGGTATACGGAGGAAAAACTAAATTCAGGGGAGCGGCAGGAAATAATAGAAAGGCTCCAAACCGAAATGGATGAAATTTTTTATGGAGCCAATGTTCCCCATCCAAAAGGGAAAAAACACATTTAAGGAAATTGATATAGTAGCATGGGCAAACTCGATGATATCGAGTTTGCCCACTGTCTTTTTTTGTCTTGAAATTAGTGCGTTCTTTACACTACTGTTGATTTTATTCACGATGTAAACAAAATACATAATATCCCATCAGTGGAACGAGCTTTTCTTTATCATTCCAGAAATTATTCCTTCTTGTCGGCTTTTTTCGCTTTTTTTGAAAGATACTCTTCAACCTCCAGTCTCGAAGAATACATGACATCGAATTAAAAAATCGTCATGGTTTCCTGTGGGAGATTTTGTGTTAGTTCAAAAATTGAGTACATCTCCTGAGGGTATTGAGTGTATACCATTTTTCAAAGCATCATCCCAAAATATCAAATTGTATAACCGACTGCTGGAGTAAACTCAGATGAGCACCAATAGATCCAATATGGTTTACTCTACCTCATTACCATTACTGCTTTTATTTTTCTACTGTTCAGGAAAAAATCTTTGCAAGCAAAACTGGACCTCACAATTGAGGTCCAGTTCATGTAAGTCATCAACTTTTTTAAGCTGATATTTAGCTGTATATGCCTATTTTAATGAAGTTTCCCGTTTAGTTCCTGCTAATTCAAATGAAAAACGTGAATCAATGCAAATCCTAGGACCGATAATACAATGGAACCTATCAGACCGGCCGCGAATGGTTTTCCGCCATATTGCTTAAAGGTCAAGAGGTCTATGTTCAACCCTAACCCCGCCATCGACATGGCCATGAGGATATAAGAAAGCGATACGAGCATTTCCGCTACAGAAGCAGGAACGTATCCCGAGCTATTAAGGGCGCTCATTAATAAAAATCCCACTATGAACCACGGTATTTGAATCGATTTAAAGGAAGACTTGCTTTCATTCGTTGATCGCTCCTTCCAATTCATTAAAAAGCCAATTAGAAGTGCAACAGGGATGAGCAAGGCAACTCTCGTTAACTTGACCATGACCGCTAAGTCCACGGCCTCATTACCTCCTGGTGCTGCTGCCGCGATGACGTGAGCAATTTCATGTAGCGTAGCTCCAGCAAATATACCATATCCAGGATCGGATAATCCGAGGAACGAATAAAGGATCGTGTAACCGAAAGTGAAGGTTGTGCCTAAAACAGCTACTGTCGCAACGGCAATGGCTGTGTCCTTTTCTTTAGCTTTAATTTGCGTGGAAATGGCCAAAATGGCAGCGGCACCACAAATTCCGGTTCCGCAAGCTGTCAAAATGCCCAGTTTTTTATCTACTTTAAAAAGACGGGTCAAGCCATATACTACTAATATAGCAAATACAAGGCTTATGGCGCCCACCGCAAATGTGCGGGGCCCGGCAAAAAATATATCCTTAAGGTTCAGGCGCATCCCTAACAGGATAATGCCCATCCGCAATAGTACTTTGCTTGAAAAATTTGTACCCACGATTGAGTGTGTGGGTACACCGATAATTGATTTCCATGCAACGCCTATGAGTATCGCAATCACTAACTGACCCATTATATGAAGGAATGGAAGCTCTGCCAAGTATTTTGCCGCAATAGCAATTAACAAGGTCAAGCCGATTCCTATTGTAAATCCAAGTTTTTTTGTTTTTACTTTTGCTTGCTCCACGGTGATCACTCCATCTATGTTGATATCTCCACTTTAAAGCGAAAATAATAATAAGTGAAATATATTTTTGCTATTTCAATGATCAGCTCTACTTATGATAGAATAAACGATAAGTACATAAGGGGGAAATCATGGATCCTTTAAGAGTATTCGTAACTGTAATCGAGCAGAAAAACTTTTCCAGAGCTGGGGAAATCCTGAACCTGTCCCAGCCAGGTGTAAGTCTTCATATAAGGAATTTGGAAAATGAGTTAGGAACGAAATTGATATATCGATCTCCGAAACAAGTCCAAATAACGGAACCTGGAAAAATTTTATATCGTCATGCAAAGCAAATGCTAAATCATTATGAGACTGCCATTAGGGAAATTAATGATTTCAATAATGTGGTTAGCGGCACCCTGAAAATCGGTGCCAGTTTTACAATCGGGGAATATTATCTTCCAAAGGTTTTGGCGGAATATGCTGCCCAATTTCCGCTGGTGGATTTACAAATCATCATTTCCAATTCAAATGAAGTCATTCAAGGGATACGATCAAATCAGCTCGATATAGGTTTGATTGAAGGGGAAACGGAATATAAGGATATCGAAGTCCACCCATTCATGAAGGATGAGATGATCATCGTCGTTCCTCCCGTGCATCCTCTTTCCCAAATGGATATCATTGAGGGTTACATGCTGCAGGATCAAACTTGGGTGCTTAGGGAGCAAGGATCAGGCACCCGCACATATTCAGACAAACTTCTCGGCAGCTTGGAGCTAAACGTCACGAGAAGCTTTATTTTCACCAGTATCCAGGGGGTGAAAGAAGCGGTCATGGCAGGGCTGGGGATTGCCTTATTATCCCGATTGACTGTCCAGAAGGAATTGAAATCCAATGAATTGAAAACCTTTCATTTGAAAAGTGAACCCATTATCAGGCCATTTTCAATTGTAAAAAAGTTAGATTTCGAAGCATCGAAAGCATTGGAGCTTTTTTTGAAGAAGGTCGAAAAATATTCGTTAAACGGATAACTGCAAAATGAAATTACTGCCATTTATGTCCGCTCCTTTTCACGAACGAAGGGGTAGGGCATTTTTTTTGACGGATTTTTCTCCATTCTTATGAAAGCGTCGAAAATATTTTGGAATAGACCGCCTGAAGGACGATATTTACGTATTTTCACATCATGACAAACATATAAATTAAATAGCAGTGTCCCTCCACTGCTCAGACGCTATCTGGCTTTTCTTGATTTTATTATCTTAAAAGGAGCAATTACAGTGGCTAAAGAGGAACAGGCAGAAAAACGGATTTCTGTTTTCGACAGGATTATAGGTTTCATGCCAAAATTATATGTGATTGGCACTATCCTGATTTTTGTTTATACACTTGTAGCGATGGGCCATTTAGCATTTGAATCTTGGGCGAAGCCAGAGGAAGCAACCATCCCAGTCCATCCCCAAATCCCTCCCGATTCAGTGGGATTTGAACATACATTGATAACATTAATCATCGAACCGATCGTCACATCTGAATTTTACCAAATCATTTTTAATACCCTATTTCTGTACCTCGTCTGGATTTTGCTTTTTCTATTGGCACCAATCGCTTTTTACCGATTAAAGCACTTTAAATTTTTTAATATAGAATTTGAAATTGAAAAACAAGATGCAGCCGTATTTGAGGTATTCAGCGTGAGTAGCTCGAAAATGAAATTTGCCGCATATTTGACATCCGAGGAATATCAATTGGAGATATCGGAGGAAATTGCCAACAGCAAGGAATTCATGACTCCTTTGATCTACACTTTGGACAGTGCGGTAGACTTTTATTCCAATCAATTAGATCTTACCTTTACCTATGATATCTATACGTTGAATCAGTTCAAGAAAGCAAAGCTGCCCAAGTCGATCAAAGCGATGCTTGATATGTCGATCGAAACAGGTGATGCCTGCATCACGAATAAAAGTAACAGTGATAGCGAATATTACAAAAACTTCCTCCTTCATTTTTTTGAAAACATGGATGGTAAATTCGTCACTGTCTTAAACAGTTATCAAACCGAATTCGATACCTTCGATAAATCCTTAATTAAAATACTCCATAACGTCATTTATGATTATTACTTGCAGTATCATTACATTTTTGATGTAAATGATCGGAAAGATAAGTGACCGAATATTCCCCGTAAGTAAAATAACCACCCTATAAGTGGTTATTTTTTTTTGCAAGGTGATTATTTATAATATTTTGGACAATCACATTGTTGCCGATGAGCTCAGACGATCTCCTTACATGCTGCTCCCGAAAATCCATGTTTTTTATTTTCTTAGACTTTTTCCCCTTTTTGAAATTGTTGAAGGCATTTAAAAAAGCTATCTGAATCACTCCCCTTATAGATTAGTATATTCATATTATGGATAAAATTTCATGAAACAGCCTAATTTTAAAGAAAAAATCAAAGATTTTTTAAGATTAGGCTTCATAATTAGTTATATAGACTTGGTAAGGGAATTTTGATAAATCTTGCTTTTTTTCATTAGAAATAAAGAAATCCACTTAAAAATAATGTATAGTATTAATGAAGGTTCGAACAAACATTCGTTTCTTGGGGGCAACACAACTTCTTAGCGGAACAGGAGAGAGAAATTGAACGGTACAGCACACATGGCACTAGGTGCAACAGTTGGATACTTAACGGCAAATTCATTACAAACGGATCCGACCACCACGTTATTCTTGGTTGGGATCGGGGGCATTTCTGGCCTCATGCCAGACATGGATATCGATGGGAAGTTAAGCAATAGGATTACGTTTTCACACAAGTTCATACGGACCCTGGCTCAAACGATTGGAATTGTAATGATCATTTATAGCATTTTGGAGGGTTTTGAGAAGGAAAAGTGGATCGGTGCAGGGGCAGGAATTGGAATAATCGTTATTTCCTCATTCATAACACAAAGGCATATGCTGACCCTGAGCGGATTAGGGATATTGGGCATTGGCATGTCTTTACAGGAAGACTGGTTATGGCTGCTGGGTCTTTATATGATTCTAGCATCGTTTACGCCTCATAGAAGTTATACCCATTCCATTGCTGGCATTGTTTTCTTCGGTATCATTGCCTTTCAGTTCGAGGCAGCGATGGGCATTGACGGGATTTTCACTACATGTCTATTCGGATATATCAGTCATTTAATCGCCGATATGAAATTTTTGCCGTTCAATAAACGGGGAGTAAAGTTATTTTTGCCCTTCTACTCTAAGGAGTTTTAACAGTGGTTGAATCAACCACTGTTTTTTTAGATTCACTGGCTAAAGAGGGGGTAGATGAGAATATAGGTAAAATCCGACTTTTTTTTCGTTTTTTTTTGGTCATTCTACCTAATTCTACTAAATGTAACATAAATGTAAAGAACCTGTGATGCGAATGATATGCATTTTCTAGTATATTAGGTTTAGCAAATCACATCAGGGGGTAAAATAATTTGTTCAAGAAAATTGTCGTCGGATTGTCATTAGCTATCATGCTTGGGTCAGCAACCTTTACAGGGAGCCAAGCCGAAGCTGCATCATATCATACAAAAGCGATTAAAGTGGCCAAAAGTGAATTAGGTACAAAATATAAAATGGGCGGCATTTCGTCATCAGGTTTTGATTGCTCCGGTCTAGTGAAATATTCCTACCAAAAGGCTGGCAAGACTTTACCGAGGACTGCTGCTGAAATATATAAAAAAGGCAAGTCAGTTAAAACGTTGCAAAAAGGGGACTTAATGTTCTTTGCACCAAATAAAGCTAAAAAGCCTACACATGTGGCTATTTACATAGGTGACAATCAATTCATACACTCTGCATCCTCTAAGGGAGTGTCATATGCCAAAACCAATAATACATATTGGAAGCCGATGTTCATCGGGGCAAAACGCATATAAATAGAAGCCATGCATTTTCCCTATACAAAAGCATGAGACTTGATGAAGTCTCTTTTTTTGTTCGGCTAATTTTCCAAGCGGGTGGGCTAAAGGAAGAAAAGCTAAAATCCTCTAAAAAGAGGGAGGTTGCAATGCACCTCTCCTTGATCCATTAGCTTCATCTATTTGGATTAGTCTCTTTAAATCATCCTCATTTATATAGCTGGCTTTAATCCTTGCCTTACCAATCGATTCATTCTTTCCTAGTCACTTTCTGCATGTGAACTCCGAAATTAAACGTAATCCAATCTGCATTCTTCATCAATGCAAAAATATAAGTGGCGATATAGATAATCGTTTCGTGAATGGCTTCATCGTCCATTGCCGCTTCTTCTTTCGTATAATCCAAAATCATTCCATCAAGTTTTTCATTCGTTTCCAATTCCATCCACTCGAAATATTCTCCGCATGGTAAGTCCCTTACAACGCTTCCGACAGTGCTGCATCCGTTAATGAATTGGAAGAGAAAAGCGAAATTAGCTGTTTTTTTTCATACCAGTCTTCTTTAAACAATAGCGGTTTTCCATGTTTTCATAGAACACTACTATTATTATCACTAATGATAAATGTGAAAAAAATATTTATTATATGCAAAACACAAAGTGACTTATGGAAATACGCCTACAAGAGGTGGTGTTCCGTTAAGTGGTTACATAATCGATGTTCATGGTGTACCTTCAATCAATTTTTAAAAAGTTACAAAGGAAAAAACTGTTCTAAAATTCAACTCATTATGACTTATTCACTTTTTTAATACAAAGAAATATGACTGACCGGGAAATTGAATCTTCATATCCATTACACCAAGCACTGTAACATCGTCAACTTTCCGAAACACATCAATGATACCTTTTTGATCGTAAACCATCGCTGCACTTATTTTACCTCGATATTGAATCTGTCGCAGCCTTGCCCTGCTTTTTTTTGTTTTTAAAATGGGACGAAAAATTCCCATGACAATTGTAATGAATTTTTCCATAGCTTATGTTTAGTGGCATGAGCCCAGGATTACCAGAAAACAATTCTCCATTTTTCTTTTGGAATACAAGTGGCTGGACATGCTCATCGTTAATGAACTCTTTGCCGTACCAATTCGAAGCAGTCAATATTCCTTCCATAGGATGTCGCGTTCTAAGTTCTTCTCCTTTCCATAGTCCTCTCATTTCGCCGGAGCCGACAGTCTCCATACGGTCAAAGAATTCAAACGCTTCAGTCTGTGAAATACCCCTTAGTAAAAAGTCCTTGTCATACATACTATTTCCCTCCATATTAGCTGCGCCCATCAAAGAATTGTAGCTTCGATGTTTATTTGCCGCAACTCTTTTCATTGATTATAGCTTCCACCTTAATGTAACAGGCTATAACAACATAATGTATATGCAAATCCATTAGGGTACTCATTTTCAATCATGCTCTTTTGTTGACTGTGTCACCGGTAAAACTGGCTAACATATGTAGGTTATTAGGCGTACTGTGGGGGTAATAAAGAGAAATGGCGCTGATTCTTCTAGAAAAGAGGCCGAATCATTTGACTCTATATTCATCATTTTATATGCTAGGCAAACCATTAAGGATATCCAAAATGCCCACTGTGATGAAAATACGTGATGATGTGATAAATATTTCAAGACAAAATGATTGAAAGTCAAAGAAGGTCAATGTATAATAAATTCAGAAGGTCAAAGAAGGTCAAAGAATTTAAGCAACAAATTTAAAGGAGGGGTACTACATGCTTTGTGAAAAATGCAATGTAAACCAAGCTAATATCCAAGTCCATCTAAATATGAATGGTCAGGAGCATGATGTAAAACTGTGCTCCACTTGTTATAAAGAAGAACGAAATAAACTGGGAGCAGCAATGGGGGGAATCGATACTGGTAAATTTCAGTTCAATGGTTCTCATCATTCATTGAATCCATTTAATTATAACGAAGCACCTCAACCAGATTCCGAAAAGCAGACTGAAGAAGGCGGACTGCTTGAGGAGTATGGAAGTAATTTGACCGATGCAGCAAAAGCGGGTCTGATCGATCCGGTAATCGGCAGGGATGAAGAAATAAAACGTGTGATAGAAGTTCTGAATAGGCGTAATAAAAATAATCCAGTTCTCATAGGTGAACCTGGTGTAGGTAAAACGGCCATTGCCGAAGGATTGGCTCTTGCTATTACCGAAGGAGCTGTACCTGCTAAATTGCGCAACAAATTGGTCTATATGCTAGACGTTGCTTCTCTAGTGAGCAATACCGGGATTCGGGGCCAATTCGAGGAGCGGATGAAACAGCTGATAAGTGAATTACAAACAAGGAAAAATATCATCTTATTCATTGATGAGATTCACCAAATCGTCGGGGCAGGTTCAGCAGAAGGATCCATGGATGCCGGAAATATTTTGAAACCTGCACTAGCCAGGGGTGAATTGCAACTTGTCGGCGCTACTACATTGTCCGAATATCGAAAAATCGAAAAAGACGGAGCACTTGAACGACGTTTTCAACCTGTACAAGTTGATGAGCCGTCAATGGAAGAAGCGCTTGTGATTTTAAAAGGATTAAAGAACAGCTATGAAGCGTATCATGGTGTAACCTATAGTGAGGAATCACTGAAAGCGGCAGTCGAGCTGTCCAGCCGCTACATTCAAGATCGTTTTCTGCCAGACAAGGCTATTGACTTGATGGATGAAGCAGGTTCCAAGTTGAACCTGACGATTGAAGATGGACAAGAAACGGATATGAAAGAGCGTCTTGCCCAAATCTATAAAGAAAAAGAATGGGCTCTAAAAGAAGAAGCGTACGAAAAAGCGGCAACATTGCGTGATGAAGAAGAAAAACTTGAGAAATTGTTGCAATCAGGAAGCAACCCAGTAAAACCAATCGTTACCATTGAAAACATTCAAAGCATCATTGAACAAAAAACCGGGATACCGGTTGGAAAATTACAGGAAAACGAGCAAGAGAGGATGGTTCACCTTCAAGCGAAATTGATGAGTAAAGTCATCGGTCAGGAAGAAGCCGTCACGAAGGTTGCGAAGGCCGTCCGCAGAAGCCGTGCAGGACTGAGGTCTAAAAATCGTCCAACAGGTTCCTTCCTTTTCGTAGGACCAACGGGTGTCGGAAAAACGGAATTGGCCAAAACACTTGCTGCCGAATTGTTTGGAGACAAGGAAGCGATGATCCGTCTTGATATGAGTGAGTTCATGGAAAAACATAGTGTCTCCAAGTTAATTGGCTCCCCGCCTGGATATATTGGACATGAAGAAGCGGGTCAATTAACTGAAAAGGTTCGCCGCAAACCATACAGTATCATCTTATTGGATGAAATTGAAAAGGCACATCCGGATGTTATGCACATGTTCCTGCAAATTTTGGAAGATGGCCGATTAACCGACAGTCAAGGTCGTACTGTTACATTTAAAGACACGGTCATCATCATGACAAGTAACGCCGGTGTAGGAGAAAGGCAAAAGGTCATGGGATTTGGCACAAGTGCAGCTGTAGAAGGCATCCTCCAATCATTGGGCAGCTTCTTCAAGCCGGAATTCTTGAATAGGTTCGATAGCATTATCGAATTTTCGGCATTGAAGAAGGAAGACCTTCTTCAAATTGTAAATATCATGCTTGAGGAACTCGACGAAACACTGGCTAGACAAGAGATTTCCCTAATCGTAACGGAGGAAGCAAAACAAAAACTAATTGAATTGGGTTATCATCCTACTTTCGGTGCAAGACCGCTCCGCAGAGTTCTGCAGGAACAGCTTGAAGACGGAATCACGGACTACATTTTTGAACAGCCTGACGTGAAGAAGTTCAGTGCAATTGTTGAAAACGATCATGTGAAAATTATTAATACACCATAAATTGTACTAGAAATGCCTCCAAGACCGTAAAACTGTTATGGAGGCATTTTTTTTTAGAATTATCTTATTGATCCCGAGATGTGGAAATAGTTTTAACCATCATTAAATAACAAGATTGAAATTCCGGATATTTTCCTAATCCCGAGTTTATAGCTTCAAGTCAAGGGAAAATCTTAGTGTAGGGAAGCAAAATATCCCTATTCAGTGTTACAAGATAAATAGTAAACGAATTCCTATTTTCTATTGGGAATGTCAATGGGGGAATGTCATATTAAAGATTCATTATATTTTGAAGAAGAGAATATCAATAATCGAAAAGCGGCTGGTGAAGAAGCGGAAGAGGTTTCAGCTTCCCTTCCTGCAGCAAATATTCAGCCACTAAATCCAGATGAATTGGATCGCCTTCATTACTTCGACGGAAAAGACTTGGGCAATTCCTACCGCAAAGATAAAACGGCATTCAGGTTATGGGCACCTATATCATCCCAAGCGAAACTTGTCACATATAAACAATGGAATGATACAGAGGGGTTTGAAATCGAGATGGATCGTTCCGAAAAGGGGACCTGGACCGCTGAATTAATCGGAGATCACGATGGTTTGATTTATACATATAAAGTGAAGATAGGAGAGGAATGGAGCGAAGCGGTTGATCCTTATGTACGAGCAGTCACGGTCAATGGGGATAGAGGAGTCGTGGTTGATCTGGCTGATACGAACCCCAAAAAATGGACACGTAATAAACCTCCGTTTGGAAAAGCGGAGGACGTCATCATCTATGAATTACATACAAGAGACCTATCGATTCATCCGGAGAGCGGGATTAAACAGAAGGGAAAATTCCTGGGAGTAATTGAAGAGGGGACAAAGGGTCCTAACGGTGTGAAGACAGGGCTTGACCATATAAAGGACTTAGGAGTGACCCATGTGCAATTCATTCCGATATTTGATTTTGCCACCGTCAATGAAACGAAATTAAAAGAACCGCAATATAATTGGGGTTATGATCCGAAAAACTATAACGCACCAGAAGGGTCATATTCGACAGACCCGTATCAACCGAAGTTGAGGATCAGGGAGTTGAAGGAAATGATCCAGACGCTTCATGATCATGGTTTGCGTGTTATCATGGATGTCGTTTACAATCACGTATACTCAGTGGCTGATTCGAACTTCAATAAGCTTGTGCCCAACTATTTTTTTCGTTATAACGCCGACGGTACTATATCAAATGGCACTGGTGTAGGGAATGACACCGCTTCTGAGCATAAAATGATGCGTAAATTCATCGTTGAATCAATCATTTACTGGGCTAAAGAATATAACCTCGATGGCTTCCGTTTTGATTTAATGGGAATTCATGATGTGGAAACGATGAATGAAGTTAAAAAAGCGCTTGTCGAAATTGATCCCACGATCATCTTATTAGGTGAAGGCTGGGATATGAATACCCCATTGCCACAAGAGCAGAAGGCGAATCAAAAGAACGCATGGAAAATGCCAGGTGTCGCCCATTTCAATGATGCAATCAGGGACGGGTTAAAAGGTTTCGTCATGAACGAACATGATAAAGGATTTATCAATGGCAAACAAGGGATGGAAGATATCATAAGAAAAAGCATCGCTGGCGGTTTGCACTATGATGAGCACATTGCAACCTATCAATCACCCGATCAGGTCATCAATTATGTTGAAGCGCATGATAACTACACCCTATGGGATAAACTTAACATCACCAATTCAGAAGCCACCGAAACCGAGCGCAAACAGATGCATAAACTAGCTTCTGCCATCGTCCTGCTGTCACAGGGAATTCCGATGCTCCATGCGGGACAGGAATTTATGCGTTCAAAGGATGGTGATGAAAATAGCTATCAATCATCTGACTGGATAAACCGTTTGGATTGGAAAAGAAGGGCTGATTTCAATCACGAAGTCGAATATATGAAAGGCCTAATTTCAATCCGGAAGCATTTTCGTGCATTTAGAATGAGCACACCCGAAGAAATCGAGCAGCATTTACAGTTCATCGATGCCCCGCCTAATGTGGTTGCATTCACTCTATTTACGGAGGATTCAAGATTGGCGGTCATCCATAACGCAAATTGGCAGTCGGTATGCCTGACACTTCCGCAGCAAGGTGAATGGTCCGTTTTAGCGAATGGGCAGCTGGCTGGCCTTGAAGAGATAGAAAGATTCAAAGGGGTACAAATATCCGTGCCCCCATTATCTTCATATGTATTATTAAAAATATCATGAATCAAAATATTATGCCTGAATTAATTTGTTGAAATGACTTTCATGTAATAAAATAGGAATATCTTTATGGAACAAGGGGTGTCTATATGAATTTAAAAATGATGACCATGACCTTCGGAATCTGTTCTACATTATTTCTTTCCGCTTGTGCTAATGAAGACAAAAATGTTTCCGAAAAAAAGGAAATAAATCATGAAGGACATTCTGAACATGAAGCATCAGGTGATGTTCAAGAAGCAACCGATAGTAAGGAAATAGCGCCAGGCTTCTTATCTGGAAAACCGGACGATATGAAGACGATTTATTTAGCGGTTGCCCAAAATAAAGATCTATTGGAAAAAATCCCTTGTTATTGCGGTTGCGGCGAATCAGCTGGTCATAAAAACAACTATGATTGCTTTATCCATGAAAATAAAGAAAATGGTGAAGTGATTTGGGATGATCATGGGACCAAATGTGGTGTTTGTTTGGAAATAGCGGCACAATCGATATTGGACTGGAATGACGGCATGAACATTAAACAAATCAGGCATAAAATTGACGAAAAATATAAAAGGGGATATGCGAAACCGACTCCAACCCCTCAAGTGTAAATCTGGAAATGTAAAGGGGAAAATGGCTTAATTTCTAATGTAATTCGAAATTAAGCCATTTTTCATTTCAACTGAAGTACGGTTTCTTTGACAATGGTAATAAATCCTGAACACGTTAGGGAATACTTTCACTATATAATAAATGTAAGGGAGATATTTCATTGACATTAATACGCCTTGGTTATGTAGCGATGAGTAATCATGTCCCAAACTGTTCACCGTCCCAGACGATGACTTATGCCCAGTTTTCAAAAATAAAGGACAGAGAGGCAGCCATAAGGAAACTCGAACGCATTTCCATTTCCAACCTTCATAATTGTTGGCGTTTACTGATTCATAACGAAGCCAATCGCATCCAGTTTTTTAGACTTTCATCTAAGCTGATTCCATTAGCCAATCATCCAGAAATCCAAGATTGGGATTATATCGAGCCAATCTCGGGCGAACTAACTAAAATAAGAGCTTTCCTATCCAAGCATCCAAAGATGAGGATAGATTTTCACCCCGATCATTTTGTCATTTTGAATAGTTCCAACATCGAAATTTTGAAGACATCATTAAAAACCTTGAAAATACATCATACTTTATTGAGCCATATGGGGTTGGATCCCGAGCATCGCTGTGTTTTGCATGTGGGCGGAGGTTACGGGGAACATGAACAGGCTTTAGAACAGTTCATCCATAATTGGGGCTTGATACCTGAATCCCTTCAAAGCATGGTCATCCTTGAAAACGACGATACCACCTATACTTTGTCGGAAACACTTTACTTATGTGAAAAACTAGGAATTCCCATGGTGTTTGATTATCACCACTATCTTGCTCATCACTTACCAGGTGAGAACTGGACTGAACATTGGGAGCGAATCATTAATAGCTGGAAAAATTCTAAACTTCCTCCCAAGATGCATATTTCAAGTCCAAGGTCGGATAAGGAATTTAGGGCACATGCTGAGTACGTTGATGCGTCTTCATTCATGGAGTTTTTGCAGCGGATTAAAGGAACGATTCCTCAGCTGGATTGCATGATCGAAGCAAAGAAAAAGGATGAGGCACTTTTCCAATTGATGGAACAACTGAAAGCATACGAAGAAATTGAAATCATTGATGAGGCCAGTTTCTATATCCATTAATTGACCTAAAGATAAAAATCGATAAAGAGGGGATGGGTAATAATCTCTTTATCTGATGTTTTTAGTTTACATAATGATATTATTGTTAATTATAACGTACACTGGAAAGGATAATTCTTATTTAAATTTCAGGAAAGTTTCATTTGAATATTAGCAGGATTATTCTACACTTATGTATACTGTTTTATCATATAACTGGCATTTTTTTGCGCCTTTAGGGCTGTAATGAACTAAAAATATTGTTCTCATTGAGGTCAGTTCAGAATGAAAGGAGGTAAAATGTCTCAAATTCGGTTGCGGAAACCGCATGATATAGGTATAATTACCCTTAGGAAGCGCTTTCAAATTATACTCTTTCGGGTGATAGCATGTATCTTATTGATTCTAATGAAACCAAGAAAAAGCTGACTATTCTTTACAATGAAGTGTGCAAAGGACTATTTGGGGCAGGCACAACTTTGTTGAAAATTGAAATTGAGGATCAATTCATTACTTTTCGTACGAAACATAGACGGACACCGCAATCACTTGCTCTGGAATGTGAAGTTCCAGCACTAAAACGGGAAGTGGACTTTCAGATGTCCCAAATATTCAAGAAAAGAATCAAGGAATTATTGGAGCAGGAATTTACTGTACAGATAGAAGTGATACTGCGTGATTACGATTATGTAAGCCAATGGTCCATGACAGAAGTCATTCTGGCGGAGAATTAATAAAAAAAATATGATTTGTCGCTACTCTTTTGATTGATTCTTAAGAGATGAGACGTATATGGTAAAGATGAGTAGCCATTTACTTTGTTTACGAAGTAAGGAGCGCTTGTTAGAAAGGCTTTGACTTTCTATACAAGCACTCCTTACTTTTTTATATTTCCCTGCTTCATTAAGGGATTTCAAAGAAAAAAGGAGGAATTATTTTGAAGCCGGTTTATCTTCTTGGGTTGATTCCATTTATCGGAATACTTGTTGGTAGCGTTTTTGCTAGCAAAGTGAATGTGATTGTATTAGGAATGCCATTCTTAATGTTTTGGCATACTCTTTGGCTGGTTATCTCCTCAGGAATCATGCTTATTATCTACAAATTGGATCCGATCAATAAGGAGGAAAATGAATGAATAGCGCACTGCTGATTATTACCCTCTTCTTGCTGGTTGCTTTATTAGTCGCGATTCGTGCAAAAAAAGGGAGAAAAATGAGTTTAGAACAATGGACAGTGGGTGGGCGTGGCTTTGGTACCCTTTTCGTTTTTTTATTACTGGCTGGGGAGAACTACACGACCTTTACTTTTTTAGGAGCTAGTGGTTATACGTATGGCAAAGGAGCACCTGCTTTTTATATTTTAGGGTATGGGTGCCTCGCATTCATTATGTCTTACTGGATGTTGCCGGCAGTCTGGAAATACGCCAAAAAGCATAAGCTGCTTTCCTTTTCCGATTTCTTTGCAAGTAAGTACAAAAGTCCTTCACTGGGGATAGTAGTTTCCATCGTGGCTGTCTTGGGCTTGAACTCTTTATTGATGATTCAATTAAAAGGTTTGGGGATCATAGTTTCTGAGACCTCTTATGGCTTGATTTCGCCTAACTTGGCAATGTGGATCGGTGTTCTTGCCATGATTGTATATGTGAGCATTTCTGGCATCCATGGCTCTGCCAGTATTGCAGCGATTAAAGACGTTATTATTTTAGGGATAGCCATCTTTTTAGGGATTTACCTGCCAATCCACTTTTACGGAGGATTTGAAACCATGTTCCAGGCAATTGATGCAGCAAGACCGGGGTTTCTTACTCTCCCTGCAAAAGAACAAAGTATATCCTGGTATTTGTCCACGATTTTGGTGGTGGGTCTTGGTTATTGGATGTACCCTCACTCTTTCCAAGCAACATATTCTGCTAAGAGTGCCAAATCATTGCGTAAAAATGCGATTATCATGCCGTTATATCAAATTTTGATTGTATTAATCTTCTTTGTTGGTTTTGCGGCAATTCTGCAAGTGCCTGACTTGGAAGGAACGGATGCCGATCTTGCTTTGCTTCGTGTCGTGAAGGAAACGTTTAATCCCTGGTTTGTTGGGATCGTCGGTGGTACAGGCTTACTGACAGCTTTAGTTCCTGGTTCTATGATCTTGTTAAATGCTTCTACGTTACTAGCTAAAAACGTTTATCAAGTCGTTGCGCCTGCTGCTACGGAGACACAGGTTACTACAGTCGCCAAAAGTTTGGTACCTGTCTTTGCATTGATGTCCCTTTACTTCGTCTTCCAAGGAGGTAATTTTATCGTGGAGCTGAGTATTTTCGCTTCGTCTATTTTGACCCAGTTGTTCCCGGCATTCATCTTTAGCTTAATGAAAAAACCATTTGTAACAAAACAGGGGGCTTTTGCAGGTATTATCTCCGGAGCTATATTCCTGGCTTATTTCACCATCACCAAAACAAAGCTAGGGATGATTTTCCCGGATTGGCCATCACTCATCACGGACATCAACATTGGATTCATCGCACTGATATTGAATGCATTCGTTCTAGTTATGGTTAGTTTGATTACACGAAGAGAAGTGGAAACTTCAAATGTAACGAGCGACTAGCTACAAAGACTGGACAAGCTTGCAAATGGATTCACCCATTAAGTTCATATAAAGCCCGCGTAAAGAAGCATAGTTCATGGGGGAGGTAGCGGGTATTTAAGAAAGACTTTGGATACGAATATAACTTTTCCTTTGTTCGTACTCATCTCCTATCCGTAGGCCACGGGATTGGGGACAGTAATAGTACTATCCCATTTGGAAAATGAAACAGGGAATGAAAGGGGACATCAGGCATGAGTAAAGAAAATTTACCTCGGATTACCATCCTTGCTGTTGGGGGAACGATTGCCGGAAAAGGTGCAAACGCCACTCAAACCACACAGTATCAGGCGGGTGTTCTTTCAGTAGAAGCGTTAATAACAGCAGTTCCACAGGTTCATGATTTAGCAGAGGTAAGTGGGTACCAGATTGCCAACATACCTAGTTTCGCTATAACAGATCAGCTTTGGCTTCTGTTAGCAAGAAAGGTAAATGAGTTATTAGCACAATCCAATTGCGATGGAGTGGTGATTACACATGGTACGGACACATTGGAAGAGACGGCATATTTTCTTCATTTAACCGTAAAAAGTGATAAGCCGGTCGTAATGGTGGGGGCGATGAGACCTGCAACAGCACTTGGTGCAGATGGTCCGCTTAATTTATTCAATGGTGTTGCATTAGCCGCAAGTGAAGCGGCACGAGGTCATGGTGTTTTAATCTCTTTAAACGGCAGGATTGGTTCTGCGCGTGAAACAGGTAAGCGTCATACCGTTGCCATTGACGCATTTGGTCCACCTGAAGCTGGATTGTTGGGGGACATGGTGGATGGCACGCCGCATTTTTATTATAAAAGTATGCGAAAGCATACAGTAAAGTCCGAGTTCGGCATATCTGATTTGCGTCAATTGCCTCGTGTTGATATTGTATTTGGGCATAGTCAGGACACGCGGGATCTTGTCGATGCTGCCGTTGCTGCAGGAGCAGAGGGGATTGTGCACGCAGGCACAGGCAATGGGGGAATTTTCCCCCTGACTCGTCAAGGATTACAAGATGCTAACAAACGGGGTGTTATGGTGGTGAGCACGTCTCGGATTGGTAATGGCTTTGTAACGCCAAAACCGGTTGATCTGGAAAGTCATTTTGTCGCGTCTGATAATCTAACACCGCAAAAGGCAAGAATTTTACTTCAGCTTGGATTAACTCAAACACATCAAGCAACAGAGATCCGGCGAATGTTTCAAATATACTAGTAATGGATTGCGCAGCCCAGAAGTGATAAACGGTTGGAGTTTTAGATAAGCTGCGTGGGATATCAACATACAAGAAATAATATGTAATAGATTAGATTAATATTATCAGCTCAATATACAGGAAGTGGTGATTTTATGAAAAATGAAATTAGTTATAAAGATATAAAAGAGAAATATGAGCCGTATCTTCAACGTGTTTATAAACATCTTCATCAATATCCCGAATTAAGTACAGAAGAATATGAAACACAGAGATTCATTGAAAATGAACTGCAAAAGCTACACATTCCATACAGGAAAATGGCAAACACAGGTCTCTGTGCCGAAATTCATGGTGAACAACCGGGAAAAACCATCCTGCTGCGTTCGGACATTGATGCTTTACCAATTACTGAACAGACAAACCTGGAATATGCCTCCAAAAATGAGGGAGCTATGCATGCATGTGGCCATGATGCACATATCACGGTTGGCTTAGGTGTAGGGGCTTTCTTGCAAGAGAGGAAAGGCGATTTAAAAGGAACGGTAAAAATAATGTTTCAACCATCAGAGGAAGTTCATCCCGGAGGAGCAGTTCGCATGATTGAGGAAGGAGTTCTGGAAAACCCAAAAGTGGATGCAGCGATTTGTGTTCATACAAACCCTTATTTACTACCAGGTCAATTCGAAGTAAAAGACGGCTATATGCTCGCAAGCAGTGACCGGATATATATTTCCTTGATTGGAAAGGGCGGTCATGCAGCAGCTCCGCACCAAAGTGTTGATGCTATAGCGATGGCCGGTCAATTCATCTCAAGCATTCAAAACATTGTTGCAAGGCAGGTATCACCCCTAGATAAAGCCGTCGTAACGATTGGGGAAATAAAAGGTGGGTACACATCAAATGCCATTGCCGATCGAGTGGATTTGGCAGGCACTGTAAGAACGATCGATAACGGGACACAAGATGCCATTGAAGCAAAAATTGAAGCACTGTTGCATTCAATAACGAATTTTTGGGGCGGAACATACACATATGAATTCGAAAGAGGCTATCCTGCCACTCGGAATGACAGAAACATGACTCAGTTGGCGAAAGAGGCTGCTTTAACCAGCATTGGAAAAGACAGCATGATTGAATTGGAAAATCCTTATATGAGCGGTGATGATTTTGTCTACTTATCCCAATCTGTTCCTTCTGTTTTTATCTATTGGGGGACAGGAACGGTGGACAAAGAGTGTTTTCCATGGCATCATCCGAAGTTCCATGTAAATTTGACCGCTTTAAATTATGGTGTAGCCCTTACAACACAACTTATTCTAAGTTACTTAAATGAGGAATCAAGCTGACCTATCAACGTGACTAAGCCATTAAGGAATGACAAATGGAGGGAAATTGAGATTATGAATCGGTAATTGTCAGGAATCGAGCTGACTTTACATTCATGTGCTCTTATTTAAAGAACCTTTCAAAATGAACATTTTGACCAGATAGATGCTGTAATTCCAAGGTAATATAGTTCTTCCTCTATAGTTTCCGAGCACTGGAATTGTTCCATGCTATAACCTCCATAAACCCTTTGCCACAGCCATGTTTTTTGCATGCATTACGAAATCGTGATTTGCATGTCTGTATAGTAGCAACCGTTGTGACTGGTAAATTCGTCCCAATTCACCAACCCTACTGGCGGGAAAAATTCATTCATCACGCACATGGACCATTATGGTTGAATTTCGTAGAAACCAGTCCGTGATCGGAGTAATAAGCCATGACTCCCTTTCCCTCCAGCAGGGCTGCCAACGATCTTTTAGTAATTTTATAGAGTGGCTCAGCACTGAAACCGTCAAAATCAATTCCTTTCCTGAGGTAGTATCAGGGAAATACCGATTTACAGCGTTTTAGTAATTACCCTAGTCAAAAGCCTGATTTCTCAGCATTAAAGGGAGAAATCAGGCATTTCACTCGAGAAAATCGACCTTGATATGACATGCCCGACTTTATCTATTTGCTTTCAAACTGCTTTTCTGTTTCAATTTTCACTTCAGGAATATATATGTCAATATTGATTGTTTCTTATTTGTTGCCAAGTTGTTCAGCCAAACCGATTAGAAGTCCTTCGACTCCACGAATGTAACATAGCCGATATGATTCCTCGTATTGAACGACTTCGCCAACGAGCTGTGCACCAAACTTAGTGAGTCTGGATACCATTTCGTCAATGTCTTCAACGGTGAACATGACGCGTAGATAACCAAGGGCGTTTACAGGAGCAGTCCGGTGATCTGATATAGTAGGCGGGGTGAGAAATCGCGAGAGTTCAAGTCGACTGTGACCATCTGGGGTAACCATCATGGCGATCTCTACACACTGAGAACCCAATCCGGTTACGCGGCCAGCCCACTCACCTTCGACAGTGGCTCGCCCTTCAAGGTTCAAGCCAATCTCCTCGAAGAAAGAAATTGCGTCATCAAGGGATTCTACAGCGATGCCGACATTGTCCATTCTTAGTAATTTGTTGTTCTCCATAGTTTCATCTCCTTATATGTAAAAATTTATTATTTACTAGTTCTATTTTTTTAAAACCTCTTCCAAAAAAACTTGTCACAGTTCATGATAACAGAAAAACATTTCATGAACCTTAACTTTGGATATTCACGAGCCTAAATTATTTTTCTATAAAACAACTTCGACTTTCTCGCAAAATATTCCTGCCCTATACTCCATTGAATGCTCATTAAATGGAATTTCGTTCTTTTCCTATAGCTTTCTATAAAATGAAGATACAGATACATTGGTGATTTTACAAATGTAATTTACTGTCATACTTACTTGATGATGTAGCTTGACTGTCCATGTCTGAATGTTTTTATATCGACCTTTCAATTTCGCTGATTTCTTAGCCAATTCAGTCTCTTCACAACCATTTCAAGCTAAGAAAAAGATGTTCCAGAAGAAGCAAAAGATTTAGTTCCATCCTTTATTAGATGCTGCCAAAATAAATGGACGACGTGATTATCTTTCATAGTCCATTCATTCGTAAGTATACCCTCCCAATATATTTAACCTCAATCCTTCAAAGTTAATGACGAGAGATTCATTCTTTAGCAAATATACGAAATTCATACATTTTTTATAATGAAGCCAACCTCGATTATATGGAAGGGTCCAAAACGGTTGCCATCTATATTCGTAGCTTTAATGAAAGAGTTGTTAATAAACATACCTATTGCTTTGGATATGTATGGTTTTTAAGATTGGTAACATATAGGTGGTTGGGACATCAGTCGATGATCGACAAAGCTGATAATTCCCTGCGGTATGGTTCAGCCTAAATTCGGTTTTTCCCATCCCATTGGTGTGAAAGACAATTAAATGGAAATAGTGGAAATTTTTATTTTTTCTGATGAAAATTTATAGAATAGACAAAATGACGAGCTCCATATTTAGCGTTTAAAGGTGTTGTTTGAAAAAACTAGAGTCATTGGTCGTGAACGATATAAAATCGCATATCGAAGCTTTAAATGACGTTAAAGGAGTTTGCTAGAATCAGTAAGATTTACGGTCAAAATTGTTAGATTATTCCGAATGTAACAAAGGACCTCTATTGATACATTCAAAACCCTGTTAAATCAACGTTTATAAGTAGCTCATCTATTAAAAAAACTTGCCTTTTTTTCTGCAATTCACGTACAATGAAGGAAGGAGAAAGGGGAATGGAATACTCATGCAGTCAGCCTCTCAAAAAATTAAGAATGTCCAGCCGATTCGCCGTCTGGATCATATAGATAAAATGAAAAAATCTCTATTGAAGTATTGCAGTTATAGGGACTATATGATGTTTTCAATTGGAATTAATATTGGTTTGCGTATAGGCGATCTCTTACAGTTGCGTGTGAGAGATATTCTTGAGGGAACGCATATCGTCATCGTCGAGCAAAAGACAGAGAAAATTAAACGGTTTCTTGTCAATCCTCAGCTTCGAAAAGAAGTAAGGAAGTATGTGCGGAAAATGAACCTGAAAAATGAACAATATTTGTTTCCGAGCCGAAAAGGGGATGGCCCGATCACAAGGGTCCAGGCATACCGGGTATTGAACAAGGCAGCAGATATGGCGGATATTCCGGATGTAGGTACACATACTCTCCGAAAAACCTTCGGCTATTTGCATTATCAAAAATTTAAGGATATCGCTTTACTGCAGCAAATCCTCAATCACTCCAATCCAAAGGATACGATGATATACATAGGACTCACCCAGGATTTAATGGACGAAACGCTGATGGATTTCTATTTTTAAGGAAGATTTACGTGTTTTTTCCGTGGTACCATTTTTCCAATAGCAGGACTAAACCGTTTGCAAACCACATTTCAATATAATTGGATTGTAAAAGAAGGAGGATGTCGCTGCTGTGAAGATTGGAAGAGGGCCGAAAACAAGAGGATTTCCTCAAATCTAGCCATTTTGTATTCACAAAGTGGCTAATTGATCAATATATTGTTTACATAATATTATTATGGTTAAATAATTTCACTGCATTATCTATTAAACAAATTCATACGAGGGAAGTGAGGATATCCTTCACAATAAAAAGTGAAATCTTAGCCTTATTCCTTCAATGGCTTGTCGGCTATGAGAGTCCAGGCTGTTGAGAATTCTTTTTGGGTTATACTATCCTTCAATAAATGGAGCCTTTGCTGCCAGTCTTAATATTGATGGTTTGAACAATTACAATTATTGTAAGAGGATTGATTGAATTTGATCCCCTTTCAGACTAAATTCCATTTCCCAATATGATTGATTAATAGTGAAGTTGTTGATGAATTGTATCCAATATTTTAAATTTTCTGTATTGTAATCGCTTTATTTAGTTGATATAGTTAAAATTGTATCCAATAGATGGAAGGTGGAAGTTGAATTGGATAAGGTCAATTCCAATAAAGATAAATCAACGATCGTTCAAAATGTAACGAAAAATCTTAGAAAGGCGATTTTAAATGGAACCTTAAAAAAGGGAGATCGACTGATCCAAGAGGAATGGGCTGATCGCTTGAAAGTAAGCAGAATGCCCATTCGTGAAGCCCTGACACAGCTGCAAATGGAAGGGTTGGTCGAAATGGTTCCGCATAAAGGGGCTATCGTCACACCTATAACGAGGGAAGATATTGAGGAGATTTACCATACCCGGTCACTACTTGAAGGACTAGCCGCCGAAAAATCGCTGCCCTTTTTAACGGGAGAGGATAAGGAAATATTAAAAGGGATTCTGCTCGAAATGGAAAAACTTCAATTAACCGATGTTACTAATGAGCATTACATTCATCTGAATGCGGCGTTCCATGAAACGCTTCGAAAAGGCTGCCCTTGGCCAAGGGTTCAAAAAATGGTCGAAACGTTAGGAATATCACCCATTGCCCCCAATTTGTTGATTGATTATTATCCGCAAACCCAAAAGGAGCACAGGATGATCTACGAAGCTGCACTCAGGGGCGATCCTGCAGAGCTGCGGGCAGCGGTGGAATATCACATTTTACGGACAAAGAATAACCTAATCGCTTATATGGAGCTGTTGAATACAAAAAAATAACGATAAAAGGAGTGTCCAATGTGTATGATTTTGCAATTGTTGGCGGGGGAATTGTAGGTTTATCAACAGGTATGGCCCTATATCAGCGATACCCTCATGCCAAAGTGGTGATCATTGAAAAAGAGGCGGTTGTTGCAGATCATCAAACAGGACATAATAGCGGTGTCATCCATTCCGGAATTTATTATAAGCCTGGCAGTTTCAAGGCAAAGTTTGCCCGCCAAGGAAGCCGCTCCATGACGGAATTCTGCAAAACACATGGAATTGAACATGATATTTGCGGCAAAGTGATTGTTGCGACGAAGCAAGAAGAGATGCCTCTTCTAGATGATTTATACATCCGCGGTTTACAAAATGAGCTGACGATACAGAAAATCGATGTAGGTGAGTTAAGGGAAATCGAACCGCACGTAAATGGACTCGGTGCGATACGTGTGCCCCAGGCAGGCATCGTCAACTATCGTCAGGTAAGTGAAAAAATGGCGGACATCATCCTGGATAGCGGAGGTGAAATCATGCTGAATACTAAGGTCGAAAAGATTGCCGAGGAAATTGATGAGGTCACCATCGAAACGAGCAATAAAACCATGAAGGCAAGGATGGTCATTAATTGTGCAGGCTTGCACAGTGATCGAATAGCTGCAGCAGCAGGATATAAAACCGACATGAAAATCGTTCCTTTCCGAGGTGAATATTTCAAGCTCATACCTGAAAAACGCTATCTCGTCAAGCACTTGATCTATCCTGTTCCTAATCCTAAATTCCCGTTTTTAGGCGTGCATTTTACGCGGATGATCAGCGGGGAAGTTGATGCAGGACCTAATGCCGTACTCAGTTTTAAACGGGAGGGATATAAAAAAACCGACTTCAATGCGAAGGATTTAACTGAAGTATTACGTTATAAAGGTTTTTGGAAATTGGCCAGTAAATTCATGAAGGAAGGGATGGATGAATATGTCCGTTCTTTCAGTAAAAAACAGTTCACGAAAAGCCTGCAGGAATTGATACCGGATATTACAGAGGACGATTTAGTCCCTGCACCCGCTGGAGTCAGGGCTCAAGCGTTACAGGATGACGGTAATATGGTCGATGACTTTCACATCATCATGGGAAAACGTACGGTTCATGTATGCAATGCCCCTTCTCCAGCTGCCACGGCCTCGATTGAAATTGGAAAAGAGGTTGTTAGCCGTATTCCGGAACAATCGCATTTAACGGAAGCAATATTATCAAAATAAATACCTATATGGAGAGGAAGAAGTCTCATGTTTAATGGTAAAACAATATTCATTGCAGGGCATGCACGTTTACCTCAAGGAATGGCAGCGAAAAGTGTATTTGAAACGTTGACCATAACGGCAGAAGTCGATATTAAATTTGGGGTTGTACTCGAGGCTTCGTGTACATTGGCAACTGAGCATGGACGGGAGTTTATCGGGGAATTATTAAAGGGTACCAGTTTAAACGATGGTGTCGAAGAGGCGATAGATTCAATTCAAACCTATTACAGGGGCAAAGCAGCGAATGCTTTGGTCGCTGCATTAAAAGACTTGGATATCCATTTTCAACAAATTAATGCGGGAGATAAAACGAAACTATCAAGCCTGTAATTGTTCTTAGGTTCTATCATTGGCTTTTTCATCTTTTTTGAATAAATTCCGTGTCTTTATATCGGTTTTTCACCAACAAATCGGAGACATTTATTTTTCATATATACAAACAATTTGGTTTGTTTTTTAATGGTCAGCCAGGTCCTTTATCAATCTTTCTTGTTTTATCCATTTTTTTGTTATCCGTGATTCTGATGTATGTCTCTACTCAAAATGCTAGATTTAAAAAAAAGGTAATTAGAGAAGCGGATTTTTGGTCTGAGTTTGGAGATTATCAATCCATGTTCAATCGGATTCATAATATTACAGAAAAGCCTACTTGGTGGGAAGCAGGGTTTTTAACAGGAATTCATTCTTTTATTTGGTTTGAATGGGCGATCTTTCGGAAGGATAAGTATGTTCATATTACGCAATCTATAGTGATGATTGTTATATTATGGGGGGCTTGCTAGCTGGAGTAACATAGCTTTAAGTATTGCATTAGTGCTTTTAATTGTAGCACATATACTGAATGGTTTTTTTCTGGTGTAGTAAAGCATGCTTTGACAGGGGATTTATTTTTATTGCCCGGTTCTTTCGTGAAAAAAATATTCTATTTAGAAGCTCTAAATATTTTGCCGATTCTAGGGTTGGAAATCTTAGGGGTATTGTTGGGACGTATTTATCATGACTATTCATTAAGGAGGATCTGTTTATGAATAGAGACAAAGATATTATAAACAAAGACATCGAAGGATTAAAATCTACTGATAAAGTAAAGGCATTCACAGCTATTGCAAATCTGAAAAATAAAGCACAACTTGCAGTACCACAATTAATACAAGTAATTGAAGATACAGAAGAGCAATCGTTGAAAACAATGGCTATTGTCACACTGGGGGAAATTGGTTCCCAAGCAAAAGATTCCATAAATACATTGATCTATTGTTTGCAAAATGAACAGGAAGAAATAAGAAGTTCAGCAGCTCTAAGTCTATCGAGAATTGGAGAAAACAGTCTTGAGAAATTAAAGACAGTTGTCAAAGAGCAAGAAGGGAAGAGTAGGTTTTGGGCTAGTTGGGCGATTACCATGATTAATCCGAATGAAGCCGACGAGGAAGTAGTAAATGCTTTAAATGAATATAGATTAAATGGTGATAGTGACTTTGAAATATTAGCCTCAATTGAAGGATTAGGTAAGGTCATCGGAAACCACATAAAGGAAGAATAAAAGAAAAGCGGAATTCGGAGAAGTGCTTCGCAGCATCGTTCATGACCGGGATTCAGGAGGGTTCACCCTCGGTTTGGAGGGAGTCACTGAAAAGACCGATGAATATGTGGCTTTTGCTACAGCCATTTCATACTTGCTTGGAACACCAAACCATGATGCGATGTCAGGTAAATATTATGCGCGATTTAGTGTACAAGATACGGATAGCAGTGATTCATACCTGCGCCAAGCGTATCGTTTATTCACGCTTCATTCGGACGGAACATTTGTGGATGAGCCGGTGGACTGGCTATTGATGATGAAGATGATTGAAGAGAATGCCCGTGGTGGAGAATCTCGCTTATTGCATCTGGACGATTGGAAAGAACTTGATCATTACGTCAATCATCCAATTTCGAGTCAAAAATTCACTTGCAAAGCTCCAAAGAGCAAAAACATTGATCAGGAAATTGAAAGATTGACATTCTTTAATCACAATAACAAGCCTGGCATATGCTTTATCGATCAATTCGTTTATCCTGAATCGATCGAACAGGCCAAGTACTTACGGGATTTATCGCATTCCTTGGAAAACGATGAAAGCGTAATTGAATTGGAGCTCCCTGTAGGAGATTTAGTTGTCGTCAATAATATATTTTGGCTTCACGGCCGTGCTGCTTTCGAAAAAGATCCGAACCTGAATCGTGAATTACTGCGCCAACGCGGAAGATTCAACCAATAAATTCGTTAAATGATTAAAGATAAATGCTGCCACCTAAGGGAAGAGTAGCATTTATCTTTTTTTGACGGCTAACAACCAAAAAAGCAGAGGCCGCACTGGGAAAATACACGATTCCACGCTGAAGGTCTAGCATTCCAAAGCACCTCTTACGTCATACTTATCCAAATCGATATCAAGTTCCTGATCAAGCGCAAGGTTTGCCAGTTGTGAGCCAATATAAGGACCCATCGTTAAACCTGAAGCTCCCAAGCCATTGGCAATGATTATCCCTTCCCAATCAGGCAACGGGCCGATTACTGGCAGGAAGCCTGGTGTGAACGGACGAAAACCGACCCTCGCCTCAACAAACGCATTATTTGCCAAGCCAGGAGCGGTATTCAGAGCTTTATTGAAAACCTCCTGCAAGCCTCCAGCAGTCACTCGGGTATCGAACACTTCCGTATTTTCATGGGTAGCGCCGGCAACGATTTTATTATGATTGAAGGCAAGTAGATATTGATCACTGGGAGGCATGACAACCGGCCAGTTATTCGTCCCTTCAATAGCAGATTCAAGGTGGATGATTTGGGCTTTTTGAAAGCTGACTTTAAAATTCACACCAAGTGGCTTCAGTAATTGTGAAGCCCATGCCCCAGCACAAACGATTACTTGATCAGCAGATATGAAATCGTCCTCGACGGTTACACCATTAACCTGTGAACCTTTATATGTAAGAGATGCCTCACCGTAGATTAATTTCGCGCCGTTTTTTTGCGATGCACGCAGTAAAGAATCCCGAAGCGCGCGACCATCGACCCGAGCGGCCCCGCTTACATGAACAGCTGCATATTCATTGGAAAGAGGCGGGAATAATTCCTTTGTTTCCGAAGGGGAAAGTAATGTGATCGTGCCCATCTCCGGTGCGTCTTCTTTCCGTTTTTCGGCTCTCTCCTTCATCGCCATCAGTTTTTCTTCTTCGGTATGTAAACTGATGGCCCCGACTTGAGCATAACCTGTCTCGGTTTCCCCATCCCGTTTCAGTTCATCAATCAGAGCAGGATAAAAAGCCGCTCCATTTTTAGCAAGGTGATACCATGCTTTATTCCGCCTTTGCGATATCCAGGGACATACGATTCCTGCTGCGGCAGCTGTTGCCTGTCCTTCATCCTGACGATCGATAATAATTACTTCAGCCCCACTTTTAGTAAGCTGATAGGCAGTGGAGGCTCCCAGGATTCCTGCTCCTATGACAATGATTTTCTGCATTTTAAACATCTCATTTCTCTATATGTATACATGCTTTACCATTACTATAACGAAGACATGATACAAATTCCACAATCATCAATGTAATTTCATTCACAAAGTTATTTTCTAAGGAAAGGATATGCTATGATGGAAATTGCATAAGCTTGAAAAGATACGAGGAGGACATCATATGTTAAGAAAACGAATGGAAGCATACATATCAAAAACCATCAGCAATGACCAGCTGGAGGTATTTAATGAAGAAAAGGAGTATATAGAAAAGCATAAACTAATCACTGAAGATACCACTATAATGCTAAAGGAAAATACATCACGTTTTGCCGATGCATATATCGAACGCAGTAATAAAGAGAGCGAAGAGTTGATAGCAGTAGAGAATGCTTCATTTTTAGCCCAGCCTATTGAGTACTTGAAAAAAAATAAAGATGAATTCCTATACTTTGAATCCGACTGGTTCGAATTAATCGGAGTGGAGGCACTTTCAGTAGAATGCGATGATGTATTCGGTACCTATAACGCGATGTTCGGATTGAAATTCCAGAAAAAAATGGGTGAAGCATTAAAGACGTATTTAAAAATGCAAATCCAAGAAGACGTTGGTTCATTCAGTTTAATGTTTAACCAAGGTGACGGACTTTGGGATGTTAATTTTGCCTTGAATAATGTCAATGGGTTTCGAGAAGACCTAACATTAGATGATGCTTTTAATTTAATCTATCATTTTCTTTTTATCCTTGTTCAAACGATAGAGGAAGAGATGTAAGTGCGAACGCCATCCTATGGATGGCGTTATTTTTGATGATTCAGGAATCCGCGATTTCCATCTTTTTAACTCCTTCTTTCTTAAACTCTTCTCAGACCGATTCAAGGTAATACTACAAAATGACGAGCTACTTCACTTAATTTGACGATTCCGAATAGCATTCGCTAATTTGGTAAACCTTCTTCAAGCCTCGGAAAATGTGCTTTTTAAAACGTTCTCAACTGGTCATTCCATCAAGATTGTGTCTGTTAGCGAGCAGAATCTCGTTAAGTTAAAATTGGCGGATGGAGAGCCATATACAGTATCACTGTTTGAGCGAGCGGGTTTCTTGCCGGCCAAGAAAATTGGCATGGCGCGACAAAGGCCAGTTGGTTTGCTCACTTAGAAATGACACTTGGTGAAACGGACTGGTTAGAAGCAGCAGTTGATGATAGCAGTGTGCCGTGATCCTTTAAGTGGCGTTTTTCATTTTTCATGAGCTGGAACATCCATCGTTCAGCTAAAAATGTAGAAGATGGATAGAGGAACTTCAAGGAATTCGTCGAATTGATACATGATATACCTTTATTTAACGTACTATTTGTACCCCTTTTCAATAATGAAACTGAAAGTTACATCGGAAGGAGAAGTTAAAGTTGCTGAATGAATTGAAAGTTACTCAAGTTACCATCCCCATGCCATTTAGATTGAACCATGTCCATTGTTTTCTTGCAGAAGGCGAAAAAGGGTGGACGATCATGGATACGGGGTTAAATAACGAAATGACAAGGGATATATGGAAGCCGATCATTGCCAAACATGATGTTCGTGATATAATCGTCACCCACTATCACCCAGATCATTTCGGTTATGCCGGGACCTTACAGCAGTTAACCGATGCCGAAGTGTGGATGACGCAAGTGGATGAACATGCAGGGAAAACGTACTGGGAAGCGCCGGCACTTAATCTCCTTAAGGAAAATTATACTGCATGTGGCATGGAAGATGACCTAGCCACAGCTTTATCCAGTGACGAAAGCAGCTTCATCCCACAAGTAAAACCATATCCTACGATCAATCATCACCTTGAAGAAGGCATGAAGCTCCGTTTTGGCAAATGCGAGTACGAGGTAATTTTCACACCGGGTCACTCTGATGGCTTGATTTCCCTATATAACAAGGAAAATAGCGTTCTGTTCTCGACAGATCATATATTGCCTAGAATATCTCCTAATATATCGTATTGGTTCAAGGGCTTAGACAACCCGTTGGAGGCGTTTTTTTCTTCCTTGAAAAAAATCCAGAGGTTAGACGTTGAATATGTCATTCCTTCACATGGAAAGCCATTTCGAAATGCCAACGAACGAATCGTTGAGTTATTGAATCACCATCAAGACCGCCTGCATGTCATTCATGAAAGCATGAAAGATCCCATTACTGTAAAAAGTGCCTGCAGTATCCTTTTTGGAAACTTACCTATCCACGAATCAAGATTCGCCGTCGGTGAAACCTTGGCCCATCTTGAATACCTGCTTTTGAATAACCAATGCAGGAAATTCACTCGTGATGGGCTTTTGTATTATCAAGCCATTTAATTGGAGGAGAAAGTCAATAACCTGAAAAAAATCCACCGCCCATTGCATCCGGGCGGTGGATTTTCATTGACTGGCACTAATTTGTCTCTTTACTTCTTTCAGAATATCTTCACCTTATAGCAAATATGCTCAGGGCGAAAATGGATTGGTGAATCCAGTCCAGCGGCAGCTGAAAACCGAAACAGCCCCTCGCTAATCGTAACAAGAAAGTTCGTAACATTCATCGATGACAAGTGCCTTCTGCAAAGCGGGATCAGTGGTGGCTACCCCGACAGGGCAATGCATTTGATTGGCATTTCATCATTTGGATACACCCTATGGAAATCATGAATCCTCTTGCAATGTTCACAAGGTCCGCTCCCATTGCTAAAGCAATGTCAATTCGATCGGGAGTGAATAATTTTCCGGAGGCAATAATTTTGACCTGGTCTCGGATTCCGTATTTTTCAAGGGTCGAAATTAGGTAAAGCGGATTTTATCAATCGATTGATACGAATCTGAAAAGAGGACGCATCCGAAAATCAAATGACGAAATATGGGAAAACCTTTTATGCTTTTTTGAAAAATATGGTTATTTCCTATTGGTGTCGGAACTAAAATAGTGTATGATGCATAGTATAAGATATGCTGTACGACATATAGTATAGAGGAGAGGTGATGATATGAGCACTTTACTGAATTCATTGACCACCGAGCTGCGAAGAGGCACTTTGACGTTAGCGGTTCTAAGTCAGTTAAAAATCCCACAGTATGGGTACTCGCTTGTCCAGCGTTTAGAAAAATCGGGAATTTCCATCGATCAAAGCACGTTATATCCTTTGCTTCGCCGTCTGGAAAAACAGGAATTGGTGACCAGCTCCTGGGATACGTCCGAAAGTAGAGCGCGGAAGTATTATTCTTTAAGTGTTTATGGAGAAGAAATTTTCACCCAATTAAAACAAGAATGGGAAAAAACGTCTCAAGAACTTTATATATTGTTAAAAGGAGAGGGAGAAGATGGAGCTGATTGAACTTTATATTCAGGAAGTGACCCGCAGGCTGCCAGAAAAAAACCGCGATGATATTGCGCTTGAGCTTCAGTCTACGATCGAAGATATGCTTTGTAAGGATTATACTGAACAAGACGTGAAGGAGGTGCTTAAAAAATTAGGAGATCCGGTAACACTCGCAAGCGGTTATCGAGATCGGCCAATGCATCTGATTGGACCGCGTTATTATGATGTCTATATCAGTCTTCTGAAAATGATTTTACCAATTTCAGCCGTCCTATCATTAATTTCATTGATTGGAGATGGCACATTTGTTGATTTGGGTGAAAAAACGGTAATAGAAGTGATCTTCATCATCATTGGAAAAGGAATCGTGGGCATCTTCGGTACCGCCATTCAAGTATTTTTTTGGTTAACGCTTTTATTTGCCGTTTTAGAACGTACGGATACTTCAAAAGATCATAGGCCTTTAACGAAAGGATTTAAACGTTGGACACCGGATGATTTAAAACAGATATCGAATATCTCAGCGAAAAAAGCGATTACTAAAGTCGAAATATTTGGAGGCTTGTTAGGCATCGGCATTTTCGCTGCTCTCTATTTCAATGCGAGCAGCCTTCTGGGGGTTTATGAAAGTAGTAAAGATGGACTCACTTTTGTAACACCCACTTTTAATCAAGAGGTATTGAATGCCTATTGGTTACTCATTTTCTGCATCATCATCTTAGGTGTCTGCCTTGCGATATATAAATTACTGGCAGGGCAATGGACCCTAAAGCTCGCTTGGCTCCACACCTTTTATCAACTTTTCACGACGATTGCATTCATCATCATCATCAGTAATCCGCATTTACTGACAGACGATTTCCTTGCGTATATGACAAAAATATTTTCAATCGGTGAATGGAAAGACTCGATTTACTGGGGATTGATTCTTCTCGTTATCTTTTTTGCAGCATTCGATGCTTATCAAGGTTTTCGGAAAGCAAAAATCCGCTAAGACACTGTGTCCTTTCTGTGTTCAGCTTATTTACAAAAAGGTTTCGGATGATATTCCCATCCGGAACCTTTTTATGATTCCCTTCATTATTCGAAGTGCTTTTAACTACATTTGATCCTCTTTTTATTCATATAGCAATACCCTTGAGGAAGTAGCCGCAGAAGGAGGGGATAAGCTAGTGGAATCTGATGGGGAAAACCACTTATTTAAGCTAAAATAAAGCACAAACCTTCCAATAAATCACCATAAGCTCACAATTTAACCGTCAATTTTTGTGTGGCAAGGATCTATTTAAGGAACCAATTTTCGAATCTATATTTTATGGGTATCTGGTTAACTGTTATATGGGTCAAATAAATCAATAGTAGGGGGAAATCCCATCATTGTGCAAAGAGGGGTTCAATAATTTAGAGGTAGGAATCCCAGTCACAGGCAGCGTTTACGGTTCCTAAGGAAAAAAACAAAAAAAGCCCCCATATGGTTATCGACATATGAGAGGCCTTCAGATCATAGATTATTGGACTGCATCGAATTGATTCACTTTCCAAGTGGATCCGGATTTGGTGAACGTAACCGTTCTTTTGACTGAATCGCCATCGACGGTAGGGACGGTTAAGTTATAGGTTCTTACGTTTTGTTTTTGTTGAACAGATTTGATTTTGGCTTTTTTCCATTCTAGCATGCCATCGCCATCGCCGATTGGACGGGCTAATTTACCTTTATGTGTCATGTAATTATAGTTTGTTAACCCTTTTTCAATCGCATTATCAGTAAATGTTTCTCCTAAATAAGTAACCAGCTTATCTTTTGTATTGAATTCCTGGCAAAGATAGGAGTACTCTGTTCCTTTATAGCTGAATGTTTTTTGTGTGCATGATTGAGTTTTGTAGCCATGTAACGCATTCCAAAAATGTTTACTCGCATTATCGGCTATTTTAAGTGCATTTGTGTCAGATAGATTCTGTGATGTCGTTTGAGCTGTTGCCCCTGTGCTCAATGTGAATAACAAAATGATGGATAATAGCAAACCTGATATTTTATTCATACTTTCTCTCTCCAATCCCTATTAGGATGATTATGTAACGAAAGTGTAATTAATATTACAATTGTTACATTTATATTACAACAAGTTTGACAGAAGTAAAAGAAAATCTTCTAAAATAATCATTTTTTTTACGTTTCTTTAAATACATACACATTTTGTTCATTTTATTCTTTCTTTTATGAATCATGCGCTTTTCGTTCCGGACGTACCGATGATTAAGACAACCTCTTGTAATTAACAGACCGACTATCAAGATATATATGGAAGTAAAGTATCCATGGTTTCCTGATGTATAATTCTTATTCCCTGAACAAGTTCAGGTAAAACCTAGAGAGTAAATTCCAACCATTAACAAAATTCAGACCAGTTCCTCACTATTTATTCCATATCTTATATGACTATACATAAAGGTTTGACAAACTTTCCAATTCTACCGTATGATAATGAATATAATCTCCTAAGGGGAGTAGCTTTAACAGCAATGTCGTCATTACGGAGCTCCAAGCTCTCGGCGTTGTTGGCAGCATCTTGCTGTTAGCCAGACCTTACCTGTTGGTAAAGGTCTTTTTTCTATTCGAAAAACCTTTACCGAAATCGGTAAAGGTTTTTTTAAGTAGATCATCATCAAGATATGATGAAAAGGAAAAAACAAATAAATATAAATGGAGTGTATTCTTTGATACTGAGAAAATCTTTGTTACTTTTAGGAATAGGATCTGCACAGATCGACTTAATCCTTCCGAAAAATACGTATAAATCTGGAGAATGCATAAATGGCTATTTCTTGATTAAGGGTGGTACCCTTGAGCAAAGAATAAGAAGGATAGAATGTGATCTCATCATGGATACTCATTCTACGGGAAAGGAAGAAATCTTGAAGACGAGCACCATTTTATCTTCCAGAGGAATAAATTCTGGGGAAAGTAATGAAATTCCTTTTAACTTTTGTCTGCCAATGCTAAAGGAGCCTTATAAACGCGAGGTTTCCTATCGGTTGAAAACGAGGCTTATTCTTGATAAAGGAATAATTGGCAAGGATGATGATTGGATTTTAATCGATTCTGAATAAGCCGGAAATGGAGTTGGCAACTTGAATATTTTTGATATTACGGAGCGTGCTTTTAAATATTTGGAAGAATTCCTATTAATGAGGCTATTCATTTTAGCACTGCTGCTAATGGTAGTTTATTACGTTTTGAATAAGATGGTAGAATGGTTCTTCAAAAGGTCAAGTTTTTTCGAGGAAGAAGTGGAAAAAACGATACAAGGTGTTACACGTTCTTCTCTTAGGTACGGAATTTCCGCACTTTTCCTCATTTATGTGATCGGACAGTTCATAGACTTAAAAGGGATACTAGCTGGAGCCGGTATTGTAGGGGTCGTGATTGGATTTGCCGCTCAACAAATGCTCAAGGATATTTTGTTGGGGTTTGTAAGGCTGTCAGATAATGAATTCCGCGTCGGGAATTTCGTGGCATTCAATGGGACGAGTTCCGGAACAGTCGAGGAAATCGGCATTCGGTTCATGCAGATAAGGGAATGGTCTGGAAAACTGCTGACCATTCCACACAGCGAGATTAGGACGATTCAAAATTTTAATAAAGGGAGAATGCGGATCATTGAGCGAATCACGGTAAGTTATCAGGAACAACCAGACAAGGTGAAACGGTTGCTTGAAGTTATTTGCCTTACCTGTAATGAGAAATTTGGTGAAAGCCTGTTAAGGTTCGAGGACGGCACACCTGAAGAAGATTTTCGATATATCGGCATTACCGATTTAAATCCGGGTTTCAAATATGTGGGCTATGAGCTATGTATAGTGGGACTTGTGAAGCCTGACGATTACTTTGAAACGTCAAGAAATGTAAGGTTTGAAATGATGTCTGCGTTACATGAGCATCGTATCTTAATGCCATCTTCTCATTTGCTCGTCCAGGCAGACCCTAATCATGAACGCTTGATTGAAAATTAAAAAGGAACATCCCGCTAAAATGGAGCCCATTCATTTACTTATTATCAAGGTATTTCTGTTTTAAAAAATTCGTCTTACATAAAAAATGAAAAATTAACCTTGATTATTCAAAAGGAGTCGATTATCATGTAATTAACATAAAATGGAAGGGTGACTTTAGACAATGATCATTTAATCCTATTCTTTAAGGGAAAAGCGTGTTAAATACGATTTTTTTCTGGATAGGATTGGTATGTACAAACAAGATCATTGTGTCCCCTTCTTCAGGGATATTTTGCCTTATTAATTTGTATTATGCCACCTCCTGTCCAGATACTAAAGCAGGAGGTTTTATATTGGGAAAAAATACATTGGCACCTTTAAGTAAAAAAGAATCCAACATATTTATGAACCCTGTTTTTCGTGCTATCATCTTTTCCGGATTATTTTTACAAATAGGGATATGGGTCCGGAATTTTGCCGTTTTGCTGTTTGTCATGGAACAGACCAACGGAGATGCCTTTGCGATTTCCATGATTTCCGTGGCGGAATTTGCCCCGATTTTTATTTTTTCATTTATTGGCGGAACGTTCGCAGATCGCTGGAGCCCTAAAAAAACGATGGTTTGGTGCGATATTTTAAGTGCATTATCCGTATTCGCCGTGCTTATCGCCCTTATCTTCGGAACTTGGAAGGTAGTGTTTTTTGCGACATTGATTTCGGCGATCCTTTCCCAATTTTCCCAGCCATCGGGCATGAAGTTATTTAAGATGCATTTGCCCGAGAGTCAAATTCAAACAGGAATGTCTGTGTATCAAACCGTATTTGCGGTATTCATGGTGTTAGGACCGATACTCGGTACATTTGCTTTCCAATCGTTTGGAATCAACATCTCGATAGCCATTACGGGTGTAGCGTTTTTACTTTCGGCAGTCGCCCTCACATTCCTTCCGAAGGATCGGAAATTGGATGAAGAAGCCGGTAAAACGACATTATGGCAGGAAATGAAAAGTGGAGTGAGCTATGTACTTCATAAAAAAGAACTGAGTTTGCTTGGATTATGTTTTCTTGGAGCAGGACTCGGTCTTGGCTTCATTCAGCCTTTATCCATCTTCCTTGTTACCGAACGTTTAGGGCTGCCTAAGGAAAATCTCCAATGGTTATTCATGATGAATGGTGTAGGCATGATCTTAGGCGGAGCAGGTGTGATGATCTTTGCCAAAAAGGTGGCACCACAACGGTTATTAGCCCTAGGAATGCTCATAAATGCCATTGGATTGGCAGTACTCGGGCTGTCGACGAATCTTTGGCTCACACTTACAGCCGAGTTCTTTAATGGTCTTATGCTGCCTTGTATCCAAATTGGAATCAATACCCTGATATTGCAACGGACGGAAGGTGCGTTCATTGGAAGGGTCAATGGAATATTAACGCCACTATTCACTGGCTCGATGGTATTGACCATGAGTGTTGCAGGCATGTTGAAAGAGCAATTTTCACTCATTGCCATGTTTGAAATCGCCGCTTTCTTTTTTATTCTTGGGATGGTTTTCATTTTACCTTTATACAACCAGAAGGCTGAAACGAAATCCCTGGACATCCAGTAGTATAAACATGCGTATATAAGAGCAGGGAAGGTACTCCCTGCTTTTTTCCATCCGTGAACTTCAGATTTTTATTAATGATTAATAGGCCTTGCCAGCATTACTTTACCTATGAAAATTTTTATTAGATATTTTCAAGCTATACTACATAAAATAAATACAAACCTTCTTACCACAAATTCTCCACATGATTTGACGTTGTTCACAATATTTTTCAAAAAATTTTCATACACGCCGGAGGGTCTCTCCGAACGTTTCACCTAAGAATAAAGAGCAGGGAAGGATTGATAAAAATGAAGACAAACATTAAATGGACAGGGGATTTGGCCTTTTCCGGAACCACCCCGTCAGGTCATGAAGTAAAGATGGATGCTGCAGAGGATGTAGGGGGACAAAATAGCGGAGCGAGACCGACCGAGTTACTTTTACAATCCTTGGCAGGCTGTACAGGGATTGATATAGTCATGATCTTGAAAAAAATGCGTTTGGAGCCGCTTTCTTTCCAAATGGAAATTGACGGGACACGGGCCGAGGAAAATCCTAAACGCTTTACGCATTATCATATCCATTATTTACTGGAAGGGGAGCTTCCGGAGGATAAAGTGGTTCGCGCCATCCGTTTATCGAAGGATACGTACTGTTCCGTATATCACTCCTTGAATGCAAGCATGGCAGTGAGCTACTCCATCAACGGGGCCAAGGGGCAACAGAAAGTATAGTTTATAAGTGACGACATCCCGAAAGCCCTTGAGCCACCGCTTCAAGGGCTTTTTCAGTGCGTTTGGCTAGAGCGTTGGAGACTGGTGATCCAGCTTTATTAATCCTTTAATTTCCCCCATAAACTTGTTAATATGAAGGTATCGACAAAACAAAACATTAGGAGTGGTGGATATGAGTGTACATAAGGCTATAACGTTACATGCCCAAAAGCAAAACAAGGAATTCACTGAATTTTCGTTTTTGGATCAAAAACGGGAAGACTATATTCAAGAAGCGATTGAATTATGTAAGGCTGAAAAGGATTTTACAACAGACTCCATCAATATGATCACCATCCAAATCAACGCTTTGGCAAATGAAAGATTTATACCTACTCGGAAAATGGTTACCGCCGAAATGGTCCGTACATATGTGGGGAAATTAGCATAGGCTGCACAATTGCCCAGGTGAAAAGGTGGCTTGAAACGGCAGGACTGACACTCATTATACAAATGGGTGTCATTTTCGTTAAATTATTTTAATAGTGAACGCACAACCTTTACTCGTTCTTTGTATATCGGTTGGCATAGCTTGAAGCCACGAAAGCATTAGGTTTTATTTTCGGTTCAACTCCCATCGATTCCATCCTAGCGACCATTTCTTTTACGAACTCACTCGTTTTGTTCCGTTTTCCTATTCCTATATCAATGTGGCCCTCCATAGTGAAGGTGGCTCCTTGATAAACGGCAGGAAGGACAATTTCAATTAGCTGGTTTTTTCTTTCTTCCGTAAACATGGAAACGAGCTCCTCGGTTAATGACAATTCATACGAAATTCGTTCATGTAATTGCGTCATCCTTCTAGGAATCATCACTTTCCTTATGCAGCCCCAAACTCCATTTCCGACCTGCCGAATTACGATGCCAGTGATGAATACTGTATGTTTTTTATGTACCTGCGAATCAGTGCCGATCATAAGACGAAAGTTACCGGCTGGATTTAATTTCATAAACTCCGCAATATGGTTGAAGACCACTTCAAAGGACATGTTTTTTTCTTGGATATTTTGAAACGGAATATTATAAATTGGAGATTGTCTCATATATCAGCACCCAACCCTTCCATTTTCCTGTACACCCCATAACACATCATATGAAGCAAGAACTTGTTTCGTGCTGAGATGAAGGCCATTAGATTGAACGGGCCCTTAGCATTGTGATGAAACTGATTGATAAATATTCCCAATTGAAATATACTTTTGGTACAAGCCGCCCTTTTTATCGATTAGCATCAAGAACAATTTCCTGACCATTTTTATATATGTATTGCTTCCATTATTGATGAGGGAAGGATGGTTTTTTTGGGAAAATTATCGACTGGCGTTTTCAAATTCATGTTTTATTTTGTTCCTTTATCAAGTGATTCAGCTGGAATTGCAGAAGTCAAACCAGATTACAGGCTCTATGTCATGGCGCCATTGGGTCAAATAACAGACTGGGACGCCTTTAGAGCGGAGTTGGAGCTACTGAAGGAAAATGGTGTATACGCCATAACGACAGATATATGGTGGGGGCTGGTCGAGAGTGAAAAAGATAATCAGTTTGATTGGTCTTATTATCAAAAGTACAGTGAGGCAGTGGAGGCATCCGGTTTAAAATGGGTCCCCATTTTGTCCACACATCAATGTGGCGAAAATGTAGGAGATGTTTGCAGCTATCCCATTCCTAGCTGGCTCTGGAAGGAAGACTCTGCCGAAAACATGGCATTCAAGAGCGAAAGCGGGGACTGGAATAAAGAAGTACTCGCCCCTTGGTGGGAAGGTACCTCAATTCAATATGAGGAATTGTACAGGTCCTTTGCAAAGAATTTCTCAGATAAAAGAAATTTGATTGCAAAAATATACTTAAGTGCAGGACCGGCAGGGGAATTAAGATATCCTTCCTATCAGAAAACGAATGGTTGGAAATATCCGGGAAGGGGGGAACTTCAAGCTTATACAGATGGTGCGAAATCGGATTTCAGGCTTTCAATGAAAGAAAAATATGCATCGATAACCAAACTTAATGTCGCTTGGGGAAAAAGGTATACGAACTGGGATGAGATTCAGCCGCCAAATAACGGAGATGAATTTTTCAAGGTAGGCGGTGCAATTGACACTGCATTTGGAATAGACTTTATGAAATGGTATCAGGGAACACTGGAAAAACATCTTGCAAGTATCTCAAGATTGGCCCATAAGCATTTTGATCGTGTCTTCAAAGTTCCCATTGGAGCTAAAATCTCAGGAGTCCATTGGAAAATGAATGATCCGTTCATGCCACATTCGGCCGAGTATAGTGCTGGGTACTATAACTACTCCCAACTTCTTGATCAATTCAAGAAATCCAAATTGGCCCTCACCTTCACATGCTTGGAAATGGGGGACTCCGCCGCTCAAACGGCGCCCCAGTATAGCTCACCTAAAACATTGGTTGCGCAAATTGCTACATTGGCTACAAAAAAGGGTCTATCGCTTAACGGTGAAAACGCCTTAGCCATCAACGATGTAGGTAGCTATGATAATATAGCGGAAATGGTTTTCAACTATGGTTTTGATGGTTTCACCTTCTTAAGAATGTCCTATTTATTCGATGATAAAGGAAATCCAACAGCAGAGTTACGATTGTTGGCGGATAAATTGCAAAGCAAATCGATTCCGGTTACATTCACCGTTGATAATGTCCCAGCGACACGGGGGGTATACTTAATTGGAGATAGAGGGGAAATCGGAAGGTGGAATCCAGTCGATTATGAATATAAACTGACTCAAAGTGAAAAAGGCAATTGGAGCGGAACCTTCCGTTTAGCTGCCAATCAATCTTATCAATTCAAGTTCATCATGAAAGATGAAAATGGCAAGATTACATGGCAGCAAGGTGAGAATAAAAATCTAACCACCCCAATGGCTGGCAAAGGTGCGTATACATCTTCCTGGTAGTTTGTAAGGGTGACTGCGAACCTAAGTGAAAGCCGTAATCTAAATGTAAATCGTTTGTCATTGGAATGCTCTTGATGTTAGCCGTTTATCCATATACACTTAAATACGATTGAGGAGTGGATAAGTTGAAAGAAGTAACAAGAGATCAATTAATTTTTAAAGAGCATTTATCGATGATCGAACAATTTTCATTGAAGGATTTTATGTTTAAGTGGCTCGGTAGCCCAGATGAAGGATTGGATGACTTACTTCCGCTTACGTACACAGAACAAGGCTTTGCAAAGATGGAAACGACACCGGAAACCACTATTAACATGAACAACGATGAAACGTTCAGATATGTCACCATTACTAAAGATAATCAAATAGTTATGGGCGGCTTGTGCAGAGACCAAGAGTCTACCTTTCGGATTTTGTCTTTGGATGAGCGTCTAGGAAACTGCTAAAAGGCTGCTCATGATTATATGAACTACCAATATAAGCTAATGTAAAATGAAGGTTAATCCTCTCAGACCGTAGCTAAACTCGATGATCCCGGAGTTTGGCTACGTTTTTTGTGTTGTTAAACTCCGTTAGAACGCAGAAAAGCTCTGTTGGAAAGCTTCCGCTTGAACGTTACTTTCCACTTCATGCACCCTTCTTTCCGAGGTCAGTCCGCCCTTGGCTCTTTTTCGTATGCAAGATCTCCCCTATGTGCTCTCCCGGCAATATCTCCTTTGCCCGCCGTTTAGAGGGCAGGCGAAGAAATTGGAACACCGAAGAGGGTCATATGGTGGTGTCCCCGTGAAACATTTGATTTAGTATCGTAACCTTTGGCTGCTCGCAGCGTATCCACCTATAAGCACTAGCTATTACACCCTTTTATTTTTTCACTTTGCAACGCATGTGCTTCATCAGACATTTTGCGAAGGATTTTTTCGTTTTCTTCCGGTTTCATCATATGCTAACGGGAGTATGGGAGGCTTGAAAGCAAAATGTTCTTTCAAAATAAATCCAAATGTGGGATCTTCATGGTGTATGATAAAGGTTGAAGCAAATTATAACGCTTGAAAGGGGAATGGAAAATGGGGAAGACGTTGGCGGAATCGCTAAAAATGCTTTTGAATGAGACGTTTGAGGGACCGGAAAATGGAGGAAGCTATTATACAGATACAAGACCGAATGCAGGCATTTTTGGCACTCTTGAAGATGTCGGCGCGGAAGATGCATCTCTTTCCATTCACGGATCGACTATAGCCGCTCACGCTGACCACATCCGTTATTATTTATGGGTGATCCGGACGATGATCAGTGGCGAGGAGTTTGAAAAGGATTGGGGTGCTAGCTGGACCATTTCTCAAGTTGATGAGGCAAAATGGACCGAAATCAAGGAAGGGCTACAAACTGAATACCACACTCTTTTAGCCGAAATCGATACAATCGATTTAGAGGAATGGCTAACAAATGTGAATGCGACCATCGCCCATTCCGCTTATCATCTTGGAGCCTTAAGACAAATGCTAAAAGCACTCGAAAGTGAAAAATAAAGACTATTAGTGAAATCCAACTGAAACCCAGCATTGAATGCTGGGTTTATATCCATTGATTTAACATGAAGCCACATGTAGATTCTTGTTGAATTGTGTCAGATTACCCTCATCATTTAACATATTTAAAAAGGGTTCAAGGCGTAATCGGAGAAATAGTAGTATCATGACGTTTTTGGGAAGGGAATGTTGCTTGCATGACTATCAAAGAAAGGAGGGCTTTTTAATCAAAAAGAACCTTATGGCATTTTTAAGTCTAGTTTGTTGTGCATCCTTTGGGCAAATACCGTGGTCTTCAGATGTTTTGGCTGAACAAAAAACCTTCATCATTGCGGTCGAAACTGCCCTCCCTCCATTTTCATTTAAAAATGAAGCCAATGAAATGGACGGCATCAATATTGAATTAATGGAGGAAATAGCAAAAAATAGCGGTGCTGTTTTCGAGTATGTTCCGATGGAGATACAAGAAGCGGAAAAAGCATTAATGAATGGTGAGATCGATGCCCTTGTCGGCAGTACCTATAGTATCGAAAAAGATAATCAACTTGATTTCACCCAGCCTTACTTTACCATGTCCCAATCGATCATCATCCCAAGCAATAGGAAAAAGGATATCCATACGCTGACGGATTTACGCGATGCCCACGTAGTCCTGGACCATACAACTCCAGTAATCGGCACTTTTCTCAATATGAGAAATACCAACTTAACGACTGTATCGAATCAATACTCCGGAGTGTTAACGTTATTGAATGGACGCGCAGATGTATTCATCGGAAACAAATGGACAGCGGAATTTTATTTGAAAAAACTCCGCAAGGAAAAACAGTACATCATTCTTGATGAGGTCATTGAACCTGCGGATTATACGATTGCTGTAAAGCAAGGAAATCAAACGCTACTATTCATGATGGACAATGCACTCACTGAACTTAAAGCCAATCGACAATTAAATGGGATCATCGATAAATGGATCATGCCGCAATCCGATCGAAAAATCGCTAGACTGGAGCAATTCATATTTTGGTTGACCATGATATTAACCGCAGGAGCCATCATTCTTTTCATTATTTACATATGGAATCAAAAGCTTAAAAAATCCGTTCATGCCAAGACACGAACATTGCATCTATTGAATGAGGATTTAAAGAAACAACGCCAAAAACTCGCGAATAGTGAAGCTTTCAAAGAACAAATATTAAACAATATCGATGCGGGCATCATTACCTACAATCATGATTTCCTCATTACAAGCTGCAATGAAAAGGCATCAGACATCCTGAACATTTCCAAGGAAATGATTCTGAATATTTCGAATCATAATGAGTTTTTGAAGATGTTCGATGCTTCCTATCCTAAACAAGGAGAAAAAAAGGGTACAGGGTCCCTTCGGATTCGAGCTTTAAATGGACAGCACGAGCAAAAGGTGATTTCCTATTCGATGCATAAAATGTTCAATACGGAAAAGTCACATACCGGGTACTTACTTTCCATGAATGATGAAACGGAGAAGAAAACATTGGAGAAAAGATTGATCACACAGGAAAAGCTGCACGCACTTGGTCAACTGGTTGCCGGGGTTGCTCATGAAATTAGAAACCCGTTAACCTCAATAAAAACATTCATAGACTTGCTTCCGAGCAAATACGATAAACCTCAATTCCGACAAGTTCTAATGGAGCATTTACCTAATGAGGTCAACCGCCTTAATGCGATAGTTACTGATTTAATTGAATATGCACGCCCACGGCCGCCGAATATAACGAATTGCCCTGCCCATGAACTTATATCATTACTTGCTTTCCATAAGGTGACAATGGAAAAAAAGAAAATAAATTTTGAACAGGCAATTGATGAGAACCTTATCTTTTATATAGATTTACAACAGATCCACCAAGTTATTCTTAATTTAATATTGAATTCAATTCAAGCTGTGGAAGAAAAAGTCGAAAAAATAATTAAAATTACAATTAATAAAGAAAATGAAAAAACGGGGCGGATCAGCATATCCGATACAGGGAAAGGAATCAAGCAGGAAGATCAGAATCATATTTTCGAACCATTTTATACAAATAAAGATAAAGGCGTCGGTTTGGGACTCACGTTATCGTATAGGCTCATTAAAGAAAACAACGGAGATATCCAGGTGAAAAGCCATCCCGATTGTGGAACGACATTCACCATCTTACTCCCATTATCTACGACCGAAACCATGAAGGAGGAAGATCAATATGAAGTTACATGTATTAGTGATCGATGATGAACTCGCTATTTGCAGCGCCTTAACCTTCGCATTGGAGGATTCGTATCAAGTCACGGCAACGACAGACCCGGATGAAGGTCTTCGAAAAATTGAAAATCATCCTTTTGATATCGTTCTGCTTGATTTGAGGATAGGCAATAAAAGCGGACTTGATATCCTTCAAAAAATCAAACAATTGGCTCCTAATCTGGCAGTCATCATGATGACGGCTTACTCATCCATCGATACTTCCATTGAGGCCATAAAAAAAGGGGCCTATTATTATATCGAAAAGCCCTTAAATATTGAAGAACTTTCGTTGCTTATGATTAGGGCCACTGAATTCACTCAGATGACGAATCAATTGGAGACACTTCATGAAGAATTGGATAAGCAGAGGGGATCAGGGAACTTTCTCGGTAACAGCAGGCCGATGCAGCGCATTTTTTCAATGATTGAAAGAGTGAAAGACATTGATTCCAGTGTCCTTATTACAGGAGAAAGCGGGACGGGCAAAGAGCTTGTAGCTCGAAACATCCATACGCTGGGAAGAAGGAAAAACAAGCCCATGCAAATTGTCAATTGTGCTGCAATACCCGAAATGCTGCTGGAATCTGAATTGTTCGGATACGAAAAGGGAGCTTTTTCAGGTGCCACCCACAGGAAGGATGGGAAGTTCGTTGCCGCTAATGGAGGCATTTTGTTTCTTGATGAGATTAGTGAAATGCCCCTTCCCCTCCAAGCCAAGCTATTAAGGGTATTACAGGAACGGGAAGTGACTCCGCTCGGATCCAATACGAAACGATCTTTGGACGTCCGAATAATTAGTGCAGCGAATAAAAATCTCGAACAAATGGTGATGGATGGGGAGTTTAGGGAGGATTTATTTTTCAGGCTCAATGTCATCCCCATTTCCGTGCCTCCGCTTAGAGAAAGGAAAGAAGATTTACCGATCCTGATGGATTATTATATGAAAAAACATGCTAGTGACATGAACCAGGAGGACAAGACATTTTCAGCCGCAGCACGGCAGATTTTGCTCGATTATCATTATCCCGGGAATGTCCGCGAGCTTGGTAACATTATAGAATATGCGGTAGCTCTATCAAATTCGAAATGCATGGAGGATACAGACCTGCCACAATATGTTCAAGAACAAAAGTTCGTCTTTCGGCCAGATGTGCTGGAGGATGATCATAACAGTTTTCGCGTTCCCATTGGCATATCCATGAAAGAAATAGAAGAAAAAGTCATAACCGCCACTTTGCACTACTGTAAGAATCATCGGCAAAAAACAGCGCAAGTCCTAAAAATATCAGAAAGAAGCCTGCGTGATAAAATTAAACTCATTTCAAAAAATGAATAAGATAACAACTGAACCGGCAAATTTTTCTGGATATCCGGAAAAATTTTCCGGTTTCCTGTAGATAAAACGGCATTTTTCTCGTCTTTGCGCGGTAACTTCATTTGGCATGCTACTTGCAACTAAAACAGAGTAAGAAAGGAGAACACGATGAAAAATGGAACATTATCCCTAAAATTAACTATATTACTTTGTTTCATAACGGGATGTTCTTTTATGAATGAACAGCAGGAAATATATAAACCTGCTTCTTCCCTTCAGGGACAACCCATTGGTGGTGGACAGGATTTATCGAATAGGATGCTGATCATAGCAACCGGAGACATGTCAGGTGTTTATTTTTCATTAGGTCAGAGGCTGTCTGCCATGTACGAAAAATATAACGGGGCCATATCAGGGACCCAGGTCACCCAAGCTTCCATCGAAAACACCGAGCTCGTCAGCCAACACCGCGCAGAAATTGGTTTTACGACAGTGGACGTACTTGAGTTGCCTTATACGGATGATTCAAGGTTACGTGTATTAACGACCCTATATTCCAACTATGTTCAGCTAGTTACCACCAAGCAACATGATATTGATTCCTTGGACGATTTAGCTGGGAAGAGGGTTAGTGTTGGTACAAGCGGAAGTGGTACTAGGCTGATTGCAGAAAGAATCCTTTTGGAATCAGATTTACAGCCTGAACAATTGAATTTATCCTATCTTTCTTTTTCCCAGGCTGCCGAAGCGTTGCAAAATGGTTCCATTGATGCCGCTTTCTTTTCTTCAGGAATTCCGAATAATGAAATCGCTTACACATCCGAGCAAACGGAGCTTTCAATCATTCCGATACCGAATGAAATTATTGACCGTCTGCAAAAGCAATATGGTGTATACACCCAAAATGAAATTCCCATTGATACATACAAGGGAATGAATAAAGGGGTTCAAACGATTTCCATCAAGAATGTCTTGATCACTTACGATGAAATGTCCGATAAGCATGCTTACAATCTTGTAAAAACATTATATGAGCATTTGCCTGAGCTACAGGCTACACATCCCGCCGCTTCTGATATTTCAATGAGTGTTGCAGCCGAACAAGTTCCGCTCGAAATTCATTCTGGCGCCATGAAATATTTTACCGAACATGGGTTGAAGAAAAAATGAAAAAACGGAGGAAATGAGTATGAAGAAAATAATGAGTATCTTTTCAATAATGATTTTGATTGCTCTTACAGGCTGCGGTAACCCGACTCCTCAAAAGCCGGGGGAAGCCGTACAAACGAATTCAGGAGAAAAAGGAGAGAAGAAAATAACGATTGCCGGAAATGGAGGCGTCATTGAAAGCGCGATACGGGATGTAATTGCTCCAAAGTTCAAAGAAGAAACAGGGATAACCGTCAATTATATCTCTGGACTATCAGGTGAAATCCTTTCTAAAGTGGAATTGCAGAAAAACGCTCCACAAATTGATATTGCCTTTTTTGTTCCAGTGGACGTGATACGGGCTAAGGATAAGGACCTGATCGAACCGGTTGATGCCTCCAATGTGCCGAATATGAAATCGGTGGACCCGCGCTTCATTCCGACTGAGAATGCAGCTGCCCCCGTATTCGGTTTGGTCATTGCCCCAGCTTATAATACGGAAACCTTTAAAAAGAAAAATTTAAAACCAATTGAATCCTGGAATGATCTTGTCTCACCGGCTTACGAAGGGAAAACGGCCTTTGCGGATATTACGAATGACTGGGGCTTCAATACCCTAAATGGTTTAGCGCTATCAAACGGTGGCACTACGGAAAACATCGAACCAGGTCTTGAAAAAGCAAAAGACCTTGCTGGCTATTCCAATACGTTTTATAAAAACTCGACGCAGATGATGCCTGCGATCCAGCAAGGAGCCGCGGATGTAACGGTCATGGGCAGCTATTCGATAGGTGAACTGGCAGTTTCGGGTATTCCCATCAAAATGGCTGTACCGAAAGAAGGTGTGCCGCTACAGGCTTTCAGTGCAGGGCTTGTGAAGAATACGCCCAATAGTAATGAAGCACTTGAATTCATAAACTATTTAGTCAGTGAAGAAGCGCAACAATTCATTTCCGAAAAAGGATTTTATCCGACGGTGGAAGGGATGAAACTACCGGGGAAATATGAAGAATCAATCGGACTAAAGGATAGTGACAAAACATTCAAACCTGATTTCGCCAAGTTCGCCGAAATCCGTGCTCAGGTGTCGGACAGATGGGCAAAAGAGGTGACTCCTGAATTAGGAAAAAAACTTAAATAATAAGGAGTGTGCAGATCATATGGAAGTAGTTAAAAAAGAAGCAAAAACCACCAGGGTGACCATGGAGCCCATTCATCGATCCGAGACAACCAAAAATGATGTGGAGATAAAAGGCGCATTTAAGCAGTTTGGTACGAATGTTGTTCTCAATGGGATCGACCTCGAGGTGAAACAAGGGGAACTGCTCACCCTTCTTGGCCCTTCAGGATGCGGCAAGTCGACCACCTTGAACCTCATCGCAGGATTTCTCGATGCGGATCGGGGCGAGGTCCATATTAAAGGCAATAATGTGACAAAGGTTCCACCTTATAAAAGAGATTTAGGAATGGTTTTTCAAACGTATTCCCTTTTTCCCCATATGACAGTCTATGAAAATCTAAGTTTCGGGTTGAAATTACGTAAGGTCGGAAAGTCCGAACAAAAAAAGAAAATAAGCAAAGCGCTTGAATTAGTGAAAATGTCCGGGCTCGAGAATCGTTATCCAAGGGAACTATCAGGAGGACAGCGCCAGCGTGTTGCCATTTCGAGGGCACTTGTCGTCGAGCCCGAGCTCCTCCTTCTTGATGAACCCCTTTCAAACCTCGATGCCAAGTTACGGCACGAATTGAGGACAGAGATCAAGCGCTTGCAAAAGGAAATTGGCGTCACGACCATTTTTGTCACACATGACCAGGAAGAGGCTCTTTCCATGTCGGATCGAGTAGTTGTCATGAATGCGGGGAAAATCGAACAGATCAGTACCCCGACTGATATATACAATCATCCCAAAACTGAATTCGTCTTTCAATTCATCGGAAAATCGAATTGCTTTGAAGGGAACGTGACGGCTAGTGATAATCGAAAAATCACAGTCCTGATAGGCTCTGATATCACTCATGTCGACGCCGATAATATTATGGGTGATGATGGTTCCTTGATTCCAGGAGATGCGGTCAAAATTTATATCAGACCTGAAAAGCTGGAGATCATTTCCGCCAATGGAACAGATTCACCGCCACCAGACTTCCATCTTGCCAGAATCACCCAAATCAATTATCTTGGTACATCTTGGGAGATCAATGTGCTGCTCCAAGGAAAGAGCATTCAAGTATTGACTTCCGCTTTTGATTCTTCATGGCATATTGGAAGTGAGGTGTTTATCGGATGGAGCCCATCAGAAGTTATGCTAGTCAAGAAATAGAAACGGAAACGAATCCGATTGAGCCGCAGCAGAAACCTAAACTCAAGAAAAGGAAGGCGTGGGTGCCAGGGTTACTGCTTTTAACGCCCATTCTGCTATTCATATTCGGTTTCTTCGTCATACCGATGTTATACATCCTATATTTAAGCTTTATATCAACCGATAATCTCGGGGCAGAGGATGCCGTATACAGCCTGAAAAACTATACCCAATTATTTTCCGATACCTACTACCTATCCTCTTTATGGCTGACTGTAAAAATCAGTTTATATTCCGTATTGGTCGCTTTATTCCTAGGGTATCCTGTAGCTTTGACAATGGCAAGAAGTTCAGCGCGAATCAGAGGTTACATCACCCTCTTGATCGTCTCGCCGCTCTTGGTAAGTATCGTTGTGCGGAATTTTGGATGGTACCTGCTGTTACTGCCAAACGGAACGATCAATCAAACCTTGATGGCGCTCGGGATAATCAATGCGCCATTGAAACTATTATTTTCGGAAATCGGTGTGGTGATCGGACTATCCAATGCCTATCTGCCGTTCATGATCCTATCGATCGTTGCCAGCCTTTATAATATCGACCCTTCCCTGGACAAGGCGGGAGCCATACTTGGTGCTAGCCCCTTCCGAAGGTTCTTTTCCATAACATTGCCGTTGAGCATTCCTGGAATCGTATCAGGCTGCATCCTTGTGTTCAGCTTATCGATGAGTGCATATGTCACGCCGGCACTCATGGGTGGAGCCAACGTCCCGGTCATGCCTGTTGTCATATACGACCAGATTAATAACCTGCTTCACTGGACATTCGGATCTGCCCTTTCTTATATTCTATTGGCAACGACGGTCATTTCAGTGACCATTTTTACTAGAATGTTTGAAAAAGGGAAATTCAAGGAGGTTTTCCGATGATGAAAGCGTTTAGTGGCCTTCGGATTGCCTTAGCCGTGTTGGCAATCATTTATATCTTGATTCCGCTGATCGTCGTCATCCCAGCATCTTTTACAAGTGCGAACTATCCTAGTTTTCCAGCCGATGGGTTTTCGTTGCAATGGTACACGAAAATCTTGGAGCGCCCTGAATTTCTCGAAGCATTTTTCAACAGTGCAAAATTTGCCGCGTTGGCTGCACTTTTCTCCGTCATATTCGGGACTTTGGGGGCACTTGGAATCGCAAAGTATGACATACCGGGAAAATCTTATATTACAGCCCTTTTAACGTCTCCATTAAGCGTCCCTCAATTGGTTTTGGGGATAGCGCTGTTAATGTACTTTACACCAATGATGCTAGCCGGGACGTCTACTGGGTTCCTAATTGCCCATATCGTCATTTGCATCCCGTATGTCATGAGGCTTGTGTTGACCGGTTTAAGCGGATTTGATTACAATCTTGAACGTGCCGCAGCGATATTGGGAGCCAATCCTGCGACTGTATTCCTAAAAGTGACGCTGCCACTGATCGGATCTGCGGCCATCTCGGGAGGTTTATTTGCCTTCTTGACATCTTTTGATAATGTGACGGTCTCCCTTTTTATGGTATCACCAGAAATGCGCACGCTGCCAATCGAGATTTTCTCCCAAATGCAGGATGCCTACAATCCAATCGTCGCTTCCGTTTCAAGCGTAGTCATTTTCATATCCGTGCTGCTGATCATCATTCTAGAAAAAATCCAAGGTGTCGGGAAAGTTTTTGGCGGTTCACATCACACAAATGGATGACCGCTATGAGCCTAGAAAGGAAGTGAAGCATATGGAGCAGGTTGCCCTTGATGCTCTTAGTCAAATCATTCCTGAAAGTCGGATGTTCCTTGATTTAGCGGAGCGGTATTGTTATAGCTATGACGCTTCTTTTGGGGAGTATTTACCTGAAGTCGTCCTACAGCCTATAAACGTGAAGGAAGTCAGTGAGTTAGTGAAATTGGCCAATGTACACAAAATCCCCGTTTCCCCTAGAGGAGCGGGCACATCTCTAAGCGGCGGCCCATTACCTGTAAAAGGGGGGATGGTTCTTGATCTGACCCTTTTACGGGATAAATTGATTATTGACAGGGAAAACATGCTTGCCATTGTGTCTCCAGGAGTGATAACTGCAGCCATCCATAAAAAAGCCGAGGAAGCGGGGTTGTTTTATCCACCTGACCCAAGCAGTTCCAATGTTGCCACAATAGGCGGGAATTTATTAGAAAATTCGAGCGGACCAAAAGGGTTGAAGTATGGAACGACTAAAGAATATGTGATCGGCTTAGAAGTGGTCACACCTACAGGAGAAATCATCCGTACTGGCGGAAAGACTGTGAAAAATGTGACCGGGTACGACTTGACCCGTTTAATCGTCGGTTCGGAAGGTACCTTGGGGATCGTGACGGAGGCGATCATCCGCTTGATTCCAAAGCCGCAAAGTCGAAAAACCTTTGTGGCCCACTTCAATCATTTCATTGACTCGGGCCATGCGATAACAAGCATTTTATCATCAGGGATTCTGCCTTCATCCTTGGAATTGATGGATCAGGCATGCATTCGTGCTGTGGAAAGCTATCGGCCTTCAGGCTTGCCGTTACGAGCAGAGGCCATCTTGATCATCGAAATCGATGGTCATCCGTTGGCAATTGAAGAAGAAATCAACAAATGCGCGGATATTTGCAGAGCTAAGGGGGCTTCCTACGTCAAGATAGCGGAATCGGAGGATGAACGTGACACAATATGGAGCGCGCGTAAATTGGTGTCCCCGGCCATCACCCAAATGGGGCCAACAAAAATCTCGGAAGATGCCACGGTCCCACGCAATCGAATTCCGGCGATGATGGAGAGATTAAAGCAAATCCGCGATAAATATGAATTGAACTTGGTTGTATTCGGTCATGCCGGTGATGGAAATTTGCACCCGAACATCATTACCGACAAACGAAATAAAGCGGAAATGAAAAAAGTCGAGCTTGCCGTTAGTGAAATTTTCGAAGCGGCGATAGAACTGGGCGGAACGCTTTCCGGGGAACATGGAATCGGTACATTGAAGTCACCCTATATGGAAATGGAATTAGGGATAAATGGAGTAAATATGATGAAGAAAATTAAAGAAGCCTGGGATCCCAATAATATTTTGAATCCTGGCAAGATTTTTCCTGAAAAGGGCCAGACAAAGGTCGTGTTGGTTACATGAATGCACCTGCCACATCCAACAAAGAAAATGGAGCGGTTCAACAATTGCATACTGATGCCTATGACTGGACAAACCAATGCGTTAAATGCGGGTATTGCTTGCCAGCATGCCCAACATATGAATCAATGGGTGTGGAATCCGCTTCACCACGCGGTCGAATCAATCTAGTCAAACTTGCTGCCGAGGGAAAAATAGATTTTCAAAAGGATTTAAGCGGGCCGATCGAGCTTTGTTTAGGTTGTCGCGCCTGTGAAACGGCCTGTCCGGTCGGAGTTCCATACGGGCATATATTGGAGGCCGCTAAGGAAGCGATTGCACCTTACACGCCTAAAAAGATGAAAAAATTAAAGAAGCTGGCATTGGTTCATCTTTTTCCTTATCCAGAACGGATGACGCTGCTCGGAAATGGAGTCATGTTTTATCAAAAATCAGGGTTATCCAAGCTTGTTCGTTCTTCGAAATTGCTCAAAAAAATTTCACCTGCTCTGGCCCATTTAGAACAGGCGCTTCCGCCAATCGAATCTCCCTCGAAACGGTTCAAGCCAGGGACGGTCATACCAGCCAAAGAGGAAACGCGATTAAGGGCAGCCTTCTTCACTGGCTGCATCATGGATTCAATGATGTCACGCATCAACCGTCTTACCATCGAACTGCTTACCCTGGTGGGATGTGAGGTCGTACTCCCGGCAAATCAAAGCTGTTGCGGTGCGCTCCATTCCCATCAAGGCGAAGCGATGCAAGCAAAGGCCCTGGCGAAACGAAATATCCAGGCTTTCATGCAAATCGATGCAGATGTCATTGTCAATAATGCTGGGGGGTGCGGTGCTTCGCTTCAGGAATATGAACAGCTATTGGCCGATGATTGTGAATGGGCGGGTGCAGCAATGGACTTTTCAAAAAAATCGCAAGATATCAGCCAAATTCTTCATCATTTAGGGCCGCTTCCTTTTACTGAAGAATATCGCGGCATCGTTACTTTTCAGGATTCCTGTCACTTACGCAATGTACAGAAGGTGCAAAAGGAACCGCGTTTACTATTGCAATCGATACCAGGAATCATTTACGTGGAAATGGAAGGATATGACCGTTGCTGTGCATCTGGAGGCATCTACAATCTTCTCCATTTTGAGGAATCGATGAAAATCCTGGATGGAAAAATGAACGACCTTAATAAAACGATGGCGACTACAATCGTGACGGTTAATCCTGGGTGCCAAATGCAAATGAACATCGGCATCCAAAAGGATGGCGCGGCAAACCATATCAAAAGCATGCATCTTGTTGAAGTTCTTGCCAAGGCCTGTGGCTTGAAGTGACAGTTGAACTTCAAGGCTGTTGAAAACATGGAGGATGACGACAGGCATCGATAAAGTTCGTGATTTGCAGCATGTTACGAAATTTAACTATATTAAAATATGGAAAAGGGTATAATGAGGAAGGGAATAATGGATTTCAAGTAGAGGATTTATGCAGGATCGGAATTACTTGTCGTTAAATATCCAGATATTTACACAAAGACAGAAGGAGAAATGATTCATTTGAAAAATAAAGAAACAAAAATGATCGAGTTACCTGAAAACTATGAGGAATTAAAAAAGTCCGCCAATCGTAAATCTAATTGGAGGGAACGTTTGGATGCGATAGAAGAGTTAGGACAATGGAAAAACCAACAAGTAATCGATATACTAACCAATATCATGAACAGTGATTCCGTTTATAAAGTTCAGGAGGCATCCTACCGTCAATTGAAAAGATTAGGAGAAGACGTTCAATTGCCAGCCAGAAAAAAAGGGGAATTGGTTAAAGGGTTAGCGAAAATCTTATTAAGAATTAAGAAGAGCTTGCCTGAAAACCATACGTATGAAGAATTCAAGGAAAAACTACAGAAGATGCGGATGGATATATATGATACGTATGAGGGGGAAAAGGGCGCAGACTTCGATAAATGGCTTGAGGGCACATGGTCTTCCTTATCGAAACGATAACCTTCACTCAAAAGGGAAATCAACGTTACGGATATTACAATACTAACAAGCCCAACTTCTCTGTAACCTTATAGAGAAATTGGGCTTGTTTGTTACTTCATATAAGCAACAACTATCTTCTTTGATTTATGATTGTCTTTCCAAAAATGAATGAGCATAAATGAAATGAACGAAAACGAATGAACTTAATAATCATGATTAGCACTCTCCGATAATTACACTTTTACACTAAATACCATTCATTATTCTATATTAGCTTTCAATATTCAAAAAATGGACGATTATTTCCCTTCTGCAGCTATCTATTTAATGAAGCTCTAGACACATTTTGTAATCTCGCATATTCGTTTACAGGCATATTTCTTCCTTTACATTGCTTAACTTCATTCGGCTGGCCAATTATATACTTTTGCTTTGAAAAGACCATTTTTGCTAGAACAGTTATTCTAAATTCCAACATATTAAGAGCGTGTTTTAAGCAATTTTTCCATAAAACACGCTCTTTCTTTTTGTTTGTTCATCAAGGTTATAAGTATCAAATCAAACCAACATTATTCCAAAGCTGTAAATGCGACAATATCATTTTTTGTAAAAAATAAAACTTGAACACCGTTGACCACAGAGGTCAACGGGAGTGAAATATAACTGACTGAAGTGGTCAATCTAATTTTAAAGAATGAAAGAAAAGAGGCTACCCCTATGTTTTCTACTTGCACTTATTATTGCTGTTCCTAACATTGGAGGTAATAATCCTTTTCATACATAAAAATACGCAGTCCGTTATTTGCTATGATTCGTATAAATTTATGCAAAACAGTGTAATGTAGGATGAAAAGCTTTAAAATATCAGTATAAGTTTAGTGTGCTTTTGGAATGTAAATAATGATTATTACCATTAAATTATGAATGTCCTAGCTAAATACTATATTACTTCAAATAAGATATAATGATATTAAGGTTTTTTGCAAAGAGAGAGCAGGAGGTATTAAGAATGAAGGCTAAGATAGGAGATGTGGCAAAATCAGCGGGTGTTTCACCTACAACGGTTTCAAGGGTTTTAAATGATCGTGGTTATATAAGTGACAAGACTAGGGAAAAAGTGCAAAAAGCGATGAAAGAGCTTAACTATTTCCCTAACGATGTTGCGCGATCTTTATTTAAAAAACGTTCAAACCTGATTGGGATAATCTTACCAACGACATCCAATCCGTTTTTTGGTGAACTTACTTTCCATCTCGAGAATATTTGTAATTCTCTAGGTTATAAAGTGTTGCTTTGTAATAGTTTAAATCAGATGGATAAAGAAGAAAGATATTTAGAGATGTTATTACGAAATCAGGTGGATGGGATCATCGTTGGGACACATAACCAGGGAATTTTAGATTATCACAAACAAAACTTGGCAATTGTCGCTATCGATCGCTATTTATCGGATACAGTTCCTGTAGTAAGTTCTGATAATTATGAAGGCGGAAAAATTGCAACAGAATTGCTAATTACAGAGGGGTGTAAGCACGTTGTTCTAATTGATTCAGTAGGAGAATTGGAAACACCAGCTAGATTAAGAAGGAATGCATACGTGGACATTATGCTGAAAAATGGAAAAAAGCCGATAATCTACGAAATCCCGAAAATTTTTGATCGCCAAAGCCAAAGGGAGGTTGCTGACATTATTTTTACGGAACACCCTGAAGTAGACGGTGTTTTTGCAACAAATGATTTATTTGCTGCTTCCTTTATAGCGGAAGCTAAAAAGCGTGGAAAAGATGTTCCAGGTCAGATAAAGGTAGTTGGCTATGACGGAACGGAAACCGTTCAAACATTATTTCCAGAATTAACAACGATTAAGCAACCGATAAACTTAATGGCTAAAAAAGCGATAGATATTTTGGACAGACAAATGGAAGGAGAATTTAATAATCTTCAACTGGAAACCAGTCTGCCGATAACATTATTAAGAGGATCTACTACTTAAAACATTGCATAAGCAGTGTTTTTCTTATGTCATCCCGTTGACATGTGGTACCGGTTGACATATAATGATTTTGCAAGTGCTTTCATTGTTGAAAATGGGGGCAGAATTGTTTCTACTATCAAATCTTAAACAGTAGAAAAGTTACAGTATGAAAGGTTTTGATTTTTACAAACATTAAACTGGCAAGTAAGGTGCATTCTTGCTTCCCGAATCAAAGGAGGTAATCGGCAGGTAAACAAGTATGACTAAACAGCTTTCAGGTTTTAGGCAGTAAGGCTCAATAATGAAAAGTTCGCGAAAATAGTAAGCGGTACCATTCATGATCGTTGATAAAGAAATCTGTAATGAAAAGTCTTTCTATCATATTCACAGATATCATAAGTTGAAAATGCTTTAAAGGAATATATATTTGAAAGTTTTTACGGTGAAATCCATCCTATTCCAAAAGATGAAATCGATTTCAGTTTTTTGTGTCGCAACCTGTTCCATCATATTTCTACTGAAAGATAGGTGATAACATGCAAACGTTCAAAAATAAGAATTATTGGTTTTCATCGGGTTATTTGTTTCTTTTCTTTATTACATGGTCATTTTGGTGGTCCTTTTATTCGATTTGGTTAAATGGAACGATTGGTTTGACAGGATCACAAACGGGAACAATTTTTTCCATTAACTCTTTTCTTTCACTCATATTTATGATTCTCTATGGTGTGATTCAAGATAAGATTGGCACGAAGAAATACCTCATCTGGTTCCAGAGTATTTTCCTTATGGGAATAGGTCCTTTTTTTATCTTTGTGTATGAACCGCTATTGCAGTCAAACTTCTATACAGGTGCTATACTTGGCGGGCTGTATTTTGGAGCTGGTTTCATTGCTGGGGTTGCATTTATAGAATCCTATGCGGAGAAGCTTAGCCGTAAGTACACCTTTGAATACGGTACATCAAGAATGTGGGGCTCAATCGGGTATGCATGTGCGACATTCATAGCTGGGATATTATTGAGCATTAACCCTCATATTAATTTTTGGTTGGCTTCGCTTGCAGGGGTTGGTTTCTTTATCTTAAACTGTTTCTTTAAAAATGAAGTGAGTGCAAAGGAAGAAGAAAAAACAGCAAATTTGAGTGTAAAGGACATTCTTACAATCTTCAGTGTGAAAAAATTCTGGTACTTCGTTGCATTCCTTTTTGGAACTGCTTGTATATATACTATTTATGATGTTCAGCTATTTCCTATTTATTTCACCCAACATTTTGAGGATGTAAAAACCGGCTATCAAGTTTATGGCTATCTAAACTCATTCCAAGTCTTACTTGAATCAGCAATGCTGTTTGTCGCTCCATTTATCGTAAATCGAATTGGTGCAAAACAGGCTTTGATTTTAGCTGGTTTCGTCATGGGATCGAGAATTGTAGGGTCAGCACTTGTCGACAGCGCTGTTGGCATTTCACTTATCAAGCTTTTGCATGGTGTCGAACTTCCTATTTTACTCGTAGCGATTTTTAAATATATCTCACTAAATTTCGACCAAAGGCTTTCTGCGACGATTTACTTAATTGGTTTTAAAGTGTCTGGGGAGGTTGGTGTCATTTTCTTTTCATCCTTAATTGGTAAACTCTATGACACAACAAGTTTTGAAACGACGTACTTTGTGCTTGGCGCAATTGTCTACATCTTTACTTTCACTGCTATGTTTTTCTTGAGCAACCAACATTCAAAAAAAGCTGAGTTCATATCCTATGAAATAAGGAAAAATGGCTAAGGAACAACAGCTTTGTGCAAATGATTACTATCTCATCAATACAATGTCTTTAAATTCAGTTATGTTCAATTGGATTATTGAACTTTACTTCTATATTAAATAGGCATCACTCCAAACTGAAACCGGTTGACACAGGAAAAGAGCAAGAAAGGATGTAAAAGAAACAAAAAAGCTAGATAAGGAGATAACAAAATGATTACACAAAATAAACTACAGCAAGCGCAGGATGCTTTGAATCATGCGATAGGAAAGGTCAAGAATAAATATCGGTTAGGTTATCACATTATGGCGCCTGCTAACTGGATGAACGATCCCAACGGCTTGATACAGTACAAAGGGGACTACCATGTGTTTTATCAACACAATCCATATGATGAAAATTGGGGACCCATGCACTGGGGACACGTAAAAAGTAAGGATCTCGTTCACTGGGAACACTTACCTATTGCCCTTGCTCCAGGAGATACGTGTGATACCAATGGATGTTTTTCTGGAAGTGCGGTTGATAATAACGGCGAATTGACGTTAATATACACAGGTCACCATGATGTGGATAAAGAAACGGATATTATTTATGAAAATCAAAATATTGCCGTCAGTACAGATGGCATAACTTTTCATAAAATTGTTGAAAATCCAGTCATTCCTGAACCTCCTGCAGATAGTAATACTCATTTTCGTGATCCTAAAGTGTGGAAACATAAAGATTCATGGTATATGGTAATCGGTAATTCAACAGAAGACAAGATTGGACGAGTCATCTTATATCGTTCCCTCGATTTACGTAAATGGTCATACGTAGGTGTATTGGCAGAAGGAAACGAAACACTCGGATTTATGTGGGAATGCCCGGATTTCTTTGAATTGGACGGAAAATTCGTTTTACTTATTTCACCTCAAGGTATGAAAGCAGAGAAAGATTTATATAATAATCTCTATCAAACGGGTTATTTAGTAGGAGATTATGATTACCAGACAAATGATTTTACACATGATTCATTTATCGAATTGGATCACGGTCACGACTTTTATGCAGTTCAAACGCTTGTCGATGATAAAAATCGTCGAATAGCCTTTGGGTGGATGGACATGTGGGAGTCGGATATGCCTACAAAAGCAGATGGATGGTGTGGTGCCTTAACATTGCCACGTGAATTAACGTTAGGTAAGGATCATAAGCTTTTGATGAATCCTGTTCAAGAGTTGGATGCCTTACGTAATGCGGAACACAATATAATCCGGCAACAAAAGGTTGCTGATAGTTACTTGGTGGAGGTCAATGAAGAGTTACTTGAAATTAAAGCTGTTTTTGATTTAGAGAATTGTCATGCATCAGCTATAGGGGTAAAAATCCGTGGAGTCAATGAAGAAGAAACTGTTCTAACGTACAATTTAAATCAACAAAAACTAACACTCGATTGCTCTAAATCTGGGAGGGTAAATGATGGAAGAAGAACGGCCACTCTTGAAGCAAACGAGTTGCTTTCCTTACGAATCTTTGTTGATCGATCCTCTATCGAGATTTTTGCAAACGAAGGACAAACGACGATGACCAGTCGCATTTATCCGATTGAAGAAAAGTTGGGTATCGAGGTTTTTACTGAAAATGGGGAAGTCAGAATTAAAGAATTGACATATTGGAGCTTAAAGGATATTTGGGAATAAAACAAAATAACGAAGGAACAGGTATGCCATTACTTGTTCCTTCTTTTGAGGTGAACCGAATGAATAAAGTATTTTGCTTGGGTGAGGTATTGATTGATTTTATACCGCTTCAAAAAGATCTTGCGTTAAAAGAGGTCACTAGTTTTGAACGTGTTGCTGGGGGAGCCCCTATGAATGTGGCCATTGCTATTGCGAAATACGGGGGAAAATCGGTCATGTTAACGAAAATAGCCAATGATAATTTTGGCGATTATCTGGTGGATGTACTTAAAGAAAATGCTGTAGATACTTCCTGTATTATTCGAAGCAATGAAGGGGAAACGGGATTGGCATTTGTATCTGTAGATCGATCAGGTGAACGTAACTTTAGTTTTTATCGAAAGAATGCGGCAGATTTGATGCTTTCAACGGATGAGATTCAAGCAGAATGGTTTAGCGAAGGAGATTTACTTCATTTTTGTTCAGTGGATTTAGTTGAAAGTCCTATGAGACAAACTCATATAAAAGTGATAGATGATTTTCGGGCAGTAGGAGGAATTGTGAGTTTTGATCCGAATGTTCGCCTTCCATTATGGCCTGATGAAGAGAGTTGCCGCAGAACCATTCTAGACTTTCTGCCTTTGGCAGATATTATTAAAGTTTCAGAAGACGAGCTACCTTTCATAACAAAAATTGAAAATGAAATGGATGCTATTCAATCTCTCTTTAATGGGAATGTGAAAGTAGTCGTATATACAAAAGGAAGTATCGGAGCCTCCATTTATTTGAAAAATGGAGAGCATTTTGAAGATAAAGGCTTTAAAGTGGCTGTGTCAGATACTACAGGAGCGGGTGACGCGTTTATTGGGGGTTTTTTATCCGAATTACTTTCGTTAAATATTTCCACTGATAATTTATGTGCAAAGGTTAGCGAAAATCACCGACAACTACTTGAGTTTGCCAATGCCAGTGGGGCTCTTACTGCTTCTGTAAAAGGCGCCATTCAAGCCGCACCAGGAAAACAGCATGTGTTGAATTTAATTTCTACTCAAAGAAGTCCGCGAAATTAAATGAATAAAAAACGAAAATAGCAAAACATGTTCAGGAAGCATGAAAGAAAATTATCCATAAACGAACATTCGAGGGGTTTTGAAAAAGGGTGCGGACGTTTTAAGATCCGAACCCTTTACGTCTACTAACGGTAATGAGCAAAAAAAAGCTTCTTCAAGAAAAAGGTATGATTTTATTTGATTTCCGCAAAATATACAAAGGCCAAAAAACGCGGAAGGTGATTGATATGAAGGAAATATCCCAAAAGAGATTCTGTGAAACGTGCAAGAAGGAGACGATTCATACGGTTAGGGAAGATGCATTGGAAATAGAATATTCCTGTAACGAGTGTAAGGAGCACCAAGAGATTTACAAATCATTTTTTTAAAAACCAAAAAAGAAATTGGTACGGACAATCTCCATCATCTTTGATCCCTTCAAAAGTCAAAGGCTGCCTTGACCTACGTTTGGATCAAAGAGAAGTTTATATCGAAATACCTTAAAAAAAGCAATCACTACGTGTGAATTGCTTTTTTGTATCTATTTATTTTTTATCGTTATACAGCTTGATTAGGAAAATGAACGTGTTTAGGTACAGCAGTTGGCCTCAAAGCCGCGAATGTGATAACAAATACAAATACACTTACACCTAAAATTAAATAGGTTTTAGAAAAACCGATAGTATCGTACCAATGACCAAGTATAGGGGAAAGAAGGGCTTGACCCACTTGAGACACAAAATAATAACCTACAATATACATCGTTGCCGAGAACTTTGCATCAAAATTTGCATCAATAAATTTCAAGATGGCAATCAACATAATGGGAAGTTCGAAAGAATGTAACATTTTCATTGTAGAAATGCCTATTGGTTCCACTGCTAAACCCGATCCCGTAATACGAATTGCCATGAGTAATCCTGCCACTACCAAACTTTTCTTGGCACCTATTTTATTAACGATAAACGGGGCAATAAACATCATGCCTGCTTCTAAGAAGATTTGAATCGAATTTAAATAACCAAACATTTGGTTACCTTGACCACTTGTAGAGAATAAGGAAGCATAATAAACAGGGAATTGCTGATCATAGACAGAATAAACACAAGCTACGCCTAGAACATACACCATAAATATCCAAAAAGTTTTGTTCTTTAGTAAAGAAAATGTATCTGTTAACTTTAATGAATCCGTTTTCTTTTGTTCTTCTCCCGAAACATGAACTTTCATTAATAGAAGAAAGATAATTAAGAAGATACTACAGGCTGATGCAATCCAAAAGCTGATATGAGGATTGATGTTAAACAGTTTTCCTGAAAAGAAGGCTGCAGCTGCGGCACCTAAGGATCCCCACATCCTTACCTGTCCATACTCAAAATTATATGTTCTTCCGGTGCGTTCCGCGTATGATTCAATGGCACCAAACGACGCTAGTAATGTTGCACTGAGATAAACACTTCCTATTATTGCTCCTAAAAAAGGATTGTAATGTAAGAGTGGGCTGTATATATAAATAAAAAATGGACCAATCAGCATAATTAAAAATGTTATGAGCCACAGCAGATGTTTCCTCAATCCAATTTTATCCGAAATGAAACCGTATAGTGGTTGGAAGCAAAGGGTAGCGATGGCATTAATCGAAAAAATCATACCCACTTGTGCGCCACTTAGCTCTAATGTTTGTCCCAGCCAAATAGCAAACAAGGACATGGCAGATGTAGAAGCAAAAAAATAGAAAAAAGTAAATCCGCTTAATGACCAATAATTTAAATTCTTTTTCATGTTAACAACCCCTTGTATGTAATTGTTTTCCATGTGAATTCCAAAACTGAAAATCCCCCAATAACTTAATAATTAGAAAATTACACATGGTTGAAGCGCTTTCTTTTTTTACTGTGAGGTAAGTATAGGTTTCACTGTAAATAGCATTTTTTCCGAAACGTTTCGGAAATTATATAAAACTAAAAACTATTTATAGTTTTTAGTAGTACTGTCTCTAATAATTAAATTCGTATCTACGTAACGGGACAGATCGGTTGGTTTATCCTCTAACATTTTAATGAGTAGGTCAGCAGCTTCAGAACCAATTTTGTACACTTCTTGTCCAATCGTGGTTAATGGTGGCAGACAATAGGAAGCAAGGGTAATATTATCGTAACCGACTATGGAAATGTCATCTGGTACAGTCTTCCCTAATTTATGGCAAGCTTTTAAAGCTCCCAGTGCCATGACATCACTAGCACAAAATAAAGCATCAATTTCTTTATATTCTTCCAAGAGCTTATAAGTAACCCTTTCCGATGCATCTTCTTCAAAAGCACCATCCACAATCCATTCCTTGTTAACGGGAAGATTATACTCCGTATGCTTCTCCATAAATCCTTTTAATCGTTCTTCGCTTACATAAGCCCCTTCATGTCCATTGATCATCCCTATATTTTTATGACCTAGTTGGATGAGATGCTCAATGGCTTTTTTGGCACCTGATACATTGTCCGTCGTTACATATCCAACAGAATCCGTTTGTATGGGAATATCTATCAATACACAAGGAATATCACTTTCTAAGATTTCTTTTAAATATGGATCGTCTTTTCTGATACCCTGAACAATAGCGCCATCGACACGTCGTTCACGACAAAGCTGTGTATAGGTCTTTTCACGTTGTTTCGTGGTGTTTGTGTTAAATAAAATCAAGTCGTAACCTAGGGTTGAGGCCGTTTCGTTAATTCCACAGAGTACTTCAAATGTAAAATTGTCTTTTATATTTTCCTTACTCATACCGGATACGAGTAACCCAATGGTTTTGGACTTCTTCATAACAAGTCCGCGCGCTAGGGTGTTAGGGCTGTAGTTAAGCTCTTTAGCAACAGCTAAGATTTTTTGTTTGGTCTTTTCATTTACATCAAAATAACCATTTAATGCACGGGATACAGTAGTGACGGAAACCCCAGCAACCTTTGCGATGTCTTTAATCGTTGTCAATAAAAAACCTCCAAAACGTTTCGGATTACTTTCACTATATTCTAGCGCCATTAAAATAAATATTCAATCTTTTTTTATTTGGAAAATTGATAATAAATAAATTACTCTTGTATTTCATTACACATTTAGATTAATGTATGAGTGAAACAATGGAACACCTGATTCATTAAAAGATATCGGGAAAATCGATGAGAATAAAGGGGAAAAGGAGGTAAATCATGTGGATAGATAGTCGACATCAAGAAGCGATTGAAAGGGCAGCCCTATCCATTCGCCACAACATGAAGAAAGTTAGCGGGGATCATTGGAGACCAAATTATCATATAAGCACGGAGGCCTTTTGGATGAATGATCCTAATGGGTTCAGTACATTTAAAAATGAATATCATTTATTTTATCAACATCACCCATATAGCGCTGAATGGGGACCTATGTTTTGGGGACATGTAAAAAGTGAAGATCTAGTCTTTTGGGAACATCTGCCGATAGCGTTGGCTCCAAGCGAAGACTACGACCTGGATGGTTGCTTTTCAGGCAGTACGATAGAAAAAGATGGATTTCTCTATGCCTTGTATACGGGGAATGTTTGGACAGGTAATGATCAAGACACCGATTTAAGGCAAACTCAGTGTCTTGCTGTAAGTGAAGATGGCGTCCATTTTAATAAAAGTAGTAAAAATCCCGTCATTTCATCAGCACCAAATGGAGATATCCATCCTCATCATTTTAGAGATCCAAAGATGTGGAAGCATGGTGATGATTATTATTGCGTGGTCGGATCACGTACAAAGGACCAACAAGGGCAAGCACTGTTATATCGCTCAAAAGATTTAATCGATTGGCATTTTATGAACGTCATGGCAAAGAGTGATGGACAATTAGGATATATGTGGGAATGCCCGGATTTTTTTCATTTAGATGGGCAGGACGTATTAATGATTTCCCCACAAGGTATGAAGCCAAAGGATTATCGTTATCATAATCTCCATCAAGCGGGATATATTCAAGGCAAGTTAGATTATGAAACCGGAATGTTCAGTCATGGGGATTTTCGATTATTGGATTATGGTTTTGATTTTTATGCTCCGCAAACCATTCAAGACTTTCAAGGAAGGCGTATTATGGTAGCTTGGATGGCGATGTGGGAAAGCGAGATGCCTGAACAAAAAAACAATTGGGCAGGGGCCATGACCATTCCTCGTGAGTTAACGATTCAAGACAATGAAATCATAAGTAATCCTATATTGGAAATTGAAAAGCTTCGTGAAAATGCTGTTCAATATAAAAATATCACGGTTGAGGGCGAACATACTTTCAATCAAATTTCAGGTGATAGTTATGAACTTGAGGTGATCATTGACGCACAAGCTTCTTTAACTTTTGGAGTGAAAGTTAGAAAAAGCGAAGCATTAAATCAAGAGACTTTGCTTATGTACAATCGAGCGGAAAGCTTGCTTGAGCTTAACAGGGACCGTTCTGGAAGCGGTCCGAAAGGAAGTAGAGTAGTTCCAGTTAAACTGCATGATAATAAACTATGTTTACGTATTTTCATTGATAAATCTTCTATAGAGGTTTTTATCAATAATGGTGAAAAAGTAATGAGTGCCAGGATTTATCCAGACCAGACAGCCAAAGGTATAAGCTTTTTTTCTGAAAAAGAGATTACGTTGATAAAATTCCAAAAATGGGATTTAAATAAATCCGTATCCAATGGAAGTATTGAAGGCAACAGTAGTTCTTAACATGATATGTTATCGTGCCTGTGAATAAGGTTTGTTAAAAAAACATTGAATTATCAGATTTAAAAAGATAGAATGTAAGACAAGTAAATCCGAAACGTTTCGGAAATAGGGGGAGATTAAGTGGAATACCGTGTAATCAAGGAAAATGATTTGTTTTTGTTAACAGATGAAAGTGGAAATATCACGGAAAAACACCAGTATGGGCTAGGTCTTTATGCAAAGGACACGAGATTTTTAAATAAACTCAATATTAAAATTAATGGGGAAGATCCAATTCTATTGTCTTCCAAAGCCGATGAAAATTATATGGCAACGATCTTACTTACAAATCCTCATATGGAAAATGATGAAGAAGTCATTTTATGGAGAGAATCGATAGAAATCCTGAGAAAGCGTTTCATTAACGATGGAGTTTTATATGAGGCACTTACGTTAAAAAATTACTCCCCGAAGCGTATTTCATTCTCAATCACGGTTGAGGTGGATGCTGATTTTACGGACATGTTCATTGTTCGTGGTTTCCAAACGGGAAAAGTCGGAAAACGAACTGGACAAATGGTTAATGATCAGTCTTTGATTTTTACCTATCAAGGTTCTGATAATCTTTCCCGAGAAACTTATATCTCTTGGGACAGAGAACCCGCTAAGGTAACGGAGACAGGTGAAATTACATTCGATTTCACATTAGAGCATGCACAAGAAGAGGAGGTCGCGCTAACGATACGACCTCAAATCGCAGGAGAGAATGAAAGCGAAATACTCCCCATGACGGAGGCATTTCACGAATTAAGAGCATCCTACAAACAATGGAATAGCAGTACGACAAAAGTAAAAACTGACCACGAAACGCTCCAACGGTTAATTACCAGAGGGTTAAGTGATATCCGTGTTTTACTTTCCGATGTGGGATATGGTCCCTTTCCTGTAGCTGGCTTACCTTGGTATGGAGTTCTGTTCGGACGCGATAGTTTAATCACAGCCTTGCAGATGCTTCCATTCAATCCAGAAGTAGCCAAAGGGACATTAAGGACTTTGGCTGTCTATCAAGGAAAAGAAAACCATCCATGGCGTGATGAGCAGCCAGGGAAAATCATGCATGAAATCCGTTATGGTGAGTTGGCCAATACAAATCAAATTCCGTTTACTCCCTATTACGGTACAGTTGATGCAACCCCTTTATTTATCATATTACTAACGGAATATGTAAAATGGACAGGCGATTTTACGTTACTTAATGACCTGCAGCCTAACCTTGATGCAGCATTTACATGGATTAATGAATACGGTGATAGAGATGGAGATTCATTTGTCGAATATCATCAAGAATCGAGTAAGGGAATTGCCAATCAAGGTTGGAAAGATTCCGCTGACGCTGTTGTTCATAGAAACGGAGAATTTGCAAAAAGTCCTATCGCCCTTGCAGAAGTCCAGGGTTATGTATATCAAGCGAAAATGGGCATGGCTTCATTGTATCAAGCGGTCCATAAACACTCGGAAGCTAAATTGTTAATAGAGGAAGCAGCTCTACTGAAGGAAAAATTTAATGAGCAGTTCTGGATGGATGATCTTTCTTTTTACGCAATAGCCTTAGATCAAAACAAAGAAAAGGTAGGTACCATCACAACAAACCCAGGTCATGTTTTATTATCGGAGATGCTGGATGAGGATAAAGCAGATAAGGTAGCGACCATGCTGTTATCAGATAAAATGTTTTCTGGCTATGGCATACGCACCATGGGGGAAGATGAGGCTGCTTATAATCCTATTAGTTATCATGATGGAAGCATTTGGCCTCATGATAACAGTCTCATAATCCTCGGATTAAGTAAAACGGGGAAACAACAAGAAGCAAATAAAGTGATGCAAGGATTAATGCAAGCGGCGGAACATTTTGAATATGATCGACTGCCTGAATTATTTTGCGGGTATTCATCTGAGCTTGGTAAACCCGTGAAATATCCAGTTGCCTGTTCACCCCAGGCTTGGGCTGCTGCAACACCATTAACATTCATCCAGTCGTTACTTCAACTATTTCCTGACAGCCCATCTGAAGAAATCCACTTAAATCCTTGCCTACTGGATAATATGAATGAACTGAACGTGCAAGGAATCCGCATTGGTAAAGGTATTCTCTCTATTACAGTAAAAAGGGAAGGTGCACAAACCATTGTCTCCATCGATGAAAATACTACAGGTTACAAAGTTGTTTCTTCTTCAGGATTACAACGAAGCAACCGTTGATCATACGAACAGAGTGTCTCCAGTTTGTATGCCATTTTGAAATATGAGGGATTTAAGCTGCTTCATTCAGATATGATGGCACCAATTTGCTAAATTGAATATTTTGTAATTTGACCAATTTCATTGCCTGCTTTGTTTGTGTACGGAAGATGTAGGGTGCTCCTATTAGACTAATGGTAAAATGGAGAGGTGTTGAAGACTTGATAGAGAATAAAAGCTAGTTGTATACAATTATCCAGGAACTATTAAAGAAAGGGCGTGCAAAATGATGGATTTCAATACGGTTATGCAGGAGCTAGAAGCACTCGGTAAGGAACGAACGAAAAAAATGTACATATCCAATGGTGCTCACGAGCCGCTTTTTGGTGTGGCAACCGGTGCCATGAAGCCACTTGCAAAGAATATAAAAATAAATCAACGTTTAGCTGAAGAGCTTTATGCCACAGGTAACTACGATGCGATGTACTTTGCAGGCATTATTGCAGACCCAAAAGCCATGAATGAGTCGGATTTTAATCGTTGGATGGATGGAGCGTATTTTTATATGCTTTCCGATTATGTGGTGGCCGTAACTTTATCAGAATCAGATCTTGCACAAGATGTTGCAGACAAATGGATTTCAAGCGGCGATGACCTGAGAATGTCAGCGGGCTGGAGTTGCTATTGCTGGCTTTTAGGCAATCGCCAAGACGATGAATTTTCCGATATAAAGATTTCCAATCAGGTTGATCTCGTGAAAGATCTTATTCATGATTCGCCTGAACGAACGAAATCCTCTATGAATAATTTTCTATGCAATGTGGGGATTTCGTATTTGCCGCTACACGAAAAGGCAGTCGACACCGCAAAGAAAGTTGGGACAGTAGAAGTTAAACGGGACAAGAAGAAAAACAGTTACTTAAATGCTGCCGAGAGTATTGAAAAAGAAATTCAAAGAGGGCGGCTCGGTTTCAAACGCAAATATGTAAGATGTTAAAATATCTCCGCAACCTGGTATCTATGTTGACGTACTTTTCATTGAAGTTACTGCACTGGCGGCGGCTGGCAATAACCAAACATATCAAGCACTTTAGTCACCGCAAAGCAATGTACTAAAACTGACATTGAATAAATCTTCGAAAGTACTATAAAAGTCGGCTTGAATGAACAAACTTCTCTAAGAAATATGCCTGTCTCTTTTCATGAAAGGGACAGGCATATATTTTTCTGCCGTTTTACATCCAATGCATTGGTTTTTTCATTTCACCATTCAGTGAAGCTAACTCTCAAATAAACGTTGAATTCAAAGTAATAAAAGGAAAAATGGCATAGAAATCGAAATATACATACGAGTATGGAATTGATTTGAGACAATAGTCATTAACTGACAAGGAAAAGGGGATATTATATGTTTACTAGAGAAGCCATTGCATCTTTTAATGAATTGGAATGCTCCTTATACGGTTATATAACGAAAAATGCCGAGAAGGTGGCTTATATGAGGATTAGGGAGCTTGCGGATGAAAACCATGTTTCCACTTCCACTGTTCTGCGTTTTTGCAGGAAGGTCGATTGCGCCGGTTATTCGGAATTCAAAGTGAAGCTTAAAATGTATATGAGTGAAAAGCAGCACATCAAGCTTAAGAGTACCCAGCATTCTTTATCCGAGTTTGTGGAAAGGACGTTAAAGGGAAGCTTCGAATCATATATCCAAGAAACGGCAAGATTGATAGCCCAGGCAGAAAGCGTCATTTTTTTGGGCATCGGCAGCTCTGGCATCATGGCCGAATATGGGTCACGCTACGTTTCGAGCCTTGGGAAATCATCCTTGTATATTAAGGATCCTTTCTTCCCGATCCAATCGAAGGATTCCAGCAATAGTGTGACGATTGCCTTGAGCGTATCTGGAGAAACAGCGGAAATCATTGATCTTATCAAATGTTTAAAAGAAGTGGGAAGCACCATTGTCAGCATAACGAATAACAAGGTCAGCACGATTGCAAGGATTTCCGATTTGAATATAGCTTATTTCGTTACGGAGGAATATAGCGGCAAATCGAATATAACGACGCAAATACCGGTAGTGTATCTATTGGAGGCAATTGCAAAAGAACTTTATAAATGATTGGAAACATCCTGTTTCTTTTTTGTAAAACATGACAATATACGTCACAAAAAACAGAAAGGAGGAATGGTATTTACCATCTTGTTGAAAGCGGATACAATTCTTTGTAGAAAGAGGTGAAGACATGATTCATAAAAAGAAACGACCTTTTCCGGATGACTTTCTTTGGGGCTCTGCATCGGCGGCCTATCAAGTGGAAGGAGGATGGAAAGCGGATGGAAAAGGTCCTTCCGTCTGGGATGTTTACACGAAAATGGCTGGAACGACTTATGAAGGTACGAACGGGGATGTGGCGGTCGATCACTATCACCGATATCGGGAAGACATTGCTTTAATGGCAGAAATGGGCTTGAAAACATATCGCTTTTCCGTAGCCTGGAGCCGGATTTACCCGGAAGGTAAAGGGAAAGTCAATGAAGCGGGGTTAAACTATTACGATGACCTGATTAATGAACTATTAAAACACGGCATTGAACCGATTTTGACCGTCTATCATTGGGATGTTCCTCAAGCATTAATGGAGGAATACGGTGCCTGGGAGTCAAGGGAGATCATCCATGACTTCAACGAATATTGCATCACGTTGTTCAAACGCTTTGGGGAACGGGTCAAGTATTGGGTCACCTTGAACGAGCAGAATGTATTCATCGGATTAGGCTACCGGACAGGGCTGCATCCACCAGGAGTGAAAGATCCCAAAAGGATGTATGAAGCCAATCATATTGCTAACCTGGCAAATGCGAAAGCGATACAATCATTCAGAAGGTTCGTACCTGATGGCAAGATCGGCCCGAGTTTTGCCTATGGACCGACATACCCTTACACTTGCGAGCCGGATAATATCCTTGCCTCCGAAAATGCCGAGGATCTTAATAACCATTGGTGGCTGGACGTTTATTGCTGGGGGACCTATCCGAAGATTAGCATGAAATTTTTAGAGCGGGAGGATATCGCACCGACAATCCTGGAGGGAGATATGGAACTCCTTGCGTTTGGAAGGCCAGACTTCATCGGGGTCAATTACTATCGGACGGGAACCGTTGAAATGAACCCGCTTGATGGCATTGAACAGGGGGCCATGAACACGACGGGGAAGAAAGGAACTTCAGAGGAAAGCGGGATTCCCGGTCTTTTTAAATCGAAGCGAAATCCACACTTGGATACGACGAATTGGGATTGGGAAATCGATCCGACCGGCCTTCGCATCGGTCTTCGCAGGCTGACCAGCAGATATGGGCTTCCGATCCTCATCACGGAAAATGGGTTAGGTGAATATGACACGCTTCTCGATGGCGACATCGTGAATGATGATTATCGCATTCACTATTTAAAAAGTCACATCCTGGCCTGTCAGGATGCCATCAGTGACGGAGTCGATCTTATCGGGTATTGTACGTGGTCATTCACGGATATTTTAAGCTGGCTGAATGGGTACAAAAAACGCTATGGCTTTGTTTATGTGAACAGGGATGAGCATAGTGAAAACGATCTTCGACGGATAAAGAAGAAGAGTTTCTATTGGTATAAGGAATTGATGGAGACAAACGGAAATAATTTACAGAATATTCAATCTATTAAATCGAAGGAGGAGTGAACGATGAAAAGAATACTATTGGTATGCGCCGCAGGCATGTCCACAAGCTTGCTGGTCAATAAAATGAATGATGCGGCGAAAGCAAAGGGCATCGACATCGATATTGTAGCCTTGCCCATTTCTGAATGTTCCAAAGCGGCGGAGGAAGTGGACGTCGTCTTATTGGGTCCCCAGGTCCGCTATCAAAAAGCGCAGGTGGATTCCATTGTAGCAGGGAGGGTGCCTGTAGAGGTCATAGAAATGAGAGCATATGGAACGATGAACGGAAGCGCAATCCTGGACCGGGCTTTAAAGCTCATTGGGTAAAAGCACTAACAAAAACGATTTCAGGAGGGTATATTATGGGATTCATGGCTAGTTTTGAGCGTGTAATGGAAAAAGCCCTTGTTCCGGTTGCGGCTAAATTGAACTCGCAAAGGCATATTGTCGCGATTCGAGATGCATTTATATTGGCTTTTCCCATCACACTGGCAGGTTCATTGATTGTTCTCTTGAATTTTGCTGTGCTGGCTCCGGATGGGTTCATTGCTAAACTGCTGTTCTTGAATAAATTATTTCCTAATTTAGCAGATTACCAGCAAGTATTTGCACCAGTATTGAATGGTTCAACTAGCATTTTATCCATTTTCATCGTTTTTCTGATTGCCAGGAATATAGCGATAGCCATGAAGGCAGATGATCTTCTATGCGGTTTGACCGCCCTTTCAACGTTTTTCATCGTCTATCCTGCTTATACCGTCGTGGACGGGGCCAATTTTCTTTCCACCCAATGGGTTGGCGCCCAAGGACTCTTCGTAGCGATGATCATCGGCTTGCTTGTCGGTGAGATATTCAGTCGATTGTCCAGATCGAAGCGCCTGCAAATCACGATGCCCGCTTCCGTACCGCCGGCCATCGCTAGAACGTTCAAGGTTCTTTTTCCCATCGTCATCATTACGGTTCTGTTCTCAGTCGGTAATGCAATCATACTAGCTATCTATCCAAATGGGATACATGAATTGATTTATGCAGCGATTCAAACTCCATTGAAAAACTTGGGGACGAATATTTTCTCATTGGTGCTCTTGGCCATCGTGTCCAATCTCCTCTGGGTTTTCGGAATTCATGGTCCCAATACGATCGCGGCGATCAGAGAAGGAATGTTTGCCGAGGCAGGGCTCGAGAACCTGAACTATGTGGCCGCACATGGATCGGCTTGGGGTGCGCCATACCCTGTCACGTGGGCCATCAATGATGCATTCGCCAACTACGGGGGATCTGGCATGACCTTGGGGTTGATCATTGCGATTTTCATTGCATCGAGGAGACAGGATTACCGTGATATCGGAAAGCTATCCATTGCCCCGGGCATCTTTAACATCAACGAACCGATCATTTTTGGATTGCCCGTCGTACTTAATCCAATCTTGATCTTCCCCTTCATCCTGGTGCCTGCTGTAAACATCTTGATTGGCTATATCGCCATCAGCACGAAGCTGATACCACCTATTGCCTATGCTGTGCCGTGGACGACCCCTGGTCCGCTCATTGCATTCTTCGGAACAGGCGGGAACTGGATGGCCCTGTTCATTGGTCTCATTTGCCTAGCCGTATCAACGCTAGTCTACCTGCCATTCGTGCTGGCTTCCAATAAGGCGGCATCCATCCAGCAATCATCAGAATCCAGTAATAATGACTTACCGGCATAGAAAGGAGAAGGAATGAACACTTATCGAATTCAAATGAATTGCGGGCAAATAGCCTATCTTTGTGACTTCTTCTCGCAATACGAAGACGAACAGATCCAGACTGTCCTTTTATCCGCCAATCGGGTCCAAGCGGTTTTCGAAGCCAAGACCCCACTCGATATCGAGGAAGCCGTGAAGCACCTTAAACAGGTTTTTCAGTTATCGAAGTTTGGCCCTGGGCTATACTTTACCATCAAAAATATGTAGAGAGTTACGGGGGGAGCAGCTCATGTCCAACTACTTAGCCTTTGACATAGGGGGAACGGAAATAAAATACGGCTTATTGACGGAATCCGGGGACATATTGGAAAAAGGGATATTCACAACGGTTCGTAACAGCGGGGAAGCCATCCTTCAAGCTATCTTGGCTAAGGTTTCCCTTTTTCCAAGCTTGGGTGGGATCGCCCTCAGCGCCCCCGGGTTTGTAAATAATGAGACTGGGTTTATCGAATTGGGAGGAGCCATCAAGGATTTTGATGGCTTCAATATTAAGAATTATTTGGAAGAAGTGACGAAGCTTCCAGTCACAGTCGAAAATGATGTGAATTGTGTCGCTCTTGCTGAGAAATGGAAAGGCAAAGCAAAGGATCATCAGCACTTTCTCTGCATGACAGTGGGTACCGGTGTTGGTGGAGCGATTTTCATTAATGACCAATTATACCGTGGTGTTTCATTTGGGGCCGGTGAATTTGGTTATATGATCACCCACGGTGCCAAAAGTGGAGCAGCTTTAAAGAATACATTGAGCTGGAATGGTTCCATTACAGGCATAAGGGAGCGTTATGCCGCACGAAAGGGGCTTCAGGCAGCCGATTTGACAGGCCTGAATATTTTCCAAGCCTATGAAGCTGGAGATTCTATCGCTCTTTTAGAAGTTGAACGATTTTATGATAGTCTTGCAATCGGAATACATAATTTGTATTTCCTCTTTAATCCAAGCAAAATCTTGATTGGCGGAGCCGTAAGCGTAAGGGAAGAACTGATTCCTGAGCTCAGAAGGCGGGTCACATCGTTAAATGGATATATAAAGGGCGATTGCATTGAAGCATGTGAATGGAACAATGATGCAGGCATGATCGGTGCCCTGTATCACCATCACCAAACATACGTGCAGGAAGGAAGGAATAGTCATGGAAGGGATGGAAGCGGTAGCGTTTCAGATTATCAGTAATGTAGGGACAGCAAAAAGCTTGATTATGGAGGCTTTATATGAAGCAAGGGATGGCAGGTATGATGAGGCCGAGGAAAAGCTGAAAGATTCGCGGACTTATATGCTGGAAGGCCACCATGCCCATTCGGGTCTCATCCAGCAGGAGGCCTCTGGACAAAAAGTGGAATTTTCACTGCTGCTTATGCATGCAGAAGATCAAATGATGAGTGCAGAGACGGTAAGTGACCTAGTTACTGAAATGATTAAAATGTATCGTGAAATGAGACAAAATAAAAATGGTGGGGTGTCGTTTTGAAAAATGGTATAAAAATCGTGACGATTGGCGGGGGTTCCAGCTATACACCTGAATTGATCGAAGGCTTCATCAAACGGTATGACGAGCTTCCAGTACGTGAAATCTGGCTTGTTGATATAAACAAAGGAAAGGACAAGCTGAACATTGTAGGAAATCTTGCGAAAAGGATGGTGGAAAAGGCCGGTCTGCCCATTGACATTCATTTGACCCTGAACCGGCGCGAAGCATTGAAGGATGCGGATTTCGTCACGACACAATTCCGGGTCGGCCTCCTTGACGCAAGAGCTAAGGATGAAAGGATCCCATTGAAATACGATGTAATCGGGCAGGAGACGAATGGACCAGGAGGTCTTTTCAAAGGACTTAGGACGATACCGGTGATCCTTGAAATCTGCAAAGATATGGAGGAGCTATGTCCCGACGCCTGGCTTGTCAACTTTACCAATCCTGCAGGAATGGTTACCGAGGCTGTCTTAAGATATAGTCCCATCAAGAAGGTTGTCGGCTTATGCAACGTCCCGATCGGGATGAAAATGGGCATCGCCAAGGCACTGGATGTTGATGCCAGCAGGGTCCAGGTCGATTTTGCCGGATTGAATCATATGGTATTCGGTCTTGATGTGTATCTGGACGGAAAAAGCGTGAAGGAAGAAGTGATAACGGCACTTGGAAATCCGCAAAATGAAATGACGATGAATAATATCGCGGGCTTTGCCTGGGATCGTGATTTCATTAAAGGAATCGGCCTTATCCCATGTGGATACCACCGTTATTATTTCAAGACAGATGAAATGCTTGCTGAGGAAAAGGAGTCTTCAGCCACAAAAGGAACGCGGGCCGAAGTCGTTCAGCAACTGGAAAAGGACTTATTCGAATTGTACAAAGATCCGGAACTGAATATAAAGCCGCCTCAATTGGAAAAGCGCGGCGGAGCGTATTACAGCGAAGCCGCGTGCAGCCTCATCGACTCGATTTATAATGATAAGCGGGACATTCAGCCGGTCAATACAAGGAATAATGGTGCCATTGCAAGCATTCCGGATGAATCAGCCATTGAAATCAATTGTGTGATTACGAAGGAGGGACCAAGACCGATTGCAATTGGCGACCTCCCTGTAGCGGTTCGTGGACTGGTCCAGCAAATTAAATCTTTTGAGAGAGTGGCTGCAGAAGCGGCGGTGACTGGGGATTATCAAACAGCATTGGTAGCGATGACGATTAATCCGCTCGTTCCATCGGACACCATTGCCAAAAAAATATTGGATGAAATGCTCGAAGCTCATAAAGATGACCTGCCGCAATTTTTTAATGAAGTGAAATCCTGATCAAAGACGAAGACACATTGTTAGTTCGATGGAAAACAAGGCCCTTGTTGATTAAGCAAGGGTCTTGTTTTTGTCAATCCCCCTCCTAACATTCACTCTCCCCAATATGCATGGCAGCCTTTGTCTCCATATAGTGCAATGTCATAATTCCATCGAGGCATACATAGATAATGAGAGAAGTGACCTGCGAACACGGGAGGTAAAAGTATGGAAGAAAACAACGGATGGTATCAATTGGAAGGAAAAACTCCTTTATCCAATAACAAGCCGCAAAGCAAAACCGTATTGAAAAGCTCTCCCCCTGAAGAGCGAAAAGTCCAAAAGCATGACGAGTATCTAAAAAGCGATAACACTGATCAAGTAGCGAAACCAAAAATACTGAAAAAGGAAATAGCTTCCCCTAGACCATACATCCAGGGAATGAATGACGGTCCTTCCCAAGGCTATAGCCCTTCTTTGCCTTGGGAAGGTGATATACCGGCAGCCTATCATTCGCAGACGGTAGGTGAACGTGGGCCGGTTCTGGAGCAGGACAGTATATTGCATGAAACACTTGAAACTTTCGTCCATGAAAAAATCATAGAAAGACCGGTGCACGTAAAGGGCTATGGAGCTTTTGGATATTTTGAGACGATTCATTCCATGACCGAATATACCAAACTCAGTTTCCTGCAAACCCCAGGGCAGCAAGTTCCCGTCATGGTAAGATTTTCGCTTGCCGTAAGCACGAAGGGGACTCCGGATACATCCCGCAACGTGCGTGGATTCTCAACAAAATTTTATACTGAGGAGGGTATTTTTGATTTGGTATTCAACCATATTCCCGTGTTTTCCGTGCGGGATGCCGTCCGCTTCCCTGAATCGATCAAGGCTTTTTTGCCCTCGCCGAAAAACAATTTGATCGATCCGGAGCGGTTTTGGAGCTTTGTCGCCAGAGCCCCTGAATCCACTCATTTCGTGGTCCGCCTTTTTTCAGACGCAGGCACGGTAAAAAGCCTCCGCCACATTCCTGGCCACAGTGTCAATACCTACGTCTGGAGAAATGCGCAGGGCATTCGCCATTATGTGAAGTACCAATGGGTTCCACTATCGGGAGAGCAATATATCGACAGCAAAGAAGCCACCCGTTGGATGAGCGAGAACCCGGATGTTGCAGGAAAGGATTTATACGATACGATAGCAGAGGGCAATACGGTTGAATATGGGCTTTATGTGCAGCTCATGAAGCCTGAAGATGAAGCCAGCCTTCCCTTTGATCCACTGGATGATACCAAGGTCTGGAACGAACAACAATTCCCTTTGATGCCGGTTGGGCGAATGGTGTTGAATCGAAATCCAGATAACTTTATGGAGCAGGTGGAAAAAGTGGCCTTTTCACCCACCAATCTATTGGAAGGTGCAGAACTATCTGACGATAAAATGCTTCAAGGACGCGCCAATATTTATTTTGATTCGCAGCGTCGGAGGATTGGTCCTGATTTTCGCTCGGTTCCCGTCAATCAACAACACAATTGGTCTCCGGCTGAGCTTGTAACAAGTGGTGAAGGAAGATATGTACAAGGAAACCTCGAACGATCTGATTTGTTTAAAAAGGATGACTACACCCAGGCAGGTGAATATTATCAGGCTCTTTCTGCCAAAGGACAGGAACATCTAGTAAATAACCTTGCTGCCGATCTAGCCGGCATAGCCAATGAAACCCGTAGCATTGTCCTTAGCTATTTGAAGAATGCCTCAGAGGAACTGGCGCAACGGATAAATCAGCAAATGGAGATGCAGCACAAGCACTAAACATTCATTCAAATGTGCTTAATGGCAATCGGAACAGGGAAGGGGTGCTATTATAGATAATAGCACCTCATTTTATCGTTCTTTGTTCAGGTTCCTTCTCATTAAAATGGAAATTTTTTGCTCATCTGCTTTTAGGCTCTTTTCCAGTTGTTTAATGACGAGCTCTTGCCGATGCAACTGGCATAATAGATAACAGCTACTCTTACGAAAGGTGAAACATAAAAACTATAGTTGAAAAATTCATGGCTTTTCCACTGTTAATCTACCTTACCATAAAATAGTTTTGCTCTCATAAAGTTGAAATCAATCGCTTTTTTTACCATTTCCATATTCCGGTCTTTTATGGCATGGACAAATCTAGTCCGCCATTCAATGCTGTTTTCCCAAGCGCCCGGCACATTAAGGATCTTTAACATTGAATCATGACGAAGGTGAATGATTGTTTGCATAAGTTTACTGTATATTTTATTGTTGCTACATAGTCCTATATGTAAATCAAATTTATCTATAAGCTCTTGGAATGCATAATTATTTTTTTCTATAACTGATAAATTATATAAGTTTTGTAAAATCTCTTCGAGGTTATCTATATCATTATCTGTTAAATGTTGAGAAGCCTCGAGTAATACTTCAGATTCAATTAATTTACGTGCTGCAAAGATATCTTCAAAGTTATCAATTTCTTTGTAATACATCCATACAATTGTTTCAGCTGGAATGGGTGATTCATGTTCACTTACATAACTTCCTTCTCCTGGTTTGATTGTGATGAGGCCAATTAGTGCAAGCGCTCGTAATGACTCTCTCACCCTTCCTCTATTTACTCCAAATTCTTCCGCTAAAAGCCGCTCGTTTGGCAATTTTTCTCCTGGTTTTAGCTCATTTGAAGTAATCCATGAGGCTATCTGCTCCATCACTTGCTCCGTAACTGTAGTTTTTTTAATAGGATTAATCTTTACCATAAATACCACCTTAAAGAGAATTCTTATTTGATTGAAGACTACCAATATACCACTAATATTTTGAAAATTAAATAATATGAGAAGCATTGTATGAACTATAAAATATCTCCCTATATAAGAATAGACATATTTTTAAGGTTAGCGTTTGTATTAATGTAATTTACAGAAAATTATAAATATATTGAATTCTAATTAACCTCATGGTAAAATTTCAATTGTATCTGGTACTACCACGCCTTTTTTATGATACTGAAAATGAAAGCGTTTAATTTAGTTAGAAACATGTTTTTAAGATGTTATAGGAAAAGGAGGTTTTGAGGCTATTTAAACATTTTCCTGGTACTACCACCCCACCAATTATTAATTATTCTATTAGGATTTATAAAATATGAAAAAAGAAAGGAAATATCATTTTGATTGAACAAACCTTTCGAACTTTAATGATGAAATCCATTGATAACGTTGCGGTTACTCTGCAGGATGTCCCTCCAAAAAGTAATGTGATTGTGAATGTTCCCAACGATCTGTCATTAAGAATTACATTAAAGGAGCAAATATTATTTGGTCATAAATTTGCAGTACGTCCAATTAAAAAAGGTGATGAGATACTAAAGTACGGAGAAATAATTGGTAAGGCAACGAAGGATATTGAAGAAGGAGAGCATGTTCATGTTCACAATCTTGAAGGTATAAGAGGAAGAGGTGACAAAGTTGAAAAATAATGAAGGGGAATTTTTAGGTTATCGCCGTCCTGATGGTAAAGTAGGTGTTCGTAATCATGTATTAATCTTGCCAACGATTACTTGTGCAACCCAAACAGCCCAGCGTATAACAGAACTTGTCCAGGGAACGGTTACTTTCATTCATCAGCATGGTTGTGCACAGGTTGGTGTGGATTATGAACAAACCTTCCGAACCTATGTAGGATTAGGAAAAAATCCAAATGTCTATGGTGTAATAGTTTTAGGGCTAGGATGTGAAACTCACCAAGCTAGAAGCGTAGCTACGGAGATTGCTAAATGCGGAAAACCTGTGGAGAGTATTTCTATTCAAGATCATGGAGGAACATTGTCGACCATTGCTGAAGGTGCTAAAGCTGCAGCAAAATTAGTTCAAGAAGCATCTACTCAAATGAAAGAGTGGTGCAATTTTAGCGAGTTAATTATTGGTACAGAATGTGGGGGGTCGGATGCTTGCTCAGGCTTATCAGCTAATCCTGCTGTTGGCTCAGTTAGCGATATGATCGTTGAATTAGGTGGAACTTCAATTTTAGCTGAAACAACAGAATTAATTGGAGCGGAACATTTACTTGCAAAAAGAGCGGCAAATGATCAGGTCGCCAAACGGGTATATGAAGTCATTCATGCTATGGAAAACCGTTCGATTAAAATGGGGGTCGACATTAGAACAGGTAACCCGAGTCCCGGTAATATTGCGGGTGGGTTAAGTTCATTAGAAGAAAAGTCTTTGGGAGCAGCAAATAAATCGGGGAAAAGCATTTTAAATGAATTGATTGATTATGCAGAAGAGCCGAAAGTGAAAGGCTTAGTGTGGATGGATACGCCAGGCCATGATATAGAGCAGCTAACGGGAATGGTTGCAGGCGGGGCCCAAGTCGTATTGTTCACGACAGGAAGAGGCACTCCAACAGGGTCGCCGATAGCCCCCGTTATAAAGATCTCTACAAATACCTCTATGTTCGAGAAGATGGGCGATAATATGGACTTGAATGCGGGGACGATAATAGAAGGAAAAGAGACGGTTGAAGAGGTCGGGAAAAGAATTTTACATGAGATTGGTTTAGTAAGCTCAGGCAAGTTGACGAAGGCTGAAATACTAAAGCAACACGACTTTGGGATATGGAGAATAGGTCCGACTTTTTAATTCAGAATAATAAGTAAAATACCGAAGCAAGTTTACATCCATTGCTGAAATAAATTTGGAGGAAGAGGGGGCTTGAATCAATCTAATGACAAAGTTGATGTTAGCTACTGTTTCAATGTTCTTTATTGCTGCTATGACTGCATGTTCATCAACTGCATCAGATGAATCTGAGGAGAAGTTGGTGATTAATATTGCACATGGAAATCAACCTGGGGAGCCTATTGATAAACTCGCAGTAAAATGGAAGGAATTAGTAGAGGAACGAAGCGATGGGGCAATTGAACTAAGACTTTTCCCGAGTTCCCAATTGGGCTCCGAAAAGGATGTGCTTGAACAGGCAACAATGGGGAGCAATGTGATTACAATGGTTGGTTATGACTTTTTGATGGACTACGTTCCAGATACAGGAATTATGAATGCGCCTTATTTAGTTGAGAGTTTTGATGAATTATTATACTTAACTACAACAGACTGGTTTGATGAAATAAAAAGTGATTTACATGAGAAAGAAATTAGTATCGTATCAACAAACACAGTATATGGTGAAAGGCATCTTTTAAGTAATCAAAAGGTATCCTTACCAGAAGATTTAAAAGGCAGGAAGATTAGAGTACCTAATAATCCAATGTCTATTGCGACATTTAAGGCTTTAGGTGCTGCAGCAACTCCTACCCCATTAGGCGATTTATATACTTCGTTGCAACAAGGATTAATTGATGGTGCAGAAAACCCGATTCCCGTACTAGAAGGAGTAAAGGCGCACGAAGTATCAAAGCATCTTTCTTTAACAGGGCATCAGAAATTTATTACTGCTTGGATATCAGGGACAAATTTTATGGACTCACTTCCAAATGAAGTTGTTCAAATGCTCAAGGAAACAGGTGATGAGGCAGGGGAATACGCAAGGGACGTTTTGGAAGAAGATGATAAAAAAGTGTTGGCGGAATTCGAAAAACAGGGAGTGGAAGTACATGAAGTTGACATTGAACCTTTTAAAGAGAAAGTGCAGGATGTGTATGATAAGTTTCCTTCTTGGACCCCGGGCCTTTATGAAAGAATACAGATGCTACTGGAAAATCGACCATCATAAAAATAAAAACCTACCATGTTCTTTAAGCTGAAATACTTAATGGTCAATTAAGCTTGTATTCATTTTTTGATAAAGGAGCAAAAAAGATGGTTATTAAGTGGTTAAAAGATATTGATGATATCATTGCGGTTGTTGCACTCGCGGGAATTATTGTATTTACCAGTCTGAATGTTTTTTTCCGTTTTGTGTTAAATAACCCGATATCTTGGGCGGAAGAAATTACTTTAGGATTATTTATTTGGATGGTTTTTATAGGAATTAGTTCTGCAATGAAGCGTGACGGCCATGTAGGGGTTGATTACTTTGTAAAAAAGATGCCAAAGCCTTTACGTATTCTCAGCGAAATTATTCGAGCTGCTGCAATATACTATGCCCTTATTTATGTATTAATGTATCTCGGGTTAGATTTAACTTCTCATGCTGAAAATAAATTGACCCCCGTGCTTGGTTTAAGCTACCGATTTATTGATATTGCAGTTCCGTTAGGAGGGCTGCTGACAGCAATCCATTTTACTGGAAAATTAACAAGATCTAACTTTTCTCAGTCTGAGAATGGAGGAGGAGGATCCTAATTTGGTCATAACAGTAATATTATGTGTGCTTTTAGTTCTATTTCTATTAAACGTCCCCATTGCTTTTGCCTTAATAGTTAGTACCTCCATCTACTTTTTGTTTGATGACAGTTTTTCAAGTACAGTTCTTATTCAAAGAATGGTAGGTGGAATCGAATCCGTCCCTCTGCTGGCTATTATTTTCTTTATGACAGCGGGTGTATTGATGAACTACACAGGTATTACTTCGAGGATGCTTAGATTTGCAGAAGTGATTACTCGACCTTTGCCCGGATCTTTGGCCCAAGTAAATGTAGTGCTCAGTACATTAATGGGTGGGCTTTCGGGTTCAAATATTGCTGATGCTGCCATGCAATCTAAAATATTGGTTCCTGAGATGGTTAAAAAAGGATACGACAAATCTTATGCAACCGTTTTAACAGCTGCGACTTCTTTAATTACACCTATTATCCCTCCAGGTATAGCGTTAATTATGTATGGATATGTTGGAAATGTGTCTATTGGAAAACTTTTTCTGGCAGGTATTTTGCCTGGGCTTGTTCTATGTTTAATATTTATGATATACGTACATTTTCATGCAAAAAAGTATAATCTTGAAACGGAAAACAAGAAGAAATTTTCCGCAAAAGAATTTTTCGTTTCTTTGAAGGATGCATTACTTGCACTGCTATTGCCAATTATTATTATTGGAGGCATTCGTTTCGGTGCTTTTAGTGCAACAGAAGCCGGAGCTATTGCCGTCTTTTATGCATTATTTCTTGGTTTAGTTGTTTATCGTGAGATGACATTAAAACAACTTATAAATGCACTGGTGGAGACAGTATATACGGCTGCTTCCATATTAATTATCATTGCAGCAGGTTCAGCATTTGCCTGGGTACTTACTCTAGAGCAAGTACCTCAGCAAATGACAGTACTTATGGCTGATTATATTTCTTCTCCAATGATGTTCTTTATTATCATTCTTATTTTCCTATTAATTGTAGGAATGTTTGTTGAAGGGAATGTCTCTATCATTATATTAACCCCTTTATTTATGCCAATGCTCGAGCAATATGGTATAGACTCCGTTCATTTTGGGATTTTCTTTATTGTATGTATAAGTATAGGGACTCTCACACCGCCGTTAGGGACAATCATGTTTACTACTTGTTCCATAACTGGAACAAAAGTAGAAGACTTTATTAAACACAGCATCCCTTTCTTAATGATATTAATTATTGCTGCGATGTTAATTGCCTTTGTTCCTGGAATTTCTTTATGGATTCCTACAATTTTTTCATAAATAAACTGACTAAAATATGAGGTGGATTAAATTGAGGATTATTCGTTATTTACAAAAACCATCACAAAGGATATCCCTAGCAGCCATAACAGAAAAAGGCAATGTTTACTCATTACCTTATAACGATTATCTAGAGCTAATTGAACAAGCAAAGAATAAAAGTATAAAAACTGTTGACCTATTAAACGAGTTAATTCATGACAGCTTACCTTTGATTGAACAACTGGAGGAACTGGATTTGGCGGTGCCAATCGAGTCACCGGAAGTATGGGCAGCGGGAGTAACTTATCACAAAAGTAAGGAAGCTCGTAATTATGAAACGACAAATGGAAAATTAGACGACATAACTTTTTATGATAAGGTGTATGACGCAGAAAGACCAGAAATCTTTCTTAAATCAACTAAGGATCGGACCATGGGACCAAATGAGGAACTGTTCCTAAGAAGTGACTCAAATTGGCAAATTCCGGAGCCTGAATTGGGTTTAGTGCTGGGCTGTGATGGTGAAATTATTGGGTATACAATCGGGAATGATTTAAGCTGCCGGGATATAGAAGGAGAAAATCCACTTTATTTGCCGCAAGCAAAGATTTGGGCACGCTCTTGTTCAATTGGTCCGGCGATTCTTCCAGCAGATATGGTACTCGATCCTTACCAATTTAATATTATTTGCAGGATTTTCCGTGACGAAAAACTTTTATTTGAGGAATTTGCGAATACAAGCCAGCTGAAACGTCGATATGAGGAGTTAGTACACTATTTAAAAAGAGATAATATCCTGTTTCCTGGAACAGTATTATTAACTGGATCATGTATTGTACCTCCAAATGAATTTACATTAATAGATGGAGATCGGGTTGAAATTGAAATTCCCGGCATTGGGAAATTAAATAACGTTGTAAAAGTGCAAATAAATCAAGCAGTAAACTAGTTCAAATATAAGCAACTATCCAAAATATTTTATTTCCTAGGAGAGGTTATAGATGGTTACAAGTGCAGATGTAAAAATGATCCTAAATTTTGTAAACGGTTCATGGGAAGCTTCCAAGAGCTCAAAAGTGGAAAAAAATATTAATCCAGCAAAGTTCAATGAAATAGTCGCCTATGTTCCAAACTCTACAAAAGAAGTGCTTGATAAAGCGGTGGAATCAGCAGCGAGAGCACAAAAACAATGGAAGGAGCTTTCGGGTGCTGAACGAGGGAGCTATTTATTTAAAGTAGCGGATATTCTTGAAACACGAATAGATGAAATTGCAGAAATGATGACCCGTGAAATGGGGAAAACACTCCCTGAAGCAAAAGGAGAGACGGCGCGTGGTGTTGCCATTTTACGGTATTATGCCGGTGAAGGGATGCGAAAAGTTGGTGATGTCATTCCATCATCCGATCCAAGCGCTTTTATGTTTACCACACGTTCACCTCTTGGTGTTGTTGGTGTGATTACGCCATGGAACTTTCCAGTCGCCATTCCTATATGGAAAATAGCCCCTGCGCTTATTTATGGCAATACCGTTGTCTTTAAGCCGGCAACAGAAGCTGCAGCAACTGCAGCAAAAATCATTGAGTGCTTCCATGAAGCTCGGATTCCAAATGGAGTAATCAATTTTGTAACAGGTCAAGGTTCACTTATTGGTCAAGGAATAGCTGACCATGCAGATATTCATGGAATTACCTTTACAGGTTCCGATGTAGTGGGAAAAGCGGTAGGTCAAGCGGCTTTAGCAAGAGGAGCAAAATACCAGCTTGAAATGGGTGGTAAAAATCCGGTTATTGTTGCGGAAGATGCCGATTTAGAATTGGCAGTAGAAGCGACAATTAGCGGAGGTTTACGTTCAACAGGACAAAAGTGTACAGCTACTAGTCGTGTCATTGTCCATAGTACAGTTTATGATGCATTCAAGGAAAAGCTTATTTCAAAAGTTAAGGAGATCAAAATTGGTAATGGATTAGATGCAGGAATATGGATGGGACCGAGTGTAAGTGAACGTCAATTAAATACTGTTTTACATTATATAGAAAAAGGAAAACAGGAGGGTGCTAAACTCCTTTTCGGCGGTAATCGTCTCTTGGATGAAGGGAGAGAAAATGGTTACTTTATTGAACCGGCAATATTTGATGAAGTCGATAAACATATGACCATCGCTCAAGAGGAAATCTTTGGACCAGTACTTGCATTAATAAAGGTAGATTCAATGGAAGACGCCGTTCATATTGCGAACGATGTTAAATTCGGTTTGAGTGCGTCTATTTTTACTACTAATATACAAAAAATGCTCAATTTCATTGAAAACATTGAGGCTGGACTTGTTAGAATAAACGCAGAAAGTGCAGGGGTAGAATTGCAGGCACCTTTTGGAGGGATTAAGCAATCAAGCTCTCATTCAAGGGAACAAGGTCAATCAGCCATTGAATTCTATACAGCCATTAAGACAGTCTTCGTCAAAGGATCTTAATCAAATCTCTTTTTTGAGGATCATTTATTTTTTTCCATTAAGATAGGAGGGGAATCAATGCGATTGAAAGATAAAATCGCCCTTATCACCGGGGCAGGCTCTGGTATTGGAAAAGAGACTGCTTTATTATTTGCGAAAGAAGGCGCGAAGGTTATTGTTGCAGATCTCAATGAATCTTGGGGGAATCCAACGGTTAAAGAGATAGAACAAATTGATGGGGATTCCATATTTATTAACGTTGATGTAACGGATGAAAACAGTGTAAACCAGATGGTGAAAGAGATAAGTAATATATATCAGACACTCGATATTCTTTTTAATAATGCAGGGATAAGCGGTGTAGGGAAATTGCATGAAATAGATATAAAGTTATGGAAGCGAGTGTTCGAGGTTAATGTTACAGGCGTATTCTTGGTTTCTCGGGCTGTTCTTCCTTTTATGATGGAAAATAAAGGTGGATCCATTATCAATATGTCTTCCTGCATAGCAGAAATAGGTTTAGCAAACAGAGCTTCCTACGCTGCCAGTAAAGGAGCCATACTATCATTAACCAGATCAATGCAAGTAGATTATGCGCCATATAACATAAGAGTAAATGCTTTAATGCCTGGAACGATTTATACTCCATTTGTTGAAGATTATTTGTCAAAGGAGTCCGATCCTGAAGCGGCCATAGCTAAAATTAAGGAAAGACAACTAAGCCGTGATTTAGGTAAACCTATTGATGTTGCTTATGGCGCCTTGTATTTGGCAAGTGATGAATCAAAATTTATGATGGGCACTCCATTTATGATAGATGGGGGAGTTGTGAATGGGAAAAATAGTTAGCTAGTTATTCAATCAGTTATTTTCAAAGTTTGCAAAATTTCATGAAAATGGGGGAACGAATAATGAAATTATTAACATTCAAAGAAAATGGTCAATTAAAGGTAGGGATAAAGACAAATCATGGTGTTTTACATATTGAAAAAACAGCTGTTTTATTCAATGTAGAATTTCCAAATAAAATAGAGGAAATTATAAATGATAGTGTGAGATGGATACCTCTATTAGAATCTTTAATTAAACAAGCGGCTGCAAATTATAAAGAGGGATTATTTATGGAAGAAAATGATTTAATTTATGGACCGGCTGTTCCAAGACCCGGGAAAATTATTTGTGTAGGGCTAAACTACAAAAAGCATGCTGAGGAATCCAATATGCCTTTGCCTGATTTTCCTATCCTATTTAATAAGTATAATAATACGATTGCTGCTGCTAATGAAGTTATTAACCTGCCATTGAATTCAAAAGAAAATGATTATGAAGCAGAACTTGCTATAGTAATTGGAAAGCAAACAAAGAACGTTGGGCAAGACGAAGCATTAAACTACGTATTTGGATACTGTAATTCCAACGATTTATCCTCCCGAGATTTGCAATTTCGTACACACCAATGGCTGTTAGGGAAAAGCTGTGATGGCTTTTGCCCTGTGGGTCCATATTTAGTAACAAGTACTGAAGTAGGAGATCCAAATCAACTAACTATTAAGGCAACAGTAAATGGAAAAGTTCGCCAAAACTCAAATACATCAGATATGATTTTTAAATGTAATGAAATTGTAAGTTATATATCAGAACATATGACATTAAATCCAGGGGACATCATTTTAACAGGAACACCTGAAGGAGTAATATTCGGTTATCGTGAAGATCAAAGAATTTATTTAAAAGATGGCGATCAAGTGACAATTGAAATTGAAAAGCTTGGTGCATTAACAAACAAATTTAAAATAGAAGCACCGAAAAAAATGAGCGTGCACTAGACGAAAACTTTATAAATAATTAAAGTTATTATAACTAGAAATCTCCTATCATAGAGGCCGTTAAACAAAGTTGTAGTTTTTATATTATTCCATTTGAACAATACAAAGGTGCACCGATAATAAAAGAAAAACAAAACCCTTTAAAGTATGTAAGCCCATTGTAGGGCTTTTTTTATCGTGTTATTGTATACGAAAGGAGAAAGCAATAGTCACGGAAGGAATTTAATCAACTCAACATTATTCTAGTTTACATAATATATATTATAGGAAGTTATATTTTGAACTTTAATAATATCTCATAACTCAAGAATACTTAACTCAGTGAGACAATCTGTTGATTTTTGATACAACTGAACCAATAGTTCATTTTAATCTGATTACATAATCAATCGTAAACTTTATTTAAGCTCGTTTAACTGATTGAAGCTTATTTTTTGTAACATCTTTATTTTCAGTGTATTGCCTTACATGTTATTACTAATTCATTTTAATAAGCTCCGGTACATTAGTTATTTAATCCTTTTAATTATCAGTTAACTTCTGATAACAATGGATTGAATATTGTGATTCAATCCATTGTTATTTATGGTTAAAAAACTTAATCATTTCACTCTAATGATATCCAGTTTCTTGGTTGCAGATATTACATCGATCTTATGGTCGCCCTTTGTATAAAAAATGGAAGCCCCTTCTCTTTCTCCTTTATTCCAACCATTCGCTTTAATCGCCCATTCATAGCTAGCTGGAATGCCGCTATCTTCAGAAGCACTTGGCCAATCATAATTCTTACCATACTCACTTTCATTAGTGAGCTCAGCATTTTTAGACAGGGAATTCGTATAAATCTTCGTTTGTTTCGTAAAAAGATAAAGCACCCCACCGCCAATCAAACCGCAATCATGGCTATAATGTTATATTGAAATATAAAAATAATGGCAAAATGAGAAAAATCACGGGTTAACACTCTGATAAAGTTATATAAATAAAACAACATTGCCGAACAATTCATCTATTTATCACTATAAGGCTCCGCTTACCTGTTAAAAACACATAATCTTCTGTTTGCTGCAACGTATTGTCTCCGTTTGTATAATGACCTGGTCAGCCGTCTATTCAATGAATCCGCTTAACGCTTGAAAAGTACTACGATATAAGAGATTGCATGAGATCTACCTTCAATCGACACCCAACGTGATCTATCTTTACTTACGATGACTGAATAAGCTATTAAGTCTGGATGATAATGAAAAAAGGAACATGATTAGGTTTCTAGATATGTTCTAGTGTACATATTTTGGTCAATTGATAAATAAGTATCACTTAAATATAATCGCTTGATATGACTCGAAAATAACATAGATCCTCAAAGCCTAGCTATCCAATCAGCCGCGTTATAGACCCTTCATGTAATTGTGTGGTTCCACTATTAAAAATTGTCCGATGAAAATTATTGAAATCTTTATCGATCAATTTCGGTTAGCCTTTTTAGGAAATCAATTTTTTTACTATCTTTATCATTATTTTTTTCTGCTCTATAACTATCTTTAGCTGAAGCCTCGTAAACACGTAAATATTGTTCGGGATTAAGTAGATAAAACTTTACGTCTTCCATTTGATGCATTTCTAAATCCGTTAATTGTACGCCTGCAAAGGTTGGCAAAGTATCAATAATACCAAACTCAACTGATAACCCCTCTTTGGTAAACTCATGTTCATGCAGATCTATCAAACTGTATCCCATTGAATTCATGGTTCTTAAAATATCATGCCAATTATGTATAGATGATTCAGACGGTACTTCCCATCCTCTTTTGTCACCAGGAACATGAACATCTACGTCTTGAGCATCCCAGCTTAATCCTGTAAGGACTTCTAAACCAGTTGAACCCATTAATAAAGGAATAATCCCAATCTCATTTAGTTTTTTTGAAATTTTAATAAACTCACTAAACTTTTCCATTTCACCCTCCATTTTCTTGAATTTTTCCTATATATGTGTCTTTGAATTGTCTGCAAATACATACTTTTCCTTTTTTGCATGAATACGTCCAAATTAGTCTGTAACGATAGTTTGACTATAGGCTAGCCATGGACCAATCTCATGTAGCGGTCTAAAAAAACTTGCGAAGGTTTTTACCCGCTGATGTTTCTTCGCAGTAAGTGGATAGATCAAGGGAGCGATTTAACATTTCAATTACCAGATTGACTTATGCATTGTCTAAATTCTGGGTGCAACCGAAATATTCTTCGCCATTTGTCATAAGAGAAATCGTCCATTTATACATCCTGAATCATTGAAGCTCTGTAATGTACGGCAGAAAGTAATTTCAAGCCTCTTAAGTGTTTTATCTGTTTATCCATTATTTCTATTGCCTCATTTGTGTTTCCTTCAAGGACGTACTCCTCTGCATTAAGCCAGGAGAGGTATACGTTATCCTCGATCTGTTCTTTATAGGCGTTGTAGGCGTGTTGGTTACCCTCGTGAAGGGATATGACAGCACCATAATAGAATTTGAAATTGTTATCCTTCATTTTTGATAAGAGTGTTTTTGCCTCTTTGTACTTTTCTTGCTTAGTAAGGAGCATGACGTTTGCGTGATTTTTGGCTGTTTTTTGTTTGATGCGATTCATTGTTTTTTCCGCTTCTGCTTCATTACCGTATAGTAGCTCGTAAATGAAGCGATAATACGGGATTTTTGATTTCCTTAAATAATGCTTGATTGTATCTGCATTTTTCCCAAAAAGAACGTGATAGTAGTAGTACCTGAAAAGGTAAGCCAAAAAAAGGAACATCAAGATGAACGGCCCCCATGATGGTGTCCCGATGAGTCCCATCGTAAATACAGCTAAAAATAAAATGACGAATGCCCAAATCATATGATTCACCCCCTTGCATTCCAATCCCGGTTCACTAATTGATGAAGATGATTGTCATTGACTCCAAACGGTATAATCCCCTGAAACCTATGCGTCAGTACGGATCGATTCAAGCCGATTTTGGATGAATTCGAGCGAGTTATTTGCCTCATGTACGATTTGCTTGATCAACTCGTCGACAGTCAATACTTCCTTGATCAGTCCGACGGCTTGTCCACACGACCAGATCCCTCCGTCCAAATTGCCTTCATAATATACCTTCTTGCTTCTTTGCCCCGTTATGAGCGGTAGTAGGTCTTCTATCGTGGCTCCTTCATTTTCGAGTCGGTCCACTTCCTTGCTGACAGCGTTCAAAGCTACACGTGACGGACTTCCTATATTTCTTTGGATGACGACTGTATCCATTTCATCTGCTGCTACCATCCAGTCTTTTACATTATTATGAATGGGCGCTTCTTTAGTGGCCATGAAGCGAGTTCCCATGACAATCCCCTCAGCCCCCAAGGACAATGCGCTAACGAGGCCTCTGCCATCTGAAAAGCCCCCGCCTGCGATAACGGGTATCGAAACGGAGTCAACGACTCTAGGCAGCATGACAAGCGTTCCTACATCGCTCATACCGGGGTGGCCGCCAGTTTCATTTCCAACGATAATTACGGCATCGACACCTAATTTCTCTGCAGAAATCGCATTTTTGACACTTGCTACCTTATGGATCACGATAAAGCCGTGCTCTTTAAGCTTTGGCATTAATCCTTCTGGACTTCTGCCACTCGTTTCGACGATTCTCACATCTTCTTGCACTAAAATGTCAATGAAGTCAGCATTTGACGTAGCCGTTTGGCTTGGAAATAAATTGAGGTTCACGGCGAAGGGCTTCTTCGTCATGGATTTCACTTTCCGTATCTCATCACGAAGACGTTCAGGCGTTTCCTGTGTTTTCGAGGTTATGATGCCGAGTCCGCCTGCTTCGGATACGGCAGCTGCGAGCGGCGCCCGGCCAACTTGAAACATCCCCCCGCAAATAATCGGATAGTCAATTTCCAGCATTTCAGTCAATCGCGTTTTCAATTGGCATTCCCCTTTCAATGTTTGGTTTGTTCGGCAATGTCGAGGTATACTACGGCAATTTTCAGATGCATGTATAGGTGCTTCTAATGGCTAGTATCAATCATCAAGGATTTTTTAGCGACTTGTTACATGATTGTCCGTAGGCTGTTCCAAGTTGGTAAAAAGCATATCCTGCGTTTCCCTCTACATCATGGATGATTGAAAATACGCACGGTTAAACGCGGGGAAAAATACGGTGAAGTCATTTAATAGGATGGTATTCGAAGTTAACTTAAGTATAGTTGAATCTATATCCGCTTACAACAGGTTGATGGGAGTTACAAAACACGATAGCTGTAAATTCGCATGGCAATATGTAAAAAAGACGGAGCCTTTGCCCCGCCTTGACTATCAGAATATTTTCTTCTCGTTTAACGCCCTGGCTAAAGCCTTGAAAAATTGAAGGGATTCAGGGTTGCCCATGGAGTCAGCATTCACCACTTTATCCATCTCGAAGCCTAACAACATTTTACGGATCGGAACTTCCATTTTCTTTCCGTTCAGTGTTTTAGGGATTTGTTCAACGGCATGGATCTCATCTGGGATGAAGCGAGGAGACAATTGTCCTTTGATTTGCTCCTTGATCTTTGCTATTAAGGTTGAATCTAGGTTACTGCCAGGCTTAAGGACGACGAAAAGCAGCAAAGAAGAGCCGCGCCCTAGCACCTCCCTGTCGATGACAAGGCTTTCCATCACCTCATCAATCGCTTCCACGACCCGGTAAATATCACTAGTACCCATTCGGACTCCGGAACGGTTAATGGTCGAGTCGGATCGGCCATAAATGATGCAGCTTCCCTTTTCGTCAATTTTTATCCAATCACCATGTTTCCAAATGCCAGGATACGTATCGAAATAACTTTCATGATATCTTTTACCCTTTGGATCATTCCAAAAATATAACGGCATCGAAGGCATCGGCTTGGTAATAACCAATTCACCTACTTCATTAATCAATGATTGCCCCTTTTCGTCAAAGGCTTCGACGCGAACACCGAGCGCCCTGCCCTGTATTTCTCCAATTCGTACTGGCAATGTCGGAACGCCACCAACAAATCCGGCACAGACATCCGTCCCGCCACTGGATGAACTGAGCCAGATATCCTTCTTGACATTCTCATATACCCATTTGTAGCCGTCACCCGACAAAGGGGCTCCAGTGGAGAAAAGAGCCTTCAATTTCGATAAATCATATTTCCCCATTGGCTTGATGCCTAATTTCATCGAATTAGTAAGGAATGGAGCGCTCGTTCCAAAGAACGTCATGCCAGTATCTTCAGCCAGCTCCCATAGAACCTCTGGATTCGGAAAAGAAGGACTGCCGTCATAAAGGACGATCGTCGCTTCATTAAGCAACCCACCCATCAGGAGATTCCACATCATCCAGCCTGTCGTCGTGAACCAGAAAGCTGTATCCTCTGAAGTCATGCCCTGATGCAGTTTTGTTGATTTAAAATGCTCCAGTACGATTCCGCCATGCCCTTGTACAATTGGTTTGGGCATCCCCGTTGTACCTGAAGAATATAAAATCCAAAGCGGGTGATCGAAGGGAACGCTTTCAAAAAAGAGTTCTGCCTTTTCATTCAGGAGGTCATCCCATGGAATGCTATCAGCTGGCTCCATATCCACAATCTTTTTTTCTATGTAAGGAACCAACACGGTATGCTTGACAGTGACCAACTCTTTTTTCAGCTGTGAAACGACCGATGTTTTATCATATACTTTTCCATTGTACTGGTATCCATCAACCGCCAGTAATACAACCGGCTCAATCTGGTTGAAGCGGTCTATGACACTTCTTGCCCCAAAGTCAGGAGAACAGCTCGACCAGATTGCACCGATGCTTGCCGTTGCCAGGAAAGCGATGACGGCTTCAGGTATATTTGGCATATAGGCTGCCACCCGGTCCCCGGATTTCACGCCTAGCTTCCTTAATGAATGAGCGACAGAAGCTACTTGTTCTTTAAGCTCCTTCCAGCTGATCTCCTTCTGTTTGATGTGCTCGGAACGAAAAAAAATGGCCGTTTTCTCTTCTTGTTCATTCATTAATGCATTTTTTGCATAATTGAGCCTGGAGCCCTCGAACCACTTCGCACCAGGCATTGATTGCTCTGATAAAATGGCATCGTATTTCCGATCGGCTTTTACCTCACAGTACTCCCAAATCGAAGCCCAAAATTCCTCCAATTCATCAACCGACCATTTCCATAATTCATGATAAGCTTGAAATGTTAAACCTTTCTTTTCCTTTAACCATTTCATATAGTGAGCCAATACCGTTTGCCCGATTTGTTCATTAGTCGGTTCCCAAATGATTTGCCCATCCGTAAGCGATTTCATTCCATCATCTCCCTTAGGTATCAAATGCATGATTGAATCGTTTCAAAAAATTGGTAGATTGAGTAAATTGTAATGTATTCGCGTAAAACCGTCAATTTACAAGGATATTAATTGGATTCGTAGGAATGAATCGGAAGGTTAAGAGAGAAGCAGGTTCCTTTCCCCTGTTCACTTGACACGTATATCATGCCATCCATGCTTTTGATTACACTGTATGTTACCATCATTCCCAATCCCGTTCCGGTATTTTTTGTCGTGAAGTAAGGTTCACCTAAACGATCTATTTGTTCTTGGGACATTCCAATACCTTGATCTTGAATTTTTATTTGGATGGTCGCAGCAACGTGAAATACATGGAGAGATAATACCCCCTCAGACATTGATTCAATTCCATTTTTGATGATATTGAACAGGCTTTGTTGAAATTTTTTGCTTTCCCCCACGATATAGTAAGCTTCATCGGCAAAAATGGATACCTTCAATTCAATTCCATTCTTGCTTGCCAATGGCTTAATGCTATTCACGACCTCTTTGATTTCAGCGGAGATTCGCAACCGCTCTCTATTTTCAGGACAGATGGAAGCAAACGTCAAATAATCATTGATGACGTCAGTGGCTCGATCTAATTCCTGCAAGGCAATAGTTGCATACTTCACCTTGGTTTGCGGGGATACGTCTTCACTTAACATTTGGATATATCCCCTGGTCACGGTAAGCGGATTACGGACTTCATGGGAAATGCTTGCGGCAAGGTGGCTAACGATTTGCAACTTTTCCGCTTTCACTAACTTTTCAAGCACCTGGAAATTCGCTATGATCACCTCCCAAAGGATGATGACAATGACGATTCCTATCACTTGAATGAAAAAATACTGTTTCCATAAGCTTATCCCTATGGTTAAGCCAAATAGTTGAGTCGAAACAAAATCTGTAAGAATATGGACAAGAAAAGTCAATGCTATACCGACGACGATTTTCTTAGCGACTGATATTTTCAGATAGTATTTTGAAATGAAAAATAGGGAAACGCCAATGAACGGAAAAGTGATGCAGGCTACATAAAATCCACTTTCCCCACCAGTTAAATAACGAATAAGCAGGGTAATCACTATTAATATCATACCTAACCGGTAACCACCATATAACCCCCCTAAAATAAAAGGAATCCATCGAAGATCCCAAACGAAATCCTCTTCCGTAACAACTGGAAATAACATACAGAGAACGAGTGAAAGAATCGGAAAGACGGCCAGGAACCAGCCCTTTATAGCTTTCAAACGGTACACATACTTCACTAGATAGATTACATGCGCCAAAAAGATCGGAAAAAGAATAATTAAAAAGTTAATCAGCAAATCCTTTGTCATGAGATTCATTTTTCACCGGACTTTCGATATTTTTCGAAGATTTAGAAAGGTACATAAATCATAACAAGATAGAGTACGATAAGCTAGTAAAACTATCAGAATGTGAAGTAAAAACGGCTGGTGTCAAAAGGAACGGGGAAGCTTGTATTGGTAAGGTTCGTGTGTGTAAATGAACAGGAAAAAGCACTGAAACGACCAAGCCATTTCAGTGCCAATAAGATTCATCGATTTATTTAATAAAGTGCCGATTTTGCGAGCATCGTGATGGTCGCATCATCCATTGGAGGATTATGAAGCCCTGCACGCACATCCCTATAGTAGCGTTGCAGCGGATTTTGCCGCTGTAAGCTTTTGGCACCAACGACTCTCATCGCCTTGTCGACGATGGAGAGCGCTTTGTTGACGACGGATAATTTGACGGCTCCCAATTGTTTCGCTAAAGCTTCACGTTCGTCTGGATGCTGTTCCCACTTTTCTGCTACAGAATATAGGAAATGGTGTGCTTCACTTAACTCAAGTTCCATTTCTCCAATTATCCTCTGAACATTTGGAAGGTCCCTTATAGGTCCTGGTAAGCTATTGGGTGAATATGTTTTCGCAAATTCCACGGCATAATTTCTGGCAGCTACTGCAATGCCCAAATAGCAGGCTGGTATATGTAAGAGCCATGCTTCGGGCTTCCGTTTTTCACCTGGCTTGCTTTTATGCACATAATACTTTTCTGGTAAACTGACGTCCGTTAATACCAAGTCATGACTTCCCGTTCCTTGCATGGAAATCATATCCCACGTTTCTTCTATATCTACACCCACTAGATCACGATGAACGAAGAAAGTGCCGACCAGTTCATCCTCGGGTACCCATGCACTCACAAGAAAAATGTCCAGGACAGGAGAAAGGGTCGTAAACGTCTTCCTTCCATTCAAAATCCATTGTTCGCCTTTTTTGATGGCGATCGTCTCAGGCCGGCCTCCGCGTGTCGGACTTCCAGTTCCAGCCTCTGAGGCCGCCGTATTGACAAGGGCGCCTGCTGACACTTCTTGGAACAATTCATCCATGACTCCTTTTTCCCACGGCTTCCTCTCCATTAACGACAGCACCGTTCCGACGTGCCACCCAATGCCTAAGGATGTGGGGCCGCAGTATTGAGCTATTTTTTCCTGGCATAGAAGAAAATCATACAGTGTCCCTCCATGACCTCCATACTCTTTTGCCAGCGTTAGTTTTGGATAGCCGAAAGCCTTTAATTCCTTAATATTCTCAAAAGGGAAACCATTTGTCGCATCGATCGTTTCTGATCGATTTGCAAAGCCTTGTATCGCTTCCTCCAACTTTTGTATATACTCTTTTTGCTTCCGTGATTGAAAAAAAAGCATGAAGAACACCCCTTCCATGATAAGCGATCTACCGAACCATCCAGCAGTAAAACCAACCCCTTCACCACTAGAACTCCCCTTTATCATATCACTTTAGTGGAGTTTATGATTTCAATTTGCTTATCAAGATTCATCGTCTTCATTTTTATAGTTCTTGTTGGCGTTTTTATAAGCGTTCTTTGCCTGATCGATATCTTTGTTTTCTACGAAGTAGGCAATCGCAGCATGACCGATGCCATAAGTCACTCCACCGGCGACCGCACCTGAAACGGCTATACCTGCAACTGGAATGAAGCGGACCGCTGCCCTGACTCCTTCCCTGACAAGGAGACCGATGCCTACATTGATTCCTAATGCCGCAATGAACTCACTCGCCGATTTGGTATTGATATCTTTATCGGCAATGAAACCGATGACCACGATCATCAAGCCTTGAATTCCTGTCAGTATTGGAAAATCGGCAAAAGGAATCGGTTCTGCTCCGATAATGCCGGCAATGGCCGTAAAGGTCCCTACGATCGTTCGTGCAAATTTTTTCTTGACGAATTGACTCTGGATCGCCTTGGCTGTCTTCAGTTTCGCTTCACTGGGTAAGGCCTCGATTAAATAATCCGAAAGTAAATCGATGTTCCAACGCATATCATATTCAATATTCCCGTTTTCATCAAAATCAATATAAGAACAAATCGGAATGATGTTCAAGAGCGGAATGTCATTTTCATCAAATCGCTTCGACACCAGCAGCATGGCCTCTTCAATATTCTGTTTTTTCTTGGGATTGGCATCAAAAGGTGCTTGTTTATAATGCGGAGGATCCAGTTCATCCACTTGGGTGACCACACAGATGACAGGCACGTCGTAATGGTGTTTCTCCTTGACGATTGTACGCAGCTTATTCAGCTCTTGTAAATCCTCTTCAATCCGAGAGTCGGCCTCCTTTGCTTTAATCAAGAAAAGAAACACATCAGGCTGTTCTTCCGTGACCGCCTTCATTATTTCTTCCAATGGGGTTTCTTCTTCGAATTCCTCTGTCGGTGCTTCACTTTCGCCTAATCCCCGGGAGTCCAATAGACGAATTTTCGGATTGGCATCACTCGGATACCAAAGCCATTTCCCTTTACCCGTTCCGGATTTTACAGAACTGACATATTGCCGTTCTTGACCAAACATCGCATTGATCAAGGATGATTTTCCCGAGCCGCGCCTGCCGACAAGTGCAATTCGCGGTTCCCTTGCATCGACTGTCATCGTTTTAAGTTTTAGGAGTTGGTCAAGCATTTTGTTCTTTTTGGAATTGGAAATGGGCAGTTTGTCGACTTGGCCTTTTATGAAACTGAATATGCTGCCCATTTCATCGTGTTTTTCTACCATTATGCATTCCCCCATGATATGAAGTGTTTTTAATGAGTTTTACCCTTGAATGATTCAAGATAAGCCTGTAATTTGAATCTTCCATACAATCTTATGGGGTACGCTTTCATTTCATCAATGACTTTTCTTTTAAGAACATAACGACACTTGCCATGTATTTTTGGATTTCCTGCACTTGAAAGGCGGCCGAATCCGCAATCTGTTTATAATGATGCTGACCCTCATCAGTAATTCGCAAATACCGTTTCGTACGTTTTTCACTTTCCCATCTGCCGACAAGTAGACCGGTCTCTTCCATTTCATGAGATAAATCGTATAAATAGCCGTTAGAAGCAATCCAGCCAAACTGATTTTTAAGCAATTCGCCGATTTCCCCCATATAAATGGGCTTCTTTGTGAAAGCTGCTTTTAAGGTGACGTATCGGACAAGGTCCTTTACGGAAATTATTTTCGAGAAATACGATCGATATTCTTCAGGAAGTTCTTTTGTAACAGGGGGATGTTCACCGGACCCCCGCAAATCGAACATGAACCGGTCAATAACCTTTTTCACTTCGGAAAACCGTTCAAGGAAATTCTCTTGATACCAGGAATATAGCTCCATTCCTTTTTCAGTGATCTGATAATAATTCCTGCCCTTATCCGTGTATAGGGATAAATGATTGGATTCTACAAGCATATTGGAAATCTTACATAAATAGTCATAGCTATGCACTTTCCCTGTGAACGTATTTTTCAGGTCCTGATGAATCGCCCGTGGATAATTCGCTTTTATTTTCAAGGAATGGAGTAAAAAAATCGTTAAAAATTCTCGCTGGCTTAATCCGACCGATTCTACCGTTGCAGACGGTTTTTCCCCTTTTTTCACTTCCCATACCTCCTTCATATTCTTTAATGATGATGCTAATAAACATTTCTTCCTTCTCCCTTATTATCCTGTGCTGCCACATAATAGTAAAGTTTTTAATGCTTAACTGCCAAGTACTAATTTTCAGGGCTCATTCCATGGTGCGATGATCGAATTCACAATATTCTGACGAGGTTGCTTGTGGGATATTATGAAATTAAGTAATGAGGCATTCCTTTAAAATCGATGATTGATCTAGATTTTTATGGCAAATCGAGATATTTCCATGACCGTTTACATGAGCTCAATATCGGCACCTTCTGGATATAAGGGCAAAGATTCCTCGTCTTCCGGATTTAATAAAGCTATATACTCCTACCAGAAGGTCGTTATCCGTAAGCTCATCAAGGCTGGTTTGTGCAGCTTTCACCAAATATACTAAAAAGTGGAACATGTTAGCCGTACCGCTGCCTAAATCCCCGCCATCACACGTACCATTTCCCTCCCAGCTTAAACATCCGTTCATTAAATCCTCTACTTCCTGTCTCTTTTCAAGCGTCGTGTTCCTCTCTTCTTCCGAATCATACCTGTATTGAACGACAAGCTGGAAAAATTCATCTTCATACAGGTAGCCACAGCCTTCATTGCCTTTTTCATCCGCTCGTTCATTCATTCAATTTATCCGCATTTGAAAAGACACTACCTTCTTTTTTTTCGGTCTATCCAGTATCTCCTACAGTACCGTAATGAATGACCAGCTTATTGCCGCCGTCTTATTTTTAAGATAATAAACCTGCTGACGCCTTCCTCGTTCTTGCGCATTACCGAAGATGTATGAAAATGGGGAGAGTTCAAAAAAAAGACAGACCCAAGAGTTCTATCCGGGTCCGCCGTTTGCGCTTACTGTTCAGTTAAAATGATCGGTTCTGCTTTCGTGATGACCAGTGTATGTTCATATTGAGCGGATAATTTTCCATCTGCCGTTCTCGCCGTCCAGCCGTCTTGATCCATTTTCATATGCCATGTTCCTGCATTCAGCATAGGTTCGATCGTGATGACCATACCTTCCTTTAAGCGGGCACCTTTACCTGGTTTGCCATAGTGAAGGACGGTTGGGTCTTCGTGCATCGTTTTACCGATCCCGTGACCAGTGAAATCGCGGACCACCGAAAACTTTTCACCCTCGGCATATGATTGGATTGCATGGCCGATGTCTCCCAGGCGATTTCCTGCCCGTGCAACTTCGATGCCTTTATATAAAGCATTCTTGGTTACATCCATCAAACGCTGCGTCTCTTCTGAAACCTGACCGACAGCATATGTCCAAGCGGAATCGGCCAAACCGCCGTTAAGATTCACGACCATATCAATCGTTACGATGTCTCCCTCTTTCAAGGCTTTCTTTTGCGGGAATCCGTGGCAAATTACATCATTCACAGATGCACACGTTGCGTATTTATACCCGTTGTAGCCCTTTTGCTCCGGCGTTGCTCCATGCTCTGCCAGGTATTGATCAACAAACTCTTCAATTTCCCAAGTCGTGATGCCCGGTTTGATCATATTAGCAATTTCTCTATGCGTCGCAGCAAGAAGTTTACCCGCTTCGTGCATTAACTGTATTTCTCGTTCGCTTTTAATGGTTATCATGTAAAAATCCTCTTTCATGTCATATCTAATCTGATTGAATCTCCTCATTTATCATATGCCTTTTTTTATATAAAAAGCAACCAAAAACCCGGTAAAAATGGCCGGGTTAACAATTTTATCGCCTTTCGCCTGTCCTTGGCAAAGCATTAGCTGAATTTCAAGATCTCGATTCGTAAATCTTTAATCCGTACCATTATTGAAAAATGAAAATTTTTTAGTGAGGATCCCTTCACTTACAATCGTTAGTTAATGTACCCCCTGATTAGAGATGGGGTACAGATTTCCATTTAACGCAAAGGATACTCTGCCTGTTTCCTCTGAAACAACCAATACAAGCGCGTCGCTTCGTTCAGTTAAGCCTAAAGCAGCTCTATGCCGCGTTCCTAATTTTTTGCCCCCAGTTGTTCTTGCTGAGAGCGGAAGAACATTTGCAGCCGAAGCGATATGGTTATGACTGACCAGCACTGCACCATCATGAAGGGGATTTCCCGGAAAAAAAATCGACTCCAGTAAAGAATGTGTTAACTCTGCTCCTATGGAAATGCCCGGTTGAATTAACGTTTCCAGAGAATCCTGCCGCTCAATCACAATTAATCCACCATGCCTTCGATTAGACAGATTTTGGACACCTATTGATATTTGAGGATATTTGTCCGTAAAGGGAGATAAATAGCAGTTTAAATAAAAAGTGGCAGCTTTCATATCAATGGAGGCAAATTTTTCTTTAATTTTTTCGAAATTCCCGAGTAAGCAATCATTCTCATTACTCATAGCCTCTAGATTAACCTCTAAAGCCGCTATCACCTGGCGAATATCTTCTTTCAACATTTGTTTCATCGGTGAAAAATCGCAATTCCCATCCTTCACAGTTAACCGCCCCCCACTAAATGTTTCATTCCCATTTTTATAAAATCATATAACCTGACCCGGAAATGTCAATCGATCGGCAATAATCATGTCTTTAATGTTTGTCTCCACAGCCTATTTATTCATCCATCCAATGAAAGGCTGCTTGGCACTTCGATTTTCTTTCCTTTTCTGCGTTTTACATTCAATCGGGTTGGATGCCACATTTTATTAGTTCATATGGGAATGGTAATGATATAAATAGGGGAATTTTTGGTGAACATCTTAAAATGGTGGGAGGGGTTAGAATGCCTTATGTAACGGTTTATGACCGAGGAACTTTTGAAGTTGAAATGGGTAAAAAGGTAGTATTGGCATTGGAAGATAACGGGGTAAATATCCTCCATCGCTGTGGCGGGAAGGGTAAGTGCACGACATGCAGGGTAGAGGTATTGGCAGGTGATTTTCTTGAAATCTCGAATGAAGAAAAAAAATCCTTTGAGGAAAATGGAATTGAAGATCAGCTCCGCTTATCTTGTCAAATATACGTAAATGGAGACATAGCGATTCGTCCGATCCTGACGGTTGAAAGCTCAGGTCTTGCCTCTGGCCCAAGGCCAGCTGACTGAAAGAGTGAAGTTTTAAAAATCAAAACGACTAAAATGGATGTTCTAGTCGTTTTGAAGATTTATCGTTGTATCACTTTTTTTCCATGACAGCAAAGTAATTATCCTCATTATCGGCAAAATTGAATACTTTACCGGAAGGCATCGTGACCATTTCCCCGACTTTGATATTCTTATCCAAATAATGTTTATATAATGTATCAAGATCTTCCGCGAAAAACATTAACGAAGGCGTCTGTAGATTCAATTCAGGCTGCATCTTCGCGATCAATTTTTTATTGTGTAGGATAATTCTCGTTTGCGCTTCAGCTGTCGGTGCTAGTTCAATCCATCTTAAGTGTCCGTTATCCTCATCGGCAACTACGTTAAAACCCACTTTTTCCGTCCAAAACTTCATGCACTCATCCTGGTTATTTACATATAGCATAATTTGACCTACTTGATTGATCATCTGCTTCGCCCCATTTCCTAGAGTAATGTTTCGTCCATCATAGAATATTGTTTGCAGAATCCTGTAATGACTCCTCCATGATTATACCAAATTCCAGGTCCATTCACTTCAAGTTTTCAGGAAATTGCAGCAGGGGCATTTATGGACCAAAACTGTAACGAAAATTTGTTTTTATTATAAAGGAAATCTTGCAGGTATTTCCGATTTTTCACAGAACATCTATACAGACTGATTTACATTTACAAGGGAGTGTGGGCGGATGGTTCTTAAGAAAGACGGCTTGTTGGAGATATTGGAAGGAAACAGACGATTGACGATGCGGGTGGTGGAAGCCTTTCCTGAAGAGGAGCTATTTCACTATGCACCGGCTGACAAGCTTCGTCCGTTTGCAGAGATGATTAAAGAAATCATGAACATCGAGAGTGCCTATATCCGTGGAATAGCTCTTCATGTATGGGATTTTCAAGATTCATTTGCAGCAATTTCAACTAAAGAGGATCTCATATCAGCCTGTGTAGCCATAAGAGAAGATACGCGGAAGCTGTGGCAGGAAGTTACGGAGGAAACGCTAGAGGTTATCGAAAAGGATCCTTTCTTTGGACCATTGCAAAGCCACTTTTCAAGGCTCCAATACGGCTTGGAAAACGAAATCCATCACAGAGGGCAAGGATACATCTATCTTAGGACACTAGGGATCGAACCGCCAGAATTTTTCGTCAGAGACTAAAAAGATGTAACGGCCAATCATATCTTGGCAATGGCACCATTCAATGGCACGTATAATAAAGGAGTGAGACAAATGTCGGTTGATGCTTATCTTAATTTTAATGGAAATTGTCGTGAAGCGGTAAAGTACTATTCCGAGGTTTTTGGAACGGAAGCAACGGATTTCATGACCTTTGGGGAAACTCCGCCCAACCCTGAATACAAACTTCCAGAAGAAGCGAAAGATCTCGTCATGCATGCAAGATTGAATATCGGCGGCAGCAACATAATGTTTTCCGATGTTTTTCCTGGCATGCCATTTATAGAAGGCAACAACATCAGCCTCGCATTCGTTTCGGGTAATTTGGAAGAAATCCAAACAATCTTTCATAGCTTAAAAGAAGGCGGAACGGTGGGTATGGAGCTTCAGGAAACATTTTGGAGTAAATTATACGGTCAAGTGACGGACAAGTTCGGAATCAACTGGCAATTCAACACGGGCAGCTGATAACTGCATGTTGTTAGGGGCATTTCCCTTTGGATATGGGGCTATTCCTATTGTGGAAGCATCCTCATGTCCTCTTTCCGCTTTGTTCTCTATACGGATGATCTCCAAAACCCCATTTTTTGCTGAAAATGTAGAGTGCAAGTACACAAAAACATGAAAACGAATGGGAGAAAATAATGAAAAACAAACTTCTAAAAATCACAACAAATCTATGGTTTGATACACAGGCTGAGGAGGCGGCTAGATTTTACACGTCCATCTTCGAAAATTCGAAGATTGGCAGGACCACATACTATGGAAAAGCGGGTCGGGAAATCCATGGAATGTCAGAGGAAACAGTAATGACCATTGAATTCGAGCTGGAGGGGCAGACATTCGTCGCATTGAATGGCGGGCCGCATTTCAAATTCACAGAGGCGATATCCTTTATCATCCATTGCGAATCTCAAGAAGATGTCGATTATTATTGGGAAAAACTTTCCCAAGGGGGAGATGAAAAAGCGCAAGCTTGTGGCTGGCTAAAGGATCAATTTGGAGTTTCATGGCAGATAATTCCTGAAAATATTACGGATATGATAAACGACACCGATCCCGATAGATCGGCAAGAGTAATGACAGCACTGTATCAAATGAAGAAAATTGATATAAATACATTAAAACTGGCGTATAACGAGTAGGATTTATTTAGATAAGTTCACAAGTGAGCTTCCGGACTATATTGGAGCAGTATTTAACTTGCTTGTAAGAGAAGCTTCTTTTCTCCAAGGAAATTTTAGCGGAATCCTTTTAACAACCATAAAAATAACCGAAGGAGTATGACCATGGCATACGTATTACAAGTGGATTTTAAAATGAATGGACCATTCGGAGAAGAAATGGCTGAGGCGTTTTCCGATATAGCGAGAAGCATCAATGAAGAAGAAGGCTTCATATGGAAAATTTGGACAGAAAGTCCCGAAACAAATGAAGCAGGTGGAATCTACACTTTTGAAACGAAAGAAACGGCTGAAACATATCTTGTTATGCACACTAATAGATTAGCTGACTTTGGAATTACAAACGTCAATGCAAAAATCCTTGCCATTAATTCAAAGCTTACTGAGCTCAATAAAGGTCCCGTATAATCATTGATTTTAAAAAACAGAATGAACGATGTTCCCCTTAAATGCCCTTATAAAGGAGATATAACAATTTACATCCTGTCTCCTTTTTTTCTTCTAATAACGACGATGCTCTACCCCATTGATATTGCCTCCTTCCTTTTCCTGAATACCCTCCGATTAGAAACGAAACATGTTCAGGGGTATACTGAAATACATAATCAAAATCGCATGATAAGGAGAAAGATGAACGATGGGCCATAAGATTGCATCTGACATTCAATACCGTGATGAAATGATAGAAAGAAAAATCCGCTACGACTCTTTAACCGTGGATCATCATTGCTTCTTGTTAGCGGCCACTGAAGATGAAGTCGTACTTTTTCACGAAGTCGGCGAAGCTTTCACAATGAATACTCCGGAAACCGAATTAACGATCTCGAAAGGATGCTATACAATTGCTTATTATTGGCGGCATCGCCCCTATAATTTATACATATGGAGAAACAAGCAAGGACAATATTTAGGTGCATATTTCAATATTGTAAAAAATACTACCATTCAGGACAAGATGGTTACTTTTGAAGACCTGATCATTGATATATTGGTTCTTCCTGATGGCGGCCGCTTTATCTTGGATGAGGACGAGCTCCCCGTCCCATTGAGTGTGTTCGAAAATGGGTCAGTCCAACAAGCTTTGAACGACTTATTGGATTCAATGGATGAGCTGCTTGCTCAAACCATTTTACAATCAGGCCATTTATATAAACAAGAAGACCTCCTTTCCATGATACGTGAGGGATAAAAAAACCTGCCAAAAACTTGGCAGGCAGGTCGATTGTAAACAGTTGAATCCATTATGGGGATGTCCTTACTCACTTTCCGCTTGAGCTGAAATGCTGTCTGCCAGCTCTTCAATGTTCTTGGTCACTTTTTCACTGTATGTATAATCACCGTAGCAATATGGATAGCGGAAATTATCCTTGTCCCCGCCGCAATCATAGAGCGAAGGGTCCTTCTCCACTTGGATCATCGAAAATTGTTTGGCCAGCTCTTCCGTATGCTTGCCCCCTTTTTTCGCTATGTAATCAATATAACCAATGCCCATGTTATAGGCTTGAATTATCGTCGCGAAATCCACGTTCTTTTCATTGCCATATTCATTGATTTTTCTGAAATGCTTCACGCCATACTTTATGCTCTCGTTTGGGTCATCGATCGTATTGGGGTCAAGCCCTGCAGATTCAGATGCCTGCATGGGATCACCACCACGCCCACGACTTTCCTGCTGCATTAAGGCAATCAATGTCGAGGTATGTTCTTCAAGCCCGTATTTTTCCAACTCGGCATGGATGATGGGGCTATACTTCTTCACATTGGCGAAAGAATCCAGGGGAGGTATCGACGTGGAAACATTTCCGTCAAATGGGTTTTGTATGACCTGCTTCATGACCAAAAATGCAAAAACCAAGCCCAGTATTACAATTATCTTCTTTGATTTCTTACGTTTTTTCTTCACATTCTCTCTCCGTAATCTCTAGGTTATATATTTATAGTTTAACAAAAAGTTAGCGTAATAACTATTTAGAATAGCATTTTTAATGATGCAAATTGAAATGCAGGCTAACTGATGGAAAGGTATACTATTGAAAGCTGCGCGCATTCACTGGAAGCCCACTCCTTTTAATCATGAAGGTATATTTATTTTGCCAGGTAGAAATACTAGTAATTGGAGGTGATATGTTTGGATAAGAAACAGTATCAACAAGAAAAGATGGATGATAAAAAGAAAAAAATCACGAATGATTTTGGGGCTGACCCAGATGAACAAGAGATGAATGGTCTGTATGGGATGCTTGAAACCGAATATGAAGATAAACTTCACGATAAAGAAAAGTGAGACTGCCTTTGTTAAGCGCCTTCTATGGCGTTTTTTTTATGCTGATGTGGATAGGATAAGAAGGTTGTACGAGCATGCCTGGATGTATTGATTGCCAACAACTTGGTTAGGGAGTCTAAGACACGCGAATATGAGCCTTCTCTATTTCTTTTTGCGATGATTTCGATAGAGGCATTTAGTGTAAAGTATAACGGTCCCCAATTCCCGCCTCACACCAAGCACTATGATCGTTCAGCACGCCAGTATGCTGTATGTCTGATCCATGGAGGTATATGAAAAAACACGCTAATGCCCCTTCCTTTGTTTATGCATATATAGCTTAATCCACCATCCTAGGCTTGGCAGGTTTGCAATCAGGCATCTCAGCGTTTGTAGCTTCCACACGTTTCATTAAATGATAGCATTCTTCACGCCACATATGATCGGCCATTAATGGAGAAAACGTTCCAAGCGCCTGCGCACTGAGCTCGAGCTCCTCCATTTCACTAAGGAAAAGCTGAAATAATTTCATTTCCAATGCTGCGGCTGTTTCCAACTTCTCGTTCATTTACCCTCCCCTGATATGTTATACGTATCGGAATCCTTCCTGACGATATATACTCCTTATCACATGGAAATCGAGAGGGCATCCACATGAAAACAAAATAAAAAAACCTGAGTGGTTTTTCAGGTTTTTTAATGATCGAATCATTCAATTACCACAGAAATGCAAGAAAGACTAAAGATGTGATTGCACCAAAGGCAAATCCATTTGCTGCGCCCCATCCATATCCTGCATTAAACCCTCCATATCCGAAGCCGCCCAAATCCCCCCCGCCGCCAAATGGTCGGATGTAAACCCGATTTGGTGTGACTTGATGGATGATTCCCCGATGAACCGCCCCTCTGCTTGTACGGATTTCAACTGGTCTTCCTACACCTTGCCTGCATTTATGATAATAATTATGGTATCCCATTTTCAACACTCCCCTTCGTTATCGATTCTACATCTTATGCACCCGGGGACTAGCCTGTATGGATTAAAGACCCAACGCTTATCATTCTTTGGCTCTAAAGCATAAAATGACCCAAACAGAACAACAAAGGAGAATCTGTCATGAATCATTCATACCAAGACGCTTTAGCCTTTATAGGAATGGAAGGTGCGCATCCAGGAGGATTTGATCTCACTAAGCAATTATTAAGTCAAGAAAAAATAGATCGTTCCTCCTTGATCCTGGACGCTGGATGCGGTACGGGGCAGACCTCTTATTATTTGGCAAAAACGTTTCATTGTCAGGTTTCTGCACTTGATATACACCCAGAAATGATCAAACAGGCAAAGATGCGATTCCAAAAATCAAACGTAAAAGTTAACCTGTTCACGAATTCCGTCGAAGCGATGCCTTTTGACAATGATCATTTTGATTTTATCATAGCAGAATCCACCACTGCCTTTACGGATATACAAAAATCACTTCGTGAGTATCATAGGGTCTTAAAACCGGGCGGCACTTTGTTGACCATTGATATGACAGCTGAAGCAAGTCTTGACGTTCAACAAAAAAAAGAGCTGATCACCTTTTATCATTTAACTGATATCTTGACGGAAGCCGAGTGGTTATCATCCTTGAAACAACATGCTTTTTCCAATCTTAAAATCCTGAAGTCCAATACAGTTTTAGAGGAGCTTATGCAATCTCCTCTTTCCGATAGCCGACTGGTTCCTTTGCCCCAGTCGGTTGACCGGATAATGCAGGAGCATTATCGTCTCATTCTAACGTATGGAAATCACCTTGGTTATAGAGTATACAGAGCAAACAAAGCATAAGCGATTACGCTGTCCTGTATCACTTCTTGAGGGAAACATCCGTGTAGGTTTCCTAATACTCTCAGCATGGTCATCCGTAAATTTTTACCGATAGGATTAACGAAGACGTGCGCGGGTATGTTAATAGCATATGTCTATTTACACAAAGGTCGATGCTGAAAAATAATTCAACACTTATGAAGTAGGGGTTCATTTTTAAAGGATTGATCATCACTTTAAGAACCCTTGTTTTTTTGTCCTTTCATAAATGGATCAGTTGAGCCTGACTAACATTTAGATAGGAGGATTTCATGTCATTTTTGATAACTATGCTCGGTTTATTAGGTACGACCATACTCGCTACAATAATGAATGCCAAATGGCCCCGCATCCCATTACCGATATACCAAATATCCTTCGGTGCAGCACTTTCCTTATTGCCGTTACACTTATCGCTTGATTTCCACTCGGAGTTATTCATGATTTGTGTCATAGCCCCCCTTCTCTTTACAGAAGGGAAAAATACGTCACGTAAAGAGATGCTTGAACTCCGTAAGCCTATCCTGTTACTGGCTTTTGGGCTTGTGTTTGTGACTGTGTTTGCTGGAGGGTTTTTCATTCACTGGCTGATACCGGATATGCCGATGGCCATCGCTTTTGCTTTAGCGGCCACCATTACCCCTACGGATGCAGTGGCAGTCCAATCGATTACAAAGGGGTTAAAGCTGCCGGGCAATATGTTGCCGATCCTTGAAGGAGAATCCCTTTTCAATGATGCCGCGGGAATCGTTGCTTTTAAAGTGGCATTGGCTGCTGCGTTGACAGGTGTTTTTTCCATAAAAGATGCTTCGCTCAATTTTATTTTTGTTGCGATAGGCGGTATCGTCGTTGGTCTTCTTTTAGGCTATTTAATCATTAAATTGCGTTTGTTTTTACGGGTTCAAGGACTTGAGGAAATCCCGATGTCCATCGTGATGGAGGTCATTACTCCATTTGCCATTTACATGGCTGCTGAAGAAGTCCATGTTTCCGGTATCTTAGCAGTAGTTTCCGCAGGTGTCATTCATGGCATCGAGCGCGACCGCCTTCAAAATACGACAACCAAATTACAAATTGTATCAACGAATATTTGGTCAGTTTTTGGATATCTATTGAATGGGCTTGTGTTTACTTTATTAGGATTCATGCTGCCTAGCGTCTATCAGGAAATTGAATCCAACCTGAATAGGGGCTCCCTCTTCGGAATAAGTGTATTGATCGTGCTTTTATTATTGGTGATCCGTTTTATTTGGGTATACTTCCTACATGATACGTTCACCAAGAATAGGGTCAATCCATTAGAACAATTCATCATGTCGCGGATTCATCAGGAAGACAACAAACCAAGCAAAGATAATGTGACTAGAACTCGGTATGCAATCTTGACATCTGTATGCGGCATTCATGGAACCATCACATTGGCGACCGCTTTATCCATCCCTTACTTCATGCCGGATGACTCCTTATTTCCGATGCGTAATACAGTATTATTTATCGCAGCGTGCGTAATTTTATTAAGCGTCCTATTAGCCACGGTCCTTTTGCCGATACTTGTAAAAGCACCGGATGAATCTGAAGACGAACGCCTAACTCCTGACGAAGCTCATAAAATCATTTTGAATAAAACGATTCATCAGCTGAGTAAAGAGTCCAATAGTGATAATCAGAAAGCCGTTTACCAAGTGATGGATGACTTGAATGAACAACTGATAGATTTGGAGCGAGGCATTACGAACAGACCGGATCATAAGTTGATACAGGATTTAGTCAAATTAGGAGCGAATACGGAATTGGAAGTCGTTTCTGGATTAGTCGATAAAGGAACCATATCGGAAACAGCCTTCGAGCTATACAAGGTCTATATTTCTAGAACGTTGAACTACGTGCAAAAATCATTTCTGCAAAGAGTATGGATTTCAATTCAGGCCATTCTTTTCAAGAAAAAGCTTAATGTCAAATGGGATAAAAAATGGGAAGCAAAGTTAGAGAATTCCTTGGATAAAAACGCTGATCTGATCCAGGAATTCCGTATAGCGCAAAAAGAAGCATCCAAGGAAGCCATTTCATTGATCAAACAACAAACCGAACCGGAAAATCGCCATGAAGTGATGCTTGTCATCCAAAGATATAACCGGTACTTGAATCCATTCCCGACCTTAAATGAACGAGAGGCAAACCGCCTGCAAGAAATCGTGAGTCATTTTCAGTTGAAAGCAATGCAAATTGAACGAGATATCATTCAGCAAATGGTGGAAGAAGATCGAATATCCTCCAAAACGGCAACTGACCTTAGACAAAACCTGATTTATGATGAAATGCTCATGATACAAAATTGATTGACAGATGAGAAATGAGAAAAACCCTGCCGCATCATGTTGATGATGAAAGGCAGGGTTTTTCTCATTTAATTAAACATTGCTTATACGTTTTCCGTCACTCCTGTGAATTCTTTTAAGAAAGCTAGTATTTTTCGATAGACAGCCATTTCATTTTCTTTTTTTGAGAATCCATGCCCTTCATCTTCCAGAAGCATATACTCAACAGCTCTTCCTTTTTCTTTCAAGGCTTGGACGATTTGATCTGACTCCGCTTTGACGACACGCGGATCATTTGCCCCCTGTATGACAAGCATTGGCTTATTCATGGAATCCAAGTAAGTACTAGGTGAATACTCGATTAATTTCTCGCGATCTTTTTCCGGATTCCCTACCCACTGATCCATTACTGGCTTCCAATCTTCAGGCACGGAATCGATGAACGAAAATAGGTTGGATGGACCAAAAATATCGACTACTGCCTTAAAGTATTCGGCATGACGGCCATGTAACAGCAGGGCCATATATCCGCCAAAGCTTCCGCCCATAAGAAATATGTTTCCCTTTTGGGCATACCCTTGATCAATCAGCCAATCCAACCCGGCTACATTATCCAGTCGTGGCCCATGCCCCCAGTCTCCTTCCACCATTTTCATGAATTCCAAACCATATCCAGTCGATCCGCGAAAGTTCGGTGCAAAAATACTATATCCGTTGTTCAGGAAAAACTGAAAGGATGCTCTGAAAAATTTACGTTCTGCCGCTTGAGGACCGCCGTGGGGCCAGAAAATGACTTCACCGTTATCATTTTCCTTGTTTGCCCGAAAAAATAACGATTCGATCTCCAAGCCATCATAAGAAGGGTAGGTTATGATATCCGGCTCAACCATATCAGTCGCTTCTACACCAGGAACCGTATATGTAGTTAATGGTTCCCACTCATTCCCCGATTTTCTATAAATATTATGAGGCTTGGTTGCGCTCATGCCAGACAAGTAGAGAGCACCTGAGTTAGTCACCTCAAGTTTTTTTATGACACTGCACGGTGTGGGAATATTCCTCCAATTCCCATTTTGCAGATCATGCTCATATAAATGATCGACTACACCTTTCTCGCTCGCAACAAATAATAGCTGTAATTCCTCATTATATTTAAGGACGGTAAAGCTTTCACCTTCCAATTCCTTTATTTTCGTAAATTGTTTAGTTTCTAGATTGAAAGAGGCCAAATAAGTAAAATCCGAGTCATAATCCGTTAATAAGTATACAAGAGAATTCGAGACAAAAACACCATGGGTGACTGTATGTTGTTTCTCAGATGGAGGTGTAAGCAAAATATCCTTGCTACCATTCTTTGCATAGAGAAGGGAATATGTATTTGCATAGTGCTTGTGATAAAGATAGGTTTTTTCATCAGGGCTGAAACCAATGACATAGGTTGCCGCATCTACACCCTCGAGAATTTTTGTTTCCTGTCCTGACTCCATGTCTAAACAATAGGAATTCAGAAAGGAAGGGTTTCCTCTAGACGATGTGTAATAAAGCCTTTGGCTGTCATTCGATAATATCGGCATGAAATTTCGCGTGTTTTCATGATGGACAATCTCTTTCATCGCTCCGCCCCTCAATGGAATTCCATAAAACTGCGTGTTTTCATCCCCGTCATGATCAAAACCGGCAATGATGAACCGACCTTGCTTATCAAATAACAGCTCTTGGCAGCTTTGATCTATGGATGTAAGCGGATAGGGGAATGCGTTTGGCAAATCCATTCCCCATAAATTATACTTGCCGCTCAGATTCGTACTGAGAACCAGCTGTTTTTCATCCGGTCTGACGATAAAATCGCCAATGGAAAATGTTCGTAAAAACTGCTCAATATCAGGTTTTGGAAAAGTGATCATCTAATAACAACTCCTTGAATTTATAATATAATGAAAAATCTGTAATTAACTTTACTACACTTTGCCTATTTTATCCAGATGCAATCTCTTGAACTGCGAATGATTCTTTCTTGAGAATTTTCAATGATAGGAAATCTAATCTGCTACAATCAAAACATCCAGGTGTCTAGCTTCCCTTAAAAGATGAACAACAATTGACCCTCCCTTCATTTCTTGCCATCTGTTTCTTGCTGAATGCCCTATAATGATTTGGGTAGCTTTTTTGTCATGTAGTTGTTTCTTGATATTAATAACCACTGACCGTTTATTCCTGGTTATATCCATTATAAAATGGCCGCCCAATCGTTGTGTTAGGCTTACGAGTTTATCAAGTAGCCTCTCTTCATCAGTCCGCAGTTCTTTTTGATGTTTTACGAAAATAACATACCACTTAGCTTTAAGACGATAAGCTATGCGAAACCCCCTTCTAATTAGACGGTCTGAATCTGCTCTTAGCTTGACACTGACAAAAATCACTTCATCCTCCCTCCAAGGTCCTCTAACCCCTTCCTTCCGTTTCAAGGACTCTAATCTGTCATCCACTTCATCTGCCAATTCACGGAGGGCAAGCTCTCTCAAAGCTATAAGGTTTTGTGTCTTGAAGAAATGACCAAGGGACTGCTCCACTTTGTCCATGGTGTATATCTCCCCCTCTACCATCCTTTGCCTTAGCGCCTTTGGGGAGATATCGATCAACTCAAGTTCATCCGCTAGTCGGAGAGTGCTGTCAGGTACTGTTTCCCTAACGGAAACACCTGTAATTTGTTTAACACTATCATTCAAGCTTTCTATATGTTGAATATTCATTGTGGAAATCACTGAAATTCCGGAGTCCAAAATGGTCATTACATCTTGATATCTTTTTCGATTTTTAATACCCTGTACGTTCGTATGAGCCAATTCATCTATCAGGACCACTTCAGGATTTCGTATTAGAATGGCCTCAAGATCCATTTCCTCCAATAATACGTTTTTATATGGAATGGGCTTTTTAGGCACGATTTCTAAATTTCCCACCTGGGAGGCTGTTGCTTTTCGCCCATGCGTCTCCAGCAAACCAATCACTATATCGAGTCCATTTTCTTTTAAATGATTTGCCTCCCTAAGCATCGTATAGGTTTTTCCAACACCAGGAGCAGCGCCGATATAAATCTTAAAATTCCCCCTTTTCACCCCTTCGACTTTTTCGTGCAATTCATAAGGTGTGAGTCTGTGATATGGATTTACCCTATCTTTTTCCGTCTTGATAGCAGGGATGATTCTCTCACCAAACGGTTGAACCCTATCTGCTACAATAAATACATCCATGTTTTTCGATTTTTTCAATATTTTATTGATGATCGAACCGTTGAACATCTCCTCCCACGCTGACTTTTTTGATTGACCAAGGATAATTCGGGTTATTTGATGCTGCATGGAAAATCCGACTATTTCATCTGCTATTTCGTCTTCTTTCATTACTATCTCAAAAAACGTTCCCTTTAGTTTAGTGATCAGTTTTTGCATGGACCCTTTAAAAATTTGTTCTTCTTTTGAGAGTTTTCTTGTTTTTGAGATAAAGGTGGCTATTATGAACTCACCGCCCAAACGCTTGGCAATTTGATCTCCTCGTCTTATTAAGATTGAGCCATTCAAATGATATTGCACACAGACCAAGATTCGCTCCGAAGCACCTGACGGACCCAATAAACCTTCTTGTTCCCTTTGTTCAGTCAGATTCTCTTCCACTTCATCAGCTAAATACCGAAATGACAATTCCCTAAGAGTGGCTAGATTACCATTATTGTATAACTGTAAAAGCCCTTCGTCCTTTTTTTCGATTTCCCCTTTTTGCAGACGTGTTAATATGGCTTCAGGGGTAACGTCCAGAAGGCGTACTTCATCAGCATTTGTCAGTGTATCCTCTGGCACTGTAGCTTGTATGTGAAAGGGGAGTTTCAGTAATTGTTCCGCAATTTCCTTCACTCCTTTCAACTCATAAATATTTATTGTCGTTATAACACTGATTTGATTTTTCAATAATTCATGAACATCGTCCAACCTGGTCGGATTTTTTGCATGCCGATGATTCTCATGTGCTAATCGATCTACTAATACCACCTCTGGATTCCGCTTGTAAATCCCCTCCAAATCAAGGTCCTGCTCTACGTGTCCGTTTTGTTCCCATTCATGAGCAGGAATAATTTCGAGACTGCCTAATTGTTCAAGCGTCTTAGGACTGCATGGCTTGCTGACCATTCCGACAACCACGTCAATCCCTCGTTTTCTCAATTCATTTCCTTCAAGAAGCAAATGGTAAGTCGTCCCCGAACCGCTCACGGCTCCAAGTATAATTTTCATCCTTCCTCTTTTAATATTGGAAATCGACTCTAGAATTTCAGCCGGTGTTTTCCTCCGAAATTGTTCTGACATAATGCCACCACCTTATAGTTCTAGAAAAATCGGCGAGAAAATCGTTCTGCAGCGAATTCACTTTAATTGGTCCAATGCCATATTTAACTCCAGAACATTAATTCGAGGTTCCCCAAAAAGGCCCATCGATCGGCTGCGCGTATATTTTTCGACAAGAAGATATACTTTTTCAATAGTCAGTTCCCGCTCATGAGCAATTCGGGGAACCTGTACCTTGGCACTATCAGGAGAAATATTGGGATCAAGGCCAGAACCCGAGTTTGTCATTAAATCAGAAGGTATCTCTGTTTTATCGATAGTAGGATTTTCTTCTAAAAATTTAGAAATATCTTTTTTTGTCCGATCAATGAGCTCCTCATTTGAAGGAGAATAGTTGAGCGTACCTGAATTGGCTGCATCATATTCAATAGATGAAACACGTCCTTGAAAGTACCGCGGATCTTGAAAGGATTGGCCGATCATTTCCGAACCGATCATTTTTCCCGATTGATCCTTTATTAAACTGCCCTCCGCTTTTGCAGGCATTGTCAGCTGTGCCAGGCCTGTCATCAAAACCGGGTAAGCCACACCGCATATGAGAAGTAGCACAAAAACTAAACGCAAGTTTTTTAACATGGATTTACGCCCCCTACTTTATATGTTCAAACCACTTTTAACACGACAAGAAGTAAATCAATCACTTTTATTCCAATGAAAGGAACGAACACTCCCCCCACTCCATAAAGGGCCAAATTCCTCTTCAGCAATCTTGAAGCGCTCATGGGAACATATTTAACGCCTTTCATTGCCAATGGTATTAGCAATGGAATGATAATTGCGTTAAATAGTAAAGCTGATAATATGGCACTTTGTGGCGTTGCCAAACCCATGATGTTCAAGGCTTTCATTTGAGGGATCGCCAACATGAACATGGCGGGAATGATCGCGAAATATTTAGCTACATCATTCGCGATGCTAAAGGTTGTCAACGCCCCTCGGGTCATGAGCAACTGTTTCCCAATCGATACCACCTCAATGATCTTTGTGGGATCTGAATCCAAATCCACCATATTAGCAGCTTCCTTGGCCGCGTTCGTTCCTGTATTCATCGCCAGCCCAACATCTGCCTGTGCCAAAGCAGGAGCATCGTTTGTACCATCTCCAGTCATCGCAACCAGCTTGCCTTCCGCTTGCTCCCGCTTGATGACGGAGATTTTATCCTCCGGCTTAGCCTCTGCGATGAAATCATCGACACCTGCTTCTTTCGCTATGGTTGCAGCGGTTAGGGGGTTATCCCCCGTGCACATGATGCTTTTGATCCCCATTTTCCTTAATTCCTCAAAACGTTCCTTCATGCCTGGTTTCACTGTATCTTTCAAATGGATTGTTCCAAGTATGCGGTTTCCCTCTGTGACAACCAGTGGAGTGCCTCCCTTTTTAGCCACTTCATCACATGCATCTTTTAAACCGGCTGGAACCCTTCCCCCTTGATGTTCTATATATTTCATGATCGTATCAACTGCACCTTTCCGAAGTCTTTTCCCATCAGAAAAATCAGTTCCGCTCATTCTCGTTTCAGCTGAAAATTCAATCCCTACCGAACCGGCCTTATTCAGCGCATTTTCAGGCACCCCGATTTTTCTTGCGAATTCCACAACGGAACGACCCTCAGGGGTATCATCATATAAAGATGCGTATACGGCACATTGGGTAAGCTCCTCCTGACTTATACCGCTCGCTGGTATTAAGTCTGAGGCCATGCGGTTACCATGTGTTATCGTTCCCGTTTTATCAAGGATGATCGTATTGATGTCACCAGCGGCTTCCACCGATTTTCCCGACTTCGCAATGACATTAAATTGGGTTACCCTATCCATCCCCGCAATTCCTATCGCTGAAAGCAAGCCTCCTATCGTTGTCGGGATCAAGCAAACCAGTAAAGCTACCATTGTAGCGGTGGGCAAGGTAACGTCTACATATGAAGCAATTGGAACAAGTGTCGTACATACAAGCAAAAAGATAATCGTCAAGCTGACCAGAAGTGTACCCAGTGCGATTTCATTCGGTGTTTTTTGTCTTTTTGCTCCTTCAACCAAATGGATCATTCGATCAAGAAAGGATTCCCCAGGATCTGCACTGACTTTAATTTTGATAAAATCACTAATCACTTTTGTTCCACCTGTTACAGAACTGAAATCTCCGCCAGATTCTTTTATTACGGAAGCTGATTCACCTGTGATTGCCGATTCATCTATGGCAGCCACCCCTTCGATGATTTCCCCATCTGTTGGGATTAAATCGTTCGCCTCCACTAATACGATATCGCCTTTACGTAATTGAAAGGAATCGACGATTTTTATGGAACCATCTTTCTGGATCAACTTTGCTTTTGTATCCTGTTTTGTCTTTTTGAGGCTATTAGCTTGTGCTTTTCCGCGTCCCTCAGCAAGAGCTTCTGCAAAATTAGCGAAAATGATCGTTGCGAATAAAATGATGGTTACGGCAATGTTATACTCCCTGTTAGCAGATTCACCAAATACCCCAGGGTATATGGACAGAATTAAGGTGATGAAAAATCCCACTTCAACAACAAACATCACTGGATTGCGAGCCATGACTTTTGGATTCAATTTTTTGAATGCATCTTTACCTGCCTCATAAACAATGTTCTTATTTACATTTGCTATTCGCTCTTTACTCATTTGGAAGGCCCCTTTTCAACATTTATCTAATCGTAAGCCATTCAGCAATTGGCCCGAGTGCCATTACTGGAAAGAAAGTCAAAGCTCCAATAATTAATACCGTTACTAAAAGAATGATAAGGAAGATACCATTATCCGTTTTGAAAGTTCCGATACTCTCAGGAACAGGCTTCTTTACCCACAAGGACCCTGCAACGGCAATCATGGCGAACATGGAAAAATAACGTCCGAACAACATTACCAAACCAGTGGAAATATTCCAAAAAGGTGTATTGTCGCCTAATCCTTCAAAACCTGAACCATTATTTGCAGCGGAAGAGGTAAATTCATAAACCACTTGGGAAATTCCATGAAAACCAGGATTTGAAATAGCCGCCGATCCCATTTGCGTCGCTAAAGCGATGGCAGATGGAATTAATATGATCAATGGGTGCAGAAGAATGGTTAAAGCTATTAATTTCATTTCCGGCCCTTCGATCTTCCTCCCAAAAAACTCAGGTGTACGTCCCACCATAAGACCGGCAAGAAATACAGCCATTATTGAATACATGAGAATATTGATTGTCCCCACACCATCTCCGCCAAATACACAATTCAACATCATCATCGCCAGTGGAGCTATACTTCCAAGAGGAGTTAAGGTATCGTGCATATTATTGACGGACCCTGTTGTGGCAGCTGTAGTGATGGTGGTGAATAATGCACTCTGAGCCACGCCGAAACGAACCTCCTTCCCCTCCATACTCCCATATTCTTGGGAAAGGCCTATGTGCTCCAAAGCTGGATTACCATTTTTTTCATTAACATAAGTCATACCCAAGAATAGAAGCAGCATGAGTCCCATCGCAGAAAATAAGAGCCAGCCTTGCTTCTTATTTCCTGCCATATATCCAAACGTCAACGGAAGGGCCGCAGGTATAAGAAACATAGATAATATTTCCAACACATTCGTAAAGCCATTAGGATTTTCAAATGGATGTGCCGAGTTAACTCCAAAGAACCCTCCTCCGTTCGTACCTATGTGCTTAATAGATTCCAGCGCCGCTACAGGTCCCCGTGCAATATGTTGAGTCGCACCTTCTAATGTTTCAGCTACTGCAGTGGGGCCGAATGTTTGCGGTACCCCTTGAGACACAAGGATCAAACCAACCAAGATCGACAAGGGCAGCAGCACCCGGGTAATCGTACGGATTAAATCCACATAGAAGTTTCCTAAACTCCTCTGACCAGTCACCCCTCTAAAGAAGGCCATACATATTGAAAGACCTGTAGCAGGGGTGGTGAACATCAAGAATATGATGACTGCCATTTGAGATAAATATGACAGCCCCGATTCCCCGCTATAGTGCTGTAAATTGGTATTCGTAAGAAAACTTGCAGCGGTATTGAATGCAAGCAATGGATCCATGCCATCTACATTACTGGGGTTTCCTGGTAAATCCCCTTGGAAACGAAGGATCAAGTAAGAGAGGAAGAACATCACTAAATTACTCATTAACAGAGCCTTTGCATACTGCTTCCATTTCATTGGAGTTTCCTTTATGCCGGAAAGCTTGAAGATGGGTTTTTCCATCTTTCCAAAAAGATAATCTTGTTTCGTTATTTCAAGGGAATAAACACTCGTTAAATACTTTGCCAATGGCACGGCTAATATCACTGCAACTGCCAGTACCACAAATATTTGTAATAGATCCATTTGATATTCCTCCGATGGTCCCCATTAGTATTTTTCGGGATATATTAAAGCGTGTATTAAATACAGCGTAACGCCTCCGACGATGATCATTAACAACATTTCGCTACTCTCCCTCGTTTGCTATGACATGATTACAAAAATGAATGAATCCTAAAAAGAGAATGAACGGTATCCCCATTAGGAAAATCGCTATTACATCCATTCGCTTCACTCCCTTCCCAGCTTTTGTTTTGTTTCTTTCCTCGACCACCTCCTTCAGTCAACGGTAATCCTTGATTCCATGACTACGTTCATTGTCGTTTGGCTTAACACACCTTGCCTTGTTCTTTCTTGGTTAAAAGCATAAAAAAATAGACCAATGGTTACTTTCCTCCATATGTTGCAGCACTTCACAAACCAAACTTTTTCCTATGCATCAAGTTCTTTGACGCTAAAAAAAAGAATGATATGCAGACGCAAACATTTAGATGGAGAAAAAGTAATCATTGGTCTACTTAACGCCCAGCAAGCCATAGCACTTACTTTGCGATCCGCCTTCCATGAAACCTTTTCAAATATAGGCACAATAAAAAGACCTACGGAAATGTCAGGTTGCCAATTTGCTTTGACACAACAAAAAAGCCTCCCGAAATCAAGGTGGTCTTATGACCTCCTTCGCTTTAGCCGACGAAGTTAGCTGACGGGTAGGATGGCGAAAGAGTATCTCATCCCTTCTGCAAATGCAGAATTAACCCCCAAAATAGTGGGTCCTCCGTTCTCAATCACTTGAGATTTGGCCGATATCAAATTGTATTTCTTGACGTTATTGTACGCCCCTCATCAAAGGTTTGTAAACTCATATAATTCTCGAAATACTTACATATCCGTTCATTTCAGGCCATATTTAACCAATTTAAGTAGAAAATAGCTTTATTTCTTTAAATTACTCACTATTTCGCTTTTTTAAAAAGTTTTACATTCTATTATTGACAAAAACTCAAACATGGCATTATGATAAACCCCATAAATTGGTCATATAATTGGAGGCATTATGATAAATACCAAAAAAAGACTTGAAGCGGAAATAAGTGAAGCATTCATTAAATTCCAACGCGAATTGATAGGAAGAGGGCCTCAGGAAACTAAAACGTATATTATAAACGATATGTTGATAACCCGTTTCAAGGGCGTTTTGACTGTAGAGGAAAAACACCTTGTAAATCACAATTCCGGCAAAAAACTTGTTAAGAAAATGCGTTCACTTCTTCGTGAAATGTACACAAAGGATTACGAAAAAATTGTTGAAGACCATACAGGATGTAAGGTTCTTTCATCTCATAGTGACATAAGCACAAAGACAGGTGAAAGAATTGAAGTCTTCATTATGGATAAGGATTTAGAACGTCTTTTCGAAACGACCAAGTAGAAATTCATTACGTTACGATTTTACTAAAAAATAGGAAAAAGATTATTTCAGTAGAACTTCCTATAAAGAAAGCAACAATGTGCCGCACCAAAAAATCATGCAGAAGTCCAAGTTTTTCATCTTCAATAAGAGATAGTTTTTCTAATATGAACAACTGTAGTACATGAATCTAGTAATTTAGAAGACTCGTATCAATGCTTCTCACATCACAATAAATTGAATCATAATTACCATAATAAAAAGTATATCAAAATATCTAAAACGTGTGAAAACAGATGTTGAGGATGAGACATGAAGAAAAGAATCGGTTTTTCAATGTATCGGGGAAGATAAAGAAATGGAAGGTCAAGGGTCTTATCATCCGTCAGTGAGTTATCTGAAACCTTGTTCACCTATAAAAAACCTGAGGCACCGTGCTCTCAGGTTTTTTTGAAATTCAATCAATATATCTCCTTGCCCCGGCATATTCCTCACCGTATCCTGATGTTTTTATCTCATCTATCCTTACATGTGTAGAGGTGTTCGGCGAGTGGATCATTTTCCCGAAGCCAATATACATTCCAACATGGTGGACCTTCCCTTTCCCATTATCATAGGCAAAAAATAGTAAGTCACCTGGTTGGAGGTTATCCCGTTCTACCTTCCTTCCAAATTGCGCTTGAATGGAAGAATCCCTTGGAATCGTAATTCCATTGGCATGATACATCGAATAGGTAAAGCCCGAGCAATCAAAGCCAAACCCCGACATACCGGCCCAGAGATAAGGTAGTCCTAAAAATTCCTTACCGGATTGTACGATGTCCTCACCTGTAGGGTAGGGTATTTGACTTTCACCTTTATGGATGGAAACGTCTTTCTTGTTCATCCATTTCACTCCATCGCCTGGTGTCATCACCTTTACTTTATCCTTTTTCACTTGTAAAAGCGGAAGGCGGGTATCGAAGCTGACTTGCATGAATTTCGAATGATGCTTCGAATCTTTGTATAACCAAGCCTTTGGGGCTTTTACTAGGGCAAGTCCTCGATTATACTGCTTCTCGAATGTTCTCCCCAGCTTTAATTGTTTTTTGGGCATCCACCCTGGATATCCTGCCTCATTACGGGGTGTGGGCTGATTGGCAACAGCTACCTTTACCCATTCACCACTTTCTTCAATAATTGTGACTTTTGAGCCGTACAAGGCAGAAGCACCTCCTATTCCCCGTCAGCATATATGGACGCACTGCAATCAGGAAATCTTATTCAAATTGTTCATTTCCGTCTCTTTTATATTGATTTGCTTAGTCGATGAACTTACGATGATCGTTATTATCATATTAATGAATAAGGCTATGACACCTGTACTAATATCATTGATTACGTGTGGGACATCAGGCAAGAAGGTCGCAACCTTCACATCGTCAATCGTCGCATACAATACGATCAATACACCTGACAGTATCCCTGCCATCGCTCCATATTTATTGATGATATTGTTTTTTGGTAAACTGCAAAACAAGGCAGGTGCTAGCTGGGTTATGAGGCTATATGACATGATATTCAGGATGGCGAGCGCTTCACCGCCTGTAATCGTTACAATTAAAGCAATGATCGAGATAGCTATGATGATCATTCTTGAGACAACTAATTGCTGCTTTTCAGATGCAGCAGGGACCAGCACTTTGAAAAAACCATTTGTCAGACCAACCGAGGCAGCCATTAGCATGACTGAGGCTGGGACAAGTGCTGTCAATAATCCTGCTGCTCCAATCAGCCCTATCACCCATGGATCGAAGGTTTGAATCGCCAATCTTAACAGGGAAAGGTCTCCGTCGGCACCCTGCAGTCCAGGGATTTCCATGATGGCGGCAAAACCAATGAAAAAGACGAAAAGCAGCAATAGTGTATAAAGTGGTAAAGCGATGGCATTTTTCCTAAGTGTTCGCTCTCCATTCGATGATAAAACGACCATGAAGGTTTGAGGCAAAAGATAAAATCCAAGTGCATTCAGCAAAACGGTAGACACAAACCAGGATTGACTCAAACCTTGATCTGCCAACACCAACATATCCGGTTTAGCGGACTGTACCGACTCGAACATGGGCTGAATGCCTCCGAAGTAATGAAAAGGAATGTAAATCCCTAAAAAAATCACGACCACCAAAATCATGAAATCTTTAAGGATAGCGGTCCATGCTGAGCCATGAATGCCTGAAATCATGACATATGTCGTTACAACGATGGCGCCGATCACACTGGCCGCAACCGGGGTGATGGCTCCATAAGAAGCTTCTGAAACAATGATGCCTAACCCTTTAAGCTGAATGACAATATACGGGACGAGTGCTATGCTCCCCAGTACCGCCACGATCATCCCCATTGACCGGCTTTGGAATTTAGAGGCAAAATACTCAGGCTGGGAGATGATTGAATGTTGTTTTGAATATCTCCAGATTTTAGGGACGAGCCAATATGAGAGGACGTAGGCCAAGAAGATATAGGCAGGTACATAATAAGCCGCAGCCCCTTTGGAGTAAGCCCACCCGCTTCCGCCCAGGAATGTGAAGGTTGTATAAATTTCACCTGCTATCAACAAAAAAATGAAGAAGGTTCCAAAGCCCCTGCCTCCCACGGCAAATTGCTCCATATCCATATCCTTCCCTTTTCTAGCCTTGATCCCCAAATATAGAGCTAAAAACAAGAAGATGGAAATGATGAGTAACGATATGTTCAATCGAGGTCACTCCCTTCATTATCGGGATCGAATTTATAGACAATCATTAAAATCACTGATGCCATGACCATCCAAAATGCGACCCAAAATAACAAGAAAGGCATTCCCAATATGTATGGCTCCACTTTATTTGCAAAGGGCAATAATCCTAGGAATCCTATAAAAGGAACAAAAAGCAATAGTTTGATAGCATTCAAATCGTACCCTCCCTGTAATTCGTTTTCTGCCATGGATGAACCGCCATCAGCATAGGCGATTACCAAAAACTGATGGCAGGCAAGCATTAATGTCAGTCAAAGTCTTTAGTTTGAGCCACCATCTTATCTGGCTTGAAGCTTAAGGACCGTTTCCAAAAGGACATTGACTCCTTTTTCACAATCCTCCCAAGCAGTAAGCTCTTCTTCACAATGACTTTTTCCATTGATACTTGGAACGAAAACCATGGCTGTCGGGATATAACTAGCTATAAACTGTGCATCATGTCCGGCTCCGCTAACCATCCTTTTATAGGGCATACCTAATGAAAGGGTCGATTGTTCCAGCAAATCACATATTGATTCGTCGAACCAAACCGTATTCCTGTCCCATAATTTCTTCACCTGGATGTCGCAGTCACTTTCCGAGCCATTTGTGGCAAAACCTGCAATGATTTCCTCAACCTGTTTGATGACTTTCGAATCCTTATGCCTCGCTTCCAATGAAAACACCACTTTATTCGGAATGACCGTATGGATATTAGGGAATACATTGACCCTTCCCATCGTGAATACCAGCTCGTCATGAAGCCTCGCTAACTTTTGCCTAGCCTCCATGATCAAGCTATTGGCAGTGAAGAAAGCATCTTTTCTCATATCCATCGGTGTGGTTCCGGCATGATCGGACTCCCCTATGACTTCTATCTCATAGCACACCATCCCCAGGACACATTCCACGACTCCAATTTTTAAAGATTCCCGCTCAAGGATGGGGCCCTGTTCTATATGCAACTCTAAAAATGCAGTCGCTTCCTTTAAACGAACCGCTTCATCCCCTGCATAACCAATTGCATGCAAAGCGCTCTCGAAGGTAGTTCCTTCACTATCCACCTTTTGCAGCATCAGCGACTTTTCGAATTTACCTGAAAGAACGCCCGATGACATCATGGAGGGTTCGAACCGGGCTCCTTCTTCATTTGTGAAGTTGACGATCATTATCGGGATTTTAGGCTGGATACCATTCTCCACCAAAGTCCGAACAACCTCCAGGCCTGCAGCTACGCCCAGGATCCCATCAAACCGCCCGCCTTTTTTAACGGTATCCATATGTGATCCCATCACAATAGGCGGTCTGTTTTCAAGGCCTGCCAAGGTAGCGTAAATATTCCCCATATCATCTACTTGAATGGTCATCCCCAATTCCTTGCAGCATGAGCAAAAATAATCACGGACTTGCCGATCCTCATCCGAAAGAGATAAACGTGTAACTCCGTTGTTGGTTGTGCGTCCGAAATCGGCAAACCTTTCAAGTGAATGACTCAGCCTATCTCCATTAATTAATACCTTTTGTTTTTTCATAGCGAATATCCCCCTTCATGATTTACATGCTCGATCATTCAAACGCGCGCATTTACAAAATCGAAAGTGAAGGTCTTAGATGTAAATACTTTTTCCCTCTTCATCTTATTTCCACCAAAGCTTCGCTATGATATAGGATCTCTCCATTCAAAATCGTCGTTTCCACTTTTAAATCCTTTATTTCATTGAGCTTGACCTTCAAGATGCTATCATTAAGAATGACTAAGTCGGCCAGCTTCCCTACCTCTATACTGCCTTTGATAGCTTCATCGAAACTGGCAAAGGCACCATTCCACGTATATAATCTAATCGCTTCCTTTACCCCAATGGATTGTGCCGTGCCTATGTTCGCACCAGACCTGCTTCTTCTATTGACTGCTACGTGTATGCCCAGTAAAGGATTATGATCCGTAACGGGAGCATCGGAGCCAGCAGCAGCAAGTATGCCTTTATCGATATAATCACGGGCGGCGTACATATGGTTCACCCTCTCGCCATAATGTTCGATATATATATCACCAAATTCAAAAGGGAATGGCGGGTTGGGGATTGGGATGATGCCAAGTTGCTTCATCCTCTGCTGCAAATCAGGTGTTGATATTCCTGCATGCTCAATCCGATGTCTGTGGTCCTTTCTTGGAGATTCCTTCAAGGCCCTTTCCACACAATTAATATACATTTCGATCGCTTTGTCACCTTGGGCATGCACGGTGATTTGATAGCCTTTATCATGTGCTTCACCCAGTACCCGATACATTTCATCTTCCGTATAATATAGAATGCCAAAATTGTCGGGATCACTGGAATAAGGTTCCCGCGTAGCTATGGTCGGGCCGGTGCTGCTGCCATCCGTAAACAATTTTGCCGGACCGATTTTGAATCTATCGTCACCCGTTCCCGTCACGACTCCTGCAGCCACCATTTTTTTGACGAATTCATGGGATTGATTCAATGAACCGACCATTGCATATATGCGGAGACGGATGTCGTTTTGTTTAACCGCTTGCTGCATGATCCGGAAACTATCGGGTCCATGTGCACCAGCTTCGTGAATGCTGGTTATGCCTGCAGCTATCAAATGCTCCGAAGCAATTTTCACTGCCTCCAAGAGTTCCTTTTCCGTATAACCTGCCATGTCAGTCATTAACATATGTGCCGTTTCGATGAGTTTGCCAGTGATCCGGCCAGCCTCATCCTTTTCAATGATTCCTCCAGTCGGATTCACCGTTTCTTCACCAATACCTGCTAACTGTAAAGCCTTCCGGTTCACCACACTTATATGGCTGCATGTGCGGGTTATCATGATTGGATGGTCAACTGATATGGCATCCAACTCAGCCATCGTAGGGTATCGTTTTTCTTTCACCGCTGTTTCATTGTATCCCCAGGCACGGATCCATTCCCCTTTTGCGACTGTTAGTGCTTTCTTCTTCAAATCCTCTAACAGGTCAGCGACGGATTCGATATGTTCAGCTTTACAGCTTACTGCCAACTGATTGACACCGTACAATATAAGGTGTATATGCGAATCTATGAACCCTGGAAGTAACGATTTCCCTCGCAAATCAATTACTTTCGTTTCTTCTCCGATAAAAGCCTCCATTTCCTGATTCGTTCCGACCGCCGAGATAAGATTTCCTTTCACTGCCACGGCCTCGACTACTGAATTTTCCCGATCGACCGTAATGACCTCTCCGTTCCTGAACACCATATCAGCTATCAAGATCCCACCCCTTTCATTAATATTCTCTCATGCCCGTTTTTTCACCTGCCCCCTCACTTGTCCGAATATTCTGTTTCCTGTAGCTTCATTCTATCTATTCTACTTTGGGAAATCATTAGACAAATAGTTAATTTTTTTATCGTTTTTTTATACCTTTCATCTACTAATGTCATATCTTCTTTTAAAATTCTCTGCCACATTCCATAGGTGGCAATTGAATAATAAAAAGGGGACATAAGCGCAAATGTGCTTATGTCCACCGAAAATCCACTTTTAGTGCTTCGCGCTTCCTTGCAGCCTGCCAATTATGCCTATAGTCAAATAGCGTTTATCGGCATTAAAATCCCACGGCCAATATCGAAGCGATAACTTACTTTTATCGACTTCTTCCATAAAGGCTTTTAGGCCAATCAAAGCGGCTCCGTAGCCGACGTTGGCTGCCAAGGCAAAAATGGCATTGATTCCTTCTTTGATGGTATCGCCATACTCAGGCTCGATCTTCAAAATATCCGACCAGGTAAGATAAAATCCATTTTGCTTGATACATTTGGACAGGGAGTGAGTCAACGTACGTACGATCTCGTCCCTTACATCCAAGAATCCCTCTTTTATCTGTTCCATATTGCTTCCCTGATAGTTGGCTCCATGTTCAGTAAGCAACTCCAATGCCCAGTTATAAAAAAGCTGGGTGTAGATCGCAGAAGTCGCTACGATGTCAAATTCATTATAATACTTAGCGAAAAGATCTTCAGAAAGCAGGCTTAACCGAGTTTCGGCATCCTTTACATACCGAAGGACCTCCCCTGCCTTTTCCCCTCGATTCAGCATCGAGGAAAGATTTTCTTCAAAACCGATTGTATCAAGACCCGTAACATTGATTTTCACAAGCTCGATTTTTTTTCGTGTAAGCTCCGGCAAGTCCTTTATACCCTTTTCCATACTATCTTGATCTATATCAAATAAATGAATCGATTGGCATCTAGCTGCAAGATATTCCAGATCCAGATCATCGCAATTGCCAGCACCGACGATCGCCACTTTTTGTACCATCGGTTCCTTTGAAAAAACGGCTTCAAATAACTGTGTAACTTGGAGCCGGTGCTGTTTCCACTCTATCTTTCTGCACTCATCTCGATCATGATTCAATTCCCTTTGAAATGTTTCCAAATAAATCGCTCCCTTTACGGTACGTTCAATTAAAATATTGTATCAAAGTATCCCGTTAATGTGGTAATGCAAAGTGAGCCAGAGTTAATCTAAAAATCACGCTGATTTTTTAAAGAAGAAAAAAATTTTTTTCATCAAAAATCAACAAGAAAAGTAGAACGATATCCTTCCTATTCATATAACAAAATAAACACCATTTAATGAACAACTTGTGAAAATCTTTCATTCCCACCTTTTAACCTCTATTCCGTGAACAGTTCAACATTCTCATTTCATATTTTTTTGCACATTTTAATAGAGAAAAAATAGAGGAACCAATAAATTAAGCGATCAAAAGAGCATCAAACCTTTATTCATACAGATTGGGAAGTTGTTCACATACTGCTTCGGTCTTAACACCTATGCTTCTGCCCATTTGTCCATTTCTTACTTTTCGTAATGACTATATCTCCGTTACATACCTTGCTTTTAATTAAAGAAAAATTCTCAAAAATCATTATTCCGGCAAAGTGAAATGAGCGGAAAAATCACTTTTTTTTATTATTTTTACTATATTTAAATAAAATTTGAAAATACTTCCATGTTTTCTCCGAGACATTGCATCAATTCCTGAATAAATGCTGTCATTACTTTTTGTAAAAAGACTCTGAAAATTTCCAATTTGGAATAAAATAAAACAATCATCCTAGAAGTTCCAAACTCTTCATAATTAGGATTTCACCTTGTTTTGTCCAGTTTTCACCTTAAATTCCCATGCCCTCCGTAATCTGAAAATAGGGATTTCAACCTAAGGATGTCGCCCTTTTCCCAATCGTATAAATATTCAAAAAAATGTCGAGTTGAGTCATCGATCCTTTTACCCTTATACTAGGGGAGAAAACTGAAAGGGGAGAGTCACTCATGAAAAAAGAAATCTCAATAATTGGAGTTCCAATGGATCTTGGCCAGACAAGAAGAGGAGTAGATATGGGCCCTAGTGCCATTAGATATGCAGGATTAAGCGAAAGACTTGAAAACATCGGCTATACTGTTCGTGACGAAGGGGATATAAGAGTAGAAATACAAGAAAGAGCACATAGTGATTCAGACACAAATTTAAAGAACCTGCAGGATGTGGCAGAAGGCAATGAAAAACTGAGCCAAAAAGTGGCTGAAGTCATCCAATCGAATCGCTTTCCTTTAGTATTGGGTGGAGATCACAGCATTGCCATTGGCACATTAGCCGGTTTAGCTAAACATTCCGAAAACTTAGGGGTCATTTGGTATGACGCACATGGCGATTTAAACACAGCGGAAACCTCCCCATCGGGAAATATACACGGAATGTCGTTGGCAGTAAGTTTAGGCCTTGGCCACCCTGCCCTTACTAACATTGGCGGTTACTCCCCGAAAGTCAAGCCGGAAAATATCGTCATCATTGGTGCCCGTTCCTTGGACCAAGGGGAAAAAGAGTTAATTAGGGAAAAAGGGATTAAGGTTTATACCATGCATGAGATTGATAGAATGGGCATGACAAGAGTGATGGAAGAATCGATTAGCTACCTGAAGGAACGTACGGATCATGTACATTTATCTCTAGATCTTGATGGACTTGATCCAGATGATGCACCTGGAGTGGGAACACCTGTAATGGGGGGAATCAGCTACCGCGAGAGCCACCTAGCGATGGAAATGCTGGCTGAAGCTACCATCATCACATCTGCCGAATTTGTAGAGATCAACCCGATTCTGGACGAGCATAATAAAACGGCTGAAGTGGCAGTTGCTTTAATTGGTTCACTGCTTGGCGAAAAATTGTTATATGGAGCAGAGGATCACTTTATCACAGCTGATTTATTGGCAGATGTTAAATAAGGGCAATTAACGCAGGACAATCGATAGGTATATAGTAAGCATTCATTCATGGATTCTCCATTGAAAAAAGCCCATGCTTCGTACGGATGCTTGATGGATGAGCATAGAAGGATCAAATTTTACATCCTTGATTTCCTGACGCTTGGCTTCCTTTTCTTTATTGATCGGCACTATCGATATCATTTCTGCACATCGTTCACAGTACCCGGAATGCAGAAGTGATCTCTTATCCGAGGGAATTCAACAGCAACTTAGATTCAAACGCAAGCTATTATACATGTGCATGGAAAAACACATATTCCCCAATACCGTTCTAACATAAATGAAACCGTTTGCACCCATCAGGTAAAGGAGTTTTTCAATGAAAACAGCAGAAAATCAACCAAATGAATTAAAACGGAGCATGAAAGCAAGACATTTATTTATGATTTCAATTGGAGGATGCATCGGTACTGGCTTTTTCCTTGGATCAGGCTACACCATCCATGAAGCAGGCGCGCTTGGTGCGATCCTCTCGTACATAGTCGGCGGTTTGATCATGTATTTAACGATGCTGTGTCTAGGTGAACTATCCGTTGCAATGCCCGTCGCCGGTTCGTTTCAAACATACTCGACCAAATTCATCGGTCCTGGAACCGGTTTTGCCATAGGATGGCTATACTGGCTAGGTTGGGCCGTTACCGTTGCCTTGGAATTTTTGGCAGCAGGACAGCTTATGCAAAGGTGGTTTCCCGGATCACCCGTGTGGATATGGTGTGCAATATTCGCCTTGCTCATCTTCATGCTCAACGCTTTATCGGCAAAAGCCTTTGGAGAATCGGAGTTTGTTTTTTCAAGCATAAAGGTATTGGCGATCATTCTGTTTATCGGTGTTGGTGGTGCAGCCATGTTTGGCCTTATTGATATGAAGGGCGGACAAGAAGCGCCGTTTTTCTCGAATTTTTTCAATGAAGGTCTCTTCCCGAACGGTCTTTCCGCCCTGCTTATCACGATGATTACCGTGAACTTTTCCTTCCAGGGCACAGAGTTGATCGGAATCGCTGCTGGAGAAAGTGAAAATCCTGAAAAGGTCATACCTAAATCCATTAAACAAACGGTTTGGAGAACCCTTTTCTTCTTCGTACTTTCCGTTTCAGTACTCTCTGCGCTGATTCCAAGGGAAAAGGCTGGAATCGTTGAAAGCCCTTTCGTTGTTGTACTGGATAGCATAGGCGTTCCCTATGCGGCTGACATCATGAACTTCATCATTCTAATCGCACTATTGTCGGTCGCGAACTCCGGTCTTTATGCAGCGACACGTATGCTGTACTCGCTATCAAGGGAAGGTATGGCCAGTCCGAAGCTCGGTATGGTGAATAAAAGGGGCGTTCCTCTCAATGCCTTACTTATCACCCTTGCCATTGCTGGATTATCTTTACTTTCCAGCGTAATCGCTGCAAAAACGGTTTTTGTTTTTCTTCTCTCGCTGGCAGGGCTTGGGGCGCAAATTGGCTGGATTGCCATTGCCGCGTGCCTGCTCGCTTTCAGAAGGGCTTATGTCCGCCAAGGCGGCAAGGCAGAAGACCTCAAATTCAGAGTCCCGCTATACCCGTACATTCCGATCCTTGCTTTAATTACAAACTGCATCGTCATGATCAGTTTGGCATTTGTTCCAGAGCAGCGAATGGCCCTTTATTGCGGCGGGGCGTTCTTCATCGGTTGCTATGCGGTGTATCACTTTAAGGTGAAAAAATCCAAGAAAGCGAATGCGCCTCAACAAGAAGTGCAATTGACCGAAGGTAAAAAAATGGTCATTTAACATCATTCTTTCATTCGCTGTCAACAAAAAGAAGAAGTAACCTGTTTGTTCCGACAAAAGGTTACTTCTTCTTTTTTGCATATCCTGCTGTTTCTTTATGTTTTCAATGTGCGGAAGCTGGCATGTATTTTAATAGGAAGGGTGAAATTTAGCTTCGGCCAAATTCACTTTTGAAAAAATCATCCGAATCGATGATTTTTATTTTTTGCAAATTCTTTTAATCTAGGCAGAATGGGCTCCAATATTTCCTTGGCTATGTAATCCGTTTCCAATCCGATGAAGCGGCTGCCTTCTAATTCAACAGATCTTGCTTCTTCAGGGTCATTGCAAAATATGAATGATATGATACCATTCTCTTCCCTCATGTCGACATATTTAAATGTAATGTCATGTCTCGTAAGACAGCTTTCAAATGCAATGCACAATTCATCTATGTTTTCTGGACTAATAGATGTGAATTTCATAATGATCATCCCCTCTGCTACAGGATAGCAAAATAAATCTTTAATTACAAAGTGAAAAGTCACCCTTCTGAAAAAGGCTCAAAAAGCCGTTACCAAAATGACAGCTGATCAATTTTTCATTAGTGAGGCTCCGAGAATTTTTTATGAAGGAACAGGATGAATGAAGCATTTTGATGATGATTCAGGATAAAAATAAAGACCCTTCCTTCTCATGTTCCTTTTTATTTTCTGTACAGAGAACTTACGGATTTACCTGAAATCAATTGAGGTATATATCTCCCCAGCCGGAGTTACCTATGAATATTCCATGGCATGTCTCATATCTATATACAAACACCTTGTTAGGAGTGGGCGAACATGAAGTCTTTTTATAAGGGAACGCTCATCTTGATTATCGCAGCGTTTTTCGGTGAATGTATCGAGTTTTTGGTGAACATGATCCTAGCCAGGGAATTACACGAAGAAGGCATGGGGTTATATATGTCCTTGTTGCCCATTTTCTTTTTGATATATGTGATTGCCAGCCTTGAATTGCATATTTCCATTTCAAAGTTCGTTGCGGAAAATAAGCGGGCCATGCATTACAACCTAATTGTCCATGCCCTTAAAATGGCTGCAGTCGTCGTCTTGATCATGTGTGTGGTCATGCCTTTCATCCTTTCTTTTTCATCCATCATGGACCGTTACCACCCCTATATTAAATGGCTGCTCATCACCTTGATCCCAATCGTCGCCTTTTCTTCCATTGCCAGGGGATATTTCATGGGAGTCCAACAAATGGGGAAAATCGCCTTTTCCAACTTTTTAAAAGATATCATTCAATTCGGCTTGCTTTTTTTCATTTTCAACTTATTCCATTTCAATCAAGAAAAGTCCCTGTTAATGGCCTTTTTTGTATTGATTGGCAGTGAGTTCATCGTTTTTCTTTACTTGGTCAACCTTTTGATTCTGCAAATGCGGATCATGGCACGAGGAACGAACTCACGAACAACCGGTAAGCATGCCCGACAAACGTTATTGGCGGTATCGCTGCCAACCATGGGATTAAGGATCTTCCATGCGATAACGAATGCGATTCAGCCATTTTTGATTCATACAGCACTTCTCTCGGCAGGATTCGGGGCTGTCGTGGCTACGGAGCATTTTGGGATGCTTACCGGAGTTGCGATGACAATCGGCTTTTTTCCGGCTTTTATCGCTCATTCCCTGATGATCATGCTCATACCGAATGTTTCGAATGCTCACAAGAACCAGGACAAGGAAAAGCTGAGGGTATTATTGCAAAAATCGATGTCATTTACCGTATTATATGGGGTTCCTGCGGTATTTTTCATTTATTTCTTTGCCGAACCATTGACATCACTCTTTTTTTCTTCAACCTCTGCAACTTACTATTTAAAGTTATTATGTCCTTACTTTCTCTTTCATTTCTTCGTCATTCCCATGCAAGCCTATCTCATTGGCCTAGGTTTGGTGAAGGATGCTTTCATCCATACGGTATGGTCTCATATCGTTGCCTTTTTAATGATGTATATCCTTGGCTCACAGGCCTCTCTTAATATGGGAGGTATCATTTTAGGCATGAATACAGGAGCAGTTCTGTTAACGTTCATGCATTACGTGACCATTTGCAAAAAAATCGGGATAAGCATTTTCTTAACGAAAACCAGATCGCTTCCGATAAAGTGAGAGACGTGGCATGTGGCCGCAGAACTCCCTTATGACCAACACGCATAAAATTTTTATGGATTCATTCAAAAAAAATGAGCCTTTCCCTGTACATATCGCCTTCATTGCTGTATATTTCAACATACTTGGGTAATAATCAAGTAAAATGGTTGCAAGCAAGCCATACAATAGTAATGGAGTGATTTCATGAGCAAAGCTAAGGCTAAGAGCGGTACGGGTAAAGGTACAGGCACAGGAACGGGCAAAAAGGGCTGGAATCGTTGGAAAACGGGCGCCAATAAGAAAAAAAGCGCGAAGCCTTATGTAAGTAAAGGCGTCAAGCATTCCAGTGACGCTAAGCCTGCCGGTAACCCGACTGGTGAAAAGGCAGATAAATAAAGGCTGCTGCATGACAGCATGATGTTCCATATTCTCATACAGGCGGTTAGCAATCTGTATGAGAGACATCGGTCCAATCGACATTCCTCGATTAATATCAAGGGAAAAGGCCTTTTATCATACATAATATAAAAAAAAGACACTCCCTATACCGGTAGTGTCTTTCGCGTTTTTATAGTATTTTTACCTGATTTGATTCTTCGTTTTGATTGCATTGATCTTTTTCGGTGAAAACTCTGTACGAAAGCCGTTTGTGGCTTTTTTGACGGAGTCTGTAACGGAATGAATCGCTTCCCCAACATCCTGTGCCGAATCCAATAGCGGTTCGACGGTTTTCATTTTCGCTTTCACATCATCGGTGATTTCGTTTGCCGTTTGCAGCAATTGTTTAGATTCACCTGATAGATCATGGATGGCATTTCTCACTTCAACTAATGTTTGATTGGCTTCCCCTATCGTCACCATGCCTTTTTGAAGTGTTCCGATCAAAAAAACGACGAGCCAGATGAATGCCAAAGCGATTGCGGCTACACTATATTGGATGATCATGCTAAAAAGTTCCCCCTCTAAATTTACTATATTGATGCATCTGGTTCGGATATGTTAGTGGATCCCGGGGTGACTTGTGTTTTTAATGTTGCCAACTTATTTGATTTTGATTTGGACGCCCTCTGATTCCGCTTGAGGTGGAGCTGTAGGAGTGCTTAAACGATTTTTGGAATCATTCAAACTGGCCTCCTTCATTGAATGTGTTACATTATGAATCATTTCGCCTACGTCTTGGGCGGTTTCCAGCAGTGGGTCGACATTTTCCATCTTTCCTTTTACATCTGCGGTAATTTGGTTGGCAGAGTGGATCAATTGTTTGGACTCATCTGTCAATCCATGTACGGCATTTCTTACCTCTTCCAGCGTTTTATTTGTTTCTTCGAGCGTTCCCATGCCCTTCCGCAGCGTCTGGTTGACAGTATAAATCAAATAGACTACGGCGCCGGAGACACTGGCTACACTTAATTTAATGAACATTTTCATCTATCCACTCCCTTCAATTAAATTTATGCTCCACTTCCTTCTTTCATTCCCTTAAGTCCATGCTTGTATAGACACTTTATTAGTCACCCCAAGCTTTTACGTTTTTCCTATCTACTTTTTTTATCTGGTGATGCAACAAGATGAAGGATGATGAGTCATTATATATATTCTAGCGAGGTTTTTGATGAAATAGTAATTATATTATTTCATGACAACTTTTAGGCTGTTATCCGCCCCAAGGCAGGTTTTTTTAAAAAAAATTGTGAAATTCTTTCTTTCAGGCACACTATTACTAAAAAACAGGAGGTTGCCATGGCTACGCGAAATGTACCAGCTAAAGATGATGTGAAAAAGAAAGATGCCGCTTCACCTGACATGGAAAACGAAATAGCCCAACTCAATCGATTGTTGGGCGCGGTCATGAAATATTTAGCAGATGATGAGCAAGAAGAGATCGATATTGAGTATCTTCTTGAAAACACTGACGGTTTGCGTGATTGGTGGAACGAATACAGGGAACTTGATCGAAAAAGGGTCGAGGAGGAAATAAAAAATTCCTTGAAGGTCTTATCCTTGGAAGAACTTGAAGCCATTCGGGAACAGATCCGCCATAAAGAGCAATAAATGCCATAGAAAATCAATCATCCGACGGAAAGTGCTTTGTTCATGATAGCCTTAGTTCCAGGCGGGTGGCCATGAAATCGACCAATGCTTGAAGCGGATTTAAAATGGCGTATCCTGTTTGATTTTCATAGTTCATGGCTGCCTTGACCATTGATAACTGCGCCACCGAAATCGGTCTTTTTTCGTTCGTCAATTGCCGTAAGCGATTCATGATTTCCTGATTATATTTTTCGCTCGATCCCTGCATGATCCATTCAAAGGCATGGTCGATGATGATGATTTCAACATCAACACCCCCATGGCTCATAGCATGATCATCTAAACGTTTCATGGTCCCTTCGACAGTCGCAGGGTTCGTGAACAGCATGACTTGCGGCTTCCGTAATTGGCAAATCCGCTCAAAAAATGGTTCATCGATTTTTATGATAGGCGTGGTGAAAGAAAATTCTTCGTTTAATAATGCAATATAGTTCGTACAGGTTATCAGGATCATATCCACATTAGCCGCGGCAATCCACTCGATTTGATCTTTGACCCTTTTTTGCGCATCGCCATACATGAACGTATCATCAGTTGCTACTCGATGCATCAATCCTGGGTCCACAAAATGAAGCCATTCAATATCGAATTTCGAGAATGCTTCTTCTATGTATTCAATATTTGAATAGTGTGCATGCAAACTGCCGATCTTTTTTCTCATGAACATCCCGCTTTCATCCGTTATTTATCTGATTATTCTAACACAAAAGTCAAAATTCCTTGACCTTTCTTTCGGTCGCTTACGCAAGGTTAGGAATGAATCTGGTCCTCTTGCATATATTTATCAAGGAATTGAAAGGGTTATCCTAATGAAAAATTAACTTCCGGAAGATACCCAGTGAAGAGAATGCAGATTGTCAACACGAAGGACCCTGTTATAATTAGACTGAAAATCATTATTGGGGAGTGTTCAATATTTTATATGTAATCGCGATTCTTTTTCCTCCTTTAGCCGTATTACTGGCAGGTAAGCCTATATCTGCTGTAATCAATTTAATCCTCACGCTTTTTTTCTACATCCCTGGATTAATTCACGCCCTCTTTGTGGTGCATGATAAAAAAGCGGATAAACGAATGAGGCAGCAAGCAGCCCTTTTGGCTAAATCGAAACGAATTGATTAAGCAACATTTTGGAAACACGAATAACGTACAGCTATGGTGTACGTTATTCGTGTTTCCTGGAGATCGGGTTAATGTAACCGATGTGACTTCCTATGGCCTCTATGATAGCAAGCATCACATATATGAAAACGTGAGTCGTCCGGCAGTTTTTTTCCACAGCGCTTGCATTTTCTCTGGTAATTCAACATTTCATCCTTCAACTGATCATGGACACCCTCGCTGATTTCTTCACGGATACGCTCCCAATAAATAGCTTCGGTCTTCTTCCCCATCCGATATAAAAATAAGAGATGAAGGCCTATCGCTTTATAAGAAAGCTCCAACTCCTCCAAATTTCTAGTCTTGATGATCGGTTCAGGAAGATCACCGCTCTCGGCAACAGCCTCGACCGTCTCCAGCCATTGCCTGATGAGACTTGGTTCTTTCGTTGAAAAAGGGATATGAAGGTAACCATATAAATCCATCAAAGAAAAACGAACTTCGATTTCAGTACCCCTTATCAGCTCGTAAAGCTCCTTTTCTTCCGATAGTGTTGCCTTTTTCGTACCTTTAGGTGGCTCGAACCGCTCCCACATTTCGAAAAAAGTGCCCAAGTTCCGGTAATATTTTTGAAACCGTTCGAATACGGCAGAGGTTGGGGCGATCGTAAAGGTTTGAACTGGTTCATCCGCTTGTATAAGCAGCTTATTCATGATTTTAATTTCAGCTGTAAATGCGACCTTGCCCGTATCATAAATGCCCTTTCTTCCAGCTCTACCTGCGATTTGTTTAATTTCCTGTGACGTCAATCTCCTTCTTCGAGTCCCATCGAACTTTTCATTTTCAAGGAAGACAATGCGCCTGATCGGCAAATTGAGCCCCATTCCTATCGCATCCGTAGCAACGACAACCGACGTTTCACCACGATTGAATGCTTCTATTTGCCGTTTCCTGTTCTCAGGCGGCATACTGCCATAAATCATGCTGACATTATGTCCACTCTCTTTCAGACGGGATGCCGTTTCCAATACCTGCCTTCGCGAAAAACAAATGAGCGCATCCCCCTTTTTTGTATATTTCAATTCAAATTCACGCGGTTCCACTTCAAGGGGGATGTCACGCCTGTACTCACGGAGCTCCAGATCTGCTTCATCCAGGAGATTCAAAAGCATCATTTTGATATTCTTGCTCCCGATGATGTGTACTTCTTTTGCATTTGCTTGCGTGATTGCCCGAAACCACGCAAAGCCTCGATCTTTATCGGCAATCATTTGCGCTTCATCTATGACGATAACTTCGTGGTAATCTTTTTCATGGAACATTTCAACCGTACTGGATGTGTGGTTCGCACCTTGTACAGCCTTTTCTTCTTCACCGGTTTTTAATGAGCAAGGAACGCCATCGGCATTCAGTTTGTCGAAAACTTCAAGCGCAAGCAGCCTAAGGGGAGCCAAATATAAACCGCTTTTTGCTTCTTTCATTTTTTGCAGTGCCTGATGTGTCTTTCCCGTATTGGTATCTCCAATGTGCAATATATAGCTTACCTTTTTTCCTAATGATGGAGTATAGGCTTTACCAATGATGTCATTGATCATCCTTTGCTCTTCAGCCTGTTTCTTGGCTTGTTCCGCCCTTGCTTCAGCTTTTCTTTTTTCTCTATTCGCTTCGTCTTTAATGAAGATTTCCTCATGTAATGTTTCATCAAAGGGAATACCCTCGAGGTTCAACAAATCGGAAACGTATTCTTCTTGAAGTTCATCAAAGCAGGCCTGGGACAGATCGGCCAACTCATCTCGCAAAATATCCTGCAAGGCACGAGATGTCAGCCTTTCCCCAAATGACTCCAAAAAATCATGATGCATGCCAGCAGGTAGATGGTTCAGATATTTTTCTGGGGCGATTTTCAAAATCAAATCCGATACGAATCTCTCGTACCGATAAAAGTAATTTTCATATTCAAATCGGTTCTTTCCCCAATCGAATAAGGAGTGGATATCACCTGTCAGCTCTTCAAAGAAATCAGTGACCATCAAGTATTCATTTGCCTGAAATCCGCCTTCTTCCACCAATTGCTCTTCAAGCAGGTATGGATCAATATATTGGAATTTTGGTTTATTATTAAGATCCTTAGCCAAAACCCCTGCAATGTAAGATCTGACTTGTAAGTAGAGCACAAGGGATTTATCTTCAAAATATGCGTTAGCCTCATCCTGCAGTCTCATGCGTATCTTCCATCGTTGTTTAGCAAGCCGCTGTTCTTCCTGCCTTTTATAATAATCAGCTCTCGCTTCTTTATATCTTTTTTCCCAATCAGCTTGTTTTTCAGCAAAGGTTTCGTTCATCCACGCTGATGCATCGAATGGACGATACGTCCTTAATTCATTACGGAACATACTGTTGATCAGCTTATGATCTGAACCTTCCGTAACGAAGCCTCTTTCATTTAGAAACCCCTTTTTTTCCCTTCTTGGTACATCATTTGATGCTTTATTCAACCAAACATTAAGCCATATTTGCTCAACGAAGGATTCTCTGTTTGATGCATATGTTGCGAACGAAGGCATTGACTCTTGACTCTCCAAATAAAAATTCATATCCTGGATGATCTTTTCCTTCGTAATCTCTATAGCTATAGGATATATACTTTCTAATTTTCCCATAATGATCCCCTTTTGAATGATCCTGTATGTACGGTAGTCTTACTTTTATCCTCTCCAAAACAATTTTTTACATGACGGCAATACAGTCTTTTACCTTCATTATTCAATTCAGCATCATCGATGTATAGCGATAATTAAATGGGTCTTCATTTCAGGTAAGCCAAAATGGTGCTCACATCCATTCATTTACAGTATGATACATTTTATATCCCCATTACGTATATCGCATTTAACGAAATGGATAATTAGCCGAAAAATAGAGTAAGGGGTTCTATCTTTCCCCATTCAAAAAAGGAAACCTCCTTAAACTAACAAACGGATCCGGTCTCTTATTCGAGTTTAGTGGAATTTCGGAAAACTGTCACGTTCCCACTTTTGTTTCTTTGCCGTTCAATAGCAAAAATTTTTGGAAAGCTAAAAAGATTATAGATATAAAGGAGCCTGGAAATGATACAGCATGATATCAATTACTATAAAAATTTCGACTCCATTGCTAAAGAAGTGTTGCAACTTTTGTCACAAACGATTGAAGTGAACACATTCTTCCTATCGATAGTAAATCCCACGAAAAGTTTTACGATCAAGTCCTTCAATAGGCATGCAAAGCTGATTTGTGATGGTGACGTGCTCCCTTATAATATGGTATTTTGCAAATTAGTTGCTGAAAACGGCGCCGAGCCACTTGTCATCCCAAGTTTAGCCGAACACGCTTTGACTAGCGGCCATCCCGTTACGAGGTTCATTGGAAATGGCTCCTTTATGGGTGCCCCGCTAATATATGACGGCAAAGTGCTTGGAACATTATGTGCCTTTGATATTAAACCTTATGATTTTAAGCAATATGATCTGACTCTGATTAAGTCTCTTGCCTCTTTAGCATGTCAAACCCTCATTCTTGAGAATGGAATTATCAGGGATGCATTGTCAAACCTGTATAATAGGAACTTCGTTTATCATTATTTGGATTATAATCCGGATAAACGGAACGTTGAAATGGCCATACTTTATATCGATCTTAATCATTTTAAATTCTTCAATGACTCCTTTGGTCATGATATTGGAGATTCGGTCATTAAAAAAACGGCTGAATGCTTATTGCAAAACGTACCAGATGATAGTCATGTCGCCCGTATTGGTGGTGATGAATTCATTGTATTAATTCAGCCATCGCAAGGTGAGGATTTAATGAAAAGTACACAATACAGTGCTGAATTATTATTGAAACGTTTATCGACCATGCCCATTCTCATCAACGGTAATGATTATTTTATTACCGCAAGTTTGGGGATAAGCTTTTACCCTCACGATGGGACAGATATGGATGCGCTGTTAAAAAAAGCGGATAGAATGATGTATATGGAAAAAGAGTCTCGACAAAAGGAGGACGATCATCACCTGTCTGGAAAATAAAAAAACCAGATCTCATTAGAGACTGGCTTTCGATTACCTAAAAAAAATCCATCGTTTAGCTTTCATCCGTTGTAAAAGCTTCAGCAAAGCAGCATTTTCCTTATGTATCCGTTGTTCGGATGGTGAAGCGGAGGGGGCCGGGATGTTCACTCTCTCGGGTTTTTTGTTCATATTCTGAAAGACCCTTCCTATTCATTAGTTTTGAATAGTATATGCGGGTTTTTCACAAATATCATACAGGCTAAGGAAAAACCTCCGCCCAAATCCTTATAAAACATTTTTCAAGCGGCTGAAGCGTGCCGTCTTCTCTTTTTCTTTCAAGATGATGCGCTCATTCTGCTTCATCACTTTTTTAGTATGGGGGCTTAAGCCAACATTAGGTATCTTAACCTGTGGTTTGATTACTGCAACCGAAACTTCACTGCCGACTTTATCATAAATGCTCATCTAACCTTCACCACCTGGCTTTTGTTTTATGACCATGTCGAACATCATGATCAGTAACGCTATCAATAAACAATCGACTTCTGATACGAAGCTTTCCGATTTTACATCAAGGATATATGGTTCCATCAAAATGCTTACTGGCTGGAGTGCCATTTTTTCTTCATCGTTATAATACGTATCTTCTCTTTCCAATGTAGCACGAATGGTGCTGCCATTCAAGTTGGGATGCCCATTTATCACCAGTTGCTTGTCATGTTCCGTCTTGAAAGGAAGAATGTTCACGCTCATCGCCTCCTTTGCAGCATAAGCTTGAAGGAGAATGCTTAAATAAGCCAAGTATTCCTTATGCGTTTGATAATATTCAGGTATCCCCTCTTTCTTTAACAAGTGAAACATATTTTTGACTTTTTCCCTGTTATCCGTTAATAGCTTATCGCTTTCGGCAACGGCTTTTGTTGCATAAGATAATTCGTTATCGCCGATCTTCGAAATATACATGCTCAAGAACACGAACATATCAATCAAGATGAAGACAACTGCCATGATTAAAAAGTTTTTCCACTCGTTGAATATACTCTTCGGATAGAAATTCCAATAAATCAGCGCCCCCAGTATAAAAATGATATACCAGGTTTTCCGGATCACTTCAATTTTTTTACTTACCTTGTCTTTATATTTCCAAGACAAGATAACGTAGGCCACTAATGCTAAAAACACTGCCCAAACAAAGACTCTGAAAAAAATCAACAAGGTTTATCCCCCTACCCCTCATACGCCTTAAACCTTTCTTCTCTCTATATTATTCATTTCATATTCCTCTTTTCCCTGCCTCGAGTTTGTGAAAACTTATGCTCTCACAAAAATCCCCGCCTAAGAGCCATTGTTTGCAGCAGGGAAAATTTACGGTACATCTCAGTAAATAACCTTCCCCCGTCTGTGATATGATAAGTAAACAAAAAGATTTATTTAATATGGAGGAACATATTCATGCTGAAAACTATAAAGATCATCGTTTCTTCTTTTATTTTATTGTTACTTTTCCTTAAGCTCTATCCTCCGCTAGGGAGAAAGACCACTAAAGCAAAAGTGAAAACTTTCAATGACAATGAGAACTTCGCCAATGGGAAATTCCAGAATCAGATACCCGCCAGTCAAGCGATGAGCTTAAAGCATACGGGCTCCATTTTGCGGGATTACATAAAAGGAAATCCGAGAAAGCGGCCAAACACCCCCATTGCCATTGGAACAAAAGGACCTGCATCAATGGAAGATTCCAATAAGATAACCTGGTTTGGCCATTCGGCCTTCATGTTGGAATTGGATGGAAAAACAATCTTGGTGGACCCAATGTTCGGGAAGGCCCCCACCCCCTTTCCTTGGTTCGGGAACAAGCGATTTAGCGGGGAGCTGCCCATTGACCTGGATTCGCTGCCGCCTATCGATGCCGTAATACTATCGCATGATCATTACGACCATTTGGATTACCACTCCATCAAGACATTAAAAGATAAAGTAAGCCAGTTCATCGTTCCCCTCGGTGTAGGGGGGCATTTGGAGCGATGGGGCGTTAACCAAGAACGGATTTCCGAACATAATTGGTGGGAGGAGGTTTCATTCAAGGGTTTGCATTTTGTTTGTACGCCTGCCAGGCATTTTTCCGGAAGGAGTTTAACGGATGGCAATTCGACGCTTTGGTGTTCCTGGGTGATTAGTGGTGAGCATCAAAACATATTTTTCAGCGGCGATAGCGGCTATGGCATCCATTTTAGAGAAATCGGCGAGAAATACGGGCCCTTTGATATAACCTTGATGGAATGCGGCCAATACGATGACCGCTGGTCCACGATTCATATGATGCCTGAAGAAACGGTTCAAGCACATATCGATGTGCAAGGAAAAAGGATGATTCCAATACATTGGGCTGGATTCACCCTCTCATTTCATGATTGGACAGATCCAATCGAGCGGGTAACAAAAGCCGCCACCGAACTCGCCGTACAGGTCTGTACCCCTCAACTGGGTGAACCCGTAATAATCGGGGCAAAAGAATTCCCGCAAACAGTATGGTGGAAATAGAAATGGTCCATCCCATTGGGATGGACCATTTCCTTCATTTCACACGTCTCTCCTCTTTATATCCATGGTTCATTTTTAAAGAATGCTCTTTCTTCCCTCCAAAGTAATTCGTGCCTATCACCCCTAAAATGATCAATATCGATCCCGTTAAATCATAAATCGTAATCTTTTCATTCAGTATCAGGGCTCCTGCAGCAATGGTGACTACAGTGGAAAGATTGGCAAATACGCTCATTTGTGACGCCTTGATTTTTGTTAAAATCGTATTGGATAATAACGATGTGACCAATGAAGCCAATATTCCCAAGTACAAAATGGAGCTAATGAATTCCATGCTCGACCATGGCGAGAGAAAAGTGCCCATCGATCCCTGCTTCAGATGGGAAAAGAGTGCGGCCACGTTAAAAACGATAAAACCTGTCCCCATCATGAAAAAGGACATTTCACCTGGTGTATAGTCCTTGGCGAGTGAACGGGTCATCGTTGTATAGCAAGCGGTGGCGATACAGGATAGCAGGATCAGCACCATACCAAGCATATCGGAGAAATTGATGGTGCTCCCTTTCACGACAAAAATAAAAATGACTCCTACCACAGACAATACAATTGAGAGCTTTTGATATAAAGAAGTTTTCTCCTTCAAGAAATATCCAGCTATCATTAATGTTAAAATAGGTGTAACCGCAGATAAAATCCCAGCATCCGTGGACTGTGAATACTTCAGCCCGAAAGTTTGGAAGGCAAAGAAAAGCGTTGGGAATAACAAGGAAAGCGGTATCAGGTACTTGATCGACTCCCACGTATAAGTCACCTTAATGACCTTCATGGCGACAAGCAATAAAATGATGACGAAAGAGACGGTGAACCGGAATGCCAAAGTATCCAGGGGATTCGACTCTGCAATGGCCATCTTCGTGAATAAGAATGATAAACCAACGATACTTGCATGTACGACCGCCAGCATATATGCGAATGTTCGGGATTTCATGGTTGCAACTCCTCAGCTAGATTACTATAGTTCTTTTTTAGGTATAGTACCCTATTTCAGCCTAATTGAAGCGTTTATTTGGATATTATAAATTTAAATACATATAAACTTTTCAAGAACCAGACCGGAGATCTCCATCCCTTAGACATCATTTTCAGAGCCTAGAAGGATGTCGATCCTTAGCATAAAACACATAAGCAAATCCTGAAAAATTCAATCCATTATGGCGATACCTACTTTTTTCAAAAAAAACCGTGTTAAATATGGTAAAATTCCAACGAGGAAGCGAGGGATACATATATGTTAGTAACGATAGGGATATTCCTTATAGCAGGTCTTGCCGAAATTGGCGGAGGGTATCTTATTTGGCAATGGTTAAGAGAGGGCAAATCCATTTATCTCGGTTTATTTGGCGGTTTTGGGTTGGTGTTATACGGCATCATTGCCACTTTCCAAACGTTTCCTACCTTTGGACGTGTATATGCCGCATATGGCGGGGTTTTCATTGTATTATCGGTATTATGGGGATGGGGCATCGATAAGAAAACGCCTGATATATATGATTGGGTGGGAGCTGCCATCTGTTTAGCCGGCGTATCAGTCATCATTTGGGCTCCCAGGCACTGAATAATGCTTAAGGAAAATGTTGTTCATAATGGCAAAAGGGTTCTCTAAAGGATCAAACTGATTGGTGCGGGTGTTCGAGACTCCTGCGGGATGCAAGACACGGGAGACCCCAGAGGCTCCCGGACCGCCTCTGGATAAGCGAGTACCTGGAGAGGGAATCAACGGCCACATTGTCATACCATAAAAATAGACAAACTCGATATTCATCGAGTTTGTCTACAGTCTGAAATCCCTCTATTTGAGGGATTTTACCTTTATTCATTAAGCATCCAATGCTTCCTTACGCTTTCTTTCCCTTGATTCGGTTATTAAATCGTAAGCAAGATAAAGAAGGATGGCTCCGCCTAGCAATTTAATGTACAGCGGTATTTCCGCTACAAAGAAATACACCACTGAGAATAACGTCCCGATCATGCATAACCAAAAAATTAAATGTTTTAAAATTTTCAACAACGTGGTGACTCCTCTCAATAGATGAGATTAATTTCTGCTTCACTCCTTGTGAAGGAGGAATTATTTATCCGTACCTCCATTCTACCATTTATTCTAAAGATATTGGAGCCATACGTATTACGAAATTATGAACAATTCATCTCGTTTCTTCATTCTTTATAGCAAGAGCCTGAAGATAAGGTCATCGTGAATAATTTAGAGAAAATTCCAACAATAAACAGGCTGGCGAGAAAAGAAGAAAAGCACGAAATGATAGCCAGAAATCCTGTGATAATACCTTGCCTTTTAATGTGATTATCAATTCTTCGTTTCCACTTCCATACCAGCTCTTCCCTTGGAAAGATCACTTTTGTAATGATCCAGCTTAATTGGAACAAATGATAAAGCAATGGCGGCAATCAGACCAGGAATGGCAAAGGCAATGAAGTTCAATTGAATGGGTAATGAAATGGATAATAAAAAACCGCCAAGTATCGGGCCAAGCATCCCGCCAATCCTTCCGATTCCAGAGGCCACGCCAAGTGCCGTCGACCGAATGATGGCTGGATAGTATTGGGAAACAAAGGCCTGTACAAGGTTTTGGGCACCAATTGTACAAGCTCCAGCGACCGCTACCAATATGTAAATCCAGAAGGAGCTTCCTCCCATACCCATTAAAGTCAAACTGACTGCCCCTAACGCATACATGGGTACGAGCATTTTTTTAAATCCATATATATCACATAGTTTAGCAATGATGAGCGTACCTACGATGGCCCCCCCTTGAAGGACGACCAAGAAACCTAAGCTTGAGTTCAGCGCATACCCTGCCTCCAGCATCAGCTTTGGCAGCCATGTATTCAGCCCAAATATCATCAACAGGCACATAAAATAGGCGGTCCAAAACATCAGGGTGCCAATAGTGTGAGAGTCTTTGAACAACCCAATGATTGGTATGTTTACATCCTTTTTTTCCACATCCAAAAATTCGTCTTCCAAATTAAATTTGTTCGCTGGATTGACCTTCGTTAATATGTTAAGCAATTCTTCTTTTCCGTTAACCCTGATAAGATGCGCCGAAGCCTCCGGCAATCGCTTCAGCAAAATAGGTATAAACAAGACAGGTATTCCTGCAAACCAAAAAATGGATTGCCAACCTACTGAGGGTATAAGGATAATTCCAAGGGTGGGGGCAAGCATCCCTCCAACAGAATAACCGCATAAAACGATTGAAACGAACATGCTCCTCATCCTTTTCGGGGAATAATCCGTCAATAAAGCAATCACGTTTGGCATGACTCCCCCAAGACCTAAGCCCGCTAAAAACCGAAAAGTCGAAAACATCGTGGGTGTATTTACAAACCCACATAAAAAAGTAAATAAACTAAATAAAATCAATGAGATGGCAATGACTTTCTTTCTGCCAATCCGATCCGCCAATATGCCAAAGAAAATTGCCCCGAACATCATCCCAAACAAACCGTAGCTTCCCATAGCCCCCGCCTCGACCGAAGTGAGGCCCCACTCCTCGGTCAATATGGGAACGACTGTCCCATAAATGACAAGGTCATATCCATCAAAAAGGATAATGACGAAGCACCATGCCAGCAAACTGAAATGAAAACGATTAAATCTACTGTTGCCAATTACCTCTGTCGTGTTAATTTTAGCCATTGAACATACTCCTCTCATGAACCTGAAGAAATTACCGCAAATGATAACGCTTACTTTTTCGTTTTTAATTATATTAATAGTGAACTTTGTTAACTATTAATATTATAATATCCAGTTATCTGATAATTCAATAACATTTTTCCACTATCTATCAATAATTTATTAACCTTCAGTTAGATGCACTTTTTAAAACAACAAAAAACCAGTTCCTATAAGGAACTGGTTTCTACTTCTAAAATGGAAGCCGCCATTGCCGTATTCAAGTAAGAAAGTTTTAAACCACCACTCCTCAAAGTGGGTGTTTGCAGAAACAATCCTGTTGTCCAGGTCAGTGACGAGGCATAACATTCCTGTTTCAATGTAAAACTCCCTATTACAGCTTAAAGGTTAAAACTTAATTATCATTACGAACAACGCAGCTTGTATAGTTATAATACATAACTTCCTTCACTCTTGCAAGTTATTTCATTCCTGGGGGGAAAATATTCACATCATCTTCGACTGGCGACTTACTCGAGAAATTCCCGAAAATGTGCATCCTCATACATTTCATTTGCTTAATAAGGAAGCATAAAAACATCTACAATCGGAAGCCTGATCGCAAAGAACCGAATCTTTACAATAAATAGTAAATAATCTTTGCAAATGAATAGTAGGGGTCTATAATATGAATTAATAGATTGGATTGGAGTGAAAAACATGCTTTCAAACATTGGTTTCCCCGGTTTAATATTGATTTTTCTTTTAGCTCTGATTGTTTTTGGACCGAGTAAGCTTCCGCAAATCGGACGAGCAGTTGGCACCTCACTCAGGGAGTTCAAGGATGCAACAAAGGGTATCACCGAAGAAATTCAAGAGGAATTCAAAGAGGATGTTCAAACAGCTAGAAAAGAATCGGCAAAATGAAAAAGACGCCTGCACGCAGCAGGCGTCTTTGATGCGTTTGAGGCGTAGAACCGTCAGGCCACATCCCGACGTTTAGCTAAAAGCTTGTTCCGCGGCTTACACAAATTAGCTCATCGCTTTATTACTATAACATTGCCCCCTGCTTTTATCAAGTGTTTCTTTTTTGCTGACCGTTTTCAAAAGGGTTTTTAGATATATTCTAGCGAGGTGATTTTTGAAATACAATGTATAATTACTCCTCATTTTTTCTTTACAGGATCATCGTCATTTGGGTTAATTGGTCAGATGAAATGGCCACTTGGTTGAATGTTTCGTTAATATCATCGAAAATTGCACTCAGTTCTGTCATTTCCTGAGTGATTTTTATATTTTGCTCTTTTACCGAGAGCATAGACTTGGCAATATCGGAAAAAAACAGGCCGGTTTCTTTTCCTTGCTTCGTGCCTTCCGTGATTTCCCCGGTAACCAAGGAAATCGATGTATTCATTACATTGGTGAAATGTGCTATGCCGCTAACCAACTTCACTACCTCCGATATGGAATCCTTCGTGTTTTCCGACAGCTTCCTTACCTCACCCGCCACAACCGCAAAACCTTTGCCATTTTCCCCTGCCCTTGCCGCTTCAATTGCTGCATTCAACGCCAATAAATTCGTTTGTTCCGCAATGGATGTGATGATCGTGACGATCCGTTCGATTTCCTTTGATGTTTTCGCCAGCTGCTCCATATCCTTTGCGATGATGATCATCTGCTCCTGTGTTTTCACCAATCTTTTTTCCAATCCTTGTAACAGCTCCACTCCTTCATTTGATTTCCGCTCTGCTTGAATCGCAATCTCTGAGCCCTTCTCGGTGAAACCATGGATTTCACAAACCTTATTTGCCATTAATTGAGTCGCCGAGCTCGTCTCTTCACTGACTGCTGCCAATTCTTCTGCGTTATGATTCACCTGAAGCTTAATCGTTTCCTTAGCTTCCAGGTTTACTTGACGAATCTTATCATTCTCAAGCTCGTATGCCTCTAAAACGATTTGCTGCTCCAAATTGAATATTTTTGTGATAGCCAGGATCGTATTCTGATATTGTTCAATAACCTTTATGCTGGACAGCACATGAAGGATCAATGATTGCAATAAATCTTGAAATGCGCTCATATACCATTTTGGCTGCAGCCCAATACGAACATGCACGTGCGCGATAACATAGCGCTGTTTAATATACCCATCATCTATAGTACCACTGAACATTTCGAACATATGGCGATACAAGGTCTTTTTCAGTTTTTCAACGGAACTGTTATCGGAAATGATGTTCATTAAAGAAGGCTCATTTTCCAAAGTTCTATAAAAATTATCAACAATTTCGGGTAAATGATTTTTCACTTCCTCCTGTAAAGAACGGATGATACATAAATCCGCACTCGTTAAATGAATCATGTCCACTTGCGTCAATACACCTGGATATTCGGTAATGTTAATTCCGACTTGATTCTTATATTGCAAATAATCTACCGCTTCCATTTTTTTTCTGCTTCTATACCTAATTTTCATCACTGAATTGTCCTCCAATTTTTGTACCACTATTTATTATTTCGACATAGTACGCAATAATCTTAAACGAAATAATGAATTTTCCTCTAAAGCAGAACCTGACACCCAACACCAATGTCCTCAAAACAGAGAACTCCGTTTAGTTTCCGATTGGACACGTGCCTTATATGCTGGAGTCGCGTACTTACCGTTTTAATCCTCTCAATTTGAAGAGTGTATTTAGCATTCCTGCTGGATATTGATTGAAAAAAAGATCATTACACTTGCTGGCCCTTAACCTCCAGAGGCTGATGTCTTCCCTAACCGCTCTATTGCATGCATGGTCGCATATCCCGCAGAGTTCTCGCTCCCTCAGCTACAGGTAGATGAACGGTAGAATTCCCGCTTTCCACAGCTATTCAGGCTTTGAAATCAATCGTTTTATTTCCGGCACTCACAATTAAAAATGCGATGATAAAAAGGAAAGGGCCGATTCATTCAAGAGCTTCAGGCTGTTGACGCAATCATCTTACATCTCTATACTTATTAAGTCATAAGAAAAGTACGGGAAGTATATATACTAATTGGAAAAGGTGACAAGCATGGATTTTACGATTACCTATCTGTCTTTTTATTTAATTCAAGTCGAAGGAAAGGGCGATCAGGCCGATAAACGCTTTAAACATTTTCAAACGCTTGATACGGCTGAATACGAAGAAAGTCCGCTTAAGGATTTCTTGGATGGGGAATTGATGAAAATTTCCAAACGAAAAGTGGACCGTCATCCGAAAACGGAACAAGTACCGACGAAAATCGGTACCTTCATTGTCGAGGATGGACATGCACTTGATTCAAACCCTAATTACAATGTATTTAGCCGTGTCCGCTATGCCAAAACAAAAGAAGAATTCCAGGCGGAAAATGAACAATTCACACGGTCCTATATTGATACAAGTGCCGTCCGCGGCGGTGTTTTTCTCATCGCTTCAGCTAAACTGACAAAGTATTTCGATGAACCATTCGTTTTCTTGCTTAAATGTGATTTTGAGCCAAAGGTCGCTTCAATATCGGATGAACGCACCTTGATCAGGCACGTCGAAATGGCCATCACCACAAAAAATATGAAATCGATTCAATACCCATACATGCCCGAAGAAGGAATCGTCGAGGAAGCCGAACTGAAAATACACCAGGCCTCACATGCCCGCTACTTCGAGGACTTCCTGAAATTCGTCGAATATGGTGAATCGATGCCGGAAATCATGAAAAACCAGGTCATCCATATGGTCCATGAACATGTATCCGCCCAATTCGAAGAAAACAGTGACGAACTGCACAAATTCGAACAGGATCTCGAAATTTGGGAAACGAGTGAAAAACGTGAAATTCAAGAACGCCTTGAAACCCACCAAGTCGTCGAAGCCACAGCCCAGATTGTCGAGCATACACCTGAAGCCGAACTGCGCATGAAGCTTGGCAGTACATCCATCAAAGGACTGTTAGCCGATTTCGGCGAAAGCATCCATTTAGGAAAGATTAATGGGAAGTATGTATTGATGATAGAATCCGATACGATCGAGTTCGATAAAGGCGTGTCGCCGATTGAATTTCATAGGCCGGATGATTTGATGGAGATTGTGGAGAAGATTAGTAGGAAGGTTTGAGGGAATGGTGATGATTAATTTAGGGGTTTTGTGATCATTGTTGTGATCATAAAAACAGTGCTATTTAAACGTTTGTGATCCTTTGTGTGATCAAATTTATGCTCTAAAACATTTAAATAAGGGTTTCCTTTAATTAAGTACAACCAAATATTAATTCAAAAAGACAGTGAGCTTATCTTTGCTTACTGCCTTTTTGTTGATAACTATTAGTTATGATAAATATCCTGCACGTCATCGTCATTTTCACGTTTTTTCGATCATTAACTCTTGGCATATTAGTATTTTGAAAAACTTTAAATGTATTCAAGATTACTATGATTTATGTTTACATATAATCACATGTAATCACATGTAACACTTTTGGGGACAGGATCAATTTAAGCTATAATAAACAAATTCGGATTATAGATTACATTACTTTGTTTCAAAAATATTCATCTTGTGCCACTTAAAGTATACTTTATTTTTGGAATGAATCTGAATTTTAGTACTTGGTCTAATCCATACTTCAAATAATCTTCATTACAGATAACTGAAGAAATGTGCAAACGTCCTTGTCCATCAAATGCAATTAACCCTTTATCATACAAGGCATCATGATTACAACAAAGCAGTACGCCGTTGTATGGATCTAAACGTTCTTCATTTGTGCTATCTTTCCAGGGTTTCGAATGGCTCGCTCTTAGTAACTCAGGTAAATCAATACTGCATAATGCGCATTTATGATCCCACAATGGCGTAAGATACTTGCGAAACTTCTGTTGACCTAAACGAATTTTTGTTTTTACTTCTGATTCTGTTTCTGCAATAACTGGAACTAATGTATTTCTTTCAGTTCTTCTCACATTATCAATCGATAGCTCAAGTTGTTCCTGGTCTACTTGATATATATTTAAATCACTAATCAAATCTAGAAGTTTAATAGCCAGTTCCTCATTACAAGGATATAAATAGCCTTGATTGCCATCAGCATTTTGTTGAAACGCTGAATACTTAATTGGAAGGAACGGGAGAATTTCATTAAAACTAGCTCTAACATTTAATGGTACATCTAACTCATGGTATTCTAATTTCACTAAAAAGCCTTCATCGTTCCATTTGCGATGATTTTGCATAATAGAAGGTTTAGGTGCATTTTCATAATTATCATTTGCAACGCTAATTGCAATAAATAAACCTTTTACATAGTGAAAGATTCGATCGCCTTTTTGTACCTCTTTCATACGTTGCCATGAGTGCTGTACATTTCCTTCTTTATCTTGTTGTGGCGACCAAATAATCCCTAGTTCTTTTTCTTCCTGATAGTGTGACCTTGCATAACGATAAAATTATTCAAATTGATTCCCCCTAAAACAAATTGCCTGTTTGATTAGTTCTATTTTACAATAAATGTTCTATTAAAATAACACCTTCTACTTATTCGTATAGGAAAGCCAAAATCATCCTGTGTGATAATGGTGTTCTGTTAGACGGCAAAACATAAAAACAACACAAAAAAGGTTGATATACGTCGGACACTCTTGATTATTTCTAATCAGAGAACCTTAATATATCAACCTCTTTTCAATGTGCCGTCCATAGGGAGATTTAAACTTCCGATTGACGCCTTAAGGGCGTTGCTCTACCCAGCTGAACTACTCTATCGCTGTACTTCTTCCGTTCAGTTTAACGGTCAACTTTTCGACTTAGACCGTAATCATATTTTTCATTGTAGCTCAATAGCTCATTTATAACAACACATAGGAACTACGTTAAAAATGAAAATAACAAATGATCTTTTCTTAATTAATAAAAAAACCTACATTTTATATTTCTTATTCCAATTCATCATCAGCAATAGAGTAATCTGCTGCTATTCTTTCTAACATTTTTCCGTGAATTAAAAACCCGACACTATTAAATACTACAATTTCATATCCTCCAGTAGCTTTGTTAAACCTAACTTCCCCTGTGGCTGAGAATACCAAATTATCGAAGTCATTAAAGTATCTTTCTAGATAATGAAACATTCCAATATAACGGTTATTGGCAGCAAAGAATGCTTCTTCAAACTTTATATCTACCTTAATATTATTTTTCTCAACTACTATTACTGTATTTGTACTATTATTAATTTTCACCCCTTTTAAAATTCCAGTAACTGTTCTAGTTTGTCCTATATCTCCCTCTTTCAATGCATCTGCATTTTTCTTAAATAATCGAAAACCGTCAGTGTGGGTAGTTTCATCGATTTCATCTGGATTCGATACTATTCTATGCGCAGGTGTCGAATCCTTACTGCCTCTTATTTTGTCTCTTTCTCTTTTGGTTCTTCTCTTCTCTCTATCTCTTTCCAACCTCTTAACTTTTTCCGCTTCAGTCATCATCTCTAATGCAAACGCTTCTCTGAGAGACCTTATTATCCTTTCATCACTTGCTATACCAATAACTTGTCCTTCTGTTCTTCTTCCTTCACGAGATCTTGTTTTTTCGAAATAATAAAGACATGTTTCTATATGAGGGCTTTCCCTCCACGTCCTAAAATGATCACTATTATTATCTCTAAAAACATATGAAAGTTTAGCTTTACAATTTATTGTTGTACAATAAAGATGACCTTTATACTTATTATTATATTCAGCAGAGTTTATGTTATTTATATCAATCAATTCCTTCTTTTTATTTTCCATATAATAGGCTTCATAAATACTAACCAAATAAAAACACCTCTCTTTTAAAGTCACACACTATTAGGAATATAATTACATATTACTATAAATTTTTCAATAATTTGTTATTATTTACTCATTTTTTAGATATTAATTCTCACTTTTCAGGAATAACAGTGAGTAATAAGTAACAATAAAAAAAGAGACGGTATACGTCTCTTAACTTGATCTAGAAATAATTTATCAACACGTTCATTTAACTTTTGATAAAGAATGATATTTAGAATGCCATAAAAAATACTTAGCATTATTCCTCATTACAGCCTGCTATTTGTTTTTCTTTTAATTTACTTAAATGCTCATCTAAAATTTCAAGCGAACCTGTGAATCGTCTACACTTATATGGACAGATAGTTTAAGGGCAGCTAGACTTAACTTACTACAGATAAGGGAGCACTCAAAATGACGAAAAGAGAACGCCGTACATTCACTTCCGAATTTAAAGAACAGATGATTCAACTCTATTAAAGCGGAAAAACACGAAAGGCTCTTATTGAAGAATATGAACTAACTCCTTCTTCTTTAGATCGGTGGATTCAACAGAGTGAAAACACAGGTTCCTTTAAGGAGAAAGATAACCGTTCTCCCGAGGAAAAGGAGCTTAATAAACTACGAAAAGAATTGAAGCAGTTACAGATGGAGAATGATATTTTAAAGCAAGCAGCGCTGATACTAGGACGAAAGTAAATGTTATTAAGCGAAACAAAGACAAATACTCGGTATCAGCCATGTGTAACGTCCTGGAACTATCGCGGAGCACCTATTACTACGAATCAAAGGAACGAAACTCAGAAAATGATATCACAAACGCTAATATAAATATATTTGAAAAGAACCGTAAGGTATACGGAACACGTAAGATTAAAGTAGAGTTAATGAAGCTCGACCTAACGGTCTCCAGACGCCGGATTGGCCGGATTATGAAAGAACAAGGGCTTGTATCATCCTATACAGTCGCCCAATACAAACCGCAACAATCCTCATGTAACGAATCAATCCTGGCTAACAAATTAAATCGGGAATTTCATCAAGAAGAAGAGAAGAAAGTAGTGGTCAGCGACTTAACATATGTCAAAGTCAAAAATAAATGGCATTACATATGTGTCTTTGTCGATCTCTTTAATCGTGAAATTATTGGCTTCAGTACAGGACCTAATAAGGTCTCCCAGCTTGTGGCACGCGCCTTTGCATCCATCAAAGGAAACCTTCATGATATTCAGCTCTTCCATACAGATCGAGGGAATGAATTTAAAAACAAGCTAATTGATGAAACATTAGCCACTTTTAAAATTGGTCGTTCACTTAGTATGAAAGGTTGACCATATGATAATGCTGTCGCGGAAGCGACCTTTAAAATCATTAAGACTGAGCTCGCCAATAAAAAAACATTTCCGAACTTATCCCAGCTAACTCTCGAATTTGGAGACTATGTGAACTGATTTAATAAGCTACGAATTCATGGAGCTCCCTCTAGAATATAAAAAATTAACCCTTGAAAAAATTGTTTGGTTTAATGTTGACATACCATTTCCCTATTTATCCCCCCTCTTTCTAGATAATTATATAGCAATATAAATCAATTTCCTATTTAAAAAGACCTGCTTAAAAGTTACTTTTGAAAGTATTCTTTCAATACTTCTTGTGTTTTTATATAACTAACATTTATATTTTTTACATATTTATTTACTTCTGGGCTAAATGTTATAACCGCTTCAAATTGTTCTTCAAAATCTCTCTTTTCTTCTGGGGTGAAATAACAATATATAATTTGAGGATTAATTTGTTGAGAAAAGTAAAATGCTAACATTATATTTCTCAAAACATGTTGGTCATTCTCTATATTCATACCAAAGATAACAATATTATTTATTGAATTATCTTTTATTAAAGTATCCATTATATCGGAAAAATGGGGTACTTTTTTGTTATAAGGATTCTTACTAAAATTATTTACAACTGGTAAAAAAGCTTTAAATATAAAGAAATCACCAATTAAAATATCCGAGAAGCTAACATAACCGTTTTCGTAATTTAAACCTAAACTTTGAGAAGAAACATATTCTGTCTTATTCTTAACAAATTCCCCATGGAAATGTTCCACACGGTCACCCACTATATTTTCCATTATTTTGTCGTAATTAAGTGAAAGCAGCAAGTCGAATTTATTTAAAAAATTCTTTATACTTTCCATATCAAGGTTATTGATATTTGATAGCATACTCATATCCAACGCTTTCCCATTTGAAAATATGGCTATGGAAAACAAAAACCGATAATAGGTTGTGAATCCATTAAAAGTAACTTCTTCATAGATTTGTTGTTCTTGTGGCAATAGTTTTATTGGGCTTTTGTTTCCGACTTTCAGAACAGTAATAAAGGAGTTATTAGAAGGAAATTCATAGTAATTCAGGTTCAATTTTTTAATTGCAAAATAAAAGTATATAAGAATAGTCCAATGTTCAATGTTTACATAAGTAATACCTTTATTTTTACCAACCTCACAGATTTGATATAATATATCAATTTGGCTAAGTCCAAAACCTAGCTTTGTAATTAACTTTTCTTCCCAAAGTACTTCAATCAACTTTTTATTTTCTATTATTGATTCAGCAAAAATTAAGGCATCATTAAAAATCCCATACAAGTAATCCTCAGAAATGTTACGCAGGAACTTTTTAACACTTTGAAAGTTTTCCATACATTTGCGAGTGAAATTTTTATTTGCCTTTACTCCATAAGATGAATTGTAAATTACATTTTTATGAGAGGATAATAATTTATCATAAATACGTCCAAAGTCAGTATCAAAATTCATGCTAAATCCGTTACCGCATAAAAAAACACTTTTGTTTTTGTCTATGTATTCGTTAAACTGCAAAATATTTATTTCATTACTCATTTTTAAAGCCACATCCCCCATTTGTTATTTATTTACACTTTAACATAGTCAATCATGAAATGTTGGGTATTAAGAAGTTTGTTGGACAATAAAAAAACCTTTCCTTCATGGATTAGGGATTCTTATCGTTTATCTAATTAAAAAAGCCCTTGGGCGATAATTTTTATATAGTAGTAAGAGGGCTGTTCATACCTTTTTCGATTAACCTCGTGTTCTCTATTCCTTTTACATAAGTGGAGAGGAAACTTTGTTCCTTACATATGACGGTAGGGAAATCACTTCATACACTTGGAGAACTCGATTACATGAAGTAGCAGATATAGCAGGAGTAAAGAAAGCTGTTCGACCTCATATCCTGAGACATACAGGTGCATTGCTGTACATCATGAACGGTGGCTACCCTTTTAGCTTGCAGAAGATATTGGGGTATTCAGACTTGTCAATGACTAGGAAATACATTCAAATGACAAACATGGACGTTAAGAGACAGCATAATATTACTTCTCCATTAAAGGGGCTGTAATGATGTTGCTATCAAATGTACTAGACGAATATGTACTGGAACTTCAAGTAAAGAACTATAGCAATAATACCGTTAATCTGATGAAGCATAACATCAAGCAATTCATTAAATTTGTGGGCAATATCTCATTAGAGGAAATCAATAAAGTTGATATTAAGAAGTTCATTGTAGAACAGCAGAATCATGTAAAGTCCAATACTGTCAATTCAAGATTAAAGAACCTACGGTCTTTCTTTGTTTACTGTACTGACTCTGAACAGGGCTACCTAAACGAAAATCCAATGGCAGGTGTTTCTCTATTGATGGAAACTAAAACTGTCATGAAGACCTATTCTGTGAAGAATGTGAAGGCATTATTAAACTCCATGAAGGGAAAGGACTTTCTAACGGTGAGGAATAAAAAAGGAGCAATTCCTAATAGGTTTGCCCCAGATTTGTATTCATTTTTAATTGAAATAAGCTGTTGGATATTATATTTAATGATTTGTTAATTGTTATTCCTGATTTTTTGCCGTTTTGATACCTTCTCTAAATATTTTATAGCGTTTTTTGAGGTGATTCTATGCTCCATTTAATTTTATAACTAATAAATCGCTATTGGCCCATAAGGCCCATCGATGATTTCTATTTTCGTTTCAAAGATATCTGTCAAAACCTCTGGGTCCATAATCTCTTCTACTGTTCCAAAAGCGGCAATTTGTCCATCTTTCATAGCACACATTCTGTCAGAATATTTGGCTGCAAAATTTATATCATGCATGACAGTCAGAATGGTTCTTCCAAATTCATTAGCAGCATGCCTCAAATGCTCCATCATTTGAACAGAACGAGCAACATCAAGATTGTTGAGAGGCTCGTCCAAAAGTACATATTCTGTCTCTTGGCATAAAACCATTGCTACATATGCCCTTTGCCTTTGACCACCAGAAAGCTCATCTAAATATCTATTTTCTAGATCAGTCAAGTCTAAAAAATCAATATACTTAGAAATAATGGCCTCATCCTCTTTAGTTAATCTTCCCTTTGAATAAGGAAAACGTCCAAATCCAACTAGTTGTCTAATCGTAAGCCTCGTTACAAAATGATTTTCTTGTCGCAAAATGGTCAAAATTTTTGCTAATTCTTTTGATTTAGATCCAGAAACATCCATATTAGCCACCTGAATTTGACCTTCATCCATATCCAAAAGCCTTCCAATCATCAAAAGTGTTGTAGACTTCCCAGCACCATTTGGTCCAATTAAAGAAGTAAGACCAGCTTTTGGTATTTCAATATTCAAAGGTCCTATTTTTACCTTATCAGTATACAGCTTTCTAGCATTATCAATCTTTATCATAAAGCCCTCTTCCTTAAAATTACAATTAAAAATATCAATCCACCAAACAATTCAATAATAACTGAAACGACACCTTGAGCATGAAATATATGATACATAAAAAAGTAAGCACTCGTTATGATCAAAAACCCTATAGCTAGAGCCATTGGAAAAATATATCTGTGGTCATAAGTTTGCGCCGCTTGATAACTCAATATTGCAACTAAAAACCCAAAGAAAGTAAGTGGGCCAACCAAAGCCGTTGAAATTGCCATCAAAACGGATACTAATATAAGAGTATAAATTACGCTAACTTGATGTTTAATTCCAAAAGAAGTAGCGACATCCTTTCCAAGTGACAATACGTTTAATTTCTTAGCATTAGCAAGAAGAAGTAAAGCTACAATGATTACAATCGGAATAACAATAGGAAAATATGCAGAATCGGCATTATTGACAGAACCAAACATTCTTGCCTGTAAAATATCAAACTCTGACGGCGCAAGAAGTCTTCTCATAAAAGATGACACAGAGCCCAGCCCGGTTCCAATAATGATTCCAACTAATAGCATAAGTTGTAAATTTCCATACTTTCCTGAAAGCAACCAGCCATAAAGTATCAAACACATCACGACCATCGCAATCACTTGAATTCCAAATGCTTCAGGACCACTAAAACTTATAAATGCACTAGCACCAAAGAAAAATATTGTACTCGTATGAATGGTTGAGTAAAGGGATTCAAAACCTAAAAGTGAAGGCGTTATAATCCTATTATTCGTAATTGATTGGAAAGCAACGGTCGACAAACTCTGACAAACCGCAACGATGATCATGGCAACAAGAGCTTCTATCCTTCTTCTAACAACTGGGATAAATGAAGGTGAGTCCATTGGAACTGGATTGTTATAAACCAGGAGTCCATATGAAGAAAGGGCGCCCAAAGCAATCAATGTTATCAGCAAAATCCAATAACGTCTTTCTTCTTTCTTAGAACGAAAAGCTCTGGCCGATCTATTTTTATTAGGAGGGCTTGAAGCGATTTCGACATTTGCTTTATTATATTCTATTGCATTCATCTTCATCTAAGCCCCCCTTGTTTTCTTTTTTTCAATAAAATAATAATAAATATGACTGCCCCCACGGTTCCAAGTATTAAGGAAACAGGTACTTCAAAAGGCATGATAATTGTTCGAGAAATAATGTCACAAACAGTTATAGTACCCATTCCGATCACACATACCCACGGCAAATTCCCCCTGAGATCATCACCTCTAAACATGGAAACAATATTGGGTACAATTAAACCTAAAAAAGGTAAGTTTCCAATAACAGCTGCAACAATTCCAACTGCCAAAGAAATAAGACCAGTACCAAAAAGAACGATCCTATTGTAATTCACTCCAAGACTTGTTGCGACATCTTCCCCTAGCCCAGCCAAAGTCAATCTATTAGCATAAATGAAAATAAGAAAAGTAACGACAACTATTAGCCATAAATATTCATATCTTCCAATTTGAACTGGTGCAAAAGAACCTACAAACCACGTTTCAATATTTTGCGTCACTTGAAAAACGAGTCCAATAAAAGTGGAAATGGCAGAAATGACTGCTCCAAGCATTAATCCAATGATTGGGACGATCAAAGACGAACGAAGTTTTACTCTTCTTAAAAATAAAAAGAAAATCATCGTTCCTATAAAAGAAAAAATGATTGCACCCGTCATTCTTAAAACTAAAGTGGGTGCAGGAAATAATAAATAAACAAGAAGAAGTCCCAAACCTGACCATTCAATCGTCCCTGTTGTGGTAGGTTCAACCAGACGATTCTGTGTAATAAGTTGCATTACGAGTCCGGCCATTGACATCGCAGCACCCGTAAGCATCAGTGCAGCTGTTCTTGGAACACGAGTTATGAAAAACATATCCATTCCATCCTCTTGTCCGCGTATATCATAAACTCCAGTGAATAGTGATACAAAGCCTAAAATAATAACAATTAGAATCGCTAATATAAAAGGTTTTGTCCATATCTTGTTGTGGTTATAAAGCAAGGGTTGGGAACCTCCCCCAACCCTTGCATTTTGTTGCATTGTCTTTTTCGGCACTATACTATACTCCTTTAGACTACTTAGCTAAAGTATTGGCAAGGTTTTTAAATAATTCTATAAAAGTTTGGATTGATTCATTTGTGTAAGTATCATCTGGTGCATAAACGATCTGTCCTTTAGAAACAGCCGTTACGTTTTTAAGGGCAGGTGAATTATCAATAACATCCTGAGCAGGAACAGCATCCGTTGTAGAAGATACTGCAGCATCACGATCTAGTACGAAAATCCAATCTGGATTACTTTTTACAATAGCTTCAACCGAAATTTCATCACCTTTATGATCTGAAGTAGCATTTTCAATTTCTAATGCTGGTTTCCATCCAAAAATATCATACATCGGTCCCCAAACACGTCCAAAATGAGGAGCTGAAAAGCCAATATTCCCAGCAGCAACTTCTACACTCATTACTGTATCTTTTCCGTTATAGGCAGATTTAGCATCTTTGATAGATTGATCAAATTCAGCTACCAATTGTTTAGCTTCCTCATTTTTATCAAAAATTTGGCCCAAAGAAGTTGTAGCCTCTTTAAGTCCATTCACTAAATTTTCTCCAGGCGTTTTAGCTTCCTCAGATACATCAACATTAAGATCAATTACGGCAGCATTTGGCACTAATTTTTTTATCTCTTCATAATAGCTAGCAAATCTTTGACCGACAATTACAAGTTCAGGATCTGCCGCTGCTATGATTTCAAGATTTGGTTCACGGTGATTTCCAACATTTTTTACTGACTCATCCTTTACATATGATGAATCCGCTGGCATGACATCCTTTGGAACAGCCGCTAATTCAATGCCCCAATTAGCTAAAGTTTCAAAGGTTCTATTATCCAAAGCAACTACATTCTTTGGATTTACAGGAACAGTAACAGTTCCATGAGCATCAGTGATTTCAACCGTCGAAGGTTCAGTAGAATCTTTTTCTTTCCCTTTAGTTTCAGTTTTACCATTTTCATTACTTGAATTTGAGCAAGCTGCCAACATCAAAAGAAACATGGCTAAAATAACAGTCCATTTAAATTTTCTCATTTCCACACTCTCTCCTCATATAAGCTTTACAAACAAACAGATTGTTGAATTGATGAAATTATTATCTATGCTGTATATTTGTATACGATTTAAATACTATTTATCTCATTTAGTGCACAGCTATAGTAATTATCAATTCCAACTTTTTAAAATATTATTTTGGAAGTTCACGTCAAAATATGATTTGACAACAAAAAATCTCCTTTAGAATCAAAGGGAAAAACGGTATAAAATTGATTAAACTAGGCCGCTTTATTAAAATCTACACTTTTGTAAAATTATCCATATACAATATAGTGTCGCGCTGCATAGATATTCACTTCGCAACCCGTTTAATCCTCTTCTTCTTTTTCTTTTGATATAACTCTGTTGGCTTTGGAGTTGTAATGCTAAATTTTGTTCCGTTTGTCCTCCGCAAGCAATCAACGAAGTCGTAGTGATTACGTATAAAAGTGGTGCGATAAATGATTATTTTTCTTACCCCAGTATGCTTTCCTCCTAAAATAATGTACTTCATTCAAAATAAAATGATTAAGATGATTAAGTAAATTGAAAATAGTTCTTCATAGCCTCCAATTAATATTGATAATCATTTTCGTTTGAACGTTATATGAATAAGTATAGTTTTATGTTCTGTGAAAATATTGTGAATGAAGCAATCTGTAAAATCCGGGCATTATACTTCCTTTAATTTACTTATTAGAAAATAAACCCCATTTTACCTAATGCCTTTTCAAGCATAAAAAAACACGAAAAAAACAGGATGGATATCCCGGTTGTTACTCGTGTTATTTCCATATTTAATTTACGATGATAATAGATCTTTTCTATCACTAAAGCATTGTATAGCATCTATAATTAAGGAGAAATCCCATTGTAACTAGGCAGTTTGTAAGAAAATATTTCCATAAGACCGAAAAGTTGAACAAAAAAGATATCCTTAAATTTAATTGGGACAAATGCTACTTTTCTTATATACGTTGCACTTGTAAATAATAACTTCAATAGTGAAATTCCAAGGCTAGGTGCATCAAGCGTATCAGTTGTATTTAGAGATACTAATTTTTACGGCTTAAACTCACATAATTTGACCTGCGCGTGCAAGTATGGTGGCTATGAGTCTTGTAACCGGCTAAAGGAATACTAGTGTCACTTCCTACCAGAACAGCATGTAGAATACTACTTACTCCAACAACAAGAGATAAAAGAGAACTAGTTACCAAGTCAATTACAAGATATTTTTCTTTCATGTCACCCCTCTACCTTTATTCGGCAACCTTCTGTTTTACAAAGCAGGAGAAAAGTATTGTTTTCCACACGAATATCGGAAGCTTTATTTTACAGGAATTTATGTATTAAGGTCACAATGATCTAAAAACAAAGGTTAATTTTCTTACTTATTGATGTTTACGATTCAAGCATTGTATAGCCTCGGCCATGTACTGTTTGAATGTATCTAGCATTCTTTTTGCATTGAAGCTTTTTTCTTAAATAGCCGATATATAAATCCAACACATTGGGATTCACTGCCACGTCATAGCCCCAAACTTGGTTCAGTAGCATTTCCCGACTAACGATTTTATTTTTGTTTTTGATTAGTGTCACCAATAAATCATACTCCCGATTGGTTAGTTGAAGAACATTTCCTCCTTTCTCCACTAAATTACGAGATTCATCTACCAAAATATCTTTAAAACTAAAACAAAAAGCGTTACGAGATCGAATTGTCCCTGTCCTTCTCAAAATTACATTCACCCTTGCAACTAACTCTTCTTTCGCGAAAGGTTTTCTGATATAATCATCCGCTCCATTCTTCAATCCTTCTATGCAATCATCAATGGATACTTGATCAGTCACTATTATTATGGGTGTAGTTTTAAAAGCTCGTATTTTCCTGCAAATTTCCGGACCAGAAATACTAAGTGAATCCCAGTCCAATATAATTAGATCCCAATTTCGTTCAAACACCACACTTAAGCCTTTTGGCTCGTTATGAAGTGTTACCGAGAAACAGTCAGCTTGTTTAAGACCGCTGACAATTTTTTTAACTAAGGACCGCTCATTCTTAATTACCAATACTTGCTTCACCTTTATTTCACCTCTATGCTCATTTTTTCTCTATGATACTTTATGGGTGTATAACATATCCTTCGAACTAATTAACTAAGATTGGATTTAGCGAAAAAAAAAAGCCATAATTCTAAAATACCATTAATTAAAAATATATATACTATACTACCAATTTTTTTTATTGTTCTTGTAGTTAAAAAAATACATTTCCATAATTCAATTTGTTGAGTTTTATTAAATGACCCTTGTTCCGTTGAAACCCGCACTCCTATGTTTGCACAAGTGCTATCATTTCTTCTGCTTTCCAGCAATCATATGCATCAGTCAAAGCAATTTTTTTCATCCTGACAAGCCCGTTCTTACTCCTTTATCTTTACCTCATTCAGGATCAACCTTGGCTTGACTATTCAGCACTGGGAAATAAAATGGCTATGGACAATGCGAAAGAAATATTTTCTAAATAATTAATAGAGAAATGTGTACGTATATCAGAATAGACGTTTAATATTCATCTGTCCTCTATGATATTGAAAATATAAATTAAGAGCCTCGATTTCAGAATTGAAATCGAGGCTTTTTTTAAGCCATATGAACCCTGGCCTGCTGTAGCAAAGCAGTACCAGTAAAATCACTTAGCTCTTCTACTTCATTTACTATTCTAGCTACAGAGATTTTACTTTCATCAGCACTGGCATGAATTTTCCGTGTTGATAAAAGTGAATGCCTTCCCCTCATTTTTATTCGTAAAAAAATTTACGCACCTAGAGCTTGTCTCTTGCGAAAATCTTCTATATAACCTATTTTAGACGTATTTGAGTTAAGCTCTTTAACTCATAAAATCAATACTTGGGCGTCCTGCCTCTACATACATCTCTTTCACTAAGTCATAAATGAACGAGATGTGAATGACAGCCTCCATTTTACGAATCAAATGATTCGATGACACCCATTGATCTAACGCAATCATTTCGTTTAGAAAGCATCCTCAACACCTCAAGGTTTTTTATACTTCTATTTTGAAACTAAAATGACTCTAGGCAAAAGTGTTCTATCTAAAAGGTAAAACAAAGTTGATTGGTGCGGGTGTTCGAGAATCCTGCGGCAAATGCGAGTCACGGAAGACCACACAGGCTGAAAACCGAGAAGCTCCCTACCACCTCTGGATAATCGAGTCCCTCTCGGATTAATCAACGTCAAAATAGTACAACTAATAAAAATAGACAAATTCGATTTTCATCGAGTTTGTCTACATTCTGAGTCGAGGAACTTAATGTTTTACCACTTTAGTCGTTGCCTTGGAACTGATATTCCCTGCCTTATCTCTTGCAGTTACAGAAAGTGTGGTCCCTTTTTTCTGTGCTTTGATCTTGACCGAGTAGGTACCTTTAGAATTTGCTTTAGCTGAACCGAGGGTTTTGCTTCCTGCCTTCACAGTTACAGTTGAACTGGCTTCTGCTTTCCCGGTAACAACCTTATCATTGTCATCTACTTTCTTTATTGTCGGCTTGCTTGGTGCGATGACATCAGCAACAGTTACCGATGCACTTGAACTTACATTCCCTGCGCTATCTTTGGCAGTAATGGACAATTTCGTCCCAGCTTTTTGAACGGCGATATTTACAGAGAATGTCCCTTTGGATGTTGCTTTTGCAGAGCCTAACACTTTACTCCCATTTTTTACAATGACAGTAGAACTGGCCTCTGATTTTCCAGTCACTACTTTGTCGTTGTTGTCAACTTTATTAACAGTTGGCTTAGACGGTTCAACATCGTCCACAAATCCAGTTGCTATAGCATACATGTCATCTTCTGTATTGTCGTCAATGTCGTATTCATAATCCTGGTCGTAAACGCCTATGTAGTATGTGCCCTTTTTGACATCATACGCTCTCAATTCAACGTCATCTTCGTATTCACTTCCTAAATACTCCAAGTTACTATTATCTACATAATTTTTTTGTACGGCTGCGAACCCTAGGTCAATGGCATATGAGGAAGCTGATCCTGCTACTAACAAAACTCCATCGCTAGGAACGACCACTTTGGAAAAGTCTACATCATATAGAGGAAGTAATTGACCGATTGTCACTTTTTTAAAAGAAGAATTATTTGCTGAGTCAAAATCGTCATTGTACTCGATTTCATAAATATAGTCTTCATCACTGGAAGATCTGCTCATTTTCCTAAAGCCTTTAACGGAGTTCGCTTGTGAACCTGTTACTTCTTTTTTAATTTGATTAAACGTCTTTGAATCAATGAATCTTTTTTTAAGTGGTTTTTCATTTTGACTTTCTAGAGCATTTCTTGCCAACTCGTTTTCGTTTCCTTCTGCCTTAACAACACCTACAGACAATGACGAAGCAAATAGACCTACCGCAACCAACGACAAAACACCTTTATTACGCACAAACACTCCTCCTGTATTCGTTATAAAGAACCATGCATTTCACTTATACTAATACAAAAGCACCTTAATTACCATAAGTTTCTATCTGGATATTTTGACAATTTCCTAAAATATATTAGTTCATCCGTATTTTTACGTGTTATTTCACACCTCGACTTAAAACCCGGCTACCTTCACAGGCAGCAGGGTTTCTTAATACAACTATTGGGAGCCGGCTAGTAAAAAGCACTCACTAGTTAGAAGAACATTTATAATTCCTTTGTCATAAATACGCTATTTGGGTCCTCGATGTAATTTGAAAATGGCTTACAATATTGGAATCCGATACTTGCGTAAAGCCTTTTTGCTGGTTCGAAAGCATCCATCGATCCCGTTTCCAAACTTAAGCGCCGGTAGCCGCGTTGCTTGGCTACTTCAATTATGTATTCCAGTAGCTGTTTTGCAACACCCTTTCTTAAATGTGATGAAGATGTTCGCATTGATTTTATCTCCCCATGTTGACGATCAATTTCTTTAAGTGCCCCGCATCCAACTAATTGATCTCCCTCCCAAACGCTCCAGAATGTAATCTCTGGTTTTCTCAATGCCTCAAGATTTAGTGCATGTATACTTTCTGGAGGGGAATGCAGGGTCATACCATGAAGATGCTCGCTCACCAGTGCAATCACTTCAGATCCAGTCAAATCATCTATTTTAATTTCCATAAAAATCGCCTCCCTATTCCTTATGATGAAAATGGTGCCCTCACTCATTACTTTAACGCATTTCGGTTGCTTATTGATGAGAAGCACATGAACACTTCTTACCTTCCCCTTTCTTATCCGCGTACTTATTGAGGATATTGCCGAGGGTACTTGGATGTAGTGGACAAGCCGATATGTAATATGGACCTATTAGAAAAAAGACCTCAACATCATTGTTGAGACCCTGATTCCAAGCGCGTTTTTGATAGGTTATTTAGTTGGATGTATGCTATCTGCAATGACCACTCCGTGATTAAATGTAGCAGCTTGCTTTTGCTCACTCTCCTGAATCGAGTTCAAAGGTAAATGAGGGAATAATAATTCGGCTACTCGATAGGCTTCTTCCAGATGCGGATACCCAGATAAAATGAAGGTATCGATGCCAATGGCTTGGTATTCTTTGAGGCGTTCGGCCACCGTTATCGGGTCACCGACTAACGCCGTCCCAGCACCCGCACGTACTAGACCGACACCCGCCCACAAGTTAGGGCTGATTTCCAGATTGTCTTTACTTCCACTGGAAAGAGCCAGCATACGACGTTGCCCCTCTGAAACATGTTTACTCAATTCCTTTTGTGCAGATTCAATTGTCTCGTCATCCACATATTTAATTAATTCATTGGCTGCTTGCCAAGCTTCTTCTTCCGTTTCACGAACAATGACATGTAAACGAATGCCGAAGGTGAGGGTACGTCCTTCTTTTTCAGCCAGAGCTCTTACTCTATTGATTTTTTCTTTTACTGCATCAACGGGTTCCCCCCATGTTAAATACACATCACAGTGTTTTGCGGCTACAGAAAGAGCTTTCTCTGAGGAGCCGCCAAAATAGATAGGAGGGTGAGGCGCTTGAACCGGTGGGAAAATTAGACGGCCGCCATCAATATGTAAGTGTTTTCCTTCATATTCAACTTCTTCCTCTGCCAATAGGGAGCGCCATACGTCTAAAAATTCATTTGTCAGTTCATACCGTTCATCATGGTCAACCGTAATACCATCGCCAACTTGCTCTGCGGGATTACTTCCTGAAACGACATTGATTAAGAGACGTCCACCTGATAATCTATCGAATGTTGACGTCATACGGGCTGCGACGGACGGCAGCATTAGTCCTGGACGAAGAGCTACGAGAAATTTCATGCGTGAAGTGACGGATAATAACGAAGATGCCGTTACCCATGCATCTTCACAAGATCGTCCAGTTGGTAGTAAAGCTCCCTGATATCCTAGAGAGTCAATGGCTTGCGCAAGCTGTTTCATGTAATTGAAATCCACATCACGCCCGCCTTTTGATGTCCCTAAATAGCGGCTGTCCCCGCCTGTTGGAATAAACCAAAACACATTCATTTTATCTTCCTCCTGTACTGAAATAATCCACCGGTCGTTTCCTCTTGCGTTCCTTTGGAAACATTAGAATTGCAATTGTATAATCCAATCACATTATACACTAATCTGATAGCCATTCAAGGAATAAAGAGTGTGAATATAGTAAATTATCAAATTTTTTAGAATTAATAATTTAATAAACCCTTGCATTTCAATAGGATTAATGCAATTATTATAAAATGAACTTCCGATTGGACAACCAAAGGGTTCTTTATTCTGTTGCAAAAATAGAAGGAAAAAGAAAATCCAAACAGTCTAAGGAGAGAAGTTATGGCACAACCAGTAGTTAATGATTCGGGGATACAATCGGTCAATACATCTAAACAGCTAAAACTTAAGGAGAAAATCGCTTACGGATTAGGAGATGTAGGTAATAATTTCTTGTTTGATCTAGGTCAGATATACTTGCTCAAGTTTTATACGGACTCATTGGGTTTGTCTTCTGCAACAGCTGGTCTAGTTTTTTTGATAACGAAGATTTGGGATGCATTCGCGGATATTACAGTAGGCACTTGGATTGATAACAGAAAGAATATTGGGCCTAAGGGTAAGTTTCGGCCATTCATCTTGTATGCTGCGATTCCACTTGCTTTAATAACGATTGTCAGTTTTACTAACCCGGATTTCTCGCTGACAGGAAAAACTATCTGGGCATTTGTAACCTACATGGCGTTCGGAACCATTTACAGCATCTCGAATATTCCTTATGGATCAATGGTGCCTGCCATGACGAAAGATCCCGTGGAAAGGGCGGAATTGGCGTCATTTAGGCAAGCAGGTTCAAATTTAGGACTTCTAATTACGACTGTAGGGTTTATGCCCATTGTATTAATGTTCAATAACGAATCTACTGGTTATGTAGTGGCTGTATCCGTTTTTGCCTTCTTAGGTGTCTTATTACAAATCTACGGTTATGTCCATGTAAAAGAAAGATATGTGCACGAAAAACCAAAGGAAACAAAGGTGAAATTGATTGACAGTTACAAAGGATTATTTAAAAATACTCCTTTACTTGTTCTGTGCTTAGTAAATTTATTTACCTTTTCAGCTTTTAATGTCAAACTTGCTGTTCAGGTATATTTTTGTCAGTATGTATTGAAGAACGTTTCCATTGTACCTTATATGGGTTTTTTTAGTATTGGCTGCGTGTTCATAGGCGTCGCACTCGTCCCTTTCATGGTCAAAAAAGTTGGTAAGAAGCTTACATATATATTAGGTTGTGCCATATGGGCTGTAGGAGACATTTCAGCTTATATTTTTGCAGATAACGCCGTGATTTTCATTATCCTGGCCTGCTTTGCTTTCTTTGGAAGTTCATTTGTTAACAGCTTAAACTGGGCTTTAGTTTCTGATGCTGTCGAATATGGAGAATGGAAAACCGGTAACCGATCCGAGGGCGTTGTTTATTCGTTCTTCACCTTCTGTCGGAAGCTTTCTCAAGCCATTGCAGGTTTTGTTCCGGGGCTTGTATTAGGGCTGGTTGGTTATGTGCCAAATGCGGTTCAATCTGCAAATGTACAGCAAAGTATTAGAGGATTGATGTTTATCTATCCAAGCACTCTGGCCATTGCTACCATTGCAGTTATCGCAATATTCTATAAACTATCGGATGAAAAATACAATAGGATCATTAAAGATCTTAGTGACCGTAAGAATGTTTCCATGTAGTTATTTTCCATAAAGTCGATAACCAATATGTGCACAGCATGGATAAAAGAGGTGAAAAAAATTCGTGGACGTACCTTTTCCTCACCTTTTCCCCCAAAATCGTCCAGTGCAAAAGCTTCCATTCACTTATGAATAATCTTCAACCTTGGATTGGATATACTTATACCATTCATTCCTAAACAAAATTTTAGGCCACGGTACGATGAGCGCCTTGGCTTTTTCCTTTGTTCCATTCTCTGTATCAAACATACGAGAATTCGCCCGCCTATTATGTCTATGTCGGCTTAATAACGATCCAGCGGTTCACCTAAACAATCCAGATCTCTAGTGACGCTTATGATAATTTCGTAATTTCCTCCGTTTATCCTTTTAACCTCTTGAACCTCTTGAACCTCCACGATATCATGCTCATATTCCTTGCTATAATCGCACATTTCATGTAAATGAGATTGAAGGTTAAAATTCCGCCTGTTTTTAATCTTCAATTTAATCGATAGTTGATTCGTTTGTAAATTCATTGCTACCCATCCCCTATATGAATGTCTTGTATAGTTTCTTTCTTTCCATTTTCAATATTGAGTTCCAGTTCGGCTTTCTGGCGCAAATGATGACGGAAATGCATGCCGACCAACTCATACCATTCCTGCGCATTCAGCCAGCCGAAGCCCCCATGCTTCACTTTGAGGTTTGGGTTTATCGCCCCCACCTTCATTTTCCATTCCTGCAATCTGTTCATTACATGATCCAGCCTTGTTGTAAGCTTTTCCATACTATCTTGATTATTGGGCGGGGCATTCATTTCATCCGGTAACTTGATCTTAATCGGAGGAAAGCCGCCATTTTGATATAATTGCTTACCAAATTCCGTTTTCCCGAGCGATTGCTCCTCTTCCGCTTTCGCACAAAGTTCAACGTTATCAAGATACTCATGGGCAACGGCTATTAAATGGTCATACATTTGACAGATGGACCATACTCCCTTTGCGGAAATATATTGCAGTTGCTCGATGGAATAGTTTTGCACATCACTTTTGTAGGCTTCTATCATTTCCCATGCTCCCAAACCACTCTCCCCTTTCACCTATAATTTACGGATCATGTTTCACTCGCCATTTCAAGATTAACACAATTATCCATTTCCAGGCTGATTTCATGAAGCAGCTTTAACATTTCTTGACTCCTTTTCACGGCATTATATAATATTTGTCCGTTTACAAGTGACAAACTTATGGAATCTTCTTGTGCTATGCGATGGGCAAGCTTGCTAGAATGATTATATGAAAACGGATTCATGTTACACTCCATTACCTATGTGTAACCAATTCAAAAATATTAGGAGGAAAGAAAATGAGAGCATTAGTGATTGAAGAGCCTTATAAAGCAGTCGTGAAGGAGGTTCCTTACCCTGCACCGCAGTCAGGCGAAATAACGATCAAAGTGAAGCATACCGGGATATGCGGCACAGATATCCATATTTATAAAGGGGAATTTTTGTCTCCCTATCCGATCATTCCTGGACATGAATTTTCTGGTGTCATTCATGAGGTCGGAGAAAATGTAAACGGCTTTCATGTAGGTGAACGCGTAACCGCTGACCCTTCTTTATTTTGCGGCGAATGTGAATATTGCTTAACACATCGCGGTAATCAGTGTGAAAATTGGGGCGCCCTCGGAAATACGACTGATGGCAGCATGGCTGAATATGTAAAGGTCCCGGCACGAAACGTCGTCAAATTACCCGACTCCCTTTCATTTGAAGAAGCTGCATTCATCGAGCCGATGGCTTGTGTCGTTCATGCCATGAATCGGCTGGATCTTCAGGTAGGTGAACGCGTTTTATTATTCGGTGCAGGTGCCATGGGTCAACAGTTGATTCAATCTTTAAAAATGGCCGGTGCATCAGAGCTTGTCGTTGTCGACCTTGATCAGGCAAAATTGGAGATGGGACTCGCTTGGGGAGCAACGAAAGGTGTACTCAGCCAAGATATTGAAGCAGAGCTTTCTAAAGAAAACTACCCGCATGGGTTTGATGTCGTTGTTGATGCTACTGGAATTCCTTCCGTCATCGAACGTGCATTTGACTATATCGGAAAAACCGGGAAATATCTTCAGTTTGGCGTGACTGCACAAGACGTCAAGATTACGCTGGATCCATTTAAATTATATAATAATGATTGGACTGTATTAGGTTCCATGGCGATTAACTATACCTTCATTCCTGCTTTCCATTGGGTGAAAGAAGGTCGAATTCAATTAAAGCCTCTCATTTCCGATCAGCTGTCGCTTGAGGAAACGATTGATTATTTACAAGGAAACCGCAACAGCAGTCAATTCAAAGTCCAAGTAGATATCGAAAAATAAAAACATGCCGGTCTTTCCATCGTTTGGGCCGCTCTTTATCTGCCCAAACGATGCCGATCGGTTTTTTACTAAAAAACGGAAAGGAAAAAAGTGATGAACCAGACATTTTTATTAGGAATAGATATTGGTACGCAAGGAGCAAAGGCTGTGGTGATCGATGATATGGGACACGTCGTCTCTTCCGCCAATGTGTCTTATTCATTTGAAAGCCCCCAGCCTGGCTGGTGTGAGCAATCCCCCTCCCTTTGGTGGGAGTCCGTCATATCCTGCTTACATAGCTTATGGAAAAACGGCGTTGATCCCACAGCCATCCGAGCGATTGGAACCACCGGGCAAATGCACAGCCTGGTCATTTTAGATGAACGGAAGCAGCCCATCCGGCCAGCCATTTTGTGGAATGATGGAAGAACCTTGAAAGAGTGCAGCGAAATGGAAGAAATCGTCGGATCTGATTATTTATTCAACACGACGAGAAACCCGATTTTACCTGGTTTTACTGCGCCAAAGCTTTTATGGCTTAAAAAAAATGAGCCCGAGCATTATTCTCGAATCAAGAAGGTTTTGATGCCAAAAGATTATATCGTTTACGAATTGACCGGAGAATTTTCAGCGGATGTGACTGATGCAAGCGGGACATGTTTGCTGAATGTCCCCGATAGGGAATGGGCTTGGGATGTTATCGATGAGCTTGGATTTTCCAGGGATTGGTTTCCTCCTGTGTCGGAGAGTCAGGAAGTGGTTGGATCGCTTTCCGAAACAGCTGCACAGATTACGGGACTGCCCATCGGAATACCGGTGATAGCCGGGGCTGGTGACAACGCAGCCGCTGCCCTTGGAAATGGAATCATTATGGAAGGAACAGGAAGCATCAGCATTGGAACCTCAGGGACCGTTTTCATTCCTCTGAAGGAACTGCCCGATTTAGCTAGGGATCAAGCGAGCACCTTACACCTGTTTTGTCATTGCCTGCCTGGAATGTGGCATGCGATGGGTACCACATTATCTGCAGGGATGTCATTAAGATGGCTGCGAGATGCCTTTGAAAAGCAAAACTATGATGACTTACTCGAAGGGGTCGATCAAGTCGAAGCTGGTGCAGGAGGTTTATTATTCCTCCCCTATTTGAATGGCGAACGATCACCTTTGAATAATCCAGCAGCAAAAGGCGTTTTTTTCGGTTTATCATACGAACATCATCGCAAAAGCATGGCGCGTGCCGTGATAGAAGGCGTTTGTTATAGTTTAAGAGACGTATTGGATATGATGGAGAAAGCTGAAATCGAGGTGGCTGATTGGACCGTCACTGGCGGCGCCATTAAAAACCCCATCTGGACAAAAGTTCTTGCTGACGTATTTCAGCAGCATCTTCATGTTCATGAGGAACGTGAAGGTCCTGCTTATGGTGCCTCCATACTGGCTGGACTTGGTAACGGAGTATGGAAGGCGGTTGCCGATTTGCCCATGCTTGATCAGAAAGCTAATAGAATTGAGTTCAATCGAGAAAACCAACCTGTTTATGACGCCCAATTTGCTCGCTATCAATCCATTGCCCAAGCGATGAATCCTTTGTTTTAATACATAACAAGTTGAAAAGCTTGATGAGAAATGAGGTGTAACGGTTGGCAAAGAATGCGCCAATATTCATTAGCAGCCGCCAAAAGATGATAATCGACCGTCTGCTTGAAAACGACTTTCCGGTTTTGCCAAAAGAAATGGCTGAGGATCTCGATATCAGTTTACGCACCTGCCAGCGTGAAATAGCCCAGATAAAACCTATTGTACGGTCATTTGGCCTGAAAATCATGAAACAGTTCCGAAGCGGCATATGCTTGGTTGGTGATCAGGCATTCAAAGAGGTTCTGGCAGAGGAACTAAAGAAGGCCCATCAATCCACCTCCTTTTCTCCTAAAGATAGGCAGCTCGGAATGATTTGTGACCTGTTAAGGGATCAAACACCAACCAAAATGTTCGTTTTCAGCCAAAAATACCATGTAACGGAAGCGACGATCGGCCATGATCTGCAGGAGCTTGAAGAATGGTTGAACCAATTTGATTTGATATTGGTCCGAAAACCGGGTCTTGGCGTTTTCGTTTCAGGGGAAGACAAGCATTTAAGGGCGGCCATTACTGCGGTGGTAAATAATCAAACACTTCCAGAGGATTGGCTGGTCGTGTTTGATTTATTGAAATTAGGAAAAAAAGAAGATTGGCAGATTGAAAAATATATCCCATCCATGTATTTGGACCTGCTGGATTTGGATATTCTTCATGCTGTCGGAAAAGTGCTTACCGAGGCTGCTGAACGAAATCCTCCCTTGTTTTTAAATGAACGGGACAGGATTGGTGTTTCCCTTCATTTAGCCCTTGCAGTCGAACGCCACAAGGATAAAAACAATGATCATGTGGAGGCTGACCGTAAGCTGATCGAATTGTACCCTTCCTCTTATTTTATAGCAGAAAGATTGTATGAGTTACTGGATATCCGGCTTCCGGAAGAGGAAATGAACTATTTGATTCTTCATATATATGGGGTCCAGCCTAACCTGCCAATTGAACAGCTTCAAGAAGAGGAAACCACCCATTTAATCAGGAAATTCATCGAAGGTGTGAAAGATGAGCTAAATCAGCCTTTGACAGACCCAATGTTAAGTGAAGGGCTGCTTAAGCACTTCTACCCTGCACTAAACAGGATACGCAACGGGCTGCCGATCCATAACCCGCTTCTATCCCAAATCCAAAGAGATTATCCAGAAGTCTATGAAGCTAGCCGGAAAAGCGCTGAATCACTTTCGGAATACCTTGGCGTTACCATACCTCCCGCTGAAATCGCTTATATGGCCGTACACGTGGGTGCAGCACTAATAAATCAGCAAAATCTAAAAGGACGGGTCATTGTCGTTTGTGCAAGTGGATTTGGCACCTCCCGCTTGATTGCATCCCGACTTAAGCAAGAAATTCCAGGTATTCAGGTTACAGAGGTATTGTCTCTTAGTGAACTGCCACGATGGCTGGAAAACAACTGGCAAGTGGATGCCATCGTTTCAACGATTCAAATCCCTGCCTTTATGGAAGAACGTCTTGTCGTCGTATCCCCCATTTTAAGTGAGCATGATGTACAAAAAATAAAAGAGAAATTGAAAAAACGACAAAGCAGCAAGCAGATGCAGCGTGCGGACGATCCGCTTTCAGAAGATTCCTCACTTATGGGAATCGCTCGATACGGAGAGGCCTTCGCGCAATTGATGAGCGGACTGTCTTGGGTGGAAGCCAGTCCAACGAATGGAAAGTTTGTTTGGCTTCAGGCCATTATCTCACAATCGCACGTCGTCATCTCCCCAGAAGGGCTGATTGAGGCATTTAAGGAAAGAGAACGGAAAGGAAGCTTTGCAATAGGTCCCATCGGGATTTTGCATAGCCGTACGTCTGATGTCCGGGCTCTTTTCGTCCACATCATTTCTTTGAAGGAAGCGGTGCCATGGCATGCAGAAAATGGTCAGAAGCAATCCGTCGATACTTTATTACTTTTGGCGGCACCGCCTGATGCACCGCGTGAGCATTTTCCGCTTCTAGGGGAGTTGATAAGCGGACTCCTTGATGATGAGCTAGCAGGAGCCATTTCTTCCGGCAACAAGGAATTGGCTCTTAATGCCGTTCGTAATCATTTTGAACAAGCTTACCACGAAAGGATTCTTTCTTATGCAAAAGGAAAACATACATGAACCGCATCGGACGCATATATAGCTCGATCGTTTTTCAAAATATCTCCATCATCATCGCTGCCGGCATTTTGAATATTTTGTTTGGGGAAAATGGTTGGAAGCCTGACGCTGTAATCAGTCAATTCATTGATCCGATATATCGATATGTATTACCACTCATGCTTGCCTATACAGGTGGAAAAATGTTTGGCGGCCATAGCGGAGGCATTGTCGCAAATCTTGCGATGATTGGGTTGATCATGGCTTCGAATATGCCAATGATCATTGGGGCGATAATGTTCAGTCCGCTGATTGGCATGCTGACGGCCTGGATGGAACGGCGAACACAGGACTATATTCCGATTGGCAGTGAACTTCTTGTTGCCAATCTTATTGATGCGATGCTGGGCATTGGTTTAATGTTAGCCGGTTATTACATGGTCGGACCGTTAATGAACGATGTTCTCAAGCACATAAATAACGGGTTGGTTATGCTCGTCGGGTCGGCTTGGCTCCCCTTCTTATCCTTGATCATCGAGCCAGGAAAGGTCATGTTTTTAAATAATCTCATAAACCATGGAATCGTCGCGCCATTTGGCATCCAGCAAGCCCGCGAACTTGGAAAAAGTGTCATCTTTCTTGTGGAAGCGAACCCTGGGCCTGGCTTCGGTATCCTGTTAGCCTATATGATGACTTCAAGCAAGGAAGAGAAGCCCTCCCTCCGAGGAACCGCTGGGATTCAGCTTTTTGGGGGGATTCACGAAGTATACTTTCCGTATATCTTAATGAAGCCGGCCTTGTTTATTGCCGTAATTGCCGGCGGATTCGCAGGCATTTCCTTTTTTCAGCTTTTTGATGTTGGACTCGTATCCGCAGCTTCTCCCGGGAGCATTCTATTGATCTTGTTTCTGGCTCCACAAAAAGATATATTGCTCATTTTGGCTGGAATTGGGATATCGGCTGTGGTATCATGCATTATTGCCCACTTTATTCTTGTGCGATCCTATGTCAAACGTTCCGTAGCGCCAATGGAGTCCCTCACCTTGCCGCTTGCTGAAAAAAATGAACGACCAAGAATCGTGGTACTGGATGAACAGCCTTCTCCGCTATCCACCATTCAACATGTTACGATCTCCTGTGACGGAGGAATGGCATCCAGTGCAATGGGAGCCGCTATCCTAAGACGGAAAATGAAGGAAGCTGGGCTGCCGAATATCGGAATCGAGCACCGCTCCATCGATGATATCCCCATAGGTACTGATTTGATCATTATTCAGAACCATCTAAAAAAGAGGATGAACCAGACGCATCAATCCATTCCGATAATAGGGCTGAATTCATTATCTAACATGCACGAATACGATGATATCGTTTATTTCATTAAAAACAGGAACCAACCAATACTTCGAAAGGATCTGTTTGAATAACATCAGCATGTAGGTAGACTCGATGAAATTCAGTTTATCTACATGTCCAAGTTGAAGGTTGGTTTTCGATTCCTGCAGGCGTTTCACTTCTTCGAAAAAAAACAGCACTGCATATGATACAGCTACTATAGTACTGACGATAACAAGCAGAAACCATACATTTTTACGCAGTACCCCTCCGATGATTCTATTGTATACACGACTATGTATTTCGTAAGCTAAGAAAGTCTTCTAGCATAAGAGGGGATTCGGACTATCGAATCCCTTTTGTCTGCAAACTGAGCTGTTTGAATCAACTCAGACCGTTTTCTCTATTGATTCTACGTTTACCTTCCGTACTTCATCTTCTTCCTCAGCCGGCAAATGGATAAAGACGGTCAATAGCGCACTGATGAAATATAAAATGGCCAGGATCCAGATCAAACCGCTGGCTCCCATTGGCTCATATAACACGCCCACAAGCGCTGGTCCGATAAATACAGGGAGTCCTGCCCCTAAATTCAAGACGGAAACAGCCGCTCCTTTGTCTTCCTTCACAAGTGAAGGTACCAAGGCAGATAATGGTACATACCCTGCGAGGGAAGCGCCCCAAAACATTCCCGCTATAAAAACGAATACAAGATTACCGTTGGTCCATATCGGCATATAAAATAACAGCAATGTGGAAATGCCTGCAAAAACCCCGCCAAACCAAATTACCGTATTACGCCATCCTAGTTTATCTCCGACCATTCCAAATATTACATTGAATACGATATTGCTTGTGAATATCACTCCCCACATGGTCAGCCATGTATTGATGGAAATTCCGTAATTGGCCATGTGAATCGGCAGAAAGATCGGAAATGCAAACTGAGAAGTCGTATTTATGGTTCGAACAACCCCTCCAATCGCAACTTTTGGTTCTCTTTTCAAGATCGTGAAGCCCTTTGTCAATTCCTTTAATTTTGCCCGGGTACTCATGCCGCTGCTTTTAAGCTCCAGCTTGTCGCGGTTCATGACAATGGCAAACAATGCTCCGACACTTACCCAGAAAATAGAGGTCCATAGCGTGCCAATGTGACCGAATTGTTCTATCGCCCATATTGAATAATAGGCTCCCAGCACATTTAAACCTCCTGTAAAAACAAACCAAAACCACCCCACTGCCGCGCCCAGCTTATGCTTGGGACTCCGATAATTGATCCATACCATGAAGCTATAGGCAAAAAGAGGATACCCGAACCCCCGAAGCGCATAAGTGAGGAGCATCGTGCCATAATTCAACTCGTTTAGGCCAAAAGCTATAAAAGAACTAGTCCCGATTATGTAAAGGATTAATCCCGAGAACATGATTTTCCTAGGACCGAAAGCTTCAGCAAGCACACCTGATAAGAAGGAAGCAATGGTAACGGTAACTCCATACGCGGTATAAAGGGAAGCGGTTTGTTCGACGCTCATTCCCCGTCCTTGCAAATAGGCACTCATCCAAGCTATTTCCAATCCGTCACCCATCATGAAAATCAAGATGCCCAGATATCCCCAAGCAAGTGATTTCTTCATGCCGATTTTATCAAAAATTGTCATGTTCATTCCGTTAATAGTACCCATAAACATCCCCTTTTCCGTTTCAACTGAATACATGATTGCGCTTTCATCATTTAAATCAGTATAGCATCGTATAAAGGGAAATAGAGGGGCCACTTCTTTCAACTTTGGCGCTATAACAATGACAACATTTCACTATTTCAAAAGATGCTCATACAAAATATTGCTTCTCCAGTCTTTGAAAAAGGCTCGCGATTTCATAAGCAAGGATCACCCCGAAAAATAAGACCGCAAAATAAAAAGAGCCCACAGGCTCTAAAAGATTTTGGTAATGATTATTTTAATCCATCCGAAAAAAGAGATCCATAACGGTATGCTTATAGATGTACCAAACAAAAGACCTTTCAAGAAATTCCCTTCGTCCTTATTCACCATATTGCACACACCTCTCGGCTTCACCTTTCTTAAAATCATTTTAAATGAAAGCGCTTCCTTTGTATAGGTGAAATTGTTACAAACTCCACTTTCTCTTGAAAAATCCGCCTTTTTATATGTATGTATCTTCAAGGGGATGGAAAGGTGCCTTTCCTTCAGCAAAAAAGCCCCTCTAAATGGGCTTTTTTGATAAACTATAAACATGATAGATTCCCTTCCAGTTCAACTCACCCAAATAGTTTAGAAAAGGTATTTTCGCCTGCGATGCCATCTGCATATATTCCTGAAGATCTTTGAAAGGCCTTCACCGCTGATTCGGTTCCAATCCCAAAGATCCCGTCTATCCCAAACGGATTGAATCCTTCCATATAAATTGCTGCTTGAAGGATATAAGTTATACACCCTTTTGCCCCTTCCTTAACATTAGGAGATGCTGCCCTTGTTCGTGGTCCCCATAATCCATCGACAGTAAGCCTTGCCCCATATTGTTTATTCAATTCCATTTGATACCCCTTGATTAACGCTTTCTTCGTATTCGGTCCATAATAACCATCTACATCGATTTTCGCTTGATAGTGCCTATTCAATGTAGTTTGGATCGATTTGATGGTCTGATCTCCGCTATCCTTTGTTGGAGGATCTTTTACAATGACATCAGGTTTGACCGTTGATCCTGGTGTCGGTGTCACTTTGGAAATCAAATTAGGCTTTATGCCAGCCTTAAGCTGAGTATACGATAGCCCTCCTGTCAAATCCAGGTGAGGGTAATCTTTAAAAGTTGACCAATCACCGCCCCAAGCAAACCCCAAGGATTTTCCGATTGCAGCCGCTCGCCTCCATTTTTCATCAACTGTCCAAATCGCACTTTTCCCATCATCACTTACGATGAAGAAATCAATCGCCAGTCCATAATTGTGGTAGGATTCTCCTGGCATCGCGTTAGTCACTATCGGTTTTGATAAATCACTATAATTCAAGCCCCCGTAGCTATATCCTAGGCGACCTTGACCATACAACTTCGCTTGCTCTTCCATTGAACGATAGCCAGCACTGATTATCACGAATATTGTTTCCTGATAAGCGCGTTTAACCATTTCCAATGCCGATTCCTTGACGACTGGGTGAATGCCTTTTCCCATATTCTTTTCGGATCGATCCAATAATGTCTCCAATTTAACTGTCAATTCAATCACCTCCTAATATGGTATGGTCCTTATTAGGAAATGCTTGTACAAATTAGAAAAAACAACTCTTTAGCCACAAAACAGCCTCAAATAAGTTTGATGGTTTTTGAAGAAATATAAGAAATCACTTAGAAACTCTCATAAAAAAATAGAAACTGTTTTCATCACTATTGACTTTTACAGTTAGAATCAATCGCTTACTACATATGAAGTTTTTCAGCTAGCACAGGAACTAGGAGATATTTTAAAAGTTGAGATGGGTTTAGTCAATATCCGTACAGCAGCCACTGTATTTAAAACCCATATATTATACTACAGATACAATTATAAGTTCAGCTCACAAGACACTCTTCTAAACAACTATGCGTAAAAATTGAATTTTACGCATAAACAAACTTAAAAAGGAGTCAATCAATGGCCAATACCAGACACCATCAAGTCCATGAGCAGAAATTGGAACAGCTGGTTAAGTCCATGCCTTTCTATGTCGTTGAATATGTTGACAATAAATTGGATATCAGGTCACCTTCCACCCTATTGAATTATGTTCTTGATTATAAATTATTTTTGGAATGGCTGATAGCTGAAGGCATTGCTGAGCAGAAGCATATTAAAGATATTCCCCTATCTGTGCTGGATAAGTTGAAATTGATCGAGGCTCAATCCTTTATAAAATTTTTGGAACGGAGAAATATCCCCATCAATAAGAAGGAAACAAAAAAGGCGGAAAAAGTATCCGTCAATCGGAAAATTTCAGCATTACGTTCCCTTTTCAAGTATTTAACGACACAGACAGAAAATGATGATGGCGAACCTTACTTCTATCGAAATGTCATGTTGAAAATTGAAGTGAATAAAGTGAAAGAAACTTTGGGAGCGCGTGCTTCCAGAATTTCGACAAAGATTTTCCACAATGATTAGGATGCCCGTTTTCTTGAATTCGTGAAACATGACTATGAAAAGGAACGTTATAGGGGATCAAACGATGATACGGCCTATGTATTCTTGACTAGGGTGAATGATGGAGCCACTCCTCTTTCCAACCGCGCCATCGAGGCTTTAGTAAAGAAATACACGAAGGCCTTTAAGTCCAATAAATCCATGTCCCCACACAAACTCAGGCATACTTATGGGACGAATTTAATGGAGCAGTCAGGAGATATTCATTTGCTGATGACTCAGCTGGGACATACGTCGACCACAACAGCTGCCCTCTATACTAACCCTGAACAGGAGAAAGCTAAAAAGGCTGCGAAACAGCTGGGAGAGAGAAGAATCAATTTTCGTGAAAGGGATTAAATGAAAAAGGAGAAGATTTTCTAGTCTTCTCTTTTTTTTACGTGTGTAGAAATGAAAACATAAGGTACAATCTATACTTCTGCCATTTGGAAATGGTTAAATAAATGGCGACCAAAAGTCTATGTTATGAAAAACCATTCTTCAGTTTTTTATAACTGACTAATAGAAAGTGCGATCTTTTAAAAGAGAATTCACATTTAGTTTATTAAATTTTGATCCAATGATACACCAAAGTTTCTAATCATAGTATGTTCTTTTTCGGATAACTTGTTTAGACAATCTTCTTCCCACTTTGTCAGAAGTATTTCTTTATAAATAAAAGCTTTTTGAATTATATCGCATTGCCCTTGCCAGTTTAACATTTTAAATTCTTTAATGTTTAATAACCATTGAATTTTTTGCAATTTATCCGTTGTTAGTCTATCTTTATCCCATTTAGGTAACACAGCTCTTTCGTAAAGGAGATATTTTACAAAACGGTGTGAATTTAATCTTCTTATTTTTTCTAAGTTTCTAAAACTTCCCTTATTCTTATGAGCTTTTTCTATAATATTCTCTGGTATCTCACGATGAATCAAAATAATTATTTATATCCGTACTTGTTACACCAATTTTCTTTGAAATTTCTTCTATACTTAAATCTTCATTCAATAGGCAACTAAGTAAGTAATGTTTATCAAACCAATTAGAATGATCTTGGAACATCTTTCTTAGGAGTTTTATACGTTGCGTTGTTATATTTGAAAATACCTGCTCTATAACAGTTACATACATTTTCTGTTTTCTTGTATTAGTTAAATGCTTATAGGCTAAATATTCTAAATACCCCGATACGAGCCAATACTTTTCCTCATATTTATCCTTTTCGACTACTGGATAGCTAGGTAAATCTTCACCTTCAATTAATAATTTGATTCTTTTCTGAACAGCAGATTCAGTAACTGATTCTATATATATAGGCACGATTAAGCTAATATCTATTTTATTTATTTTGATACCGTTTAAATTCATGCCTCCACCTCCACATATTTTAACCTTACTAATACATATGTGTCGGGTTATTTGTCCTATTACATTTGTGTTGTACTTCCAGATATATCGAATTAAATGTTTTATAAAAAAATGAAAAACTACACTGCAAACGGCTCTCACCATTGTTGACCAATATTTCGGGCTTGATTGAGTAATCTTATTCCTTACTGGTGAATGTTGCAAACCTCCTTTGAATCCGCATAATTTGATTTCCCGACCATATTCGTTCTAATACCACGTTACAGTATCTGTCGAAGTCCTTGTAAGGGTTTTCTTTTCAAATGTCAACATATAAAAAGAAAATCCGATGCTATCACTAAACATTTAAAAAGGATAATGAATTTTTTTGTAGAATTACATAGAAAGGAAGCTTTGCAAATAAGTGCTTGTTTTTAGTCTAAAAATTTAAATTTTAGTGGTTAGCAATGATTATTTTTAAGGGAGTGTTAGTTATGCCAGCCATCGCATTATTAGGTTTTCTCGCTATTTTATATTCTTTTTTTTACCTACTCTACCACTTTATCAAAAAGATTAAAAACAAAGAAAGAACATTATCCAAAAAGATTTTTTACCCCTCGCTCATTGGTGGAATAATATTTTTTATTGTTGGAATATCGTTTTTGGATACAGGAGTTCAAGCTAAACTTGATGATGAAATAGAACAAAATACAAAGTTAACAGCTGAGAATAATACTTTAAAATTAGAAAATTCGAAGCTTGAAAAACAAATTTCGGATCTTACGTCAGAAATTAAAGAAACAGCATCTAATATTACCGAATATGAAAATAATTTAAAAACATTGGAAGAAGAAAAAAAGGCATTCTCATCAGAAAAAGATTCATTAAATGAAAAGGTTAGTGATTTAACAGCTAAAAATACAAGTCTGCAAAACAAAGTTGATAGCTTAAATACTCAACTTGCTAGTAAAGATACTTCTACCCCTACTGCAAAAGAAAATTCAGATCAATCAACTGCTTCTATATCGTCAGGAGAAAGGGAAGATTTCGCAAACTGTACTGATTTACGAGGTACATATCCAAACGGTGTTCCAGCTGGTCATCCTGCTTATGTACCAAGTATGGACCGTGATAAAGACAACTATGCTTGTGAAAGGTAATAACATATAGGCTCTATATTATAGAGCCCCAATTTGTAGACAAAAAGGTTTCGGAAAGTTCCCGAAACCTTTTTAATTTTTTATAAGCAGATTCGGTTTCACAATTGCAGCAAGCCAATAGGGTAAGGGATGAGTTCCACTTCTTCTATGTGATGGTCATAGCCAGAACCAGCGGCCGCCTTTTTGGAACGGACAAACACTAATTAGGCACTTTAGGGCATGAACCCGGTAATCAATCGGGCTCATGCTTTATTTGTTGCTTGTTGTATTATAGCGTCTTGTTTTTGACCTTCAACCGTATATTGGACAAATGGCTTGAAATTGTGGCAACTAAGGAGCTGGTTTGAGGATGCCAGAAGCATTTAAGCGAAATTCATAGAAAAAAAGATTTTGTAGCTGGCTCTTGGTATGGAAATACCGTGGGCTTAACGACCAACAACACTCCCATTATCTTTTTTATGTTTGAATAAAAGGTCTGTCTTTCAAATGAGCCGTATGTTCCATCATATGGAGGTGAAAAAGTTCATAGCGTACCCATTTGAGCGGAAATTTTAAAGCAAGATCATTTTTTTTGTTAAACACAAGGACATGCTTCTTGTTGTATTCTATTTTTTTGATTTTATCTAATCCAATGCTGTATTGTTTAGCTCCATCCTTTTTCACAAGCTGCAGGCCGAAAATAGAGATTTTCCGCTTCTTATTCCTGATAATTTCATAGAGGCATAAAGTCCCCCCAACGGCGGTGAAGAAAATGGAAGGCAGAATGGAACCTTCAAAACCATTTAAAGCCTCCCTTATCCAATGGGTGATCAAAAGGGCCAAAAAGAACCACGCACCCATGCTGAGTTTTGGCGAGCTTTCGAAATAAACACTGTTTTCATATTCGTGTTTTTCTTCCGCTCTTTTTATGAAAAATTCCTCCTTATGCTTCTCCATGCTTGCTGAATGAAATTCAACAAAATCCGTATATGTACCGTCCCATGAATCTGCTGTATCATCTCCCTCTTCAAGTGCATAGCCGCCAGCCCAGCCGGCATAGACGGTACCATGTTCGCTAAAACTCATTAAATAATGGCGGACAGGCTGCCCGTACGCATTTGTCGTCTCCACTTTATCGATAATCTGAATGTCCTCAGGAAAGTGGGTTACCGCATCTTCACCTTCCTCAGTGAGATTGGTAATCGCAAAGAATAGTTTTGATTTCGCTAAATGAGGCTGTTTACCTTCAGTGATGGGGTACAAATGATCTAAATTCTTTTCTTTCAATCCCCAATAGGTCATTTCTGCACTCTCGATATGGTTTGCACATGCCACTATAGTGTTTTCTTCATAAGGAAGATTTTTCCCCGTACAAACCAGCAAGGCTTGCGTCTTAATCACCGGATCGCTAAAATCCAATATTTGTTTTAGCTCCAGGCCAATTTCCGGTGAATAATAATATTGCATTAAGCTAATGAACAGCTTCATCCTGTTGCGGACAATAAAGTAGCTGTCTTTCCATGCAGTATAAACAAATTTTGTTGAATATTCATGATCGAACTTCAAGTATTCCTGCTTCTCAGTTTGATAGTCTTTAAGCAGGGAAGCAAGGATCGTTTCTTTTTTATATCCTTGTTCATAGCCCGATACATTAAGTGACAGTATTAAGTCATAAATCATGTATTTATAATGGGTAGAATGCAGCTTTTCTAATGAACTATCCAGTATTGCTTTAATTAGGACTGGGTAAAAAGATAATTCTTCAATCGGTATAACGAAATCGACTGTTTCTATCAAGCTGATAATCTTCTCTTCAAGAAAATATAAAACCCCTTCATCTTCCGTCGAAAGCAAAAACTCAATGGCCCGTTCTTTTGCATGCAGGTCAAGTCCATCAAAATGCGTAATGAGACCATCAATAACCTCAGGCATTGGAAAATCGCAGACAAAATCAATAAGATAATAGGAAGGATTGTCCCATTTATCAACACGCTCAGGAAAATGGGATGCCGCAGTCTTTATTATTTCCTTAATGACATCTATTTGAACCTCAATCCCATCCTGTTGCTTATATTCAAAAAGCTGGTCTAGAGCCTCGTATCTTTTTTCAGGATTTTCACTCTTTACATGCCTCAAAATACTTTGCAACTTTAATTCAATCAAATATCTCACCCTTTCACACTCATTTTTCAAAATTATTAAAAAACTCCAATCTATTCTATTTCATTACTATCCAGATAGTCAACCATAGCTTTAGTGATAAGCCGCAAAAAGGATGCCCGATAAATGGTGCGTTTTATACTTGTATTTCCATGTAAATCTATTTTCATTTCATATCCTACAATAGAATACCATTCATTAATGTTCACATCTTTCCATATATATAGATTTATTATCCCTTCTTCTTTATATGGAAATAAGGTGCCTGCTAGGCAACCAAGATCTTGTCTGTAGGTAAACGATCATTTAGAATATAGCTAAAAAACCAAACCCCTTAAGAATGAAGGACGCGGCGAGAACCGGAAATACTGTTCCCTGATAGCCTACCTTTTCAATCGTTAATCCAAATATACTCCAGACCGGTACAGTATTTTTAACAATCACCTCTCCATACCCAACAAATCCGGGTGTACCATTATTATCCCGGTTACTGCCCCTAAATAAGGATTTCCACCAGACATTTTCGTCGATGAAAAACCAAATAAAATTAGGAAAAAAGACAAAAGTGGCATTAGCAAAAGTATTGAACATATTGGCAATGTCGTGCTTTTCAAAATATAATCTGTTTTTAAGGTGTAATAGTTCAATGCTTCATAGAGCTCCCCGTTGGTTCTTCAAAAAAAAGCAAACATCAGTTAACTTAGTCAATAATAAAAAAGCACAATCCTTAAACGGATTGTACTTATGGTTACCTATAAAGGTTTATTCCGGTCTTCCTTTTCGTTACCTAAGACCTTGATCAGTTCATCCAGCTTATCGTTCCTTTGTTGGTCCAATCTGGTTTTAGCATTGATGAACTTTATCACCTTTATCACAAAATAAACACTTAGGACAAGGAGTCCTAGATAAATTAATATGGGTATGATTGCAAAAAGCCCAAATAAACTGCCTGCATGATCCACACAAATGTCCTCCTAATAAAAAATATACTTTCATTATACATTAAACACAGTTGAGAAAGGAATTTATTTCAAGTTCCACTTACGATTCCCTTATTCATTAATAAAGCATGATTAACCTTCGTTCAATCACTTTACTTTGCCTTCCAGCACAAGCCGTCATATAATGGAGCTATTATAGGTATTGGATAAATCGGTTGAATTGTTACTTGAATATATGGAAGATAACGAACTGATCACTGACCATATCAAATTAAACAATGTGGAAGCCATTAATAAAAATAAAGAAATTATCCAGCAAAGCAGGGAAATTTTAAAAAAAGATTAGCCAAAAACACTCAGTCAACACGGTTGGGTGTTTTTTTCGTCCCATTTTTGTCAACGGATTAAAAAAAGGACAGTCGCTAGGACCGTCCCTTGGTTACAGCTGCTTCACCCATTTATTATTAATACCGGTGGTTGCTTTTGCATTTATTGCATTTGCAGCATTTTTTAGGAACCCATACAGAACAAGGGTCATTTTTCTCATAACATTTTTCTACATAACAACAATTTGTTTTCATCCTAACACCCTCCTTACTACTGTATATGCTTGGACTGAGGGAAGGTGTGGACAAGTAGCTATATATGTATAAATACTTTTTTTACTAAACTGCGGCTTTATCTCCGAAATCGAGAACTTATACGAAAATAGCTGGTTTATTTCCGAAAATGATTCAGGTTGATTGTACTCATTAAAACAACCGCCGTTTTAAATCCTCGATTTTACTTTCCACTTGCTCGAAGGCCTCTTCGCCTTTGCTTAGAAGATGGTCTGCTTCATGGGCTATATTCCCTGCTATACTCAGAAGCGTATTCTCGGCATTCAGTTTAGTGATCATCGCTTCGATTTTCCATTGATAATCGTCATAATCGTCATGTATAACACCGAACATCACCTGATAAGCGTCATGACGCGCTTCCTGAAATTTTTCCGAGCGCTCCCCTGTCCAGCTAACACCTAGATCAGGATTTGTTATTTTCCTGATTTCGTTAAGGCACATACTTTGTTCTGCCATCATTTCGTTTTTAGCCTTTACTAGACGTTCAATTTTTTCATTTAAACTAGCCTTTTTATTAGAGATTGCAGCATGCATATTACTCAGAATATCTGCATAAACCATGAAACTCACCACCTCAAAAATAGTATACTTTTGCATTAATTTACATTTCTTCCTTTATTATTCATTACAGAGATTAATTTCTGAGAGATAAATAGGGGAAATACGCTATTTTGTCGGTTACTAAAGGAATTTGGCTTAATCAAAGATCCCAAAATATGGTTCAACATAAAGGTTTTAGTTATTCAAACTGCCCTTGATTATGCCTATAGATTAAATCGCTCCGTACAAATTCCCTGCAGCTGCCGGATAACGGTGACCTATGGGGATGTATAAGATCTCCATAAGGCAAATCACTGACAAACTTCACTTCGCCTTCAAAATCCTTACCCCATTCAGCATCAAAACCTGATACTTTCACAAAACAAGTATGATGTCCCGTTTTCGCAAAATCAATTACCTTTAATTCATGATTATGTATATCAAACATTCCTTATCCTCCAGCGATGGAATTTGTCCACGTATCATCTTTTCATAATCTTATAAATAAAGAAGCCAACCAAAACGATCAATGCCAAGATCGCAATAGGCATGATTATATTGTTAATAGGAAACACCTACTTTCTCTTTTTTTCACCTATTCATGTATGGTTTGCCGAGCCCATTCAAATAGCTTGCCTTTTTCATGACATGACCTTCCACTTCTATATAGTTTTATAACCTGCTATAATCTAAGGATTGGAGGTGTAAAAATGAAAGATATCATCGAGATATTAGCAGAAATCGTTAATAATATTCACGATTTCATCTTATTTTTTGTGAGTGACACATTGCATTCAAATGCAACGGACAAAGATTTACATTTTTGGATTATGGGAATCATCGGTATCATCATCTTTTTGTTCGTATTCATTTTGTCTACTATCATTTCCCGGATGCGCTTTGGGATTACAATACTTTCTTTCCTTTATACTTTTACTGTCATGGTCGTGTTGGTATTCGCGATTGAGATACAGCAAGCACTTACCAGCAGGGGAAATATGGAATTTCAAGATGCTGCGGTAGGCCTTTGGGGCTTTATTGTATTTTTCCTATTTTTCGCTGTCTTGTCATCGATATTCCTTGTGATCAAGAAATTCATTACGCAATCAAAAAAAAGGTAACGAAGTGTCACCTTGCTCAGCTTATTCCTTAGAGCACTATCTGGAAATATGAAACGCCCAGAAGCAGGCTTCAGGCGAATAATCATGTTTAGTCCTTCGGTTCACTTTCATTAAATAAATCCATACTGAATAAATTAAACGAATCGTCGCCATCTTCATGCTCCCGATCATATCCTGAAATGTCTGGACCACTTTCGCGGCGGCGGCGATTCACTTCCCGTAATTCCGCTTCTAAAAATTCAGCTTGAGCGTGAGATAGCTTAATCGTAATTTCATTCTTTTGCTCATCTGCCGCTTTCAAGAGAACATAACTATCCGCTGCATTGCGTAAAGTGACATTACTTAATGTTAAATTCATGTTTGCCAGTTCATATCTTGCCTTCATAACGTAAAAAGAACCTCCACCCTAAAATACCCGTTAGATTAATGTATATTAAATATACTCTACTTCAAGTTATTTAACTATACAAATTCTTTGATCGGACCTTTACAACCAAAAATCAATACTTCTTGAAAAAAGACGAAGCTATAAAAACACTGTACAATCCGTTCATTCTTCCTGTTTTGGATTTTGTACCAGTTGTTCTCTTTTGCCTTCATCTTTTCTCCCCATGACCATTTCATCGTAAGGTGTATACCTATTAGAAGGTGTTTTCTTTTTTATCACCATTTTGTACCCGACAAGCACGATAATTCCAACTACAGTTATCAAAAATAAAGTCGGAAGCATGTTCATCCCCCCCCCAAAACATTATCCCTTTACTATAAAATACCATATAAAAATGTTGGAACCACGATTTATTTTATTTCCAGCAACTATCTTGGACGTACAATACATCTTGCTTATGATTTTTAGAACTGGGCAAAAGAAAAAGGCATCATCACAAGCATGTCTCGGAAAGGAAACTGCCATGATTATGCCTTCATCCATCGTTTCACTTTCCGAAAAAGTCGAAACGGGCTTCAACGCTAATTGAAGAGTAACTATGTTCAGTTGGAGGAGCCGTACATTGCCTCTGCTTCAGCCTTCCTTCATTTCCACCAAGTGTCATAAACGTTTATGGCTTCATTGCGTTTATGTTCAGTTTTAGTGTACCATCCTTCAATGATTTCGGCAGCTTCCGTCCTAATTTCTTTCCCTTCAAGATAATCATCGATTTCATCGTAGCTAACCCCTAATGCCACTTCATCGGGAATCAGCGGTTTGTCATCTTCCAGATCGGCAGTTGGAATTTTCGTATAGAGGCGCTCAGGGGCACCTACGAATTTCAGGATTTCTTTTCCTTGCCTTTTGTTCAATCGGTATAACGGAATAAGATCTGCCGCACCATCGCCGTGTTTCGTGAAGAAGCCTGTGATGGCTTCAGCTGCATGGTCTGTCCCCAGCACCACACCTTTATATAGGCCGGCTAAATCATATTGCACCTTCATCCGTTCGCGCGCCTTTACATTGCCCCTTAAGAAATGCGATAGTTTTTCGGAGACAGCTTCTTCCACCGCCTGCACGGATGCATCGACGGCAGCTTTGATGTTGACGGTGACCGTTTGGCTCGGCTTAATGAATTCCAACGCCAATTGCCTATCATCTTCATCAGCCTGAACTCCGTATGGTAGGCTCACAGCTACAAACTTATAGTCAGTGCTGCTTGTTTCTTCATTCAATTCATTGACAGCGGTTTGGGCAATGTAACCTGCCAGAGTCGAATCCTGGCCTCCCGATATTCCGAGTACAAAGCTTTTCAGAAATGTATTTTTCTTCATATATCCTTTTAGAAGATCCACGCTTTTCCTATATTCAGCTTCTGGATCGATTTTTGGTTGAACCAGCAATTTCGTTACGATTTCTTTTTGTAATGGACGCATTCGATTTGACCCTCTTTCCAGTTAGATTGATTCATCATTTCGTAAGCATTCGCTCGACATTCGCTTTAACTTCATCAATATTCCTCATCTTATTATCCCAACAATCCTGACTTAGATCTACCGGGTATTCTTCTGGATTAAGTGCACGGAGGTATTCAGGCCAAAGTACTTGTAGATTTCTTTTCGTGAAGGCCTTAATTTCGTCGATGGAAGGCAATTCATAAATCAATCCGCCATCTTTGAAAATATCCTCGTGAAGATCTACCGCGTCGAAATCAGTGACGAATTTACTCAGGAAGGTATGGACAGGATGGAACATTTTTAGTTTTTCCTGTTCCTGTGGCTTTTCATATTCCATCGCCAAATAGTCGCCTTCAGCATGGTGGTTCACTTTATTGATGATTCGGTACACCCGCTTCAATCCTGGTGTCGTAACTTTTTCAGGATTTGAAGAAATTTTGATGGTATCTCTCATATTCCCGTCTTCACCCTCTATTGAAACCATTTTATAGACGGCACCCAGGGCTGGCTGGTCATAAGCCGTGATTAGTTTGGTTCCTATGCCCCAGATGTCAATTCTTGCGCCTTGTTGCTTCAGGTTAATGATCGTATATTCATCCAAGTCATTGGATGCGACAATTTTTGCATCATGAAAACCTGCAGCATCAAGCATTCGCCTTGCTTCCTTCGATAAGTAAGCTAAGTCACCGCTGTCTAGACGGACACCAATGAAGTTGATTTTATCCCCCAGCTCCTTGGCGACACGGATTGCATTTGGAATGCCAGAGCGCAATGTGTCATACGTATCAACGAGGAAAACACAATCCTTGTGGGAGACGGCATACTTATGGAATGCCGTATATTCATCTTTATAGGCCTGAATCATGGAATGGGCATGCGTTCCTGAAACCGGAATGCCGAAAAGTTTCCCCGCACGGACATTACTTGTGGAATCAAAACCAGCAAGATAGGCGGCTCTCGCTCCCCATATGGCAGCATCCATTTCTTGTGCCCTCCTTGAACCGAATTCAAGAGCGGACTCATCACCGATGACTTGTTTAATGCGTGAAGCTTTTGTTGCTACGAGTGTGTGATAGTTCACAATGTTCAGTAAAGCGGTTTCTATGAGCTGGGCTTCACCGAGCGGTGCCTCCACTCGTAAAATCGGTTCATTGCCAAAGACGAGCTCCCCCTCCTTCATACAGCGAATCGTCCCCGTAAAACGGATGTTTTGCAAATAATCCAAATACTCTTCATCGTAATGCAGCTCGGTTTTCAAATAGTCGATATCACTTTCAGAGAAGCAAAAATTTTGAAGGTAATGGACGATTTTTTCAAGTCCCGCAAAAATCGCATAGCCACTGTTAAATGGAAGCTTTCTGAAAAATATCTCGAAAACGGCCTTTCTTTCATGTGTCTTATCTTGCCAGTAGGTTTGGGCCATATTGATTTGGTATAAATCCGTGTGTAATGCATAACTGTCGTCGTTGTACTTCTTTTCCATAGATAGTCCTCCCAAAAGAGAAGCATTGGCTTCCCTTCTATTCTGTTGCCGTGTATGGCTATGATAGAATGGTTGCTCCAAGAGATCCTTTAAAATGCCCTAGCGCCCATTCGTGACCTTCAGCGTTGAATGAAGCCACTGCATTTTCGTATACAAAAATATTGTAGCCTAGGTTGTAAGCATCGATTGCCGTGTGCAAAATGCAGATATCTGTACAAACCCCGACCAAATGCACATCGGTAATGTCACGCTCCCTAAGGCGGATATCAAGTTCCGTCCCTGCAAATGCCGAATAACGTGTTTTATCTATATAATGAACATTCTTTCGATTTTTATTAGCTTCGTATTCTTCTTTTAACATTCCATAAAGGTCTCTACCCATTGTACCGCTAATATTATGTGCTGGAAATAAATTCGTTTCAGGATGAAAGCGATCTTCTTCTTCATGCAAATCAATGGCAAATACGGTGTAATCTCCATTTTCAATGAATTTCTTTGTTATGCCGACAAGTGCCTTCTCGATATCCTGGCCTGGTTTCCCACACGTCAATGCGCCCTTATCCGCCACAAAGTCAAACGTATAATCGATATTGATCAATGCCTTTTTTCCCATTTCACTAATTTCCCCCTTAATAATAAATGGAGTCGGTGACAACCTCTGCATTAAATCGGTAAAGCTGTGATGGGCGATACGAATTGCGTTTCGTTTTCTTCTCCATGCCTGATTCATCCAATACTTTCTCCAAAAACGGTAGCTTAGGTGCCTTAGCATAAAAAAGCGAATCCGCACTGATTTTCGCATCATCTCTTGCTGTCAGCAATACCCGTTGCAATTCGGATAAGGTAAATTCTTCTGGCAGGAACTTTTGTGCTATCGTCGTTTGCACCATTTCTTTTTTCAATAAGTTCATCGCATCACGGATGATAACATCATGATCGAATGCCAGCTCCAATTGCAAGGCTTCCTTTATCGTGAACAATTCAACCTCTGCCGCATCGTCATTCGCTTTCCTATGCTGGAGATACTCTTCCTGAACGATGGCATAAAAGGCGTTGGAAATGATCCACCCTCTCGGATCGCGGCCTGGTCGGTCATAAACACCAAAATGCTCGACATGGAATCCGGCTACACCCGCTTCTTCCTTCAATTCACGTTTCGCTGCTTCATAAGCCGTTTCCTTAGCATTCACAAAACCACCAGGCAACGCCCATTTATCTCCCTCAATATTCGGATTACCGGATTTGTCATTTTTGGCACGCTTGATTAATAGTAGCTTCAAAAACATTTCGGGAGGTGCCTTTTCGGCCGTTTTCCTAGTCGTAATCGTAAAGATCGCAATATCGGCAGTGTAGCCGTCCGGGGTAATGTACTTCTTTTTTTCGTGCTGGACCATGGCAGCTCCTTTCTTTCACTAATTATGGGATTAAAGTAATTAGTAAATCCTTAATTACTAATTATAGTACTCCACCGTTGATGATTTGGCAACTCCAAACGTCAAGAAATTATCTTATTGTTCGAAAAATCTTTCATTTCAGGTTCATACCACGAAAAAAAGCCCCATCAAGACCGTGACAGGGCTTTTATTGTACATCTTTAGACTGGATAGACTCCGTGCTTACGCTCTGTAAATGTCAGTTGTTTGCTTCCGTAGGCTTCAAACCGGGCACCCAATTCATCACGAAGGTCATTGGGCTGGATGATGCCATCAACGATCATCTCGGAAGCTAAACGATATATATCAATGTCTTCATTATATTCAGTTCGCTTCTGCGCAATGAAGGCAGGCCTTTCTTCCGCCTCCATCGCATTGATTTTATTGGCATATACGGCATTGACCGCAGCCTCCGCACCCATTACGGCAATCAACGCTGTCGGGAGGGCAAGAACGCAATCCGGTTCAAAAGCGGGGCCAGCCATTGCATACAGCCCGGCACCATAAGCCTTACGGACAATGACGGATATCTTGGGTACCGTGGCCTCACTCATGGCCGAAATCATTTTCGCACCGTGGCGAATGATGCCTGCCTGCTCGACCTTCGTTCCGATCATGAATCCTGGAATATCCACAAGGAACAATAGCGGTATATGGAAGGCATCACATAAATTAATGAACTTAGCTGCCTTGTCTGCTGAATCATGGAACAGCACACCGCCCTTGACACGCGGCTGGTTGGCAATGATTCCGATGGACTGCCCATTTAGCCTGGCAAGCCCGGTTATTAATTCCGGGGCAAAAAGCTTTTTGATTTCACAAAACGACTCCCTGTCTATGACCCGGTCGATCAAATCATACATATTGAAGGGTGCATTCTGATTTTTCGGTATCAAGTCCTCCAACGTCTTGTCAAATTCCTTCGGTAGTTCTGGCTTGGCAGGTGTAGGCTTTTCTTGATAATTTCCTGGAAAATAGCTTAAGTATTTGCGGGCAAATGCTATGGACTCTTCTTCCGTTTTCACCAGCACATCTCCACATCCTGAAACGGAGCAATGCATTTTCGCCCCGCCCATCTCCTCTTCGGTCACCTTTTCGCCAATGACCATTTCCGCCATTCTCGGCGAACCTAAATACATCGATGCATTCCCTTCGACCATCACGACAATGTCACAAAAAGCTGGGATATATGCGCCTCCAGCTGCTGAAGGACCGAACAAGAGACAGATTTGCGGAATTTTCCCGGATAACTTCACTTGGTTATAAAAGATGCGTCCTGCACCACGCCGTCCCGGAAACATTTCCACTTGATCGGTGATTCTTGCTCCGGCAGAATCGACTAAATAGAGAAGCGGCAGCTGCAGTTTTTCTGCCGTTTCTTGAATGCGAATGATTTTTTCGACGGTCCTTGCTCCCCAAGAGCCTGCTTTGACGGTTGAATCATTGGCCATGACACAAACTCTTTGACCGTTAATTTTTCCGATTCCTGTCACGACCCCATCCGCCGGAAGTCCTTCACTTGCACAATTTGCAAAGAAGGCGTCCTCAATTTCAACTCCTTCATCAAATAGGAGCTCAAGACGTTCCCGTACGAAAAGCTTTCCTTTTTCAGCATTTTTTTGGTGGTATTTTTCCAAGCCGCCTTTTTTGATCGTTTCTACCGTTTCCGTTAATTTATCCGTCGTCACCATTGATCTTCCTCCTTCATTTGAAGCTCATTGACCCGTAAATACCGGTTTGCGCTTTTCCTTGAATGCTGCCAGACCCTCGAGTCTGTCACGGGTTTTTAAAGTTGTCTGATAGCAATCATTTTCGATTTGCAGTCCGTTTTCGAGGGTCGTATCCACCCCTTGATTTATCGCCGCTTTTGCTGCCCTGAGTGCTAATGGCGCATTGAGGGCGATTTCCCGTGCCAACATGATCGCTTCTTCCATCAATTGTTGAGGCGGGTATATATGACTGATGATTTTCAAATCATAGGCGGTTTTTGCATCCAGTTGCCTCGCCGTATATATAAGCTCTTTAGCTGTAGCCAGGCCGACTATGCGGGGCAGCCGCTGAGTCCCGCCGCCTCCGGGAATGATGCCTAATGCCGTTTCCGTCAATCCCATCTTTGCCGATTCCGAGGCGAGGCGTATGTCACAAGCCAGCGCAAGCTCCAGCCCTCCGCCAAAGGCCGATCCGTTAATCGCTGCAATGACCGGGACTGGCAGTTTTTCGAGAGCTGTGATCGTGTCGCCGATCAGCTTGAGCGTCTCCTTGACTTTATCGTCACTCATCCCTGCTCGTTCCTTTAAATCCGCACCTGCACAAAACGCCTTTTCTCCAGATCCGGTTAAAATCACGGTGCGTAAATCAGCTGCCGTTTTCAATTCATTCATCCCTTCGAGCAGGCTATGAAGCAATTCCGTCGATAAGCTATTAGCAGCATCAGGTCGATTTAGTGTGACGACGGCGATCCCTGTATCATCACGGCTTATGTCAATTAATGAAGTCAACGGTTCACCCTCCAATCTTATTGCGCGTTATATACAGCCATCTGATGGCTTGGGAGTGGTTTCTCCAAAAAGCTTTGCATCAGCAAGGCTGCCTTGATCAATTTTTCTTGTTTTATTCCCGTTTGAATCCCCATTTTATGTAGCATATGAATCAGGTCATCCGTAGCGACGTTGCCGCTCGCACCTGGTGCATATGGACAGCCGCCCAAACCACCGAGTGAAGAATCGAAGGTCTCGACCCCACACTCCAGTGCTTGGAGGACATTGGCCAAGGCCATGCCCCTTGTATCATGGAAATGAAGGGCAATCCGGCTGAGATCATATCTTTTCACGGCACTTTCAAGGAACGATGCAACCTGTCTTGGCGACGCCACCCCAATCGTATCTCCCAGGGATATTTCACTGATTCCGTAGTCAAACAGTTGGTCACACACCCGAAAGACTTGATCCATCGATACCTCCCCTTCATATGGACAGCCGAAAACGGTTGAAACATAACCTCTGACCGTTTTTCCGCCATTTGCTGCTCCATCGATGACCTTCTTCAATACTGGAAGGGTATCGGAAATCGATTTATTGATGTTTTTAAGATTATGGGTTTCACTTGAAGACATGAAAACCGAAATATCATCAATTTCCCCCTCAAGAGCTGCCTCAAGCCCCCTTTCATTCGGGACGAGTGCGGCATAGGTGATACTTGGGTTGCGCTTTATTCCCTTTGCCACCTGGACGGCATCGCTCAATTGGGGAATCCACTTCGGGTGGACAAAGGATGTCACTTCTATATAAGAAAGACCTGTATCAGAGAGCTGATCGATCCAATCAATTTTGCTTTGCGTCGGTAAAATGATCTGTTCATTTTGCAGACCGTCCCGCGGGCCGACTTCCTTAATTGTCACTTTTTCAGGCCAATTCATTTTATCCCTCCTTTATTCAATGACGGCCAATACGTCACCTTCATTGACGAAATCACCCTCATTCACTTTAAGTTCTTTAATGGTGCCCGCCTCCTCGGCAGCAATCGGGATTTCCATTTTCATTGATTCCAATATGACGATATCCTGACCGTCCGTTACGCTTTGCCCCTCTTTCGCCACTATTTTCCAAACACTGCCTGCCATGCTCGCTTTTAATTCTGCCATCCTTCATTCCTCCTGATCATATATGTTATGTCATGTTTTATACTGTTAGTTTTTTAATATATTTATCTATGAAATCCGTAGTCGTATCACCTTTGGAAAAAGCGTCATGGGAGATGATTTCCAAGAGCAGAGGAAGGTTCGTTTTAATGCCTTCTATCTTATAATTGTCCAATGCTGCTCTTAGCCTCTCGATGGCTTTATCCCTGGATTCACCGCTCACGACCAACTTCGCGATCATCGGGTCATAAAAATGCGATACGACGGATGTGCCGTGTACCGCCAATTCATGACGGATTCCGTCGCCGTTAGGGAGGTTCAGGCTTGTAATCGTTCCTGGTGCTGGATAAAACGTTTTCGGATCTTCTGCATATATGCGCACTTCGATCGAATGTCCAGCCTTTTTAATGTCGTCTTGCGTGAAATCCAGTTTTTTACCGGATGCAATAATAATTTGCTGTTCCACCAAATCCAATCCGGTAATTTCTTCAGTGACAGGATGCTCAACCTGAAGGCGTGTATTCATCTCTAGAAAATAGAAGTTCTTATCTGCATCAACTAAAAATTCAAGCGTGCCTGCATTGCTATATCCGATTGCCTTAACCGCCTTTACGGCAGCGGCCCCCATTTTATTCCTTGTTTCTTCGTCAAGGAAAGAGGAAGGAGCCTCTTCCACGACCTTCTGGTGGCGCCTTTGGACAGAGCATTCCCTTTCCCACAAGAAAACGGCATTTCCAAAGGAATCCGCCATTACCTGAATTTCGATATGACGAGGTTTTTCTATTAATTTTTCAATGAACATATCTCCATTACCAAAAAATAATTGGGCACGTTTTTGATTTCCTTCAAATGCTTTCGAAAGCTCATCTTCATTGGAGACGGCCTGCATGCCGATTCCTCCTCCACCCGCTGCCGCCTTCAGCATGACTGGATAACCGATCCTTTCGGCAACGGCTGCCGCTTCAGCAGCATCGATCAATGGACGCGAAAACCCCGGAACCAACGGAAGGCCTGCTTGCTCCATCTTTTTCCGAGCTTCTACTTTGTTACCCATTTGCTGGATGACTTCCGGCTTCGGACCAATGAATATCAAACCAGCTTTTTCACATGAACGCGCAAAATCTGCATTTTCACTCAAAAATCCATATCCCGGATGAATCGCCTCCACTCCGGTATCTTTGGCGATTTCCAAAATCTTCTCGACATTTAAGTAGCTTTCCTGGACTCTTGAGCCGCCCAATGAGTATGATTCGTCCGCTAAGCCGACAAAGGGTGCATCCGCATCTGCTTCCGAATGGACCGCAACCGTGCTTATCCCCATTTTCTTGCATGTCCGAATAATTCGTGATGCAATTTCCCCTCTATTTGCGATAAGAATTTTCCCAATCATCCGATCATCTCCTTAATTAGTGCGTTCCGTTAACAGGTCAAGCGTTTGTTCCCGCAGCTTATACTTTTGAATTTTTCCAGAAGCGGTCATTGGATAAGCATCCGTGAAATGAATATGCCGGGGAATTTTATGAAACGATATGTTCCCTTTGCAATACGAGATCAATTCTTGCTCCGTCATGGTTTTCCCTGCTTTCAAAATGATCCATGCCGCAACTTCTTCGCCATACTTTTGATCAGGGACGCCAAGCACCTGGACATCGGCAATGGCAGGATGTCGATAAAGGAACTCTTCTATCTCACGCGGATAGATATTTTCTCCACCACGAATGATCATATCTTTTAGCCTGCCTGTTATCTTGCAGTAGCCATTTTCGTCCATGACCGCTAAATCCCCCGTATGAAGCCAGCCTTCCCCGTCAATTGCCTGCTCCGTAGCTTCCGGATTATTATAATATCCCTTCATCACATGATATCCCCTTGAACAAAGCTCCCCTTGCATTCCCATAGGTACCTCTTCCCCAGTCGCCGGATCGACAATCTTCACTTCCACTTTAGGCAATGCCCTGCCCACTGAAGAAACGCGAAGCTCAATCGGATCATCCGTCCTGGTCATGGTTATCCCTGGCGATGATTCCGTTTGCCCATAAGTAATCGTTATTTCGGTAACCCCCATTTTGTTAACCACGCTTTTCATGACCTCGATCGGACAAGTCGAGCCTGCCATGATACCAGTCCGTAAAGAACGTAAATCATATTGGTCGAAGTCATCAAGATTAAGTTCTGAAATGAACATGGTCGGAACCCCATGTAGGGCAGTACATTTTTCTGCCTCAACGGTCTTAAGGACCGTTCGGGGATTGAATTCCACAAGGGGAACCATCGTCGCCCCAACAGAAACGGAAGCCATCGAACCGAGTGAACAGCCAAAACAATGAAACAGGGGGACAGGGATGCATAGCCTGTCATCCTCGGTAAGCTTCATGCATTCTGCGACATTCAGTCCATTGTTGACCAGATTTGAATGCGTTAACATCACTCCTTTTGGAAATCCTGTCGTTCCTGATGTGTATTGCATATTGATAACATCGCCTGGAGCCGACTCCCCCATCCTCCTGTCCAGTGCCTCCTCCGAAATGGATTCGCTTCCGTCCATGACTTCATCCCAAGAAAATGTGCCTGGATAGCGTGTTTCGCCCAAGACAATGATGTTTTTTAATTTTGGCAGTCTCTCAGATTGCAATTTTCCTGGTTTTGCAGTTTTCAATTCAGGTATGATTTCATACAATGTATCCATATAGGAATGGTCCTTGAATTGCTCCATCAGGATTAGCGTCGTCGAATCAGATTGCTTTAGCAGATACTCCAGTTCACTTGTACGGTAGTTCGTATTGACCGTAACCAATACCCCGCCCATTTTCGCCGTGGAAAATTGGGAAATGAGCCATTCCGGCTTGTTGGTTGCCCAGATGGCGATATGGTCCCCTTTTTTAATATCAAGCGACATGAACCCCCTGGCCGCCGCCCTGCAAATCTTTTCAAATTCGCTGTAAGTATGGCGAAGTCCCAGCTCATGGTACACCACTGCTTCATTCTCACCGTATCGCTCTGCTGTCATTTCAAGCAGTTTTCCGATCGTAACATCTAGCAAATCAGACATCATATTCCTCCTATCTAATAAAGGTAAGAATGAACGCTCCCAGCTGAAGAGATAATATCTGCCATTTGCCCATTATGGTTCATCAGCGTTCCGTTATCAGCACCCCAATTGCCTGGCAATCACGATTCTTTGGATTTCCGAGGTGCCTTCGCCAATTTCCAGCAGCTTGGCATCCCTTAAATGCCGTTCCACTTCATATTCCCTCATATAACCTGAACCACCATGAATTTGAATCGCTTGATTGCTGGCCCTGAATGCGGTTTCACTTGCAAACAGCTTGGCGTACGCCGCTTCCTTCGCAAATGGTTTTTTCATGTCTTTTAACCATGCAGCCTTATAAACCATATTCCTTGCCAATTCTATTTCCATAGCCATATCGGCAAGCTTGAATTGAATTGCCTGGAAACTTGAAATGGGTTTCCCGAATTGGACGCGCTCCTTTGAAAAAGCCAAAGCCTTATCGAAGGCTGCTTGTGCAATGCCGACCGCCAAAGCAGCAATTGAAATCCTCCCGCCATCAAGCGTGAATAAAAATTGCTTGAACCCTTTTTGTGGATCGCCCAATAAATTCTCCTTCGGAACGCGGACATTATCTAAGATGATTTCACAAGTATTGGAAGCACGAACACCCATTTTTTCATAATTGCTATTGATCGTAAGACCTTTCGTATCGGTTGGCACGATGAAGGCCGAGATGATGTTCTTGCCTTTTTCATCCTTGCCCGATACCGCAGTGACGGTGATGGTTCTTGAATAGCTGGCATTGGTGATCCAGATTTTCTCACCATTTATCACATATTCATCACCATCCAATTTGGCAGCCGTTCTCGTACCGCCTGCATCGGAGCCTGCATTTGGCTCTGTCAATCCAAAGGCTGCCAAAGTCTCGCCGGTTGTGATCGGAACGAGATATTTTTGCTTCTGTTCCTCGGTTCCAAAGTAAAAAAGCGGACTTGCCCCAAGTGAAACGGCGGCTGCATAGCTTAATCCGGTTCCGCCGCATGCTTTGCCGATTTCTTCAACTGCAATGGCATACGAAATCGTATCGCCGCCCGACCCGCCATATTCTTCAGGGAAAGGAATGCCGAGCAACCCAAGTTTCCCCATTTTTTTGAAGACATCCTCTGCAAACATCGATTTGGCATCCAATTCAATGGCAATTGGCTTGATTTCCTTTTCGGCAAATTCCCGAACCATTTCCTTAATCATCTGCTGCTCTTTCGTAAGTGAGAAATCCATTTGTCACTTCCCCTTTCTATTAAGACCGACTGGTTGGTCTGTGTAACTCGCTTTTAATGCTTTATTTCATTTTCAATGCGTTATGGAGGAAAATGGCTGGAAGCTTTCCTTTTCCATTTATTTATCCTTCAATAAGGCGTGAAGAATTAAATCGATATATATCTCCCCAATTTCATCGATCGTCATTCCGCCGTCCCTTTTGTACCATTTGTAAGACCAGTTAACCATCCCCAAAATTGACATCCCGGTAATTTCAACCGGCAGTTCACTGCGGAATACCCCTTTTTCAATTCCCTCCTCGATGACGGAAAAGATGATTTCTTTATACAGCTTACGCTTTTTTAGAATGGCTTCAACATAAGGCGGTTTTAAGTAAATGCTTTCTTGATAGAATACTGAAATGTGAGGTTGATACAGGTCAAACACTTTTACGAAAGATTGAATGATCTTTTGCATTTTTTCGGCTGGATGTGTACTTTCCGAGATGGCTTCCTGTGCATTTGTTAATACATATGAAATAAAATAATCATGAATGACAAATAATAGCTCATCTTTGGAAGAAAAGTGGTGATAAAAGCCACCCTTGCTGGTTCCGCATGCCTTAACGATTTCGTTGACGGAGACACCATGGTAGCCATGCTGTTCAAAGAGAGTCAACGATGTTTCGATTATTTTTTCCCTTAACTCCGTAGGTCTGCACCCCCTGTTTTTTGTATCCGCTTACATTTAATCCAGTCGGCAAAATCTCGATATGTATAAACTGGATTTATTTAGATTTTACCAAATATTTAAAAATTGTCAATTTTTAAAATAACTAAAAACAGCCCCCATATTAAGGGCTGTCATCTTCCTTCATTCAATTTCTAGCGGTTCCTATCTTTTTTTCTGCTTGTTTACTTTTTGTTTACTTTAATTTCCTTTACCTTGGCCTTTACAAGCGTCCAATCATGCTTGTACGTCCAAACCGATTCAATCTCCAATAACGGGTCACGTTCATCGGATCCGTTCACTTTTTGGGTTCCTATAAGTCGCTTCCTTTTACCAAAGACTGTTTTGATGTCAAGCTTCGAGTAAGGATCAACCAAAAGCTCGGTCGGTTCGTTCAGTTTTCCATCTTGATAAATACCCAATTCATCATACGTTTTTTTTCTTGACCGGATATCCAGCACTACAGGCTTTTGCCCTTCAATACTGATTTGGGCCTTATATCCGTCCAGGAATTGTGCCGTTACAGGGACAGTTGGGGGCATGTCGAGTTCATGTACTCTTCCATCCTTGAAGGTATAGGCGTAGCTTGAGATCAAACGTTCTTTGCCTTCCAGCAAAACCGTGACCAATACGTCCTGCAGGCCATCATCATTCAAGTCGGCTACCTTTAATTCAGGATTATATCCTGCTTTTAACGGGACGCTGATCGTACGGCGATCGCTTTCAACACTCAATTCAATTTTTTTCAGGAACTTGCTTCCTTCTTTATATGGCAGCCCCTGAACTTGGATGATATCTATTTTCTCGTCCCCTGTTACATCTCTTTTTGTCGACATATACGTACCATCGACCTGAAAATTCTTATCATGGGCCTCAACCGCTTGATAGCTCACAAAGAGTGAAAGAACTAAAACCGCATATTTTAGCAAATCTAACTTTTTCATCATGATAACCTCTCTTTTCAAGGGATGAACTAATTGGTCATTTGTCCTCGTTTGAACTTACGGCGTTGATCCTTCATGAAGATCGACCAGAAATAATAGAAGCCTGGAACCAATATCGCAAAACCAACGATGTATGTGGCAAACACGGCCCTGAAGGATGTCGGGTCGGTAAAACCGGAAAGGATCGTGACATTTGGATATATGATATACGGTAAATGTGCAATCCCATAGACATAGCTGCCGATCAAATACTGAATGATGATCGATATGACGGCAAGGCGAGGCATCCCTTTAACTTCTCTTTTAGAAAAATAAGGAAGATAGAGTGCGACGCCGGCTATGACAAAAAAGACAAGTGAAAGAAGTAATAATGCTGAGTTTTTCATCATCTCTTCATAAATCCAATTCGCTTCGTTTTTTAATGTAAACATTACAAGCAATGCCATGACTAACATCAGCGGACCGGTGATCATCGCATCCCTGCGGTAAATCTTGTATGCTTTCATTTCATCCGCTTGCTTTGAGTAATCCGATAGGAGCAAGGACGATAAAAAAAGCGTACTCAATATCCCGAACAGCAAAAAGGCATATTCATTGGGGCTTGTGAAAAGTTTCGCAAGATTTAGCTCTTCATCCCCCCTCACCCCTTCGACAAACCCTAGATGTGTGATTGGCAATACACTGATGAGAAGCCCAGGAATGATCAAACCAGTAAACCCAGAAATATACGTAAGCACTTTTTCATATTTGTCTACGCTATGGGAGAACACCAAGAAAGCACTCCTAATACAAAGCAGAACCAAGATCAGGCTTGCCGGAACGATCAAGGCCACGCCTATCGTGAAAACCGCACCTGGAAATAAACTGTAAATCGCGATGACAAGACCGACTACAAACGTATTGGTCACTTCCCAGGTTGGCGATAAATAACTATTCGCTATCTTTGTGGCATTCGTTTCTTCCCTTTTTATATAAGTCATCGCCCAGAAACCAGCACCAAAATCCATGGATGCCATGATGGCATAAAGAAAAATAAATCCCCACACCAGCGTTATGGCAAGAAGAGCGTCACTCATTGGCCTTCCTCCTTTCATGAATTGGAATCGAAGAGCCTCACATCTTTTTGTTCGGCTTTATAAATATCATCCATTATGGAATGTCGTTTGAAATAGTACAGCAGTGTAAACACGACTGAAATGCATAACACAATATATACAATAATGAACATCGTAAATAAAAATCCTAGGTTCTCATATGTTGTGACCGAATCGGCAGTGGTAAGCATCCTGTATATCGTCCAGGGCTGCCTGCCTGTACATGCGAAAATCCAACCACATTCGATTGAAATCACCGAAAACGGCCCTGCCGCCACAAATAACCAGAGAATCCATTTTGGATAGGTTTCCTTCTTCAACCACTTATTCCATACCAAAGCAAACAGGGACAAAGCGATTAAACCGGAGCCAATGATCACCATCGCATTGAATAAAATATGGACATAAAGCGGCGGCCAATACTCCTCGGGAAAATCATTCAAGCCCGTTACGACCGTATCGAAACTATTCCCTGACAAGAAACTTAAAACCCAAGGAATTTCAATCCCATATTTCACTTCCTGCGCTTCCCTATCCGTATAACCTAAAAAGGTAAGGCCCGCATAATCTGTCGTTTCGAACAAGCCTTCAGCAGCAGCTAGTTTTTCTGGCTGTTCCCGATACAAATGCTGTGTAGTCGCATGCCCGTTGAGAGCTGTCAAAAAAGAAAAAATCAAACCTAATACAATGCTAAGCTTCAGCGCTTTTTGATGAAAATTAAATTCGGTGGTGCCAAATTTGTTCTTCAGCATCTTATAGGCAGCTACTGCCGCTACGACAAAGGCCCCTGTTGTATAAGCTGTAAGTGCCGTATGTCCTGCTGTCACCAAGAAGCTTGGGTTAAAAAAAGCCGCCCAAGGATCAACATCGACAATCTCCCCATTTTCAAACCGGAATCCCGCTGGCGTTCCCTCAAATGCATGGACATTTGAAATCAAAACAGCCGAAGCTAACGCTCCGAAGGCGACAAAGAACAAGCTTACGATTCGTGCCCAAGGCTTGATCTTTTCAGCAGCATATACATAAATGGACATGAAAAGCGCCTCGACCATGAATGCATAAATCTCGATTTGGAATGGAAGTGCCATCACTCGGCCTATCACTTCCATGAATCCAGGCCACAATAGTGACAGCTGCACACCAGCAATCGTACCAGTCGGGATGCCCACCCCTAGTAACACCCCTAATGTTTTAGTCCACCGTTTTGCCATGACAACATAATGTAAATCCTTCGTTTTTTGATACATCAGTTCCGCGGCCAACATCATCATCGGCAGCCCGACGCCAATCGTCGCAAATATGATATGTACTGCCATATTCGTCCCGAACATGGCACGAGCCATTTGTAAATGATCCATACTTTCTTCCTTTCCAACCTTTGTCTCTTCGTAGTATCTCCGCTGGAAAGGAAAATATTTAATAAAATTCCACAAACTAATTTTTCAAAGTCTCCACCGCAAGGCGATGCTTAACTGACATCTTTTTGATGGATTTTCATGTAAATATTCTGGCGAGGTTATTGTTGATATACATAAAGCCTATGGTATACCCGATGAAGCTTTTATGAAATAGGAGTTCAATGGCCGCCTTGATTGGCGAAAATGTTTGATTTTCTTCAATTACATGAACAAATTAATCGTCATTCCTCATAATTCATGAACCTAAAAGAATATGATAGCGTACATCCCGATTAGGAATTGCAATCAGAGAGGAGAGTAACGCTTTGGCTTTTTACAACGATCCGCTTTCACCCGACCAAATGCTCCATGTCATTAAAAATGGACTGGGGCCTTCCCAGACTCCAAAAAAAATCATCATCATCGGGGCAGGCATATCTGGATTGGTTGCAGCCTCCCTTTTAAAGGGAGCAGGACACGATGTCACGATACTGGAAGCTACCGGCAGGCTCGGCGGGCGCATTTTGACGATGAGGGCGCCATTTTTTGATGATGCCTATCTTGAGGCTGGTGCGATGCGCATTCCGAATTATCATTATTTGGTTGCCGAATATATCAAGAAATATCAATTACGAACCATCACTTTTGCGAATTCCACTCCGAATGACCCCATTTATGTTAATGGCATCAAGACAACAGCCGCCATTTATCAACAAAACCCGGACATACTGAAGTATCCGGTTGCACCACAAGAAAAAGGGAAAACGGCGGAGGAATTGCTTAATATGGCAATTAAACCAGTTACGGACTTCATAAATCTGGATCCGGTTAATAATTGGGGCTACGTCATTAGAGAATTTGATAAATACTCCATGACCTTCTTTTTGCAGTACAATCCAGTAGGAACCAGCCTTTCTACGGGGGCGATTGAAAGCATAAAGGTCCTTTTAGGCTTGGAGGGCTTCCCGGAACTTTCCTTTCCTGCCATACTTCGTGAACTGATGCCACTTTTTAATCCGGACATCGATTTTTATGCAATCGAGGGCGGCAACGATCGGCTTCCCTATGCCTTTCTACCGGAATTGAAGGAAAATCTCAATTTCAATCATCAAGTGACTAAGATCATCCAACAAAATAACCAGGTTACCATTGATTCTAAACATACTCAAAGCAACAAACCTTTAACGATCACCGGGGACCTTGCCATCGTGACGATCCCTCTTCAATTATTAAACTTTATCGAGATTGAGCCCCGGAATTCCTTTTCGCATAATAAGTGGAAGGCTATCAGGGAACTCCATTATGCTGCATCGACAAAAATCGGTCTTCAATTCAGGCAACGGTTTTGGGAGCGGGAAGGAATCTTCGGCGGAAAATTGTCGACTGATCTCCCCATAAGGTTTGCTTATTACCCTAATAACATTAACCGAAGTGTGTCAGGACTACTCTTAGCCAGCTATACGTGGGAAGATGATGCGACGTTATGGGATATTCTCCCTGAACAAGACCGTATCCAAAACGCGTTGAAAAACCTGGCCATGGTGCATGGAAATCAAGTATACGACCAGTTTTTAACCGGCGCTTCCTATAGCTGGACTTTGAATCAGTATGCATACGGTGCCTTTTCCATGTTTAAACCTGGTCAAGAAACGGATCTGTTCCCATACATCCCCACCCCTGAAGGCAGGGTCCACTTCGCAGGGGAGCATACCTCAACGGTGCCAGCCTGGATAGAAGGAGGAATCCAATCCGGGATCCGGGTTGCACATGAGGTGACGAACCTCCCAACAACGTATAACCAATGAACGTCGTCTTCTGGGAGACTCTGGATAAGCTAGTTCAGGCTGTGAAAAAAACGATTCAAATACGATGAGCAATCAAAATTTACATTCAGAATATATGGAAGCGACAGATGCGAGACTCATGTTAGGAAATACGGCAATGGGGAGACCTCACAGACGCAATTGTCCCAAGGAGGCTCCCGGGACGCCTCTGGATAAGAGAGCAACATACGTGGAATAGAGCGTTCAAGTTTTTTAAATGCCACCCAACTCCCGACTCAGCCTCTTTTTCCGAGTTTGCCTCAAGCCTAAAACCTTCTCTTCAGAAGGTTTTTTTGAACGATCATTTAATGCCACCTTTTGAGCCAAAATCAATAATCTTTAAGTCGACTTGGTATTTGATATCAGCTTCACTGAATATTTCGTCCCACTTCTCCTTATTTTTCTCCCAAAACTTAGGATGCTGATTTTCCACATAACGGTACAATCCGGCTACGCCCGTTTTGTATTGATGCTGTAATTTCCAAATAATCTTTTCGACGTCTTTTTTCACCTTCTCCTCCGCCTTACGCTCCGCTTCTTTTAAATAGCTTTCTTTGAAAGAATTTTCCTTGTCGTACCAATCTTCCGAAAGTCTAGCTGTGTACCCGACAGAGATGTTGATCGTCAATTGATCTCCGTTCAATTCCGTCGTGATTTTCCGTCTTCTCCTCTTATCGACCTCCACACTGAAAGGGGCACCGTGATGGACCGCTTCAATTATTCCCCCCTTCACAGATCCATTCAACCAGTTCAGGGATTCGATATCCTTATTATTCATGAGGCCAACCAGCTTTGAATTGTTGATCACCCCTGCACCCTGCAATATTAATTTCCCCCCTTTTATATCAACGGCCTGGATAGCGAAGCTTCCATCTGATTGTAAGCTGGAGGATGCCTGACCCAATGTTAAGGTAGGAAGGATTTTATTCGTTCGCTTTTCATTATCTTTCAGATCATAAATCACATTAGAAGGAATCTCTCCGTCATCCGCTCTCTGCAATATTTCCTTCGTCGGTCTTTTGGTTAAAAATATAAAGCAGCTTCTTCGAGTATTGTTATCACGTATCGACTGATTAATGATCGCTTCCATGGGGATTTCCCTTAAAACTTCTTCATTGATGAGCAGGATCCGCTGATGATTGGTCAAAACCGTATTGGTTAGAAGCAAGGAATCCCTAATTGCTTCATGAAGCGTTTTGGCACTGACGGTGACATTTTTAAATTTTAATTTTGCCTGATTTTCCTGCAGGCTATACCCAGGAGGCACGAGAATTTGCTGTGTTAACATAATTTCGTTTTTGTTTTTACTTAAATCGATTCCCACTCCCACCACAAGGGATAATTCTTCAATGTTTTCACTGTCCCAGCAGCCAGAAAGCAATGGTATAAGCAAGAACACCCATAACCTTTTCATCGGCTTCTCCTACTCCTTTTCACTTGAACGATAACGAATGCAATAACGGGCAAGCCAATCAAGATAACGGGGAAGACATAGCCCAGCATTTCGCTCATCTTAAAAATCTGGATTGTATTTTTAGGAATTTCCGACAGGATAAAAACGACAGGAACGAGGACAATCAAGTTTGTTGTATAAGCGTTTTTGAAAATCCTCGTCATTCCTTCAGCTGCAAAATAATAGTAAATGGCATGTGTACAAAAAAACTGAAGAATCCAGGTGATCAATAGAAATAACTCCAGGCGCTCTATGAATATCCCCTTCACTTCAAACGATTGTATAAACGATATCGTTGGCCAAGTAACCGCTTTAACTTCAGGTACAGACAATGTAGCCACTACTAGAATATATGTAATTACATATAAGATCACGGGAATGAAAAAACCTAGTAAAACCCCGCTTTTGACCTTGTTTTGATTTTTCACGACACCAAAAAGGAAAATGAAAAGCTCGATTCCAAAAAAGGACAACGCGCCCGAGCCCATCCCTTTCATAACGGGCAAAAGGCCTTTACTTAGGACAGGCTGTATATTTTTCATATCGACCACCCTAACACTTAGCAAATAAATGAATAAGACGATGACAATGGTCAGAGGCAGAAAAAAGACGCACACTTTGGCTATCGCTTTAATTTTCCCTGTCAAAAGGTGGACACTTGCTAAAATCAAGGTAAGAATCACGATTTCTTCGGGGGTATCCTCCAATAGATAAAATCGGACCATTTCACTCATGGCAAGCACTTCGAAGCTAGCCACGCCAATAAAGTACAAAACGACTAGGAGGCCGACAATTTTAGATAACCAGATTCCAAATGCCTCTTCCATGTATGTAAAATAATTGGTAACCTGATGTTTTTTTAGCATAGCAACAAGTAAACAAACGAACACTGCAATAAGCAGTCCATTAAGAATCAGGACAATCCAGCCATCTGACGAATGAACTTTTTCCGTTATCGTCCTTGGAAGCGTCAACATCCCGATTCCTAACATGCTGCATGAAATGATTGCAGCTAATTCTCCACTAAGAATTTTCCCATCCACCTGGCTCAAGAGAGTCGCCTCCCTTTTTTCCGTTTCGGTAAGCGGAAAAATGCATCCTTCCAAGTCTTGCCGCCAATGAAATCCATCGGTTGAAAATAAGGCTCTTGAAAGCTTGTCAGTTTAGACAAATGGTTGATCACGAGGATAAAAAATAAGGTGGTTCCATATAAACCTAGAACCGCAGAGAAAATCATCGCACCGAACCTCAATGCCCGGAACGCCAGTCCAAAGCTGTATTGCGGCACAGTAAAGGATGTGATTGTCGTAATGGCAACGATGATGACCATGAGTGAACTCACTATATTCGCTTGAACGGCTGCCTGTCCGATGATGACACCTCCGACCAATCCAACTGTCTGACCGATGGGGGCAGGCAGGCGTATGCCTGCTTCTCGAAGCAGTTCTATCGTCAATTCCATGATGATGGCCTCTACAAAAGGAGGAAACGGAACATTTTCCCTCGTTCCTGCGATGGTCATAGCCAGTTCAGTCGGCAGCAATCCAGGGTTGAACGAAACCAAGGAAATATAGATTCCTGATAGAAAAACGGTAACAAAAAGGGAAAAATATCGAAGGATCCGCAAAAAAGATCCAGCTACCCATCTTTCATAATAATCATCAGGAGATTGCAGCAGCATCGTCATGGTCGTAGGAGCCATCAAAGCAAATGGGGAACCGTCAATCATGATTACCGCCCTTCCCTCTTGCAAGGCTGCCAATACTTTATCCGGCCGCTCCGTGTTTTGGATTTGCGGGAAAGGGGAATACGATGTATCTTCAATTAATTCCTCAAGCATCCCTGAATCCTGAAGATCCGTTTCCTTTACATCTTCTAATCGTTTGTTCACTTCTTTTAACAATCCATCGCTTGCTTTGCCCTCGTAATACATCAAAGCAAGATCCCGCTTTTCCAACGTTCCTACCTTCTGCTGCTTGATGATAAGATTGGGGTGGCTGGAGTATTGCCTAATCAAACCGATATTTTCCTTGAGACTTTCGATAAAGCCCATCTTCGGGCCGCGTACAACCCGCTCTGTTGATGGTTCAGTGAAGTTGCGCGTTTTTTCTCTTTCTAGGTTCAAAACATAGCCATTTGCGATTCCATCTATAAATAAGAGCGTTTTCCCATCAAAAATATACTCCTTGGCTTTTTCATACGATTTTACTTCTTCTTCATTTACCGAACAGATCTTGGAAAGGACCAATTGCTCGATTGAAACCGGATGGCTCGATTCAACCTTTGCCGCCGATAAGTCCAGGACGATTTCATTGAAGGCTGGATAATCCATCGTCCCATTGACAAATACAAATAATCCGGAGCAATCATAACTTGGAATGTACACCTCTTTAAAGACCACATCATCCTGCATATCCAAAATAGATTTCATTTCCCCCTGCTTTTGATCCAATTTTTTATGCAAGATTTTACTTCCCATAGTAAACTCCTTTTAAAGTGAGTAATATTTGTTTAGCTTCCTCTTTTTTCAATTTTTTATTCTAATGGAAATGGTGCTTTGGCGATTGAATAGAAGCTTCATCCGCTTAGCTTCATTCCCGCTGAAGCCCATTTCCCCTTTCCCGAAAATACTGAATTCAATCTAAAATGGTTAATCTGTCATTTAATTGCAAATGATAACCACCATAAGCATGAGATATGAGGTGACAGCATTGTTTAATCGCAGGAAGTCCAAACAAGGCAGCACACAACAATTGGATAACGATGATAACATCAATAAAACTTCTGAAATACGCGATCTATTCAATTCCTTTTCTACATCCAATGATTTTATAAACCATCAAGGTTCATATAATGGTGTAGGTTATTGGGTATCGTATTATCGTTCATTAATTGATGCACAGGAGCTTCACAAAAGTGTACTGTCAGTGATACCAACTATGGAACAAATCAACTTGGAGCAATTGAAAGATAGTATTCCAATCGAGGACACGCTCATCACCAGTACGAAGACCGTGGTAGAAGAAAGAATAATGAGAGGGAATATCGCGATAAGGCTAGATGCAAATCTTGATGAGTGTTTGTTGATAAATGTTGTTGCCCAACATGGGCGGCAGGTTGATAAACCGGAACTAGAATTCGGGATCATAAGTCCGCAGGAAGCTTTTGTCGAGGATATCGATATCAATCTGAATCTCGTCAGGAAAAGGCTGCCTTTACCGAGTTTGCAAGTAACTCAATTGACCGTGGGTACTTTATCTAAAACAAAAGTGGCAGTCTTGTCCATTGATGGAATCGTCGACAAGGAAAATGTCGAAACTGTCATCCAGCGCATCAATGAAGTGGACTTTGATGAAATCTTGGATGGCTCTCATCTGGCGCAAATGCTTTATGATGATACAAGTACACTATTTCCCCTTTTTCTATACACGGAAAGGCCCGATCGGATCGCTAGCGCTTTGGCAGAAGGCAAAGTGGCCATGATCGTTGATAGGTCATCTTCCGCCTTGATTGCCCCAACCATTTTGTTGGAGTACTTCATTACGATGGAAGATTATAACATGCCATGGGTGCCGGCCTCGGCATTTCGTTTACTAAGGATTTTCGCGGTCATTTTTTCCATATTCGCAACGCCGTTATATGTAGCTGTCCTGACTTACCATTATGAACTGATTCCTAAAGATCTTTTGGAAACGATCGTCACGTCAAGAAATTTAATCCCCTTCCAGCCTTTGATTGAAGCATTGTTCTTGGAGATTTCGATTGAATTGTTACGTGAAGCAGCCGCAAGGCTACCAACCAAAGTAGGGCAGACATTGGGTATCGTCGGTGGTATCGTTATCGGACAAGCCGCTGTTGTAGCAGGACTGACCAGTAATATCCTGTTGATCATCGTTGCTCTATCTGCCTTGGCTTCCTTTGTCACCCCCATTTATAAAATGGGCAATGCCATCCGTTTACTGCGCTTCCCTTTTTTAGTAGGCGCCCAAATCTGGGGGCTGCTCGGTATTACCATTTCGGCCGTATTTTTAATGACACACCTTATTAAGCTGACATCGATGGGACACCCATACCTTGAGCCTATCTATCCCTTTCACTTAAAGGATTGGAAAGATAGCTTCGTGCGCCTCCCTTTTAATTTTTTTAAATCGCGCCCCATCAATTTACGAACAGAGAATACAGCAAGGCAACCAAAACCGCAAAAGAAAATCATCAAAAAAAATGATTTTAATGAATGAATTTAATGAGGGCTCCATATGACCCACGCTCATGTAAATGAAAAGTATAAAATACAACCATTCTATGTATTTTTTTTAGTGCATTCAATGCAAACCGGAATTGGTGTGCTCAGCTTCCAAAGAATTTTGGCAAAGTCGACAGGAACGGATGGCTGGATTTCAATACTCCTGGCCGGATTGATCGTCCATTCCCTAATATGGGTGATCTATAAGATTTTCAGTCTTGTGCCAGGGGATATCATTGACGCAAATCATCATGCCTTCGGGAAATGGATCGGGAAATCCATCAGTCTGCTTTTCATTTTTTACTTTTGGGTTCTCGGTTTGACGGTCATGATCAGCTATATTCAGGTGATACATGTTTGGATGTTTGAAGAAGTTCCAGCCTGGTCGTTTTCTCTCGTCTTCCTCATCCTGATTTACTATATAAATACAGGTGGTTTCCGAACGATTACCGGCATTTCCTTTTTAAGTATGTTGTTGACCTACTGGCTTTTATTTGTTTTTTTCTATGCCATGAAGTACTCCGAATTCACTAATTTACTCCCGATTTTCGATCATTCGATTTTGGAAATATGGGAAGGAACGAAAAATACGTCATTAACCTTGATTGGATTTGAATTGATCCTGATGTTTTACCCTTTCATCAAAAATGCAGCAGCTTCTCAAAAATACGCACACGGAGGAGCTTTGACGACCACGTTGATCACCTTATTCATTTATGTGGTTTCAATTGTTTTTTATTCACAGAAACAGCTGGTCATGACGATATGGCCGACACTCTCCATGACTAGCATCGTTGAATTCCCCTTCATTCAACGCTTTGAATATATCGATGTATCTTGGTGGGCAATCATCATCATACCTAACATGACCATCTCCTTGTGGGCTGCCAGCAGGGGGGTCAAGCGATTGTTCAATGTACCGCAAAAGTACCCGTTATTGGGAATGTCCCTTATCATCCTGATTATCAACATTTTCTTTTTTGATATGGATTCAATCAATTATTTGAAGCAGATCATCAATCCTTACGGCGTGATCTTCATTATTTCGTACCTGCCTCTTCTTTTGGTGATCATCTATTTTAAGAAAAAGAGGAATCGTTCATGAGAAAATCACTTCCTGTTCTCTTCACTATTTCCATTCTTTGCAGCTGTGCCCAGCCACGAGTCGTCGACGAGGTTAATATGTCCCAGGCAATCGGCTACGATATGATAAAGGATGATAGGATTGAAGGAATGTTCGTCATCCCTATCTTCCAACAAGATAAAATGGGGAAATACCAAATCTTGACCGGTACCTCATCGACGACGAGTGATGTGCAGGCTGCCGTTTCAAAAAAAGCAGATAAAACGGTGTTGCTCGGACAGACTCGCATCGTTTTATTCAGTGAAAAAATCGTTCATAAAATCGGGATGACAGAACTGACCGACTATCTATATCGTGAGCCTCAGCTTGGTAACAGGGTTCTTCTCGTCATCGTCGAAGGAAAGGTCAAAGATATCATCCGTACAAAGCCATCCAATTCGAATGTGAATATCGGGATTTATTTATCGAACTTAATCAATCAACAAAATGATACAGGGAACGGACCGGACACCAACCTCCATCTTTTTTTAGGTAACTCCTTGGAAAATGGCGGTGATGCCTATCTCCCTTTAATAAAAAAGCGCGGTAATGATGTGGCTGTTTCCGGCGTCGCCCTGTTTCATGAAAACAAAATTGTCAGTAAAGTGAATACTAGAGATATGTTCGTTTTCAAAACCTTAGTTCAATCTCATCGAAGAGGTATATACAAATTTAAATTAGATGATAAGAATAAGAGCGATATTGTCGTGGAAAGTATCCGTAGTGGTACGAGTTACCATATATCAGGCTCAGAGAGCCATCCTTCGATGACGATAAAGCTCAAGATAAAAGGACAAATTAAAGAGTCCATGAGAAGTGACAATCTTACCAATCGAAAAATGATCAAGAAAATCGAGCAAGATATGGAAGCTGATTTAACGAAACAAGCAACCAGGCTCATTAAAGATTTTCAAAAACGTAACATTGATCCTATTGGCTTAAAAGAAAAATTCCACGCCAAAAATAAAAGAATGACGTATAAGCAATGGAAAAGCATTTATCCGAACATGGACATTCATGTAGAAGCCAAAGCTGACATCCTTCAAACTGGTGTTTCGGAATAAATGGACAGACATATATAAAAACGAGACAGGCATTCATAGCCCGTCTCGTTTCTTGTAATGATCAATCATGAAAATTCGTTCCATCGGTCACTTCTTTTATGATTCCGGCACGGATGACAAAGTCACCGAAATGCTCTCTTTCCTCCCGTTCTTTTGCAAAACGGGAGAGCAGGACTTGCAACTCTTTCAATATTTCGGCTTCTCCGATATTTTCCCGGTACATTTTACTCAGCCGGCTACCATCGAATGCCGCACCGAGATACATATTGTACTTGCCAGGAGCTTTTCCGATAAAACCGATTTCCCCAAGTGCATGGCGGGCACAGCCGTTCGGGCAGCCGGTCATTCGTATCGTGATTTCTTCATCCCTCAATCCGTTTTCATCAACGATGGTTTCCACTTTATCAAGCAGAACCGGCAAATAACGTTCCGCTTCCGCCATTGCCAGTCCGCATGTTGGGAGTGACACACAAGCTATCGAGCTTCGGCGGAGGGCAGAATGGTGGGCCCCATCCGTCAAACCGTATGTTTCAAGCAAATCAATGATTTTTTTCTTTTTCTGGCTTGATACATTGGCAATGATCAGATTTTGATTCGAAGTCAGCCGAAAATCACCTGTATGAATCTTTGCAATTTCCCGGATGCCTGTCATCAGTTTGTACTCTTTCCAATCGGCAATTCGCCCCCCCTCGACAAATAGGGTAAAATGCCACTTACCTTGTAAGCCTCTCACCCAGCCGTAGCGGTCACCATTATTATCAAAATGGTAAGCTTTCGCTTCGTCCAAGTGCCACCCCAGGCGATTTTCCAATTCATTCTTTACCGGTTCCAGCCCAAGGCGATCAACGGTATATTTGAACCGGGCATTTTTCCTGACCGAACGGTTTCCATAATCACGCTGAATCGTAATGACTTTTTCCGCGACATCAAGGATTCGGTCCGGTTCACAAAAGCCAATTACTTTAGCCAATTGGGGATATGTCGCTTTGTCACCATGGGTCATTCCCATACCGCCCCCGATCGCTACATTGAATCCAACCAGTTTTCCGCTTTCAACAATCGCTATGAAGCCCAGATCCTGTGAATACACATCTATATCATTTGATGGAGGTACAGCAATGCCTATTTTAAACTTCCTTGGCAAATATAACGGTCCATACATCGGCTCCACGACTTCCACTTCAGGAGTCCCCGCAATTTTTTCTTCATCCAGCCATATTTCATGGTACGCCCTTGTGCGAGGTAATAGATAATCACTCAATTTTTTCGACCATTCATATACTTCGGAATGGATTTCAGATTGAAAGGGTATCGAATTGCACATAACGTTCCGATTGACATCGCCACATGCGGCGATGGTATCGAGCATGGAAGCATGAATCTCCTGAATCGTTTTTTTCATATTCCATTTCAATATGCCATGCATCTGAAAGGTCTGTCTTGTGGTCAATTTCAAGGTCCCGTTTCCATGTTTCTGGGCAAGTTCATCCATGACAAGCCATTGTGAAGGCTTTGCCACCCCACCCGGCATGCGCACACGCAGCATGAATTGATAGGCTGGCTCAAGCTTTTGTTTTTGGCGCTCATTGCGCAGATCGCGGTCGTCCTGCAAATAGCTGCCATGATGCTTCATCAGGCGATTATCATCATCCGGAATGCCCGCGCTAATGCGATCTTGCATCACCTCTTCGAGTGTTCCGCGCAAATAGTTGCTTCTATCTTTTATTTGCTCAACATCACTCGGCGGTCCTTCAGGTGCTTTTAATAGTCGGTTCACCATGTTGTTATCTCCTTTTCATCGATAGTTTCAGTACACATCGCGTTGATAGCGTTTATTCTGCTGCATAACATCCAGATAAGCTTGTGCATCGGCCTGACTCATCCGGCCCTCTTTTTTAATGATCTCGATCAACGTATGGTGGACGTCATGGGCCATGTTTTTCTCATCACCGCAGATATAAATCACAGCTCCCTCCTCCAGCCAACGAAATAGTTCTTCTCTATGCTCGAGCATCCGATTTTGTACATACACTTTTTCATTCGTGTCTCTCGAAAAGGCCACATCCATCTTCGTCAATGCTCCAGTTTCCAACCATTTTTGCCATTCCGTCTGATAAAGGAAGTCCGTGACGAAATGCTGATCACCGAAAAAGAGCCATGTTTTCCCGCTTGCTTCCGTTTCTTCGCGCTCCTGTATGAACGACCGGAATGGAGCAACGCCCGTCCCTGGACCAATCATGATTATTGGTGTATTCGCGTCAACCGGCTGCTTGAAGTTTTGGTTATGCTGTATGTAAACGGGCAGACTGTCACCTGGTTGTAATCGCTCGGCACATAAAATGGAGCAGACGCCATTTCGCTCACGGCCATGGCTTTCGTAGCGAACCGCTCCGATTGTCAAATGCACTTCATCCGGATAGGCGGTTAAGCTATTTGCTATGGAATAAAGGCGGGCTGGCATTTTCCTGAGGATGGAGACGAATTCTTGTGCCGATTCTCCCCATGAGCCAAAGTCACGGATAACATCAAGCAAATCTCTGCCTTCGCGATATTCCTTTAGTTTAGCTTCATTTCCTGTAGCCACTAACGCATTTAGATCGTCATTGCCTGAAATCAGCGCCGCTTGCTCTAGCAATGATTTTGTTAAAACGGTTATTTCAAAGCAGGAGATGAGCGATTCCCTGAATGAATGCAGATCTCCCTGCTTATTGACCTTCACCATTTCTTCTGGGTCCCAATTAAGTTCATGAAGGAGCATATCCACTAAAGCTGAATCGTTCTTCGGATAAACACCAAGGCTGTCCCCAGGCTGAAACGTAAGTCCAGAGCCTTCAAGCGATAACTCGACATGGCGTGTCTCCTTATTGGAGCCTCTGCCGTTCAAATTGATGTTTTCCAGCACTTCCGCTTTAAACGGATTTGTCCTTGTATATGTAGTTTCAGCCGTTTGTGCCAGCGTTTCAATGACAGGTGCAGCAGAAATTCCTTGCGCTTTGCTTAAGCTGGAAATGACGCCTTCGAGCCATTCAGCCGCGGGCTCATCGTAATCAAGGTCGCAATCCGTTCGCGGGAAAAGCCTCGTGCCTCCAAGCTCTTCCAGGCGCGCATCGAATTGTTTCCCCGTTTCACAGAAAAATTCATATGAGCTGTCACCAAGCGCCAATACGGAAAAACGGAGATTTTCAAGCCTGCTTGCCCGTCTTCCATGTAGAAACTCGTGGAAGGAAATCGTGTTATCCGGTGGGTCACCCTCTCCATGTGTGCTAACGACTATTAAGAGATTCTCGACTTTTTTTAAGTTGTTCACCTTATAGTCGTTCATCGATGATACCGTTACTTGAAAGCCTTTATCCTTGAACGTTCTTGCCGCATTCTCGGCCAACCCTTGTGCATTGCCCGTCTGTGAACCATAAAGGATCGTAACTTCTTTAGATATTTCCTGGACATCGGTTTGAGCTGCGTTCACCGGCTCAAGCGCTGCAATTGATTCGGAAACTGACAAAGATGCTGTCAAATAACCGCTCAGCCATACTTTCTGGTTTACTGTCAAGCCGGGCAGGAGCTTGTTCAGAAGCTCTGCCTGTTCCTGATTAAAAGGACTGTTACTTACCTGAAGTTGCACGATTTCCACCTCACAAAGGAATATGAACTTATCTTAGACTGTTTATTTCATTCACTCCATGAAATGAATTAACTCTTTTACTCCTATAGACCAAGTCGGTTTTAACTATAAAAAAATTCAGAAATTTCCGTTCATTCATGGAGGGAACAGGTACTCTTGGTTTGCTGAATAATGATACGATTAAGGATGATGGCCTTGATTAGCCAATAATTCTAAAATAAGTTCTTCATAATACTTTACCCGAGGGTACATCATTAGTAAAATATATATAATTTATTGCTACTATTAAGAATATTAATAATAAAGGGAGTATTGCGATGTATTATGATGCTTTAAAAACTTTTGTGACGCTTGTGGAAGTCAAAAATTTTACAAAAACAGCCGAAATTCTCCTTATGTCACAACCAAGTGTTAGTTTGCACATAAAAAAATTAGAAGAAGAGTTTCAAACGAAATTATTCCTCCGTTCACCTAAATTTTTGAAGGTCACCTTGACGGGAGAAATCCTATACGATCGGGCTAAACAAATGATCGCTATCTATGAACAGACGATCCAAGACATTCAGGAACATGATAGGTCGATCAAGGGTGAATTGAAAATAGGTGCAAGTTTTACGATTGGTGAATACATATTGCCTTCCTTGCTCATTGATCTGCAAGAGGACTATCCAGAACTTGAGCTTCAAGTCGTTATCGGAAACACCGAAGAAATAGTTCAGGCCGTCCGGTTATATAAAGTCGACATTGGGTTGATTGAAGGGCAAACGAATGAAAAAGAGCTTTCCGTACATCCCTTTATGCAAGATGAATTATTCATCGTTTCATCGAACGACCATGAGCTCGCTTGCCAAGATGATGTGGCAATTGCCGATTTGCATGACAAAGCGTGGGTAACAAGGGAAGTCGGATCCGGCACACGTGAATACCTTAACCACGTCATACGTTCGAATGGTCTGAAAATTAAATCCATCCTTACCATCAGCAGCAATCAAGGAATCAAGGAAACATTGATCAAACATGGATCAGGGCTCGCCCTCCTCTCCCGAAGTGTCATCGAGCGGGATGTCCAAAATAACATCCTTTCCATCATACCGTTGAAAAATGAGTCCTTTAACAGAACGCTTTCCTATGTTTATTCACCCATCATGGAAGAAAAAAAAAATGTAAAGACCTTCATAAGGGAATTGAACAAGAAGTGGCCATTAAAAGCGAGACCGATTGATAAGTAACATCATTCTACAAGTTCCTGTCAGGAAAAATCCTCCCAGTGCCCTGTATAGGCTTGTTTCTTGGTCATTGAATGACTATGGGGAAATGCTTATCTTTTACTCTCTCAGTCGCTTTTTTCGGCAACGTTCGTATAGAATTCCTAAAACCTTTCAAACCGTTCCTATATTTGTATAAAAATGTCGATAGTTAAAATATTCAAAAAATGATAATTCCTTGAACTGCCATGTTATATTGTTAATGAAAAAAATACTTGTCAAGTAAGGTGAGTGTGTGACTATAGAAGTTTTAATTCTCCATTACATTCAGGAAAAACGCCGGAAGCCCAATCATGCCAATGAATTGTTAGACTATATTCAAAATGAATATGTTAATGGGAAGCTGTCAATCTTACAATATCGAAGTCTCTGTCAGGATTTATACCTTAGAGGAGCAAATCCAACCACCTCTGGGTGACACGAAGGAAAATTGGAGTGAACCTTATTCCTTTCTCCTGTATCATCCTGGCCAGCCGTATTCATTCGTTTCCTTCACTAAGCCTACGGAACCTTTATACAATATAAAAACCCCCGGTGATATGTGACCCTTAGACACATCACGGGGGTATAGCATTGTTATCTATCCACTTCAACTGGCACTCTTGAACCTAAACAAATAGATCCAAAATCAATACAAGGCCGAAAGCCACAAAGGAAAGTAAAGTTTCCATGACTGTCCATGTTTTGAACGTTTCTTTTACGGTTAATCCCATATATTCCTTGACCAACCAGAAGCCTGCATCATTAACATGGGAAAACATAAGCGAACCTGCGCCCGTGGCAATGACGAGTAATTCCAGGTTTACACCCGTCATATTTGCAACGACAGGTGAAACGATTCCTGCTGCGGTGGTCAAAGCGACCGTTGCGGAGCCTGTGGCAATCCTGATCAATCCAGCCACAAGAAATGCAAGCACGATTGGTGATAATGATATCTGTTCTGACATGGACGCTATGGCGGTTCCCACGCCACTATCAATTAATATTTGCTTGAAGCCCCCACCCGCACCAATGATCAATATAATGGAAGCCAAAGGCAATAAGCATTCTTCCGTTAATTGTTTAATGAGCGCTTTGTCCATACCTTGCCGATAACCCAAGAAATAGTAAGCTGCAAAACATGAGATTAATAGGGCAATGACCGGACTGCCGATGAACAATAAGAATTTTTCACCGGAGGCTGGTATTGGCAGATAAGGCGCCAACACCGTCAAGACCATAAGCAATACAGGCAAAAGGATGATAGAGAACGAAATTCCTGTTCCCGGCAACGTATTTGCCTTCGTTTCTACGCGGATCAATTCCGGTTCCCCAACAGGAACTACCCGTTTTTGAATCCATTTTGCAAATAAAGGACCGGCAATGACAGCTGTCGGGAATGCTATGATCAATGAGTAAAGAAGAACATGACCCATGTTAGCATTGTAAATCCCGATAGCCGTCATGGCTCCCGGATGCGGGGGTACCAGCCCATGTACGATCGATAAACCAGCAAGGACCGGAATTCCTATTAATAGTATATTCACTTTAGTCGACTTTCTTATGGAAATGACCAAAGGAAGTAAGATGACTAAACCCACTTCGAAAAATACCGGTATTCCGATGATGAAGCCCGACAACAGCATCGCCCATGGCAAATTCTTCACGCCGAATTTATGAATGAAGAAGTCGGCTACCTGCATGCCCGCTCCCGAGTCGGACATCATCTTCCCTAAGATCGTCCCTAAAGCCAAAATGCCGATAAGGTGTCCTAGAACTGCACCGACGCCCGTTTCGTAAGCGCCTACAATCTTGTCCATAGGAAGACCCGAAAAAACGGCTAAAAATAAACTGGCTACAGTCAAACTTATGAATGCATGCCACTTCCACCATGATACACCTAAAATAACAATGACGATCGCTATCAGCGTGATTCCTAATAAATATAGCTCCATATGCTCTACCCGCCCCTAAGAAATCGCTTACATTCAGAGCAGTACAATAAAGCGAAAATCGAATTATTGCATCGGCTCGTTATATGTCACGATATAATTCTGTTTCGCCGTGTTGTAATATCCTTCACTGTATTCCATGACATTCCCATCTCCGTCACTTGAAATCCGAATCCTTTTTAGAACCGCACTATTGTGTTCGATTTTCAGTGCTTCACATATATGGTCTGGTGGGATGCTTACGCCAAATTCATCCCTGAAAGTTTCAAGCTTGACGCCGTGATCCTCTAAAAAACGGTACAAGGAATTGATTTGGACCTCATCCAACTCATCTTGGTCCAAATCCATGGAAACGTAATGCGTAAAGTAAATATAAGGCTCATTGTCCAACAAATAGATTCGTTCAATGCTTATGCAATGATCGCCGAATAAAGAATGCAGCTTAGAACTAGAAGGAAGTTCAATATGACTGATCTTCAACATTTTTTTGAAAATGAAATGCCCTTCCTCCACCAATAATTCCGTGAAACGCTTACCTTTGGAAAGCTTCACAATCGAACCATTCGCAATGACCCTAGTTCCTTTTCCACTTTTCTTCTCAACATATCCCTCTTGCACAAGTTCTTTAATCGCATTGCGGATAGTAACCTTACTTACATTAAATTCTTCTTCAAGCAGAGGCTCGGAGGGGATGTTCGTGTCAATGGCATAAACGCCATGTAAAATACGATCCTTCAATATTTCTTTGATTTGTAAATACATCGGTCCATTTATCCTGTTCACTTTCATCCCATATCTCCTGCCTTTTATCTCATTATATCTTCCATTTTACCTTCCATGGCGGACAGTATCTCCATTTCAGTTGCCAAAGGAGTATCACCAACGACCGTGCACGCCAGCATTCCTGATACAGCAGCAAACAGAACTGTCTTTTCCGCGGAAAAGCCCGTCAATTCTCCATGAAGGATTCCGCTCGTATATGCATCGCCTGAACCTATTCTATCATAAACGGAAAATGATAGGTTATCCGAAAAGTGAAATGTATGCTCTTTATACAAGTATCCAAGTAAAGTATGGGTATTATCACTATTGATAGAACGATGTGTCCCCGCTATCGACTGGATATTGAATTTTTTGGCAACTTCAGGGATCAATTCCCTAAGCTGTCCATTCCTTTGTGAGGAATTGGACTTCATTCCTAAAATATACAGTGCGTCTTTTTCATTCATCATGACAATATCCGCCAAAGAAAGCATCTCTTCATAATGAGGCTTGGCAACTGCATACCCTCCCTCCCATAAGGAGGGCCGGTAATTGCAATCGAAACAGACCGTACCGCCTTTGTCTTTTACTTTTCTAGCCAGCACCTTCATGCTTTCCCGTACATTATCCGCCATGGCAAGGGAGATCCCGCAAAAATGGATGATATCTGCCTTCTCTGCAATCAGCTCCAAATCATAATCGGATAGCGAAGCTGTATTAAAACTGCTTTCGAGCCGATTTGAATAGGTGACCCTGCTTGCCCGTTGCCCAAACCCGTTTTCCAGAAAGTACATCCCCAAATACTTGCCGCCCCTGGAAATGAAATCCCGTTCAATGCCTAAATGCTGCAAGGAAACCACCGCTGAATCCCCTAGAGGATTTTCCGGTAATCTTGTCACTAGATAACCAGTGTGCCCAAGCTTTGTCATTGCAGAAGCAACGTTTACTCCAGTGCCGGAAAATGAGTATTGCAGAGTGTCAGCTTGTGATAATAGTGCATGTCCCGGTACCTGCAAGCGCATCATCACTTCCCCGAATGCCACAATCCGCTTAGGCATATTTTTCAACCGATTTTTTTGTCATGGCCAATAATTTCCTTACATCCTCCCCATTCGTTTTTCCGGTTTCTTTATCAATGATGGAAGAATAAACATGGGGAATGATTTTAGGCACTTTTGCTTCTAATGCAATTTCCAGAATGGTCTCGAAATTCTCCAAATCGATTCCGCCAGTCGGTTCCAAGGCAAACCCTTCTTCCCCGCAAGCTTTTGCCACTGCTCGATACTCCTCTTCATGCTCTAGCCCCCTCATCGGGAAGTATTTCAACGCATTGCCGCCCATATCCCGGACCAAGGCAATCGCTGCCTTGATTGGTACAACGGCAGTTTCACTCGCACCTGCACTAACAGGGCCGGTGGAAATATTCACATAACCGACTTTACCGGTTGGAGAAACGAGTGAATTTATCCAACTATCCTTCTCGCTTAAATTGGCCCTTGTCGCTCCTACGCTTGGGAAAACCTGATTAATATGGCTTCCAGGATAATATTTTGCAATTTCTGCAACAACTGCCGCCTGTTTATTGTCACCAGCTCCAAGGCCGATTGAAACGGCCTCTTCTATGGCATCGCCATACTCCTTCATTGCAGCAACGCCAGCTTCTACAGTTGGATAATCCTTGGAAAGCACCCCTACCAAAACGTGGCCTTCCGCTGCATCAAATACCTCCACTGCGTTTTCGACACTATTAGCAAGTACATTAAGTGCCACTCGATCGTCCAAAAAGCGTTTGTTTATATTAGTCATCCTTGATTCCCTCCTAGAATGGTTCTTAATTGAGCTTCTATGACATGGATATCATCACCTTGCAATGGTCGCGGATCGATATCGAAAAAGCCTTGGCGGATGCCATAATCCCGTGTATAAATTGCAATATCACCATCTCGCAAACGCTCGTTCACTTCCTTCGCCGTCGTTTCCGTAATTGAAGAATCAATGGAAATGCGTGCCCTGAATATGGCTCGTCCGGCTTCATCCTGAACAATCGTTACCTTTACGCCATCAATCAAACCAAGCGATGTGAGCACTTGTAAGCTCTCTTTTTCTTCTTCACTATGATCGGTTTTGACAAAATACTCATCGATGGCCTGAAGAAGCCCGAAGGTCGTTTCCTTTCCCACCTTCATGCTCCTGCCAATGCCATGCAATTGTACTTTTAGCCACTCAATATATTTTTTCTTACCGGCTACGATACCTGAGGTTGGCCCTTCAATCGCTTTTGACCCACTATAGATCGCCAAATCTGAAAATTGCACATATTTCTTCAAGTCCTCCTCTGCTGCTGCATCGACAATCAAAGGAATATTATAGGTTTTTGCCACTTCCCAGGCTTCTTCTATCGAAATCATATTCTTCTGGACGGCATGATGGGATTTCACGTATAAAATTGCGGAGGTATTTTCATTAATGGCGTCGCTAATATGTTCTGCCTTACCTTCGTTCGCATACCCCACTTCAACCAATTTTCCGCCGCCCAGGTAAATCATCGTTTCAACCGGTGCCCCATACTGAACGTTATGTCCCTTCAGCATGATCACTTCATTCTTTTGGATGGGCTCTTGGTGAAGGCGATCACTTTTTCTTCTATTACCTTGTGTTACGACCGCTGCCACTGAAAGGGCAATGCCACTGGATGCCGAATTTACGACAGCAGCCGCTTCGGATTGAAGTAGATTGGCCAAATGCTGGCCCGATTTATCGACTAAATCAGTGACCTCAACATAATTTTGGCCACCTTTTTTCATGGCGTCCATCACCGAATCAGTTGGGGCGGATACCCCCAATATACTCATTCTGCCGCTTGCATTGATGACCCTTTTCAACCCATATTTAGCATTCAAAGAATTCTCCATTAATAACGACTCCCTTTGCTACGATTCTTTTTTCTGCGATTCTCTCTTCCCCATCGGAATCCAGTAAAAGCGTTGACTCATCCTCGATTGAGAATAACGTAAGATTCGCAATATCCCCGACTGAAACCCTGCCAAGCTCTGGCTTATGAAGCCACGCTGCCGCATTAACCGTAACTGCATCTATTACTTCTTTTAATGGGTAACCTAAATACAAAAATTTTGTAAGCACGTTGGCCATATTGAATACAGGGCCATTCTCCCGGTTTCTCCGGTAGATATCGGTACTGATTGTATTGAAGCGGATCTCTTTCTTCCTTGCATTTTCTGCAGTCGGAAAAGAAAAACTTGCCGTTCCATGACCAACATCCAAATGTACACCACGCTCAATCGCTTTCATCAACTCAGGCAGGGGCTCGCCGGCTTTATCGAATAAATTGTTGGCTTTGCCATTTAAGTAATGCGTAATGATATCTTTTTCTTCAAGTAATTCCAGGACCTCTTTAATATCTGGGGGACCTGATCCAATATGGACCATTAAAGGCAATCCTGTGTCACTTGAGAACGTTCGGGCGATTTTCAAAGGCTCGATGCCATTGGGACCGACTACACTTTTACTTATTCTCGCTTTCAGTCCAACGATGAAATCCCCGTATTGGGAGAATGCCTTTTTTACTTCGTCTTCGTTTAACCATGATATATCCGATAACTCATCAACCCTTTTCAAGCCAATCCGCGAAATATTCAGGAAAGCGAAAACATTCGTTTTCGAGTTTTTACAGCTGTTAACCAGGTCGGATATCTGATCCGCACCGGTGCTCCCCGCATCTATCACCGTTGTCACACCCGTTTTATAGCCAATCTCATCAACATCATCACCATATGGTTCGAATTCCGGAAAAGCATGTACATGCATATCAATCCATCCGCTGGAAACAAAAACCTTGTCCTTATAATCAATCATTTCAGCTCCAGTTGCCGTTCCTGGGAGAGTGATTTCATTAATCACACCTTTTTCCAAAATGATATCTACTGAATTACCATCCAGCATCCTTACATTTTTCAGTATTAACCTACCAGTCATTTCCCTCATCCTTTTTAAGAGCGTCCTATCGATTGTAAGTAAAATTCGTAAACGGTTACAATGGTCCATGAAATTCATGCAATTTTCTTTACAAAAATAGATTAACATATTTCCCCGGACTAATCAATATAACGTTATAATGTTTAATTACACTTTGTGTTTTGAAACGTGATCTCATTCAGGATTTTAATTCTTGGCATAAAAGACGGGAGGAAAACAAATTGTTTTCCTCCCGTCTTTTACTTTCATGAATCGTTAAATACTAACACTTTATATGTTTTTTATTCTTTTTTCTTTATATACAACACTACAATCAATCCAATCATTGCTATAAATAATAGAAATAGGTCTATATTGTTCATGGAAAATAAATTTTGATCAACTATCAATATGGAAGAGATCCTGATGATAAGTCCTAGACATATAGAAATAAGAACTATCATCAAAGTTTTTAGACTTGTCCCCTTCATTTCCCTATTATCTTGGCCCCCATATATTTATCACTTAAGTAGATTTTTCGGTATAAACGCCCACGGTGAAATCTCCTGGAAAAAGGGCATTCGGAATTTCCCCTTTAGAAATCCTCGCAGACTATTTTTTCTAATATGTCCCGTCTATCAATTGAAAGATTTTAATTCACCTTTTTCGATCCCTTCCAATGACTCTCTCTCAGACGGTATTTTTGTAGCTTGCCTGTTGCGGTCTTCGGAAGGGCTTCCACGAATTCAACGGATGTAGGTGCTTTAAAGTGAGCCATTCGCGAGCGGCAAAAGGTAATGATCTCGCTTTCCTTCACATAGGCGTCATCTTTGAGGACGATGATTGCCTTTGGCGTTTCACCCCATTTATCATGGGGAACGGCGATGACCGCAACCTCCAATACATCCGGATGCTTATATAATATCCCTTCTATTTCTGTTGAAGAAATATTTTCACCACCGGATATGATTAGATCCTTTGCCCTGTCCTGAATTTCAATATATCCGTCAGGATGGGTAACGGCCAGATCACCCGAGTAAAACCAGCCGTCCCTGATCGCTTCTGCCGTCTTTTCCGGATCTTTATAATATCCTTCCATCACGACATTGCCGCGTGTAATGATTTCCCCTAATTCCCTTCCATCCCATGCCACTTCCACACCGGCTTGATTGACAACCATCGTCTCCCCATTGAACACCAATTCAATGCCTTGCCTTGCCTTTATCATCGCTTGTTCATCCGCTGTTTTGGCTTCAAAATCATCCTTCCATTCGTTATATAGGATGAATGGGGATGTTTCTGTCAATCCATATACGTGGATCATATTCAAGCCAAGAATCTCCTCTGCCTTATGTATAAGGGCGGCTGATGGGGGAGCTCCCGCCGTTGCCATGCGCGGGCGCACTTTAATTTCGGTTTGCTTTGCCTTCGGGTCATTCACCAACATATTGACGACAGTCGGTGCTCCACATAATAAGGTAATATTATGTTTCGAGAATAATTGGAGGATTTGTGGCGGATCAACTTTCCTTAAGCATACATGCGTTCCCCCGGTGGCCGTAATCGCCCATACGCCTCCCCATCCGTTGGCATGAAACATCGGAAGGGTATGGAGATACACATCATCATGCTTCAATGTCAGGTGATAAATGAAATTGGCGGCATTCATGTAATTACCGCGGTGGGTCAACATGACCCCTTTTGGTTTTGAGGTCGTTCCACTCGTGTAATTTATCGTCATTAGCTGATTTTCATCAATATCTGCCACTGGCAGCCTATCTCGGTCATTCACATGCATTATGAAATCTTCATAATTTATTCCGGCCAAATCTGTTTCATGACCTTCCATAGGAACTATAATGATCGTCTCCATTGATAGGTTCGTAACGATTGGCTCGATTGGAGCCGCGTATTCTGCATCAATTATTAACATTTTTGCATCACTATGCTTGATGATATACTCCAAATCCTCGGCAGAAAGCCTGTAATTCAAGGGAACCATTACCGCACCCAATTGACAAATCCCATAAAAACATTCCAGCATATGATGGGTATTCGGCAGCATCACGGCAATATGATCGCCTTTTTCAATTCCTGAAGCGTGCAGCGCCAAGGAAAGCCGATCGATACGCTGCCCGAATTCCATGTAAGTAAACGCTTTCTCCCCGTCTATGACAGCCACTTTATGAGGATAATATTTTACGGCCCTGCGCTTCCAATCCATTGGGGTTAATGGTGTGATCATGATAACCAACTCCTTCATCCTTTATCTTCACTGACCGATCCGCCGCGTCATGAGCTATGTGAAATACATCCAATCTTTTCATTCATATTCTATTTCCGGTTGGCATATCCTCCTTAAATCGAGGAAGACTTCACGAAAATAAATTTAAATATTCAGACATCTCTTCATAAAGCAGCGCCTCCCTTTTCAGCACTGCTTTCTACAACCCTATGTCAAATGGCTTTTGTTTCTATTTTTAAAAAAACGAGACCTTTTTTGCACGATTAACACGGATCATCTATACAGGATGATACATGCTCGGTCAGCTTTCCGACGATTTGTTTTAGCAACTCCGTTTCCCCTTCATTCAAGACGCCATAAAAATCGTTAAAGATATTAGTGAAACAGCAATTAATGGAATGATAGGTTTCTTTACCGCCATCGGTGGCTTGGATGTACACGACTCGCCGGTCTTCCTCACTGTGACATCTTTCAATCAAATTCTTCCGTTCAAGCCTGTCAATTAGCGCCGTACCAGCTGCAGGCCTGATTTTCAAATGATTCGATATGTGTTTTACAGCCAAGGATTCATTTAAGACAATTAGCTGCAATGCGCGATATTGAACCGATGTTAAATCGTATTTCACCAATGATGGCTCGATCAATTCCTGGGAAAGTCTGCTTAACTCCTTAATTTCTATATGCAAATCATATAATTCATCTGGATTCATGTTTGACAATCCTTTCTTATTGACAACTATCTATCTTAAACTATAACATAATTAGCGTAGCGAAAAATTAACCATGCGAATTAAAATGGTTATTGAATTTAGAAAGAGAGAGAGAGGCTGTCCATGTCAGCAGAACAAAGAAAAAAGATCATAATCCTTATGATCAATATGTTTATAGCAATAGGAAGTTTCGGCATCATCATTCCTATTTTACCAGCGTACCTTGCTTCCATTAATCAAGGGGGTACAGCCGCTGGCCTTATGATTGCCATTTTCGCAGGGGCACAGCTTATCTTTTCACCCATTGCCGGAAAATGGACCGACCTATACGGCCGCAGAAAAATGATCATTTACGGACTGGTTGGATTGACACTCTCGATGTTCATTTTTTACGCCGTCAATTCAATTTTGTTATTATATGCATCCCGTATCATCGGTGGAATTGGAGCTGCCTTGCTTATCCCCGCAATTTTCGCTTATGTTGCGGATATCACCACATTTGATCAACGAGCCAAAGGCAATAGCTTAGTTTCGGCTGCCATGTCCCTAGGCATTGTCATCGGTCCAGGAATTGGAGGGTTTTTAGCGGACTTCGGCTTGAAGTTTCCCTTTTTGATTTCAGCTCTTGTATCACTTTCAGCCGTGGTATTTTCGATTTTCGTTTTAAAAGAAAGCGAAACGGCTCAAGCTTCGGTTGCCCCGGAGAGCAATGACTCAATGGTTCGTAAAATTGCCTTATCTGTAAAAATGCCCTACTTCATTCCTCTTATCATTACACTTGTAATGAGTTTTGGTTTGATGGCATACGAATCTGTAATTGGTCTTTATCTTGACAATCAATTCGATTCTAGTCCAAAGGATATCGCCGTGATGGTTACAGCGACCGGTATCGTCAGTGTAATCGTCCAGCTATTTGTCGTCGACCGGATTGTTCGCCGTTTCGGGGAAGTCAATGTGCTGAACATCTTTATTTGTGTAGCGGCCATCGGTTTTCTTCTATCCCTTTTCGCTTCAAGTTACCTGACTTTCTTTTTAATCTCACTTATCATCTTCCTATCCACATCCATCTTGCGTCCTGTTCTGAATACATTGATATCCAAAATGGCTGGAAATGAGCAGGGTTTTGCAATGGGAATGAATAATGCGTATATGAGTATTGGAAATGTCCTCGGACCCACTCTTGCCGGATTGATGTATGATATACACATAACCTACCCGTTCATGTTGGGACTTTTCCTTTTGGTCATTACATTATTGATCACCATGGCTTGGAACAAACGCTCTCATCATGCGAAGGCATTGTCGTAGATTTAAGGAATATATCCATGTTTAATACCCCGAATATGCATTCGGGGTATTTTTCGCACGTGAGGGCATAAGAAGTGGCCACATCTGATTGAAAGAAAACACGGACAGCTATCATCCACTTCTTTTGCCTTGGCTTGTCAAATTGAGGACGAAGCGTATCAGTTCATATATACGGCTTTCTTGCTTTTACTGCTTTCAAAAGCTGCATCGATGATTCGAATAACTGCGAGCCCCTCTTGAGCCGTGACGGGAGCTTTTTTTCCAATCAGGATACTGTCAGCAATTTCCTTGTAATAAGTTAAATAAGAGCCATGTATGGTTTGGATCGTTTCATGTTTCTCGCTTTCGCCTTCGATCGTAACCAGTTGGCCATAGTTTTCCGGAACATCGGCACCCCAGGAGCCATCCAGCGGTTTTTCCCCCTCGCTCAAGGCCTGCTCCTGCCCGTCAAGACCATATTTGATGAATGACCCTTTATTGCCATGTACCTGAAACCTAGGTCCATTAACGGGGACGATCGAGCCGGAATGCAGGATGACCCTCAGCTTTTCATACCCTAATATGACATGAAAATAATCATCGGTTTCTGCATTATCCTTTTGGGCAAATACGTCTGCCGAAACGAATTGTGGCAGCCCGAACAAATGCAGGGCTTGATCTATGAGATGTGAGCCTAAATCATAAAGCGTTCCTGATCCTGGGCCTGGCTTCTCCCTCCATCTATCCCTGACAGCCGGCCGGAAACGATCATAATGAACCTGGTAGGTATTGATGTCACCAAGCACACCGTCATCCAACAATTTTTTGACCGTCAAAAAATCATTATCCCATCTCCGGTTATGGTAGACACTCAACAGCAGGCGCTCTTCCTCGGCTATTTTGATGAGGTCCGCTGCCTCCCAAGTCTTCACCACCATCGGTTTTTCCAAGATGACATGCTTTCCGGCCAATAAACATTGTTTGGCCATTTCATAATGCAATCCGCTCGGTGTCGTGATAACCGCCATATCGATCGATCCATCTTCAAGAATGTCCTCCAAGCTGTCGACCACTTCCACGTCCTTCAAGTCTTGTCGGACCTTTTCCTTTTGTGAACTGACCACTTTCGCTATATGGAATTGCTCCAAAACACTTAGTAACGGTGCATGAAATGTTGCACCTGACAATCCGTACCCAACAATCCCCACTTTAATTTTTCCCATTTCATACCCACTCACTTTCTTTGTCCTGAAAAAAAGAGTTAAAACAGACCCGGATTTAATTCATTCCCTCATCCGAATATGTTTCTCTTAAAAATTTTACAGACTGATTGATGAAGTCTTTCAATACATCAATTTCGATATCTGCTACTTTATTGATATACACACACCCTTTGCCTGCGGTGTGCTTTCCAAACGACCGCAACAGTTCTTCCCTTTGCTTGTCATTCACAGAAAAATATAAACTGATTTTTGCTTTTCGAGGTGAAAAGCCGACAAGGGGGGCATCCCCTTCGTGACCGGATTCATATTTATAATGATAGCTGCCGAACCCTATGATGCTCGGTCCCCACATCTTTGCTTCAAATCCTGTCGTTTCCGTGAAAACTTCCAATAATTCGTATGCATCTTGACGTTTTTTCGGATTATCGACATTTTCGATGAACTCAATGACATTGCTATCCGTTTCTTTTGTTTTTGGTTGATACATGATCGGTACCTCCTTTATACAAATATCTTAATCAGAAGCTATACTGTAACAGATCATGTTTTGACAGTTGATTTTATGTATGCTGTTAATACTAAGACAGAATGCTAAATAGCAAGAGAACGAAAACGGTTCCATCCATCAAGATATTAAAATGACGGATTCCTTCCATTACTTATTCTCCTCCCATTCATGTGATTCCTTTTTTTCATACCCTTACAATATTATAGAACATTATTTCATTTTATTCTAATTTCTGTGCAGGCCAATCCAGCTTTCCTCATGATTAGAACAGCCATACCACATTATATTTCCGCTTAAAATGCTCTACGATCGAATGCATGCATATCCCCCATTTCGATCGTAGAAAAGCATCCACTTGAAGATGCGACTTTCATCAAGTAATCCCGATGGCTATCGCCTTCGGATTTTGTCTATTTCTTCAGCTATGAATTGAACCTGTGTCCCCGCAATAACTTGTATGCTTTGTGGACCGACGACATTGATTCCTGCAATCCCTGCCGATTTGATCTTGCTTTGATCGACCGCTTCCATATCCTCCACTTCCACTCTTAAACGAGTCACACAGTATTCGACAGATATTACATTAGCATCCCCTCCGAGCCCTTCGTAAATTGCTGAAGCCATCTTGAGGAATTTACTTTCCTTATCTGTGCCATCCATCGGACTGTCTCCCGTTTGCGCCCCTTCTTCCCTGCCTTCAAGCTCATCTTGGTCATCCTCTCTGCCAGGCGTCATTAAATTGAACTTGACTATCAAGAAACGAAATAAGAAATAGTAGAAGACAGCAAAAGCCAGTCCTTGAAGGAGCAGCATATAAGGTTCATTTGCCAATGGCAATCTCGAGCTTAAAATAAAGTCAATGAATCCTGCACTGAATCCAAATCCTGCTGTCCAGTGGAACGTTGCGGCGATCATTAATGAAATCCCTGTCAATAAGGCATGCACCACAAAAAGGGCAGGTGCAACAAACATGAAGGCAAATTCCAACGGTTCCGTAACTCCTGTAAAAAACGATGCAAATCCGGCGGCAAGCATTAATGAAGCCACTTGTTTCTTTTTAGTGGATTTTGCAGAATGGTACATCGCAAGTGCCGCTGCGGGCAAACCGAACATCATGACGGGGAAGAAGCCGGCTTGGTACATGCCTGTTTTCCCCTTAATCCCTGTCCCAGCCCAGAAATTGCCGATATCATTAAGTCCGATTACATCAAACCAAAATACGGAGTTTAACGCATGATGCAGCCCGGTTGGAATCAACAGGCGATTGAAAAAACCATAAAGTCCTGCACCAGCAGCGCCCAATTCACTTATACCTTCACCGAAAGCAACTAACCAGGAGTAGATAAGCGGCCATACAAAAAATAAAATAAGCGAAACGAACAGCATCACAACCGCCGTGACGATTGGCACCAGCCTTTTTCCACTGAAGAAAGCGAATGCATCTGGAAGCTCGACCTTACTAAAACGATTGAACATATGAGCAGCCACAAGCCCTGAAAGAATACCTACAAATTGATTTTTTATGTTCTCAAAAGCGGGGTTCACTTCATTTGCATCGATTCCCTGCAGCATCGCTACCGATTCCGGCGAGAGCAGGGTCGTTACGACCAGATAAGCTACAAGTCCACTTAAAGCGGCTGAACCATCTTTGCCCTTTGACATTCCCAAGGCTACTCCAACAGCGAACAAAATGGACATATTAGATATGATCGAAGAACCGGCCTTGATCAGAAAAGCCGCTAACGGACTACCCGCCCCCCATCCTGCCGGGTCAATCCAATAGCCTATTCCCATCAAAATCGCTGCAGCTGGCAAGACGGCTACCGGCAGCATCAAGGACCGGCCAATTTTTTGAAGGTATCGTTTCATCCCCTCTCCTCCTGACAATTATGAATTTAGGGTTATCCCCATATTCTATTAGACAACCGTTCCTTCCATTTTAGAACTTGATTTATTAATTAAAGATTATTATATGTCCAGCTCCAGGCAAATCCACCAGCCAGTCATACTTGAAACATGTGGTTGAAAAAGTTCGAGGCTCCAGCTCCAGAGTCCACTGAATAAGCGGGCGCTTGCAATGGAAAGAAACGATAAATCACAACCCTCCAGAAACTTTCGGCCATCGGGATTGCACCTTCTTTCTAATCCTGAGCCGAATTAAAAAACTGCAGACACACTCCTAAACACTAAAGAGTTTGCCTGCAGATTGAGGTAAGTCTATACGGTTTTCTTTTATTTATAAAGCAAGTAATGTTTACGAACCTTTTTAAATGAAGCTAGATCACTCTCGTATTCCCTCATAATTTCATTTACGGATGAACCATCCTCAATTTTTTCCTTTACCCACCCATTGCCGATCAATAGATTGAAATTGTTTGCTTGCAGAAACTCAAAATCATCCGGATATAGATCATGAATGGTTTTGATGATATGAAGCCCAATTGGCACTGCCGTGAATTTCCTGTGATCCGTTACATAAATTTCGACCCCGTGACTAAGCTGTCCAGCATACTTGGAAAACATGGGTGTAAAAGAGGCTGCCCTGAATTGAACGCCAGGTAAGCGCAAAGCATTCAGTTTCCCGGCAAGTACATCTCCGTTTATATAAGGGGCACCAATCAATTCGAATGGTTTGGTCGTTCCTCTGCCTTCGGAGACATTCGTTCCCTCGATCAATCCTGTAGCTGGATATGCGAATGTAGTCGAAACCGCTGGCATGTTTGGTGATGGCAGGACAAATGGAAGCCCTGTTGCATCATAATCCATGTCCCGCTTCCAGCCTTTCATCTTGATGACCTTGAGATTGGCTCCAATTTTGAACTCCTTATTGAATAAAGTCGCAAGTTCACCGACTGTCATACCATGTTTGAGCGGAATGGGATACAAACCAACGAACGATGAAAATTCCTGCTCAAGCACGGGTCCATCCACAGCCTCGCCGCCTTGTGGGTTCGGTCGATCCAGCACGATAAAGGGGATACCGTTTTCTTTCGCCGCTTCCATCGCATACGCCATCGTATAAATATAAGTGTAATAGCGCGTTCCTACATCCTGGATATCAAAGACAAGAACCTCCACATTTTTTAACATTTCTGGAGTTGGTTTTTTCGTTTTTCCATATAAGCTATATACGGGCAATCCTGTTTTTCCATCAATATAAAAGTCCACACTTGCACCTGCTTGCGCATCTCCGCGCACTCCATGCTCGGGACCGAACAAGGCAGTCAATTGTATCTCGGGATCGTCATGAAGCAAATCGACGACACTGGTTAATTCGGAATCAATTCCCGTTGGATTTGTTATCAATCCAACCTTTTTCCCTTTTAATACCTTCTTTTCTTCCTTTAAAAGAACCTCAATCCCAGTACTGACTCTTTGTTTTTTCTTCTCTTTTACCGCCGTGACACTATTTGAGGAAGAAAGGCAAAATGCCGCCAAAAATACGGCTAATATGATCATCATTTTTTTCAATTCATTCACCCTTTATTTTTATTGGTTTGCCAGATTTCATATCTAAACCATAACCAAATTCATAAAGCTTTTCAGAAGGAGCTATTACCGATGGTATATCGACCGGCAAGGTACCTTGAGGGTTCGATTCCCCAAAAATCGCCGAAATGCCTGCAGGGATATTAGGCTGTCTATATCTTCCGTTCGAGTACCCTTTATAACCGTAAACGGCCAGAACCGCTTTTGCTTCTTCAAAGTTTGCGACATCATAAGGGTTTCTTAAACTCACAACAACCATTTCCTTATCTTTTTTGTTTGCATGATTCATCACGGCTCTAGGAAACGCTGTTGCCCACTTTTTTGTATCTTGAATGCTGTCATCGATTTGTCCATCCTTGACAACCGGATCGTTTTTGACAATATAGGAACCGATTATGACATAATCTGCTTCATTAATGAGTCGGACCGCTTCATCTGAAAATGTCTTTTCCGAATAGCTCATGCTTGTCACTTGAACCCTTTTCATTTTCTTTTTATCAGCCAATTCGCGGATGCTTCTTGACATCGATTCAACTTGATCATCAAAGGGGGCAAGAACTAAAACATTATCATTGCTCCTTGGTTTGAAAGGGAGTGTTCTTTCTTCATTTTTCAATAAAGTGATCGCATCTTCCGCGATTTTCCTTTCCTTTTTCAAATGGCCCATACTACCGACCACCTGAAGTGCCCTTTTGATCTTTTTTTCGAGCGGGGGATCGGCAGGTATTTTATTCAAAGGCAAGATTCCCCTTTTCACCTTCAACTCAAGTATTCGCGCTACTGATTCATTCACTTGTTTTAAAGGGATTTCCCCGCTTGCGACTGCTGACTTCACCGCATTGAAAACGGAGGTTAAATTATTCTCCATGTCGAGCGAATTCACCTGTGCGGGCATCAAAGCAATGTCGACCCCCGACTTAATGGCAAGCACGACGGCCTCTTCTTGGCCAAAGTTATCTGCAATGGCCTTCATGTTCAAGGCGTCCGTCACCACTACGCCGTCATAGCCCATCTCTTCACGAAGAAGACCTGTAATGACCTTATGGGAAAGTGTTGCTGGAACCATGATTTTTTGTCCATCTTTTTTACTGATATACAGCGTATCATCAAATGCAGGAAATTGAACATGAGCAGTCATCATCATATCCACGCCAGCATCGATGGCCTTTTGAAAAGGGACCATCTCGATGTTACGTAGCCTTTCTTTATCATGAGCAACAAGGGGGAGGCCATAATGACTATCCACAGCGGTATCCCCATGACCAGGGAAATGTTTAGTCGTTGCTATCATGTTCTGCCTTTGCAATCCTTTTATTGTCTGTATGCCAAGCTTCGATACGAGTGACGGATCCGAACTGAAGGAACGAACGCCAATGACCGGGTTATTTGGATTATTATTAACATCGACCGAAGGGCCAAAATTCACGTTTATGCCAAGTGACGACAGTTCCGATCCGATGATGGCTCCGGTCTGATATGCATGGATTTCCTTCCTTGCTGCACCAATGGCCATATTCCCGGGAAGATTGGTACCCGTTTGAAGCCTTGTTACAATTCCGCCCTCTTGGTCGATCGTAATGAACAATGGAAGGCCCGGGCTTGCCTTCTGCAAACCATCCGTGAGCCGGACCGTTTGTTCCGTATCGACTACATTTTCGGCAAACAAAATCACACCGCCTAGATGATATTTTTTAATGATGCTTGCAACCTCGGCGTTCATTTCTATAAACCCTGTAGCTTTCCCTTCCCCTTGTTTCTGCCAATTGCGGAAATCCGGCATAAGCATTTGACCGACTTTTTCATCGAGCGTCATTTTTGCGATAATTCGCTCGATATTCGCTTGCTGCTTGCCTTTCACAGATTCCATAGCAGCTCCGTTCCCTCCAAGAAGGGATATAATCAAGAGAAGGGCCAATGCGGCAGTGACCGATTTACGAATGTTCATCAAGGCTTCCCCCTTTATTTATTCTGGTCTTACAAACACCCTAAAAAGAAAGTAGGCAGCCTCCGGAATCCCCTCAGCCGCCTATCCTTAACTTGCCCACAAAACAAAACTTTCAAGGTTCATTGTTCTCTGGAACTATATTCGTCCTTCGTTTACCAATACTAAGGAATGACAAGGTTTTAGAAAGGCCAGCAAGGGGAGGTCCTCTTCCACGACTCTCCCTATTACATTGACCCGGTGATTCGCTTCCAAGTCCCTTTTGCAAATTTGGATTTCTCCCCGATATCTTCCGTATTCATCATTATCCATCGTAATGGCTCCTAGAGTGCGTCGTATTGTATTTTCCGGCTCGACAGCTCCAGTCACGCGGGTATTTTGCAGCCTGAATACATCTCTAGATACTTCAGGCCTCAATTTGTAGCGACCACTTGGCAATCGTGCCGATTCCATCCTTACAGACAAAATATTCAGACTTTCATAGTTAGATAGATCCTGAAGCAAATTCCCCTCCGTTCCTTGATCGCCAACAAACACGGCATCTACATGGGAGAGCAGGTCAACAGCGGCAGCGTAAGGATTCATGAACCTGTGTTTTTCAAGTGTCGGGAGTCCAGCATGCAATGGGCCCCGCTTACTTCCTGAACCAGGGATGAATGCATAGATCGGTATCCCATGTTTTTTGAACATTCGATTTTGTTCATGAAAGAAGACTTCCTCAAGGCCCGTTTCAGGTCTGGGATAGAAGTTATGCCATGCAATAAGACTTTGCGGTTCCATCCCGCCTTCAAGTACAGCCAGCAGCTCCTCTTCATTCAGCGTGCTTGCATTCAATGAAAGGGAAAACACCTTGGATAGAGCGGTTATCGTGGTCATGTCAAATCCATCATCAAGGCGAATTCCTTTCACACCCAATGGCGCTAAATCCGCAAATTCAGCAATACCCAAATGATCAAGCGTCTTTAAAGAAACATCTGCATGAACTTCCACTCCATATGTCTGTGCAAACTTTAACAGCTCGCTCATCCTCACGGCAAGTTCACCCTTCTCTTCTGGAATATGAAGCGAGGTAAACGCTCGCCTCACACCTGAATTGGCAGCATGGATGATTTGATTTTCCGCACCCGGATCCTGCAGGTAAAAGGAGAATCCGATCACTTGAATTCAACTGCCATTTCATCTTTGAATCCGAATAAATAGGTGAAAATGAACCCAGCTGCGTAGGATAGGAACAACCCAGCCAAGAACAGAAGAATTTGGTTAGCATGCACTAAAAACGTAAGCGGCAGTCCCGATACACCTATCGCAGACGTCGCAATCCCGAAATGCGCTTGAAAGGCCCCGCCCACCCCTGCTCCTAAACAGGCGGTCAAGAATGGCCTCCCAAGTGGTAGTGTCACCCCGAATATGAGAGGCTCGCCGATACCTAGTAGCCCTGAAGGAAGTCCTCCGCCGATTGCTCTTTTAAGGCTGGCTTTCTTCGTTTTCATGTAGATGGCAAATGCCGCCCCCACTTGACCTGCACCTCCCATGGCTAAAATAGGGAGAAGCGGATCATCTCCAATCGAATTGATCAATTCAAGATGAACAGGTGTCAACCCTTGATGTAAACCTGTTATGACAAGTGGGAGAAAAGCAGCTCCAAGCACGAACCCGGACACGACACCGCCAAAATCCAGGAGATTCAGCAATCCGGAGGTAATGGCATCCGATAAAAATCCTCCGACAGGCATAAAAACGACGTACGTGACAATACCAGTGATTAACAAGGCAATGGTTGGCGTCAATATGATATCGAGTGACTGAGGAATGAATTTCCTGACCTGTTTTTCTACAAGTGCTATGAAAATGGCGGCAAACAGGACGCCGATTAGCCCCCCACGTCCTGGTAGTAGGTTTTCACCAAATAATGAAATGTCGCCGACGGCCGGATTGATGACCAAAATTCCGGCTACTGCACCAAGTGCAGGGGACCCTCCGTATTCTTTTGCCGCATTCGTCCCCACCAAAATTCCCAAGTAAGCAAACAAACCTGATCCGATGACGGTCAATGTGATCGCCAATTGGGATTCTGGCGAAAGCCAGCCCGCTTGAACGATCGCTTTCGTAATTCCAGTAATCAAGCCTGAAGCGACCAATGCAGGAATTAGAGGGATGAAGATGCTTGCAATCCTGCGTAAAAATAGCTTAAATGGTTTGGCATTTTTCCTATTAATCTCTGATTTATTTTTCGAGGCCATTTCTTTCAAATCCACATCCCCAGCAGACACGAGGAGCTTTTCAAACTCCGCATGAACCTTGTTCACCACACCGGGCCCGAGCACGATTTGGATTGTCTCCTCTTCGATGACGCCAAGAACGCCTTCCGTATCCTTGATTTGAACCATGTTCACTTTGGAACGATCGATTGGCAGCACCCGTAATCTGGTCATGCAATGTTCAGCTGCGGCAACATTCGCCCGTCCGCCCAATTTCTCCAATAATTCTTCTGCTAAACTGGCGTACTTATTTTCCTTGGTCATACTAAAGCTCCCCCTTTGTATAAACTATGAAATTTTCAATTATACCCATCCGTCATCGATTTGATGGCAGCTCTTGTCTTATCAATATATTGGACGGTCTCTTCATATTGCTCCGAGGCCATACCTAAAAATAAAATGTCAATCAAATATAGTTGTGCCAATCGTGAGGATGTTGCAGCACTTCTAAACGGAGCTTCATTTGAAAACGATGTATAGAGTGAGGCATCGCATAACGAAGAAACTGTCGTTTGACCAAAATGAGTCAGCCCTATCGTCTTCACTCCCCGTTCTTTTGCAAGCTTCAGGATATTGATCACTTCAGGCGTCTCCCCGGAGAATGAGATGGCAAAAACCACGTCACTTTCCTCCGCATTGGCGATCAGCGTTGCAATTAGATGCATATCCGTAAAAGCGGTTGCCCCCTTATTAATGCGGAGCAATTTTTGCTGAGCGTCAGCAGCAACGATATTGGAGGCACCGACGCCGCAAAAATGGACGGTTTTAGCATTCAGCAATAAAGCGATCGCTTGTTTCAGGTTGTCGTGATCGATAATTTCAGCTGTGTCACGAATGGTTTGAATCGAATTGCTCGTCGTTTTCTCGACAATTCGATACAGCGATTCCGAGGGCTCGATATCCCGATATCCTTGCTCAACATTCTTCATCAAATCTCCAGCAATCCTTATTTTCAAATCTTGAAATCCCTTTATTCCAAGCGATTTACACAATCTGATAACAGCAGCTCCACTTGAATTGGCGGAGGTGCTCAATTCCTGTACCGTACTGTTCACCACTTCATGAGGATTTTGAAGAATATATTCTGCTAGTTTTTGCTCTGATTGCGGAAGCTTGCTCAGCATCGTCTGTATGATCGATAATCCTCCAGTAGCCATTAATTGCTTTCCTCCTTAATCTTCGCCGATCGAGATGGCCTTTCTGACATCTCCACCCGCTTTTTCCAGTAACTCCATTGCCTGAACATAATCATTCGAGGTTTTTATCATGACGATTGCTGGTTTAACTTGATTTTTTGCCTTTTCGAGCATGTTCAGCGCGTGTTCATAGTCTGCATCCGTCACCGTTTCGATGATGCGGATGGCACGCTCCTTCAATTTCTGATTACTAACATGTACATCCACCATCAGATTTTCATACACTTTTCCCATTCGGATCATGGTTGCCGTTGAGATCATGTTGAGCACCATTTTATGTGCGGTTGCCGCTTTCATTCTTGTGGACCCTGTTAGAACCTCTTGACCGACCACCACCTCAATCCCTATATCCGCAGCTTCTGTGATGATCGCGTTTTTATTGCTTGATAAAGCAACAGCTTTTGCACCGATTTTTTTGGCATAACGTAAGGCGCCTTTCACATACGGGGTACGCCCGCTTGCTGCAATGCCGATAACCGTATCATTCGCTGTAAGGTCCACCTCGATTAAATCACGTTCCCCAAACTCTTCTTTATCCTCTGCTCCTTCAATGGCATGAACGAATGCCTTCTCGCCCCCCGCGATTATTCCGAGGACCGTATCAGGCGTCGTGCTGAAGGTAGGCGGACATTCAACAGCATCAAGAACGCCGAGCCTTCCGCTCGTCCCGGCTCCTATGTATATGAGCCTTCCCCCTTTCTTTAGGGATTCACAAGCCCAATCGACCGCCGTTTCAATCTCCGGTAAAACCTCCTGCACTGCTACAGCAACTTTTAAGTCTTCCTTATTGATTGCTGAAATGATACCCATCGTATCCATACGATCGATGTTCATCGTCCCTTCATTCCGCATTTCAGTCGTTAATGAATGCAAATGCTCTTCCATAGACAATTAGATCCCCCTATATACAGTTTATTAAATATAATTTCACCTTTTTATGAGATATACTGAAATTATATTTTATATTATATTCAATGATAACGTTTTCATGACCCGGTGACAATAAATTTTTGAAAACTCGCGAAATAATGCGAATTCTTAAAAAACAGTTTTCCCCGTACGGCAAACTTCGTTTTTTTCCATGTGCTTTCATTTCTCTGCTAATCTATCTTTTATACGGAACCGATTGCTTCCTCCCTTCCATTAGAAAACAAAAAACGTGTACCTGACCCCCTGACAACAACCAGAGGGTCCAAGCACCACACGTTATATCACCTTCAACTAGGCTCTTTATCAGCAGAACAGAATTCATTAATGAATGATGAAATCGAAAAGAGTGTACTCCAAAGGGGATATCCATCATTCACTTTTGATTGAGATAAATCATTATTGAATTAAAATAAATGGAGCGTTATCAGGAGACAAAATGAAGCATACTCTGCAAGAAGGTCTGGAATTTTCTTTCTATTTTGCGTTTGAATGGATTTGGATGACGGTAGATAAACATCTATATGATCCAATCTCCCTCAGTTTGAAGGGGATACCGATTCACGGCATCCCCTGTACTTACTTATATTTTTTCACTGACCTTCAGCCGATATTTTTTTAGCTTCCGGACGATCGTTGCCTGACTTGAATCGAGTGCTGCCGCAATTTCATATGTAGTTTGGTATGTTTGTGCCGCTTTTGACAAGATCTCCTTTTCAGCTCTTTCCACTGCGGCTTTTAATGTTATCGATGAATTATTGTTTGCTTGGTTCAGGTTGTCCGGCTGATATTCTTCCGGAAGGTCGTCCATCGCTAACATGGAATGATCCGTCAGTACGACAAGCCTTTCTACAATATTTATTAATTCACGGACATTACCCGGCCAATCATGTTGAAAAAAATATTCTTTCAGCCCCGAATCTATTTGTTTCGAAAATTTATATTGTTCGTTCGCTTTCTTAAGGAACAGATCAGTCAATGCCAAAATATCTTCTCTTCTATCGCGTAATGGGGGAATCGTGATTGGAATGACATTCAGCCTATAAAAAAGATCTTCACGAAAATCACCTGATTTGACCATTTCCGATAAATTGCGGTTCGTGGCCGCTATTATGCGAACATCGATTTTCTTCGGCTTCGTGCCTCCGATTCTTTGAATCTCCCTTTCCTGTATTGCTCGCAGTAGCTTTACCTGTAATTGTAAGGGGAGCTCACCGACTTCATCCAAAAATAAGATGCCCCTTTCTGCCAGCTCAAACATCCCTGGTTTCCCCTTTTGATTGGCCCCGGTAAATGCCCCGCCTTCATATCCAAAAAGCTCGGATTCCAATAAATCGGCAGGAATGGCACCGCAATTTATTTTGATGAAATCGCCTTTTTTGGACCGGATGCTCCGATTGTATATATTGCGGGCCAGAACATCTTTCCCCACGCCCGTTTCTCCAAGGATGAGCACAGTTGCATCGATATCCGATATTCTTTCAGCAATCTCATAAATCGTTTTCATCTTATCACTGACAAAAACGACTCCATCCTGACTTGTTATCTTTCGAAGTTTTTCGATTTCCTGCTTATATTGAACATTCAATTCATTAGCCTTCGTCAATTCGTGCATCAGTTCATTTAAATCTGACAAATCCCTTATATTCGTTACGACTTGCTCGATTTCACCAGCTTCATTAAAAACCGGGCTTCCGGTAATCAATGTTTCTTTTCCAGCAAAATTATCCTGTACGACCGATACGGTTCGTCTCAACTTGACGACCTTATGCGTGACAGATGCATTCAGGATGCCACGCTTAATCAGCTGGTCAACTGATTTGCCTATATAATATTCTTTAGGGATACCGGTAATCCGTTCTATCGCTGAATTGGTATAAAGTGTCGTACCCTGCTGATCCGTGATATAAATCCCGTCATAGGAGCTTTCGATAATGGCATCCAGGGCACGGTTCAACTTGTCCAATTCATGAGCATCCACCATTAAATCATCCAAAAATTGTGTTTCTCTGCCTATATAAAGACGATTGTCATCATCACTTTGTTTCAAAAGTAAAAATATATACCGCTTGTCATGCCATTTTGCTGCCGCAAGTCTATTGTTATCCATAAATTTCCATTCATCAAATTGTCCGGTTAATGTCGAATCCTCATCCTTGTCCATGAATTGGTTGAAGTACATGCCCCATTCCTTAATCCGGTTCGAAGAATCCAGAATAAGTGCAGGAAAGGAGTATTCTTTGAGCAATTTGATTGGAGAATCCCGTTTCACTTGATTCATAACTATTCACCGCCGCAAAAAGAATTCTTAATATGTACAAATTCTGGATTAATCTCGAATCTCCTTCAAAATTGACGAATTTCACTCCTAAAAAATAGTGATGAAATAATTTTCATCACTACTTTTGTTCAATAGACCTTAAAAACAACCTCTCCGCTGATCGCTTCCTTGCCTGTCTGATCAGTTGCTGCCACCCTGAAATAATATCTATCTTCCTTTTTTCCTTTTAAATCTGCAGAGAGGGTGATTACATCATTCAAGAAAACCATCCCTTTGAATCGGATCTTGTATTCTTCGATAAAGCCGATTTCATACAGATTGCTGAAAAGCTTTGCCAAATTGCCCATCGTCCACATCCCATGGGCGATGATTGCGGGAAGACCTGCATTCCTCGCTTCCTCGTCAATCGTATGAATCGGATTGAAGTCGCCTGATGCTCCAGCGTACTTAATCAGGTCCATACGCGCTACGGGATCCAGCTCGATTGGATGCAGCGAGTCACCAATATGAAGTTCGGTCAATGTCGTCACTTGCTCATCACCTTCTTTCTGATCGTTTCGTTGATGATGACAAGCTGTTCAGCACTAAACACCATGTTACCATCGGCATCCAAGCCATAATTTTTCATGGCCAGAAATCCCATTTCACCTTGTTTTCCCTTTTTCTCATAGTAATCCTTCACTTTGGAATAACAGGTGATTTCCTCTCCGACCAACAGCGGCCTATTGTAGCGATAAACCTGTTCGCCATGAATCAGCCCTTTTTCCGGAAGGTTCAAGGAATCAATCATGCCATAGTCAAAAACCCGCGGAAAGGTTGGCGGTGCAATATTCGCCCCATATCGGGATTGCCTCCCTGCTTCTTCATCAATGAAAATCGGATGCGGATCACCTATCGAAAATGCAAATTTTCTTACGGCTCCCCGTTCCACGAAGTTTTTAACAGGTTTAGATCGCTTTCCTATGCTATCGTTAAACATATCATCCCGCCTTTTTCCTTAATTTTTTGGACCTCCCGCTACATATAAAACCTGCCCGCTGATGAATGAAGAAGCTTCTTCGGCAAAGAATGCTACAGCATGCGCAATATCCCTTGGCAAGCCGCTCCTCGCAACCGGAATGCTGTTTGCCCGATCCTGAATGAATTGTTCAAAACTTACCCCTACCCGCTTCGCTGTTTCTTTCGTCATTTCGGTTTCGATAAAGCCTGGGGCGACGGAATTGGCTGTAATCCCATATTTGCCAAGCTCGATAGCAAGCGTTTTCGTTAATCCCTGCAGCCCGGCTTTTGCAGCTGAATAATTGGCCTGCCCGCGGTTCCCAAGGGCCGAGGTGGAGGATATATTAATGATTCTTCCGTATTTATTCGCAACCATATGCTTCTGGGCGGCTCGAACTGCATTGAAGGTGCCTTTTAAATGTACATCCATCACGGTTTGCCAATCGGAATCGGTCATTTTAAAAAGGAGGTTATCCCGGATGACACCTGCATTATTCACTAAAATATCAAGCGAGCCGAATGTGTCGGCTATTTCAGTGACCGAAGCTTCGACCTCTTGGGGCTCGACCACATTTGTCACTTTCGTAAAAATGGTGTACCCCTTATCTCTCAATTCATTTCCGGTTGATGTCAAGACTTCTTCGTTGATATCGATGATGGCTACCTTTGCGCCTTCACTGGCGAGCAGCTCGACGATCGCAAGGCCAATTCCTCTGCTTCCACCTGTTACTAATGCCGTTTTCCCTGAAAATCTTCCTGTCATCCTCGTTTCCTCCTCATCCATTATAAAAATTGTCCTAATTTAACATGCCCTTTGATTAAATTACGGGAAATGATCATCCTCTGTATTTCATCCGTTCCATCATAAATCCGCCAAAGTCTTGCTTCCCGGTACCAACGTTCTATGGGAAGCTCTTTCGTATAGCCCATGCCCCCATGTATCTGCAATACGCGATCAACGACCCGATTCCCCATATTCGCGCCATATAGCTTAGCGATCGAAGCCAGGTGGCGGTTGTCTTCTCCGTTATCGAGTGTGAACGCAGCGTTCAGTACAAGCCACCGAGCGGCTTCGATTTCGACTGCCGAATCAGCAATTTGCCATTGGATCGCCTGACGCTCGGCGATCGGCTTACCGAAGGTGACTCGCTCTTTCGCATAGTCTATCGCCATTTGCAGCAACCTTTCTGCAGATCCGACAGCGCGCGCCCCCACAATCCACCTGGCAAACCCAATCCATTCCAGTCCCAATTTATACCCGCCATGTATTTCCCCTAAGATGTTCTCCTCGGGTACCCTGACATTATCGAAAACCAATCCAGCTGGTCCCCATTCTCCCATCGTTTGGATATACTCGGATCTCCAGCCCATGTCACGGTCGACGATGAAGCAGGTTACACCCTCGGTACCTGTCGCCTGATGACGCTCTTTGTCCGTAACAGCAATGACCATGACGAAATCAGCATCATTCCCACCAGTAATGAACGTTTTTTCCCCGTTTAGCACCCAGTCTCTTCCCTCTTTTACAGCCGTCATTTTTATATTCCTTGTATCCGAACCAGCTCCTGGCTCCGTCATCGCAAAACAGGATTTTTTCTCCCCATTGATCGTTGGGATGAGGTACTTCTTTTTTTGATCCTCGTTTCCATAATAAAGGATATTATCCGCTGACCCGCCAAAGCTGAAAGGAACGAACGTCTTGGATACTTCCATCAAGACAATTGCCATCATAAGCTGTCCCAATTCCGCCCCGCCATATTCTTCCGGCGTATTGATGCCCCAAAAGCCTGCTTTTTTTGCTTTTTCCTGCAATTCTTTCATTGTTCCTTCTGGCAAACTAGGTTTTCCTGCCATTTCATTGCGAAGCACTTCATTTTCCAAAGGAATCAATTCATTCTCCACGAACTTGCGAATTGTTTTTTGGACCATTTTTTGTTCATCCGATAAACGTAAATCCATTTTAACCCCTCCACTTTTCCTATTAGACTAGTGTTGATATTTTTTCTTCAATTGCGCAGTTATGATATTTTTTTGGATTTCGGACGTACCCTCATATATTCGTGTGATTCTGGCATCCCGGAAAAAGCGTTCCACTGGGTAGTCCTTCATGTAGCCGATTCCGCCATGGATTTGGACAGCCTTATCAGCGACGCGATTATACACTTCCGAACCATACAGCTTTAGCATTGCCGCTTCCTTGATGATTTTTTCCTTCTGATCGACCATCCACGCGACCCGATATGTGAATGAACGTAGCGCTTCGATTTCCATGGCCATTTCAGCAAGCATATGAGCTACAGCCTGATGATCGATGATCGGCACATTGAACTGTTCACGCTCCATCGCATATTTTGTCGAGATATCCAGCAAATATTGACACGACCCCAAATTCCTTGCCGCAAGGCCCGCCCGTCCATTCGCAAGGATTTTCAAGGCATTTACATACCCCTGGCCTACTTCTCCGAGGACATTTTCAGCGGGAACCTCACAATCTTCAAAAATCAGTTCTGCCGAATGTGAGCCTCGAAGACCCATTTTCCGCTCCAAGTTTCCCACTTTAAAACCCGGAAAACCTTTCTCCACAATGAATGAGGTGATTCCTTTTGCTCCTTTGTCCTTATCCGTTACTGCCATGACTGTAAAAATATCGGCTACGTCCGCATTCGTTATAAAATGCTTCGTCCCGTTGAGAATATAGGTATCGCCGCTTTTGACGGCCGTCATCTTCAGATTCGTCGCATGTGATCCAGCAGCAGGCTCCGTTAGGGCAAATGCACCGATTTTATCACCGCTTGCCATATGCGGAAGATACTTTTCCTTTTGCATTTCATTGCCCATTTCGACAATCCCCACCGTCCCGATGCCGGTATGGGCACCGATCAAAGTTGTGTAGCCATTATGTGTTTTGCCGATTTCCTCATATAAAGCGCATTTCCCGACCATCCCTATTCCCAGTCCGCCATATCTTTCCGGAATGCTCAGTCCGAATAGTCCGATTTCTTTCGAAGAATTTATGATGGAATCAGGAATATGATCTTCATCCTCTATTTGCATGGAAAAAGGATCGATTTGCTCTTCAATAAACTGACGAATGGTTGCTTTTAACAAGACGATATCATCATCCAAGCGAAAGTCCATATCCATTCCCCTTTCTCAGATCATTTTATTGTTAACGCTTTCACGTTCTATCTGGAATCCATGAGCCTCTTGAAGTTTGCGTTTTAAGACTTTACCCACCGCTGTCTTTGGGAATTCACGTAGAAACATGATCATATCGGGTATCTTGAAGGCGGCTAGATGTTCTCGGCAATAATCCTGCAATTCTTTTTCCGTTATTGTTTCATTGGGCTTTAAAACGACCGCTGCGTGTACCGTTTCACCGCGATATTGATCGGGGACACCAAATACGGCAGCTTCCAAAACCTTTGGATGGCTGTAGAGAACCTCTTCAATTTCAATGGGATAAATATTGAAGCCGCCTGCGATGATCATTTCTTTCTTGCGACCCACAATGTAAAAGAAGCCATCCTGATCCATCTTGGCGATATCGCCAGTATACAGCCAGCCGTTTTGAATCGTCTTCTCCGTCTCTTCAGGCATTCCCCAATACCCTTTCATCACCTGAGGTCCCTTAATGACCAACTCTCCCGGGGTATCAACCATGAGCGATGGCTCACCAGTAATATTGTCAATGATGGCGGCATCCGTATTTTGTATCGGAATCCCGATACTTCCTGGCTTTTGCAGGCCAGTGACCGGATTTCGGTGCGTAACTGGCGATGCTTCGGAAAGTCCATAGCCCTCTGCGATCTTCGAGCCACTCACTTCGTTAAAACTTGATAACACATGCAAGGGCAATGGTGACGAACCTGATATACATGACTTCAAGCAATCCATATCGAACGGATGGGACCGGTAGTATTGTAATAATGCGATATACATCGTGGGGACACCTGGAAAAATGGTTGGTTTAAGAGTTTTGATCATATCGACGAATTCTGCCACCTCAAATCGGGAGATAATAATCAAGTCTCCGCCATTATAAAACGTCAAATTCATTCCTGAAGTCATTCCATATACATGAAATAAAGGTGAAACGCCAAGCACCCTTTCCTTGCCCTCCTGAATATTGATTTTGGAAGTGGCGGCACTTTGCAGCGTATTGGCCACAATATTCCGATGGGTCAGCATCGCTCCTTTTGACCGTCCGGTGGTTCCTCCCGTATATTGAAGGACGGCAACATCTTCACCGGGGTCAATGGATGCATAGGAATCAGTTTCCGATACAGATAACAGACTCTTCATCATTTCACAATCGTTCTTTTCCTTCGACACGCGCCATATCTTTTCAAGATTCGTTTCAACCAAGACCTCTTCGACTAAAGGCAGCAAGTCATCGAGGACGATGATGTACCTTGCACCCGAGTCTTTCAGGACATGTATCAATTCGTTTGACTTATACATCGGGTTGATTTGGACAACGATCGCCCCTTGTAAAAGCGTCCCGTAAAAACTGATCGGATATTGTGGACAATTGGGAAGCATAAGCGCCACACGATCACCTTTTTCAACCCCCGCGTCTGCTAGTAAGCGGGCAAATCTTTTCACTAGCTGTCCTAACTGTGAATATGTATACCTATCCTCTTTAAACGTAACCGCGGTATGTTCCGCATATTTTTCGACTGAATGGTAAAAAAGGTCTGTCAAAGAAATTTCAGGTATTTCAATTTCCAATGGATTTCCGGACGGGATATGCTTTTTCCAAGGTCTATCCATTTGTCCTCCCCTTTCTTCTTTCAATACAACAAAGAAGTCATCCTATTAACATGCAAGGATTGTGCCAAAAACGGAAGGTGTTGATATTGAGATTTCAGTCGCAAAAAAATTCATAATTGAATTATTCGTTGTTCATATGTAATTAACAGACTGATAAAACTAGGAATTTAAAATTGATTCAATAAGTCATTTTTGACTCAAAGACTTTATGTGGATAGAGACCGAGGGAGATTTTTACGTCGCAAAAAACGGGATGCTGATTTTGACCAGCATCCCGATAGAAAAATGACTCACTCCTCCATCGAGGCTTCATCTTCCAATGATATTTTCCATAGTTCTTTCGCTTTGCCACTGACCGTTTCATCAAAAACAAAAGATCCATTCGTGTAGCGATCGTGATTTTTTAATGAGGCGGCATGAACGGTTTCAACCGTACCCTTTTCGGAAAGAATGAACAAACTGTCGGTTTTATTGACCGTAGTAAATCCGATGACCCGGTGAGGGTTGGATTTCAATTCCCTTAATACCACGACACCGCGCTTGGCCCGGCTCGTTTTTTCAAACTCGGTTAATTTCATTTTCTTGATGGCACCGCGCTGGGTAACGATAAGGATGGATTCTTTGCTATCTTTGGTTAACATCTTGCCACCGATAACATAGTCATCTTCTTTCAAATTAATCCCTTTGACTCCCGCTGCACGTACACCGACGACACTTACTTCTTCTTCATCGAACCATAAACCATAGCCGTTATGGGTGACAAGGAAAAGATCTTCCTGACCATCGGTATGATGAACATCGACCAGTTCATCATCGCCCTTTAAATTGATGCCAACCAAAGGTTTTGAATGGCGTTGCGCTTTGTAAGCAGCAAGTTCAGTCTTTTTCACCATCCCGTTTTTCGTGATGAACACCAGGAATTGCGGAAGGGTAAAGTCCTTGATTGGTATCGCTTTTATGATCTGCTCTTCCCTGTCGATCGGAATGATGTTCGCGATATGCTGGCCCGTTTCCTTCCAGCGAATATCAGGAAGCTGATGAACTGGGCAATAGAGAAAATTCCCTTTGGAGGTGAACAGCAACAGGACATCCGTTGTATTCATTTCCAAACGCTGAAGCAATCGGTCGGAATCTTTCATGCCAAAATCAAGACCGCCTGATGCCGCATATGATCGCAATGATGTCCGTTTGACATAGCCCTCTTTCGTCACGGTCACCATCACGTCTTCACTCGCGATCAAGACTTCAAGATTAATTTTGATTTCTTCTATTTCCTTTTCGATTTTTGAACGCCTTCCGTCATCAAAGCCCTTCTTAATGAAGCGAAGTTCTTTTTTTATGACTTGAAGAAGCACCTTTTCACTGCCCAGGATCTTCGTCAATTCTTCAATTCTGTTTTTCAATTCCGCTGCCTCTGCCTCGAGTGCTGTAATATCCGTATTTGTCAGTCTATATAACTGTAAAGAAACGATGGCTTCGGCTTGCGCTTCTGTAAACGCGAATTGGGCAATCAGGTTATCTTTGGCATTGCGCTTGTCTTTGGAAGCACGGATGACGGCAATGACTTCATCCAATATCGATAGGGCCTTCACTAATCCATCGACGATGTGTGCCCGGTCATGTGCCTTTTGCAGCTCATAACGGGAACGGTTCACGATTACCTCTTTACGGTGATCGATATACGCATCAAGCATTTTTGGCAGGCTCATCAAAGTCGGCCGCTTTTTATATATCGCGACCATATTAAAGTTATAGGCAATTTGAAGATCGGAATTTTTGTATAAATAATGCAGGACACCGTTTGCATCCGCATCTTTTTTCAGTTCAATGACGATACGCAGTCCGGTCCGGTCCGTTTCATCCCTTACTTCTGCGATGCCTTCCACTTTCCGGTCAAGACGGAACTCATCCATTTTCTTGACTAGGTTCGCTTTATTGACTTCATACGGAATTTCGGTGATGACGATTTGCTGTTTGCCGCCACGGATCGTTTCCACATCCGCCAAGCCGCGTATGATGATTTTCCCTTTACCTGTTTCATAGGCTTTACGAATGCCTTCGATGCCTTGTATGATTCCGCCAGTAGGGAAATCCGGCCCCTTTATGACCGTCATTAAATCCGCGACGGTCGCTTCCGGTTTATCAATCCGCATAATGGCAGCATCGATGACCTCTCCTATTTGATGCGGCGGGATTTCCGTTGCATATCCGGCTGAGATGCCAGTGGAACCGTTTACCAATAAATTAGGGAACATCGCAGGCAATACGATAGGCTCTTCAGAAGTATCATCAAAGTTCGGCACGAAGTCGACTGTCCTTTTTTCAATATCACGTAACATCTCCGAAGCGATCGATGAAAGCCTGGCTTCCGTATACCGCATCGCAGCAGGCGGGTCTCCATCAATGCTCCCATTGTTACCGTGCATTTGGACCATGACTTTTCGCAGCTTCCAGTCTTGACTCATCCTGACCATCGCCTCATATACCGATGAATCTCCATGAGGATGATAATTACCAATTACATTACCGACCGTTTTTGCAGATTTCCTGAAACCTTTTTCCTGTGTATTTCCTTCCACATGCATCGCATACAGGATCCTGCGCTGTACCGGTTTTAAGCCGTCCCTGGCATCGGGAAGTGCCCGATCCTGGATGATGTATTTACTGTAGCGCCCGAAGCGATCTCCGATGACCTCTTCAAGCGGCAAATCTCGAAACGTTTCTTCAAATACCATCGTTATTGACCTCCTCTTCAATCGACATATTTTCATTATCTAAAATATTCGATTCTTCCTCGAGACCAAAAGCGACATTGGCTTCAATCCATTTGCGGCGCGGTTCAACCTTGTCACCCATTAACGTTGTCACTCTTCTTTCCGCACGGGCCCCATCATCGATTTTCACACGGATCAACGTCCTCGTTTCCGGGTTCATCGTGGTATCCCACAATTGATCGGCATTCATCTCTCCAAGCCCTTTATAACGCTGAATCATATAGCCTTTCCCTACCTTGTCTATCGCTCCCTGAAGCTCCTCGTCACTCCAGGCATATTCAATCACTTCTTTCTTCCCTGTCCCTTTACTCACTTTATATAACGGTGGCAGAGCAATATAAACCTTCCCTGACTCTATCAATGGTTTCATATAACGGTAAAAGAAAGTAAGAAGAAGCACTTGGATATGGGCACCATCCGTGTCGGCATCGGTCATGATGATCACTTTATCGTAATTGGTGTCCGGGGTATTGAACTCGGCCCCGACCCCTCCGCCAATGGCGTGGATGATCGTATTTATTTCTTCGTTCTTAAAAATATCCGCCAGCTTTGCCTTTTCCGTATTGATGACTTTACCCCTTAACGGCAAAACCGCCTGAAAACGGCGATCCCTGCCTTGCTTTGCAGATCCTCCGGCAGAGTCCCCTTCCACAAGGTACAATTCATTACGTTCGGGATTTTTCGATTGAGCCGGCGTCAGCTTACCAGATAGGATGGCATCGGATTTTTTTCGTTTCTTTCCGCTCCTTGCATCCTCCCTTGCTTTGCGGGCCGCTTCGCGGGCTTGGAACGCTTTAATCGATTTTTTAACCAATAAAGTACTCGTGGTCGGATCTTCTTCGAAAAAGTAGGCTAAGTGCTCTGACACGATGGAATCGACTGCAGAGCGAGCCTCGCTGGTGCCAAGCTTGCTCTTGGTCTGCCCTTCGAATTGAAGCAGTTCTTCCGGAATGCGGACAGAGATAATCGATGACAAGCCTTCACGTATATCGGTACCTTCGAGGTTTTTATCTTTTTCCTTCAATAGCCCCATTTTTCTCGCATAATCATTAAATGCCCTGGTCATGGCCGTTTTTGCGCCAATTTCATGGGTGCCGCCGTCTTTTGTACGAACATTATTGACGAAGCTTAATATATTCTCTGAATAGCCATCGTTGAATTGAAAGGCAAGTTCAACTTCTATCCCATTTTGCTCCCCTTCCAAGCTAACGACACTATGAAGGGTTTCTTTTTCCTCATTTAAATAATCCACAAATGCTTCGATTCCATTTTCATAATGGAAGGTTTCATTTCGGTCGTTGCGTTCATCCGTCAATTCTATCTTCATGCCTTTTAATAGAAAAGCTGATTCACGGAGGCGTTCACATAGGATATCATAATTGTATGTTGTCACCGAGAATATCTTTGGATCAGGCTTAAAATGGATTTTCGTACCCGATTGATTCGTTTTGCCGATTTTCTCCAGCGTCGTTTCCGGTTTACCACCATTGAAAAACCGTTGTTCGTATATGAACCCGTCCCTTTTGATCGTCACGACAAGCCATTCGGAAAGCGCATTAACGACCGAAGCACCCACACCATGAAGGCCCCCGCTCGTTTTATATCCACCTTGTCCGAATTTCCCCCCTGCATGAAGGATCGTCAAAATGACTTCAGGCGTCGGTTTACCCAATTTATGCATACCCGTAGGCATCCCGCGGCCCCTATCAGTTACACTTACACTGTTATCTTTATGTATTTTCACACTAATTTGGTCTCCATACCCAGCCAAAGCCTCATCTACGGAGTTATCTACAATCTCGTACACTAAATGATGAAGTCCGCGTGCATCAGTACTGCCGATATACATACCGGGACGTTTTCTGACCGCTTCGAGTCCTTCCAGTACCTGAATTGCATCATCATTGTACTCGATTGCTTTTACCTTTTTTGCCACAGAAATTCCCCTTTCCTTACTAAACACAATTTCCGGGCCAAATCATACTGCAATGAAATGACTCACTAGCTTTAACAATTTTTCACATACGTCACTATTCATATAAAAAGTATAATACTTTCACGAGAAAAGAACAAGTGTTCTATTTTTATGTCCCTTTTATTAGCGTTAGCCCATTTGTTTGGAGCTTGTCGCCCTAAAAAACGTATCATAGCTACCGTTCTAATTGTAGCGGTAATTTCTCATTTGGCAAATATACTTTTATTATTTTGATCAAATTGTTCTTGAATCCACGAAAATCAGCGGCATTCAGAATATGCTGGATACCCTCGAACCGGAACTTGAAATGCCTTTAAAAAAGAGCGGAGGGCCCGCTCTTTTGACTTTACTTCGTAAGGGCGTGTTCGACTTTAATGCATCGATCCATGATGACAGTATAACCTTTTTCGATCAAAAAATGATAAGCTTCCTCATTTTCAACACCTAGCTGAGCCCAAAATATATCTGCATCAATGTTGGCAAACTCTTTGGCAATCCCCGGAAGGAACTCTGAGCGGCGGAACACGTTGACGATATCGACATGGCCTTCAACATCTTTGAGGGCTTTCACGGCTTTGACACCCAACACTTCGGATATGGAAGGGTTGACAGGGATAATTTCATATCCACTGTCCTGCATGGCCTTTGATACCATATAAGAGGTTCGCTCGGGATTATCCGATAATCCGACTACAGCGATTCGTTTTGCTTTTTTTAGCATTTGTCCCATTTCCGCTCTGCTCGGATTTTCTATCATTCTTACCAATCCTCTCTATTTATAAAATGTAATATTTGCACAAAAAGTATTCTTAACATGGAAAATTAACAGACAAGCTGATTATTACCATTATTAAGAAAAATAATTATACAAGAAAAAATAAGTTTCGAAAAGACTGACTCCACCTCATGCCTTCCTGTTTTTTATATATACGAAAATAAGAAAAGATAAACATTTTACCTTGCATCAACTTTAACCTATATCAAAAGGTGCATTTCTATCAAGGAAAATTCATTTTTCAGTGGGTTTTTTTCGGACAGGCGTACCATTTTGTCACGAAAATGTTACAATAAGAGATGCTTATCACACAGTTTATGGCTGTTTTTAGCTATTTCTTTCATAAATGCTAACAATCAGCTTCTCTATCATGAAAAAATAAAAAGATTTTTCTTAAAGAAAGGGTCATAGAATGCTTACATTTATCATTATACTGTCTGCTTACTTGATTGGATCGATTCCATCCGGTTTAATTATCGGTAAAACCTTTTACAATATCGACATTCGCGAGCACGGCAGTAAAAACCTTGGCGGTACAAATACCTTCCGGACATTGGGCGTCAAGGCAGGACTTACCGTCACAATCATGGATATACTTAAGGGGACGCTTGCAACATCACTCCCATTTTTGCTTGGAGCCAATGATTTGAACGAGATGCTCGTAGGCGTTATAGCCGTCGTCGGCCATATGTTTCCCATTTTTGCAAACTTCCGGGGCGGGAAAGCGGTTGCGACTTCAGCTGGCGTCATCCTTGGTTATGAACCATTGTTTTTTGTCATTGCCGTTATCATTTTCTTTATATCCCTATACTTTTCCAAATATGTGTCGCTCTCTTCCATGATTGCCTCTCTACTTGCTTTTATCTATAGTTTGGTGTTTCATACAGGTGATTGGGCTCTCATTACAGTGATTGGCATCTTTACTATCTTCATTTTTTACCGGCACCGGGCGAACATTAAACGAATTATTGATAAAACCGAACCAAAAGTCAAATGGTTATAAGCGATTTTTAGAATGGGGATGGGCCAGTTCTAACAGGTCTATTTCCATTCTATAATGCATTTGCCGTGTTATTCAGAATACCAGCTTGGTCGGATACCTTTTCCGAAGAATTCCCGATTTCCTGAATGACCGATACCAAACCTTGAATATCCCTTTCCATGTCCCTTGAATCGGAAATATTCCCTTCAATTACGCCAATGATTTCATTGAAAGGCCTTTCGGTTAAAACTGATTCCCCCCCCCCCTGCCTGAACAACCTCCTTAACCCTTTGAACAGATCCAACCACTTCCTTCATATACTCACCTGATGTATTCACTATTCACGATTGATTCTATTTCTGCGATAGAATTTTTTGTCTGTTCCGCTAGCTTTCTTACTTCATTCGCAACAACTGCAACCCATGCCATTTTCACCTGCACGGGCAGCCTCGATGGCGGAATTCAATGACAGCAGATTGGTTTGGCCGGCTATTTCCTGCACTAGTTTTACAAACTCGGTGATACTATGGAAGGATTGATTTAACAATACGATATATGCCCATTCCCTTCTCTCCCTGTTCTTGTCATTCCAGAAAAGATGAAGCCATATTGAAACTTACAATTACATGAACCTTTATACCTGAAATTCGATAAAAATTCCCGCGTTAAATAGTTCAATATGATCACTTTCCTTGAGGTCATTTTGAACATAACTTCATTCCAAAGTCAAGCGATAATGATCTGTATAGGGGGTATGAGCTTGATGGGGGTTTCGTTTTGTAAAGCCTAAACAGCTAAGAAAGAATTGATTAATTGTTGCATAGAGGATAAACTGGAACTAATTAATCATTTTCCCTAAGGAGAATCAGTCATGAAGCCACTGCAAATTTCACCGGAAACCGCTTTGAAATTATCAAAATCTCTCAATTTGCCCTTGGAACAAATCATGCATATGCCCACACCCATCTTACTGAAAAAGCTAGCCGAGGCTGAATCAATAGAAAACGAAAAGAGGAAATAGCTGCAGAAACCTGCAGCTATTTTCGTGTTCCCCCGGATGTGTGCGTTACGACTATTGAGATTACTTGCTGAAAGGCATTCCATTCTCCCCACTGCTCTCGAATTGGATAACGCCCGATTTAGTCCCACAATCGTATTTCCTTCCAGCCTTTCTAAGTACTCTAAAACTGCATTTGATTTTGCGTCAATGGTATAATTGGTCAAAAAAACTGCACTTCCAGTTAGATGTTGTCTAACAATTGGAGGTGCAGTTGACCTGGACGGTACTCAATTAGTTAAAGCCGATTCTTTTGCGAAATGAGGCAGCGGCTTCGTTTCCATGGAGACGAAGCGATCATTTTCATAAATGCAGGCAAATTGCTGAGGAGGTGCTTGCCGTAATACATCACCGAGATAATGCTTGATGTTGGATACGACTTCATCCGCCTCCATGGCCCATTGAACCGGCTTCCAAGCTAGTTCTCCCTCATCACAAGGACTAAGCTCACCTCCGGTATCTTCAGCGCGGTACACATACATTCCGCCCGTCTCATTCCATGTCACGATTCCCCTATAGGTCAATCGCTTGACCGTTAATCCAGTTTCTTCGCGGATTTCACGTTCCATCGATTCAAGGACTGTCTCACCTTTTTCGATTTTCCCGCCAATGCCATTCCATTTATCCCGGTTCGGCTCTTTTTTGCGGAACAGCATCAACACTTCATCTTCGTTATACGTTGTTCGAGTAATGAAACAAATTGTATAGATGATCTCCATCGTATTTCCTTTCTAAAACGCACAATATTCGCATCTGCTTCATAATTACTTTATACTTAAGTAACGGACCTCAAGGAAGGAGAATGAGTATGAAACTGACCATTTCCGATCAAGCGGCACAGTGGTATATGGACGAATTGGAGCTCCAAGAAGGCTCACATTTGCGCTTTTATGTAAGATATGGCGGACATAGTTCCGTTCAGAGCGGCTTTTCATTGGGCATCATCCAAGAAGCGCCAGAAAATGCAGCAGCCTTATCATCGACGAAAAATATTCATTTCTATGTAGAAGAAAAAGATATTTGGTACTTCGATGGTCATGATTTGCGGATCACCTTCAACGAAAAACTGACCGAGCCTGAATTTCATTATGAAAAGGGAGCATGACCTTGCAGCAGCGGTGTAAACTGCTGTTGCTTCTTTGTCTAATTTTCGAGCAGCACCTCAATGATCCCCTCCGCCTTGAGTATTTCCCTTTGCTTATCGCCCAGAAGATCATAATGCGAGTAGCCATCCTTGCGGTGATGGATCCATTCTTTTTTCAGCCCGTATTCCTTACCCCATTCGGATAATCGGCCTAAATCCTTACTGCCGACTTTTGTGACCGTCTTGCAGCCAGGGAAACGGTCATCCAGCCAATAATGAGTTAAAAAAGCGATTTCTCCTTGATCGATCCGCTTTTTCCACTCCACTACATCTTTCCGTTTAATGCCGAAAGCCATGTCTAAAACACCTCGATTTATTAAACCAGCTCATTCTGCTTTTTATTTTTTTCATAGGCCTCATGCCAATCAGGAAACATGCGTTTGATGGATATCGGCCGGAAGCTGTCCTTTTTGACGCAAACATGTGAAGAATGACCGGTAGTCACCACTTCTCCTTTACCATTGACGATTTCATAGCCATAAATGACCCGTAATCCGTCATACATATCAATCCACGTCTTCACTTTTACTTTTTCACCATACCGCACTGGCGTTTTGTATGAAGCCTGTATGTCCATGACAGGGGAAAGGATACCCTCCGCCTCCATATCAGCATAACGGAACCCTAAATCATCGATTAATTTTGTCCTGCCCAGTTCCATCCATATAAAATAATTGGCATGGTAAACGACACCCATCTGATCCGTCTCAGCATATCGAACTTCAATATCATTTTCAGCTATGAACATTTTTCTTTCCCCACTTTCATTTTTGCAATATAAACATTTTACCATAACAACCGTTCCCTTTTCATTTAAGCAGTCTTAAGTATCCATGGAAAAAGGAGGAAGAAAGGTGCCTTGCTTCTTTCTTCCTCCTCGTCTATTCTCTAAATATTATTGTAGCCGCTGTCCCTCGCTTCTTCCTCATCCTGCACTTCTTCCTTCATCGCTTCAATGCTCGCTTTTCTTCGCTCGTTTTTAGCTTTTATCGCCAGCTTGTCCTCAGCTGATGAAAAGGATATCGCATCATTCGCTGCTATCATGCTCTGCTCCGTGTTATGAATCGCGTCCTGGAGTTTTTCTACATTATCCAAACGGTTATCCTTATTGAATGAATTCATTGTATTTTCACCTCTAATCAAGGATGGTTTACATAATAATATTATTGAAATTTTTCAAGCCTTCGTTATTCGCCTTTGGTTTGTATGACCTGTGCATGCTTCCCGGATTTGTCCTGCATTTGCTTACCATTGTTACTTCCCGCTGCCCTTGATTGTGTTCCAAGGTGACTTGGCCTGAAGTGTTTTGAATCTTTTTTTGGATTACTCATATTATCGCCTCCTTTTCTTATCATGGATGAAAAGAAGGGAATTCATGAGTGCCAGATTTTGAAAAGCACAAAATAAAAAGCCAGCACAATGGAGGACATTGTACTGACTCATATTTTGTTTAATGTTACTCAGCTTTTTGCATATGTTTTTTTTCCAGACGTTCCTCAAGTCTTTCCATTTGTTTAAGGTCCATCATCAATTCCCTTTTATTTTCTTTAATTAATTCTTCAAATGTTCTTTTTCTTTTTTTCATGGTTCTCACCTACTTATTTTTAGTATATGATTCAGCATTGCCAAATTAACGTAAAATTATGACTATATGGTTATTATCCTTAAAGTTATCATAATTATCAGTTTTTTTATTTCATCAAATACTTCCTTCCTCTTTACTTTAACCCTTTTTTATTATCATTAACCAAAAATTAAGAATTTAATTAATTATTTCCTGTGATTTTTGACAACTTTGTTAACATTCAACGTAAAACGGAACCTCATAAGGTCCCGTTACTGCATGCTATTCATATATCGTTCCATATCTTTGAGTTGCATGGCTGATATCACTTTATGCCTGATCTCGCCTTTCTTGTCAATAAAGTATGTAGTCGGAATGCTTAATACCTTATACTGCTCATTCACTGGATTTTTTGCACTGTTGCTATCCAGAGGTATGGTGAAGGTAATTCCATTTTCCTTCACAAACGCTTGTACATCGTTTTCAGGATCTATATTGACCGCAAGAACGATGACATCATCACCCGCTTGCTTCGTATATAGCTCCATATCCGGCATTTCCTTTTTGCAGGGCGGACACCAGGTTGCCCAAAAATTCAGCATGACCTTCTTCCCTTTATAATCCGCTAATTCTACTTGTTTTCCATCCAAGGTCTTCAAGGAGAAGTTCGGCGCCTTAGCCCCGATTTTCAATCCACCCAATGATTCCGTTTCCTCTTGGCTGTTTGGTTCATTATCCACCGCTTGTACAATCGCAATCGTAATTAATGACAGTAAGAGCGCTGAGGCAATAATTTTTTTGAGCATACACTTATGTCCCCCTTGTCCCAATACAATTAATTTATTAGCCCATTTCCAAAAATAGAACAACTTCCCTTTTTCATATTAACAATAAAAAGACACTTGGAATAGTAAATTCGTTTATATATTGCATGTAATCAGCTTGATTACATAATTTTGACACAAAAAAAGAATCGGTAAACCTATTATATAGGTTTACCGATTCTGAAGGCTGAAATTAGCCTTTTAATTTATTACGCAATACCATTTGAAGGATACCGCCATGACGGTAGTAGTCGATTTCAATTTCGGAATCGAAACGAACAAGTACATCAAATTCTTTTACGTTTCCAGCTTCATCAGTAGCTGTAACCGTTACGATATCACGCGGTTTAACTGTTTCGTCGATTTTAACTGCAATCGCTTCTTTACCAGTCAATCCAAGTGTTTCAGCGTTTTCGCCTTCTTTGAATTGAAGAGGAAGAACGCCCATTAATGCAAGGTTAGAACGGTGAATACGTTCAAAGCTTTCAGCGATGACCGTTTTGATGCCAAGAAGGTTCGTACCTTTCGCAGCCCAGTCACGAGAGCTTCCCATACCATAGTCTTTACCAGCGATGACGGCAAGGCCTGTTCCATCAGCTTTGTATTTCATGCAAGCATCATAGATAGCCATTACGTCGCCTGTTGGCCAGTAAGTAGTGTAACCACCTTCTGTACCTGGAGCCACTTGGTTACGGATACGGATGTTTGCGAACGTTCCGCGCATCATCGCTTCATGGTTACCACGACGAGAACCATAAGAGTTAAAGTCGCGTGGTTTTACGCCGTTTTCACGAAGGTAGATACCAGCTGGTGTATCTTTACCGATTGCACCTGCAGGAGAAATGTGGTCAGTTGTAACTGAGTCACCGAATTTACCAACTACGCGCAAACCAGAAAGTGGGTTAACCGAACCTGGTTCTGGTGATAATCCTTCAAAGAACGGAGGATTTTGAATGTATGTTGATTTAGAATCGAAAGCGTAAATCGCTTCGTTGCTTGTTTGGATTTCATTCCAACGTTTGTTATCGTTGAATACTGTTTCGTATTCTTTACGGAATAATTCAGGTGTAACCGTTGCCTTAACAGCAGCGTTTACTTCTTCTTGTGATGGCCAAATATCAGCAAGGTATACATCGTTTCCGTCTTTATCTTTACCAAGTGAATCATGGTTAAGATCGAAGTCCACAGTACCTGCAAGAGCATATGCCACAACAAGAGTCGGAGAAGCAAGGTAGTTTGCTTTCACAAGCGGATGAATACGGCCTTCGAAGTTACGGTTACCAGAAAGCACAGAAGTTACTAGAAGATCCGCTTCAGCAACAGCTGCTTCGATTTCGTCCGCTAATGGACCTGAGTTACCGATACATGTTGTACAGCCGTAACCGACTACGTTAAATCCTAATTGATCAAGGTATGTTTGAAGACCTGCATCACGAAGGTAACCAGTAACGACTTTAGAACCTGGTGCCAATGATGTTTTTACATAATCCGGTACAGTCAAGCCTTTTTCAACCGCTTTTTTAGCGATCAGACCTGCTCCAAGCATTACGTATGGGTTTGAAGTATTTGTACAGCTCGTGATTGCAGCAATTGCGATCGCGCCAGTTTTCATGACCGATTCTTTGCCATCAGCGAATTTAACAGTCACTTCTTTATCCAATTCAGAATTGTCCATGCCGAAGCCTTGGTTGCCCATAGGTGCATTGATGGCATCATGGAAAGATTTCTTCATTTGGGAAAGCGGGATCAAATCTTGCGGGCGTTTAGGGCCTGAAAGGTTTGGTTCGATTGCTGAAAGATCGATTTCCACAACATCATTGTATGCTGGATCTTCGTTTTCAGGAGCGTAGAACAAGCCATTTTCCTTGCAGTAAGATTCAACCACTTGAATTTGTTTTTCATCACGGCCTGTTAAGCGCATGTAATCGATCGCTTCTGCATCGACTGGGAAGAATCCGACTGTAGCACCGTATTCAGGAGCCATGTTAGCGATCGTTGCACGGTCAGCAAGCGGAAGGTGTCCTACTCCAGGGCCGTAGAACTCAACGAATTTACCGACTACACCGTGTGCACGAAGAACTTGCGTTACTTTCAAGGCAAGGTCAGTAGCTGTCGTTCCTTTAGGAAGTTGGCCAGTTAGTTTAACACCAACCACTTTTGGCACTGGGAAGTATGATGGCTGTCCAAGCATGCCTGCTTCAGCTTCGATACCGCCGACGCCCCATCCAAGAACACCAATACCGTTGATCATTGTCGTATGTGAATCCGTACCGAATACAGAGTCAGGGAATACTTCAAAGTCACCGTTTGGAGTTTCCACCGCGTGTACTACGTTCGCAAGGTACTCAAGGTTAACTTGGTGAACGATACCAGTTGCTGGCGGAACTGCACGGTAGTTGTTGAATGATTTTTGAGCCCAGCTTAGGAACTGGTAACGCTCTGCATTCCGTTCGAATTCAAGATCCATATTGGCATCAAGGGAATCCATTGTACCTGCTTTATCAACTTGTACTGAGTGGTCGATTACAAGGTCAACTGGAATTTCCGGGTTGATTTTGTCAGGGTCTCCACCAAGGGCCGCGAAGGCATTACGTAGAGAAGCTAAGTCAACAACAACCGGCACACCCGTGAAATCTTGAAGGATGACACGTGAAGGCTTGAAAGGTACATCTATATCTTGTTGCTCGCTTGTTCCCCATTTAGCAAGGTTCGCAACATGTTCTTTTGTGATGACTCTCCCGTCCACTTGACGCAGGACTGCTTCAAGTAATACTTTAATGGAATATGGAAGGCGTGAAACTTTGCCGTCCCCTGCTTTTTCAATAGCGTCTAGGCTGTAGTAGTTGTAGCGTTTCCCTTCGATTTCAAAGGATTTACGCGCTTGGTATACGTCATTTTTCGTCATGAATATTACCCCCTATTAAACTGTCAGAATAACTTATTCTGCACATGAAAGTAAAACCTGGTTCACTGAAACCATGTTTACCGATAAATATAAACAAAAAAGTTAGTTTGTCGAATTTTCTCTCTCTTCTCCCATCCTAACTCTTCCTTCAACTTAATACTAATATAGAAATGAGTATAAGTAAATAACAAGAAAGTTATTGTTTTTGATAAGTTTCTCTTATGGAAAAAATCCCTGCACATCTGAAAGAGAGTTTTAGTAGCCTTACATGCATGCCGTATTGCAAAAACACAACTATATACAAGCTTATAAATTATACCAATAAAACTTATTAGTCAAACGTACATAATCATTCCGCATTATCACATTCTATTGGTGGAGGTGTCGAAATGACAAAACAAAAGGCAAATCATGTCAAACCAGGAATGAATGCTGCAAATGGACAGGGTAATGGAGCAGGGTATCATGATGAATTGGGTAATGAACCACCGTTATCGGAAGAACAAAGGCAAAACAATAAAAAAAGAAAGAAAAACCAATAATCTTTTTTCCCGGCATTAATAAGGAAGGCTTTTTGAAGATGACATGTCAAAAAGCCTTTTCACCCCTTAACCAGACATCCATCAGTACTCCGAATTCACTTCATCGACGATTGCAGAAATATCCTGCTCGAATTGCTTCAATTGTTTCCGTTGATGTTCAGAAGCAGTAATCAAGGCGGTTTGTATTTGCTGGTAAGCCTCGTTCACTTCCTGCTTCACATGCTTCAATTCCGTTCCATAGTCCGGTGCCGTCTTTTCGATTGAAGAATACACATCATATACTTGGTGGTAACTTTGCTGCGCTTCCTGAAATGCCCTCCGTTTATCTTGTTTATCCTGCATGGTGATTCAGCTCCTTAATTAGTATCACTCATAGGATGTACGAGGGTTACAAATATATGTATGTGAATAAAATTCCGCGGACTGCTTATCTTAAGATATAGGAGGGATCAGCATATGAACAAAAATGATGGCAAAGATATTCGAAAAAACGCACCTAAAGGGAACAACCCAGGTCAACCTGCTCCGTTAAGCGGTTCCCATAAGGTGAAAAATAGACAGCACTCCCGACAGAAGCATAATAGCGGCCACGATATGTAAGCTGCTTTTAACGAACGCGGTGCCTGCTAATGGCAGGCCCGCTTTTGTTTGTTTCATGGAAAGCGGGATGAAATGATGTCGCAAGCTGAAATTGACATGCTCACTCTCACTCATATATAGATGAAGGAAAAATAATCAGGGAAGCAACACCACTTGTATACTGCTCTTAAAAACAATCGCCTTTATCAGTATTTTTTTAGTTCCTTATGGCAGTTTACTTGTAAACCTACTTATCGTCACTCATAGTCAATTGAATACAAGAATAATAGGAGCTTGGATATCCAAGCCCCTGATTGGTCATTATAATAATTCAGCCTAAAAATCGGTGATATAACGTTTTGGCTTCTGCGATATCCTTTGTTCCATGAATCAAAGCCCGACCATCATTGAACACCACCAGCCGATATGCGCCGACCGAAAATGATAGTAAATAATCATTTCTAACGACACGTCTGCCTTGGGCGCGTAAATTTTTTTCCAGGTCCTTCAAATCACCGACATATTCTTTAGACGGCCGAATCTGTACGGAGTCCCTCCCGCATAAAACGGCTGTTTTTGTGCGGTTTGCATAAGAAAGATGGGGGTATGTCCGTTTTTCCCCGCAAGAAGGGCAGTTGTCCTTTTTTAATTTTGCCACAGCAATGGCGGCCTGTTCATTTTTCCACAGATCGAATGAAACGACCTTGTTTCTTAACGATGCATAATCCTCGACAAGTATTTTCAAAGCCTCGGTCAATTGATGGGCGACGACCGTTTGTACGGCAGGGCTGATGATTCCCGCCGTATCGCAAGTCTGCCCGCCGATAGGAACCGCTTCCATCAAGCAATTCAAACATGGGGTCACGCCTGGAATCACCGTGTAGCTGATTCCATAGCTGCCGACACACGCTCCGTAAATCCATGGGATTCTAGATTTTTGTGCACTATCATTTATGATCATTCTCGTATCGAAATTATCGGTGGCGTCAACGATCAAATCCACATCGCAAGCAAGCTTTGCCATTTCCTCTACTGAAACATCCGATACAAGTGAATTCACCGACACATCCGAGTTTATGGCATTCAAACGCTTCTTTGCCGCCACTGCTTTCGGCGTTCTATTCTCCGCATCCTCTTCACAGTATAGCTGTTGCCTTTGAAGGTTGCTCCACTCGACATAATCCCTATCGACAATCGTCAGTTTACCGACTCCTGCACGTACAAGCCCTTCCGCACTTCCCGTACCGAGAGCACCCGCCCCGATTACCAACACGTGTTTTTCACGAATTTTCAGTTGGCCCGCTTTCCCTATTGGGCTGAAAAGCTCTTGCCGTGAATACCGTTCATTCATCCTATGCTCATTCCTTCAATAGGGCTGCTGGCTATGGCGTATTCATTTTTTGCTATTCTTCCTGCATCATGCCCTAACCGACCGGCCTCGATGGCAAGTTTCATCGCCTTCGCCATTCTGACAGGATCTTTTGCACCGGAAACTGCCGTGTTAAGCAGAACACCGTCCGCGCCCAATTCCATGGCAATCGCCGCATCCGAGGGCGTGCCAATCCCGGCATCAACAATTACCGGAACTTGGGCTTGTTCGATGATGAACCTAAGATTAAGCGGATTGAGAATGCCTTGACCAGAGCCAATCGGCGATGCACCTGGCATGATTGCATGACATCCGATTTCCTCCAGTCGTTTCGCAAGCAGCACATCGTCCGAAGTATAAGGTAATACGATGAATCCCAGTTTCACTAATTCCTCAGCAGCTTTTAACGTTTCAATGGGATCAGGCAAGAGCGTTTTTTGACATCCGATCACTTCTACCTTGATCATGTCACACAACCCAGAGGCCTTGGCAAGGTGAGCGATGCGCACAGCTTCCTTGGCCGTTTTCGCCCCTGCTGTATTGGGAAGGAGTGTATATTTTTTTAGATCAAGCTTTTCTAAAAAATTGGGCTGACTCGCTTCGAATATATTCATTCTTCGGACGGCAAACGTTAAGATTTCCGCCCCCGAAACCTCCACCGATTGCTTTTGGATATCAAAATCCGGATATTTACCAGTACCTAATAATAACCTTGAAGAAAATTCATAAGAACCAATCTTTAACATATCATCCGCCTCCTACAAAATGTACGATCTCGACCTTGTCGCCGTTTGACAATAGTGTTTCACTTTGGTTTTCCTTTGCCACTATTTCATCATTCAATTCCACGATCACCACTTTATGTTGTAAATTAAAATGTTGCAGCAATCCAGTAATAGTGGACTCGGCAGCTGAAACCTGGATTTTTTCCCCGTTAATCACCAATTCCAATCCAGTCACCTCCATTCAAGAAAATATGGTTTGTACCGAACGATCCAATCGGAAAGCGGTCCATTCCTGATTCTGCTTTCCTTCCATAATGTCAGCCATCAGTACCCCCGTAATTGGAGAAAGTAAGATTCCATTCCTAAAATGGCCCGTTGCAATGAACAATCCTTTGCATGCGGGATGTTCACCGAAATAAGGCAAGCCGTCACCTGTCTGGGGGCGAATTCCTACCCACGTTTTTTCCCATTCCGTCTCTTTCATGGCCGGAAGCAATCGTGTTGCCTTTTTGATTAACGTTGCTATTCCGTCGATGCTCACCTGCTGATTGAACGTATTCGGCTTGACGGTCGCACCAACGATGATTCTACCGCCGACTTTTGGTACAAGATAGCAGCCATCCGAAAAAATCGTTTTTTCAATCAATGGCCGATTAGTCAGAACGGAAAAGCATTCACCTTTTACTGGATGGGTATCCAGGTTTATGCCTGATTTCTCAAGGAGAAAAGCACTCCACGCCCCCCCTGCAACAATGACATTCCTGCTTGAGAATTCACCCATGGCAGTGGTCACGCCTGATATCTCTCCATTTTCCGTACGTAAATCACTGACTTCGACAAACTCCTTTATCTCCACCCCCAGCGCTACAGCAGATTTAGTAAAGGCGAGTGCCAGCTTCTCGGCTGAAACTTGTCCGTCATCAGGAATATACATGGCACCTTTGAGTTCATCCGAAAGAAGCGGCTCCACTTTCCTTAAGTCGGCTGATGACAACCATTCCGCCTCAAGTCCGGCAGCTTGCTGGGAATTGATCTTTTTTTTCAATCCTGCTTCTTGTTCATTCGTTAGCGCCACCTTGAACATACCTTTGTTCACCAATTCAATGTCTATACCACCAGTCGCTTTCAATTCTTTCGCCAGTGCAGGAAACATCCCCCTGCTTCTCGCTGCCAATGTAAATAACGGGTCATCTGCTTCCAACTCAGCTTGTGCCCCGAGCATCCCGGCTGCAGCACTTGATGCTTTGCCTGCAAGTCGATCTTTTTCCAGTAAAAGGACTTTTTTGCCTCGTTTCGCGAATTGAAACGCAATCGATCCGCCAATTACTCCTCCGCCGACAATGATTGCATCATAAGAATTCATCTTATCGCTCCTTTCCTAGAGACTTCGAATATTCTTTAACGGCCTCCATGGGGTTTTTTGCCTCGAGTATACCTGACATGACCGCAATCCCTCGGACACCTGCCTCCAGCACGCTCTGGCAATTCGAAGGTGTAATGCCTCCGATTGCAATGATCGGAAGACTGACATTGCTTGTGATTGCCTGAAGTTCCTCTACGCCTTTAGGAGGGAGGCCACGCTTGGAATCCGTTTCAAAAATATGTCCATACATCGCATAATCGGCTCCCTGTTGGCAAGCGACTTTTGCTTCTTCCATGGAATGAACCGAACAGCCTACACCCAATCCTGGAAATGCCCTCCTTACGACGGCGGCATCCAAGCTGTGGAAAGCTAAATGCACGCCAAATGCCTGCTTCGTCCAGGCTACATCCGCACGGTCATTAACGATGAGTTTCGATAACGGTATCTTTTGGTCTTGTAATAGAGTGACGGCTCGATAAAGCTCTGAAGCATTCATCTGCTTTTCTCTTAAATGAAAGAAATCAACATCATCCTGTATCTCCGACGCAATCTCCACGAACTGTTCCAAATGCTGTTTCCCGGTAGAAATAATATGCAATTCTTGTGCACTCATATTCAGGCCTCCTTAACTAGCAAAGTAATCTCATGGGTTCATCTTGGCAAGATCGGGAAATGAGCCGCTAAGTAAAAGCCTGCCAGCAGCACGAGGGTGAAATAAAGAATGAATCCTTGATCTTTTTTGGAAAAACCATACTCATAATAGTAGGTCCTCTCCCTCGTATCCGTAAATCGCTTCGCCTCCATCGCAACCGCAATCCGGTGAGCCCGTCTAATGCTTCCAGATAACAACGGGATGGAATAAGCCTTCATCTTGAAATAGATCGCCTTGATTCCGGTTCCCCGTTCGAACCCGCGTACTTTCATTGCGTTCCTTATCATTTGAAACTCCTCCATCATGATCGGTATGAGCCTTAATGCCGCCATGAAACTATAGGCATATTTCGGTTTAAGCTTGATTTGCTGCATCAAGGAATAAAACAAGTTCACGGGTCTCGTCGTCAAGGAAAAAGTCAATCCCAGAGCCGCAAAAAGCAGCGCCCGAAAGCCGACCAGTACCCCCCTCATGAAGCTTTCTTCCGTGATCGATATCAAGCCCCACTCAAACCAGAGTGTCTCACCTTTGCCAAAGAAAATCATCGCCGAAGAAGTGGAAATGAATATGAAGCAAAAAGGGATGAACAAAAGTAACATACGTTTTATCGAATGACCTGAAAAACACAAGAGCAATAGTAAAACACCAATGGTCACATTCATCATGTAATTGGAATCATGGATGAATAATGCCACGAAGCATAACGCAATCAAAATGCATAGCTTCAAGCTTGGATTAACCTTATGAAGCCATGTTTCTGCACCTGCAAAATTCACCTGCATGCCACTCCTTCTAAAATATATATGCTTCAGGCTCCGGTAATCGGTGCTGCTGGATGACTTTTTCATCACTAATTACGCGACCATCTTCCACCGTCCAGATCCTCGTTGCGAAGTGATCGGAAATATGATCGTCATGGGTCACCATGATAACCGTCCCCCCATGGCGGCGATATTCCTCGAACCATTCCAGTAACGCAAAGGTATTTTTCGAATCTTGGCCAAAGGTAGGCTCATCCAAAAGAATGATTTGTTTGTCGGTCACGATTGAGGCAGCCACACTCAAGCGACGTTTTTGACCCATTGATAATTGAAACGGATTTTTAGCGTGATGTGTTTCCAAATGAAATACTTCAAGGAGTTCACGGACTACTTCATCTATTTCTTGCGGATGTTTTTTGTTGATTCGCAAACTGTAGGCGATTTCTTCGTATACAGAATGTGCAACGAACTGGAATTCAGGATTTTGAAACACGAAGGTCATGAAATCGGTTAGGTTTTTCACCTTTTTGATTGGTGTTCCTGCTATTTCATACTCTCCTGTCGTGTGAATAAATTGCATCAATGCATGTAATAACGTACTCTTGCCCGCTCCATTTTCGCCGTTGATGACAACCCATTCCCCCGGATAGACCTTCAGCTCCTCAACCTTGATTTTCGCTTCTTTTTTCCGAAAGCCGCCAAAACCCTGCACATGCAAAATGGGGCTGTCATCACTAACTCGGTACTCACGAGCGAGTTTATGATGTTGGATATACTCATCCCAAACTCCCGGGAACCATATTCCATATTCTTTCATTTCGTATTCATATCGAGAAAGAACGTCGTCTTTCGCACCATCTGCAATGATTTGGCCATCATCATTAAAAAGGACGATTCGTTCGATGAATTCCAAAACATGATCAATTTTATGTTCCACGATAATAATCGTCTTATCTTGTCCAATTTCCTTCAGCATGTCCCACATTTCCTTTGTTCCTCGTGGATCAAGCATAGCAGTCGGTTCATCCAGGAAAATGACTTCCGGTTCCAGCGCCAAGACAGACGCTATCGCAAGCCGCTGCTTCATCCCGCCTGATAAGGTATCGATACTTGTATGAATATTACTAAGCTTCAAACCTACCTGACTGATATAATATTGGATTTTCTCCTTCATTTCTTCCTTTGGTACTGAAAGGTTTTCCAGGACGAAGGCAATTTCCTCATCGGCAAACGGCATGCAGAACTGACTATCGGGATCTTGAAAAACGAATCCCCATGAAGCTGGGCATGTCAATTGTTCCGCCTTCATCGGAACTTCGATGGATTGTGGGATCAGCCCGCTTAAAACTTGCAATAGCGTCGACTTTCCACTTCCAGATGGCCCTAACAATAAAACCTTTTCACCTTTATCAATCGAGACGGATAGGTCCTTGAATAGCAAGGTCCCCTCGCCTGGAAACTTCAATCTTAACTTTTCGACATGAGCGATTCGTTCCAACCTCATCCACCTCTACTTCTGGTCCAGTTCGGCATAATCCTTGCTTGATACTGGACGGACAAGATTCGTTACTCCCGTTGCTTCCAACACCCGTACAAGGTAGTACGCAAACACTCCAGCAAAGAAAACCGACCCGATAAATCTAGCAATTAAAAACAATAGTAAATTCCAAACGGAGAGCGAGCCGATTTCCCCGTAGGCAAAATCCATGACGACCGATCCAAGGCAGGAAGCAATCGCCGCTAAAACGGCCACTGATAAATTGAAGTTTTTATATTTGAACGCCATGAATACCAGTTCCGCGAATAACCCTTGCACAACCCCATATAAAAGGACGGTCAACCCCCACGGAGAGCCAAGAAAGAATTCACCCGACGCTGCCGCAATTTCTGCCAACAGTGCCACACCAGGTTTTCGCAAAACCAAAAAGGCAACGGGTCCTGCCATAAACCACATTCCATAAATCAGTTGATCAAGATGTAATCCAAATGGTTTAACGGAATAATAAATCGAACCCCAAAGGATATAGACAATACCAAAAGCGACGGCAATCACGATCGTGACCAATATATCCGTTAATTTCAACCCTTTTTTCATCGTTTCAATCTCCCTTTACACTTCTAGTGTTTTCTTAGGTACCGGCCATGTTTCCATACGATAAGCCATTTCCCAAAATGAATATTCATATTGGCTGCTAAGGATGAAATGCTCTTTCATCCGTTCTTTATCTGCATCCGTTACTTTTTCAGCAATCTCATCAAGCCTTGCAATTTGTTCTTCAACTAAAGAACGGAACCACTCTCCACCGTATGCCGCAATCCATTCTTGATAAATCGGCTCATCTGGATTGCACCCTTGCAGCTTTTCACCTATTTCATAATAAAGCCAATAACATGGCAGGATAGCGGCAATTACATCTCCTAAATGTCCTGAATAAGCCACACGATACATATGGGACGTATACGCATAAGCCGTCGGAGCTGGCTTGAAGTTTACCTTCTCTTCTTCCGTGATACCCAATTTCCCGGAAAAATTTTCGTGAAGCCTCAACTCCGCTTCATACGTTCCTTGAGCATGCCCAGCAAGCCTGCTCGTTGTATGTAAATCTTCAGCCTTCACTGCACCTAAAGCTTGAACTCTGGAAAAATGAGATAAATAGTATGCATCCTGCATCACATAAAAACGAAAACACTCCAATGGCAATGTGCCATCCCCTATTCCGGTAACGAACTTGTGTTCAAAACTAGCTTCCCAAATATGATCCACCTCTTGCCGAATTACCTCTGAAAACTTCATCCTCATTACCTCCATATTTTATTTTCCAAATGAAAGATACAGGAAACACCGCCCTCTTTTTTGACAAATAAAAAACCACTTTCTTTAACGTAAGAAAGTGGTTGTAGTTGAAATAATACAAAAAAACGTATCGTCCCAGACCCCACTTCCCTACGCTGGTTTAAACCAGATCAGGTTCCAAGGGTCTTAAAGTCATTCTTTAATCTCAGCTTCTCAGGTAAAATGGGATTTACCAATAAAGCACCCCTAGTGGTACAAATTGTATATATAACTCATTTGCCTTTATATTAACATGATAAATACAATTGTCAAACAGATTAGAAAAAAATTCAAGCCGATACCTTCTTAAGTTGGATTTGCTGGATTGCACAGTTTGGCGGGTTAACAGTCAATTTGCGCTGATATGGCACGAAAAGATTTTTTTCATCATTCAATAATTTTAGGGTGGGTTTAGCGATTGTGTCTTCATTAGTAGAAGAGAACCCAAAAAAGTTAGACACTTTATTTAGGCAGTCTTGAGAGAGTGAACCCGGCAATCTATCGGGCTCATGTCTTATACTTTTACTTTGATCCGTTGATGATTGTAGTAATGGATATATCTCTGCTTAGTCAAATTCTTGAAGATACAGTAATCCTGAACTGAATGACCGCATTATCGAGACAATTTCTTTTACGCGTAATCTTGCCGATGTTCCTTTTGAACGAACGGCATTTTTCATCCTTACCAGTGACTTCAATCCTAGTTCAATCATCAAACGGGGATGGTTTTATGATTGATGTGAACACGTAGTTCTATTTATCATGGTTAGTGGCCCCTTTTTCTTTGGTTTAAGGACAAAAATGAATTTGTATCACATGAAATTAGACCTTCCATTCCATGTTTCCCCATCTCCTTTTAACCAGTTTTAAGTATACGATCTTATTACATTACAGAAAATTTATCATAAAATTCATTTTAAGTAAAAAATAACTAGAAATGCCACAATTTCATTATTATCTTTGTTATTCTATTAATTGAATTGCTTGTCTTTTTTAGATCGTTAAAGGAAGCGAGTAATTTGGAAATTGGATGAAGAGGTGATTAGATGAATTGGACAAGTACAGTGTTGAAAGGATTATTGACTGCAGGTGTTTTTGGATTGGGAGCCTGGTTGTCAGCAGAAGTTGCTTCTGCTCATGGGTACATAGAAAAACCGGCAAGCAGAGGGTATATCGGTTCATTGGAGAAGCAGGAAATAGGCTGGCAATCTGCACTAGAGAAGTATGGGCGTGTTATCGACAGTCCTCAATCCGTGGAAGGTCCGAAAGGCTTTCCGGAAGCAGGACCGGCTGACGGTCATATAGCGTCAGCTGGGGGTGGACTAGGCCAGATTGATCAGGTAATGGACCGTCAGTCCGCCGATGCCTGGAAAAAGCAGGACATGCGAGGTGGATTGAATACGTTCACATGGAAATATACAGCACCTCATGCTACTTCCATATGGCATTATTACATTACTAAAAAAGGGTGGGATCCAAATAGTCCTTTAGAGCGTTCTGATTTCGAATTGATTGGGACAGAGACTCATGATGGTACACCGGCTAGCAATAATTTGACTCATAAAATCAATGTGCCGACAGACCGGAGTGGATACCACGTCATCCTTGGCGTATGGGACGTAGCAGATACTCCAAATGCGTTCTATAATGTCATTGATGTCAATCTAATTAATGATGGTTTGGTAGATACAGAGGCCCCTTCCCTTTCTGGACCGATTGAAGTTTCTCATGTATCAGATCGAAAAGTTATGTTGAAGTGGCAGGAAGCAACCGATAATGCAGGAATCAAAGGGTATGATATTTACCGCAATGGGCAGAAAATCGGTTCAACAGCTCAGGCATTCTATACCGATACAGATGTAATGCCAGAGACGGAATATCATTATACAATCAAGGCCATTGACCTTTCAGGCAATGAAAGTGTTGCAAGCGAAGAAGTAATTGTTACAACCCTTCCGTTAACTAAAGATACGGAATCTCCTTCCGCTCCAACTGGCCTCCACACGATGAAGGTAACAGAGAGTTCCGTTAGCCTTATGTGGACTGCTTCCGAAGATAATGTAGGCGTGAAGGAATATTTGATCTACCGTGACGGAAAACAAATCGGCACTACGGTAAACACTTATTATGAAGACAAAGGATTACAGCCAGGAACCCGATACTCATATACAGTGTCTTCCCGCGATGAGGCAGAAAACCTCTCTCTCCCAAGTTCTCACCTAGAAGTTACGACGGTAAAAGATGACTCGAATGCTTCAGGAGAAAAATGGAATGCCGCCAAGGTTTATACAGCAGGGATGGTCGTTCTCTTCAATGGATATGAGTACGAGGCAAAGTATTGGACACAAGGGAACCAACCTGACTCCTCGGATGCTTGGAAACTGTTAAGTGAAGCATCGGTAGAATGGAACCCGCAAAAGCCATATTTGGGAGGTGATAAAGTCACGTATAAAGGGCATGTGTACGAAGCAAAGTGGTGGACGATGGGGAGCATCCCTGGGGCATCAGAAATTTGGATTTTAGTAGAAAAATAAGATAAGTGGATTATGAAGGTTCTCTAAACGTTGTCATATAAAAGGATTATAAGAGTATAAGTTAAACACGCCTGAAAAATAATTCTATGCGATAATTCATAATTATCCCAATAATTTCTTGTATTTACTTCGTTCGTCTTTTAGTTTTCGAACGAGAGAGTTTTTAATTGTGCAGTGCCAAGGACAGTGAAAAAGTTTTCTTTGTCACCAGACGTGTTGGTCTAAAACCTGTTCTGTACCAATCAGTGATTTAAGTGCTGCCAAGCGAGTTGAAACGCATCATCGTGAATCCGGTTATTCTAAAAAAGATGGCCTAAATGTCAAGATACGGTTGCGACTGTCCACTTGCATACAGGCCATCTATTAAAGAAAAAAATGTTAGACATGAGATGTTGCTTCGGGCTTTCTGGATTTTATTCTGGTAATATATTCTTCGCCAGTTTTGATGCCCATAAGACCCCCCCTCATTTTTTTAGCAGATCCCATCTTCCCTCAATTAAAAGTAAACTTTCATATAATGGGAATATAATCCCTTAGCCTTACCAATTAACAATTCATGGTCACCTGCATCATACTCATTTTTTGATTTGCATTCCATCCAGGAAGCGAAACAAGGTAAAAGTGCAATTTCTCGTCTCGTGCCCATCCATCTTATCACCTCCTAGACTATTATTATGAATTCACTATAGTAAAATTAAAAATCATAAAAATCCAAAAATTTCATAATATGAAATTTTCAAAAAAAACATTAATGATTATTTTAAATTGGGAGCGATCGTATAATAATTTCATATGATTACAAAATTCGGACGGTTTTTTCATGAATTGGCGTTTCTACTTTATTTTTTCATGCAATTCCCAAGTTTACTCTCCAATTTAGCCGCGAGTTTCTGGGTGACTCGTAATTTCGGGTCTTTTATAGGTGAATTCGGAACAATCATTTCTTTCATTACCTGTTTTTCTTAAATCAGTGATAAACTAGCGATGATTCATTTTGAAATTGTGTATTTTCAGATTTTAGATTATACGAAAGCGGTGAGGGAAGTTTCAATTTTGCGTACCATTAGAAAAATCTATCAATTTTTTGTGGATAAGCCCTTAAAAAAAGGAGTCGTTTTACATAACCGCTACGAAATCACTACTGTAATCGGAAAAGGAAGCTACGGTATTGTTTATCTTTGCAAGGATTGGCAAGCGAATAAAAATATCGTGATCAAACAACTGCGGAAAAGTAAACGGCGAAGCAAAAAAGAGCTTGAACGGTTCGAACATGAAATCGACATATTACATGCATTGAACCATAAAAGCATCCCAAAATTTCACGAGAAATTTACGGATGACGGGAACGTTTATTTTGTGATGGATTTCATTGAAGGAGATAATTTGGAAGACCATATTTTCTACAATCATGTAACCTTCACTGAGAAGGAATCCCTGCATTTCCTTGCTGAGCTGGCGGGATTAGTAGCTTATTTGCATGACAATGGGATTTCCCATCAAGATTTACGGATACCAAATATATTGATTCAGAACCATCATCCCATTTTGATAGACTTTGGTTTGTCTAAATGGGTCGTTTCGGCACCTATCACGGATGAACCTGTTTTGGATTTGAAACAACAGGATTTTTATGACTTGGGGGAAATACTCTTATATGTCCTTTATACGACGTATTCAGCCAATAATAAAAAGGCTCTTCCTTGGACAGAAGAGCTTTCGTTAGAAAAAGAAACGGTGCATATCCTGAAAAGGCTATTAAGCATCCAAGAGCCTTATTCGGATATCGAAGAAATTTCCATTGACCTGAAGGCTGCATTGGATTCCAAGGCATTGAATTAGCTGCTGCTGCCGCGTCCTCTTCTCTTGTAGCGGTCACTGCCGCTCAAGGGAGATCGCTTATACCCCCGGCTGCTGCTGCTGCCCCTGCGGTATTGGCCATGTCTACGTTCACTGCTTCCTTGGGATAATTGTTTGATTTTTTTCATTATTTTCTTCAACATATCTATCACCTCTTTTTTATGGATTTAAAGCCTGTTATACATTAGCCTAACATAGTCACAGTATAAACCTCATTAATATGTACTATAAGTTTTATTCATTCATTGAAGCACTTCAAAAAAAAACTGACGCCTTTACGGCGCCAGGTTTTTTCTGCGTTCATCTATTATTTTACAGCTTCTTTTAATTCTTTACCTGCTTTAAAAGCGGGTACTTTGCTTGCTGCAATTTGGATTTCTTCACCTGTTTGCGGGTTTCTTCCTGTACGGGCTGCACGATCACGTACTTCGAAAGTACCGAAACCGACTAATTGGATTTTTTCTTCTTTTGCAAGTGTAGACGTGATTGTTTCAAATAATGCATCCACCACTTTTTTTGCATCGTCTTTTGTCAATTCAGCTTGTGCTGCCACACTGCTTACTAATTCTGTTTTATTCATATGAACACCTCATCCTTTTTTTCTTAAAAAATATGTAGAGAAGACAACATAACATATCTTATATGCCTCTGTCACTTATAAAGGCTAATTAAAAGTCTCACACATCCGTAACTTCAAGTTCCAGCCATTGAAAGATGGTATCCATATCTATGTTTTCTTCCATGTGGGAGGCCAAGAGATTATAAGCCTCCTCCCGACGCTCCGAGTCACTTTGAATGTTTTCCATCACTTCATCCAACCCCTTGTTCCGTCGTATTTGGTTAACCAGTTCTCTAGTAAAATGGCGATTATGGAATATTCCATGAAGATATGTGCCGAAAACCTTATTGTCCGCCGATACGGCCCCGTCCATTCTCCCATCCTTCAATAAAAGAAAGGACTGTTCTTGTGAATCCAAAGCTGTTTGGCCTAAATGAATCTCGTAGCCGCTTAACTTCATTTCCCCTTTTAAGAACCCCGGAGCAAGTACACCTTCCATTTGCACCGTTTTCTTTTCCGCTTGGAAAATGGTTTCCAATGACAGAAGTGAAAGACCTTCTGCGTCTTCACCGCAACCTTCAACAGCATCAGGATCGAAAAGATTTGTACCGAGCATTTGAAATCCGCCGCATATCCCGGCAATGATCGTTCCATGTTTTCGAAGTTCTTTTATCGCCATATCGAATCCTGCATCTCTCATCCATTTTAAATCTTCGATCGTATTTTTTGTGCCCGGCAAAATAAGAAGGTCGGGCCTTCCTAATTCATGGATATTCCCCACAAGCCTGACGCCCACTCCCGGTTCATCGAAAAAAGGATCCACATCGGTAAAATTTGAGATGTGCGGGAATCTTAAGAACGCTACATCAATGGGGAATTCGTCCTTTTCAGTTTTTTTGAAACGCAAGGAGGATAGTGCCAGCGAATCCTCCGCTTCAATGCTCACGTCTAAATACGGAAGCACCCCGAGTACGGGAATTCCAGTTTCCTGTTGCAGCCATTCGATACCGTCGTCCAATAATTCACGAATGCCCCGAAATTTATTGATGATGATCCCTTTTACACGATTACGTTCATCATCTTCCAATAAGGCGAGTGTCCCGATGATGGACGCAAATACCCCGCCACGATCGATATCAGCCACTAAAATGACGGCGGCATCCGCAAGTTGAGCCATCCGCATATTGGCAATATCCCGGTCTTTAAGGTTAATTTCCGCAGGGCTTCCTGCTCCTTCAAGAACGATGATGTCGTATTCCTGCTGCAGTTTTTCGACTGACTTTCGAATGATCGGCATCGCCTCTTGAACAAACTGATTTCGATAGTCCATGGCATTCATATCAAGAAAATGTTTTCCGTGGACGATGACCTCCGAAACCATATCCTGCTTTGGTTTCAGCAAAATGGGATTCATATCGGAGGTTGCCACGATCCTTGCCGCTTCGGCTTGCACTCCTTGGGACCGTCCTATTTCACCGCCTTCCACGGTTACATAAGAATTCAAAGCCATGTTTTGCGATTTGAACGGAACGACACGGTACCCTTTATTCGCAAAAATACGGCAAAGTGCCGTACAAATCAAGCTTTTCCCTACATCAGATGCGGTTCCCTGTATCATGATCGATCGTGCCTTCATTTCGATCCCCCTTTACCCCAAAATACGTGACTGCCCAGACGAATGTTTGTATAATACCAATTCACCATATCCATAAGCTCGTTTTTGCATTCTTACCTGTCATGAACACATGAATGTTCTGGCTAATGTCAAGTCATCTTCAGTCGGGACTTGCGGATGGGCTTTTCCAAAGCATGAACAATAAATGCCTGTTGCGCTTTATTCCATAAAAATGATATGGGGAGCCATTCCATTTCCAGTATATATCATAATTCGTTACGCATCACTCATTCACCTGCCAACATAACGAAGCGTGGGGATATTAGCGGCTCGACGATGATGAAGGACGTCCGGCAAATCGGAATCATTAGGCACATCATTATACGATTCCGTATCTGGCAGTCTGGCTAACCGGATAGCTTCATTTTTATTAAGAGTCGGAAAATGGCAGAATCCGAAGACTCACACTTCGCTGAAGACGGTCCATGCCTCTAATGAACCGGCCGCCATGATGAAGGGATTAAAATTAAAACAAAAACCCTGCTTGTTGGGAAATTTCAACAAGCAGGGGATCGATTTTCCGTTCTTTTACTCAGTTCCTTCTTTCTCCTTCTCACTGTCATGTTCATTTTGATCTGCAGATGTCATCCCGCCGGCGTTATACGCGTCCGAAACTTGTTCGTGGGTGGTGGCAAGACCGGATGATAACGTGTCATCCCGTTTGTAATCACTTACATCATATACTCTTCCGGCAATATTTGAAGATTTTTCATTTGATTTTTTGTTATTCATTATTTTCACTCCCATTATTCAACTTGTCCCATCATTGCTTGACGGTCTTACATAAAGACAAAGGTATTTTATGCAAAAAAAAAAGCATTATACAGGCATGAGGGAAATATATCAAAGCCTGACTTTTTATATGCTCTTCAATGGGAAAATGGAAAAAGGCTTACAAGCAAAATCCATTTCAGGACCGATGCTTGTAAGCTGAATAAAAGCCTAGTTTTCCTTATTAGCGTCTATATTATCTGTTGGGTCTCCCCAACATTCCACATTCTTCAAACCTTTAATATTATTAATATGGAAGACAGGATTTTGTCCACTCTTCTTTTGTTTTTGATAATCTGCCAAGGCCGCAAATGCAATCTTTCCAAGTAAAGCTATCGCAACTAAATTGATAATTGCCATTAACCCCATTAATAAGTCAGCTAGACCCCACACCAATTTCAGTGATGCTAGAGAACCGAATAGTACCATCGCTACGACTGCGAACCGATAAACGTTCAACCAAACTTTATTTTCATTGATGAATCCAATGTTGGATTCTCCATAATAATAGTTTCCCACAATGGAACTAAAAGCAAATAACAGTACAATGATGGCAAGGAAAACACCAGCCCATGAACCCAGTGCCGTACCAAGAGCATTTTGGGTAAGAACAATTCCATCCACTTCTTTCGAGGTATAGAGACCTGAAAACAAAATGATAAAGGCAGTCGAACTGCAAATGACGAGCGTATCTACAAATACGCCAAGAGACTGAATCAACCCTTGCTTGACGGGATGACTGACATCTGCGGTTGCACCGGCATTAGGTGCACTGCCCATCCCGGCTTCATTGGAAAATAAACCCCTCTTTATTCCCTGCATCATGGCAGCTCCCAAGGCTCCGCCAGCCACTTCTTTTATACCATCAAATGCACTTTCAAAGATTAGCCCTAAAACACTGGGCAATTCGGATATATTCATGATGATTATTGTCAATGCCACGATTACGTATGCTCCGGCCATGATCGGGACAATGACTTCAGATACTTTTGCAATCATTTGAATGCCACCAAAAATGATGAAAGCGGTAACGATAGCGAGAATGACTGCAGTAACCCACCTTTCAATGCCAAATGATTCATTGAATGCGCTTGTGATCGTATTGGCTTGTACCGAGTTGAAAGCAAGGCCAAATGTAAGCGAAATTAATACAGCGAATGTGATGCCCATCCAACGTGCATTCAAAGCTTTTTCCATATAATACGCAGGGCCTCCACGGAAAGCGTCCCCATCTTTGACTTTATAGATTTGGGCAAGTGTACTTTCTATGAAAGCAGACGCAGACCCAATCAGAGCGATTAGCCACATCCAGAAAACGGCCCCTGGGCCGCCCATCGTAATGGCAATTGCTACACCTGCAAGATTTCCAGTTCCTACCCGTGAAGCAGTGCTGATGCAAAAAGCTTGAAAGGATGTAACACCCTTTTTTTCCGCCGTAGCACCTTCACCCAAAAGCCTGAACATTTCCCTTGCCATTCTGAATTGGACAAACTTCGTACGAATCGAAAAATAAATGCCCATGCCAATCAGTAAAATGATCAATATGTACGACCATAATAAATTATTTGTCTCCGCAATGAAATTACCTATAAAATCCATTTTAACCAATAACCCCTTTAATCTACGTGTAATTATTATGAAAACATATTTCACTCTAATTTATTTCCCGTTTCCTCCGGGAAATAAACAAACAAAAAGGAAATTCAAACATGAATTTCCTTACAATAATCTATTATATCCTACGATTCTATTTTTTTCATTCAAGAATTTGTATTAAAAAGCCAAAAAACGTCTTCAATAAACAGAAAATAAAAATATTTTTTCAGAACGCAAAACTATCTGAATATAATCAAACGCCCTGAATCTTATGATTCAGGGCGTTTCCATGATCAAGATGCCCGTTCTTTTACTTCGATATCCTTTGCCTTAAATCGCGGATACCCTATCAAGATGGCAATAACTCCACAAATTCCAATTAGTATCGGGTAATATGAATATGGAAGAATGCTTATTGGCGAAATTCTTGCCACCCCCGCTGCAGCGAGCAGTTGTGCGCCATATGGAATCAACCCTTGGACACAACAGGCAAAAACGTCTAGCAGGCTCGCTGATTTCCGAGGATCGATACCATACCTTTCCGCAATATTTTTCGCTAATGGGCCGGCAATGATGATCGAAATTGTATTATTAGCGGTAGAAAGGTTTGTCAAACCAACAAGTCCGGCAATGCTGAATTCAGCACCTTTTTTTGATTTGCTTTTTTGAGTGACGACATGGAGTAAAAAATCAATGCCTCCGTTATGTTGGATGACCGCTACCATACCAGCAATTAAAATGGCAAGGAAAGAGATTTCATACATGCCAGCCATTCCATCACCCGTTTTTTGGATCACATCCAACAATTTATAACTTCCATCAGCCAATCCGATGATACCTGCAAATACAATCCCTACAGAAAGGACAACAAAGACATTGACACCTGCCAATGCCGTGATCAATACACACAGATATGGAAGGATTTTCAACCAATTATAGGAATGTTGCGTAATGGCCGCTTGCTCACCTATCGTTAATATTCCTAGAATGCCGCAAGTGATGATGGCCGCAGGCAGGACGATGAAAAAGTTAACCTTAAACTTGTCCTTCATTTTCGTTCCCTGTGTCCGTACTGCCGCAATCGTCGTATCGGAAATGAACGATAAGTTATCGCCGAACATGGCACCACCGATAACCGCAGCCATTGAAAGCGCAAGTGCTATATCCGTTTGCTCACTAATCCCTACCCCAATAGGAGCAAGAGCTACAATCGTTCCCATGCTCGTTCCCATGGATAAAGAAATAAAACAGGCAATTATGAATATCCCTACCATCAAAAGATTTTGTGGAAAGACAGCTAAGGCAAAATTGACCGTTGATTCAACCGCGCCCATGCCATTCGCCACTTCTGAAAAAGCGCCGGCCAAAAGGAAAATGATAACCATTAACATAATATTGGAGTCCCCGGCTCCTTTACAAAAAATTTCGACCTTTTGATCGAATGACTCTTTACGATTCATGGACAATGCCACAGCCGATGCAATGGAAATCGCCACCAACACTGGAAATGAATAAAAATCTTTTGTAATGATTCCTGAACCTATAAATAAAATCAAAAAAACGACAAATGGGATCAAAGCCCACGGATTTCCTTTATTGTGTGCAGTCATGATGAACTCCTTTTTAGATTGATTTGCCCAAGTAATTCAGCTTGATCGTGTATATCCAAATCCAATTAAAAACAAAGACCTCTTCCATTACTGCAAGAAGAGGTCTTTTAATTTATAAAAAACACCCTCCTTATCTTTCAGGCTAAATGAACCTGCTGGATTTGGCACAGCACTCTTGAAAAGTCTGCTGCCGAGACATCTTCGGGCCAGTCCCTCCGTCTCTCTTGATAAGAAGATTTATATGGTTGTATGAATATCAATGGCACCATAAGCACATCGAAAAGCAAATATAAGAGTACAGCATTTTGTATAGTTTCGCAAGGAATAGTTGAAAGTATTTCACTTCCATTCTAAAAATGGCAATCAGGATACCGGGAAGGCTCCAAACCCGCCCCTTGATAAACGAGTGATAACAGTAAAAATATCCATGAATGTTAAAAACATACATGGATCAAATGAAGTTTGTCCGGATGCAAAAAAGCCTCTACGCCCTTCAGCAAGTTGGTTGGATGAGGTTTGGCGAATTGTTCTTAGGTGAATTCACTTCAGTAGATACCTCAAATGCTTCCATTCGTTCCGAATCAAAGGGCTTTAAGAATTGCTGCAAATATGCCGTATCATGGTTGGAAAGGTCCAGCCAAGCTTTTTCGTCTTCAGGTTTAAGAATGGCGGGCATGCGATCATGAATGCCGCCCATCAGCTCATTGGGGACAGTGGTAATGACCGAGCACGAATGGATGATCTTGCCATCTGGAGATTTCCACGATTCAAACAGCCCAGCCATACCGAATGGAGAGGCATCCTTCAGTTTGATTCGCATCGGTATTTTTCGCTCGGGTGTTTTCTTCCACTCATAAAAGGAATCAGCGATTATCAAACACCTTTTCTTCTTGTACGCATTCTTGAAGCTCGCCTTGTCTGCAATCGTTTCCGCCCTGGCATTAATCATTTTATAACCCACTTTTTCATCTTTGGCCCAGAAAGGGATAAGTCCCCACCTAAGGTATCCAAGGCGATTCCTGATTCCGTCATTAATGACGGAAAGCACGGAATGGGAAGGGGCTATATTATAACTATTTTGATATTCTTCATCGAATGACCCTTGAATATCAAAGCGTTCCTTTATTTCTTCCAAATTTGCAAAAAGAGTGAACCGTCCGCACATACTATCTCCCGCCATCCTGTAAATTTATTACAGTTTAACAAAAGAAGCAGACAGGAACAACTCAGCGCTCCAAAATCCTGATATCCGTGAATGGTTGATTAAATAATTCGCTTGTAAGCAAAAGCGTGCCCAGCACTTCCCGTTCGTCTTCAGCTACAATGATTTCTGACAAAACCATGGTACTGCCGTTTTTGACGGTTACACGATATTCATTCATATAATTCCCCCTCATAAGCCTGAATGGTAGATATTATAAACCATTAACATCGATGTATCATCATGTAACACTCGCGTCCTCTTGTTTAAACAAAAAGACTGCCGTGAATTTCACGACAGTCTCATGCTTGCAATGGGCAGGAGATGATGGATCCGTTTCAACCCGTGATATAAGCATCCTTTTCCCTTTTGCTGCTCATGATTTAAAATGGAGCAAAACCTCATTAATTAAATGTGCCGCCAATGTAACGGTTTTATTGTTTTCATCCAAACTTGGATTCACTTCCGAGATATCAAAGGAAAGGATCTTTTCATTTGATGCGACATGCCTTAGCAGCGAACGGACCAATTTAGGATCGAGCCCAAATGGCGATGGTGCACTTACGCCAGGTGCATACGCTGAATCGATGACGTCCGTGCATAACGTGAGGATGATGTAGTCTCTTTCCTTAATAAATTCGTTGATCCGATGCTTGGTATCTTCCATTTCGCCCAAAGACAATTCCTCTTCCAATATGTAGTCGACCTTGTTTTTCTTAGCCGTTTCGAATAGCGCCTTTGTATTGCCTTGCCTCTGAATTCCCATGCATAAATATCCGCAATTTTGATCATTGTCCAAGATTTGTTTAAACATCGTGCCTGATGAACTTTCTTTTTCATAGGGACGCATATCAAAGTGGGCATCGATATTGATCATTCCCAATTTAGCCTTCGGCCCAAGGAATTTCCTTGCCCCGAGATAATGACCATAAAAGGTTTCATGTCCACCCCCTAAAATGATGGGAATCACTTCACTCTCCAAAATCCGGGCAACGGCTGCGCCCAATCGGTCTTGTGCGGCCTCCATTTCCCCTTCTTCACATACAAGATCGCCAACGTCCACCAGCTTAGTTTTCGCTGGTAAATGGCAGGGAAGCTTGGCCAAGGACTGCCTAATATAATCAGGGGCTTCTGCAGCACCGATCCGCCCTTTGTTCCTTTTGACACCTTCATCACATTTGAAGCCCATCATTCCAAAAGTTTTTGATTCCTTTGCAGGGATGGTCAATTCAGTAATCGGCGTCACGTTCACTCTTTGGTGGTATCTGAAGCTATCCAAGTCCGTTTCGGAATCCACTCTGCCGTTCCAATGCTTTAAGGTCGGTTCATTATACATAGTTTCTCCTTCCGTTAAAAAATTCAGAAATATCTTTTTTTACAGTATAATGGAGAAGATATATAATTACTAATACCAATAACCAATATATACATAGTTTAAAGCTATAAAAGGAGACTAGTATGGATCTTCGCCAACTTCGTTATTTCAACACCATTGTCCAGGAGATGAGCTATTCCAAAGCGGCTAAATTATTACATATATCTCAGCCTTCATTAAGTAATGCGATCATGAAACTGGAGAAAGAAATCGATTCACGACTTCTGGAACGTAACACGAGGGGAATTGAGCTTACAGAGGCAGGTGCCCTTTTTTATTCAAGATCGCAGGATTTGCTGAGAAGGTTCAATAATATGCAAGTGGAACTTGAGGAAATGAAACAGGTTGGAAGCGGAACAATATCTATCGGTTTAATTGAATCATTCAAATACTGGTTTCCAAAAATCATCAGGACGTTTAAACATGATCATCCTACCATCCATTTAGAGGTTCGGGAAATCTTGGGCGAAGAACATGTTATCGATTCGCTAAACCAGTATCAAGTTCATTTCACGATCACCAATCAGCCGATAAACCATGCCGAGATCACAGCCACTCCCCTCTATAAGGAAAATTTCATGCTTTTGGTTCATAAAGATGACGACTTGAATGAAAAAGATTCCGTCACTTTACAAGACCTTAAGGAGAAGGAAATGATCATCAGTACATCTGGATTTCAAACAAGAGATGATATTTTGGGGGCTTTCAAAAATGAGCTGGTAACACCAAACATCCGTTACGAGATTGAAAGGCTGGAAACAGCTTGCAGTCTGGTGGACGAAGGCTTGGGCTTTACCATTTTACCGGAAAGCTATATTAAATCCGTTGCAACTAGAAATACTGCCATACTTGAAATAAATTCGATGTTTTTGGAAAGGACGGTTTATATGGCCTACTTGACGGATCGTTATTTGCCTGTTTCCGTATGTAAGTTGGTTAATGAGATTGAGAGCTTTTTCAAGAGCAAGCAATAAAAGGGTGGGATCCATTCATTCCACAATGGAGGCACCTAGCCTCCGACCTTATACACCAACCGTACCGTTCGGTATACGGCGTTTCAGTTTAAGTCAGACGTAGTTTTGTATATCGTTCATATAGATTTCCTAACCCTTAAAGGGTTTCTTATAGGAAAGAGCTATGAGCAATGCACCAATAACCCTCTCCGCTATTACCCCATTCATATGCTTTTCCGGAATGAACACCTAGGGCTTTGAGTTTACTTAGTCCCGTCCTTGAAAATTCCCACTGTTTCCAGAGGGACATTTTGAGTCTTCTTCGTACCCACGAATCCAAATTTTTCAATATACTGGGATATCAATGAAAACTTTACCGAAGGAAGCCAATCACGCAAAAAGGTAACACTTAAAAAGGTAAGAGATAAGAGATCGGCAGAGGAGGGATCAATCAGCTAGCACAAGTAACAAAGGGATATCGAAAAACAAGCCGGTTTCCCCACTTTAAGGGAATACCGACTTAGTATAATTGAAAAGTTTATTTAAAATACCAATTTAATTGGTACGTTACATTTTGAATATCTTCTAATAGGCCAGCATGTAAATAGTAAACCTGTCCAGTTTGTCCACCGTCTAATGTTATAGAGTTATACTTTCCTCCGGGCCAAGATTGTATAGCACCACTTTTACTATTTCTAGTTGGATAAACCGAGATTTTTGTACTGTTCCCAGTTATTTTTACTTTAAATGTGTTTTTTCCTGCTGGCGCCCATATTGGATACCATGCATAAGAGGAAATTCCATTTATAGTTTCGGTAACATTTCCTTGTGACGTAGCTTGTAATTCAGGATGAATAATTGAATTTAAAACATTTTCTGTCTGATGATTAGTTAATGGCTGTTCAGCAGCTAATACTCCCCCAGTCCCAAAAAACATCACTCCACTTGCTAATGCTCCAATTGCTAGTTTCTTAAACATAATAACTCCTCCTAAATTAGTTTTTAATTGCCAACATAAGTAAATATACCATTTTATCCATAATTGTAAATATATTACATCAAAATAAATTATATTGGAATATTTAGAATCTTCATTCTATGTGAGGTTTTCCGATTAACGGCAACCTCTTTTCCTTTAGGACAGCTAAGGGAAAATACATGAATTCAGGTTTTACAAATCTCCTGCCGTTACTGATTTTATTGCTGATAAGGTTTTGTAAGAAGAAGTAGCATTTATGGAATAAGCCATGGATTAGTTATCCCTCAAGGCTTTAGGACTCCTCCAGTTTCTTGTTCAACCAACAAACAAGCTCAATCCCTTTATTTTTCTCAAGCCTTTTTAAAACGAACCTTCTTTAAGTTCCCATTGATTTTCAGCTTTCCCTCTAATTAATTTCTCTATTTTCTCACTATATATAAACCTTAGGATTAGTCGATTCCAGGTCACAAAATCGACATATTCAATTTATTTCTTTAACTTCTTCCTTAGCAGTGCCCTTCAAGAATTTTCTTATTGCATGACGTTAAATCTTACACAATTCAAATACGACTAATATGGATCTTTAGGTATCGATCGCTCAAGACTAACTCTTGCGAACAGCTCTTTAATAACTTCTTTATCATCTTCAAATAATTGACACAAATTAAATCGCCCTGCCTGATTATGCGCATGTTTATTGCTGCTTGCATGATCGAATCCACAATTACCAGCACAATATTGAATACTTTCTTTCTCAATAATGTATATTTATCGGGTGTTTCTAATAAAAAGGGAAAATGCCACTATAAATCATTATGCCCTGCTTTTTTATGGTATTTCATAAGTAATAAAGAACTTTTTTAATCATATGATTTAGAAGGGTTTTGCTCACCTAACGTTCAGGTAATCTTTAATTATCTTTCTATAATAATGTGGCATAAATTGAGCCACAATATTTATAAAAAAGATGTGATGCTTTTTTCTTTAATATAATACATCTTCATATAGTTATAATGATTAAGAAACTAGGAATTGGAGGAATCATTTCAAAGGGAGGGCCAATAGGATGAATAACTTTGATTCACTTTGTGAACAATTTGCTACACTCCTTAAGGGAAAAAGTGAAGTAAATCAAGGGAGTTGTTCAGTATCGTTACACCGCGATTTTAAGGTAATGGTACAAGGGCGCCAAAGCAGTACGGTAGTGCCGGCAGGATTCATCTTTGAATCCTTGGATCAAAGTGGGAATGCATTAAACTTGGCTGAAATCGCCGTTTTACAAGAAGAAATCCCCAGTTTCCTACATTCAGTTGTCCAACAGGGTTTGATTGTGAGTGCCCTGCATAATCATTGGCTATTTACGGATCCTGCAATTATGTATATTCACATTCAATCTATTGAACCTCCATTGAATTTTGCAAAAAAGATGGCCTACTCACTTTCTTTTTTACACAGCTATCCCATATAGGACAGTAATGGTCATATAATCTATCTTCAAGAATAGGGGCGATAATTGAGGGATTGAAGGTAGAGGATGATTAGCCTTATTATAAATTTGTATATTAATAATACATTCAAAAGGCTACCCTTTGGCAGCCTCTTTTTCTATCTATTTTCACATAATGGACCACATTGCAAAACTAAATTCCCCTCCCCATATGAAACGGTAAAGGGGATTATACAAACAGATGGGTACTCTTTGCAATGCTTTTAGGGAACAAAGAACATTCGTTCCTCTTATACACATGAGTACTTATGAGCCTTTTTACCATGAAACCTATATAACTGTCTCATTATTTTTTCTTGTTTTCACTATACAATATCGAGTAATCAAGGCAGTAACTGTTCCGGGAAAAATTTTTCACTAGGGGTATTTCCATTTATGTAAGAAAAATCGATTTGATCTAGTAAAGCAAGAACTGGCTTAAGAAGTTTGTGAACCTAGTTTCATGGAAATTTCTTTGGCAGCTTTCGTTACTTTATCTATCAATTCAGGCAAACGCTTCTCCTGAAATCTCGCTTCAATCCCAGCGACGCTAATGGCAGCGATAATTTGATTTTTTCCGTTAAGGATTGGGGCACTGACAGATTTTGTATAGTTCTCCAATTCTGACGAAGTTATCGTGTAGCCGTTTAACCTTGCTTCTTCCAAAGCATGTCGGAGTGTGTTTTCATCGATTATCGTTCCCATTGCTATCGGATTAAGCTCGGTGCAGTCGATATACGCTTCACGTTCCTCCTCAGGCAAATAGGCGAGTATGATCCGCGAGTCGCCGGCATAAAGTGGTGAACGCCTGCCAATGGAGGTATAAAGCCGGACGGGGTGCAAAGTGTCCACCTTTTCAATATACATGGCCTCGCCCTTATCCCGCACGATCAAATTCACGGCCTCTTCAACGTCATCCCGCAGTTCTTTCATGATGGGATAAGCAATTGTCCTAATATCCAAACGCTCACCAACCAGTTGGCCAAACTGCAAGAATATTAGACCAAGTGAATAATGGCCATGTTCATCACGCGTTAAAAACCCCATTTCTTCCAATGAACCGACCATTCGGTGCAAAGAGGTTTTGGGAAGGTTGGAGTGCTCCATCATTTCATTAAAGGTAAGTTTCGGATGATTTATGAAAAGCGTAAGTATCTGCATGGATTTCACGACGGTTTTGTTATGTGCTTGCATGTATTGTCTCCTCTCAAGGTCTTCCTCAATGTTGCTCCCTATCTCCTCTCATTCTATTATAAAACTTCGCAAAAAGATGTAAGGAAAAAACGAAAAATATCTGAAACAGGAAAAGAAGGCGCCCGATATGGGGACCTCCTGATAGAGAACTAGTAGATATGCCAGTCATGCAAGGCCAATGAAATCGAAGCCTTCCATTCTTTCATTTGTCGTTCTTTATGAAGGTACAGGCACTCTGCCTCCCTTAAGGTCACCCGTGAGAATTGAATCGACTCCCCAGGTTTAACTTGAGCGATTATCGGTAAATCGGCAGAAATCACCTGAGCCATTTTAGGATATCCGCCCGTCGTTTGCCTGTCCGCCAGGAGAATGATCGGATTTCCATCCGGCGGAACCTGGATCGAGCCATTAGTGACCGCTTCGGAAAGCAATTCCTCGTGACTTTGGCATTCAAGTGCCGGGCCGGATAGTCTATATCCCATCCGGTCAGATTGATTGGAAACTTTAAATGAACCCTCTACAAACCGAAGTTTACTATAATTCGTGAAATGCTCGTACTGGCTTCCATCAATGAATCGGATTAGAGGATTTCGAACTGGCATGAACTCCCTTTCATTGACAAACCACTTTGGGTAAGAGAAAGAACCTTTTACCTCCCACCGATCCATCATACTTGGAGGCTCATTACAAGCCAGTATATCTCCAGCCTTTAAAGCCCTACCCATATAGCCGCCAATTCCTGCTCGTAAATAGGTGCTCTTACTATCCAGCACTTCTGGTATGGCATATCCACCGGCAACGGATAAATAAGCTCGGCAGCCTGATATACACCCTTCAAACCGCAGAATCGATCCTGCCTTTACATGAATGGGCTTCCACATCGGAGCGGCCTGGTTATCGATTGCAGGTGATAAATTCGCTCCCGTTATCGATATCAGGCAATCTTTCTCCATTTTAATGGTGGGGCCCATGAGGGTAATTTCCAAGGCCGCTTCCCCTTCATCATTGCCTACCAACATATTCGCCATTCGCAGTGAATAGCCGTCCATCGCTCCGCCTACGATCACCCCATGCTGTTGAAATCCTTTCCTGCCAAGATCTTGAATGCTAGTCATTAACCCCGGCTTTATTATACGATGGCTCATTTTATCCCCCCTTCATCTCTTTATATTCTTGTTCAGAGATTGGCTGGAATTTCACCATGTCTCCCGCCTGTAATAAGCTTGGTGGATTTACATTCGGTAAGAATAGTTTCGCTGGCGTCTGTCCGATCAATTGCCATCCCCCTGGTGTTGATATCGGATATACCCCCGTTTGCTTACCGGCAATTCCTACCGCCCCTGCTGGTATCGTCATTCTCGGGGAAGATCGCCTTGGTGTGGCGATGTCTTCCGAAAGTCCTCCCAAAAATGGAAACCCAGGAGCAAATCCTATCATGTAAATCAAATACTCACCGGTTGAATGGATATGAATGACTTCATCAGTGGTCAAATCATGATAACGAGCTACATATTCCAAATCAGGGCCATATTCCCCACCATAACAAACGGGAATGGTAACCGTCCGATGGGACAGCTTTTTATCTTCCATTAAATCCAGCAGTTTCTCCTCCAAAATCGACCGAACCACGTGATAGGGAGAAATAGCTTCATCGCTTTGCTTATGAGTGTTATAGATTACGAGCGGCTCATAAAAAACCGTCAAATTCGTAAAAGCCGGTACACATTCCACAAACCCGGCAAAGGGTTCTTCTTCCAACATCTCCATAAACAACTTTATCTTTTTATGAATGCTGTATTCAATTCCATTCCCAAATGTAAGTACGATGGCGGAATCGCCCAAGGGAGACATTTGACAAGCTGTTTCATTTAAAGGGTTTTTCCACATAAGCTCATCTCTTTCTGACATTTATAATACACCTAATTTTTCATCACGGATGTCTGTGATAAACATATGTCCAGGTGCATGAGTTATCATGATTTCCGGTTTGGTTTCCATCGCGATGGACTGAGGCGTTACGCCACATGCCCAAAAGACCGGCACTTCCCCGGGATGCACCGTTACGGGATCACCAAAGTCTGGATGTTGAATGCTTGATACCCCGATTGCTTCAGGGTCACCAATATGGATCGGTCCCCCATGCACTGCTGGAAAACGCGAGGTCACTTGGGCGGCCCTCACCACATCCTTTTGTGGTATCGGTCTCATGCTAGCCACCATTTTCCCATGGAAAATCCCTGCCTCCATACAAGGAATATTGGTTTTAAACATGGGTACATTGCAGCCCTCTTCAATATGGCGAACCGGAATATCATTTTTTAATAGCGCGTATTCGAATGTAAAACTGCACCCAATCAGAAAACCAACCATATCCTCTTCCCAGTATTTTGATATTTCGGTTACCTCATCCACCAATTCACCATATTTGTATACCCTGTATTTAGGGATATCCGTACGTATATCCCCATCGGGAGCGGCTAATGCGGGAATGGGTGAACCAATTTCCGTTACATCCAGCAATGGACATGATATAGGGTTACGCTGGCAGAATAGTAAGAAGTCAAAAGCATGCTCCTTTTTTAAGATGGCTAAGTTTGCTTGGGCATACCCGTTAGCCATTCCTGCGGTCGCTTTAATCAATTCATCCTTTCGAATCATTGAACGCAGCTCAGAAGGTGTCACTTGAGAAAGATTTATCATACCTATACATCTCCTATTCTGGACTGGCAGATCAGAAGTGACTGCCCGTCACAATCATTCAATTAAAATAGTGCCGGCAATTGTTTAATCAATGTATATCCTCCCATCAACGCCATGACGATTACAACAAAGACTCCGGAAATCGTTAACCATAACGGGTGTTTATAATCGCCGACAATGTTTCGCTTATACGCGGCAATCAATAATGTCCCAAGCGCGATTGGCAAAATCAATCCATTAATGGCGCCGACGATAAGCAGTACTTTAACCGGCTGGCCAATTAACAAAAAGCAAACTGTCGAGACGACGATAAACCCAATGATTATCCAGTTCGCCTTCTTATTGATCGTTTCGCTGAATGTTCTGATAAATGAAACGGAGGTATATGCAGCTCCAACCACGGAAGTGATTGCTGCAGCCCACATCACAACCCCGAATATGCGGTATCCTACGTTTCCGGCAGCCAGTTGAAAAACGGACGCTGCCGGGTTATCCTGATCGATTTGCAAACCTTTCGATACGACACCAAGTACTGCCAAAAATAACGCGACGCGCATGACGGTGGTGATCAAGATTCCCACTACCGAACTCTTAGTGACTTGAGGTAATGCTTCAACCCCTTTCACGCCTGCATCCAATAGCCGATGACCACCTGCAAATGTTATGTATCCGCCGACCGACCCTCCCACTAAAGTTACGATGGCAATGACATCGAAGTGGATAGGTGTAAACGTCCTCACTACCGCTTCCCCTATGGGGGGTGAGGTTGTCCAGGCTACATATATCATCAAACAGATCATGAAGAAGCCCGCAATTTGCGTAAAACGGTCCATTGCCTTTCCTGCTTCCTTGACGACAAATATCAAGACCGCAATGACCGCACTTATTGCGGCACCCGCAGTTGGCGATATCCCCGTCATTGCATTGAGGCCAAGACCTGCTCCTGCAATATTGCCTATATTGAAGGCGAGGCCTCCCAGGACGATGAGTGCCGCCAGGACATAACCAAGTCCAGGAAGCACCATGTTGGCAATCTCTTGACCCCGCTTTTCAGATACAGCAATGATGCGCCATACATTTGTTTGTGCAAAAATATCGAGTATGACCGAAATAAGAATGACGAAACCAAAACTAGCCGCAAGACTTTGAGTATATACGGTCGTTTGCATTAAAAATCCTGGCCCTATTGCAGATGTTGCCATCAAGAAGGCAGCACCCAGCAATAAAGTGCGGTTCGTTTTCGGCTTAGCGGGAATCTCTTCCTGAACTGCAGTATGTTTGTTCGGCTCCAATGGAATGACCTCCTATGTAGGTTTATGTAAATGACTTGACTGTTATTTCAGATAATTCCAAAGAATTTTTCACATGCTGGGCAAAGGTTAATGCATGTGCACCGTCCCCATGTATGCAAATCGTATCTGCCCTCAAAGCGACATCGGATCCTTGTTGGGACATGACCTTCCCTTCCTTTACCATCCGAATCGCCTGTGCAGCAGCATCTTCATCATTTTCCAATAATGCATGTTTCTCCAGTCGGGAAGTTAATGAACCGTCTTCTTGATAGGTGCGATCGGCAAATACTTCACTGGCCGTTCGCAAGCCGACTGCTTCACCAGCTCGAATTAATTCACTGCCTGACAGACCAAAGAGAATGAGCTCTTGGTTCACTTTGTATATCGCCTCGGCAATCGCCAAGGATAACGCTTCGTTTCGGGCCGCCATATTGTACAACGCGCCATGCGGTTTCACATGCTGCATGCTTCCTCCCTCGGACTGCAAGAAGCCATTTAAAGCGCCAATCTGATAAACGACAATATCATAAGCCTCCTGTGGGGCAATATTCATATTGCGTCTCCCAAAACCCATCAAGTCAGGTAAACCTGGATGTGCTCCGATCCTGACACCTTTTTCTAAGGCAAGCTGTACCGTTTCTCGCATGACGGATGGATCGCCGGCGTGAAATCCACATGCCACATTGACAGATGTGACATAATCTAAAATCTCCTTGTCATTTCCCATCCGATAGGTGCCAAAACTCTCTCCTAAATCACAATTCAAATCAACGACATTCATTGTTCCTCCTCCTTCAGTTTAAATGGTTCCAGTTTATCTATTTCTTAAAAGCATGTAGTGAAATACCGAAATTCGGAATTAGAGTTTCAAATTTCGGAATATTCTTATTCTATCACGCATTATTTTTTTAGACAATAGTTGACAGATAGCCTGTATGATGTCTATTGCACGCTGAACTTATAAATCAAGGGAACCATATAAAAAAGCCGTTGATTCTCTTGAAAAGGAATCGACGGCTAGCCTATTCATTCTATTGGTTGACAAAGCTATGAACCTATTGGAATCTGTTTAGCGAAAATGGGGAAAGATCATTCTCAGTCTTTCCCGAAAGAATAAGATCACTTAAACTCTCGCCAATCACACTGCTGAACTTGAATCCATGTCCCGAGAATCCCGCTGCGATGGCAATATGGGGAAACGCAGGATGTAGGTCGACGATAAAGTCCTCATCTGGCGTCATCGTATAGATGCAGTTTTTTCCATGTCTCAATGTTTGACCAGAAGGCATGAACCGGTTCAAGAAGCGCTCCAAATCCCCAGCATCCTCCTCGTATTCTCCAAATTGGGCCATCGTTTCATCGGGATTTATCCGGTTTCCCCCGTCATGCCTCCCAAGTTTCAAACCAGCTCCACTTATACTCGGAAAGCCATAGTATGTACCTTCAGGTGTATCGAACGTGAATGCAGGAAAACCATTGTGACCATATAATTTTTCATCTGCATCGAACCAGGCGAAGGTTTTCCGGATAGGGGCTAGCGGAACATCCAATCCCAACATCTCCAAAATCTTTGGTGACCAAGCTCCTGCTGCAACGACCAATGCATCGGCATGATAGCTTTGGTCAGCAGTTTTCACCGTAACCCCATCACTCTGGACAATCAGGTTCCTCACCGGGCTGTTCACTTTAATATCAGCACCGTGTAATTCGGCAGTCTGCTGGTATGCACGTATGCACTCTTCGCTTTTTAACACGCCTGAATTCTGTTCAAAGCAACCAATATAATCTTCCGGCAGGATGATCCCGGGCCACCTGTCATGAACTTGATGCGTATCAAGGATTTCCAATGGTAAATCAAATTTATTTGAACTTGCAATCACTTGCTTAATGAATGGGGAATGCTGACTGCCCGCATTCAGAACGCCAGTCCGAAGAAATAATTTTCTTTCCGTTATTTTTTCTAAATCATCCCATAGTTCTTGAGCTCTAAGGACTAATGATACATATTCCGTTCCTTCCCCATAAGCATGTCTAATGATCCTTGTTTCTCCATGATGACTGCCTTTATTGTGAGGCGGGACGAAAGAATCCAATAATAACACTTTCTTCCCAGCCTTGGATAGGTAATGCCCTGCCGACATACCCATCGATCCAGCTCCAATTACAATTACATCATAATGCATGTTTCCGTTATTCCTCCGTTCTTGATGGTGACACCCTTTTAATAATGTGGCAGGTCATGAAATCTTGCTGCATGCATCCGCATAAACTGGTGCACCCATCATTAAAACTCCATCTCACCCATTTCCAATTCGACAAGCTTGGTTAGTTCTCCTTCATGAATTTGCCCTTTAATCACTTCTATGTCAGGATGAAAGAATCGGTCTTCCTTTACCGTAGGTACTTTACTGCGTATTAAACGGTACACTTTCTCCGTGATGGGGGCAGGTTTCAATGGGTGATGAAAATCCATAGCTTGCGTTGCCGTCATAAGTTCAATAGCTAAAATATATTCAAGCTTCTTTGAAATCTGATAGGCTTTCTTCGAAGCGAAATAGGAAAAACTTATGACGTCTTCCTGATTTGCACATGTCGGCACATTATCGATTGTTGCAGGCTGGGTAAGTACTCTGATTTCATTCAATAATCCTGCTGCCGTATATTGCGGGACCATGTAGCCGTTATTTAAACCCGGGTTTGCCACCAAAAAATTCGGCAGCTCACTATGGTGATGGTTTACTAGGCGATCAATCCTTCTTTCGGTGATTTTAGCCAGATTTGCCAGGGCGATGCACATCATATCTGTATAGATTCCTACGAATGATCCATCAAAGTTCCCCCCCATAAGCGCAGTCCCGTCAGCACCATCTGGATAAATGATAGGATTATCACTTGCAGAGTTCATTTCATTTTCAATAGTGGCCTCAGCGTCCTTCAACGCTCTTTTTATGGCACCGTGAATTTGTGGAATGCATCGTAAACTAAGTGCATCTTGTAATCTATAATCCTTATATGTGTCAATGATTTGACTTCCTTCGAGGATCCTTGACACATTTCTGGCTGTCTTTGCCTGTTCTCCATGCTTTTTTAATTTGTGGGAGCGAGGATCAAAAGCATGAATTGTACCCTTAAGAACCTCCAAGGACATAGCTCCTGTGATATCCGCAGTTTTCGCGGCCTGGATGCCATTGTATAACGCTAAAGCGGCCATTGCCGTGGCGGAAGTCGTTCCACTAATAAGCGCCAATCCTTCTTTAGGACCTAATGTGACAGGAGCCAACCCGGCTTTTTCCAAGACAACCGCTCCTGGGATGAATTCACCGTCTTTCCATGCCTTTCCCTCCCCTATCAGCACCAGGGCCATGTGAGACTCTGGTGACAGGTATCCCACTGACCCATCACCGGGGGCAAAAGGGACAATATCGTGATTCAACAGCGAAGCAATCAGCTCCAAAACCTGTAACCTGACTCCAGAATAACCTTGCCCCAAATTTACCAGGATCATTAGTTGAATGGCCCTTACTACTTCTTTTTCTAACGGCTCCCCAACGGAGACAGCATGAGAACGAATGATATTCCGTTGAAGCGTTTCTGCATCTTCCGGAGAAATCACCTTTGTCACATTGCTGCCAAACCCTGTTGTCACACCATAAATAACTCTATTTTCCTGCAGGAACCTATCAATTAAACTTCTTGATTCATCCACCCTATTACAATACTCTCTTGTAAAGGAGACCTCTGCCCCATATCTTGCAACAGCAATCACCTCATTGATGGAGATGGGACCATCGCCCAACACGACTTTTTTTATATCCTTTGCGTGCGTGCAATTTGTCGTTGTCACGGTTCATCACTCCTTCAACACTATAATTTAATGATAATCCATCGGATAGCATCATTTAATATCTTCTCTGATTCGCTGCAATGAAGCATGACTTCCAGCGGCAGGCTGCCCACCTTCAAGCATGGGATCACTAGCTTCATTTAGCGATAGTGATTTTGTCTCTGGTGCCCAGGCTATGGATGCGATCAAACCGATTAGCAAGATGATAGCCATGCCGACCATTGAAGAGCTTAAACCGAAGGAATTGAGACTTAAAGGCAGAAGGAAAGTTCCGATAGCAGATCCAATCCTGCTGATTGCCGTGACCATGCCGATTCCCGTTCCACGAATCTCCGTCGGGAATAGTTCTGCAGGGTATACTAACGTTAGGTTGGAAGCAGCCGACATGAAAAAGGTGAAAATCAGGAAGAATGTCAACATGAAATATTGTGAGCCATCGTGCAGGAGACTGAGGGAAAATAAAGAAACTGTAAGGATCGTGAAGGCACCTATTGTAAATCCTCTGCGGGAAAATTTCGCAAGGAACCAAAGGCCGACGATCGCACCGACCAGCAAGAAAATGTTTAGCATCGTATCGGCAAAAAAGTTTTGTTTAAAACCCATCGTATGCAAAATGGACGGAAGGAAGGTATAGATGGCGAAATACGGAATGACGAGAGTCAATTTGAATATTCCGCCAAAAGCGGTACGCTTGCGAAGCTTTTTGCTGAAAAGGCCACGAAATCCTAAATCGGATGGATTTTCTGCATGTGCCGACGTTTCGCCCATTTCCACGTTCTCTCCAAGATGTTTCTTCACGATAAGCCGCGCTTCTTCTGCACGTCCCTTGCTGACTAACCACCTTGGTGATTCTGGCGTTCCAATCCGCAAGAATAAAACCACTACAGCTGGAACGGCCGCACTGACGAGCATCCAGCGCCATGAATCTGATCCAGCTTGGCCTAAATAATAACCGACAAAGTTCGATGCTACATAACCAAGCGTCCAAACGACGTTTAAAGATGCAAGGAGTGGGGCCCTATACTTTTTCGGGGAAAATTCTGCAAGTAATGTTGTCCCGACTGCATAATCTCCTCCAAGCCCAAAACCTATCAGCAATCGCAAAACAAATAGCTCTGCCGGGCCATTAACGAAAAATTGAAGAATCGTAACAACGGTAATAAGCAAAAAATTGACAAGGAAGATTTTCTGCCTGCCTATACGGTCAGATAGTTTTCCAAGCACCAATGCACCTGCAAAAAGGCCGATTAATGCTGAGCTCCCAATCAAGCCGCTCCACATGGCATTCAGCTCTAATTGCGGACCGAGAAATGTCAGTGCCATGGCAATGATGCCTAAGGAATAGCCGTCACAGAAGCTTGACCCGAAAGTAAGCCCTGCAATCCTAAAGTGAAACTTTTTAAATGGTGCATCATCAATTGTAAATGTTCCCTCACTCAATATAAACGCCCCCTCAATTATTATAATTTTCAGATTTCAACCAATAAAAAATTTTGATATGTCCGCTTCAGGTCCCACCATAGCCTTGCACTCAAAAGTCCCAGGTTAACATCGAAGCGATATCTTTCAAAAAAGAGCAATCGCTGTGACGATTGCTCCAGCCAAGCTGTAAGTTCTTAATGTAGCTATGCTTTCGAATCAGCCACTTCATTGTTGACCTTCGCGGAAGGGCCCTGCTTGCCAGGCTTGACGAAAACCATAGCGATCATGCCGATCGTGACGGCGATGGATGCCGCGATGAACATCGCATTATAGCCATGAATGGCGACAAGACTTCCTGTCAGCGTAGGTGCAATGATCGTGGCGAGATTGGCAATGAAATGCGTCACCCCTCCGAACGTGCCTGCTTTTGTCGGTTCCGTGTCCAGAACGACAATCCAATAAATCGAATTGGGCAAATAATTGAACGCATTGCCGAGACACATCAAGGCAAGAACGGCGGCTGCACTCTCGACCGTTGGAATCAACATGAAACAAACAGCCGTGCAAAATAGGGAAACGACCGTGAACCAAGATCTTGCAATCCGTAAATTCCCTGTTTTCACACGCAGCAGATCCGAGATTTTACCGCCTAATAGTCCCGTAATGATGGCCCCTACCCACGGAATCATCCCAATATAGGAAAGCGATGAAAGCGAATAATTGAATTCGTCCTGCAAGTATTTGGGAGTCCAGGTCAATAAAAGTATATTGACATATAAAAACGCGAAATACCCGATGGCATTCATAACCAAGGTAGGGTTCTTGAAGAAATGGTACCATGGTATATGCATTTGCTCATCCAATTTCGTTTCTCCTTGAATCAATTGGTCGGCACTTCGAATGCCTTCCAACTCCGCTTTAGTGACTCTTGGATGTTCTTCAGGCAGGTTTGTAAAGACTTTGTTCCAGATAACGACCCATATGATTCCCAATAGTCCCAGAACTACAAACGTCGCCTTCCAATTGGTATATGTAAGCAAGCCCACTACAACAGGGGCAGTAATCAAAGCTCCGATTGGAGTTCCAACCAACCCTAGTGCCACGGCAAAGCCTTTTTCCTTCGGGGAAACCCAATTGGCCATCGTCCGGTTCATGACGGATAGTGTAGGCCCCTCAGCAAATCCGAATAAAACGCGAAATACGGCAAATCCCGCTAATGCTGAACCACCGAATAATGCTGTCCCGATATGGCCTGCGAATATAGTCCCTATTTCAAAAATCGACCAAGTGGTACCGGCGATGATCCACATGAATTTCGGTCCTTTTTTGTCTGCCAACGCTCCCCCAAACAATGCTCCGAATATGTATCCATATCCAAAGTAGCCTAAGATTGCCCCCCAGCTAGCCGGATTTAAATCAAACTCATCGATGATTTCTGCCTGAGCATACGACAAGGCACCTCTATCAATGTAGTTAATGATCGTAATGACAATGATCATGAAAATGATAAAATAGCGATAATTATTTCTCAACATATAGTTCCCCCTTGTTGCCTTGAAAGATAGAACCCTCACTCCTGCTTAACTCATGTAAAGAAATTGATTGGATCGCCTCCAGGCATACTCCCTTCTCACAGGAGATGAATACACCTGGAGCACCCAAAAAAAATTACGTGCAAGATTACCAAGCCGTTCCTTATTTCACGACTTGAACGCCGTTTTTCCAAACAGACTTAACATGGTTGACCCCGAATAAATATTGTAATTCCTGATAGTTTTCAACATTCCATAATACGACATCCGCTTGTTTCCCTGCTTCAAGTGAGCCGACCTTGTCTTGCCTGTTGATGGCACAAGCGGCATTGTAAGTCGCCGCCGTCAGTGCTTCGGCAGGGGTGAGGCGCATCGAAATGCATGCCAGGTTCATGACGAGCGGCATGGAAGTCGTCGGGGAGGAGCCGGGATTGCAATCGGTAGATATGGCAACGGCTACGCCTTCATCGATCATCATCCGTCCAGGGGCCGCTTCTTCCCGCAAGTACAGAGCGGTGGCTGGAAGCAAGCAGGCAATCGTGCCTGACTTTGCCATCGCCGCAATCCCCTCTTGTGAAGCCTTCAATAAATGCTCGGCTGAAATAGCCCCTACCTTCGCCGCTAATTCCGCTCCTCCATATGGCTCAATTTCATCGGCATGGATTTTAGGGATCAGTCCATATTTTTTTCCCGCCGTTAAAATCCGCTCCGATTGTTCAGGAGTAAATACACCCTTTTCACAAAACACATCATTGAATTCGGCCAGCTTCTCTTTTGATACAATAGGAAGCATTTCATTAATCAAATGATCGACATATTCATCCTCACGGCCCTTATAATCGTTAGGTACCGCATGGGCGCCCATAAAAGTGGGAACAAGATCGATCGGATGCTCCTCCTGAAGCCTTTTCATCACCCTCAGCTGCTTCAATTCAGTTTCCACATTCATCCCGTAGCCGCTTTTACCCTCTACCGTTGTCACACCATGAGTGAGAAATGAATCAAGACGGCGTGCGGTTTGCTCCATCAATTCTTGTTCACTTGCTTCACGGGTCATGCGTGTGGTGGCATGAATCCCCCCGCCTGCGTTCATGATGTCCATATATGTTGCACCTTCGAGACGCATCTCGAATTCACGCTCCCGGCTCCCTCCATAAACCACATGTGTATGTGGGTCAACTAGCCCTGGTGTCACCAAATGGCCTGTTGCATCGACCACTTCAGCTTCATGAAGCCTATCTGCATAGCGTTCTTCCAATTCCTTGGTTGTCCCGACCGCTTGAACCAAACCAGCTTCCATCCAGATGCTGCCGTCTTCAACCAATCCCAGTTCAGACATTGCCTCCTTGGAACGAGGGCTTTGTTCATATTGTGCAAGTGTGGCGAGCTGTGCGGCATGCTTTATCCAAATAGGTTTTGTCATGACTGATCATTTCCTTTATTAAGCATCGGGATATTAATCCCTTTTTCACGGGCCGTTTTCTCTGCCAATTCATATCCTGCATCCACATGTCGAACTACACCCATCCCCGGGTCCGTCGTCAGGACGCGTTCAATCCTCGCTCCTGCTTCTTTCGTGCCATCAGCCACAATGACGACCCCTGCATGCATGGAATACCCCATTCCGACTCCACCGCCATGATGTACGGATACCCAAGTGGCTCCGCCCACTGCGTTCACCATTGCATTTAAGATCGGCCAGTCAGCGACTACATCCGAACCATCCTTCATCGCTTCCGTTTCGCGATTCGGTGAAGCGACCGAGCCTGAATCCAAATGGTCACGTCCAATTACGATCGGCGCCTTCAATTCACCACTTGCAACCATATCATTAAGGATTTTACCGAAGCGGGCGCGCTCCCCATAGCCAAGCCAGCAAATGCGTGAAGGAAGACCTTGAAACTGAATTTTTTCTTGAGCCATTTTAATCCAATTGCATAAATGTTCATTATCAGCAAACTCGCGCAGAATCGCTTGATCCGTTTTATAAATGTCTTCAGGATCACCAGATAACGCAACCCAGCGGAACGGACCTTTTCCTTCACAAAATTGCGGTCGGATATAGGCTGGAACGAAACCAGGGAAGTCAAAGGCATTCTCCACCCCTTCATCTTTCGCAACTTGACGGATGTTATTGCCATAATCAAACGTCACGGCCCCTTTTTCCATCATTTCAAGCATCGCACTGACATGCTTGGCCATTGAAGCTTTTGATAGTTTAATATATTCTTCTGGATTTACCGCCCTTAATTTTGCAGCCTCCTCCAAAGAAAAGCCTGAAGGTGTATATCCATTTAGCGGATCATGAGCGGAAGTCTGGTCCGTCAAGACATCCGGTATGAAGTTGCGTGCGATCATTTCAGGAAGAAGATCGGAAGCATTCCCAATCAAACCAATCGATAATGCTTTCCCTGTATGCTTGGCTTCGGTTGCTAAACGAATGGCTTCATCCAATGAATCCGTTTTCACATCGGTATAACGAGTCTCGATTCTTCTGTCGATCCTCGTCTCATCCACATCGATGCCGATACAGACTCCTCCGTTCATCGTAACGGCTAGAGGCTGTGCCCCGCCCATACCGCCTAAACCTGCCGTTAACGTAATCGTGCCTTTTAATGAAGAATTGAAATGTTGTTTGGCTAGCTCGGCAAAGGTTTCATATGTACCCTGCACGATTCCTTGTGACCCGATATAGATCCAGCTGCCTGCCGTCATTTGTCCATACATCATCAAGCCCTTTTTATCGAGTTCATGGAATGTTTCCCAATTCGCGTAAGCAGGGACGATGTTGGAATTGGCAAGCAGTACGCGCGGCGCATCTGTATGCGTTTTAAAAATGGCCACGGGCTTACCGGATTGAACCAATAAAGTTTCATCGTCTTCTAGCTCCTTCAGTGATTTGACGATTGCGTCGAAACATTCCCAATTACGAGCGGCTTTCCCTATCCCGCCATATACCACCAAATCCTCAGGACGTTCGGCGACTTCATGATCCAAATTATTCATCAGCATCCTCAGCACTGCCTCTTGCTGCCATCCTTTTGTATTCAAGTCTGTTCCTCTATAACGGATTACCTTATTTGTCATTGTGTTCATTTTATTGCCTCCTTGATTCGTTATATTTTCATTCTATAGTAAAAATTCAGAAAATTAATTATAATATAGTTATTATTTTATAAATAGTTTCAATATTTTAAAGATAATTTTATTTTTTTATAAATTATTTCACCGAAATTATTATATTGATCAAAAAAACGATTCAGTAGGGACTGAATCGTTCAGGCTGCAAACTCGCTGAAAATCTGTTTGCACAAGTTGGATGTTGTCTGCAAGCATGCATTTTTACAGGGCATTTTGTTTTAAATGTTTACATTGAGCCCTTTAACCCCGACCGATATGCTGAGGGGGTGCACGCCTCAAACAATTTGAATTTAGCATTAAAGTAGGTTTGGTGTGAATAACCTGCTAATTGTGCGATTTCCTCCAAGGATAGATCCGTTTCCTTTAAGAGACGTTTCGCTTCCCTTATTCGCACTTGATGCAGTGTGCTGCGGAATGACGTACCTGACTCAGCGGCAAAACGGCGGCTGAGCGTGCTTTTATTGAGACGCAGGATGTCTGCACAGGCTGATAAATTCCATTGGGAATCCCAATAGTTGGACTCAATCAGTTCCCTTGCCTTTTCGCTTAGAGTGTTCCCTCCTTCTTGCACTTGTTCATGATCCTGCTGAAGTAAATGGGTCGTAAACGAGTGCAACGCTTTTACGATTTGATGAATGACCGGTTTATGTACGATTTGCTGGAAGACGTCATAATAAATCGATTCTAAAGAACCGTTTTGCAGGTTATACGATTTCATATGCCTGCTAATTTGCGCAAGTACGCTTGTTAGGCGAATGCGAACGATTTCCGGGTCGGGATATGGACGTTGGAAAGTAAGGAATTCTCGCTCAATCCATTCCTTGATCGCTTTCGCATCACGTCTTTCGAGCATTTCTATCCATAGTCTTTGTTCAAGAGGCGTAAGGAATGGATCCATCTCCTGAGGGGACATTTGTTGACTTTCAGCCAAGATGATGTCATATCCATCAAAAAAGATTTGTCTTGTCAATTCACGTGTTTGCTGATAAATCTTTTTCAAAGGATCATCGGACGTGGCCGCTTTGATGATGATGGCTAGAGGCTCATCCATTTTTTCTTTCCAATGAGCAAGGAATGCTTGGTATTCTTCCTTGAATACCTTTGATTCCTGTACACATAAAATGAAATCCGATAAAGCGAAGATTTGGTTTTTTCCGATAAAGGAGTACCGCTGCAGTTCTTCATAAACGAGAGGAAGCGTTTTATTATCAGGCGTCAAAAAGGCTGCCATGGTAATCCGATGATCATGCCTCCGTTCCGTCAGGAAGAAATCCGGATAATCAATATCCAATGAATGTTCCTCTCCCATCAAGTTCGTCGCGTGAATCCCTTGTCCATTTCTTAATTGATAACGCAATTGTTGAATATGCTTCACCAAATCCGTTGAAGAAAACGGCCGGAACAGGACATCTTCGGCACGAAACTGCAAGGCCCGATAAGCTGTTTGAAAAATTCTCTCTGATGAGATGCCTAACCATCGAATTCCCTTCCGTTTTAATGAAATCCCCAGCGCTTCACTTTCATTTGTCCACATATCCATATCTAATATAACGAATTCCGGCTGCTGACTGCGCATCCCCCTGTCAAATTCTTCAATCGTTTCCCAAAGAACCAACTTGATTCCGGTAAGATGGGATTCCACGATCCACTGAATCCCTTGAGCCTCTATCTCATCCTTTGCCACCAAATGGATTTCCACCTAATCACCACCATTTCCAAGAAGCTTTCATTAATAGAATGCAAGCATTGCTTTCCTCCATTCTATTCGAAAGCGAATGCTTCTAACAAGTCATCAAGGCAAATTCCCCACTCGTAGCCATCCTCTTTTGATTTACGATATAACTAGCGTCCAATCATTTCAGTATTAGTCTTTTTAATATAAAAGATTATGATAGAATTACAACAGCTGAAAAATTTGGAAAGCAAACTTCTTCCTTCCAAAATAGACAACTGTGAATCAGTCATGAATATACTGGAAAATATTAAATAGAGGAGCTATATACGATTTATTATGAAACGATTTATCTTTGCCATCTTATATTCTATATTATTTGGTCTATCCCTACATGCCTTTCATTTCAAGCTTGACCACCCGATCGCCGAAGATATCAGTCGGCTGATGCCCGTTAAAATGAAGGCGATTAAAGCGGAAGATGATGAAAGGTCACTTAAAAAAATCGTGTTGAAAGCGAAGAAGGACGATGATCCAATATCCATTGCCGGTATGCAGCATAGCCAAGGGGGACAAACCTTATATCCGAATGGGATCCTGGTCGACATGAAGGATTATGATGAAGTCCTTGATTTGAATGTAACTGAGAAACGAATGAGGGTCCAGAGCGGAGCTACATGGTCCGATGTGCAAGAGTATATCAACCCTTACGGACTATCATTAAAGGTCAGCCAATCTCAAAATATATTCACAATCGGCGGTTCCTTGAGCGTCAATGTCCATGGCCGCGATATCCGGCATCATGCATTGATTGAAACTGTTGAGTCGTTTCGATTGCTTGATGCGAAAGGACAGATCCTCACCGTGAGCCGTGAAGAAAATCCGGATTTGTTTTCTGCGGTCATCGGCGGATATGGTTTGTTTGGCATCATTCTGGATGTGACCCTTCACCTCACTGATGATGAGCTTTATCAAATCAAAACAAGATCACTGCATTATGATGAATATACGTCGTATTTTAAACAAGAGGTTTTGCAAAAGGATGAGGTGAAAATGCACCTGGCTAGAATATCCGTCGCTCCTGGTTCCTTTCTGGATGAAATGTATGTAACCGATTATTATAGGGCGAACGATCAAACGAAGCTCCCAAAATATGATGTCCTGAAACGGGAAACGATCGTGGCCCTACCGAAATTCTTCCTTGGCCTATCGCGTTACAGCGATTGGGGAAAAGAGCGTTTTTGGAACATTCAGGAGACCTACACCGCTAAGCAGGATGGGACCTTTATTTCCAGAAATAATGTGATGCGGTCCGACTCGGCCTTCATGGATTACAGCAACCCGACTAAAACGGAAGTACTGCAGGAATACTTCGTGCCAGTAGATCATTTTACGGATTATATCGATGATTTAAGAAATGTTTTGTCCAATGAAAAAGATTTTAATTTATTGAATATTACCATTCGTTATGTCGAAAAAAACGATGAATCACTTATGTCGTATGCCAAAGATGATATGTTCGCCCTTGTCATGCTCATCAACCAAGGAACCGATGACGCAAGTAAGCAACACACGGGAAGGGTCATTCGCAGCATGATCGATGTGACACTGGCCCATAATGGCAGCTATTATTTACCTTATTACGGGTACCCGACTAAAGCCCAATTATATGAAGCCTATCCTCATGCAGCGGAATTCTTTCACTTAAAAAAGAAATACGATCGCGATAATCGCTTCCTGAATCTATTCTATAAGGAGTATCATCCATGAATTATAAACGATTTATTGTCTACCAAGGCACTGTAGGAATGGCAGCAAGCATGATTTTCCCTTTTTATATTTTGCTGATCAAAAATGTTGGAACAAGCTATTCCCAATTCGGCTGGGCATATGGAATATTCTCGCTGACTGCTGCACTATGCTATCCGTTAATTGGAAAAATAGCGGACAAAGCCGGTGACAAAGCATTCCTCCTCATTTATTCATGGGGAATGGCCCTGATCCTCCTGGTCTTTCCTCTTGCCTATGAAATCTGGCATGTGTATTTATTGCAAATCATCATGGGGATCCTTGGAGCCGTGCAAAAAAACACGGAAAAAACTGTCCTTGCCCGCTATGTTACGAAAGCGACGGCAGGCAAGGAAATCGGCAACTACCATGTCTGGACATCCATTGGTGCGGCAGCTGCTGTCATCGCCACCGGATATTTAGTCGACTTCCTAACGATCGGCAGCATTTTCTACCTTGCATCCCTCCTGTTTGCCTGGAGCGGCTTTCTGATCATGAAGTTGGGAGAGCCAGCCCCTCTATCCGTGGAGGAATGATTGGCAAACTAATTTCCAACTGCATCGTCCGGTGAAAAACATGCGCATGTAAGATGATCAGACTGCTTTTCATCGTAGCCAGCAAAATCATTGACAGCACAGGCTGCGCCACTCTCGCAATTAGATATTAACATATATATGCATAAAGGAGCCCTCTTGTTTAGTGATGGATGAATGGCCATTGACCTATCATTCAAGAGGGCTTTTTTCACTTTCAAAATTTCATAAGTGGCTCTCAAACGTATCCTTTCCACTCTTACTGGATAAAAATGGATTCGTCATCCTTCAGTCTTACAACAGAACATTCATTTATATGTTCGAACTCTTTCAACCTATCTTCTATTGACTTGCCTGCGGTATTTGGAAACAGATCTTCTCGATCATAATGTGGAAAAACGGCTATATCGGTTAAACCCAATCCAGCTAAATTCTTCATATCTACCGAATTTAATTGAGGTGTAAAATGATTCACCACATCGATGTTCGGCCCTAGAATGATTGCTCCAGCACTTACCCCTACAAATACAGTGTTTTGTTCCGCTAGATCCTTTACTATCAAGTCAGCACCACTTTTTTTCATATGATACAGCAAATGAAACGGGTTCCCGCCGTTCAAGTAAATCACGTTATATTGTTTAAGTCGTTCAGGAAAATCAAATTCAACATCCATAAAATCAACTTGGTTTATTCCCATCTTCACTAAGTCTTCTTTTGCCTTCATTGCAAACATATTGTATTGCTTTTGATGAGAACCTGTCGTTATGATTGTGGCCTTTGCTTTCATAACATGATTATCAATACTTTGCAGGAATTGTTGTTTAATCCTATCCGTAAAAAAACCATTAGACGTTAAAACTATCTTAGACATACAAAACCAACCTCATTTTTTATCTTGTATAATTTGGAAAAACAACGAAATAGCACAAGCACTGATACTTAAAAGAAAGTGTGATCCCACTGTTAGCTTCATTTTTATAAATCCCATGAGATATACAATCGGAAGGTTCCAAGCAAGAGTCTTCCAAGTTTTAAGCAAACCAATCATGACCATTATTTTTTTTAATCTTGTTTACTTTCATTATTTACATATCCTTACATGATAAGCATCCATAGCCGTTACCGAAGTAATGATTGATTCAGCATATCCGTTCTTTTATCTTTTGAATAACTTCTTGATAAAAAGAAATTTGATGTGGGACAAAGTTATTTCTGTTTACATATTTTTTTACCTTAAGCGTTTTTCCATCCTTATTTACTTCAAAACCATTAATTTCAAGCTCATTTTTTTCATAAAACCAAAGTTGAGAAAAATCATTGAATTTGGCTTTTACAATTCCTGAAACTTCTTCTACTTGAAGCGTAAAGTCATCCAAAGTATTCCGACTCTTGTATAAAAAAGCGTTTGCTAATTCTTTATCAATAAAATTGTCTTTAACAACACAATATTCAATAACACCTAATTGAACTAATTCCTCAAAAGCTATTTCAATTCCTATCTCTTCTTTTATTTCCCTTACTCCATCCTCAACTGACTCATCAGCCAATAAATGTCCGGCAGCCGTAATATCCAAAAGATTAGGGTAGTCTTTTTTATTTTCGCTGCGAAGCTGTAAATATATATAATCCATTCCATGCTCATTAATGATAAACCAGCAATGAAACACTTCATGCCAATACCCAAGTCTATGTACATCACTCCGTGAAGCCACGCCGATTGGTTGTTTATTTTCATTAAATATCTTTAGCATCTCTTGTTCTCCCATAAGCCTTCCCCCTGTTTCCTTTACGCCTTCTTAAATTATTCCAAACACGTAAGCCATAGCTTAAAATTCACTTTAATTCATTAACTAATAACGCCTTATGATAGCAGGATAGCTCAAGCCCTTCAAAGCTGCCATTCTTTATTAAAGTAGTAAGGACCTTCACTTCATTCCAAGCAGAATCGTATAGAGATTTATCAATCATGCCACTTAATAAAGCCTCATCTAGCTCATCTGCGTCTTTTTGAATGACTTCACCAGAAGGCAGTACAATGATATCTAAATACAAATCATCCATATAGGGAATACCATGCTCTACTCCGTTTTCTTGGCAAATATCAATATACCACTGCACGATATCTCCTTTATCATCAAACATTGTTGTTACCGAATGTTTTTTTTCTAAAGGAAATTGTTGAAGCCACATGTAACCATCATCAACAATACAAACCTTCTTTCCTTCGTACATGGCGGATAATGGTTCAGCCACTTTTATTGTATGCAATAAAGTTATATAGCCCTTCATTTCTTTAGTATCAATATAAGCCTGTGCATACTTTCTCTCCAAGACACGTTTCCATTCTAATCGATTTCCATATTTTCGTTTAAGCATCTTCATCTCCCAAACCGAAAAGCATTAATTATGTGAGTTTTCTCACCATTTCTCTCTTTAAAAGACCGCTGTCCCGCCATCTTGATTTCAAATCCCTTAGGCAGACATCATTTTTTACCTTGTTTCGCTCTTCACTTGATACAACTCTGATTTGATTTCTTCCATAAGTAGTACTTGTTTGCCGATCTTCAACTCTTGGTTGTTCCTCTTGTTCAAATACCATTATACTTTGCAAATCTTTCTAAAAAAAGATAGGGCACCGCTCTTTCAAATCTTTTCATGAATAAACATGCTAATAAATAACTAGAAACGTCTGTAATTACACCCATATTCTAACATATTTTTTCTATATCACATTCCTATAAAGGTAATTGAATTTACTAGAACTCCTCGGTTTAGTGTCACAAGAAAAAGGCTGCTTCTGCAACCTTCGGTAACGAAATTCCCTTCTTCATTTAATAATGAAGTTATATATGTATTGCTCTCCGATCCTGCCTATCTTCCTTGTACCGGTATCTTTAAAACCAACTTTTTCATATAACTTCTGGGCAGGAACATTTTTATGGTTTACAGCTAAAATGATTTCATTGCACGCTGGGAATTGTTGAGTGACAAAGCTCTGGATTTTTTTCATCCCTTTATTGGCAAATCCTCTGCCTTGTTTGGAATGATTTATGGAAAGGGCAGTTAATAACATGGCTCTCGGGTTATTTGTATATTCTTTTACCTTATCACTCGAATGTAATACGAAAAAACCCACAGGTTCATTATTATGTAAGATCACTATCGGATGTCGTTCTTTCGTTATTTCCAACATCTTGATTGGTAATGCGGTGAATTTTTCTTGTTCTTTTGGTAATTCAAATGCTCTTAACCACTGCAAGTGTTCTGGTTTATATTTCTGTAAAACTACCTCATCCAATGTATTCATCAAGGCCTCCTATTTTAAAAGTTAAAGAAAAGCGCACGACTCAGCAAAAAGCCAAAAAGTACTCTTTTGTTTGCATGCTGATTTTTCCTTTTTTAAAGATCACTACAGGCTAATCCTTTAATCCTTTTCCATCAAGAATTTGCTGCGTACATTTTTCAACCCTAGAAACTCGGGTTTTAGATTGCTTCGGTTGAGAAAAATGAAGGAAATATGCTCTTTGCCGTCCAGGTGTCAATGCTTCAAAAGCCGTTTTCAAGGCAGGTAGTTCATTGAATTTGTTTTGAAGCTCTTCAGGTATCATGATTTCAGTATTCTTTTTATACTCCACTTCCAAACCAGCTTTTTCAACTTCAATGGCTTCTTGAATATAAGCTTTCAAGATGGGTTCGATTGCAACGATTTCCTGGACATTCGTGAACCGAATCTGGCGTGCCCCTTGAACATTTTCCGTTTGTTGAATGAGAATCCCATGGGTATCCTTTAATAAGGCGCCCTTGTGGAACAGAAGCGCACAATACTCTTTGAATCCGTGAATTAAAACGATGTTTTTTTTCTCAAATGTGTAACAAGGATGCATCCATTTATATTCTTCAGTCAGCTCACAATCAAGAACAATCCTTCTCAAAACCTCATATTCGTCGTGCCACTTTTTAGCTTTACTTAAAAACTCATCAACCTTAGCATTTGTTTTACTGTTTGTCATCAAAGAACACCCTTCTTCATTTTATTCTCATGATCTTTTTGTTCATTCACGTTTGCCAACAGAAAAATCAGACCACTGCCAGGTAATCAAACCTTCATTTTAATAGTACCAGAACTCCGGTCGATTTCCGATTCACAATAGACATGAAGTTGGAGAGCTTTTGCCGTTAGCCAGGCTACGTCGTACAATCTACTTTCAAGGACAAATCACCTAATTATATAGTTCTCCCTTCAGTAAAGTTATACAATCTCCAATCACCTCGACCTTATCTCCTACTATCTTCAGTTTTAATTCACCGCCGCGCTTAGAATCTTGGTATGCCATAAATTCTTTTTTATTTAAACGATAACCCCAAAATGAGGCTAACGCACAGTGTGCAGACCCCGTAACATAATCCTCATCAATTCCTATCTTTGGAGCAAAAACCCTTGATACAAAATCATACCTACCTGAGCCACTACTCGTGATGATTAACCCTGGTCCGTCCAGTTCATTAATTGCTTTCAAATTCGGCTCCGCTTCATGAACCATATCCTGATTTTCCAGTTCTAAAATGAATCGATCTTCCGCCCAAGCAGCACTTTTTATAGGAAGCTGAATGACCCGTTTTAATGTCTCTGTCACCTTTGTTTCAGATGAATTTTTTATATTGAAATTCAGGATTATTTGTTGTCCCGACAACTCGGAGCGAAGAAGTCCTGACTGAGTATGAAAATTAATGGCTGACTTTGACGAAGAAAAACCCTCACTCCACAAAATATGAGCCGCGCCTAATGTACCATGCCCACATAAATCAATCTCACTAACCGGTGTGAACCATCTCAGCTCATAGTTATTTTCACCATTTGGTGTAATAAAAGTGGTAATAGGTTGATTGAGTTCGGCTGCTAATGAGATCATCCACTTTTCAGATCTATTCTCGTTCATGAAAACGATCGCGGCCGGATTCCCCTTGAATTTCTCCTTAGAAAAAGCATTAATGAAATAAAATTGATTGTTCATATACTTTCCCCCATTCTAGATGAGTCAAATACATAGAACCCCGGCAATAATATCCATTATTATACAACAAAACATCAAACTAACATACCCTTATTGCACCTCAGATCAAGCTCCCAGGTAGCCTCTGGAAAGCTAAGCATCTGTAATGATATGTAACAGTCAAAGTCAAAACCCTCCAAAACCGAAGGCTATCGAAATTTCCTCTTCGTTAACACTCAGGGACATAACAATCCGAAAAAAAAGTGTAACATCCATATTTGTCCATGGTTTTTTACACGACTAACCTGTTAATGTACCTTCGTTGAATCAAAGAAAACTTATTACAATTATTTAAAATAAGTTTATTTGTTCATTATGTGTTTTAATTAGTAGGTCACTTATAATCTCTTTGTCGCTATAGATAACGATATGAAATGGAGCTGGTAGAGTTTGAAGCACACCATACTCTCGCCCCATGTTCCATTCTTCTACTGTATCTACTAATATTTTTAAGAATAGTGTTAAATTTTTTTCGTCATTTTTAAATAAAAAATTGAAATCTTTGATAAATACTACATATTGTTCGCAATTTAACCATTCTAAATCATTTATACATTCATTAAAAGCATCTCAATTATCACCAAAATAATCAGGAAACTTCATTTTTATTGCAAATTCTTTAAAAAAGCCTTTTTTATTTTGACATTTACATCCTTCAATTAAAGCTACAAACTTTTTCGAGTTAGTTTCAAAGTCTTTCATTGTAGATTCATATAATTCATTAAAAATATATTGGTCATTACTCAAATGAAAAAATGGTTTTCCCAATTTATTAAAACAGCTTTTTTCCATATTTCACCCCATAAAAAATAATATTAGCAAGTATTAATTCTCAGTCTTAGCGATCATTTCACAATTGGTAACCGGAATTGTGGAAGCATTCAATTTCATGTAAACGGGCAGGTTGTCGTGTTTAGCTACGAAACCATGATTGATCATATTTCCATATGAATTCCCGGTTACATTAGGCATATCAGACCCTTCAATTCCTTTCGTTTTTTCATTTTATCAACCCGCTTATTTGAAATGATTGGAGTTTTAAGAGCAACCGCATTATCTACTCTCCATTTTGCTTACTACTCGGGAAATGTTGTATCATTCGTATATCTTCTTACTCATCAAAACTTCCGCCAAGACTCATTGCACCTATCGAAACATAAAAACCGGATTAGGGACACTTTTTTATGTTGTCCGTTATCCGGGGTACTGTTCAAATGTCTAAGATACTTTTATTATTGATAAGCAGTTATAACGCTGGAATTAAAATGCTTTTATATTCACGGGAATTAACTCGTCATTACTGTTAATAGCATAAATATTACAAAACCTACATAAACCCCCGTTTTCTTTTTACTATCAGGTTCATCTTCCCATTTTCTCGTAAGCAGCCATGGCGAAAGAATATTGTATCGCATTATCAATAGGGTCTTCATCTTGTCCTAAAATTGCATATAAAATTATACAACTGCTTAATAAGACAATAACACTAAATGAAATTTTAAAAAAAATGTGATTCTTAATAAACCGATCACTTGAATTGGTAATCAATAGAACCCCAAATAGTCCCAGAACGCTGTAAAATAAGAATGTATTCATATGAATTTTAACCTCAATTTAATACAATGTAACATATTCTTTGTTCTTCGGTTCCTACGTTCCTATCTCCCTTTTGAAAGACTGGCCATAGCCTTATGGGCCATATTTGGAGTTTTAAGAGCAAGTCTTTTGTTTTCAAATTCCATTATTTTATGTATAAATTTATATTCATTAATGCAGATTGAGACTGTTTCCTTACAAAAGTACTTTCATCTTGTAACCCTTGGTTAATTATTGGAAAAACCAGATGTTTGTTTATCTTTTCGTATTTACTTGCAATATGACCAAGACAAAGTATAGCCGTTCCACGAATATTAGCATCCTGGTGTTCAGTGAAATCAATCATAATAGCCTGAACAAAATCTAGGTCATCAGAATTCTCAATCAACCTCAATAAGCCAGTAATAACTTCTTCTATAACCTCGGAATTTATAAGGTTGATGGATTCTTCATTTTTTTCTATATTTTTACTATATCTTTCATTCTCATCATGAACAATTTCTTTTAAGACCTTCTCGTAAGACGTTTTTTTGCGCCAAAGTGACAAATATTCCAATGAATCCGCTTCACAACTGGCTAATTCAGTAAACGCAAGAATTAATGATTTCTTGGTTTCAAATTCTTTATCGCATTGTCTAAATATACTTCTATTATCTCGATACATAGTGCTATTTTTCTTAAAATTCCTTCTTGCTTCTGCAAGAGAATAATCTGCATTTGGACCACCCCAAACTTCTTCTGAATTGGGATCGTCTTGTCCATCATCCTCCCAGTTACAAAGTTCACAAATATAATTAGCCTCACGCTCGTCTAATGTCGGAAAGCCGCAACAAGGGCATTTTTCACGTTGCACATAAATCCCACCTTAATAAGTCTATTTGTGCCATGCTGTCATAAGGTGCGGTCTCAGGTTTTGGACGGGCATTCCATCTACACCGTGGCTTCCCTTATTTCTCTCTACACGCTTCAGTGCCTGTATTAAGTTTTCCCTCTCTAGTATCTGTTCCATTAACATCGTTGATATCCTTTCTACGTGGACAAATAGTCTATTTGTGCCTTTATCTGCTCTGCCCTTTTGAAGTTCCCCGTGAATACACCACTTCTTCCTTCAAATAAGTTCCGTTAGGAATTGTTTGCTTCTTCGCAGTATAACGAACGCCTAGTATTCATCCTCCTTAATCTGTTCGGTCCTTCCTTATCTTCTCGAGTAGATAAGTACTATGACCTCTGCTGACTTCTGATGATTCAGCTGACCATCACTGGACAGGTTGCCAAGTTTACTTGGCTGTCATCAGATCTCCCTGGGTAAGAGTGCAATCTTTCCCTCCACCTATCTGCTTCATTTGCTTTGTACCACCTTCGGCAGTATAGACTTTGTTTTGTTTTGCAAACTCATCCAATGATACCTAGCCTTATATGAAGTTCGTGTTCCTCAGACCGGAGGTTTGCCGCTTGCTTCCTTCAGATTCCACGTCACCGTGGGCACCCTTGCCTTAAGTTAACCATTACTACTGCCTTCATGGTTCGGGACTCACACCCTATAGATTGCACCCCAGCCGGGCGCACAAAGAAAAGCTCTGTAGAAAATCCCATTCCACAAAGCTTTCTTCAAATCTATTAGTATTTTACAAAACAACAGGAGTAACAGGCGCTTCACTTTATTTACGCTTTGAAAATAAGGTATCTCCTGTCCCATCTGTTTTAACTCGGAAGATGTCTTCATGACCATCTATTTTAAAACTAATTTGGAAATATTATATTTTATTTCTACTTGTAATACCGTCTATTTGCCAGTTATTTTTTATTACATCAAAGCCATTTTTTGCCCTTGGTAAAATTAATATTGAATAGGCTTCCACTATATCCTTATATTGTGAAGGAGAGTACTCAATTTCTGAATCATGATCGCAAAAAGCGTAATTAAATTTTGTTACGCTATAGATATCTTTTACTAAATCAATAATTAGTTCATTAATTAAATCCAGACTATATCGATTTAGAAGTTGCTCCATTTCAAAATCTAATAAATACCCAAAGAAATCATTTTCTTTAACAATGCGAAGCGTCAAAGATAAACCATTCAGACTCCAAAAGTCATTTAGTTGAATTAGTATTTCTCCAAAATATTTTTCTGTTAATAAGGTATAGTCTAGAATAAAATTCTTTCCATTTCGTTCACTCTCTAACCAATTCTCACCGTCTTCATCCATACTTATCTTTATACCAACTATATCGCTCTTTAAATTCAAAAAATATTGTATTATACTTTGTAATTCTTCAGATTTATCAAATGAATTTTCATATACAATACCCAAAGATAAGATATTAGTCATTTTTCACCTACCTACTTCGTTTCATAAAAAAATCTTTAATACTTACAGGACAAGAGTAGCATTGGTAATTATTTTAGTCTATATCCATTTTTCCTATGATAATTTAATTGATCAGAAGAAAACTTCCATCCACTCACAAAATTGCCTTTGGGATCAACTAAGACTCCTTTTTTACCCTTGAGAAAAACATAAACCTTATCACCATGGTATTTTGATTCAATAATTTCGTCAGCATTCTTTATATGCTTTTTTAGAGCATCTTCAAATTTAGCAGCATTTTTTTTGGAATAATTCCCCTTCACACCAAAATCATCTGCATGTTTAAACTTCTTCTGTAACTTTTTGGCTGAAAATTTGGTAGTAGGGATTGTGACTTTTTTATATAAATTTTTCCCCTTTTTCCAAGCCCATTTTCCTCCCTTCCAAACCCACATACCTCCTCTAACGAGGTACGTCCAAAAATGTCCTTCCGGATCTACATATTTAACAGGGTTATTTCCTGCATAATTATATCCATTCTGTGAAATTGAATTATCATCTCCAGAATATGGATCTAATGATAAAAAGCTACCATTCGCTGGATTATAGTAACGAGCTTTAAGATAGTAGTTCTTGCTTTCTGAATCATAATAATACCCTGCATATCGAATCGGATTTTCTTGTGCAAGACTCCCTTTTTCCCCTAATAAATTCCCATAAGAATCATAAATATAAGATCCTACTTCTTTTCCTTCGTTATCACGTATCGTTAAAACATCGCCACGAATATTCGTCCAATAGTGAAACACATGATCCTCCCAGTTACCACTTTCATCTTTTTCACGAATAATCATCCCTAGAGGCGTGTCTTCATCCCATTGGTAATTTCTATATTGTACGATAGTATCTCCCTTACTTATAACTTCGAAGGATAATTGAGTATCATCATAATAATATTCATGAATATTTAAACCTAAATACTTCTTAGTTCGCAATCCGGTTTCGTCATACTCGTAACGGGCTATTTCATTACCCTGTAAATCAGAAATTCTAGTTTGATATCCAAGAACATTATATTCAAATTTGTATTGATCATCTTGTAGTAAGTTTCCATCTTTATCATACAGATATCCTTTTCCATTTTTTGTTTCAATTTGATTAGATGCATTATACTTAAAGGTATCAGTATGTTTACCTCGAATACTTTCTTTACGGTTACCAACATCATCGTAGTTATATTTATTTATGCTTCCATCCGGTAATACCTCTTGAATTAATTGACTATTCTCATCATAAGTAAAACGTGTATCACCATTAGTACTCTTTTCTTTTAAAATATTTCCAGAACCATCATAAGTATAAGAATATTCAAGAAGCGTACCAGTGCCTTTATTATAAAAAACCCCCTCTAGAAGGTTACTTTTATTAAATATATTTGTTTGCTGATAGAGATTTTCATTAACAATAACTTTTTCTTGATTGTTAGTTAAATCATCAACTTTCTCAAAAATCATATATTTTTGAGCGCCAACTCGAACTGTCTGAACATCCTTATTTCCTTCATCTGTATAAGTTAATGATTTCTCAACCTTCCAAGGATTTACTCCTTGAGTATAGTTAAGCATCACACTTAATGGTTGTTCGTTCTCATTATACTTATAATTAATTCTAAAGTTTCCTCGTGTATAAGATTCTAATAAGGAAAGGCTATTATAATCCAAAGATTTTTGTAGAATGTTTTGTTTGGATTTTAAATCTTGAAAAGTTACCTTTGATAATAATCCCCATTCATTATATGTTTGATCCCACTTTAAAACTTCCCCATTAGATGGATTAGAGACTGTCACACTCTCTGCTTGATCCATTTCATCGTATGAATAGGTTAAAATATTTCCAGAAGGAGTTACTTCCCTATCTAAATTACCATTCGAGTTGTAGTGATAGGTATATAACATACCTGGTAAGCTTGCTTTAGTAACCTGATTATTGTCATTATATTCGTAGATTTTATTTCGGCCTAAAGCATCAGTTAGTTTAGTCAACTTCCCACTTTTATCATATTGGTATTTAGTAGTTTTACCTTTCCCATCTATAACAGCGGTTATTATATCAATCATTAATGGGTGGTATTCGTAAGATAATCTTCTTTCACCAGCATCTTTTTTTATTTTCACATTCCCAAATTGATCATAAGAGGTGCTTGAAACCTGACCATTAGCGTCCCTTACTTTAACTGTATCCGTTAAATCGTCATAAATTACTTCCTCAAATGTATTGTTAGGATATATTACTTTTATTTCACGACCAAATAAATCATAATCAAAGGAAGTTATTTCCTCACCAATCTTCCTTTTTGACAAGTTTTCACCTCTATAGGTGTTTATTGTTGAACTTCCTGATGGATCAGTAATTTTGGTAATTCTGTTTTTTTCATCATATTCATATAAGGTCGTACCATTAGAGTCTGTACTGCTTTTTAAATTTCCGTTAGCATCGTAACTAAACGTTCTGGTTGTACCTTTTTCATCGATAGAATGTAACAAATTATATTGATCATCATATTGGAAGCTGGAAGTCGTTTCATCACTATTCTTAATCTCGCTAACGGCATACGTTCCATTTTTCGTATCACGTTTATAAACCGTCTCATTGTCGTCTGTATCTGTCACCGTAAATTCATTTTTTGCCTGATCATAACGGTACGTGGTAGAGACGGATATGGATGCATCTTTTTCTTGTTTGTCGAATACTTTCAATTCGTTTTCATCATAAAGAAATTTCGTTTCATTTCCCTTGCCATCTAGATAAGCTGCTAGTTGGCCGAGAGAATGATAAGTAAGCTTTTCGGTGATACTTTCCGTTGTGCGCGAGTCTTTCGTTACGATAGACGTTAACTGCTTATTCTGATATCCTAGTTCCTTCCAATTACTTCCGTAAGCTACTTTATTGATTAAGCCATCATTGTTATAGGTTAATTGAATACTAGTCCGTATCTTTTCGCCTGTTTGATTGACTTCTGAAATTTCGGATAACTTGTCTTGATTGTAAAAGAAGCGGATCGTATTTTGATTCTTATCCTTGTAAGCAGATAAGCGATATTCTTTCGTTTTACCTGGAGTTGCCTCGAACATCTTGGCAAATCCATCTTTTTCTTTCAAGCTAAATCCTTGTGCACCATTAACTGTTTCCTTTGTTAGTGTTAAATATTTCCCTTTTGGAGAGATATATTTTTTATTGCTAGAATCATAGCTAAATTCATGTTTGGTTCCGTCTTCATCATAATAAAGGACTTTTGCTGGTTCCGTGCTCGTCGCATCCACTTCTACAAGGTTTTCATTTCCGGCAAATGTCCAGCTCTTTCCAAGAGCAGAAGTACGAGTTGAGCGTGTATTATAGTAACGGGTAAAATTAAACCCTAAAGGCCCTCGTGTGAAAAGGGATTGATCGGTGAACGCCAATGCCATATTCCCCGTCGTTACATTGACACTCGCTGTTGCATGTCCGAAGGAGTGATCTTCATAAGTGAAATAATCTTCTAACCCGTTTAAATCTTCTCTAGGATCAACTGATGCGGTTGCTTTATTCGAAGCAGGGCTTAAACCACGATTTCCCGTAATTTTACCTTGCTCTGTTTCTGAAGCATTATCGTCGTCCACAAAATAGGCTTTAACCGTTGCCGAATAATTTGAAGCAGCTCCATAAGTCGGTTCAGTTGTGAAAGAAGTTACGCCTTTTATTTGATGTGTTTTCGTTGTTTTATCATCAGAAATCTTAATCTCGTAATACTTGGCAGAAGGAGTCGCATCCCACTTCACGGTCAAGCTGCTTTTGTTATTGACCATATCCGCTAAGTTACTCGTTAGCTTTGCATTTTTAGGGGCATAGAGTGGGATGTATCCATAGTTCACATCGGATGAAGCCGAGTCTCCTGCTGCTGATATGGCTTTGACTCTGATACTATAGCGGTTTGATCCGTTTCCATAAGTCTGGCTAGGATCCATCGGCAATTCTGTTCCTTTGCCCACGCTTGTCGATTTGTCTAATTCGACTGGATAAAGTTCCTTCAACCCATTTTTCAAATCCGTATCCGTAGGCCAGAGCTTTTTCCCCTTCGTACTGACACTGGTTATTTTTCCTACCGTAAATTCTTTATATTTTGTACCGTTCCATATCATGACTTTATATCCCGTGGCATTCGCCACCGGTTTCCAGGATATATCTAACCAGCCACGTCCTTTATTCACTGAATCCGTTTCCGGGTACGCATATGGTTTTACTGTTGGAAGATCCGGAATTCCCACTTGAATAACGGGAATTGTTTTGAAAATGGCCGTTGAAACGGGACTATTGCCATTAGTAAACTTGGCTACTACACGGAATCCATAGTCTTTTTTTGTAGTCGGCGTTCCGCTTTTTTCACTATAAAATTCACTTGGATTTACGGGCAACTCGATTCCAGTTCCATCTGTCCGGTAAGTGGAACTAGTTGTGTATGGTGATTTAGGAAATATTTTTTTACCCTTGGAGGACCAACTAGTTCCTGTCCCAGAATAAATGGTCTGATAACTCTTTCCATCATACATTTGTAAATCATAAGAATTTGCTCCATAAACAGAAGCCCACTTAACATCGATATAGCCGTCAGCCTTCCCTTCACCATAGGAATAGGAACTGACTGTCGGTTCCTTCATTTTTTCGTAGTGGTAACTTATGACCAGTTTAGCTTTTTTGGCACTTTCTGCTGCCGTGATTTTTTTCCAATGCGTTTTGCCATTTCCATTCGTATGGAACTTAAAGCCATAGTTGGGTCTAGTGCCGTTAACCCAAGCCTGGATAGTATTTTTAACATCAAAATAAGCCCATTGATCTCTAGCAACGGACGTACTCGTTATTTTATTGGAAGATGGTTTATTGTTCCAAGTCAATTGATCTACATACCATTGTGCTTTTACCTCATCTACCCATATATCGGTTTTTTTATCGACATAATAGGAATGCGTCACATAGGCGGCTAATTCAGCAGAATCAATGGTCGCACCCTTTAAATCCCCGATTACACTGAATTTTATGAACGGGTAATTCGTTCCTGTTGTGTTATCATAATATCCTGTTTTTAATACATATTCCCCTTGTGATGGATCCCACTCTTTATTGTAATTGTTATTAGGATAAGCACTCATCACGAATGTGTCTCCCAATGCCTCAATTGAGACAGAAGGATCAATATAAATAGGGAAAACCCGCTTAGGCGAAGCGAGCCATTCTTTACTGGCATGTAAAACTAATTCATACCTATCGTCCGACTTTTTGAGTTCGTAATGGATTTCCGTTGATCGGACACCATCGCCTAACGTCTCGTTATAGTTTGAATCGACCATCACCGGCTTTGGTAAGGTGAAAATCGGTTTCTCTTTCGATTCGTTTTCATAGAATCCTATTGATCCGTCTCTTTCAACTTGACCGTATAAATCCGTTTGAATCGTATAGTGAAATTCATTGATTCCATCATATTCATTCATGATCCAATCTTCTTTTACCTCATTATTTAAGGCAACATGGCGAAGATCGATATTCGGGTATAAAGATTTATGCGTGATTGAATTTTCTTCTATGACTGACCCCGAACTATAAGTTGGTTTCGTCTGTTTCTCTCCATCTGAGGCATGTGTTACCTCAAAGGATAGCTTATGTTCTCCTGACTGATAAATTACAGGTTTATCTTCCCCTAATTTTTCAGGAAACATAGATTCCAAGTTTGTTGTTTCCGTTTCAATGTAGCCTTTATGTTCTTTTTCCACTAACTCTTCTGAAATGGGTTTATACTTCCCGTCCACTTTGTTATGTATATCTTCAGGATAAATCTCTTTAACAAAGTTTCCTTCCCCATCCGTGAAGGTTTTTGCACTTTCGGTTCTTTCTTTTATTACTTCATCCAAATTGTCAGTGGCCACTAGTTCCTTTTCGGCTTGATAGACCTGAGTAACCTCAGGTTTGTCACTGGCCCCTGTATACGCTGGCAAGATGCTGCATAACAAAGTAAAAACCAAGATCGAAGCAATGTACTTTCTGAGTTTAAACAAAATATTCCCTCCTATAACAATCTACTCCAGCAGATTGTACAACAGTTAATATTTCCTAGCAAATCAGCAAAAAAAATGAAAATTTACAAAAAATAACGAAATAAAGATTCTTTATTACCACAACAAAAGAACCATTAACATGTAATCAATAATAACTAATCATAAGTGTTTAAGTTAAAATGCCCGAAATTTCAAAGAAAAGACAATAATATACGTATAAGGCGGCAAGAATTATTAAAAAATATATTTTCAGAACGGTGATTTCCAAAGAACGTTTTCCAATTAAAGGTGTATCTATGTTTGATTCGATGGGAATTACTTGTGGATGCTCGAATTTCTTATACTAGCAATCTCAAAAAAATGAACCGGATACACTAAGTTAGGCAATTTTTCAATATTACTAAATGCGAGCGCCGAACATTCATCCGAGAATTCAAAACAGATGGTACCTCTATATTTAAATGAGAAGCTACCCAAGCAAACTATAAGAGTACGTCCCTCCTCTCTCGATGATCAATCAATAACGCAACTCAGGTTCATATAAAGAAAAGACAATGTAACTCCTGATCAAGTGAAGTTGCACAGGTAATGAAGAGAAACAGGTAGAAATGGAGAATGACAGGCTATAGCAAACCTATGAAGGAACCCCCTTAAACAGATGAGGTTACCCCCAAGGTGATTGATATTTCCCATTCCAGCCTCCAAAACTATGGGCAACGGAGAATCCATCTTCGTCTTCACGCAGAGTGGAATGGAACGGAGGATGAAGACTCCTGCGGGAAATGCGCGTCTACGTGAGACCCAGAAGGCACAAGCGAGGGCACTGAAAAAACCAGCTGAGTCCTATCATCGTTCGTTCCCTTGCAGTGTTAAGTGAAAGTAACCTTCCACTCATAACAACCGCAAAAAAACTGCAGCCAAACTCCCATACAATCGAAGTTTAGCTGCAGTTTGAGAAAGCTCATTCACTTTTACTTGTAAAACTTAATGCGCTCGTCAAGCGGTTTGAATTCTTTTTCACCCGCTGGGGCCGTTGGATGTCCAAAAGGCATTTGGGCAATCAATTTCCAATCGGTTGGGACATCATATTCTTTTTTCACTTCATCATCGATAAGCGGATTATAATGCTGTAGCGTTGCACCTAATCCTTCTCCTTCCAAAGCAGCCCAAACGACCAATTGATGCATGCCTGATGTTTGCTGTGACCAAATCGGGAAATTATCGGCATATAGAGCGAATTGCTCTTGCAGGGATTTTACGATGGATTCATCTTCAAAGAATAAAACCGTTCCATAGCCAGCTTTAAAGGAATCCATTTTTTGCTGGGTGCTTGTGAAATCCCTCTCTCCAACTGCATTTTTCAACTCCTGTGTGGTGATATCCCATAATTTATCATGAGCGGCCCCAGTCAGCACGACAAGGCGGGTAGTTTGGGAATTAAAAGCCGATGGTGTATGTTTAACGGCAAACTCGACAATCTCCTTGATCTTCTCGTCCGATACTTGTATCTCTTTATTGATTCCATAATAAGAACGTCTCTCTTTAATCGTTGTGTAAAAGTCTTTAGCCATCATTCTTTCCTCCTAAGTTTTTTCTATAGTTGATGATATTTCTGCCTGCTTTAGTATGAGCGGAAGCCTGGTCATCATTCTTTTGTGAACGCCTTGGTGCTTCTTACAGTATCGATGGGACGAACCAATTTTTCGATATGCTCCCTTTTCGGTTCTAGGAAAGGAGGCAATGATAGCTTTTCTCCAAGTGTTTCATATGGCTCATCTCCCATGAATCCAGGACCGTCGGTGGCAAACTCGAATAAGATTTGTGGTGCCACTCGTACGTAGAGCGATTCAAAAAAGTGACGGTCAACATGACCGGATGTTTGAAATTGGAAGCTTTCCATCCGTTCAATCCATTCCTCCAATACAGATCGATCCTCAACGCGGAAGGCTGTATGGTGAACCGTTCCGAAACCTTGCCGTGCTTGGGGCAGATTTGAGTCATGTTCGACAATGACTTGTGCTCCATTTCCGCCTTCTCCTACTTCAAAAAGATGAAATGATCCTTCTTGTTCCACTTCTTTGAATAAAAGTACTTTCTCCATCATTTCCTTAAAGTAATCAAAGTTGGCAATACGAATGAATATGGGACCTAATCCGGTAATCGCGTATTCAAGAGGAATCGGCCCTTTTTGCCACGGAATTCCTGCTGCAACTCCTTCATTGTTTTCATCCGAGATCAATTGATAGTGTTGATCATCGAAATCAACGAAGGATAACGTCTTTTTGCCAAATTGAATTTGAATCCCAGTATGTCTCACTTCAAACTTGTCAAAACGCTTCTCCCAATACTGTAATGCGGCATCATTCGGTACGCGGAATGATGTTTTGGAAATTTCATTGGTTCCATGAACCCCCTTTGGAATACCAGGAAAGTCGAAGAAGGTCATATCCGTTCCCGGACCGCCAACATCATCGGCAAAAAACAGGTGATAGGTTTGAATATCATCTTGATTGACCGTTTTCTTGACTAAACGCATCCCTAGTATATAAGTGAAAAACTCATAATTTTTCTCCGCACTGCTTGTGATGGCCGTAACGTGGTGTATTCCTTTTAATCCATTCATCTTCTTTTCCTCCTAATAAAAAATATCTTATGGATTTCAGCTTTTCATCAATTCCCTACATTTTCCCTTCAAGCTGCCCCGACTATTCATCAAGTTACTCAGAAAGTATTGTTTAACAAGCACTATCTCGAATTAATATATCTCAACTTAAAGGTAATTCTATATAAAAAAAACACCTTTGTCAACATCCCTGTTTGGCTACTGGAACTTGAAAAGGTGCATATGCTTTCTTTCTCAGTAATTATGTCTAAGTTGTGAGATCGATTAATCTTTAACCTGCATGACGTGAAGATGTTCCAAGTATGAATAAACTTTTCGACCATACTGGTAAGGATATTCATATTTCAATCGTTCCCCCACATATAATGCCGTTTCATCAAAGAAACGGCACATTGAGAACAGCGCCTGCCATACACTTTCATACCTTCCATCTGCATATGTGGACAGAAGGTGCGCCCAGTTCTCTTCGGATAAAAATTTCTCCAAGTATTTTCCGCATTTACCGATACTAACGGAAAAGTCGGTTTCAATGCCCACCCGCCATTCCAGCATTTGAATGAGCATCTTCCTTACTTGGCCAAGATGTTCTTGAGCAAAAAGGATTTCCTTTCTCCATAATCCTTTAGCTACATATGTCGAAACCCACCAAAACTCATTGCAGCAATCATCATAAAATTCAACAGTAGGTTTTTTCACCCAATAATCCTCATCAGTGGGAGGAGGAAGCACAGGAAGGCAGCCATCTTTATCCATTAAAATGGCCGTTAGCTTATCTTCCCTGATATATCTTTCTTTCTGCTCCAGTGGGACCAATTGTAAATCAATTCGGTTTCCATCCAGGAACAGCATCAAATAAGAAAAACGATCGCCTAAGCTTGGCGGAAACAAAGACATATCCTCCGGGGTCTGCAAGATGATCCTTTCACCAAAACCATCAATCCAGCCCGGATTCTGTCTGTATGACTCCACATCCGTTACGAGATAGACGATATCATAATCTTGCAGCACATCTTTAGGGACATTGGCATTCGTACGTGACCCATTCATACAAACGGCTCGAACGCGATCATCATGTTCAGCGATATGGATGATCAATGATATCATCTCTTCTTCCGTCCGCAACAAGCATGCACCTCCCGTAAAAGAATCTTACCCGTCATAACGGGCAATTAATAAGCTGCCAGATCACGAAGTGCCTTTTCCACTTTTTCTGGATTGACCATGAAGGATTTTTCCAGTGACGGTGAATACGGCATGGCAGGTACGTCCGGGCCCGCCAGTCTCATGATTGGGGCATCCAGATCAAAAAGGCAATTTTCCGCAATAATCGCTGACACTTCACTTATGATGCTTCCTTCTTTATTATCTTCAGTGATTAAAAGCACTTTTCCAGTTTTCGCGGCAGCTTCAATGATCGCTTCTTGGTCCAGAGGGTAGACGGTTCGCAAGTCAAGTATATGAACGGATATTCCATCACTGGCCAGTTTTTCAGCTGCTTGAAGAGCAAAGTGAACACATAGACCGTATGTAATCACGGTTACATCATCACCATCGCGCTTTATATCTGCTTTACCAATCGGTAAAACATAATCATCGTCAGGGACTTCCTCTTTAATTAAACGGTACGCACGTTTATGTTCAAAGAACAGGACGGGGTCATCATCACGGATGGCTGCCTTCAATAATCCCTTCACATCATACGGAGTGGAGGGCATGACGATTTTCAGCCCCGGTTGGTTGGCAAAAATCGCTTCGACGGATTGCGAATGATATAGTGCCCCATGAACCCCTCCGCCGTAAGGGGCCCTGATGACGATAGGACATTGCCAGTCGTTATTTGACCGGTAACGGATTTTTGCCGCTTCGGAAATGATTTGGTTGATTGCGGGCATGATGAAATCGGCAAATTGCATTTCAGCAATGGGCCTCATCCCATACATCGCCGCTCCAATGCCAACTCCTGCGATGGCCGATTCAGCAAGCGGGGTATCAATGACACGCTGTTCCCCGAATTGTTCATACAAACCAGATGTCGCCTTAAACACGCCGCCTTTCCTTCCAACATCCTCTCCAAGTACAAAGACACGGGAATCACGTTCCATTTCTTCACGCATCGCCATTATCACGGCATCTATATATGATATCACTGCCATCTTCTTTCCTCCTTACTCATTAGCATAAACGTATTGTGAGAGCGTATCTTCCGCTGCAAAAGGAGCTTCTTCTGCGTAATCAGTCGCTTCGTTAACAACTTTCATGATTTCATCATTGATTTGTTTTTCCATTTCGTCATCCAAGACCCCAGTGGCCTTTAAATAAGCACCAAATGTAATGATTGAATCTATTTTTTTTGCCTCCGTTACTTCATCGGCTGACCTGTATTGACTATCATCATCATCACTCGAGTGAGGTGTAAGCCTGTAGGAAACCGCCTCGATCAAGCTTGGTCCCTCACCTCGCCTGCCTCTATCGGCCGCTTCCTTCACTGCCAGGTATACCTCGATCGGATCGTTTCCATCGACCGTCACTCCTGGCATGCCATAACCAATGGCGCGGTCTGATACCTTACCGCAAGCCAATTGCCTTTCCATAGGTATGGAAATCGCATACTGATTATTTTCGCACATCAAAATAACCGGAAGCTTGTGTACGCCAGCAAAATTCGCACCTTCATGGAAGTCTCCCTGGTTTGATGAGCCCTCTCCAAATGTGACGAAGGAAACGATATCTTTTCCTTCCATTTTTGCAGCAAGGGCTATTCCCACAGCATGCGGCACTTGAGTCGTCACTGGTGAGGAACCCGTCACGATCCGGTTTTTCTTTTGTCCGAAATGGCCTGGCATTTGCCTGCCTCCTGAATTTGGATCCTCCGCTTTAGCAAAACTGGATAACATTAAGTCCCTCGCTGTCATCCCAAACGCTAAAACGACCCCAAGATCCCGATAATAAGGAAGAACGTAGTCCTTTTCACGATTCAATGCAAAAGCCGCCCCCACTTGAGAGGCTTCCTGCCCCTGACAGGAAACGACAAATGGAATCTTTCCAGAACGGTTCAACAGCCACATCCGTTCATCTATACGTCTTGCCAGCAACATCACTTTAAACATCTCAAGCACTTTCTCATCACTGAGTCCCGCTTGCAGATGACGGTTTTCTACCATTCGTCATCACCTTCCTAAACAATATGTAATATTAAATTTCAAAATAAATATCACCACAAGATATTATCTACTGTTATTACCTGGTACTAATTCTATTCATTAATATCCTACCACTTTTACACTCATTTTTTCAACTAATTTTCACCGTAAAATATGTGACCTCCAACTCTCCAGTAAGGGAAAAATGAACTGGAACACCAAAAAAAGATGAAATAATCTGAACATTCATTAATAAATACCGTGGCATGTAATGAATTAATGTTCATCAAAAAAACAGAAAAAGGATAGCGGTACAGTATTCTCATGGATGTGTACCATTTGACTCCTCTTCTTCACTGCAGTCACTTGGAGGCGGTCCGCTAATCGTTAATCCTAATAAGCTAGTTGAGTTAATCTCTTAACACGAATATTCAAAGGGAATGTCAAAAAGGGTTCGGAAATTTCAAATCCCGAACCCTTTTTAGCTGGTTGAACTTAGCAAAAGTCCAAGCTTCTTTATTTCTTCAAGTTCTTAAGCAATTTTTCATGAAGTGCTAAATATTGCTTCACTTCTTCTTCACTGAGTACCTTGAAAAGCTCCAATCGCAATTCCTGGCCCTTTTGTTGTGCTTCGGTAAGGACATCAATGCCTGTTTTGGTAATGGATAAAAATACATTTCGGCGATCACTTTCATTATATTCACGGGTCGCGAAGCCTTGCTTTATCAGCCGATTGGAAATATTCGTCATGGAAGCTGGCGTATATCCCAGCTTATTAGCCAAGACCGACTGCTTCTGCGGTCCATTTTGCTTCAATTCTGCTAAAACGAGAATTGGGGAGATCCCAATGCTGTATGGAAATGATTTAGTCCACCTGATTATAGCTTCGTTCGTAAATAATTCCACAGCGTGTATCAATTTAAAAATATCCGTTTCCCTCAAAATTTCCTCCTGTATGATTATCTCAGTTTAATCGATCCGCCATCCACCATGAGTGTTTGTCCAGTAATATAATCCGAATCTTCGCTGGCCAGGAACACAGCTGTTCTCCCGATATCACTTTCTAATTCACCAAGTCTCCTCAGTGGAATCTTCGATAACATGGCCTGATAATATTCAGGTTCTTCTTTGGCCCATTTCTGAACACCTGGCGAGTCGGCAATCGGTGAAATGATGTTCACATTGATGCCAAACGGACCAAATTCATTTGCCGCTACCCTGGAAATGCCCCGAATGGCCTCTTTTGCAGCAGCATAAGACCCTTGATTGACATCTCCGTTCAATCCTGCCCCTGAAGCAAAATTGATGATTTTCCCTTTCGTTTCTTTCAAATGTGGCAATGCTGCCTGCATGAGATAAAACGTTGGATAAAAACCAGTATTAAAAGATAAATCCAAATCCTCCTGTGTCGTTTTTTCTATTGAATTCATTTTGGAGGCATGAGCATTATTAACCAAGATATCCAACTTGCCGAATGTATCGATAACCTGCTTCACAATCCCTTTAAGTTTATCATATTCAACTAAATTTGCCTGAATGAAAATGGATTCGGCTTGGTGGGCCTGCAATTCTTTAATTGTTTGATTTCCCAACTCTTCGTTTAAATCGACGATGACAACCTTCGCGCCTTCCTTCACGAAAGCCGTTGCAATTCCCTTGCCGATACCTGAAGCTCCTCCCGTTATTAATGCTATTTTATCTTGTAGTTTATTCATCATTCATCCTCTCCTTCTGCATTTATTTTAACATTAAACTATTTATTATTAAAATATTTATCATTAAAATTCATCGATAATGTCTTCTTATTTCAACGAAACTGTATTATTGAGAACCAAAAAACCCTAAACCTTCCCAGGTGGTGGAAAGGTTTAGGGTTTTTTGGCTGACGGAAATGAATCAGTTGTTCTTTCGCGACATTTTCATGGCAAAGGAATACATATCAGATCGGAATAACCCTTTATAGTACTCAACCAGGTTCCCTTCGGAATCAAAAATCATACGCTCTGTAATCAGCAAGCACATCGACTCATCCACCCCTAAGTGTTCCGCATCTTCCTTGGTTGGGTAGCCACAAGTAATGATTTGCTCCGCTTCACAAAAGTTAATGTTCAGATCGCCTTCTAGCGCATCATACAAAACGGTGGTACTTAAATCGAAATCCGTCAATTTTTTTCCTAGATTCAGAGAATAATAGTGCAATTCGATGGCGATGGGTACTTCCCCCTGTAACCGCAGCCTTTTAATATGATAGGATTCATCCTCAAACCCGTTAGCATCGGCGATATTTTCAGGGGTCATCACGCGGCCATGATCAATCAATTTGATCCCCATGCTTTTAGTCGTCTCGGTGAAACTTATCATTTTTAGCCATTCCTGTACAGGTTTAAGCGAAACGAACGTTCCCTTTCCGTGCCTCTTTTCCAATATCCCCTCACGGACGAGGATCGACACCGCTTCCCTCACAGTGCTCCTGCTGACAGAGTACATGTCCATGAGTTCCCTTTCGCTCGGAATTTTGTCCTTATAATACCCTTCCAAAATTTGATCTTCCAATATCGTTTTTAGTTGTGCATGTAAAGGGATTGGATTTTTAAAGTCTAACTCCATACTATTTCCTCCAAACAGATAAAGACATTGTAATGTTCGTATCAGTTCTTATATTGTAAACCAAATAGTTATAATATTCAAACATGCGCTCGTTTGAAACTCCCTGAAAACAGGTAAATCCCCGCATGCCTTTACATCCATTCAAACAGATCGTTTCCTGCCAAAAAACCTGAATGATACGAACCATCCAGGGTATACCTTCTATGCATTCTAATCGATTTCACGACCGAAACTAGGAAAACAGCAATCTAAATTAAACGATAAAGTAAGAGATGATGGAAAGGATAAGCGAGGTAATGGCCATGGCTAATAGCGGACGCATGGCTTTTGTGCGAAGCGCCTGAAGGCTGACATTCAGCCCAAGACCGATCATTGCCATAGTCAAAATGAACGTAGTCGTTTTAGATATGCCATCCATTATGACTGGTGACACGGTAATATAAGCACCAAACACATAGCTCCCAATTAAACTCATCATGATAAAGCCCACGAGGAACCATGGAAAATCTATTTTCGTTTCTTGTACCGCGTTATCTGACGACCGCCTTTTCATCCAATACATAAACAGGAAGCATAAAGGGATTAGTAAAAAGACACGGCCTAATTTAGCGAGAAGTGCAACCGCAAGCGCATCTTCACCTGCCGGGGCTCCTGCCAATGCAACATGGGCGATTTCATGCAGACTGATGCCAGACCATATTCCATAATCCAATGCTGATAGCGGGAGAACCGGGCGCAACAGCGTATAAATTATTGAAAAAAGAGTTCCCATCAAGGCGATTATTCCAACACTTATGGCGGTATCTTCTTCCTTTGCCTTCACGATCGGTGATATGGCTGCGACTGCCGCTGCACCGCATACCCCCGTTCCTACCGCAAGAAGAAGGGAAATGGAGGCGTCTGCCTTAAGCCACTTTGCAATCAGGACCATGGCGACGATGGCAAAGGTCACGGTCCCTATGTCACGGACCAATAATGGCAAACCCTGATTGAAAATCACATCGATATTCAATTTCAATCCGTATAAAATAATGGCAAAACGCAAAAGTTTTTTTGCGGAAAACTCAATTCCAGTCCTGAATTTTTCTGGATAGCCAGCAATTTGGCGATAAATGACGGCAATGATGATTGAACACGCAAGCGGACCGATTCGATTGAACCCGACGATCTTGGATAGTCCAAGACCTAAAAGTGCAATAAAAAAGGTGAAGGCGATACCGCCCAGCCATACTAGCCCTCTATTTTTTGAAATTGATCCCGAATCGTACTGCTTTACACCTGATTCTTCCAGGGGCTCATATTTTTCTAACTCCATACCCGTCCTCCCCCTTTCCAGATAAACATATACACCGTTTTTAGCCCAGCTTGGAAATCGTTCGAAAAAGATCTGTTTCTTCCATATTAATAGGAGACGTTGTGTTAATGAAATATTCATATCCACTGAGGAATGGAAGACTTTGCAGTTGGTTCCCCCATAGTTCAGGAAATGCTAACGTCTGGGAGCGATGGCACCTTAATGCTCGGACCTTCCTCCGTAAAGTTCCTGCTATATTCACACGAATGATGCGGCTCAGCCCATTTTCCATGACCCACTGATCATAAAAAGCATGCCATAGCACAAAGTATAGACTCTGAACCTTAAATGCGGAAAAAACAGCATCTGGATAAAATCCTGCATCACCGGAATTTAAAAAAGCCATTTCGGCAGCACGCCCAATCGCACAATGATCTGGATGACCGCCAAATCTCTCATGGAAGGTTATTAATGCATCCGGTTGAATTTCACGAATCACCTTCACGATCCTGACCGCCAATGAATTGTCTGATTCAAATTCAACCATCTTATCTCTAAGATGTAAAAACTTAAGGTCGTTGATGCCTAATTCCTCACACGCGTTTTTCAACTCACTTACACGCAATTCAGGCAAAGACTCCCGCGTTGCAAAAATCGGATTCCCCATCCGCCTGCCCATCTCACCCTTTGTCGCACAAAGTAATGTTATATGAACATTTCGTTCAGACAATGCGGCAATGGTTCCACCACACAGGAACGTCTCATCATCGGGATGTGCAAGAACTACCAATACCTTCTTAGGAGAGAGCATATTTCCACCTTCTTCTAATCGTATTTTCCTATAGACAGTCTGCATGAAGCAATGGGCATGACTACCAAAACGGCAAGACATATCATGCCCATCAACATTCATCAATGATCATCTAGCTTCTTATAACTCTTCTATCGGTTAGCATAATTCATATAAAACCGATTTAACCGTTTCGATGACAAACTGTAAATCCTCTACGGTTGAAGATAAAGGTGGAGCAATGATCAATACATTTCCGTAGCCAGGTACTGTATCACCGTTACGTCCAATAATAAGACCTTTCTCTTTACATACCCCTATCACTTTTCCCATGAACACGTCGGAAACAGGCGTTTTTGTCTTTTTATCCTCCACCAATTCAATCCCGAATAAGAATCCAACACCGCGCACTTCCCCTACTTTATCCAGGGCGGTCAACTCAAACAATTCACTAAGTGTCGATTCACTGAGTTCTGCTACCCGCTGGACGATTTGTTCTTTTTCGATGATTTCAATATTCTTCAGGGCAACTGCACATGATGCCGGATGACCCCCGTATGTTGACACATGCCTGAAATGATTTAGATCACCGTCCTCCTTGAATTTCTCATAAATCCTGGAGTTCACTGCTGTTGCCCCAAGTGGAAGGTAGCCACTGGTCAATCCCTTTGCCATTGTCACAATATCTGGCTGAACGCCATCGGAGTGCATGAAACCAAACATTTTACCCGTCCTGCCAAAACCGGATACCACCTCATCCACAATTAATAGTACATCATGCTTCTTACAGATTTCCGAAACCTTTGTTAAATACGCCTTTGATGGTATAAGGACACCCCCTCCGGAAATGAATGGCTCAAGGATCACGCCGGCTACCGTTTCGGCTCCCTCAAAGTTAATGACCTGATCGATATATTCAGCTGCCAGGAGATCGGTGTTTTCAACTTGTTCCCCAAAAGGACTTCGATAACTGTAAGGAGGGGGGACATGGAGGAAGCCTGGAACCGCCGGATCATATTTCACCCTCCGATTGGCCTGTGCCGTTGCGCTAAGCGCACCGAAAGTATTGCCATGATAGGCTCTATATCTTGAGATGAATTTGTATTTACCAGGATTTCCATTTTGATTATGATATTGACGGGCAATTTTGAAAGCGGCTTCATTCGCTTCGGATCCGCTATTGCTGAAAAATGTTGTATAGGAACCTTTTAAATGTTCACTGATTTTCGAAGATAGTTCGATTGCCGGCTTATGGCTTAATGTCAACGGAAAGTATGACAGCTGAAGCATTTGTTCATAGGCGGCCTGCGCGATTTCTTTTCGTCCATGACCGAGGTTCAAGCACCATAATCCTGAAACCCCATCTAAATACTTATTTCCTTTAGTATCCGTAAACCATGAACCTGTTCCCTCCGTAGCCATCATGGGAGTATCACTGTCCTTATGGCGATGCATCGCATGCCATAAATGTTCCTTATCCATTTGAACGAGATCTTTCTTTTCTGCTTCCAATTTCATCATAGAAACCCCCTTATCACTCAATCCGGATTTTGATGATCAGGACAATGATGCGATGGCCGACATATTCCGTTCAGCCATCGCAACTGCCTTTACACGTTAAGTCTTTATTATTTATCCCAGTTTTTGTAGTCTAAATGAGCATACTTTTCTAGTAATCTAGTCGGCATTTTTAAAGCATCCTTTCTAAATGGAGGTGCTAACTGTGTACCATCCACCTGTATATCAATGACGGTCGGTTTGTTTGAACTAATGGCATTTTTAATGACTGCGCCTAACTCCTCCGGCTTTTCCACCCTAATCCCGACAGCCCCCATTGAACGGGCAACTTCAGCAAAGTCGGGATTTTGGATATCCGCACCAACAAATCGATTATTATAAAAATCCACTTGATTCTTTTTCTCTGCACACCAAGCGTTATTATTGAAGACGCACGCGATGACTGGGATATTCTCTTCAACGGCCGTACTGACTTCATGCAAGCTCATCCCCCACGCCCCATCCCCAACGATGGCGATGACGGGCGAATTCGGCTCAGCCAGCTTGGCACCGAGTGCAGACGGATAGGCAAAGCCGGTGTTTCCAAATGTTAACGCAGCAATGTGTCTGCGGCTCCGGTTGAATTTCAAGTAAGCGTTTGCAGTTGAAGATACGTTGCCGATATCCGTGGTCACGATGGCATTCTCTGGTAACACCTTCGTTAATTCCAACAGAGCTCGCCGCGGATTGATTGGGGTTCCATCAATCATCGCAAGTTTCACCAATTCTTCGTCCCATTTTTGTTTTTCATTCGCCACTTCAACCATTCGGCCTTTCTCTTGTTTGATGGTTGGGTTAATTGCCTTTAATCTTGACAGGATTTCCCTGCTCGCTTCACGGGCATCCCCGATGATTCCCACTTCCACAGGATGTGTCCTCGCTATTTGCCTTGGATTAATATCGATTTGGATGATTCTCGCTGCCTTAGGGAAATAATCAATGTCATAGCATGGCAGTGTCCCGAATACCGATAATCGCGTACCGACCGCTAAGATGACATCCGCTTTCTTAAGCGTATTCATCGCTGCTTTTGATCCCATGTATCCAATTGAGCCCACAGACAATGGATGATCTGCAGGGAATGCATCATTATGCATATAAGAGACAGCTACCGGAGCCGTTAAATATTCTGCAATATTCTTGATTTCCTCAATCCCATCGGAATCGACGGTCCCCCTCCCGGAAATAATCACTGGATACTCGGCTTCAGCTAAGATTTCAGCAGCCCTATCCAGCGAAACGGATGATCCACATCCTCTTTCATTTACGCGGTATTGATGAGGTTGGAGGATTTGGTCTTCCACTTCACCATAGAAGTAATCACGGGGGATATCGAATAATACCGGTCCTCTTTCTGCGTAAGCAATCCGGAATGCGGTTCTTAAGCAATCCGCCACTCGTCCTGGATGTGTCACCCTCACCGTTTCTTTCGTGATAGCCTTGAAGATGGAAACCTGATCGCATTCCTGAAAACCATCCCAACCAACCGTTGGAGTACCTGCAGAAGGAGAAATCACGACCATCGGTGTATGGGCTTGGTTTGCCGCAGCAACCGAGGTAACCATATTGGTCATCCCTGGTCCATTTTGCCCGATGACAACACCAGCAACACCAGAAACGCGACAATAAGCATCTTCCATATGTGCAGCACTTTGTTCATGACGGACTCCAATGAAACGGATGCCTGCTGTTGGCAATAAATCAAGCATATCCATGAATGCAGACCCCAAAATTCCAGAAATATGTTTGACCCCCTCTGCCACCAGAGTCTCAACGATTGCTTCACTTGGAGTCATTTTAACTTTCGTTCCTCTTACCACTTTTGTTTCGACCATAGCACATTCTCCTCAATCTAGTAAGATTCTGATAATGACGTTGCGACGTCCGTACCAGTTATAAGATGTATATTACTATCATTTAACTCGATAGTCAATTAATAATTTGAATATTTAGAATTTAAACCGGCGATACTGTCCATTTACCACTACCCAATAAAGAAATCCTTTCTTTCTACCAATCTATGGTTGATTCGATCGATGATGTCCCATAAATCGCCGATTTCATCGATCACGAAATCTGCACCCGCATTCAGGAATCGGTTTTCGGCCCGTTTCATCCTGGCTTGCAGTCGATAAGGATCCATCTCTTTGATTTCTTGTTCTGAAAGACCGATTTCGCTGCTGCCTTTTAGCACACCGACCGTCCACATTCCCGCAAAAATCCCCTCCTCTATGTCACTTACGGTATCGCCGACTTTAACCATTTTACTGAGTGGATATACCTGGAGATTCATCGCCGTCTGTAAACACATCCATGGAGCAGGCCTTCCAGAAGGTACTTCGGCAGACGTAACGATCGAATCGGGCTTGTAGCCCCACTTTTTCGCCTCAGCTGCTACGAGATCGATCATTTCGCGGGTATATCCCGTGGTCGAACCGATTTTTATTCCTTGCCGCCTTAAACGGCTGACTAGTTCCACTGCACCAGGTACTGGCTTGGCATGATTTTTTAAAACCTTAAAGAGCATACCCTCAAAGTCACGATAAAGAGCGTGTACATCTTTTTCATCCGGTTCCTTTCCAAATGCCGCATTCCATAAATTGTGGATCCGGTTCATTCCGAGAATTATCCTAATATGCTCCAATTTCGCTAATCCCATCGGTTCCCTTGCTTCCTCAGTGGTAATATCAATCCCCCTTATCCTGAATGTCTCGACAAATGCTTGCACAGGTGCGAAACAACCATAATCAACTGTCGTTCCTGCCCAATCGAATATTACTGCTTCAACCTCTCCCCGATCCATCTCCTACCCCCTCCATATGCCCGCGATCGTAGATTTCAAAGGTCATATTTTCATATAAACACTATAATTCTTCATTTTTACAGCAGTCCCCGATAATGGGGCAATTGATCTGCTTCCCTCTGGTGCATTTACCGATTGCGGCACTTTTCTGGCCTGATTTAAGCAGGATCTTCCATTCATCTCGTCCGATTTTACCGTATCAACTTATAACAAAAATCTACGTTTATAAAATTGAAGACCATCTCTGACGGATTGGTTCAGATGAAACTATTTTCAGTGATTCTAGATGATGATTGATGGAAGATGCTCTGAGGGGTTTCATGGAAGTAACCGAAAAAATACAGTTATGGACTACAGTTTTTCAGAATTAGGGGAACCAGACACAACATTTAATTCATTCTCCATATATTTCGCTTTTCTTCTTCGAAAGAAAAAGAATGAACAGATAACAATCAAGCTAAATAACATGGTGAAGATGAACTGTGGACGCTGGGAATCGATGAATGCCATTAAAATCAATACGGAAAGCATGGAAAAAATAGTGGCATAAGTTAAATACGGGAATAGCCACATCTTGATCTTGAATATTCCTGGATTTTCTTTCTCCATTCGCTTCCTTAATCGGAGATGGGAAACGGCAATCGATAAATAGACCAGTATTCCGACTCCTCCCGAGGAATTCACCAGAAAGAAAAAAATCTTATCAGGAGAGATATAACTGAAAATGGTGCTGATGAAGGCAAATAAAGTAGAACCGAATACTGCAAGAATAGGAACACCATTCTTACTAACGCTTGCGAAAAGCTTTGGGGCATCCCCCTTTTGTGCAAGAGAAAATAACATACGGGAACTCGTATATAAACCTGAATTCAAACAGGAAAGCAAGGCAATCAGAATCACGATATTCATGATTAAAGCAGCTGAAGGAATGCCCATCAGCTCCAGGACGGCAACAAATGGACTTTTCAGCAAGGATGCTGAATTCCAAGGCAAAATGGTCACTATTACAGCAATGGACCCGATATAGAAAATCAGGATTCTCCAAACCACGCTGTTCAATGCATTTTTAACGGATTTGACTGGATCACTGGTCTCACCAGCTGCAATCGCAGGAATCTCCACGCCTACAAAAGCATGGAAAACAATCGCGACGCCTACAAGTACTGAGCTTATCCCGTTTGGAATAAAGCCGCCAAAGTTCAAGAGATTGGAGGCACCAGGTGCTTTTATCGTTGGCATAATGCCAAAAATCACTGCCAGGCCGAGACACAAAAATAGGATGATACTGATTATTTTTGTAATGGAAAACCAGTATTCAAACTCACCAAACGATTTAACGGAAAAAATATTCGTCAGTTTCAAAAGGATAATCAATGACAGACTTATGACCCAGACAGGAATCGAGGGAATCCAGCCATGTATGATCGCAGCCCCTGCTGTAGCTTCCAAAGCAATGACGATCACCCAAAAAAACCAATATAACCAGCCTGTGGTGAAACCGGCCCATTCACCGATTCCTTCTCTTGCATACACGGCAAAAGATCCTGTGTCAGGATTTACTGTAGCCATTTCCCCAAGCATCCTCATCACTAAGACAACAATCAGGCCAGCCAAAACATATGAGAGCACTGCTCCTGGGCCCGTTTGACCGATAATGATACCACTTCCAACGAATAAACCAGCTCCAATGACCCCACTCAATGATATCATTGTCAAATGCCTTTGTTTCAGACCTGGCTTCAGCTCTTCCTGTTGATGTTTCATACTCTCCACCAACTTTCAATATTTTGGAAATCAACTAAAGATATTCACTTGAATGTAAAAACTAAGCTTTTTACACTTTCTGCCCATTCATTTTCATAAGGATAGTGGTTCTTTAAGCGCCGGTTTTCTTATCCTACACAGGAAAATGCCATCATCTTACATACAAGGTTTCTATGTCCATATTCCTCCTTTCCGGTATCCATATTAGAAAGAACTAACATCATTACGTCATGACGTTAGTACCACTTTCTATGTGTATAATACACTCACCATTTTCCAAAGTCAATAAAAATCAGAATATTTAGATAACGAAATGTGATATATTTAATTACAAAAAAGATGTAAAAAAAGCTTTCATAGTTCCTTCACTCTGTAGCTATCATCTTCCTTAAGATCTTTATCTGACTTTACCGAATGTTGTTTTCTATTCAGCATTTTCTTTAACAGATATGAAAAGATCAAGGTATATGCTACTCCCTTAATGATCGAGGTGTATCCGTAAACAAGAAACCCAAGGACCAGCACGATCAAATTAATGATCCTTATTGTCGCTGCAATGTCCATTTTTTCATTTTTATGATGTAAAATTAATGCAATGACATCAAAACCAACCGTGGAGGCATGTGCCGTTATACATAAATAGTAACCTATCGCTATTAAAATCGACGATATTACTACCACTAAAACGATATTTAAATCCAAACGTATATTCAGTGAATAAAAAAAATTAAAAAACAGCATATAGCTAAGAGAACTTACAATCGACTTAACAAAGTACTCTTTTCCGAGGAAAACTAAACATATGATTAACAAGAATCCTGTAACAGCATTGGCCAGCATGGCGATGTTATAACCCGATAATGCATGCAATAACAAGGCGGAGCTGGTTACGCCCCCGTTAATGATCTCATTAGGCACGATCAAATATGCATAAGCAAAGGTCATGGACACATTTCCGATAAGAATTTTCAACAAATCCTTCATTACACACCTCCCCTTTCCATTTTACAAGCTGACTATATATGCTTATTTAAAAATCTTGGTCAAATACATTTAAATAACTCACTCTTTTCTTTCCATCTGAGTATGAAGAGGCTCTAAGTCAAATTTAGTTCACGGTCTCAATTTGACAATTATTCGCTAAAAAGAAACCACTCTCCTTCAAATTGATAAAAATAAACATGCCCCTATAATCCTGAGCATGTTACTCGTTACCATATAGTCATTTAAGCCCTGCACGCACGACTTCATTATAATTTCACCAAAAACGAAACGCACACCGCCATAATCATCATCACACCAACTATTATTTTACGGTAAAGATATTGGGTCATTAAGCTCAGCGTTCTGTTGTGTACCATTGAATTACCCCTGTAAAAGTTATGTTTCATGCTACATGTAAAGCTGTCTCTTCTTTCATAAGCCTCTTTCGATAAACGATGGTGGAAAGCTGGACACTCATTTCATAAAGCATGAGCAAAGGGATGATGACCATAATATCCGAAATGATGTCAGGTGGCGTGATCAATATTGAGATGATAACAAGGGCGAAATAAGAAATCTTGCGCGACTTTTTCAGCACTGCAGGATTGATGATTCCTAATCTGGTGAGGAACATGACCACAAGCGGCATTTCGAATAAGATCCCGAACGGCAAGATCAAATTAATCATGAACCGAAAATATTTTTCCGCTGTAAAAACCATCTCGAATTGCCCGGCAGATAGGGAGGTGAGGAAACCTAGCACTATCGGAAATAACACAAAATAACCGAACGCGATGCCAGTGATGAATAATATGAACAACCCAGGAATGAATCGGAATGTCACTTTTCTCTCCTCCGGTTTCAACGCAGGCGCTACAAAGCGCCATAACTGATAGGCTGCCAGCGGTATCGTTGCGGTAATCGCGCAAACCGCAGCGATCATCATATATACCCAGAGGATATCACTTGGACCGAGCACGGCAAGCTTCCCGTCCATATCTTTTATGAGCACCTCATAAATATCCTGGACAAAAATAAAACTCACTATGAAGGCGGCGACAAATCCTATCAACGTCTTAATGATTCTGCTTCGGAGCTCTTCCATATGCTCCATAACATGCACTTCCTCACTCCCCACCTTCATCACTCCTTTTTAAAATCTTTATTGGTCGAAAGCTTCATCAGCGGCTTCCCTTCCCCAATCACAATAAGCAAAAAGGAACGGGCGACCCCTTCCACCCGCTCTATCTTCATAATCAACCTTTTTTTAATGCTGACTTTTTCTCATTTTCATCCTCTTTATCTGAATCATTCACCAATCCTTTGGTTGCACTTTTGAACTCGGTCAAAGTACGGCCGAAGGCACGCCCGATTTCCGGTAGCTTCGAAGGTCCAAAAATGATCAATGCAATCACGAGAACGATGACTAGCCCTGGTATCCCGATATTAGAAAGCATCCAATTTCACTCCAATCCTTTTCCAATATTATTTTGCATACAAAAGTCCCTGGTCGCTTACTCAATTCGTTACCTTGCCTCGCTGCTTCAGTTTTTGCTTTTCATGTGCGCGACCATGTGCGCGCGTGCGGTCCTCCTCGACTTCACTCGTTTTTTGGACACCTTCCGTAACCGAGGCTGATGCTACCTTCCGTAGGCCTGTTTGGTCTTTATCGAAAACGAAGGAGGCCCTTGTCGAAATATCGGCTCCAGGTTCCGTGACGAAAGGAACTACTCGATAGTCTGCCTTCCACTGTTCAGGTGTTACTTTGCACCGGACATATCCGCGGTAATCATTAAAGAACTTAATATGTGAATTCTGATTTAGTATTTTCTCCGTATCGGCGCGCACGTCTGCCCCATTGCCACCGGATGTGACGGACGTACCGACAAACTCCACACCGAAAATCCGCGAATTTGGATCATTGAAGTCCTGCTTCAGATTGGCGGCCCAGCTTGCATGGACATCACCAGTCAATACAACCAGGTTTTCGATGTTGCTGCTTTTTATGACATCAATCAAACGATCACGTGCTGCCGGGTACCCATCCCATGAATCCATGCTGAATTTTGGAGCGGTAGGCGTTCCATAATTACGCTGGGCAAAGAAAATTTGCTGTGGCAGCACATTCCACCTCGTTTTTGAATTCGAAAGACCTTCCGTCAGCCAACGTTCCTGCTCTGATCCGAGCAATGTACGCTTCGGATCAAGAGATTCAGCGGTTTGTGGTGAGCTGACGTCTCCGTTTGCCTGATCGTCCCTGTACTGACGTGAATCAAGTACAAAGAATGAAGCAAGGTCACCATATGAGAAATTCCGGTATAACCGCATATCCGCTCCTTTTGGCAACGACGATTTACGGAGAGGCATATGCTCATAATAAGCTTGATAGGCAGCTGCCCTTCTCTTGATGAACGCCTCTACGGATTGTCCTTTTTCCGGGATCACATTTGCATAATTATTTTCAACTTCATGATCGTCCCAAGTAACGACCCATGGAAATGCTGCGTGTGCCGCTTTTAAATGAGTATCTGAGCGGTACTGAGCATATCTATTGCGATAATCCTCAAGTGTGATGATTTCAGGACTATTATGTACACGTACATTACCTGTAGAGGAAACATATTCATTCGGCCCGTATTCATATATGTAATCTCCTAGGTGAAAGACAAGATCCAAATCTTCTTTTGCCAAATGCTTATAGGCCGTATAATATCCATGCTCGAATTGCTGGCACGAAACAAAAGCGAAGGACAGACTCGAAACGGTTGAATTCATGGAGGGAAGTGTTTTCGTCCTCCCGATCTTACTTACTTCCCCGCCGCTTTTAAACCGGTAATAATACACTTTATCCGGTTTTAGCCCGCTTACTTCCACATGCACCGAATGACCAAGCTCAGGCCTGGCGATCTCCTTACCATGCTGAACGATTTTTCTGAAATGTTCATCCTTAGCCACTTCCCATTTAACGGCAATGGCTTCATGGGGCATCCCTCCACCACTTAATGGATCAGGTGCCAGCCTTGTCCACAAAACCACACCATCCGAGAGCGGATCACCTGAAGCTACACCGAGAGTAAAGGGGTAATCACTGAATTTCGGGGCGGCATTCACTTCGATCCCTCCCATTGACTGGGCTAGGGCAAGACCTAATGAAAGCCCGGCAAGCTTGCTTGCTCCCTGGATAAAATTCCGCCTGTCCATATTCTTGCCTAATTCGCTCCAATTCTTAATCAAGTCGTCCATTGCTCTTTCATTATTCACAGGTCTTTCCCCTCCTAATGTTTGAATCTGCTTCAAGTATAGAAGGGCATTTTTAATGTTGTATGAAGAAGTGTAAATCAAAGATTGCATATTTTAGGGAGATGCATTCAAGACTTTAGTTACTTATGAAGCCAAGGCAGTACACATGTTGACTTTTACATTTCCACCGACCTATAAACCATTAAAAACCACACAGTCCTTCCTCCTATTTTTCTTCATGAATCATTCATTCAATCATTACAAATAACAAGCGTAAGTAGCATCGAACGGATCTGCCGCCATGATATCCGGCAGCTTCGTAGTCATTGTAAAAGATGGATCGGACCAAAAGCATGTTGCTGGTCGAAAAAGACCCCATCATTTAGGACTTACGAACGCTTGAATAAAAATTCATAAGTAAATACTTACTTTTTATTTAAAAACATCCCAATTTATGTAATAATAGAATTTATACCAAAAAAATAGTACTCGAGGGATTTTGCATTGGATAGTATGGAAGCATTACATGAGAAAATCGAGATATTGAGAAAAGAGTTAATAACCACCGCATTAAAGTATGGATTCACTGCCCCAAACACATTACATATTAGTCAGGAATTAGACAAACTATTGAATTTACTAGGGCAAGAAAAGGAAACGATTGGTTTTCAACGAATGTAAAAACTAAAAATGTTCTTTCACAAGTTGACTACTTGTTCGCTCAACACTTGCCGTATACATCCTTGGATGATCTTTTTGACAGATAATTGATCACCTAAAGAGTTGGCCAAGTTACGAAGCATGGTGTGAAGAGATGTGAACACATCTTCGGATGAAAATGACCGAATGATAGCTGCACCTAAAGAATTCGACCGAGATTGATTAGAAGAGCGATACGGCGACCAATAAAATCCTTACTTAAGGATATCGGCAGCAAAAATTACGAGATCCGGTTCTTTGCGATATACCGCAAATAAAAGATAAGAAACGCCATCAAGACTCCCTTCGTTGTAATAATTTCCCGATTGAAATTACAGGCAGCTAACAGGCTGTTTTTTTGCACTTAAAAAGCCCACATTTCATCTAGTCGCGAGATCGGATACTCTCCTTTATTCAACTAATGTGAATGAATTTTTTTGATACTGTAGAATATCACCAGGTTGACACTCTACAACTTCGCAGATCTTTCCTAATCAACTATCCTGCTTCGTTATATACCTGTAGAGCACTAAATTTCTTCTTCAAAAAAAATAGAGCCCCTCAGTATGATGAGAGTATACCCAAACCAAAACTCATCTTAAGGAGGAAGCTCTACTATGAAAATTAAAATGTAAAACAAAGAAATTCGAATCGTCAATTTTTTTCGTTTTACAAAATCCGCCTAGACTATCTTCTTTCTGATTAACAACTCTGCTAACGAAATATTAAGAATCCAGCAAAGCCAAACTGCCATCGTGTATGAAGTGTCGTAAGAAAAACTTAGTGCATTGTGAAAAATCGCGACAATTATATAAATGATCATGTTGGCAAAGGAAAGAAAAAAGCTTCTGATCATCCACTTGCTGTGTGCAAGTACTTGTCTCTTTTTAATATACGAATAGCCAAGTAGTGTTGTGGTTATCCAAAGGGTGTTTAAGATAAGAAAGCCTACAGTACTTAGCCAACCTCCCGTTGCAAAGAATGACACGTACAATCCAGGAATGTAATTCAAAGCGATTGATAAAACATAAATACGGCCATTCCACCGATGAAATTTTAAAAACTTGACCCTAATTGACTTAATCATTCCAAGAGGACCGGTTATGAGTGAGGTGGTGGCTAATATAATGTGAATACGAATAATAACCACCCACAACGATTCATGTGCTAATAGCTCGTCTTTTTTTGATAGAAACCCTTGAAAATCGGGATCGACCATAAAGTTTTTCGAAAGGGTATGAAGTACCCACATAAACGGAATAATTAACATGATAGTCCTTATTACTTTAGCATTATCTTTCAATGTGTCTATCCTTCCTCCTAAACATTAAGTAAATTTGGATTCGTCATTATTAAAACAGCAATTAAAATCGTTAAAAACATCACCCAACTCATCGTTCTTAACTTTGTAAGATTTTCCGCGAAGTGATTACTAGGATAATCTTCCTTAATGATTTTCTTTAAGGTTTTGAGAATCATTCCCATAAGTGCACCTATCAACAAAAGCAGAACAACAGCTATACTCACCCACAGGATTGATGGAAACGCTGAATATCCTGTTACCATCCACCCCCCACTTACCATTAGAAAGATAAGCGCATAGTGACCAGAACGGAGAAAGCTTAAAGCCATTCGAAGAAATCCAATAAACTCATCACCCGTACGAGAAAATATTGTCTTAATCATCCATGGAAGCACAAGAAAGCTTCCAAGAAATATCGCGCTTATTACATGAATGAACACCAATAACTGATACATATTTAACTCCTTATCCAGTAAGTAATATCCTTTGTGACTCCCTATAGCACACGGTGCCCAACTAGTTTTGATGAAGGCAGCATTCCCGCTTTCGCTTCACCAGACATACTGTCTCCATTTACCGAAACAGAGAATTTCAAATTTAAACGCATTGGCTTCGTTGACAACATAGACCATTTTAATCGATCGCCTTCAATTATAAGATTCTCTAATGTAGCGATATCGTCTCCTTGCTTAGCGGTCCCGTAGAATCGTCCGTCTTCAGAAAATAGATTCAAAAGAACTGTTAGCTTACCAATCGGTGTTGAAAGAGTCGTGTCCCATTCCCCAACGAAGGTATTATCCAATCCGCCTTTCATAGATGGGAGGGGAGGAGAGGCCGTTGTTACTTCAATTTCTTTTTCTTCTTTTGGTGCATCTCCTACTGCTCTCCACACTGTCCCTCTCCGTTCATATTCGAATAATTGTTCAACTGCGTGCGCAATACGAGGACCTAATTCTCGGTCAATTAAATATAGGGCCACATCAATTCCCGAAGTAACACCACCGCCGGTTACTAAATTTCCGTCATCAACAATTCGTGCATTAATAGGAATTGCATCCGTCGCAGCTAATAATTCCATTCCCATATGATGCGTTACGGCATGGCGACCGACTAATAAACCTTTCATTGCAAGAATGAGAGAACCTCCACAAACTGTCGACACGAGTATGTCTGAATTATCAAAAGCATTTTTTAACATGTTACTTAAATCCGTCTCCATCGCGCGCTTTAGCTTTGTTGGCACTGAATCGGGTCCATCCCCATTGACTGACCCGGATGCGCCAGGCACAAGGATGATTCCTCCGCGAGTTACGTCAAGCTTACCGCTCGCTGGAATCATCAAGTCATTAATACCACTTTTCACCATACGTTTTCCTTCTGCTGTTACTAATTCCACCGTTAACTCTTGATTGGTATACATCGCCGCAGCAGTAAAAACTTCATAAGGAGCAATTGCATCCAGTAAATCAAAACCATCAAATAACACAACTTGAATATGCATCAATAAATCCCTCGCTTTTCATCGAATAATCTAGGACCGAACCGTCCGGTCCGATAATTGTATTCTATCTTAGGAAACATATTTATGCAACCTGTGAAAATGTGAAAACTTATTGAACGGAAGGCAAAAGTACCTCCTACCTTCCATTCTTGTAATGCTGCAACAATACTTCAACTTGTTCAATACTGTGGAACATGTGATCATTATTGAGTGATAAACGGCTTGCCATCACTGCACCTTCAATAGTTGAAAACAGAAAGGAAGCAAGTGAATAAGAATTAACGTCTTGACGAAATTCTTGATTTCTAATCCCTTCTTCAATGACAGATTGAATAAAAAGTAATGTTTGATTATAAGCTTCCGAAGCTTTCTCATGAAGCTCCTGGAAACCAAAATCGCTCTCAATTGCTGTATTGAGTAAAGGGCAACCTCCCTCAATTGGCGGATTATATACCGCATCCTGATAAACATGGCACATTGCGATTAATTTCTCTGTTGCTGTTCCCATAGACTTAGTAGCCTCAAAGAAATGACTCCAAATAATACCTCCTGCGTAATCAAAAGCTGCAAGAGCGATTTCGTTTTTGTTTTCAAACCTTCTGTAGATTGCCCCTTTAGGTAAGCCCGATTCACTCATGATATCCTGAATAGATGTTTGACTATAACCTTTTTTATTAAACAAAGCCAAGGATGTCTTAATAATAAGATCCCTTGTTTCATCAATCTTCGTCATTATTTGTTGCTCCTTTATATAAGTGATTTACATTTATTATATCGATAATCGCCCTAACTATAAAGGAATGTATCAATCATGCACTTAGTGGTCGCCCTGGCTCAACACCACTTGCGTGCGTTTAATACATCAGCTGATCGGTGACATGGCTTCAATATCACTCGATTTATCTGCTTTTTTAGCTACAAAAAGACCAAGCATCGCTTGATCTAGAAGCTAACATGAGGATATAATTTGTCACTCATTAGAAAACATGTAATCCTTTTTCTTCAATGAAACATTCAATACCAATCCAAGCCCCATCATCGTAGCCATTACCGAGCTCCCTCCGTAGCTCATCAAAGGCAGCGGAATGCCCGTGATGGGAATGAGTCCGATGACCATTCCGATATTTTGAAAGATGTGAAAGGTCAAGAAGGAGATGACACCTACACAAATAAAGGATTCGAAAAAAGAGGAATTCATAGCTGTCGCAACGATTTTATAAATAATGAAGAAATAAAGGGATATTAACAAACTCGCCCCAATGAACCCAAACTCCTCGGCAACTATCGTAAATATGAAATCGGTATGCGCCTCAGGAATGTAGACATCGCTTTGGTTGAAGCCTTTCCCTTCCGTCATCCCGGAACCGATTGCCAATATGGATTGCTTCAATTGGTACCCGATTCCCTGCCCATGGCCAAATGGATCGAGCCAAGAATTGATCCTATCCAATTGATACCCATCCAATAAGCCCAATAATAGGTTGGGATCATACAAATAAGTAATAACTAGGGAACATATAAACCCGACCACTACCGTAACCACAGATGCGATCATCTTCCAATTGATTCCCGATACGAGAATAATCCCCATGGTGATGACGGCCATTACCAATGAAGTTCCAAAATCGTTTTGCAACAGGGTTAGACCAATTGGCAAAGCTGCCAGCAGCCCCATCTTACATAATAGCCTGATATCAAACCTTATATCGCCTACTGGAAACTTATCAATATGTTTAGTCAGGATATAGGACAGCATCAATATTAAAAAGATTTTCATGAACTCGGAGGGTTGTATCGAGCCTAATCCTCGAATTTCAATCCACGATTTCGCCCCCTTCCTGACCGGGGCAATCGATTCTGGTCCTAATAAGACGAACAATAGCAGCAGTATGCCGAATGTATATATATACGGAGTCAGTTTCATGATCGATTCAAAATCAAAATAAAAAATGACCAGCACAATCAAACCACTTATGACAAACCATACAATTTGCTGTTGGGAATAATCCACATTTAACTGTGCATATTTTTGCGCGCTGTATAAACTAACGCTGCTGAAAATCATCAACATGATAATTAACAGAGCCAGATTGGAATCAAAATAACTTTTTCGTTTGTTCACATAATCACCGAATCTTTTTTCAATTTTTTTGTACCATTACTTTTACATAGCATTCTAATAATTTTACATATTGGTTATGCCTCTCTTCACATATCAACTCCTATCCAAAACAATCACCATCTAAATGTTACCATTTTTTCATTCGTTTGTTTCATTTTTTTCTATTATTTACACGATTAATTAATCTTGTGAAAATTTTCTAATTGTTGCTGAATTGAGAGCTGAATCGTGCCAATTCATGAGGAGAACCTCTCAAGGCTTTTTCCTATAAAAAAAGCCAATGCTCGCTTGTCATCGGCTTCCATTTAGATAGAATACACGTCCTTATTCATGATTGAATTTTTTATTTACAATCCAATAATGGGTTACATTTAGCATGAGTATGATCCAAAATGACGTCACAAGCAGGTTGATTACTGCCTGTGAACTTATTCTGCCTGTGATGAGTAACGTCATGGCATGTTTGCTCATACTGGCTGAATTGATTATATCGAGTAAAGGACTTAAACCGACGAAGATTCTGCAGCCTATTAGGAAGACTATCGAAATTAAAGCGATTACTCCTTGACCAGTAATGATAGTACTGATCATCGCTGTAAAAGTGACAATAAAGAGAACCCATACAAGATATAATGAAAGTGCAGGTATCATACGTGAAAATGGTACATTAGTGAAAAGGTAATTTACAAATATAGTGGAAGCAACATATCCAAGTACTACACTAATAGCTGAGATTATAAAATGGGAGGCGATTTTACCTGCAATATAGGAACTTACGGTAACAGGCCGCGTTAAGATGAAGGCCAACATGCCATCTGCTTTATCCGTCTGTATCATCCCCATCATGGAGATGACAAGGATCATAAGACCGAGCTGGTCAAATTGCGAAGCTAATGTACTGGCTAACACCTCTCCTCCTTTTAATGCCATCATATTCGGATCGATCATGATTCCTTGCCCCCCGGCCAATGCTTTGACGATGGAAGGCATTAAATGGGTTACTATCGGCTGTGTCATGCCTAATAAAATAAAAACGAGTGGCAGCCAAATAACTTTATTGTCCCTCAACATTTGCATGAATTCTTTTTTCATTAGTACATTAAAGGCATTCATTTCATGACCACCAATTTCAGGAAAATATCTTCTAGAGTATCGTTTTTCATTTCGAATTTTATAATGTCCACTTCATGCTCGAGTGCATTTTTAAGGACTAGTGTTTTATTTTCATCGATGTTGTCCACATGTATATTGACTTCTGTCCCAATGACCTCCACACCTTTCACACAAGGGAGGTTTTTTACGATGCCTATCCATTTTTGATCCTTCGCTGCGATTTTTACGCAAAGCTTATTTTTCCCATTACGGTTTAATAGATTAGCGATTGTGGCATCCTCTATTTTTCTTCCTTTTTTCACAATGGCAAACCTATCGCATACTTCTTCCGCATCGCCTAAAATGTGAGTTGATAATAAAATCGTCGTTTCTTTTTTCATTTCTCCAATCAGGTTCAACACCTCCCTTCGACCAATAGGATCTAATGCGGAAACGGGTTCATCCAAAACAATAAGCGAAGGACTATGCAGCAAAGCTTGAGCAATGCCAAGTCTCTGTTTCATGCCGCCGGAAAATGTGCCAACCTTGGAATCCTCTTCACCATACAGACCCACTTTTGCTAAGATTTCCGGGATGGCGCTTGTTAAGTCCCGTTTTAGCAATCCTGAAAGGCGCCCCATAAACGTAAGTGTTTCGGTTGCCGTCATCCAATTATAAAAATTAGGATACTGCGGCAGATAACCAATTTGGCTTTTCATTTTCGATATGTTTTGTCCATCGAGCAAAACTTCGCCTCCGTCCGGATCGATGACATTTGAAATCACTTTTATTAAGCTGGATTTCCCCGCACCATTCGGTCCAATCAAGCCGACACATACCCCCGCCCTCACATCCATCGAGAAATTATCCACAGCGACTTTTCCATCAAATGCTTTTGTCACATTTCTGATTTCAAGTTTCAGCATCTCCAGCGATCCTTTCTGCCGATAACAAGGTACAAAATTGGACCGATCGTGCTGACAAACAAGATGACAACGGTCCATATAAGGAGATTATCCCTCGATTTTCTATGTCTGTACAAATCAATCAAAGCAATTAAAACCAATAGGAAAGCCACAGCCATAAACGGCAAAATCAAAGGAAGATAAGCCATTACATCCATACTTCCTATATCTTCTATTCCATAATGCACCTGCATTTCTTACACTTCCCCCCGAAGTTTATTATCATTATCGATAATGATAATAATAACTGCCGGTACGAAATATTGCAATACCCATTCTCATTATTTATAATAAGAATACGATTAAACTACTAACGAGGAGAAACGTATGGCCAATAAAGCTGAAGTTTTAATGCATCCGGTACGAATGAAAATTTCACAGGTCCTGATGAGGAATAAAGAACATGGCATGACTCCATTGGAAATGGTAAAAACCATTGAAGGAGTGCCTCAAGCAACTCTATATAGACATATACAAGCTATGCTGGATGCTGGCATTATCCGCATCATTAAAGAAAAAAAGGTCAAATCCGTTTCGGAAAAATATTACGCATTAAATGAAATGGAAGCTACAATCAATGTGGAAGATTGGAAAAAAGCTTCCGCTGAGAAGAAGCTGGATTATGTTTCCCTTTATCAATTATCACTTATGACCCAATACCAAAGTTATTTGACGAAAATGGAAGAACGAAACGGTAAGGAAGATGGTGCAACCTTCTCTATAGTGGAATTAAAGCTTGCTGAGGATCGATTTATGCAATTTCAAAATGAATTAAATGATTTGATGACTAAATACTACCACTCCTCTGGAAAAGAAAAAGATGCACCTGTAAGGACGATTGCCGTTACCATTATTCCAGAAAGTTAATTGAGCAAATAGGAAAAAAGGCATTGGTACGAGTACCAATGCCTTCATTGTAAAAAACGAGCCTTTAGAGCTTCACCCTTTGAAGGCGGAGCGCATTCAATACGACTGAAACAGAACTGAAGGCCATTGCAGCTCCAGCTAACCAAGGGGCAAGCAGCCCGATTGCCGCGATCGGTATTCCGATTACGTTATAAGCAAAGGCCCAAAACAGGTTTTGTTTAATATTCCGCATCGTTTTCCTGCTCATGAGAATTGCGTCGGCAATACTGTTTAAATCACCGCGGATCAGGGTGATGTCCGCTGCTTCCATCGCTATATCCGTGCCGGTTCCGATAGCCATGCCGATATCAGCCAGGGCAAGTGCAGGTGCATCATTTATGCCATCACCGACCATCGCGACTTTTTTACCGGAATTCTGGAGTTTTTTCACTTCTTCCGCCTTCCCTTCAGGAAGGACCTCGGCAATTACTTGGTCAATGCCCACTTGATTGCCGATGGCATTAGCCGTCCGTTGATTATCTCCGGTTATCATGATGACCTCGATATCCATCGCTTTTAACCTGGCGATCGCATCTAAGGAAGTTTCCTTAATTGTATCCGCAACAGCTATGATTCCAGCATATTCTCCTTCGATGCTGGCGATCATGGCTGTTTTTCCTTGCGCTTCAAGTTCTTCCATAACCGCTTCCGCCGAAGCGATATCCACATTATTTCGCTTCATCAGTTTACGCGTTCCAACCAATAGCATATTTTGCTTCACGACCGCTTTTACCCCATAACCAGGTATTGCTTCAAACTCCCTAACGTCGGAAAGTGCTATCTTTCTTGCTTGAACTCCTTGGACGATTGCTTCGGCAAGTGGATGTTCAGATTGCTTTTCAGCTGCACCGATAAGTGAGAGGAATTCTTCTTCCTCCATGCCATTCCCGACGATGACATTAGTCAGCACCGGGGTTCCATTCGTTACCGTACCCGTCTTATCCAAAATGACCGTATCGATACGATGCGTCGTTTCCAGATGCTCCCCTGCTTTAAAGAGGATTCCGAATTCTGCAGCCCGCCCTGATCCAGCCATGATGGAAGTTGGCGTTGCCAAACCTAAAGCACAGGGACAGGCTATGACGAGCACCGCAATCATCGCTTCAAAAGCTGATGTAAAGACGCCAGGATTCACCCAAATGATCCATACGAGGAAAGTTATAAGGGCTATCCCGACAACGATAGGAACAAACACTCCGGAAATTCTGTCAGCAAGCCTCTGAATGGGAGCTTTCGAACCTTGAGCATCTTCAACGACTTTAATGATTTGGGAAAGAGCTGTATCCTTGCCGATCTTTGTTGCTTTCATTTTCAAATAACCATTTTTATTCAAGGTAGAACCAATCACTATAGCACCGATCGTTTTATCGACTGGAATGCTTTCTCCCGTTAACATGGATTCATCGACGGCTGAGTTCCCTTCGACGACTTCCCCATCCACAGGGATTTTTTCACCTGGCTTCACCAAAACGAGATCACCTACGAGCACTTCTTCAAGGGGAATTTCCCGCTCCTCTCCATTCCTTAGCACCAAAGCCGTCTTTGCCTGGAGACCCATCAGCTTTTTGATAGCCTCGGAGGAACGGCCTTTTGCTTTTGCTTCGAAAAGCTTCCCTAATAGAATGAGGGTAATCAGAATGGAACTTGTTTCAAAATAAAGCTGTGCCGCATGGTGATGGGACCCAACTGAAATGATGGCCTGATAGACACTAAAAAAATAAGCTGCCGATGTACCCATTGCGACTAAAACATCCATATTGGCACTTTTATTTTTCAATGCCTTATACGCCCCTACATAAAACTGCTTTCCTATGATGAATTGTACAGGTGTGGCGAATGCCATTTGCACCCATGGATTCATGAGGAAATCAGGCATATAGATAAACGAAGTAAGCCTGAAATGACTCACCATTGCCCATAACAACGGAAACGATAACATGATCGAAAAGATGAACCTTTTCTTTTGCCTTTGAATTTCCTTTTGGCGGAAATCAGCTGATTCCCTATAATCTTCCTTTATGATCGCTCCATACCCAAGCTTTTCGACTCTTTGTATGATATCAGCCGGAGTGATTTCTGAAGGAGCATATTCAACGGTGGCATGTTCGAGCGCCAAGTTCACATTGGCCTTGCTCACGCCGTCCAATTTATTCAACCCTTTTTCTATTCGCGTTGCACAGGCAGCACAGGTCATGCCTGTAATCGTGAATTCCCTTTTCTCTTTTACGACATCGTAGCCAAGATCTTGGATTTTCATTTCAATATCGGTATCGCTTATCATTTCAGCGTCGTATTTAACGACTGACTTCTCCAAAGCCAAATTAACGGTAGCTTCCTTAACGCCTTCCAGCCTGTTTAACCCTTTTTCAATTCGGTTAGCACAAGCAGCGCAAGTCATCCCTGAAATTTGCATACTCGTTTCCTTCATGGAATCGCTCATACCAGCCTCGCCTCCCTATACCGCTAAGGGGTATATTTTTTTGTAAAAAAGAAGTGCCCTAAAAGCACTCTCATGACTTACTCGACATCATAACCCTGATCATCAATCGTTTCTTTAATTTTTCCAAGTGATACTTTATCAAGATCAAACGCTATATCCACTTTACCCGAATCCAAATGCACGTTCACACTTTCCACACCATCCAGTTTTCCTACATTCCCTTCAACAGCGTTGACACAATGACCACAAGACATTCCACTTACATTCAATGTTACTTTTTCCATGACAGATCGACACTCCTTATTTCTTCATTAATTTTTGTATCGTAACAAGCACTTCATCTATGACCTCTGTATCGCCTTCATTCAGCCGCTCCACGACGCAATTCCTTAAATGCCCCTCCAATAATATCTTGGCAACACTATTCATTGCGCTTTGAGTGGCAGCTATCTGGGTAATTACATCATCACAGTACGTATCTTTTTCGATCAGACCCTTAATACCTCGAATTTGACCTTCAATCCGATTTAACCGGGTCGTTAAATTCTTTTTTACTGCATCTGAGTGATGACTTTTACGGCCATTGGAAGAGGTCGTGCAGCATTCTTCTTCAATCATTGAATCCGGGCCATTTACCAATTCATCCATTGCTCATCCCTCCTCGCACTTTAATATACCATACCCTCCTACCCTATGCAAAGGAAATGATTTCTGTTCTTAGCACTTACTATTCACTTTTCACCTTTTTCTGATTCAAAAGTTATTGAAATTTATTTTTGGAATGTATCTTAATCAGAACCTTACCCATATTCAAGATGAGCTTCACTATCAATCAATTGTAATTGATATTGCCTGATTAATTCCATTAATAGCTCACTATAAATTTTCTCACCGGCTTCATTTTCCTTCGTACTATACCCGGCTTCCTGTAATGCGGCAGCCTGCTCCATATAAGTTTTGGCAGCAAATAAACCATGTCTCTCGTACCTCGGGTTTTCAGTTAAAAACACGGAGTGGTCACGAAGTGAATCGGAAACCGTTTCATATACTCTAAAATCAGCTTGGACATGCTCATCATGAAATTCACTCGTACGAATATGGGCCGACTCACCATCCCAATTATAGCTTTTTATGCCAAATAAATTATTATACTTCCTTGAGAGCTCCGACTTCCCCCAACCCGATTCCAATATGGCTTGGGCTATTGTTATAGAGGGAAGGATGCCATAAATTTTATAATTTTCAATGGCCTCCCCCTTTAGGCTAGAAATAAAACTTCTTTGCACACTATCGCCTCTTTCCATTTTCGAGAAAATACCACCCTCATTTAAATATTTTCTAAAAGCTTTTACTTCTTTAACTTGTTTTTCATCATAAGCTAATGCTTCTGTGACTTCAGCCATTTCTTTCAAGCGATATCGCTCTCCTTTCTTCTCCATGAAAAGACTTGTCGTTTTTACTAATTCTTCTGTCGTCACTGTGTCCAATGTATATTCGACACTTGCTATTGCAGTTACGTCTTTCCAGTTCACCTGAATTTTCCCGACACTCGATTCATCAACCAGCTGTTGGATTTCTTCCATTTTTTCTGTGGAAATGTAGGTGGTATCAAAGAATTCCATTAATTTTAGTGCAGTTACCAATATCAATGTAGCCAAAATCATCTTACCCATATTTGCTCGCGTCATTGTTCTTCCCCTTTTCATGTCTTTTTAGTAGTCAACTGAAGCCATCCTTAATTCATATCATATCTTCCGAAAGTCACAGCAGTATGACAAAAAAGGCATCACCAATGTGGTGACGCCTCAATTTGTAGACAACGGGTAGTTTGTAAAAGCTGTATGCTTTGTAAACTGCATCATCTGCGGCAACATCTATTTGTTTAGAGGGAAATCAAGTGTGTGAGCCTCTCCCGCTTAGGAGATACGCATCCACAGAAAGAGCGTCGAAGAATCTCACGGACGGACCAACGGAAAGCCGAGTCATGCAGACTGGAATGTAACGGCCAATCCCCCCTCCATCCCTATAGGAAGGCGGTGTTTTTGAGCTTAATGCAAAGTGAAACACAACTTTCAAATAATGAACACCAAAAAAACACGGTAATGCTTTACTGTGTTTCAAACCAGATCGTAAAGTGAATATTCTCCCCTTTTAAAGTTGCTTCGTATCTTAAATCATTTTTATCCAATATATTGGCGACGATTGCCAGGCCCAGACCCGTTCCGGACATTTCCTTATTCCTCGATTCTTCTATCACATAAAAAGAATCCCAAATATTATGTAAATGTTCAGCTTTTACTACCGTCGTTTTATTGATAATTTCAAACCTCAAGCTGCCGTCTGTTTCATTGTTCAGTGTTAAGAAAAAAAAGGCTCCTTCCCCATACTTGATCGCATTACCAATGAGGTTGTTGAACACGATGTCCATTTGGCTTTTATCCGCTTTTACCATGCATTTCTCGGCTGAGGCCAAATCATCGCGTACTTCCATGCCTTTATTACTCAATAAGATTTTATAATGAACAATTAGCTGCTGAATAAACGCTCTTAGATCAAAAGTTTCCGTGTTAATATCCAGTGCCTGCACTTTAGCAAGCATTATTAAGTGATCTACCATATCAGAAGTATTCTTCACCTGCTCTAGAATTACATTCGTATATGTACCATCATCAAGCCCATCCTTTATACCGACTGTATAGGCTTGTATTAAGGATAAAGGAGTTTTCACTTCATGGGATATGTTAGATACCAATGAATTTAACTGTTGATTTTTCTGTTCCAATTGCAGATGAGCATTTTTTAAGCGAGAGCTCATTTCATTGATACTGTGAGATAAATCCTCTATTTCATCACCTGACCTTATATTTACTTGTTTAAAGTCCAAATTGGCAATATCTTTTGCCACGCTTTTCAGCTTTTCCAATGGAGTAATGATTTTTTTGGAATAATAAGCAACCAACAATAAAGTTATGATGGTCCCGAAAACGATGGAGTAAAAATACAATTGATTGATAATTTTCATGGCATCGGAATTATGGGCAATCACTGACCCGATTAAAACCAGATGCCCTTCCTGCTCATATAATAGGGTAAGTAAACTGGATTTAATTTTCCCTTGGTTATAAAGCTGTTTGACTGGAATGCCCTCGCTTACTTTTTTCAAAGTATCTTCGGTCATCCAAAACTTGTTCAATGGAATTTTCTCTTTATATAGACTAAATTGCATACGCTCATTCAAATCATCGATATTCCCTTTGTTTTCGATGATGACAATCGTGACATTGTTAGTATTTTCAGTGGAACTTTTACTCTCCTTTATTTCACTGATACTCCGTTCATTTATTTCATCATAAGTCGATGTGATTTTTTGTTTCATCTTATACAAATAATAATCAGAAAGGAAATAGTTGTTCAATAAATAGGATGCACCGAAAACGATAACCATGATGATGGTGACCATTGATAATAGCTTCATGCTTATTTTATTGCTCTTTATCATGAAAGCTATACCCCAATCCCCTATGCGTGAGGATATTATCAGCACCAATCTTGTCACGCAATCTATTAATGTGTGTGTCGACCGTTCTCTCTTCCCCTATATAGCTCATTCCCCATACCATCGTTAACAGCGTATCACGGGACAAAATCCGACCTTTATTCTTATACAAAAATGTCAGCAATTCAAACTCTTTTTTGTAAAGCTTGACCTCATTACCATTTCTGTATACTTTCATTCTTGGGAAATCCATTTTTAAATCCCTGATCGCGACTGTTTTTTCCAGACCAAGCATTTTTTTAACTCTAATCATCAAAATTCTTGGGTCAAATGGTTTCCGTATATACTCATCGGCACCAATATCCAGTGCACGGAATTCATCATCATTGGATGATCTTGCTGTAAGCATCACAACCTTCACTAAACTCATTTTCTTTATTTCGGCGCAGACTTCCATACCGTTTAATTTTGGCATCATCCAATCCAACACAACCAAATCGATTTTATTGGAGAAGAAGAGATTCAAAGCCTGTTCACCATCGTATGCAACATACACATTGAATCCTTCCTTCTCAAAATAAGTCTTCAATATGGCTGTCAATCCCTTCTCATCATCAGCTATCAAAATTTTCATGGATAAACTCTCCTTAAATATCCTAAAAAGTGAAACCTAAATATAAGACTTCACTTCTTATTCATGTTTTATAACAATATAGTCTTATTCCCGCCTCAGTTCTTTTTCCAACACATCCCAAATCGGATTTTTCACTTCTATTTCTTCTCGGTTTTGCTTTTCTCCATTCTCCAGAGCTTCCCAATATTCCCATTTTGGTGCCTTATTCCCGAGTTGATAATCCATTCCCTCCCAAGTATCTTCACGGAATGCATAAAAGGCCCAATGCCATCCATGTTTATTGAAAATGGAGATTAGGTCAGCCATATATCTATCTGAGCCTTCCACTAAACGATTTATGCCAAATTCTTCAACGATGATTCGATTAGCTGGTATGTTGTTTTGTTTTGACCATTTCAATACAGGTTCTAAGAACTCCTCTAATGCATTTTTATTAAACAATTTCTCCGTTTTCCGTTCTCCAACTACCACCGTACCTGGATATTTATAGGTAAATCCTTTTCTCTTATTTTGACTTGTCATTTCATATGGTTCATACATATGGAATGCATAAAGAACCTTATCATCGTTAATTGGTTTTAAATATTCAAATGCCCATGGTGTGGCATATAGTCCTGAATTTAGGATTATGGGTGTTTCTTTATCCACCGTACGAACGGAATTGACAATGGTTTTATATAATGCATTTAAATCGGCTGCTGTATTTTCCACTTTGTTATACCATTCACGGTAATCTTCCGTCCAGAAATCCTTGAATCCAGAAGCTGTTTCGGGATGTGGCTCATTAATCAAATTATACCCGATCACAGCCGGGTGATTCTTCAACCTTTGCGCTAAATCTCTCCAAAATGCTGCGGATTGTTCATGATATTTAGTATCCTTCCAAATCCGATCATCATTTTCATAATGATTGAACTGTCGCCATCGGTTGCCGGGCAGACTAAGAACTGTCAGGACAACTTTTGATCCCCGTTCATACGCAGCATCGAGATCTGCCTTTAACTCTGCAAAATCCTCCTCATCGATGCCTTTGTAATCATTTGCACTGCCTATCAGAAAATCTCTTTCAGGTTGAACATCAGGTTTGTCATTAAACAGGAAATCATGATCCTTTGCCCATTTATCCGGAGCCAAACGAATAAATTCTATATTATATTGCTTTGCCGCTTTATAGTTTTCCGGTAAAGATTTGGAATTCATGAAATTCGCACCTCTTTTCTGTTTATTCCAAAACCCAATCTTTTCACTTGAGTTGTCAGCAATTAATTGTGCTTCATCGTCTTTCTCCTTATGCATCCCACTGCAGCCCGAGACGAATAGTACCATCAATGTCAATATAATGGCTAGCAAAATTTTCATGGTTTTCATTTAGTTCGCTCCTAAACATGTTTTTTGAAGCCTTTCACTTCACATGTATTGTAGAGAATGATTGTTACAGGAATATCACAATCACCATTGAACCAACAATCATGATTTTAGTGGCTTGCAAGGAATATTTTATAGAAAGCCAATTTTCACTTTCCAAATATAAAGCTGCAGGGGATACATTTTGTCATGTACCCCCTGCAGCTTTAAATACCGTTTGAATGTTTAGTGCAAATCCCCCCAAAAAAAGTCACGGTTCTTTTGAAATATCATGACCTCCATTCTTTTTATTGAAAGTTTGATCATCGCATCCATCTGATTCCAATTTGATTGGCAGTCTCTTGATGATTCAATACCCGGATTATTACAAGAAGTATGGAGCCCTATTAAAAAGGTTTATAAAGCTATCCATTAAGTGTTGGCTAAGTCTTTCAATACCTCTTTTTTAATAGTTAAACCCTAAAAAAGTTGTTCTACAAAATCTCCCCATTTATTTTCATGTATGCTACATTAATGATAAAGTTTTTTCAAAATGGGGTTTAATATCGTGAATTCGCAATTAACTGCTTGGATAGGCTACACTTAGTTGGACAGAATTTTTAAGGTCAAGTAGACTACAGATAATATATTCGAGGAGAATCTACATGACCAAAAGAGAACGCAGAACATTTACGGGAAGATTTCAAACAACAGATGGTACAGCTGTACCAAAACGGGAAACCAAGAAAAGAGATTATTCGTGAGTATGACCTTACGCCTTCGTCTTTGGATAAGTGGGTGAGTCAAAGTCAGAACTCTGGTTCCTTTAAGGAAAAAGAGAATCTAACAGATGAACAAAAGGAACTGATCGAACTCCGAAAACGAAATAAACAACTTGAAATGGAAAATGACATTTTAAAGCAAGCTGCGCTGATACTAGGACGAAAGTAAATGTGATTCAGAATAATCAACATAAATACTCGATATCAGCAATGTGCAAAGTCCTTCAACTACCGAGAAGCACCTATTATTATGAAGCGAAGGAAAGAGAAAAAGAGGATGACATTACATCCGATGTGATCGACATATTTTTGGCAAGCCGTCAAAATTATGGGACACGTAAAATCAAAGTAGAATTAAAAAAGCGCGGACTCATCGCCTCGCGGCGAAGAATTGGACGTATTATGCAAGAGCAGGGTCTTGTCTCTACTTACACCGTAGCTCAATTTAAGCCACATATGAAATCATGTAATGAATCAAAACAGAAAAATGAACTAAACCGTGCGTTTGACCAGGAGGAAGAAATGACGGTGATTGTAAGCGATTTGACGTACGTAAGAGTCAATCAACAATGGCATTACGTATGTGTATTTGTCGATCTCTTTAATCGAGAAATCGTAGGCTTCAGTACAGGCCCAAACAAAGATGCCTTCCTCGTTTATCGTGCATTTGCCTCCATCAAGGTCGACCTACGTAAAATACAGTTGTTCCATACGGATCGTGGAAATGAGTTTAAGAATAAACTGATTGACGATGCATTAGAGACTTTTCATATTCAGCGGTCTTTAAGCACGAAGGGCTGCCCCTATGATAATGCAGTAGCTGAAGCAACGTTCAAAATCATCAAAACAGAGTTTGTGAAAGGTCAACATTTTGATAGCTTAGAAGAATTAACAAGGGAATTACATGACTATGTCCACTGGTTTAATCATATACGAATTCATGGGACACTTGGTTATGTAAGTCCGATTAATTACAAACTTGAACACCTTAAAAAAGTTGTCTAGTTTAGTGTTGACAGTCCATGCTTTTATAACTGTAATCTGTACCTCAGGAGTACTTAATTTGTATTTATGCCTATACGTTTTTGTCAAGCGCTATAACTATACCAATATTGCTAATTTTTTTGTTCTTTACTCTGCTTTCATTACCATTTATTGTTTCGCTTCTGCCTTTTGCTTAATGGCAACAACGCTTGAACAAATTAAGTTTTGGACAATCATTGAATATATTGGCATGCCCTTTTCTCCACCTTTAGGTTTAATGTTTATCATGCATTATCTTGGAATGAAAATCACAAGAAAATTAGGTATTTTTCTTATCACTATCCCTTCCATTAGTTTACTAATGGTGGCTACAAATGATTTACATCATTTACATTACAGAGTATTTGAAATTGACCCTGCTTTAGGGGCTCCATATATTCACCAAGAAATAGGCATTTGGTATATGTTCCATGGTGTTTTCACATTTGCTTGCATGTTTGTAGCTTTTTTACTATTACTCTCTCACTGGAAAGAGACAGCCAAGATTTATCGACTGCAAATATTCTCGTTAATTTGCGGGCAATTTTTCCCTATGCTAACAGCCTTTATATACTTACTTGGATATACTCCCCCAGGATTCGATCCAGTGCCAATGGTTTTATGGCTTTCTTCACTTTTATATTTATGGTCCATTAGCTCATCACGTATGTTCACTCTTATGCCCATCGCTAAAGATACGATTTTCAATAGTATCAAAGATGGTGTAATCGTATTGGATGAATCTTATCGATTAATAGAGTTTAACCAAGCATGTAAAAGCATGTTTCCAAAAATGAATAAACTCTTGTTTGGCATGGACTTTGAAAAGATTTGGTTCATACTTACATCAGGAGATACCTTTCCTTTAAAATTAGATAATAGTGAGTCCACTTGTGAAATTGAATTAGCGATCGATCATTCAAAGCATATTTATCAAGTTCGCGCTTCTTCATTGCATCATGCAAATATTAAAGGTGTGTTGATCATTTTCACTGATATCACGGAGCTAAAAAGACTACAGGTGAAGTTGGAGCATCTAGCTTATCATGATGAGCTCACACAAATTTATAATCGCCGAGCATTTTTTGAAAAATGCGAAAAAGAGTTTCCTCTAGCAAAAGAGGGTTCGCTGCCATTTACGATCATTTTAATGGATATAGACCATTTTAAAAGAGTGAATGATACTTATGGTCATCATATTGGCGATCAATTACTAAAGCATGTGGTACGTGCTTGTCAAACGCAACTGAAGGAAGGTACTCTATTTGCTCGTTATGGCGGTGAAGAGTTTGTCCTCGCACTGAAGGGCACGGTATCCGAGGCTGAAAGCTTAGCAAATCAGTTATGCAGGTATATCGAGACACAGGCTTTAAGTACGGCTGCAGAAGTCATTTCCGTTACAATAAGCTGCGGGGTATCCGAGGCAATAATTGGGATAGGGGAAACATTATATCAGCTTTTACATAAAGCGGATGAAGCTTTATACTCTGCAAAACGAGCTGGTCGCAACCAAGTACATGTATATAAAGAAAGTGCCCCCACCATTCTGGAGAGACCTATCTAAATGAGACAAGAAAAAACACCCCAAAATCATATCGTATGATTACGATATGATTTTGGGGTGTTTTTCTATGGGAGTGTAGTGCGGAGAAGAAAGGAAGTTTTCAAGCATTCGACCTGATTGTAAGCCCTGGATTGGGTGGTCTTAAGTGGTTGTCTTACTCGTAAAAATAAACCGTTTTTTTGTATTCCGAGGTAATGGGCGGCACTCTTTTGGTCAGCTAAGCTTCCCTGCACTATTTTATTGATATCGAACCTTAAAATATATTTTCAGATAAGTGCAAACAATCCATTATGAAAGAGAAAGAATAATGAAGTATAATAGCGTAATTTAGGAATGATGTACGGTTTCATGAAGGTTGTTATCGTTTTCATTGGTGTTGCTCAAAATGATCCATTAGTTAATAATAAAGGAAACATATCTACGGGAGGCGATATTATGAAAAATCTTTTACTTTCCTTAGTTTACAAAATGGAAGAATTCGGTGAATTTGTACCATTCGATCTTTCTGAACCAGTCAGAAACAATTCACAACACTAAAGCGTGAATTGTTTTTTTTTTGCCTTTCAACTTCTTTTTCACTTTACTTTGCCATTAGCATGATCCTTCTCAAAAAGTCCAGAAAATGTTATTGTTTCTCACGATTGTATTTTTATCAAAAACAATAAGATTTTGCCACTATTCATTGATTACCTTAACAAGATCTATCCAGCCTCTTTTGACACCAGTGTACATTAATCTTTGTATTGGTCGATATGTACTGACCTGATCTTGATATGGCAGTGAAATTAAGTGCCATGCCCTGTTAATTCCTCTAATGTATCTTCTGTTTTTTTCAAAGCTCATCACATTTTCTTTTTCTCCGATTGTGGTATCAAATTTCATGCTGTACTTATCAGTTAAAAATGAAGGATAGATCCATTGAGACTTTTAACGCCCCTTCTAAAATTACAGATATCTCTAATATGAAATCACCCGTATTCATCAATTCATTTACATAATAAGAGCATGGAGATGTATCTCCTTGCTCTTTATTTGGTTGCCCAATTTCGCTCAGACACTTTGATAGTTGATAGTAGGCATTTACCCACTAATATAGAAACCCTTATGCAAAACCACGATTGCCGCTGTTATAAGGATCATTCCCATAAAAGCGGGTGCTGCATGCCCAATTGTTACATACAATTGCCCACCAATGAGGGGTCCAATCATTCTTGCTAAAGCCTGAATGGATTGGCTACCTCCTTGGATCCTTCCTTGTTCACTAGAATCGACAGACTTGGAGAGCATCCCATTGAATGAAGGCCCAAAGATCGAATCCCCAAATCCAAATATAAACATCCCCGCGATAAAAAGAGGATAAAATGAAAACAAAGCAGATAGTGCTATAAGACTGTAGCCTATAATCTCTGAAACCATTCCAAGTATCGCTATCTGTTTATCACTAAGTTTCATTAAAAGCTTAGGCATGATGAAACCTTGTGAAATGATGTCTTGGAAGCCCATGATCGAAAACATTAGTCCGATTAGTGCAGGCTTCCAGCTGAAGGTATCCATTGTAAATTGTGAAAAAACTGCCTGTAAAGATCCGTTGGGTATCCAAAGTAAGAACGCTGAGACAAGCAGCCTTTTCAAGTTTTTCATGGAAAGTACGTTTGCAAGCTGTGTAAAAGGATTCAGTCTAACAAAGGTCATCTCTTTCAGTCTATCATTTTTGTCGAGGCTCTCAGGCATATATAGGGTTCCATAAACAACATTCAATAATGTTATTGCTGCACCGAAATACAGAGGTACAGAATTACCGAACTCGGCAAGCAATCCGCCTAGAGTCGGACCAATGACAGTGCCGACACCTACAACGGCACTTACCCAGCCAAAATATTTGGTTCTCTGTTCTGCAGGAATGATGTCTGCAAAATAGGCGAAGATCGTGCTTATGCTCCCGCCCGTTATGCCTTCTATTATGCGCCCAGCAAATAGTACCCATAAAGCTCCACCTAAGCCAAAAACGATATACCCGATTGCAGAACCCAAAAGGCAAAGCAATAGCAATGGACGACGACCATATTTGTCACTTAAGGCTCCAAGTACCGGGGCCGCGAAAAACACGCAAACTGCATAAACAGAGGTCAGCAGCGTAACGACTATAGCCTGTTCTCCCGGATTGCTTGTATAAGGCTGCACTAAAAATGGGACGACGGGCATTATGATACTGAAGCCTATTCCGCAAAGAAACACAGAGATAAGACCGAATATTAAAGCATGTTTATCTATGGAATGTTTTGTGTTCTGTTCATTGTGTGATCTAAATTTTGACATTGAATTTTCTCCTCAAACGATATTGTTTTGTTTCCTCGTCAACAAAACATTATCGTTATTTTGTTTCCTTGTCAACAAAAATATTGTAAAAAAAGGCAGCCCGTTCTCATTAGAGTGGGGCTGCCTTAGATTTCATGTCATCATTCGAAATCATCAAGACTTAATACCAATTTCCTGTTTCTTCATTTCTGCATCCAAATGACTGTTATACGTTTCCAAAAAGCTAAGCATACTGTCAAATTGTTCGTCGGTTACCTGTTCAAATACGGCTTTGTCCCGCTCTTGAAATTCCTTGTGCAGGTCCTCATGAATTTTATAAATTTCCTTCCCTTGCTCAGTAAGCCTAAAATAGATTTCTTTCTTATTATCCCACTTCTGGTAGCTTTCAATAAGGCCTTTTTTTATAAGCTTCTTAGTTAATCTACTTATGGCACCGCGAGTCATATAAAAAAACTCCGCAAGTATTGTCACGTTGGAATCCAAATTCTTTTCAATGTATTCTATGCAATGTACCTCTGAAGCCTTATAGCCTTTAAGACTATCTTCCATCTTATCCTTATTAAGACGAACCATCTTGTTATATAAATTCCTGAAACCCATCAAGAACTGTTCCTCTTTGGTCATGGCTTGTCCTCCCGCCCGTTAGTGCATTAACAATATTATATGTAGTTTTTGTTGTCATTTCAACAATACTGAAATAATTATTTCAGTAATTGAACTATATTATAAAAAAGAGGGCAGCGTTTAACGCTAGTTAGATGGACCAATCACTGAACGGCAAGCAAGGCAAGTGTATTAACACTTCCCCCGCTTGCCGCATGAAGCTACTTATTGCCGTCTCTCCTCAGGCTCTATGGAACTAACACAATTTTGGTTAAAAAATGAGGTGAAAAAAGGTTTTTTCCAACTTACATTGTGATCATTAAAGTTCATTTTTTTGTATTATTCAGGATGCATAAATAATCATGAATAGCATAAGAACTATGTTTACTGCTAACAATATTTTACCAATGAGATTTTTTATCGCCAAAATAGAAAATACAAGAGAAATCAAGAATGATAAAATTGCGAGCTTTGGTGGAAAATATGAAAAATCTAGAATGTTTATCATCGGAAAGTATAAAATTAACATGCTAACAAAAATAAATACCATGAAAAAAAATAATGCTAGTGTATTATTAATAAAAGTCCTAAGCTTCTTCAGCTGTTGTTTCTCAAGTTCATTTACCCCCATTTTCCCCTCCTGATTTTACCCTCTTTTGAATATTATTCTCCATCTGACCAATAAGTTCCGTCCTCCAAATTCTTCCTCATGAATTTAAATAGAATTTCCCGCAATACATCTTCCCCCTTTCACCCTTAACTCCTTTTACCGAATTTTTTTTATTATGGTACCATCTTCTCTAAATGCCTAATAAAAAGCTGTTTATTTTAGATACAGCTCTAATCTTCAGCTACAGCATCCATTTGTTGAATAAAACCTAAATATTTAAGCAATTTCGATATTTAGTTATCCCCTTCTATTCCATGGATACGAATTAGTTGCCCGTCTCTTATCAGGTTGGTGGCATTCTCCCCCCTCAACTGTTGGCAAGTCATTTTCACTTTCAATTACTGCTAAATGGGTCATGGTTTTGCCAACTTCGGTGATACCCACAAACTATGTTGTCCTACTAAGTTATGTAAAGGATGTGACTAACAGCAGCTCTCCTAATTTTAAGAATGGGACTTGCAGTTAAATGGAAAACTCGTTATTTTATAGGAAAAAACCACACATCTTCTTCTCCATATACATCTCCTGTAGGAACGAAGCCAAAACGTTTATATAGTTGTTGGGCCTTTTCGTTATCTTTGAATACCGTCAGACGGATTTCTTTACAGCCAGTGAACCTATTTGTTATCCAATGAACCATCTCAGACAGTGCCGCCCTGCCATATCCTCTACCTTGATGACTCTCATCAATCATGAATCCATTTATCCAATACATATTCGCCGTATTTTCATCGTATGCATGCATGATAAACCCGACCATCATCTCTTCGTCATAGATGGCAAATGGCAAATAAACGATATTATCCCCGTCTGGTTTTATATGAATTTTAGCAAGTGATACGGCTACTGGCGGTACAAAGTTACTTTGCCGTTCCTTCACTTTCAGTGCCAGGGCCTCTTCCCAATTTTCTCTCGTAACATATTTCAAGCGTACTTTCATAAATATCACCTCTGATCATGATTTGTCATTCCTTATTCATTTAATTCAAGACTGATATGGAAAAACCTTTTTTCACTACTTCCGTCAATACTTGGGATACAAGTCTCGCCGCATATCATCGCTTAGATAGGGATCATTTTGGGCGGATTTTATTTAATGTAAAAAATACTTAATTATGAAAAAGAGCCAAATACAAGCTGGATGCTGGTTCCAAATTCCTCAAATATAAAACAAAAAACCCAAATACAGACGCCCATGTTTGAGTGTCTGTATTTCGGGCAGGCATTCCACTGTTTGGATGCTACAATTATTTGTCTCTTTGTTCGTTTTGCCACCATAGTGAATCTTTCGGATTTTCAACAGCTTCTTGAAAATCGGATTTAGATGCAACCGTTGGGTAAGAACCTTTTAGGGATTTTCCTGAAGTACTATTGAACAAGAATAAAATCACTAAAAACCCGATAATGCTTACGGCCGTTAAATAAAATCCGGGTGCCAAGTTATTACCAGTTCGGTGTACTAGCCAGGTACAAAGCAATGGGGTGGTTCCGCCAAATATTGACACCGAGACATTGAAGGTTACTGACAGTGTCCGATAACGAATGTCAGTATAAAACATGGTTGGCAACGAACCAGGTATCGTGCCTTCATAGGTTGACAGGAGTACACCAAGAATCAGGATACCTAAAGAAATAAATACTAAAGCATTCAAGTTTATCAAATAAAAGGCAAGGGCAGATAACAGTGTCAAGCCGCCTAACCCAATCAATAAAACCGTCTTGTTTCCTATATTGTCACTGAGTTTTCCAAACATTAAAGTCAGCGGCACCATGATCACCATAATAATCGTTATGAGTACGGTTCCTACAGTACTGGACAATCCAATGATCGTATCTAAATAAGAAGGCATGTACGATAAGAGCATATAGCTTGTAATATTAAAGAAGGCAACTGCTACAAAGCATACAAAAATATCTTTTTTGTGATTTTTCAGAATGGATAGGAATCCTTCCTCTTGGACCTCATCACCAGAAAGTTCATTTTCAAAAATCGGTGATTCTTCTAAACTTTTTCTTAAATACAACCCAACAAGCCCTAAGGGCAAGCCAAGCAGAAACGGGATTCTCCATCCCCAGGAGGCCATCTGTTGATCAGATAGAACGATAAAGAGTGCACTTGCAAGCAGCGAAGCCAAAATATAACCAGTGAGCGTACCAATTTCCAACCCACTGCCAAGCATGATGCGTTTATTGTCTGGTGAGGATTCTGCAATATAAACCATTGCGCCAGCGTATTCCCCGCCAGTTGAAAAACCTTGAATGATTCTCGCTATCAACAAGAGGATAGGTGCCCATATACCAATTTGATCATATGTAGGTAATAGCCCAATCAGTAAAGTTGAAAAAGCCATCAAAATGATCGTGGTCGTCAAAACGACTTTCCTTCCTAATTTATCGCCAATTTTACCAAATATAATACCGCCTATCGGGCGCATTAAAAAGGCGATCGCAAAGGTTGCAAAGGTAAACACTAACTTTAGCTCATCATTCTTGACAGCACTAAAAAAGTTCTCGCTAATAATAACGGCTAAATAGGAATACAAACCAAAATCAAACCACTCCATCGCATTTCCTATCCCTGTAGCAAACACACTTTTCTTTGCCGTTTGAATGTCTACAACGTTGATTTTTTTCTTGTTAAACTTCATTTGATCATGTCACCTCCACGGGATGAGATTATGCAAGAATGAAAATGGAGAATATCCGGACTACAAGCAGAGTTCAGGAAACCTCTCCAATTCCACCAGGAATCACGAAAGCCTTTGGACATTCTATATTTTGCCACTAGGACAAATTATGTATTCATTTTTTTGCTTACGATCCCCCGCAGGTTGGTAGGTGCAATTTTCGATGTTGATGATTCAACAAGAGCCAATTGTGAGTTTGGAGGTACACCATTTCTTTAATCGAAAGTCAGTTTGCAATTGTTTTTGCAGGTGAATCCCTTTTTAGCCTAAAATCAGCTTTGTTTGGATTTTGATATTCGGGATCTACATAACTGGATTTCTCATCACTTTTTGAAGCTTTTTTAAATTTTGAAAAAGAAGTATATTCTTCTTCCTTCCAAACCCATATCCCTTTTTTCCCTTTTTCTTCATGAAATACATTCTTCAGTAATTTATTTGCTTTATTGGTCGAAAAATAGTTAGCAATGAATATTCGGGATGGTCCGGCAGTCAAAATATTTTTTTCGATCACATTGTTACTTATATCATGCTGCAATAATAGCTGTCCCCCTTCGATACCCTTTGTATCATTACGATACATGATATTTTGGGAGATAAAGGAGTTTTTAGTTCCGCCCCGTTTTTCATCATACCCTCCAATTGATATTCCAGTGAAAAAGTTATGATAAATAATATTATTTGTGATGATTATATTTTCAGCATATTTTTTAGGATGCTCTGAAGTCGATTCTATTCCAATATCGCTTTGATGAACGGTATTTTTTTCAATCGCTATATTTTTTCCGCCATCCACATAAATTCCTGCCGCGGAATACTCTTCCCCATATGCTGGATTTCCGAAAGAGGATATTTCATAAACCCGATTTTTTTTCACAACTCCATTACGTACAAAATCCACTTTTTTATCATTGGACGTCCCTTCATAACCAATCAAATCAATTCCGATATTGTCATTCCGGCGGACCAGGTTGTTTTCCACTTTAAAGCCGTCAATATTCCCATTAAGAACAATAGACTCACTGTAACCAAGCTTTAAATCTTCCACCGTATTGTTCAAGATATTCATATCCTTCATTTTACCTGTTCCGTATAGTGCGATCCCATGACCATTGCCATCATCTGCTAGTGTTTTTATCCGATGCACATGGTTATGTTCCAACGTGATATGACTGCTTGATCCAGATACATAAATCCCCATGACAGTTGCAGCCGATAAACCGGTCGTTAAATCCTGTACCTTCAAACCTCTTATGGTAAGGTAATTTTTATCGTTAATCGTAATTAAGGATCTATCACCTTCGACATCTCTTTGGTTTTTTCCACTAATGATCACTTTATCCTTTTTGTAAGCTGTAAAAGTGATTGGTTTTAGTTTCGTTCCGCTATGTTTTACGACAAGCTGTTCATGGTAAGTTCCTTTTCGTATGTAGACAGTCGTACCTGCTTTCGCTTCAGCAGCGGCTTTGTTCAATGTGCGAAACGGCTTTGTTTTTGTGCCAGCACCTCGATCATCTCCATTGACAGCAACATATATGGCCTTATCCTTCTTGGCAATCACATCATATAAGAACAATCCAATCATGATAGCAGCTGCAGCAAGGGCAATTAATGTCATTTTTTTCATTTAATCATTCCTTATCCATCGAATCATGCTTACATAATATTGACTTGAAATTATCGAAAAGGCAATTTAATTATCATTAGCAATCATTTAAAAACCATTAAAAGATTGCGGCAGCTATTCGAGAGCTTCATATTCCTAATGGAAAATGCAATGCAATTTACATTAAAAGTGACTGAAAAATATTTTATGTGGAACATGCCAGCTCGTTGGATGAAATTAAATTACCTATATTACGGGAGAGAAAGCTATTTTTATGACATTCAGCAAAACGAGAAACTGGGAGGAAATAACCTCATAGGTTTTTCTGCCTGTATACTCGAAATTAAAGGGCCCTAAGTAAATAGCTATTTACAATGGTTTCATACCTTCCATATGTGATATTGGTTTTTAAACCTTTACACCATGTTCATCATTTAACAATGCAACGATTTTATCAGCTTAAATAGCGTAATGTCGCTTGTTCAGAAAGTCTACACTTCCGATGGCCAATCTCCCTTATATTATTGCTTCCTTAAAGCATGAAAAAATGCAGGGCTACTTCTTTCAAGTAGCCCTGCATTTTTATTACACGTATAATTCCCATAAACGTTGATCACGGTTCTTTCGAGCTATCATGATCCCTTTTCATTTTTACTAAGAGTAGAATGATCGCAATGATAAACGTCACGACGCTATACACCCATGTAAACATGAAAGCAAGACCGAGCCCTATATTTGCATCCGCATAATTGCTGTTCATATCGTCTATGACAAAATATAGAAGCGGTCCTCCTCCAATGATGACTAAGGCTGCCAAGAAGATATTCTTTCTGGATTTACCGATTGATAAATACAGGATGAAGAAGGATAGCAAAAGAAAGGCTTCTGAAACGATTGCCATTGGTATCAGATTACTCATAGAATACACTCCCCATCATGGTTGCATTTACAGGCGTTACCTAATATATACGAAAAATAGTGGTCAGTACGCTTCGATAAAATATACAGTTTTTTCCTTATGCCACTTATATTTAAAGCGAAGAAAACAAAAAATCCAGGCTTGCCGTTAATTTTTCTTTGATAATTGCAGGGCATTTTTGATGCTTTTCAGAGATTTTGAGCTTCCGTACATCAAGACGCCTCCACGATAGATTTTTGCCCCGATGATACCTAGCAGAACAATGGTGATGATCATCATGGCAATGCTTAGAGCAATTTCCCAGAATGGTACATCAAGCATGCCTACACGCAGGAACATGATCATCGGCGTGAAAAATGGAATGAATGATGTAACTGTGATATAACTTGCCGATGGATTTCCGAGCCCGAACATCGCAATCAAAAAGGCAATGACGACTAACATGGTCATTGGTGAAATCATTTGTTGAACATCTTCTATTTTGCTGACGACCGATCCTAGACATGCCGCAAGCGTCGCGTATAGAAGGTAGCCGAGCAAAGCAAAGATGATTGCATAAATGATGGTTGAGATTTTCGTGTTACCAAAACCAAAAAAGGAAAAGTATCCTTCATCCATACTTGCCAAGTTTTGTTTGATCGATAAATAACCGACGCCAAAAAATAAAATCATTTGGGTAAGGCTAAGCAATGCGATGCCCATGATTTTGGCAAACATCTGGGTCACTGGCGGGACACTTGAAATCAGGATTTCCATGACTCGTGATGTTTTTTCAGTGGCCACTTCCATTGCTATCATCGTTGCATACATCAGTACACCGAAATAAATGACGAACAAGAGCACATAAACCAGACCGCGGGCTTGATCTAGGTCTTCTTCGGTTTTTGCATTTTCCTGAAGCGCAATCGTTTCGAAAGCAGGCGGTGTATTCAATTGGCTGATTTGCTGATCTGTCAATTTCAAATCATCCGCAGTTATTTGGCCTTTCAGTTGGGTAAGTGCCAGAAGCAAATCATTGCTTACCTTTGAATCTGAAATTTGATTCGCTTTATATGTCCCCCTGAAGCCGAGGCGATCATCCTTTTCAACTAAAAGAAACCCTACAATTTCATCTGCATTCACCAGCTTCTCCGCTTCCTTCTCACTTTGGGCGGAAATGATCGAAAGGTCTTCGTTCACGCCTTTTACAGCATTTTTATAAGGATCGAATAAGCGATCTTCAGTCTGGTCGATGACGGCCACCTTTTGCGTTTCATCATCGCCGAATGTATCAATAAGGTTGGAAATATTCGACAGGACAAGAATCAGGGCCATCATGATGATTGTGGAAATGATAAATGATTTCGTTTTTAATTTTGATAAATATGTATGGGAAAGAACAATCCAAAATTTATTCATAGACTGCACCTACTTTTTCAATGAAAATATCCGTCAGCGATGGTTCCTCCAATTCGAACTTTCGAACGAATCCTTTTGGAACAAGGTCACGAATCATGTTCTCAGCAATATCTTCCCCTGTGACCTGAAGGACCTTTCCTTCCATCGTGTTTTTAACTTTCGTTACGCCAGCGTACGTATCAAGGAAAGATAAATCAAAATCAGCTTTGATTGACACATTCTTTTTACCAAAAGAACGTTTGATTTCTTTTAGTTTCCCGGCAACGACCGGAGATCCTTTATGCATGATGCAAAGATGCTCACACATCTCTTCAACATGCTCCATCCGATGGCTTGAGAATACGATCGTCGTCCCATTATCCCTCAGATCGATGACTGCCTTCTTCAATATTTCCACATTCACCGGGTCCAGTCCGCTAAACGGTTCGTCAAGGATAAGCAACTCGGGCTTATGGATCATGGATGCAATCAGCTGGATTTTTTGCTGATTTCCCTTCGAAAGCTCCTCGACCCGCTTATCGATGTACTCGGGAACCATGAAGCGGTCTAACCAATACTCCAACTCTTTCACTGCATCCCGTTTGTTCATTCCTCTTAACCTTGCCAGATAGACGATTTGATCGCGCACCTTCAGTTTTGGATATAAGCCGCGTTCCTCTGGCAGGTATCCAATCAATGAACTGGTCGTATAATCAATGTTCTTACCCTTCCAGGTCACTTCTCCTTCGGTGGGGTCAAGCAATCCCAATACCATCCGGAACGTGGTCGTTTTACCGGCCCCGTTACCTCCTAAAAAACCAAACATTTCTTTCTCGGGAATCGTCAAATCAAGCTGATTGACAGCCGTGAACTCCCCGAATTTTTTTGTAACTTCATTGATTTGCAGACTCAATGGGCAACCTCCTATAATATGACTCTCACAATTACATGTTAACGGAAATGTTTTCCAAGTTCAACTATCTTAAAATGCAGATCCCTTCTTTTCCCCTTTGATTATATGCAAGCAGATACAAACAATGTCCATTCTATGAATGCTTTAAGGCTTATCAGCATTCAAGTATATGAAAACCACGCTTACGAAGCTGTTTAGGGTTTAAAATGTTCCTTTCACCCATAGAAAATTCATCATATGAAGTTTGTTTTACCGTTTTATGAGTGTACGTCCTTTAAGCAATATTTTCCTCTTCAGTCACTCACTTATCTAGAGGTGGTCCTAGAGCTTGCTCATTTTTCCTTTTCCTGTTTTGCTGCCTGAACGATAATGAAGATTGTCGTTCATGGGACGTAAGAAATCTTCCCCCGTTCCAATTGGCATCACTCCCTCCCATCTATTTAAATTAAAGTTAATCGACTGGGAAAATGTATAATTGTTTTCCAAACCTCTCTTTAAATCACTTTCATTGTTTCCGATATATACATGGATAACTTATCACTTCGAGAAGGAGTAACAAAAATGAATAAACTTAGTACGAAAATAGGTTTCGTTCTGTTAGCAGGAATGGTCATTACATTAATTGGAAGTTTACTTTTAATGTATAAGAGTACAAATGATACGGTCGAGAAGACAATAGCCATGAGCAGTTTGGACTTAGCAGGCCATATCGCTCAAGGTATAAATCCAACTGCTTATGCGGAGTTTCTAAATAACCAATCCGAAACGTCAACATATTGGGAAATACGTGAACAGTTAAGCGATTATAAACAAAAGACCGGCGCGTTATATGTATATACGTTAGGGATTGACGCTAAAAGTGAAAAGGTTCATATACTAATAGATGGAATGAGTAAGGAAGAGAAAAAAGCAGTTTCCATTTTAAGTACTACAACAGCAACGACATATTCGGATGTAAAAGATGTTATGAAGGGGAAGGTTTCTACCACTTCCATTGTTCATGATCCAGAATATGGCGACTATTTATCCGTTTTTGTTCCAATAAAACAAGGAAATGAGGTCATTGGGATATTAGGGGTGGATATAGATGCCAGCAAAGTCGATTCTACCGCCAGCAAGGTTCTGGGCGGCATCCTTCCTCTAACGATCATCATCAATGTAATTCTGATAGCAATTGTAGTCGGCGCTTTAATATGGTACTTGACCAAAAAGTTAAAACCCCTCCGTGAGGTCAGCATGGCTGCAAAGGAAATCGCCAATGGTGATTTAATTGCAGCCAATGAACTGATTAGCAATACGAAGGTTAAGGGGAACGACGAAATCAACGTTTTAGTGAAAGCATTCGCAGAAATGACCAACAACACGATATCGATTGTCCATTCGATGAAAAGCTCATCACTACAGTTATTGGAAGCGTCAAGTGATATTGAACACAAAATTAATGAAATGGACATATCCACACAATATATCGTGAAAGGCATTCAACAAGTTGCAGGAGCCACGGAAGTGCAATTGCACCGAAGTGAAGAATCTTCAAGAGTTATTGAGGAAATGACCATTGGAATTCAAAAAATTGCCGAAGCATCGTCAGAGGTCAGCGAACAAACAAATCATGTCTCCATTCAAATGTCCAATGGAAATAAAGATTTAAATGAACTCTCCGAACAAATCTTACAAGTAAAAGATGTGATGCTGCAAACAAGTTCAGAAATCAAGAAACTGGACGTACAAGCAAACGAAATTGTAAATATCGTCCATTTGATTACAGGCATAGCAGAGCAAACAAACCTGCTGGCACTAAATGCAGCCATTGAAAGTGCTCGGGCGGGTGAACATGGGAAAGGTTTTGCCGTCGTATCGAATGAGGTGCGAAAATTGGCAGAGGGCACAAAGGAATCTGCAACCAATATCCAAGAATCGTTGCTTAATTTTAAATCGATCATCAATAAATCAGTGGCCATGATGGAAACCGGTACGAAAGAGGTTGAGGAAGGAACGAAGGTTGTCCTGAACACGAGGGAAACTTTTAATGAGACGATAAAATCTTATGAGCATGTTAGTGACCAAATACAGGAAATATCCTCCATTACAGAGCAAATGGCAGCAGGGTCTCAGGAAATCAATGCTTCAATAGAAAATTTTGCTGCTTTAACTAAGGAAACGGCAGAGGCATCACAGCAGGTGGCACATTCAACCGATCAGCAAGCGAAGTCCATGGAAGATATCTCATTCTCAACGACTTCGATGGTAAAACTCGCTAATGGGCTGGAAAAATCAGTGGAACAGTTTAACGCATAATATATTGAAACAGCATGCTCCTATAGCGATGAAAAAGGGATTTTGCTTTTGAAGCAGAATCTCTTTTTCATCGCTTCTTCAGGTGATACATAAGAAGATGCCGTTGTAGGCAAAAATAGTAACAACACAAATACTTGCTTTATTTTATTGCCTATAGTATATTAGTTGATGCATCAATCATTGACCTATCAATTAAGAAAAGAGGATGTTTATTGACGAATTCATCATGCTCCAATGAATCGCTTATTTTATATAAAATGAACTGCCTTAACAAACAGATAAGCTCAAAATTCGAGAGCTGTATGGGCATCAGTCAATCAAGACATGATATTTTATACCAGCTTTATCAAGTGGATGAAATGAGTCAAACAGCTCTTCAAAAAGAGGTTAAGATTGACGGTGCTGCGATTACCCGGCATTTAAAGCAACTTGAAGCGAATGGGATGATCATAAGACGTAAAGATCCGGATGATAATCGATTTACGCTCGTTTCCCTTTCAGCTCCCGGTCGTGAGCAAATCATTGCCTCCCAAGCTGAGAAGGCTCGTTTCGTCACGTTAATGCTTAAGGATTTCAATGAAACGGAACGGAAAGCGTTAACGGAGATGCTCATACGGATTCAAAAAAATATAAGTGAAGTATAATGCCTGCTTCCCTATGAAAAATATACCGAATAAAAGGAGATTTTCATCCATGACTACTGCACAAATTACGAATGACTTCAAGGAAATCCTGACGGGTCGCCGCTCGATAAAAAAATACGATCCGACCGTCAAAATAACCCGGGCTGAAATGGAGGAAATCCTGACAATAGCGACACTTGCCCCTTCTTCAGTAAATATGCAGCCGTGGCGCTTGTTGGTTATAGACAGCCCTGAGGGGAAAGCAACACTCGCTCCCCTTGCTCGCTTTAACCAAACTCAGGTCGAAACATCTTCCGCAGTCATTGCTGTTTTTGGTGATTTGAACAATTTTGAAAATGCCGAGGAAATTTACGGTAAAGCTGTTGAAATGGGACATATGCCTATGGAAGTAAAAGAAAATATATTGGCGTCATTTGCTGGATATTATGAAAGAACTACGACTGAAGAAATGAAAGATGTCGTATTGATTGATGGCGGTCTTGTTTCCATGCAACTGATGCTAGCGGCAAGAGCCTTTGGATACGATACGAATCCAATTGGCGGATATGAAAAAGACAAAATCGCGGAAGCCTTTGGAATGGATAAAGACCGTTATGTTCCTGTGATGCTTATCTCAATCGGAAAAGCAGCTGATGGCGGGCACGCATCCGTTCGCCTTCCGATTGATAAAGTCGCTCAATGGAAGTGATGGATTGAATTTTTTCAACTAGATGCTTAACAAAAGAGAGGATGAACTTACATGATTATCATTCATGCCGTATTCAATATCAACCCAGCCAAACAAGATGCATTTCTAGCAGAGATTCAACCGCTTATCGATTCGTCAAGAGCGGAAAGCGGTAATGTTTCTTACAACCTTCATAAAGACACGGAGAAGGACAATCAATTTACAATGGTTGAAATCTGGGAGGATAAGCAAGCTGTTGCTAGCCATAATTCAAGTGAGCACTTCACTTCATTTGTCGGTAAAGCTAAAGATTTCCTCACTGCTCCTTTAGATGTTAAAGCTTTTGAAGGACAACCTTTAAAATAAACTTACCCTATCCAAAGACCGACTGATGAACTAGCTATGGCTGGCTCATCAGTCTTTTTTTATACTTTTGCTTGAATCCCTCTAATCCTTCTCCTGCAACGTGAAGGAGTGAAAAATCCCTGAACGTTTTAATACGATCAGGAGCGAAGTTGTTTCATTTCACTAAGTGGCCCATCTTCATCATCATTTTCAAGACAGGGTATTTTCCTTTTTCCTGAAAGCGGATTTCGCTATAATGCATGTAATGACTAAAACAGTAAAGGAGACATATAGTTGGATACCATTCTGTATTTTTGTTACTCACTCATTTACATGATTCTTTTTCTAACGGGCATTACGCTCATTCGAAGGGATGATAACCTTTTTTCCCTTTCAAGCACTCTCCTCTTCGTTACGTTTGCACTGTTTTTGGATAATATAATCATTGCCTCCGGAAAATTCATCGGTGATGGACCTTTACTCGAAATGTTGAATATATCTCGTTTCTGGATTCACGGATTTATCACGCCTACATTGATACTGTTCGGTTGGGGAATGGCAAAAAGAATCCATATTCCCTTTACGGATAAAATCGGTGCTTTCTATTTTATCCTTTGCCTTACATCAGGACTTATCATCTATGAATGTATAGAGAATATGCATAAAACTTTTGTACCTGTGGATGAGTATGGCGTTTTAAGATATGTTAGTGAGGGATCTTCTGGACCACCTCTCATGGTGCTTATTGTTACCTTTGTACTATTGGTGATAAGCGTCAACATCTTCCTGCGAACCCGTTGGATTTGGATGCTTTTGGCCGTGATGATCATGATTGGCGGCAGCGCCATCCCCATACCGATAAAGAGTTCGGCAATCACGAATGCATTTGAAATGATTTTCATATGTTTATTATGGCTTACCCATTACAAACTGACACCACAAAAACACATGCCTTTGTCGCGAATTTAACAGAGGACGAACGAATAAGAAGCCTTTAGAATTTTTCAAAGGCTTCTTTTCTACGTATTTCTTTCCTATATAAAGTGTTCTTTTCATCTTACAAGAATGGATATGGCGCTATAGACCAATAACAAAGCCATGACGATATTGAACTGACTGCTATATTTCGTTAGGAACTTTTGAAACAGAGATCCAAACACACTCCAGCTCATCGTACTCAGGAAACCGATAAATGCTAGAAATAAGGAGAAACAAAGCAGACTGGCATTTGAAGAATGATAGGGAATGATAAAGGTTGAAACGGCCGTTATGCCATATAAGATCCCTTTCGGATTAATGAATTGCAGCAGCATGCCTGAAACGAAACGGTTATTTTTATCTCCATCGTCATCCTCATTTTTATTTTTACTTTTGATTATTTTCGTTGCCAGATACAGCATATAGACGGCAGCGAGGATCGTCATGAAAAATTCGATTTTTGGAATGAAATTTTTCAGCAGCAGATTAAAATAACTAGACAATATCATGATCACAAAGAAACCTGCTCCTACTCCCAAACAGAATTTCAGCGTCCGTTTAAACCCGTATTTGTTAGCAAATAACATGGCCATGATATTGTTGGGGCCTGGGGTGAAACTTGTGACAAAAACATAAAGTAAAAATGATAATAATGGCATTGGTGCGCCTCCCTTTTGAATGTATGCTATAATGTTTAAAACGAACGATATAACGACTTACTTTTTATTGTACAATACGATCGTTATATTGTATATAAAGGAGTTCACTCATGGAAGAAATAAATTTTATACTTGCGAAAAACTTAAAAGCCTTTAGAGAAGGTAAAAAGTTAAGCCTTGAGAAGGTTGCAGAGCTGACGGGCGTTAGCAAAACCATGATAGGCCAAATTGAACGAGGAGAATCGAGTCCCACCATCACAACGATCTGGAAAATTGCCAATGGTTTAAAGATCTCCTTTTCTTCGCTAATCGATCATCCCCGGCCAGATACAACGGTCGTTCTTAAAAGTGACATTCGAACCTTAACTGAAGACGACGGCAAATATCTCGTTTTTCCTCACTTTCCCTTCGAAGCTGATAAACGTTTTGAGGTCTATTCGATCGAGATCGAAGCAGGTGGATATCATCGTGCCGATTCACATCAAGAAGGAACCGAGGAATTTCTGACTATTTTTGAAGGTGAGCTGACTGTCCGCTTAAATGATGATGAATACATATTGAAAAATGGCGATTCCATCAGATTCAAGGCCGATAAGCCACATGCCTACCTTAATAGCGGCGGAACGTTGACTCGGTTAAGCATGATTTTATATTATCCAAAATAAAAAACCCCGTTTTACGAAAACGGGGTTTCAGACTGGAGACAACCTCCATTTTAATGGGGGGTGTCTCCAATATTTCAGGTTCGTTTAATATGAACAGCAGCTGTTGTACAATTCCCCCATACTTTCTTTCGACACCTTCCATATCCCCAAGTCATCTCATGACATGATTTGCAGCCAGGTTTTCACAGCCGTCGCTAAGATCAAGAGAGCCAGTATGGCTTGCAGGACTTTTACATTCATTTTTTTGCCAGCCATCGCCCCAAGTGGTGCTGCTATTAAACTAGCTGCAATGATGATCAGGGCGGGATAGAAAGCAACTTGTCCAGTCGTGATTTTCCCTGCCGTCGCACCGATGGATGAGATGAGCGTGATTGCCAGTGAAGACGCGATGGTGACCCTGGTCGGGATCCTTAACACGATGAGCATGATCGGGACTAATAAAAAACCGCCTCCTGCCCCGACTATTCCTGCCCCTAAACCAACGACAAAAGCAAGGACGGCCGCAAGCCATTTGTTAAAGCTCACATGTTCCTCAGTAACAACATCCATACTTTTTCTCGGAATGACCATCATGAAGGCAGCGACCACCGCCAAAACACCATAGACAATATTCACTCCGTTTTCCGACATCGCTCGTGATCCGAAACTTCCGAACATGCTTCCGATCAACACGCTGCTTCCCATATAAAGAATGAGCGTTTTATTTACATGTCCGCTTTTCCGATAGCTCCAAACCCCTCCAATGGAAGCAAACAAAACTTGCACAGCACTTATACCTGTTACATCATGTGCACTAAATGCCCCAAAACCGAAAATGGGAGGAACGAATAGAAGCAATGGGTAATTAATGATCGCACCGCCAATACCGAGCATACCGGACATGTATGAACCTATGAATCCAATCAGAAAGATGGTCATGATAAAAGCGATATCCATATTACTTGCCTCCCTTAAAAATAAGGGAACCTACAAGGTCCCCTCCACTTCTTTAACCTTTTTTGATCCAAACTTTCAGTATATCATTATCCATCGCTGTATCGATTAATTCATGACCGCCTGATTTTGACCAAGCGGCCAAGTCGGCTTTAGCTCCTTTATCAGTTACATGTATCTCCAGCACGTGCCCCTGCACCATTTCATTCATCGCTTTTTTCGTTTTAATGATCGGCATTGGGCAAGCAAGCCCTGTGGCATCCAATACTTTATCTGATATCATCCCATATCTCTCCTTATCAAGTATCATTTTTACTTAACGAACGGCACAGCGATTTGGTCCAATTTCCATTTCGCGCTGTTTTTCATCATTCGGTTGGATTTTGCCCATATTAGTTTCTCGAATTTCTTGATAAGCATTTGGTTGAGGCGGTAAATTACCCGTTACCAATGCTCTGAACTCTGACTCATCTGTTATGTTCAATCCATGATTCTCAGCAAATAAATAGCCTAGCTTTTTGGCGACACTACCATCATCATTCAATTCTTCATGAATCATGAAATGTGAGGGTAATACAATTAACTCTTCTGATAGTTCTCTATAACGTATATATAGCGTTTCTCTCAAATCGACTACCCAATCATCACCCAAGCCTGCTAAGTCCGGTCTGCCGATGGAGCCAATGAATAGGATGTCTCCCGAAAGCAGGTATTTTTCATCGATGACGAATGATGTCGAGCCTATCGTGTGGCCTGGAGAATATAAGGCATGGATATCAATCGCGGTATGACCGATCGTAATCACTGTTCCGCTCTCCAATGGCTCGTAATCAAACGTTACTTCCGTTGCATCTTTTGTTGGCAGCCAGTAAGTTGCATTTGTCTTTTTTGCTATATTTCGTCCCCCAGAAATATGGTCAGCATGTAGATGTGTATCAAACACATGCTTGATTTTTGCGCCTATGCTTTCGGCAAAATCGAGATAAACATCGATCATTCTTGTGGAATCAATTACGGCAGCTTCGCCATTGGATACGACCAGGTAAGATAAACACCCTTTGCCGTGACGAACAAATTGATAAATTTCTCCGCCATCAGTCAATGTTCCGATCTTCACCGGTTCCAAGTGCTCACTCCACGCTTTCATGCCCCCCTTTAAATAAGCAACATGAAGCCCAGCCTCAGACAGCATCTCAGCCACCATTATTGATGAGCCTTCCTTAGCACAAACCACCAGAATGTCCTTGTTTTCCGGAATTCGTTCGATTATTCCTTCCACACCTTCCAATAAATCAAAGTATGGAATATTAAGGAGTTCAAACTTTTCCCCTTCAATTTTCCAATCGAAAAAGTCCGTTCCATTTCTAACATCCAAAATGAATAATTCATCTTCATTGATTACCTTCCTTGCAACCTCCGCTGCAGTCATCGATTTAAAGGTCATTTAAAATACCCCCTATAGTATATTTTACATTAAATTTTTTTATCCTCCATTAGCGTCCGGGGAGTTGACGAATGTTCTTTTTTCCATGAAAACGATTGACACAAATGCACTCAATCGTAAAGAAGTAGGCCATTCCACAACTAAATGTCCGATTACTTTTGAATTGATTCTTGTGAAGGACCACTCCACTGGTTCATGCCAGGTAAAACATTGATGACTTCTTTAAATCCTGCTGCCGTTAGTTTTTGGGCAGCAAGGTCACTACGGCTGCCAGTACGGCAAATGACAAAAAGCTCAGCTTCTTTATCCAGTTCCTCCAAACGTTGTTCCAACTCACCTATTGGAAAGGATATAGCCGTTGGGATATGATTGAAAGCATACTCTGCCCTTTCTCTTACATCAAGGATGATCGTGTTTTTCTTTGCTTCGATTTTTTTCAGAAGCATTTCATTTGTAATGATCTTTTCATGGATTTGTTCTTGTTGATCTTCAACACTAGCTTTGCGAAGATAATGTTTCAAAACCATCCCTTCTTCCACCGTTCCCAAATATTGATGACCTGTACTTTCGGCCCATGCCTTCAAATCGGCCGTTGATCCTTTATCAGTCGCTTGAACCTCAAGGACGCCTCCAGCTTCCAGATTGTTCATCGCTTTTTTCGTTTTTACGATGGGCATAGGACAGGCCAAACCTTTTGCATCACATACGGAATTAGTTGTAATCATCATTTTCCTCCTCGTTCAGTTAATAGGGGTCGGGGTATATAAAAGGTCAAAAAATTCATTCCGTTGCACCCTTCCATTCATCCATGCCCCCCACCATGTTCAGCACTTTATATCCACGTTCCTCTAGTAGCAGTGCTGCCCTTGAACTTCTGCCCCCCGAACGACAGACTAAGATGTACTCTTTTGATTTATCCAGGTCTTGCATGGTAAATTCCACTAAAGCCAATGGGATGTTCATCGCACCGGGAATCTTCCCTGCCTTCACCTCATCCACTTCACGCACATCGATGACATGTACTGGCTTGTTCTCATTCATTAGATCATTCACTTCATTGGTCAATATTTCTCTCATTTTTTATACCTCCTCTAATTAACGACAGGAACTCTTGGCGCTATTACATCGATAGCTCTTCCCTTTTGTTATGCTCATATTCATCCGTAGTACGGACATCAACGGATTGCTCCCTTTTTTATACGCGTATGGAAACCCTTAAATGAATAAGTTTACATTCCCATCCTCAGCTTCAGCTAAATAAGCTGCCACACCTGCATACTCGATTCCATCCAATAATTCCTCTTGTTGCAACCCGAGCAAATCCATTGTCATCGTACAGGCAATTAGTTTCACCTCTTGTTCTTGAGCCAGCTCGATTAAATGCGGCAGTGACATCGCATTATGTTTTTTCATCACATGTTTGATCATTTTAGGTCCCATCCCAGCAAAATTCAATTGGGATAAACCCATCTTATCCGCACCACGCGGCATCATTTTGGCAAACATTTTCTCAAGCCGCCCTTTTTTCACCTTCAACGGCTCTTCCTTCCTCAATGCATTCAATCCCCAGAATGTATGGAAGATGGTCACTTCATGATCGTAGGCTGCGGCACCATTTGCAATAATGTAAGCTGCCATTGTCTTATCATAATCACCACTAAATAAGATGATTGTCGTTTTTTTCTGCTCAGTCATATATGTTTTGTCTCCTCTCTTGATTTTATACCCCTGCGGGTATATTTTATGCTAAAAAAAATAGGACGTCAACACTCAAAAGAGTAAGTGCCATAACTTTACTCGTAAGTAAAAGCTATTTACTCGTGAATTCGGCTTGTGGTAAGTATTTTACCTTGTACATTTCCCCATTATTAAGAAAGATTTTCCTTTCTAATAATCATCAGCTATCGGGCCAATTATAAGTAAGGCGGGAAAGCTCATAAAAAGACCAGATGCATACAGCTCGCAAAGGTCATCATTCAATCAGAAGGATGTGAACCTTCAAAACCTTCACACGAACCAGCGCAGCACAGGGCTTTTGAGATCCATCGTGAATAGGCCATAATCGATGACCACCATTTTATTTTCTTCGGAAAAGGCGACATTTGCGATTCGCAAATCTATGGGGAGCATGCCGTATTTCAGGAATATAAACTCGAGTTTGATCAGCTTCGTATAATCAATGACTGCATGCCGCACGCTCGTGTCCATTTTCTTCATGATGATCCAGCCAGAACCGAATTCACTAACTGGACATATATACTTTCTAACTTCCTCCCTGCAATGGTTATAGATATAAGCTTCATTTGCGTTGGCCATCAGTCCCACTTCGGACAGGGCAACTTTCAATATAAAGCCATTATTCAGGTCATAAACGATTCGATTTAAGCCATGCCCCACTATTTCATACTGGAGGTTCAGTGTGGTTGTAACGGAAATCATCCTTTGTGCTGTCGTGTCAAAAAAATGGTGTTTCCCCATTTTTGCTATCCAAGAGTCAATGGCTTGCATCTCTTCCCGTAGCAGCATGGAACCGTTATTCAGCTGTTGGCCTTTTTCATTTCCATTGTTATTTAGCAACATAATGTAAACGTCTCCTTTTTACTGTATATGTGGGTGAAGGTCGTAATGAAGAAATTCATATAACCCAGAAAGTGAATGAAACCTTTCATCAAGTATTTCTTTACTAACATGCTATGGATTTAAGTGAAAATGGCTTGTACAATCATAAAAAAATCCTAGAAGTGCTCCTTCATGTAGTTGATTAATCATATAAAAAATAAGACAGGTGGCAAAAACCATGCCACCTGTACTCCCAATCTATTGTTTCATGTTCGCGAGGTTATGAACACCTCTAATTCCTCTCTCGTTGGATAAGACGACTGTGTTCCCCTTTTTGTGACACTTAATCCGGCAAAGGCTGCAGCCTTTTTTATGGACATGAGCACGTCACCATTTTTCACAATGAAGTGGGCAAAGCAGCCTATGAAGGCATCTCCCGCTCCGGTTGTATCGACCGCTGCCACTTTTTCTGACCGAACCTTTACGTTTTTCTCCTTCGTTACCCACATGACGCCACGGTTTCCCATCGTTACGATTACATTTTTAACGCCCTTATTCAGTAGAATGGACGCCGCTTCCTTAATTTGTTCATCTGTAGCAATAGGCATGCCCGTTAAAATCTCCAGTTCGCTCTCATTCGGAATAAAAAAGTCACTTTTGCATACATAATCAAAATCAAGCTCTTTTGATGCAGGGGCAGGATTTAAGATGACAGGAATATTATGTTCGCACCCAAAATCAATCGCACGGTAAACGGTCGGAAGCGGAATTTCAAGTTGAAGAACGATCAAGGAAGCTTTCTTAAGCTTTTCAGCGGCACGGTCGACATCCGCCGGCAGCAAGTGCTGGTTTGCTCCTTTAATAATCAGGATGCGGTTTTTTGATTCTTGATCGACAAAAATCGGTGCCACACCGCTTGATGTGCCAGTCACTTTACTGGTGAATTCCGTATCGATTCCATGGCTTTCAAGATTTTGAATGGTGTTATCCGCAAAAAGATCATCCCCGACCTTCGTTATCATCATCACCTTTGAGCCCATTTTGGCAGCGGCAACCGCTTGGTTCGCACCTTTGCCTCCGCAGCCTATCTTGAAATCCGGTGCCTCAAGTGTTTCCCCTTCTTTCGGCATGTCATCGATGTAGGCGATCAAATCCACCATATTTGATCCAATTACCGCTATGTCCATTTATTATTCCTCCTTATTTCTTTCCGGTTACAATCGTGAAATTCCTCTCTTCCCCAGCGCTTAACATCATCAACGTTCCTGCGTTTTCTGCGGCGCTGAAACCTTCTGGACGGCATGTCGCAGGCAGCACGAATGAAGCAACATGCTGATTGGCGTTATGCAATAACCACCTTGTGGCGTAGTTCAATTCCGCTGTCGAAAAGCTGGTGAAAAACGTGATTCCCTCAGGAGAAGCCATCTCGAATACCGCTACTTCCTGATAAAGATTCAGCTCATCTGCAAAAAACACGATTTCGGGATCATACATTCCAGGATCGTTTAATGCGTTAATTGATTCCTGTCCATTTAATAGTTTCTTATTGTAATCCAGCCATTTATCGGTCGGTTTAACATGCTTCGGAATCGACCCCCTTAGCTTGAAAGCGCTGTTCGGGATATTCTGCTTCATTTCGGCATTATCCAAGTAAGCATAGTTTGTATGGCACATATACTGTAGAGGCATCACTTCGCCCGATAGATTTTTCACAGCCATGGTCATTTGAATCGACCCTTTCGCTTTGAACATTTCAACACTCGGAGAAGCTAGATAATGGTGGCCGAAACCTTTTATATATTCGGTCCGTCCACAAATTTTCACGGACGTATCGGTTATTTCCAGCCAAGCACTGTCCATCTCTGCACAGGGCATTTCTCCATGCATTTCATGGTCATCATCAGCTCCCGGACAGCCATTGCTGATTAGCCCTGAATGGAAAGCAAAGCAACCATATGTATCTATGACGCTATCAGCTTTTTTGGGCTGGTCAAACATACTCTTCATTTTAAGATCTACACCGTCAAACTCCAAATCCCAAATCATCTGGCCCATGTATGGAAGAACCACCATCCTGCCCCTTGAATTGGTTACCTCAATCGCTTCAATTCCTGATTGATAGCGGAATAAGGTAACACTGAATTCTTCGTTAGTAAAAAATGCTGTACGGCTTTCTTTAAAATAATTCCGTTGCAGCCCGATTATTCCCTTCATTCCTTCCACCCTTTCTCATGATTTTCGCACAAGGGTGCAGCATTTGAAATGTGCACCGTGCCGAAGTTCCGTTTCTCACAGCGATGATGCCGACTTTTCTGCAGGGTCGATCGTAACCTTTTCCGTTTTCATCTCACCGAAGAAATAGAGTCCAACGTAGATAAAGCATGCCATCGATACAAGGAATGCCAGTTGCATCGAACCTAAGTAATCAGATGCAAACCCTTGTAGCGCAGGGATAAATGCACCTCCGACAATGGCCATGACGAGGATCGCTCCTGCCGTTTCGGTATATTTCTTATCTTGAATGACGTCAAGCGTTTCTGCATAAATCGTTGCCCAGCACGGCCCGAACAGCATACTGACCGCAACGGCTGCGTAAACGGCTGACATATTCGGCACGAATGCCACATAGGCAAGAAGAACTGAACCAATGATGGAGTAACTAACCAATACTTTAGCTGGTGAAAAGCGGGTCATCAAGAAATTGGCAATGAACTTTCCTGCAAAAAATGCACTGAAGCTATATACCATAAAAGTAGAAGCGGTACGCTCGTTAATGTCGGGATTTAAATCGAGCGCAAGGCGAATCGTAAAGGACCAAACCGTTACCTGCATCCCCACGTATAAAAATTGTGCGGCCACTCCTTTGCGGAATCGTTTGTGTCCACCGAGGTATTTAAGCGTTTTCATGATACTGGGCGACTTCCCTGAAGCATTGTTGATCTTCATTTCCGGCTTACATGATGGAAACTTGGTCAAAATGAACAATATCAGGATCCCAATCAAGACGAAAATCATATATCTGTATGGTTCCAGCGTGTTTTCAAGCATTTTCAGCCCAAAGGCCTGTGCCTCCGCTGGGGACATGGTCGCCATCCTTGCCTCAAGGCTTGCACCTTCCTGGAATACAAGGTATTTCCCTAATAAAATCCCTGAAATCGCACCGATAGGATAGAAGGTTTGGCTTATATTCAAGCGAAGGATTGCATACTTGCGCGGCCCAATCATCGAACTATATGTATTTGCCGCTGTCTCAAGAAAACCCAGTCCGATCGCGATGGAGAAAATCGCGAATAAAAACATCGTATACGTAGCCATATGCGAAGCTGGGTAAAACAACGAGCATCCTATAATATAAAAAAGCAATCCGGTAATGATGGCAAACTTATAATTCGTTTTCTTAATGACCATTGAAGCTGGTATCGCAATCAGGAAATACCCGCCATAAAATGCGCTCTGCACTAAAGCACTCGCAAAATCAGTCAGCTCAAATACATGTTTGAACTGTGCAATCAGGATATCGTTCAAACTGGCGGCAACCGCCCATAATGGGAATAGCAGAGACAACAGGATAAACTGAAAAATAGGCGTACGATTCAAATAACCATCTGACAGCTGAATTAAGTTTTGTTTATTCATTTTTCTAACATCCCCTTGTGTCCATTAGTTTAGAAAAACCCCTTACAAGCCATTTCAGTATTCGCCTTCGACTGCTTCTCCCTTCATGATCGCCACCCCGGAGCTTGCCCCTATACGAGTGGCGCCAGCCCCAGCCATCGCTTTCAAATCTTTCAAGTCACGAATTCCACCGGATGCTTTTATGCCAGCCTTATCACCTACAACCTTGCGCATTAATGCTACATCCCCAACCGTTGCTCCACCTGTCGAGAATCCAGTCGATGTTTTCACGAAGTCGGCACCTGCACGAAGGGACAGTTCGCAGGCGGATATCTTTTCTTCCTCCGTAAGCAAAGAAGTTTCAATGATCACTTTCACAAGCGCCTTGGTGCCAGCAGCCTCAACAACAGCCTGTATGTCAGCCTCCACCTCCTCATGTTCACCAGATTTCAATAACCCAATCGCTAAAACCATATCCACTTCTTGCGCTCCATTTTGAATGGCATTCTCTGTTTCCATCGCTTTTATAACAGTCGTCGAGGTACCGAGCGGAAAGCCGATTACCGTGCAAACCTTCACATCACTTCCTTTAATTTTTTCTGCTGCCGTTTTCACCCAAACTGGGTTTACACATACAGAGGCAAATCCATATTCTTTTGCTTCATCACAAAGAGCCATGATTTGTTCTTTTGTTGCTTCCGCCTTTAGTGAGGTATGGTCGATCATTTTTGCCAAGTTCATTTTATACTCTCCTCTTTCTTTTGTTGTTATAAAGCGCTTTCAATATATAAAAAGAAGCCGGGCTACTAGATGGTTTCAATTGTCCAGTGCCCTTTTCATATAATCAAAATGTTTGGTTCACCAACCGGCAAGACTGCCTGATTTTAAGCTCAGGAGCCAATGAATACTCACGTTTTGGAAGATTCCCCTTTAAACCGATCCGCTCATGCAACAGTAAAAAGGCAATCTCTCCAATGGAATTCATTGGCCTTGCCACTACACTAAGCTTTGGGTTCAAAAATGTTGCGATATCGACATCATCAAAGCCGATGAACGATACCTCACTGCCAAGCCTCCAGTTTAAATCCTCGAGCGCCTTCATACAGCCGATGGTCATCATATTATTGGAAGAAAAGATGGCAGTCGGCTTCTCATCAAGCCCAAAAAGCTTCTCTGTACACTGATAGCCACTTTGTTCCCCGAAATCACCTTGAATGACATAGCGGTCATCCAGATCGATTTTGTAATCTGCCAAGGCTTGTTGATAGCCCAAGTACCGCTCCAGCCCAGGAGTCGTATTCAATGGGCCGCATATGATCGAAATCTTTTCATGACCCTGCAGGATCAATTGCTGAACTGCCTGATACGCACCCTTTTTGTTATCTACAAGAACCGTATCCACTTCCAATTTTTTTATGCTTCGGTCAACCGCCACTACGGGAATTCCCTGTTCTTCAAGAAGCTTTAGGTGATCGCCGTTTTCATTTGCCGTTGTGATGATCACGCCATCCACACCACGCTCAATGAAATTTTTCACGATTTCTTCTTCAATCTTGGGAGATTCATTCGTACTGCTTAAAATGGTGAAATACTCTTTTTCACGTGCTTTTTGTTCGATTCCTGCCATTACTAGCGGAAAGAACGGATTCTTGATATCAGGTACAATGACGCCGATCGTATTCGTTTCTTTTAGCTTCATGGTCCTTGCAGCTGCACTGCGGATATAGCCCAGTTCCTTAATTGCCTTAAGAATCCTTTCCTCCGTTACTTTACGAACTCCCCCTTGGTTATTGATGACCCGGGATACCGTGGCAATAGAAACGTTTGCTAGATTTGCAACATCCTGAATATTCGGTTTGGATTCCATTTTTTCACACCTCAAAATGTAAACGTTTAGATTTTTTAATCAAATCACCTGATTAACAACGATATAATCATTACATTACGGAAAATAAAATGTAAACGTTTAGATTATTGTTGAAAATAGATTAACAGGATTATTTTATAATGGCAAGCTTTTTTGTATGCGGTTACATGAAATGCTTACACATTTTTATAGATTCCAATTAAGTTTTGGGAATATTCCAGGTATCCATACTTCCCTTAGCGAAAAAATGGTATATGATAGTTTGTAGCTATAATGGTTTAAGACAAGGAGTGATGAAGTATCCGGAATAGATGGATTCTATCAACAATGGCTGGATTATTGCTCGTTTCATTAGGTGTTTGGGCCTTCAATAATTTGGGCAGCGATAACGAACCACAAAAAAACGAAAGCAAAAAAATCGAGAAGGCCAATATTCCTGAAGTAGAGGAATTTGGCGGGATCCACCTTGAAAAAGTCGGGGATAAGGTCCGTCAAAAAGGTTGGGGAACACTTACCTTGCTTGAGACAATGCCAATTAATAAGTCGTTTGAATTAGCTCACATGGAGATCACGATCAAGGATATTCGCAGGATTCTATTATCCTCGCTATCAAAAGAAGCAGAGACAGAGCTTGAGTCTTATACCGGTTTGAGTTTTGAAGAGGCCTACTCCATTTACTATAAAGACAACTTAAGCATGGAGGAAATCGACCAAAAAGCCGCCTGGTCCAAAGCGGATATCGGCGAACAGGTTTCTTATCTGGAAATTACTTATTCCGTGGAAAATAAAGATTCGAAGGAGCTCCAGTTCTTCGCCATGGAACATGTCACCTTCAATGGTAACCTTACATATGATGTGCCCACTAAAAATTTCATCCACTCCGGTGATACGTTCATCGGGACAAAAAAAGTCAGCCGCTCGGATTACCAACCAGGCGAAAAGAGGGAGGGCACAATTGGCTTATTGATCGATCCAGAGGAACACATGGGGGAGCTCGATTCCTTTTCATTCACGACAGACGATATATCAGATGGCGAATCACATGAATTATTGATGAGGGGCACTTCGTTTGAAGTTCCCTTAAGAGGAGAATAGTTTAGTAGTTATGATAAAACCGCCAGACAAGGGAATGTTCTCTTATTTGGCGGTTGTTTGATTTTCGTGTCAGCTGCCATGCAGCAACTCATATTTCACCTGCTGTATGGCGCTGCATTTCTTCTTCCAATAAGATACGGCGCAATATTTTCCCTACCGCTGATTTTGGGAGTTGATTCGTGAACTCAAATTTTCGTGGTACTTTATAACGCGCCAAGCGCTGAAGGCAAAACTCCCGGATTTCCGCTTCCGAGACGGATCGTCCTTCCTTGATGACTACCGCCGCTTTAACCGTTTCCCCGCGATATGTATCCGGCACGCCATATACACACGTTTCTTTCACGGCAGGATGCTGGTAAATAATGTCCTCCACTTCGGTTGGATAGATATTATAGCCGCTTGCAATGATCATATCCTTCTTCCTGCCCACAATATAAAAATACCCTTCTTCGTCCATCGTCGCGATATCCCCGGTGTATAGCCAGCCCTCCCGCAAAGCTGTTGCCGTATCCATTGGATTTTTCCAATATCCCTTCATGACTTGCGGGCCTTTAATGATCAATTCACCGGCATCGCCTGTTGGCATAACTTTTGTCCCTGTTTTCATATCTACGATTCTGGCGTCGGTATTAGGATATGGTATCCCAATGCTTCCTGGCTTCTTTTGTCCATTAACAGGGTTTCTGTGTGTGGTGGGTGACGTTTCAGACATGCCGAAACCCTCCGATATCGAAAGGCTGAAATTTGTTTGGAATTGGCGAATGATTTCTATCGGGAGCGGGGCTGAACCGCAGCTGCAGTATTTAAAGCAGCTTAAATCGTCTGCCGTTAAACCCGGGTGGTTCAGTAAGGCGATATACATCGTCGGAACACCTGGAAATATGGTTGGTCGATGTTTTCGGATCAAATCGACCACTTTAGCGATCTCAAATTTTTCTAATGTGATATATGTCGCCCCTGCATAAACGGCACTATTCAATCGTCCATTGCCAAACACATGAAATAATGGCGTCAATCCAAGCATTCGTTCGCCAGGACTCTGGAGTTCGAGAGCTTCCGCCGTAAAGGAAAAGTCTTGAAAAACGTTGGCAATCAAATTGAAGTGGGTGAGCATGACCCCCTTGGATTTCCCGGTCGTTCCACCCGTATATTGCAGCAAGGCCACCGCTTTCTTCGGATCGAGAACCAATTCAGGAAGTTCCTTATCCATCGTTGATGAAATGGGCCCCCCCTTCCGTGATATATCGGCAGGAATGAACGTTACCAATTCAGAAAAACCTGTCACTCGCAATATCTCCTGTTGTTCCTCACGTCCAATGAACCACGTTGCCTCGGAGTCACGTAATATCTCATCTAATTCATTGGACTGATACAAGGGATTCACTTGAACGACCACACCTCCCAAACGATGGATCGCATAGTAAGCAATGATATATTCCAGACAATTTGGCAGCATGATGGCTATCCGGTCATTCATTTGAAAACCACTATTGAATAAATACACGGCAAATCGATCCGCGGCAAGCTTCAATTCCAAATAAGTAAGCTCACGCCCGCTGTCGATGACGGCTTTCGTTGATGGATAAAGGTTGGCAGAGCGCTCTAATAGTCCGTATAGGGACAATAAGGGAATCTCAATTTCAGGAGGGGTTTCTTCTGGATAAAATCTTTGCCAAGTTTTCATCAATCTCTCCCACTTCCTTGTCGTTAAAATGCTCGTAACTTTAAGTTTTGCTTACCGCTCGTTCATCCTCGCATCATTTCTCTCGAATGATCTTGAATATCCCCGTTCCCTTTGCAATGATATTACCGTTGGCATCTTTTATCTCTCCTTCAGTAAAGGCGATTTTGTGGCCTTTTTGCAGGACTTTCGCTTCTGCAAATAATTCACCGCTCGATATGCTCGCCAAGTAATGTACGGTCAAACTTGTCGTCACCACTTTTGATCTGGTCACGGAACGGGTCACCATTCCCAAGATTGTATCCAGCATGGTAGCGTGAATCCCTCCGTGCAATGTCCCATTAACATTCAGTAAATGCTCTTCAATGTTTAACTTGATCATAACATTTCCTTCCTCAAAGCGAGTGATTTCAAACCCGATATGTGAAAAGAACGCACTGCTTTCGAATTGGTTGCGAATATCCTCCACTTCAACAGACACACTATCCCCCCTTCCTTTTCCAACTACTCGAATACTATCTTAATTGGATCAGAACCACGTCAGATCTCCACTCCTTATATGGTTTCAACCATGATCGCCATTCCCTGTCCCCCGCCGACACAAAGTGTAGCGATTCCGTATCTCTCTTTCCGGCGATTCAATTCGTGAATGAGTGTTGTAACGATCCGCGCACCCGTTGATCCAACTGGATGCCCGAGCGCAATCGCCCCGCCGTTTACATTCACTTTGCTTTCATCAAGCGCTAGCTCCCTGATGACCGCCAATGCTTGTGAAGCGAATGCTTCATTCAATTCAATAAGACCGATTTCTTCAATCTTTTTACCGGTACGCTCCAAAAGCTTTCCGACGGCTGGTACAGGACCAATCCCCATCACATCAGGAGAAACGCCAGCCACCGCCCAATCTACAATTTTCGCGATTGGCTTCAGATGCAACCGTTTTGCCTCACTGGCTTTCATTAATACCAATGCCGAAGCCCCGTCATTACGGCCACAAGCATTTCCTGCCGTCACGGTTCCATTTTCCTTGAATGCCGGTCTTAAAGCTGCAAGCCTTTCCAGTGTGGTATCCGGACGAGGATATTCATCCACTTCTATCGTAACTGTCCCTTTTTTCTCACTTACCTGGACAGGAACGATCTCTTCCTTGAATATCCCTGTTTCGATCGCCTGTGCCGCTCTTCGTTGGCTTTCAATCGAAAAGGCATCTTGCTCTTCCCTGGAAATGTTGTATCGCTGGGCGACATTTTCAGCCGTTATTCCCATTCCTAATCTGCTTCCATACTTCTCCTGAGGCTGTTGCCCTGCTTCGGTATTCGAGTCTACAAGTTCGGTCCGATCTCCGCCAAATCGGGCACTTCTTAAATAAAGTGGAGCACGACTCATGCTTTCCGTACCGCCGGCAACGACGATATTGGCTTGTCCCGAGCTTAGTTGCTGGGCGGCAGAAGCGATAGCCTGCATGCCTGAGGCACATAAACGGTTTACCGTAAAAGCTGGTGCAGAATCGGGAATCCCTGAACGCAGAGCTGCCACTCTAGCGACATTCGAGGATTCGGTCGTTTGCCTTACCTCCCCGAAAATGACTTCATCCACTTGTTCAGCAGCAATATTGGCCCGTTTAATCGCCTCGTTGATGACGATGCTTGCCAAATGTCCCGAACTTATATTCTTTAATGCCCCTCCATAGCGGCCGATCGGTGTTCGAACAGCACTCACGATTACAATTTCTTCGCTCACTTCACATCTCCCCCTCAAAGTTCAGATACTATTTTTGCCTTCACGCCATTTCATGCATCGGCATACCGCTCATCAATGCTTAAACGGTCAACACTCTTCCAACACATTCCTTGCAATGATTAAACGTTGGATATCATTCGTTCCTTCATATATTTTCGTAATGCGGGCATCACGGTAAAAACGTTCAACTGGATATTCCGCCATATAGCCCATCCCGCCATGAATTTGGACCGCTTTATCCGCCACCCGGTTGAACACGTCAGAAGCGAATAGCTTTGCCATCGACGCTTCCTTGATCTCCTTTTTGCCTTAATCGATTTTTTGTGCCGCCATCATCGTCAAGGCCCTTGCCGCTTCCGTTTCCGTCGCCATATCAGCCAGCATCCATTGAATCGCCTGGTTGTCGGCAATCGGTTTGCCGAATTGAATGCGCTCCTTTGCATACTGACTGATATTTCTATTAACTTCCCGCATGAACCCACTGCCCTTGCCGCCAAGCCGACACGACCCTCGCCCAAGATGGTCAATGCTGAAATATATCCCATTCCAACTCACCAATAACATTTTCTTCAATACGATCCTCTCAGCCCCTTTTTTTTGTCCTTTTTGCCGACAGTCAATCCAGGAAAATCTCTTTCTACTAAAAAAGCAGTAATCCCGCCTTTGGCACCTTTACTCTTATCCGTTAAGGCGAATACGGTAAAAACATCGGCTATCGGCCCGTTGGTGATGAAATGCTTCGTGCCGTTCATCACCCAGCAATTACCCTTCTTTTCTGCACTTGTAGCCAAATTGGTGGCATCCGAACCTGCTCCGGGCTCAGATAATGCAAAGGCTGCTATCTTTGTGCCTGCTGCCATATCAGGCAAGGATTTCGCTTTCAAATGTTCGGATGCAAGCTTGACCAGCCCCGTACTGCCTATCCCGGTATGTGCGCTGATCAATGAAACAAAGCCATTATGCGTCCGGTAGCCTTGCCCACTGTATTCAAGCCAATTCCGCCGTATTGTTCGGGAATGCTGATTCCGAATAAACCAAGGTTTTTTGCTTGTTCCACTAAATGCTCGGGAATGGCATCTTCTTCTTCAATCTGTATCGCGAATGACGCCACTTCCCTTTCGACGAAATGACCGATCATGTCCTTCATCTGCTGCATTTCCTAGGTTAACGTAATTGTCATGATTATTTCTTCCTTTGATTTTTTCCTGGAATTACGTTTCGCTTCCTGGTTTTGATATCAGGCTTCGCGCTCAATGATCGTTGCAATTCCCTGACCGCCGCCGATGCATGCCGTTATAAGAGCGAACCTTCCTGATATACGCTTTAATTCGTAAACCGCCTTTGTCATGAGGATGGCCCCTGTCGCACCAAGCGGGTGTCCGTGGGCGATGGCTCCCCCATTCACATTGATTTTGGCTGCATCCATATTAAGCTCCCTATTGCAGGCAATCACTTGTGCCGCAAAGGCTTCATTAATTTCAACGATGTCCATGTCAGCCAGGGTGAGCTTCAATTTTTCCATTACTTTTTTAATCGCGGGAACAGGTCCGATGCCCATATAATTTGGATCGACACCGGCAACAGCCTGTGCTTTAATCGTTGCTAGAGGCTTGATCCCCCACTCTTCCGCTTTTTCCCTCGACATGATGACCAATGCAGAAGCGGCATCATTCAATCCTGAACAATTGCCTGCCGTCACGGACCCATCTTCCAAAAACGCTGGTGATAAGTTGGCTAGCCCTTCTTTCGTTATTTGCGGGCGAGGATGTTCATCCACCTTAAATTCGCGTGTTTCACCCTTTCTGCCTAGTATGCTCATTGGCATGATTTGTTCATCAAAACGGCCCTCTTCCATGGCTTTGGCCATCTTTTTTTGACTTTGGAGCGCAAATTCATCTTGTTCCTCCCTGCTGACCTCATATTTTCCAGCTAAGTTTTCAGCAGTGATTCCCATTGGCGGATCGCCCATTTCTTTCGGGGACAACTGTGACTTCCTGAACTGCGGAAGCTTTGCGTTATATGCTTTTTCCGGACGATCCATCAAGTAAGGGGCCCTGCTCATGCTCTCCACGCCACCGGCGATATAGATCTCCCCTTCACTGGCATAAATCGCTTGTGCCGCTAAATTGACAGCATTGATTCCTGAACCGCACTGACGGTCTACCGTCAAACCAGGAAGCTGTATCGACAGACCTGTTTCCAATGCCGTCAATCTGGCTATGTTGCCGCCACCGCTCAAAACATTCCCCATGATGACATCATCAATCATTTCGGGGTTTACCTTCGCCCTTTTTATCGCTTCCTTCATCACTTCCGCCCCAAATACGTGAGCCGGGACAGAAGCAAGTGCACCGCCCTGTTTGCCAATTGCTGTACGTACTGCTGAAACAATGACAGCATCTCTCTTCATTTTTCATCCACTCCCTTTTTTTAACTCACAACCGAACTTATGGAACTTGCTCACTTTTCCGTTGCTTATGAGGACTTAAGGTCCATGTCCCCTGTATGTTCATTTGTTCGATCCCTGGTTGACTTGACAGGTTTTACGAATAAGGCAAATAAGATGCCAAAGACCAAGACAAGCGTCGCCATGAACAAAATCGATAGATTATAGCCCAATAGCTGGTTACCTCCAGCCAAGCTTATGATATACCCTGTTACAAGAGGGGCAATGATGCCTGCTATGTTGCCTGATGAGGTGAGGATGCTCGTCATCAATCCACCTCGCTCTTGCATTTCATTGATCATGATCGTTGGCCCGATCGGCAAAATGGCATAGGTCAGTCCTTTCGCTAAACACATGGCACCGATCACCCAGATCGGATTTTGAAAAATCATGATCGATGAAAAAAACAAGGCCCCTAGGATCATGGATCCCGCAACGACGAATACCCTTGACGATCGCCAGTTTTGATTCTTCTTGAATAGATGATCGGATATCATCGAAACCCCCATATAAATACATACGGAAATGACGCCGATTACTGCTACGCTCGTCCCCATTTGCCCTGGAGTCATTTTGACGGCTTCCACTAAATAAATCGGGAGCCAAACCGAAAACCAGACGACTAAAATATAAGTGGAAAAGTAAGCGAGAGTAGTGAATAAAGCGGTAGGTGATCCCAGTAGCACCAAGAAGTCCTTCCATTTGATTTTTTCCAGCTTTGCTTTCTTTTTCTTTTGCTGTTCATGCACTTCGACTGGGTTTTCCTTTGTTAAAAATTGAAAAAGGAAGAACCAAACAAGGCTTGCTGCCCCAAGTACGGCAAAGGCAACCTTCCATCCGAATATCGTAATTAAGGAAACGAGGATGGGCGCCACGATCATCGCACCGACCGTCCCCCCGCCAACGACCACTGAATTGGCAAACCCTTTTAGCTTCGGGGGAAACCACTTATCGGCATGGCTGTATGCGATTGGACTGTAAGGCCCTTCGAATGCACCCAGTAAAATCCTGTAAAGAATGAGAAATGGCAGCGCGGCTATGGCCAAAACACCGAATTGCAGTACAGTCCATGTCAACATGATGAATCCAAGCACTTTTTTTGCCCCAAGTCTGTCAGCCCATGCTGCTCCAAAAACCCCCGTTACGGGATAGAGCCAATAATAACTGCTTCCGACAAGACCCCACTCCGCGTAGGAAAGATTGAATTCCTTCATGATGGGAACAGCTGCCAGCCCTACTATCGATTTATCCGCAAAATTAATGACAGCACCAAAGAATAATAGAATGAGAACAACCCAACGCATATCAAACCCTCCTTTTTGTATCTACCTTCACAAGCCCGCATTCCCTCTCGAAAGGATCGAGGTGACAGGTATATGGCATCCGTTTCTTTCCTCAATCATTTTTCCCCTCCCTTTCAAGCTCTTCTTTTACTAATAATCTTTTCAATAGCTTACCGACGGTGTTTCGCGGCAGTTCATTTCTTATTTCAAACACTTTCGGCACCTTGTATGGCGTAAGCTGGGAATAGCAATATCCTTCTATTTCTTCAATGTCAATGGAAGCGTTTTCTTTCGGGACGATGAAAGCTTTTACGACTTCGCCTTTTTCTTTATGGGGGATGCCCACGACGGCAGCTTCCTTAATCGCTGGATGTTCATACAGGACCCCTTCCAACTCTTGCGGGTAAATGTTGAATCCACCAACGATTATCATTTCCTTTTTCCTGCCGACTATATAGAAATACCCTTCATCATCCATGACGGCTAGGTCGCCGGTGTATAGCCAGCCATTCTGTAGGGCTTTTTTTGTTTCACCCTCGTTATTCCAGTATCCCTTCATGATTTGGGGACCTTTAATCAGCAATTCACCGACACTTGTGTTGGGAACTTCGTTATTATCATCATCAATGATCAGGCAATCCGTACCTGGAAATGGAATGCCGATGCTGCCGACTTTCCTTTTCCCGAAAGGAGGATTACGGTGGGTGGAGGGCGATGCTTCCGATAAACCGAACCCCTCTCCTATCTGGGCACCGGTCAACATCTCAAAGCGCTTAATCACTTCAACCGGAAGGGGCGCAGAGCCGCAAGAGCAGCTTTTTAAACAATCCAGTCCATATGTTTCGATTTCAGGATGGTTAACGAACGCATTATACATCTTCGGCACTCCTGGAAAAAAGGTTGGGCGATATTTTTTAATGTTGGCTAGAACCTGCTGGAGATCGAATTTCGGAATTAGTAGAATCGTTGCCCCGAGAAAGATTCCGAGATTCATCGCACTTGTCATGGCATAAACGTGATAGAGGGGTGTCGCGGCCAAAACGATCTCTTTTCCTGGTATCATGGAATCGCCATACATTTCATAGCTCTGAATGACGTTGGAGGTCAAATTATGGTGGGTCAGCATGGCTCCCTTCATCTTCCCGGTGGTACCCCCTGTATATTGAATGACCGCAATATCTTCAAATGGGCTGATGCTTTCAGCCGCCTGAATGGCATCCCCGGATTGAATCATGGCTTGAAGCGAGCATGTCCCATTTTGATCAGCTCCTGCCTTCATGCAGACGGCAAACTCATATATCGCTTTCGTTTCATCTACTGTATTGGCTGCAGTTTCATCAAATACAATATATTGAGCACCAGAGTCCAGCAGGATTTGCAATAGCTCCCTTGGAGTATACAGGGGATTCGTCTGCACGACGATCAGGCCAAGCGCCTGGGCGGCATAATAGCTGATGATGAAATAAGGATGGTTGGCCATCATCAGGCCAATTCTCTCTCCTTTTGTAAAACCCATTTCCCTCCATTTACCCGCTAGCTTGTCGACCTGCATTTTAAGATTGCGATAATCCAACGTTTGATCTTCATAAATGATGGCTGTATGGTGAGGAAATTCCCTTGCAGTCCTTTCAAGTAAGGAATACACGGATACTTCCGGTAGCTTCATAGATTTCATTCTCCCTACATACCATCGCTCCCACGGTCGACTTATCGTATTTCGCACCATTCATCCCTCCATATATAAACGATTCTCCTGTCAAGCATCTTCATTACGTATTTATCATGCAACTTGCATGCCAAGCTAGAGCCAGGCATTTGTAGCCTATAATAAGAATTCATTATTGACTTTAATTACCTATAAAAGCAACACTGCAAGGGATTCATTGATAATCATATAATTCATTATTGAATTAATATAGTTGATGGATTTTCATAGAAGAAAGTGAATGTATATTAAATAACTAACCAATTTGGATATTTATGTTAAAGTAAACACAGGGGGGATTAATTTGATTTATGATAGCCTAAATAAAACGATTACTACTAAAAGATTATTGTTAAGACTGTTTCAAACATCAGATGCAATGGAGGTTACCAATCTATGTAATAATTATAATATTTACAAAAATACTTTATATCTGCCCTATCCCTATTCCATGGAGGACGCTTTATCCTGGATAGAAAATCACCTTCATAATTTTAATGATAATAGTTCCTATGAATTTGCTATTACAGATAAAGTTACAGGAAAACTATTTGGAGCAATAGCATTATCTTACAATCAAAACTTTAACAATGGTGAAATCGCTTATTGGCTTGGAGAAGAATTTTGGGGAAAAGGTTATGCTACCGAGGCTGGATTAGCCATACTCGAATTTGCCTTTACCAATAAGCAATATCATAAAGTATTTGCTCGTCACTTTAGCTCAAATCCGGCTTCAGGAAGAGTTTTAGAGAAAATAGGAATGAGAAAAGAAGGTGTTTTAAGAGAACATATCATGAAAGAAAAACAATATGAAGACCTTGTTCATTATGGAATTTTGAAACATAAGAATTGAAATTGATCAGCTTCATTTCATTTCCCTTTTGTCTGATGTCCGAAGCTATTAAAGAATACATACTGTAGCCTTCCATTAAATGACTAAAGAAAGGTCTAACTCATTTGTATATATAGGTCCTACCCGCCTTACAAAATATAAAGCTCGGCGCATTATAAAGTGAGGTGCATGGCAGATGCTTTCCTAATGCATCACTTTGAACAATTTCAAGAAGCAGTACAGTTTGGGCTCGGTTCTTTTATGTACTCATTTTCACTTTTCCAATCACCAATCACCATCCTGCGGACATATAATACAAACAAAGGAAAACCGGGGGTATCAAAAAATGCAAGACTATCAACATGGATCGCAAATGAATGAGGTTGAAAAGTTTGATGAATGGGTGAAAAAATTTTTTCTGGATCCGGAAACTTGTGCGTTGGATCATCAGCTTTTTTCAATTGATATATACGAAAATGACGATGAGTATATGGTGGAGGCGGTTTTGGAAAATCATGATGTCGAGGATATTAAGGTGTGCTTAAGTGATAATGAACTATCGATCATCGTGGACGAAGCTCATAAGCCTTTTATTGATAATAAAGCGGATACAACTCCCTCACAGAGAAACATCCCCTTCCCCTTTTCGATTTGCACACGCAGGATTACCGCTGAATTCTCGAATCCCATTTTGGTGATTCGCATCCATAAGTTTTCCCCCGGAAAAAAAGCAGAGGATATTAATATTGAGTAGTTCGTTCATCATAACAAAAAAAAGAATGGCCATGAGCGTATTTTTGCTCCATGGCCATTCTTTTTATCTTGAACTATCCAGCAAAGTGAAAGGCCGTGCGGCTGCCCTTTTGCGTCGAAATGACTTGGAGCTGGGCATCGATCCTTTCCTTCAATTCAGGAACGTGCGATATGATTCCGACTAACCTCCCTGTGCTTTGTATCTCCATTAATGCTTCAATCGCCTGCTCCAGTGATTCGGGATCGAGCGTGCCAAATCCTTCATCGATGAACATCGTCTCAAGCGATATTCCGCCCGCATTCTGCTGGACAACATCCGCAAGACCTAGAGCGAGCGCAAGCGACGCCTTAAAGCTCTCTCCTCCAGATAGAGTTTTGACATGCCTCTCCTGCCCTGTATATTGGTCATACACAGATAATTCCAGCCCGCTCTGAATATTCCTGCGTGTAGGATCCAGCTTACGCAGCAGCTGGTAACGGCCGCTGGTCATTTTCAGCAATCTTGAATTGGCTTCTTTTAGAATGTCATCTAAAAAGGCTGCCAAAACATATCGTTCAAACGTGATCCTGAAGGAATTTTGACCTTTGGAGATTTCTGATAAATGACCGACGATACTATACCTTTCATCGAGACTTTTCTGATCTTCCCTGATTTGAGCCAATTTACTCTCGATTTCTTCGTTCGTCTGTTTTTCTGCAAGTAATTGATTGAAATTTTGGCGCAATGACTCCAGTTCTTCATTTATGAATTCAAAGGTCTTCCTCAATCCTTCCATATCCGGTTTGACGACATCTTTTAATTTCATCTCCAGATCATGGAATAAACTTAAAATGCTTTGCCAATTTTGATTATACTGCTGTACTTGCTCTTCCAGGTTTCCGAGGGCCGCTTCCGATTTTTTCGCTGCGGTATATTCTTTATAATTGGAAAAGCCTTGATGAGTCATATCCGCAATGAACTTTTCCCGCTCGGCTTTCAACTCTTCGTTTAGTGCCTCTATATTTCCGCTTCTGGACTCTTTCTTTGCCTGGATGACCGATTCTTTTTCCTTCACCAATTGAAGGTTTTTCTGTGCATCTTCCAAGGCAGTCTGTAATTGTTTCTGTGTTTTCACGGCGATTCGATAGCTGGCAACATATTCATCCTCAGTCCGGATTCCATCTGGAAGCGAATCGGTTAAGCCTGCTAATTTCGTTGAGTTTTCAATGTATCTTGTTTTAGCTTGGTCTTCGTTTCTTTCCAAGGTGACCAGATTATCTTTTAGCTTGGCTGCCTTTTCTTTTAAAGCAAGCAGCCTTGTTTCCATCTCTGACACCCCGGATTTTTTTTGCGTCAACACCGTTAGTTGCGAATGGAGCGCTTCTCCTATTTTAATGAATTGACTCAAAAGATGATCGATATCTTCACGTTTGAATTGGGGCATGTCAGCCTGTAGGTCCCGTGATTTTTCCTGAGAGGAGGCGACTAGTGCATCATATTTGGATACAGACTGATAATAATCGCTTTCCGCTTGGCTTTTTTGTCGTTCTGCCATTTTAAGCTTATTTTCCTGCTCTTTCAGTTCCATATCCGTCGGCATATCCTCATGCATCCGTGCTGGTTTTGGATGGCTTTCCGAGCCGCAAACAGGACAATTTTCCCCAGAATGCAACATCGAAGCAAGCATGCCCGCCTGACCTGAACGCCACCTATGATTGAGTCCTTCCAGCTTCTCTTTCTCTAAACCCAGGATTCGTTGAACCTCCTGGAACCTTTTATTCTTATCATCCATAATCCGCTTCGTATTTTGAATCTCGGTGAATACCTCTTGAAGCTTTTTCATTTTCATTAACGATCGATTCACTTTTTCTGATTCCATTTCCTTCTCCCGATGGAGGACCGCCGCTTTTTCCGCTTCGTTTTTTTCAACTGCCACCTTCTCTGCGTCCGCTTCAACTTGCTGATAATCGGCCGTATTTTTTTCACGGAGCTCTTTACTATACTTCCATTCTTTTTCATCCAAAGTGACTTGGGCTGTTAAACTGGCAAACGTCATGACGGCCCCTTTTACCTGCTCAAGCTGGTGCACATTACGTATGGCCTGCTCCCTTTCATTTTCCTTCAGCATTTCCTTGTCATAGGTATCCTGCTTCTCCTTGCGCTCTGCTTGCAGCCCCTCCGCCTGCTCGCCTAGCTTTTGCAGCTCTTCATTCGCATCATGCACTTGCTTGCCGATCCGCAAATAATATTGTTCCTGCTTTTCAAGCGACGCCGCTTTTTGTGCCATTTTGATTCGCTGCTTCACTAATTCCATTTCCGGCTGCCTAGCTTCAAGATCCTCCTTCTCTTTTCGTAATTTCTCTTTGTCCGAAAAACTGTTCAGCAAATCTGCCGCTTTTGAAAGCTCTTGATTTACTTGATCACGGGCCTTCTGTTTTTCTTCGATTTGTTCTTTTAATTGTTTGCCTCTTTCACTCGCGTCCGTTATGACATCCTGTAAAAGGGGAAGGACTTGCTGTTCGTTAGGCTCTTCCCCTTGCAGCTGCGCCTGCAATTCTTCATGAATGCCCGCTTTGATTCCCTTCATCAATTCGATTCGCCGCTGCGCGCTTTTTTCGCTTTTCCGCTTAAGGACGGACGCTTCTTCTTTTAATTTTTCTTCTATCCGTTTATAAAGCTCTGTATGAAATAACTTCTGAAGAATCTGTTCCTTATCTTTGCTATCTGAAGTTAGCAGTTTTCGGAATTCATTCTGCGGAATCATCAGGATTTGTCGAAATTGATTTGCATCAAGCCCAATGAGTGATTTGATTTTCTCTTCAACCTCACGGACATTTGCACCAAGCAATTTATTCCCATCAGCCAAAATTTCATATAATTCAGCCTTCGCCCCGACAGTTGTCGTTCCTTCGCCAGCCTTTTTCTTCCGTTCCTGCTGTGGTGACCGGATCACTAAGTAGGTTTTCCCGCGCAAGGTGAATTGCAGCGAGACTTCCGTCAACATATCATCTTCGGCAAATTGGCTCCGCAAATCTTGACCGCTACGGTCTTCTCCGCTTGCCTTTCCATATATCGCAAAGCTTATTCCATCAAATATGGTTGTTTTTCCTGCACCTGTCTTACCAGAGATGACAAACATCGTCCGCTCCCCAAGGGAATTGAAATCAATGGTTTCCCTTCCAGCATAAGGCCCGAATGCCTGCATCGTTAAAATATGTGGTCTCATTTCAAGGCCTCCTCTTTCTTAACGGCTTCGATTACCGAAACCATCAAATCTTGTTTTTGGGAATCGAAATTGCGATCGGTCATTTCCTGGTAAAACGATTCAAACAGATCAAGCTCCGATTTCTGTTCATCCTTGATAGAGGAGAAGGCTTTTTTTCTTCTCAGATCGGTCAAATCCCATTTTCTCTCAAGGTGAAGTACATTCGGGTATATTTGGCGTAACCGATTAATCGGATCGATGAGCGAGCCCTCATCATTCAGGGTTATTTTCAAGTAGTCATCCTGTTGTTGCAATTGATAAAAGGCAGGGTCAAGCAGTTCCTCCATCGTTCCTGCTATTTCCCTCATATCCAGCTTAGGTGCCAAGGATCGATAGCTTAGTTCAAAGCTACCATCCTCATTCATGTCGACGATGGAAAGCGATTTTTTTTGCTTGGCCTCAGAGAATGAATATTTCAGCAGAGACCCGGAGTAAAAAACTTTGGGATGACGAATTGCATCTGGACTATGCAAATGACCGAGTGCCGTATAATCGAACGCATCGAATAGGTCCGAGGTAACGCAGCCTGATCCGCCTACTGACAAAACACGCTCCGAATCACTCGTTTTGCCGCCTAAAACAAAGGCATGCCCTACAAAGACATTCGGTTCATCCTTATTGAGATTCTCCGCTATCTTTCCGGTTATCCTTTTCATGGCGTCTTGATGCGAATGGATGCTATCATCTTCAAATAGATGGCGAACCGTCCCAGGTTCAGCATATGGAACGCAATAAAAATTCACGCCCTTGATGCGAACCGGCTCACAGGTTTTTGTTAATTTCCCCTGAATGTATAATTGACTATGGCGATACCATGATGAACCGAAGGAAAGCCGTTGTGCCGAATCATGGTTTCCCGATATAGCAACGATCGGTATGTTCATTTTCACATTAATCGTATAAAGGATTTCATCGAGTAGCTCCACCGCTTCAATAGGCGGAACCGAACGATCATATAAGTCCCCAGCAATCACGACCGCATCCGGTTTTTCTTCCTCCACTATATTTATGAATTGCAGCAGAGCATACCTTTGATCCTCAGTCATATGTACACCGTGAACGATTTTCCCTAAATGCCAATCCGCCGTATGGATAAATTTCATAGTTTCACTCCGTCCTCATTTTTACTTACTATTATTATAGCAAAATTTCATAGAATAGCATCGATTGGGCACAAACGTTCTAATTTTTACCACTCTTCCTAATCTGCGGCATAAATGAAAGAAGGGGTTCGGACTACTCCGAACCCCTTCTTTCATTTATGCTGGATTGGTAGCAGTCATGGAGCCTTCCGTTAGAGCCGTTCTTTTCCACTGTAATTTCTTGAATTCCTACAGAAGTCTCGCCCCCCGTTCCCATCCACTTTAATTGAAACTGTTACACAACTCCAGTGTTTAAAGGGTTTATCGTTTTACGGTTCATTCCACTAAAAATATTGGCTTTCCACTGGCAGTGCAAGGTCTCCCTTGGACTAGCGTTCCAAGTGGATCCAACTGCTGCCAATGCTAAAGTCAGGCTGATGCAAAAAAACTGCAGACAAGCTCAAACTATCGAGGTTGTCTGCAGCGGTTCACCTTGCCATTAACTGAATAAATGTTCATAGGGCCCCATATTCACTTCTCGTTCAGCCAACTTTTTTTGTAAGAATTTATGATCACGCTTTGGTGTCGCGATGATATAGCCACGTATCACAAGATCCTCCGAAATATCCCCCGCTTTTTCCTTTATGGCCAATTCACCGATTTTTCCGGCAATTTTATGCCGAGCAACATCCCGGAAAAGTTCTGGTACAGGGCTAACTAAATCTTCAAGTAATTCCTTTTGCTGCTTTGACCATAAGTGCCTAGTTTGCTCCAAATAGTATTCTTCCCAATCCATATCCGACTTCCCGTCCTCTTTAGGAAATCTTTTCAGGAACTTCCGGAACATGAAAAAGCCGCCAATACTCATCAATATAATTAAAAGGATAACCCAAAATAGAATAAACCATAAAAACCAGCCACTAAGCAAAGTATCACCTCATAAGTATAGAATCGTCACTATTATTATAGACAGTAACCCATATCTTTACAAGACTGGCAAAGTAATCATTCCGGCTCGTTCACTTCCAATAAAACTAGTGAAAAATCTCCCACTGCATTTTCTTCATACAAATTGGTGACGGAAGTTGCATAATTATGGATTTCAGCTCGGAATTCCTCGTTCAGCTGAGGAATTTTCAAATCGAATACCATTTGATAAAGCAGTGTGGTGATATCATGATATTCCTCATTCGTAACCTTGAAATTAAAACTGACTTTTCTGATTTCTATACCTTCAGAATCTCCTACAGTTTCAGTTAGAAAATCAGTAACATGCAGCGGAACATCATTTAAAATGACCTCATCTACCATTTTATCCACATCTCCTTAAATGTTCTTTCAATCATGTTATCACTTGAAACTGGCCTAGCCAACGATTCAGCCTTGAAAAAATAAAAAAAACGTGCAAAGGATGTCCCTGCACGTTTCTTCATCTATCAATTTCCTTTCTTGACGATTATACGCCATTTAGCATCATCAATCTGTTCGAATTCCGTAATTTCGTGACCTTCAGTAGCAGCCCAACGCGGAATGCTCTCCGTTGCTTGGGTGCAATCGAAATTAATGATCAGTTCCTCACCTTTTGCCATATCCACAATTGCTTCTTTCGCTTCCACTAAAGGGAACGGACAAACCATTCCAGTCGTCTCCAATACTTTTGCCATGTAATCCACTCCTTGATTAATTATGTTAGAAGAACCTTAAGCAGCTTTGGAAGTACCCACTGTCTGCCTTTGCTTACGGATAATCGTAAAATAAGTTGCCACCCAAGTTCCTAGCAGGAAAAAGATTATGGCAATCCAGCCTTGCCAAGCAAATAATGCCGAATTCACCAAGCCATTCCCTATTGTACATCCTCCTGCAACACTCGCCCCGAATCCCATGACTATACCGCCAAAGGCATTGTTACGTATCGTTTTCATATCGGGCAAGCGCCAACGGAATTCCCCGCTTCCTTTTGCCGCAATGAAAGCTCCGAGGAAAATCCCCAATACTAAAAACATTCCCCAATCAATTAACGCATCATCGCCGGTTATAAGGAAAGTCAAGATGTTCGCGGAAGGAGCTGTAATTCCAAGACCAAACATCCTGCCTGTCATCGCACTTAACGGCCAGGCGATGATGGCAATCAGTCCAACCAATAATGCCGTAACGAATGGATGCCACCTTTTTTCAAATAAAAGGTGAGCGATACCTTTTTTCTTTGGTTTCATTTGAAAAATCGGCAGTTTAGGCTTCCTTAATTCACGCATCACCAAGATGCCGACCAAAACGGCTACAACGATCACCAGCAACCATGGCGAAACATTCAATGTCTCGTGAATATAAGTGTCGCTTGTACGATAGGATAGCAGTTGGTCCCCCGCCACTTTCCATACGCCGTACTTCGTCATGGCCGCTCCAAGCATATAACCAAAAAGGGCAATCCAACTCCCAATCATCCCTTCTCCGGCACGATACCATGTCCCTGTAGCGCAACCTCCCGCGAAAACCATACCGATACCAAATATAAAGCCTCCAACAATTGTCCCCAGCCATGGGAACCCATCATTCCCAAACTGAATGACGCCTGTGCCATTCAATGCATAAACACCAATACTTTGTATCGCTATAACAACGAACGTAGCCAAAAACATCCGTCCATCTTTAGCTAAAATCAAATCACGATATGCACCAACAACACAGAAACGGCCCCGTTGAAGAACAAATCCAAGCATTAGCCCACAAATAATCCCTAATACAATCATTTGTAACATCAACCGTTCCCTCCTCTAGTAAAATTCTAATAATATTAATATAATATAATTCAGATGAAATTACTAGGGTTACGGTTTTTAAGGGCTTTTATAACATCGTTTTTCCATCTTCAACATTTCTTTTTTTGAAGCTCCGTTTTGTTCCAAAAATAATAAAAAACCTGGGTCCCCTTGAAGGTAGACACAGGTCCTTTGACTATTATTAGTTAAGTTGCACCATCAAAATTACACAGTCAATCAGATGAAACTGGCTGCCTTAACTTTTTTGTATTGATATAGCATCGCAATCCTCCATGGGACGATCATAGCAAAAGCAAGCAAGAAAAACATTCCGCTCAAGACGCCAATTTCAATTGTGCTTCCGAGCATTAATTTCGCGACGAGCCGGACCACCATAAGGCCGATCAGTATGAATATAAACGCTTTTGAACGCAAAATGTAAATTTTTTCGTTTCTCACTTCGAATTTGGATGTTTTAATTAACAAGATGGAAAATAACATCCCTGCGACAATAGCCTCCAATAATTCGTATCGAGAAACCCGGAACATAGGAAAAATGAACATCAAGGCGCCTGTACTCATGAATAACGGCGGCAAGATGATTTTCTTTTCATTCACCGGTTTTTTCGTTTCCTTCATCCGTAACATGAAAACACCCATAGCCATCACGATCGCTATACCTGTTGAAATATATATCATCTCTTAACCATCCCTTTTAACTAAAAATAGGTAAGCACCATAAAAAATTATATATGACTTCAATTAATAAACAAAGTATATATTACCTATTAAAGATAAACAAGGAGTGGGTACTTAATTAAGCCCCCTATTGATGGCATCCACTACTCTGCTCTCGTCAAAGGGCTTGACGATAAAATCCTTTGCACCGGCTTCGATGGCTTCAACTACCATTTTTTGCTGACCCATCGCAGAGCACATTATCACCTTTGCAGCCTGAAATTCCTTCTTGATTTCTTTAACTGCATCTACCCCGCTCATGAGTGGCATCGTTATATCCATTGTCACTAAATCAGGTTTAAGGTTACGGTACAATTCAATCGCTTCTTTGCCGTTCTCACCCTCGCCAATTACTTCATGTCCAGCTTTTGATAAAATATTCGAAAGCGTCATCCTCATAAACTTAGCATCATCAACAATTAATATTCTGGCCATGATCGTTCCCCCCTCATTTCCTCCTTGCAAAAGAAATGTAATGATTTATATATAGAATATAAAACTTTAGGCCTAAAATCAAGAATATTAACCTCATAAATTAGTCTAAAAGCGAATATATAAGGGTACTAAGTCCCACTTTCGTCATATTCGTTTGAATATTTTTGAAAAAATAGCTTTTAATGGACTAAAACCCCGTAAAGCCTCCGAATAGTCTAGACAGGACTGCAATTATTTGGGTCATCCAATTAAAAAACAAGATAACACCCATTACAATCATGAGGTAACCGCCAAGCTTCATTATGTACTGGCTATACTTTTTGATCCATTTCAGCTTTCCGACAAAGAAGGATAAGATGAAAAATGGGATGGCAAAACCTAATATATAAGCTGCTATATAGCTCATGGCAGCAGTGGGTTCCGTTGCAGCCAAAGAAATGACGGCCCCTAATAATGGACCTGCACACGGTGTCCATCCAGCCGCAAAGGCCAAGCCGATTAGAATGGAACCAATATATCCACTCGGACGGTTTTTAAATTCAAAGCGGCTATCCTTCATTAAGGATTTCGGTTTAAAGATCCCTACAATGAATAATCCAAAAACGATGATCAGAATGGCACCGATCTGACGAATCAATTCTTTAAAATTGGTGAAAAATGAGGCTAGATAGGTAGTACTGAACCCGATTGCAATGAAAACCAAGGAGAAGCCTAGCAGGAAGAACAAAGTATGCAGCATACTCCTTCTTTGAAGCATTGCGTTCTCCGATTTTATTTCACCGACGCTCATACCCGTAATATAGGATAAAAAGGCTGGATATAGCGGTAAACAGCACGGAGAAATAAAACTTAAAAAACCGGCGCCAAAGGCAAAAAATAGATTTATGTCATTCAATTACCTTCACTCCTATGTATGTCATCCTATAAACATTGTAACAAATAAGATGAAAATACACATTTATGGGCTGTGAAGATTTTGTGGACAAGCTACACACAGCCCACCAATGACGGCACTGTTTCAATGTCCGTATCATACATATTTGAATTCACTGGTCCAAGCCGATATAATTGTTATATTCATACAGTTTTTACAACTAACACACATTAACAGGTACCTTATAAAATGCTGGGGCCAGAAAGGAAATAAGATGGCTAAAAAGGATGAATTTCTCGAACAAATCGAATTAAAGCGGAATGAACTTATAAAAGTCGTCGCTGAAGATGGTTTGAACTCAAATATTGCCGTGGAGTACAGCCAGCAGCTTGATCAATTATTGAATAAATATGATGAACTTTTTTATAAAACCGGTTCAGGTTTTTGATCGCGGATTTTAACCTACTTTACCTCCATAGGTATTTTCTCCTGACATCATATGCTTTCTTTACCGATTGAACCCCTTTTATATACGTTCCCCTACCAGAAAAACAGGCAGCACTTTCGGCGCTGCCTGTTTTCTTGATTTGAAGGTCAAATGGATTTACGTTACAATATCGACATCCGAGGTAGGTGCGTAGTTCGTCACGACAAGAACGACAGGTGACCCTGCCAAAACGGATGAGCCATCAGGAATTGTCAGCACCAGGCTGCCGACACCAGTTGCACCTGCAGTGTATGTCGATATATCCTCCATTTGCAGCACACCATTAATAAACACTTCATATGAGCTGTTTTCTGCACTTAATACAGGCAGTACCGTTGCGGGACCACCAGTGTCCGTCCAAAAGCTTGCAGGATCGATTGACAGTTCCGTTGGACCTTCCAATGCTGCAGGCACTTCATAAAATAAACGAGTGATCAATGGATTAACACTAATCAGCGAGGTAGCCTCAATGGCTAATTTCATTATCTTTAACGGCAAAATATTCACCTCTCTTCTCTATAAACTATGACTTCATTGACCGAAGTGTATAGACAAATTCCAAAAATGGTCCTCACGATAATTCGTATTTTATATAAAATATGTAGGAGATAAGAAAAAGGGGAGAATTTAAGAAAATGGACAATAAATATTGCCGTTTTATCAAAGAGGAAGAAGAAATCCCTAAACCTTTGTTGCTTTTCCCTGCTTGCTCTTTCACGGAAGTTCGTACGAAAATTCCGAAACGTGTCGTTGCATATGAATTTTATGCGGTCGCAAATGGCTGTCAACGGGTTTTTGTTGAAGAAGATGGGATAACAGACATTGAGAAACAGGTCATACCCGATCCAGCAAAGGTATCTTATATGAATTTATTCATAAATGGTGTCTTGCAGCCCCATGATAATTACACCGTTGAAGCTGGGAAGCTTACCTTGAATACCGTTGATGCCCCAATAACAGGAACTCCCATCATTTTACAAACAATCATTATCTAAAGAGCAGTAACAAATCCTCAACATGGTTACCGGCATAATAAATAAAATGGAACTCCATATACTAACTCTTATAAACACAAGTACAGGGGGGACTATTTTGAAAACCATATTGATGACTTTCACCGTTTTCTTTTTTCTTTTCTTCTGTGAAGCTAACCATATTGACGCCATAACTTCCAGCAGAGCGGTATATGAAAAAACAGGAAACGTTATTTGGGATGGAAAAACTAATGAAAAAATTGTTGCGATCACCTTTGATGACGGACCACATCCTTCCTATACACCCCAAATTCTCGATATATTGGCTAAGTATAATGCTAAAGCCACGTTCTTTGTTTCAGGTAATAAAGTGAAAAGCAATCCAGACATCCTCATAAGAGAAATTAAAGAAGGCCATGAAATCGCGAACCACACGTATCATCATTATTATGACAGAAATATGACAGCTGAGTTATTATCTTCCGAATTGGATAAAACCGACAAAGTGATTTGGGATATTGCCAAATACAAACCGACATTATATCGCCCTGTAGGTGGACTCCATAACGATACCATCATTAATACAGCAGTAAACAAGGGGTTTAAGGTCGTTTTATGGTCGTGGCATCAAGACCCGCAAGACTGGAAACGGCCGGCACCTAATAAGATCTCCTCACATATCATTAATTCGTTACGGGCGGGTGATATCATCCTTCTCCACGATTGGAGCGACCGACCGCAAACGGTTATGGCTTTGGAACCGACCTTGGAATATCTATATAAAAATGGATATAAGTGCGTGACGGTTTCTGATTTATTATTTAGATCCAACCAAAGTTCACCCGGTTTTTTCCGAACCTTTCCTGTTGAGTGAGCCTCTTAAGGAGGAATTTATTATGAAGTATATTGCCGTTCGAGTAAAAGAAGTGTTATAAGCAACAACTCTTCTTTTACACGTACGGAGCATGGCCCTCCTGTTACGAATGTTACCGCAATAATATAAAATGAAACTGATTAATTCTATTGACATAACACGTAAAATAAATTGTCTTTAATTAAAGATAAATACTTTCGAGATATATTACCTCGAAATAGAGATATCTAAATTCAATACAAAATTCAGGAGGAATTATAAATGATCGGTTTAGGTTTATTAGTTATACGTGCAGTTATCGGTTTATCGTTCGTTGGTCATGGCGCTCAAAAATTGTTTGGTTGGTTTGGAGGTCACGGTTTAAAAGGAACTGGAGGCTGGTTTGACTCAATCGGCATGAAGCCTGGAGTTACGATGGCCTTATTTGCTGGTTTATCAGAACTTATTGGCGGTGCTTTATTCGCGTTAGGGTTTCTTACACCTCTCGCTGGAACATTGATTGCACTTACGATGCTCGTAGCGAATTTTAAAGTCCATGGAGCGAATGGCTACTGGGCGACTCAAAATGGTTACGAATACAACCTTGCCATTCTTGCAGTGGCGATTGGTGTAGCATTAATCGGAGCTGGCCCCTTCTCCCTTGATTCCATTCTTTTTTAGGTCACCGTTATCATAAACACGAAGTTGGATTAAACCACTTCGTGTTTTTTCTGTTCCAAAGATGAAATGGTCCGTTTCAATAATGAAATGAAATTTTGCGTATTTAAACACAAATCGATTAATTTTCCATTCACTATTTCCGTTTTGTTTCCTATACAAATGGGAACGATTCTTAAAATTGCGAATGTCTTCAAACAAGTCAATTGAATAACTAGCTACTTGGCCAAATAATTATATGGGTTTTACATATGGAATATCGTATCTAAAAACAAAAAACAATAAAAAGAAAAGTTATACTAGAATGCTCCTGCTCAAAAACTGGTTTATTCATCTCCGCCCCCCCCCCATGAATTCCTAGTGATTTGCTGTTTAGTAAACATATTGCATTCGATATCAATCACTAGAACGACAGTCCATCGGCACTATGAATGTAACTAGTAAGGGAGGAACCATGATTAAAACCATCATTAACTTCTTTTTCAATCTAGTAATAGCCTTCGTGTTATTTTTTAACCTTAGCTATGATGCATCGTTGGATAGTGATTATATGCTGTTTTTTAAATGATCATTTCCTTGCAAATATCATTTAATTTTATCCATTCTGCTAAAAAGGGAATAACAGGGCAGGGCAGCCTTCATTGGCTGCCCTGCCCTGTTCTATCGTAACCAACTTAAGGTAGGAGTTAAAAGGTGTTTGTACGATCCCTATTCAATGCCCGGAAACCATCCTGGAGAATGGATGATGGCTTGCCATAATGGATCAGGAATATCTAATTGCTGTTGATGATTTCTGTTTATTTTTGTGACGATTTCAGTTTCTCTTCCTTGTTCCACTTTTTGTACCCATTCAGGATCGATGATCAGTTCACGGCCTAATGCAAGTAGCGGAATGCCAGATTGCATTGCTTTGATTGCATCGTCTGCAGTATAAATCGAACCAACCCCGATGACAGGAACTTGGTCACCGACACGCTCTTTTATGATTTCTATCCGAGCCCGATCAGCCTCTGCCCCCCTTCTTGCTTTTGACCAGAATTCCATTAATGAAACATGAAGGTAATCCAGTTTCTTACTCGCAAGTCCATCGATTAATGCCAGTGTATCATCCATCGTGATTCCTGGTGTTTCAGGCTCTTCTGGTGAAAAGCGATAGCCTACGATGAACGGAGCTTTGGCATGTTTTGCAATTGCTTTTTGCACTTCATCCACCACTGCTAACGGAAAACTCAGGCGCTTCTCAAGTGATCCGCCCCACTTGTCTTCGCGTCGGTTCGAGTGTGGGGAAAAAAATTGCTGAATCAGGTAACCATTTGCACCGTGAATTTCGACACCATCATATCCAGCTTCAATCGCACGTCGAGTGGTTTCACCAAAATCGCGAACAATCGATTCAATTTCCTTTTCTGTAAGTGGACGAGGAACCGGTTTGCCTTCTCCTGCCGATGGGATATCGCCTGCACTTACAACATCGCCATTAGGCACTAATTCCGGTGGTACCTCGCGTCCGCCATGGAAAATCTGCAGGATTGCTTTTGCACCTTTCGCTTTTATCGCCGAAGCTAAACGACTTAGGCTAGGAATCATGACGTCCGTATCACCGCCAAACTCCCCATGAAATCCTTTGCCATTTGCCGTCACATACGTACAGGCGGTTATCACCATGCCAACCCCGCTTGATCGGCGCTCATAATAGTTTATTTCTTCATCCGTTACTGTCCCGTCTGGATTCGAAGAAAAATTGGTCATTGGTGCCATCACCAGACGATTTTTCAATTCCACCCCTTTTGCTAAATTGAATGTTTCAAATAACGGTGAATAGGTTGAATTCATTTGCCAGTCCTCCATTTATAAGTAAATTGTCATGAAATTATCACGCATGCTTAGCAATCAAGGAAGAAATTGCTTCTTTAGGCTGCAGCCCAACTGCCTGATCGATTTTTTCTCCATCCTTGAAAAGGATAAGTGCTGGAATTCCCATAATCCCGTATTGTTGGGTCGTCGCTGTATTTTCATCAACATTAAGTTTAACGATTTTAACCTGCTCACCCATTTCAGCGTCCAATTCATTAAGGACCGGTGCAATCATTTTACACGGACCGCACCATGGTGCCCAAAAATCAACTAGCACAAGACCATCTTTAATTTCAGCCGCAAAATTATCATCCGTTACATGCTCAATAGTCATGATCATATCCTCCTCGTTTTATCCACCAGCTCATTTATTTAAATCAAGTTTGGCCATTCTATTTCCATCCGAAATGAAATCGGATTTTTCCGTAATTAATTTAGGATGGATCTTTATTGATTCCAATTTACCCGATAGCTCCATAAACCAAGTCTCATCTTTGGAAATCAACGCTAAATCAATTAATGCCAATACATCACTTTCGTTACTAATTTCTATGTCCGGCAGCTTTTCGGTCCATTTACTTGGAATCCAAATCGCCTTACCAATCGCCTTTTCATTATCACTTTCCACAACATTCACTTTAATGAGGTCTTCATTTCTGCTTAAGGTTTCAATGAATCCATGAATGAGTTCCCCCTCTCTTGATCTTCCTTGTACCCAATCACCATTTTCAAACTGCTTATTTCCTGCCATATATAACACCCCTTTTATTATAATCATCAAATATAACTGTAAAAATTAAATATACAGTAAGTATAAAAGAAAAAACTAAATCAATATCAAGGACATCGCTTAATTTTCTCCAAAAATGCGCTCAGGGTAATATTCTCTAAATATTTTTCATAATATAGTTCGGCTTCATCGAGTATTTGATCCATAACCAACTGGGTATTGGAAGATATGACACACTTTTTCTCTGGATCTCCTGTACACCACTTCGGCTTCAGTGTCCCGTGTGAGACCGTTATATAAATGTCCGCCAAACTTACCTCTTCAGGATTGCAAGCAAGGATATAGCCTCCGCCAACGCCTTCTTTAGTCTTCACATATCCTTTATTCCGTAAGCAACTCATCATTTTCCTGATCCTTGCCGAGTTCGTACAAACGTTTTCTGCGATTGACTCGCTGCTTGCCATATGATCTGGCAAATAAGCCAAATACACCAAACTATGCACAGCTATTGTAAAATCACTATTCACTTTTGGCATCCTCCTCAAGGAGATTACTGTAATCTTAAACGTTACAGATACTAAAGTCAACTCTCACCACTTTATGATTGTTTCAACCTTTTTGCCACACTAAACGTAATGGATATGAAAAAAATGCATATCACGTAAGGAAGATTGTTTAGATCACGCCGTGAGTAAAGATCATCCCATATGTAGACAAGTCGAGTCTTAAAAAACCAGATAACAAAGAAAGTGGAGTATAGTTTTAAAGGGATGGCTACCGTCTAACTAGACGATTGACAAGCCAACAGGACAGTTACTGAACGGTTTACTGAAACCTTCAGTAATAAATATATATGATTACAATAAGTTGTTATCCTGAGAAATGATTCATGTTAACTGGATGAAGAAGCGAAAAAAGACGTGGTTTAAGTTGCCAGAGGACCCACGCCTTTTGATACATGTATGAAAAGGATATGGAGATGATATATTTCTAATCAGGTCCACCTATACGGATCAATCCACTATCGCAAACCAGGAAACGATTCCAAAACGACTCAGCCACAGAGGATAAGTCTAATTCCCAAGATATTATTGACGAATGAAATAAGGTTTCTATACTATATACTTTTGAATACTATCATATGTTTCCAGGAATAATCCTATTCCCAAAAGAATCTAGACTATACACACAAACGGATGCCGCTAAATTTAAAAGACCTGAGCAGGGTAGCATACCGAACTCAGGTCTTTTAATTTTATGTAGCTAATACCGCTCATCTTTTATTAAGGTTTCTCCGATGTCACATATGTGCCAGCAATGAAATCATGAATCGACCGATGATCCTTTCTCATACCGACCATGAATGCACTGACAATATATCCTATCCCTAGTGTTAGAACATAGACTATACCTGCAACGAATGTTCTTAACAGCATCGTGCCTATGCCTAATTTCCTGCCATCAACCCGTACGATCCGTATGCCCATGATCCTTTTACCTACTGTATAGCCATACCATACTATCGGGACGATCAGCATGTAAAGCAGGTTCAATATAGTTGAAAAATCTTCATTTTCCCAATCACCTGTTATCCAACTGAAAATCAATGATAATGGTAAAGAAATTATTAGTACGTCGAGAAACCCTGCAAAAAATCGTTTCCAAAAACCTACTGAATCGTTCATTAATGATGAACCTCCTGTTAGTAGTAATAGTAGTTACAATTAACTATTTTACCAGATATGCGCTATTGTAACGAGACTTTTTTCGTAATTAACGGCCAGTACTTAAATCAGCAATAAAATTACTAATTCTGCTCGCATTTCCAACCTCCTCCCTTTTTCTAGCTCTGTGGGGGCTTCCCCTCATACAAAAAACCCCTCTCTCTGTTTGAATTAAACAGAGAGAGAGGTTTCGGATCAGAAATTGAAAGATAAAGCAAAAACAATGGAAATTTATGATGAAAGATTCACTCTTCAAAGTAGTTTATGATTTGCTTATCTTATAATTGCCATTAATCAATGGATGAACCCTTGAGTTTATTTTGTTTGTTGTTTATTCATGGCGCTCATCATTTGATTAATTTTCTTTTGGGATGGTTTCATGCCCATTTGCATCATCATCATTTTCAGCATTTGTTCGTTAATTGGCGGATTTTTCTTTAAGTAATCCATCATGTATTTACGAGCGATGAAAAATCCCAGCACTACTCCAGCAATCAATGCCAGTACGCCAACTAGAATGTAAACCCACATACTATTTCCTCCTTCGTGTTGTCTAACATCAGTGTACTAGACCAAAGGTTATTATACAATACCCGCTGCCGAAAAGTCCCCCATTTAGACAAATTTTCTTTCTTTTATCGGTTTTAACCAGCCGTATTTTTCGTGTTCAAAATCTATGGCAAGAAAACTCGCCTCATACTTTCGAATACATTCAAAAAAGGCGGTCTCCGCTTCATAGTCTCCATCAGCTTTTAGCGTAATGGATTCATTCTCAATAATTAAAACGGCTTTACTTGATCCATTTGTTTTTTCTAGATAGTATTTACCATTTTGAGTCCAAAAATTCATCTTCCGCTGTAAACGGTGCTCGATAGCCAACTGCAATGGGATAGTCGGGACTGTTTTGGTGACAAATTCGATTTGTTTTTGCAAAATACTCTTCAGTCTGCCCCTTGCATGAATATACTCCAAAAACAAATTGAAAAATAGCTTTTCGCGACCGTAATAATGATGGGCAAATTCATCTTCGATTAAAAAAATTTGATAGGTTCTCATCAGCCAATGCCTCCTAGCCTCCTATTTTGTTAACCTTGGCAACTTAACAACGAAACTTTCCAATATTTCCTACTCATGATGACTTTCCCCTATAAATGACATATTTAAACGAAAATTAATTATTCTCATTATATATTGACAAACGGACAGGATATGTTGTTTGTTGGAGAAATTTTCTTCTTTTTTTGTCGAATCGAAGATTTCTCTTAATTAAAAGATAAAAAAAACTGACACCAAACTAGTTGGCGTCAGCTCCGTTTACGATTATTTTAGCAATCCTTTAACACGAGCCACTACATTGTCAACAGTGAACCCGAACTCTTCCATGATCTTGTTGCCTGGTGCAGATGCTCCAAAGTGATTGATGGCCAAAATTTCACCCTCATCACCTGTATAGCGATCCCAGCCAAACGGTGAAGCCACTTCAATGGCCAGACGTTTTTTCACGGCTGGATTGATGACACTTTGTTTATATTCTTTGGATTGCGTTTCAAAACGATCCCATGAAGGCATGCTGACAACAGAGACATCGATTCCTTCTGCTGCTAATGCTTGCTGAGCTTCCACAGCCAAGTTCACTTCACTACCTGTCGCAAGAAGTAAAGCATCGGCTTCTGCTTTCTTGGAAGCGGAGATGATATAAGCCCCTTTAGAAACACCGTCATAAGCATTTTTCGCAGTGTCTTTAATTGTTGGCAATCCTTGACGAGTAAGTACAAGGGCAGTTGGCTTATTTGTGGACTCCATGGCCACTTTCCACGCCGCTGCCGTTTCATTACCGTCAGCTGGACGAATTACGCCCAAGTTCGGCATCGCCCGTAATGAAGCCAATTGTTCGATAGGCTCATGTGTCGGACCGTCTTCCCCTACTGCAATGCTGTCATGAGTGAAAACATACGTTACAGGTAGCCCCATCAGCGCTGCCATCCTTATGGCTGGACGCAAGTAGTCAGAGAATACAAAGAAAGTTCCCCCGTACACTTTAAGTCCACCATGAAGCGTCATCCCGTTCAAAGCCGCTCCCATTGCAAATTCACGAACACCAAACCATATATTTCGGCCACTGTAATTACCCGGTAATAAATCTGTCTCACCTTTAATGGCAGTGTTGTTCGATCCAGCTAAATCTGCTGATCCACCGATGAAGCTAGGCATCCTTTTGGCAATCGCGTTTAATACTTCTCCACTGGACGCACGGGAAGCCAAAGTTTTTCCTTCTTCATAAACCGGAATGTCTTGATCCCATTCAGCAGGCAGCTCACCTTTGATTGCCAGTTCCAATTGTCCGGCTAATTCAGGATGTGCTTCTTTGTAATTCTTGAACAATTCGTTCCAAGCTTCTTCTTTTTTCGATCCAGCTTCTACACAGGCTTGTTTGAAGTGAGAATACACTTCCTCTGGAACATGGAAATCTTCCTCGAACGTCCATTTGTAAGCTTCTTTAGTCAGCTTCAGCTCATCTGAACCAAGCGGAGCGCCATGAACTGCCGACTTACCTGAACGGTTTGGAGAACCATAACCGATAACTGTTTTCACTTCTATTAAGGTCGGACGAGCATCATCAGTTTTCGCTTCTTCAATCGCTTTCGCAATTTCCTGAAGATCATTTCCATCCTCAACACGGATATATTGCCAGTTATAGGATTTGAAACGTTCTGCTACGCTTTCACTGAATGACTGACTTAAGTCACCGTCAAGGGAGATATCATTGGAGTCATATAAAACAACAAGTCTGCCAAGTTGAAGATGCCCAGCTAATGATGCCGCTTCAGCAGAAACGCCCTCCATTAAATCTCCATCTCCGCAAATGCTATATGTATAATGATCGACAACATTATAAGAATCACGGTTATAGCTTTCTGCCAGGTGGCGTTCGGCCATTGCCATCCCAACTGCCATCGCAATCCCTTGTCCTAGCGGTCCAGTCGTTGCATCTACACCGGCAGTATGCCCAAATTCAGGATGACCTGGAGTTTTACTGCCCCATTGACGGAATCCTTTTAAGTCATCAATGGTTAAGCCATAGCCCGACAGGTGAAGAAGGCTATATAACAGCATCGATCCATGTCCTGCTGAAAGAACAAAGCGATCCCTATTGAACCAATCCGGATTTTTTGGGTTATGATTCATATATTCAGTCCATAGTTTATACGCCATCGGCGCTGCACCCATCGGCATCCCTGGATGGCCAGAATTAGCCTTTTCAATTGCATCGATCGATAAAGTACGAATGGTATTGATTGAGAGTGCATCTAATTTATCTAACATATAGTAAAACATCCCTTCCTGTAATGTACCTCTTTATATTATAGTGACCCGCTGAATATCACAACTAAAATCACTATTCGATACCAATATTATACATACTTTCCCAAAATTAAAGAATTCCCCTATTTAGATTAAACTAAATAGGAGAATACATACATGAAAGCAATCTCTTTTAGAATTAAAGGCCAAAAGAAACTTCCAATGGAGAGTTTCCCATCAAGAAAGTCCCAACATTAATGTAAGTTTCTTTTTTCTTTAATATCTTTTATTTTTTGTGGAGTGACGTCGTTACCTTCAGTATCGATCACTTTAACGTGTTCTAACGTATCGGACATGGATCGCCTGAAAGTCTCAAGATACTCGCTTCTTAATTGTGTTTGCTCTTTTGCCTCCGTTTCCGTCAAGCCAACTCCTTTAGCTTTTTTGGAAAGTTCATTAATTCGGGACAGTTTTTCTTTTGATAGCATAATTTCGCTCCTTCATATGTGCTGATATTGTCATGGTATTAAAAAAGAAGCGAAATTACAAGTTCTATGATTGACTTTCCTCTGTATTTTGCTGGTGCTCAAGAAAACGGCGGTTCACGGTAGCTTTTGATACTTTGTAGCCAAACCCCCTTAAGGTGGCTGCTATTTCTGCAAACGTCAATCCGTTTTCACGGAGTTTAATGATTTCTTCTACTGGAATCTCCTTGCGGTCCCTTCCAGTGGCATTCCTTTGGTTATGTAGATTTTTTTGAGGACGATACCCTTTTTCGACGGCTCTTAACATCCCGCGTTTTATTTTCAAATTATGTAGCTTCCTTTGATATTCCTCCACGATGCCGACTATTTGGATGACCATGGCATCCGAATCCGATAATTCAAGTTCCCCATCGTGTGAAAGCGTATAAATTTTGACATCTTCTTTAAGGATGACGTGGAAAAGGGCAATTTTCGCGTTTCCTCTTCCAAGTCTCGTCTCGTCCTGGATTAACAGAACTCCAGCTTCCTTGGCTTTAAAAAGATCAAGCATGTCAAAAATCCCATCACGGTTTAGCTCATATCCGCTAGCCTGCTCTTTTATAATCTCGACAACTTCCACATCCATCTTCCGTGCCAACTTGACTAGTTCGTCTTCCTGCCTTGCCAATGATGTTTCCTGTGTCTGTTTTTCCGTGCTGACCCTACAATAGATTACTGCCTTCATAATACCCTACCTTCACTGCTGACTGGCCAGATTCTGAACAAGCTTTTCTCCTTTAACCGGTATCACGATTACTTGTCCTGGTTTAATCGAATCCGCACTGATACCATTATGCTCCTCTATCCAACCAATGAATTCTTTTTTTGTCAAATTAGCTTCTTCATATTCTTCGGCGATTCCCCATAAAGTGTCGCCTTCACCTACCTCTATAGATAGAAAATCCTTTTTTGGATCACCGTTTAATGTGCAAGAGAATAAAATTGAAAAGATGAATACCGATCCTGCTAATAGAATCGTATAAATATAATTTTTGTATAATTTTTTCATAAATAATCCCTCCAACGCGAATGTTCGTTCGTATGATATATTTAAATTATAATACGAACACCTGTTTCAGTCAACAACAAAATTCGAACTTATGTTTGTATAGAATACGGCTCCATGCTATAATGAAGCAAAGAAAAATTGGGGAAGAGGTGCACATATGACTAAACTATCAAAACGGCAGCAAGATATTCTTGATTTCATTAAAGAAGAAGTCCGCCTGAAAGGGTATCCACCATCCGTAAGGGAAATCGGTGAGGCAGTTGGGCTTGCATCAAGCTCAACCGTACACGGACATTTATCCCGCCTGGAAAGCAAAGGACTGATCAGACGTGATCCAACCAAGCCGAGGGCCATTGAAATCCTCAATTTAGAGGATGCCAACAATATACCGAAAGCCAATGTCGTAAACGTTCCATTACTTGGTAAAGTGACAGCCGGCATGCCGATAACGGCAATAGAGAACATAGAAGAGTACTTTCCACTTCCCGAAAGCATGGTACCGCACGATGATCATGTATTCATGCTCGAAATCATGGGGGAAAGTATGATAGAGGCAGGAATTCATGACGGCGATTATGTCATCGTGAAGCAGCAAAGCAGTGCCAATAATGGAGATATCGTCGTGGCCATGACTGAAGATGATGAAGCCACTGTAAAACGATTCTTCAAGGAACCGGATTACATAAGGCTGCAGCCTGAGAACTCAAATATGGAGCCTATCATTTTGCGGGATGTATCGATACTCGGAAAAGTGATAGGTTTATATAGGCAAATACATTAAAAGCGCTGATTGCGCTTTTTTTGTTGTTTCTTAATCTATGTATAGAACTCTCTCATTATGCTCAGGAAAACTAGTTTTTTGGATAAGATCTTTTTACTGGATAAGTCCGCATATACCCGCTACTATGCGAGCGGCATACAAAAAAAAGAAAGCAAGTGCTTGGCACTCCCTCCCATTAACGCTCATTTCACTCTTAATCTTTGGTTTACTTTGATTAAGTTAAGATCGGCCAGCCCGTTCCATTGCTGAATCTGAACTTGGGTTGAACCATATGCCTTGGCAATCGCAGAGACGGTATCCCCTTTTTTCACGATATGATAGACTTCTTCGACCGTTAAGTCATACTTGGTCAATTCACTCATTTCTATCAGGTTCACCAGTTTTTCAATATATTTCGGATCTGTGGCAAAGCCCGCGTCGAATATTGCCTTGATAGCCTTTTTATAATCTTTTTCACCTATGACCGCCGTATATAGGTTTCTATTCCACGAAGTACCAAATGCATACAGAGTGGCAAGGTCGCGAAGACTTTCGTCCCATGTCGGGTACTTTCTGAATTTGTTCCTTACTTGAACAGGTGCTCCATTGACATATTCAATCGTTTGTATAATGATGGATTGCCCTTTATATTCACCTTTCGTACCGAATATATTTTTTCCTTGCTTAGCTAAAGGACTTGTCCCATAGCCACTCTCTAAACAAGCTTGGGCAATGATGACTGAAGGTAAAATTTTAAACTCTCCATAAATATTCAGGGCATAGGGTGCAATTTCATCGATGAATGTTTCCTTGCTCATTTCAACCTCCCGAAAAGAATTCCTTAACATACTCATGCACAGCCTTCATTCATATCGTATTCATAATCTTGAGAAAGGTTACAGGTTGTCCATTCTTTTGACTTCTGGAATGATAAGATTTTTAAAATTCAGAGGTAACATACGAACAAAATGCTTCATGATTGGCACCTTCCATTTAATGAGAGTATAAATTGCTTTCAAATGGTGAAAATTAATTTTGAACGACTTCTTACATAAGGTGGTGCACCTATGGATTTCCCTACCATCCATACAAACTTTTGGGATGCTGTAATCGCAATACCTATCATCATGATTGTGACACAGCTTGTGAAGATCATGTTTCATATCCCGCCTAAATTCATCCCTACCATTGCTTTGGGACTTGGTTTATTCATTTCCATTTTCATCAGCCATCGACATCATTTGGTTGCGGGCATATTCATGGGCTGGTTTTACGGATATGCAAGCATCGGCAATTACGCTGCCCTTAAAACTGGCATTTTATCTTACCGATTATCCAACCAAAAGCCGGATTGAATATACATGGAACCTAGAATGGACTGCCTATTCCTCCCTCACTCCATATCATCCGTCAATGCTTTATATTCATCGATTCGGGACGTCCATTCCCCCTCTAGCTCCCTCATTTCAAACAAAAGATGCCTTTTAAAATAAAAGGCATCTTTAAAGCTAACCTGCTATTTTTCAATATAGACTGACCGGATGAGGGTACGTATTCGTTCTGTACCATTTGCGTTTTTTTCCTTAACATCGATCGTTACATTATAAACGCCAGTTCTGGGTACTTGTGGAAGTGTTCCTGAAAAATTTTCATTATCCTTTATATGAATGGGGGTTGCTGCGCTGATTTCCTTACCGGATTCATCCATTAAATGAACCTTAAAGGTTGTGAGTGCTGGTTCTTTTTTACCTTTGAGCGGTTTCTTGATGGAAAATCCAGCATCCTTTTGTTTAACCCTTCCAGGCATGCTTAATGTAACCGGGTCCAGTTCGTCAAATTGTGCCAATAGCAAGTATGCGTCATTAAGGGCCTTCGTTTTCATCCGCACTTTCCATGTACCAATTTCCATCTTACTTTTATATAATGTTTGGATGGTCGCTCCATTAAAGAAGGACGTTTCATTTTGTTCAGCATATGTGACAGGTGAAAGTGAATACCTTTTATTGGAGGGAGATACCACTTCGATTTGTACATCCTTTGAGGCTGTATATATGGCTATAGTGCCTGGTACCGCTTCATCATCCACACGAAAACTTTGTTCATTCCACACATTTTGTTGCAGGTAGCCCCCGTGAACGGTTTGCGAGAGCGCAGAAGTGATGATATTATCCTCCGCTTGCAGTTTGCTTTGGATATCCATATTAGGAACAAGCGCGACGGTAGCACTTCTTAAATAGGGCTCAATTCTTGAAAATACGGAAGATCCCATGCGAATGTTATCGTGATCCAAGCTTGGATCGGTAAATAAATGTTTTCCGTAAGGTATTTTGCTACTCCAAACATTCACTAGCCCATCGTTATCTCCATAGGCGGATAAATATTCTCCACCTAGTGATAAAGCAGTCAACGCCGGGCCTTTATTCATTCCAGCAACGGTGAAATACATGTTTTTCCGGGAGTTCATATGGTTATCTATGGCAGAACGAAACTCAGCCATCTTCCCTACCTGCAAAGAATAGGTTCCTTCATCTTTTTGGCCCAGCAGTGATCCTAGCCAGCCTGCATACCAGCTATATGCCAAATCAGCGAGATTCGACCCATGGTGTGGGGAGGCTAACGTGATGACTCTGCCTACATATTGGTATGCTCCATAGTGTACTAGAGCAGCTTGAGTATCTGGCCCCCCCTTGCTATGTGCAATGATATTTACTTTTTCACCATTGAAATGGTTGCTGATATCCTCTAGCATGGACGCTAACAGTCTCCCGTTGGCATATTGACTAGCGGATCCGTTTCCGGCAGAATCATGAAGCTGAACGAAAACGGTTTGATAGCCCGCTTCATATGCTTTGGTATACATATCATTGATTCCATGATAACCCGTTTCACCATACCAGCTGCTAGCATTGCCATTTTTTCCTTGAACAAATACGAGCGGAGGCTTATTTACGTCATGGTTGGGAGGAGTACTCCCCAAAAACCAATCACCAGGGCTGAATGTTTCGGCGGGTGGTTTGAGTTTCCCAGCAGAGGTCATGCCTGGCTTAACCATTATCAATAATGTTACGATGAGAATTAGAAAAAAGACATAATTGATTACATTGCTTTTCACTTGTTTTCTCCTCCAATATCCTTTGCTTTTTTGAGAGGTCTACTGACAAGCCCTCTACTTGATTCTTCTTAAGTATTCATTCATTACTATTTGTACGTTTGTCACCCATTACCTGCCATTTCCATTAAAGATGGGAGAAAGAAACTAGGTAAAGTTCATTCATATGGTGAAAAAGTCGGACGCTTTTGCTGCCTCTCAAAACAAAGGCAGTCGATTTCCGAGCTCTTTCTCAGCTCGGAGCGTGGCTCATAAAATAAGAAAAAGCCCTCTCCTGAATAGGATAGAGGACTTAACTACTATTAAGCTTGCTGACTGCCCATTTCTTCGAATGTGCCATTGTCCATATACCCTCATCTTGGTGTTCGAAAATCCAGTTTCCATGAAAAAAGCCGGCAGTAATAGGTTTTGGCTATGAATTGGCTATCATCGAATGGATTACACCTACAGTTTTTTTTACCTTTTATTAAGGATGGAAGCACTTTTAATGCAATGATGAAAGGCTTGACTATTATTTTCACGACGCTCTCCATACGATGTCAATATTTTACACTAACGACAGGTAAATTGATTTCAATGATAAGCTCGTCCCTACGATTGTATAATTTGTATACTCCATCATGTTGGATTATATCCGCGATAACTTCCCCGCCAACTTCATTTCCAATCGAAATAGTGCTAACATCAGCTCCAGCCATAACCTCAATAGATTCAATTTCTCTTTCCACTCTGTTCACCTACTTCCCATCCCCAGCAGATTTGGATAACTATGGATTTTTGTATTCCATCGGTACGTTAGTGGTGCTCATCATCATATTGTCCATCTCCGGCTTGCCCTCTCTTTCGTCACTGCACAGATTTCATTCGAGTCCTCAACTACATTTAAAGTGTATATCAGGATCAAAAAAAATGATATCGTCAATAGAAAAACCTACACATTCAGCAAACATATACGCTTTATCAACCCTTAGCGGAATCTTATATTGTTCATAATCAATGTAAGTCCTCTTGGCCATTCTTAGCACTTTAGCCATTTCATCCTGGGTTAAACCTTTATACTTCCTAGCTTGCTTAAGCGTGAATTTAACCTTTGTCATATCTTGTCACCTCCTGTATAAAAAAATAATATCACACCTCAAGTATAGTTACCAACAATTTTTTGTAAAATTCACGCACTATGAGTTTACTCACTTTCTCTCATGGTGTATATTCAAATGAGAGGTGAAGAAATATGCACATTGGTGAACGGATAAAAATTCTAAGAAAAGAAAGAAAAATGACACAAGAAGATTTGGCAAAGGTATTAAAGGTGGCCCCGACTGCGGTATCCGCCTGGGAATCCGGCCGAAATAAACCTTTAATGGATAAGTTGAGCATAATGTCCACTTGCTTTGATGTACCGCTTTCTCACCTCGTTGATGGAACATCAGTCGTCAAAAATGATCCTTCCATGGAATTTCTAAACGAAAAGAATGTTAGATTAATTGGTGTTTATGGAAACATCCCTGCTGGAGAGCCTAATTTTACGAACGAATATATAGAAGCCTATATGCCGACATTGAATTCGATGCTTAAAAACAATAAAGACTATTTTTATCTGCGAGTAAAAGGAAACAGCATGAATAAGGAGTTTAGCGACGGCGCTTTGATCCTTGTTGAAAAGACCAGCTACCTGAAGAACGGAAATATTGGCGTAGTTTTGGTAAATGGATATGAAGCTACAGTCAAGCAGGTGAAGATGGCAGAAGATACGATCACCCTCATCCCTTGCAGCACTGATCCTTTCTATGAGGAAAAAACCTACCATATCAAAAATGATCGCGTCAAAATATTAGGAAAAGTGGTTCAAGCCATTAAAATATATGATTGATTTCATTTTGTTCTTATCTCTTATACGATTAACCTAAGTACAGACCTTTGCCGGGTTTGTACTTTTTTCATTCCAAATAGGAAAAATCAGTTCAGATAAGTGTTTATGTCATTCAACGAAGCATTTCTTACAGGAGTAAAGGAGTGAAAAACAATCCCTACCTATTATGATTCAACAACTCGAATTGCCGCCAGGACATTGTGTTTATTCAAGTCAATTTCCTGAACTGATGAAGGATTTATTACCAACATAAACCATCCCAACTATCATATCCACTTTTTTTATTTTCCCTGCTTTTGTTTATCGGCGAAGCATAGTTTCCATATAACCAAATGACTATATACTAATGGCCATCAATTTCTTTCCATAAATCAAGCAATCTTCCATTATTCACTTCACAGTGTTTTTAAAGGATCGTATAATCGAAAGATGGATAGATGACTCTGTAGCTCTAGAAGGGAAGAGCGCCGGAAAACATTGTAGCCACCGGGTCTTAATGTAAAGGGTTTCAGAAGCACCGAAAAGCAAATCAGCTGAGACAGGTGTAATTCCTGTCGGTGAAAATCCGTAGGGAAGCGTGTTCCGCCCTAACCTATGCTTACGAAAGGAGTGCGGGTTCGAATCCCGTCAGAGGCATTTTCAAAAGCAGGCATTCACGGCCCGAGCCATTCTCTAATATGAGAATGGCTCTTCCCAATTACTTCTCCCACCTCCAGTTACATATGAATTACTATCCTTGCCAATATATAAAGCTCCTTATGCCAAAACATCCAAAGCTGAAGGCAATGGAGATTTCATCTTCACTTTATTGCACAGAGTTGGAAGAGCTAGACTGTCGCTTTGGAAATGGCGTCTACGTGAGAGAGGCCGCAGGCGCCAAGCGAGCTCTGACTAACCTTTGGATAACTGCAGTGAAAAGGAACGGGTACCTAAAGAAAACTGCGGACAAACTCCCTAACCTCTGAGTTTGTTCGCAGTCTGAGCTTGCTTTAGAGTCATTCACTTGCAGTTAACACTCCGCTCACCCTGTCAGCATAAGGACGATTTTATTTCACTCGTACTTTCTGGTTTACAACAATGGTGTACTGGCTATCAAGATCGTTCCAATCTTTAATCTGTTGAACTGTAGTGCCATATGCCAGGCTTAAAGAGTATACGGTATCCCCACTTACAACGGTATGATATACCGCTGTATTTTTCTTTTTAAGGTTGAAGCATTTGACCAAACCGTTTACATGTCCGCGAGCCAGGGCTTCGATAAAGGATGCCGTTTTTAACTTGGCTGCATCATTGGCATTGTCGACAAAGCCACTTTCAGTTAAAAGTGCAGGCATGTCCGTTTCACGGAGTACATGTAAATCCCCCGTTTTTTGGCCCCTATCCGGAATATTGATCAATTTCATGACCTCAGCATGAATATTATCCTGATATGTTTTCGTCTCCTGGCTCGTAGATGTATAAATATAATCCTCATATCCAGTACCGCCGCCAGCATTAATATGAATGGCGAGATAGAAGTCGGCGCCCCACCCGTTCGCTTGATTGGTCCGATCGCTTAAAGAAGGGAATGTATCTGATGTTCTGCTCATCTTTACAAAAACGTTCGTATATTCGATCAACAAGATATCCTTGATTCGAGTCGCGATGGATAAAGTTAAGTCTTTTTCCTTCAAGCCATTTCCTACCGAGCCTGGGTCTGTACCGCCGTGTCCGGGATCAATAAATATTTTTACCATTTTAATCACCTCTATCAATCATATGTAATAAAATGATAAATGCTTGTACACGTACACTAGCGGTCAAAAAAATCTTTGGTTTATGAATTTTTTTTGACTTTGTTCATTTGTTCAAATGATGATTCCTCCTTTATGTACGTACCTCCCATAAAGGATGCATTTGATACATTCTTAAAAAGCTTCCTTCTATTATTTTACTTTGGTAAAATCTTAACAAGAACTTCCATCAATAGTGGTCGTAATGTCATATTCGTTTCACGATACATATTCTTTTATTGGAGCTGAAATATGGAAAAGTATGATAAAAGGACTTTGGATAATCACTATCGAGACCTTATCCCAAGAAATGGATTTTTATTTAAATTCATAAAAAAAGATAACGACTTTATACACACTTTCGTTGAGGGGGATTTCATTACTAATTCCATCACGCCAACCGCAATGGTCATCGGCAAAAAATTGACTGACTTTTTACCAATGGAACAAGCCAATAGGAAACGAAGGTTTTATGAGATAGCCTGGCATGGGGAAACAGTGAATTATGAAGGGGAAGTTGGTGGTATTCATTACGTAGCGTCACTGAACCCTTTGATGGTGGATGGTGAAGTAACGGAGGTCATCGGAACGGCAATCGATATCACCGATAAAAAAAGAAATGAAAACAAGATTAGGGAGCTGGAAAAATTAGCTGTAGTGGGCGAATTAGCTGCAGGTATAGCTCATGAAATCCGGAACCCGCTAACTTCAATAATCGGTTTTACCCAAATCATAAGCGAAAAGATTGACGACGCGACCATTCATGAATATCTTGGAATCATGATGAGGGAATTGGACAGGATCAACAGCATTGTGAATGAATTCATGTTTATCGCAAAGCCTGATGAAACGATGAAAGTCAGTACAAACCATATCAATGAGCTTATTATACATGTCATTAAATTCATGGAACCACAGTCAAATTTGAAAGGTATCAGGATCATTTTTGAATCTCAAGCGGAGGCGATTACAGCCATATGCGATCATAACCTACTGAAGCAGGTCTTAATAAATCTTATCCAGAATTCCATTGAAGCTACTGATGAAAACGGTGAAGAAATCAAAATAACCTTGGAACGGGTATCCGCTGATCAATATGCCATTCATATTAGGGATAAAGGTACCGGAATGACTAGCGATAGGCAACAAAGGTTGTTCGAACCCTTTTACACAACTAAGGAAAAAGGAACCGGATTGGGACTGATGATTTGCAGAAGGATCATCGAACTGCATCAAGGCACGATTGAATTCAAAAGTGCTCTAGGGGCCGGAACTGAAGCTGCGATCAGGTTGCCCATAAAAATAGAAAGCTGCGAGTAGACAGCGGGATCAACACTCCAAGAAACTGCAGTTCATTGAAAAAGGAGTGTCATAGTAATGTACAGGGCACAAGAAGCTACATACCTTGAACTATTGGTTCAGAAGTTGGATCAAGCAAACAAGCTTATTCATTCATGGGAATTAAAAGGCGGAATGTCTGCGCAAGTTACAGGTTTGAAAATATTACAGCCTACAGGAAGAATCATGCGGATGATCGTTCGTCAGCATGGCGAAAATGACTTGAAGCGGAATCCGAATATCGCTGCGGATGAATACAGGCTTTTAAAATTACTGGCAAATGAAGGGTTGTCCGTACCAACACCATATTATTTCCAACAAGCAGGGGGAATTTTTACTAAATCATGTTTACTTATTGAATATATGGAGGGCAAGCCAGATTTTTCACCCGCCAATCCAACGCTTTATATCTTCCAGCTGGCAGTTCATCTAGTTAAAATCCATCGTCTCGAATATGACCATCTTGATCTCTCTTTTCTGCCTGACCAGAATGAATCCTATGTAAAAATGGTGCAGGCAGGAAAGGAAAATACGGACGAAACATTAAACCTGAGCTTGATCCGCAATGTGTTGAAATCAACCCAGCCATTACCCGCCCTGAATAAGGACGTGATCCTTCATGGAGATTATTGGCCAGGAAATATATTATTCATCAACGATCAACTTACTGCAGTAATCGATTGGGAAGACGCAGCCTTAGGCGATCCTTTGGCTGACTTTGCCAATTGTCAGCTTGAAATACTATTTCATTTTGGTGTGAAGGCTATGGATGACTTCAGCGATCATTATGAATCCATGATGCCAGGCTTAAATATGTCCAATCTACCATTCTGGCAATTATATGCTGCATTACGGTTATCTTCATTTCCTGAATGGGGCTTGGAAAAAAGCAAGGAAAACATCATGCGGGAACGACACACCTCATTTGTTCATCAAGCATTAAACTTAATTGGTAAAAGGCAGGCCCCATAAGCTAAGGAAAATGAGAACCAAGGGGATGTTTTTTTAAAAAAGGCATTTATACTAGTCCCTTTGCCATTTCTTTTCATAAGCTATTAATGACTAAAAATAATTATGGGAGGTGTTGAAATGTATAATAAATCATGGGGGCTCCCTCCCGGCAATCAACGGCCAGCGCAATGTTACCCACCGCAGAACATGCCTGTACAGCACGACCCGTCCCAAACTTCCCCAACAAGGCACTATGTTAAAACGAATATCATTAATACAGTCATTCCGGTTTTTCACCCCGCACATACCACTACCGTAAATAAACACGTCATCACATACCAACATTATTTCCCATATAGGTGCAACGGCGTGAACGAGTATTACCCCCAAGGCTTTGGTTATGCTCCTCCAGGTCACAGTTATTCAAGGAGCAGATTCAGATAATAATTGCCCAAAACCCCAATATGGGGTTTTTATTATGAACCAACCGCCATTTTCCAGTACGTGCTGTCTTTTGTCCAACTATCTCGTAAAAAGCACGCAAGTTTCTTTTTCCCTCTAGGTAAATGGAAGATGCGATTCCAAAAAGCAAACATATGATACATAAGGTGAAAAAATCCTAGGGATATCAGTAATCCTATCCCTTAACACATTGGAAGGTGATGATCATAACTTACCCTCTTTTTATTGTGACTGGCATTAGTGGTTCAGGTAAATCAGCAACCTCATTGGAACTACAGAAAATCATGGTTGATTTAAATGTTAATGTTTTTGATATGGATTTAATTGTAAATGATGAAAATTATCAACAAGCTTGTGATAATTGGTTAAAAATTGCCTATTATAGTGCATATTCCGGACGATATACCGTTTTATTTGGCCATGTACCTGATCCATATAATATAGAAATTTGTGACCATTTCCCTTTTTTTTCCCCGGTACATTACCTACATCTCTATTGCAACGACGAAGCACGCACGGAGCGATTAACGGCACGTGGAAAATGGACGGAAAAAAGCATTGAATATATGAATGCACTATCAGAGAAATTGGTTCTTGAAGCACAAACCTCATCGCCACCTATCCCTGCAATAGATACATCCTTTACCTCTCCGTCCCAAGTGGCCAAGCTAATTAAAACATGGATATTGAAAAATTTCCCTAAATAAAGGTGCGATGTAGCAACCATATAAGCACACGGAATCTTTCATTGAAGATATTCCATATTATTTTTTGCCTTTCCAAGAAAAAAGGAAATGTCTTTCCTCGAGGGCAATAAAGGACAAGTTTTTCTTATACATGACCGTTTATTATTTATTGAATGGATATCGCTGACGAAGATCAATGGTATCCATCTTTCCTTCCGATGGAAGTTCACGAAGATCTAACTGGTGAAATGAGATGAAAATGGGAAGCAGCACCATTGCCAGGTTCAATTAGAACTGGTTTCACTGCTCCGCTAATACTTAGTTTAACCTCCTTCTCCTTTATCACTTTCAAGGCGTCCATCAAAAAATATCCATTAAGTGTTATGCTAACCTCCCCTTCTCCTTTGATTGACTTGATGGTTTGGTATTCTTCTATTTTCCCGCATTCCGTAGAATTTGAAGAAATTCGTAATTTGGTACAATCCACAATTTCTAAGTGAACATTGTTATTTCTCCCACCCCTTGCAAAAAGGCAAGCTCTATCGATTCCTTTTATTAGTTGATCAGTGTCCACAGCGATGACCGTTTTCGGATCCTTTGGCAGCAATCCCATTACATTGGGGTAACTGCCTTCTATCAACCTGGAAAAAAGTGAAATATGGTTTGATTTAAATCCGATGTAGCTTTTCGAAATAATAATATGTACAATATCCTCCCCCTCATTCATTAGTTTTGTCCACTCATTAAGGCTTTTACTAGGGACGATAAACGAACCAGTAACCTTCGTTTCCAGCGATAGCTCACTTGATGCCAAGCGATGCGAATTCGTTGCCACGCATGATAGCACGTTGTCCCGGAATGTCATGTTGACTCCTGCCAGGACAGGCCTGGACTCGCTATTGGATACGGCAAAAGCTGTCTGTTTAACGATTTCCAGAAATTCTTCACTGCGTACTTCAATCGTAACGGCATCATCAAGCAGCGGGAGATCAGGGTATTCCCCGGAATTGAGTCCATTAAGATCCGTGACAATTTCAGCGGATTTTATCGTTACTGAATGGTTTGCGTTAAGCTTAACATGGATATCATCGGATAACTTATAAATGATATCCCTTAAATATTTTGCAGGCAATACGACACTTCCCTTATCATTCACCTCTAATACCCTTACTCCATCAATCATACCGGGAATGGCTTTTTCGATGATAATATCTGAATTGCTGCCAATGATGAGTAAGTGATTGTCATTTGCGACTATTTTAATTCCTGATAAAATGGATGCAGTTGTTTTTAAGGAAATCGCATGCCCGACAGCTGAAAGAGCTTGATGAAAACAGTTTTTATTTACTCTAAATTCCATAAGGTCCCCCTTGAATTCGTTTATAAAACTCAATTCGACAAATTCCCCAAGAATCCTTTTTGACCTTTTATCACGAAGCGATAGCTGGATGACACGCTCTTTTATGAACATTCAATTTTTCAAAAACTTGGTGACGTACACTTCTTCCATTGAAGAAGATAGGAAATGAAACTCATGACAGGAAACCTATCGATATGGACAGGATCCAAAGGCTCTTGTTTCATTCACCTGCTCCTTCATTGTGATATATTGAGCATTAGTTAAGTTCAACTAGACGAAGCTGATGAAATAGAAATTTTTTTCCAAGGTCTGGAAAAGACGGATGATTAGTGGTATCACGCAGAAAAGGGCGCAGGATATGATAGTAATCACATTTGGATGGTATCCCAAACAATGATTGGATACCATAAAAGATCATTGAGAGGCGTTTCACATGGCTCCGTGTTAAAATGCTTATGGAAGTAATTTAGGAATTCATGAAAAGCAATATAGGGGGAGTTCATTTTGAATCCATATGCATTTTTGGCAATTGCTATTGTAAGTGAAGTGTTTGGCAGCTCCATGTTAAAAGTATCGAATGGCTTTAAACGGTTTTTCCCTTCCATAGGTGTGTTAATCGGAATGGGTCTAGCCTTTTACTGCCTTTCCATATCCCTCATAACCATTCCGCTTGGTACGGCGTATGCGATTTGGTCTGGAATCGGAACTGCATTGACTGCTTTAGTGGGGGTATTCGTTTATAAGGAAAGCTTCAATTTGAAAAAATTCATAGGTTTAGTCCTAATCATTGGCGGAGTCGTCATTTTGAAGCTTTCAGCTGATGTCTCTCCTTAACATCGATAAATGGGAGGAAAAAGAATGAAAGGTTACATTGCTCTGGGAATATCCATCATAACCGAAGTATTTGGTACGACCATGCTTAAGTTATCTGATGGGTTCAATAATTTAATCCCCACGTTAGGGGTTATCATAGGATTTGGTACGGCGTTTTATTGCCTCTCCTTATGTCTTAAAACGATTCCGTTGAGCTTGGCCTATGCCATATGGTCCGGAATCGGCACCGCTTTAACTGCATTGATCGGCGTTCTGCTCTGGGATGAACCATTCAGTACACTTACGTTAGGCGGGTTAATCTTGATCATTGGCGGGGTCACTTTATTGAACGCTTCCCATTCTTCGAAGGAAGCAAGGAAATCAACTAACTGAATGTGATTCGTGCCCGGGTTTACTTTAGGCAAAAAGAGGGTTCGGAAATCTTAATTTCCGAACCCCCCTTTTTGCCCATATTCGTCATGGATAGATGCTGCCCAGGGCTTTACCAAGTGCGCCGTGCAAAGTCGGTGAACTTGAATTTATCCGGCCTATGCCTGGATTCGCTATACTGAAACAAACTTCCATCCATTAAATGGACCGTACTTCTTACAACCGCGACCATATCATAGTCTTCCATATCCAAGAGCTGTTCATCTTCTTCACTGCATGGCTCCACGGTGATTTCCTTATTCGAAAATCCAATCTGGAGCCCCAGCTCACCTTCGATATATCGATAAATCGAATCCTCACAGATTTCCTTTGTCAGCTTGGGTACGAGCTCACTGTTGAAATAATCTTTATCGAGGATGATTTTTTTGCCATTGATTTGCCGAATACGAAAAACCTTCCATATTTCCTTATCATTCGTTAGGTCAAGATGCTTCATCATGTTTGAGCCCGGAGACTCAAGCTCCAGCGTATGAATGATCGTTTTGGAATGCAAATTCAGCTTCTCCGCCATTTCCTTAAAGGAAATCAGGCCTGCAACAGGAAAATTGAATTTGTTGATATCGAGCACAAAAGATCCCTTGCCTTTGATTTTGTGAATATACCCATTTTGTTCGAGCAAATTCAAAGCCTTCCTGACAGTATCTCTTGATATACCATACTCTGACATGAAACTGCTCTCGGAAGGCAGCTTTGCATTGACGGGAAACGTACCTTCTTCAATTTTTGCAATGATATCACCATATAGCGATATGTATTTGCTGTTCATTTCATCACCACAACATTATTTGTTAGTCTGCTTCCCCCTCCGCAACAAATAGACCACAGATTCATAGGGACGCAGCACACATTGATCTGTAAGCTCTTTTGAATCAGCGTAGTTGGAGAGTAGAAGCTCTGACTTGAAGCCTGACAGGTTTGCTTCCTTTGGCATTTCGAAAAACGCTTCTTTTGCATAAAAATTATTGATGACCAAAAGCTTCTCATCTTCATGACTGCGAATATAAGCGAATAATTCGGGATGTTCGCCAAGGATTTCCTGGTATTCCCCATATGCAATGATATCATGTTTCTTTCGTAAACATATAAGTTTTTGGTAATGATGGAAAACCGAATCTTGATCGCTCAGCGATTGCTCAACGTTGATCGCCTTTGCATGATCTGGTACTTGAATCCAAGGCGTCCCCATCGTAAAGCCTGCATGCTCCGCATTTGCCCACTGCATCGGGGTTCTGGAGTTGTCACGGGATTTAGCTTGAAGTATTTCCATTATTTCTTCTTCATCTTTTCCTTCTTCTTTTAAAATATTGAAATAGTTAATCGATTCGACATCACGATATTGTGCGATTTCCGTGAACTTCGGATTGGTCATCCCAATTTCCTCGCCTTGATAAATGTAAGGCGTTCCCCTGAGCATATGAATCGCTGTTGCCAGCATCTTGGCCGATTGCTTTTGATATTCACCATCATTCCCAAACCTGGACACTATTCGCGGCTGGTCATGGTTGCACCAGAAGAGGGCATTCCACCCGTTACCTTCTTGCATGCCGTATTGCCAGCTGCTCAGGATTTCCTTTAACATCCTGAAGTCAAAATCGGCAAGAGACCACTTTTCACCATCCATGTAATCCACCTTAAGATGATGGAAGTTGAATACCATTGAAAGCTCCTTCTCATCGGGAGCGGAATATTTGATGCAATGGTCGATTGTCGTCGATGACATTTCACCGACTGTCACCACATTTTCTTTTCCGAACGTTTTTTCATTCATTTCTTTAAGATATTGATGGATTTTGTGGCCATCCGTATAAAAGGAGCGTCCGTCCCCTTCCAAATCATTCTCGAACAAGTCGGGTTTGGATATGAGATTGATGACATCCAAGCGAAACCCTTTCACACCTTTTTCCATCCAAAAGTTTACAACATCGAAGATTTCTTGCCTCACTTTAGGATTTTCCCAGTTTAGGTCAGCTTGTGTACGGTCGAACAAGTGAAGATAGTATTCATCAAGTTCTTCAACATATTCCCATGCCGGGCCGCCGAATTTCGAAAACCAGTTCGTAGGCATCTCGCCGTCGCGCGATTTCTTGAAAATATAATAATCCTTATACTCCTTATCGCCTGCCAATGCTTTTTGGAACCATTCATGCTCTGTTGATGTATGGTTGAATACCATATCCAGCATGATTTCCATTTTCCTTGATTGGGCCGCCTTCACCAATCTCTCGAAATCATCCATGGTCCCAAACGCTGGATCGATGGCCATATAATCAGCAACATCATAGCCATTATCGTTTTGCGGTGAGCGATAGAATGGGGTCAGCCAAATATAATCGACTCCCAGTAATTCGAGATAATCCATTTTTTCAATCACACCATTGATGTCTCCGATGCCATCGCCGTTGGAATCCTTAAATGATTTCGGATAAATTTGATACACGGTGCTTTTTTTAAAATCCTTCATTGTAATATCCTCCTCTGTTTCGATCGTGCTTTTACCAGTATGCTAAAAAAAAGAGGGAGACTTCTCCCCCTTTGCATGGTTACGCATTTAATTTCGTTGGTTTCGTTCTCGTTTTCAAATTCATTTGAGGCCGCTTGGAAAAGACGATGGTCAAAACGAACGGCACGATGAAGGCAACCAGCATCGCCACTGCAAACATTCCCATATGCTTTGGCTGGATGGAAAGGATACCGGGTATCCCACCAACACCGATGGAGTTGGCCATCACACCAGATCCTACGGATACGATGCCTGCAAACATCGAACCGATCATACCGGCCAGGAACGGAAAGCCATATTTCAAGTTAATGCCGAACATGGCTGGCTCGGTTACACCGAGATAGCATGAAATCGTGGCTGGGATCGACACTTGTCTCTCCTCCTCGTCTTTCCTGTTGATGTAAATCATCGCAAGTACAGCCGTACCTTGGGCAATGTTCGATAAAGCGATCATCGGCCAGAGGTTCGTTCCATGTATTTCACTCATAAGCTGAAGATCGATGGCATTTGTCATGTGATGCAAACCTGTGATGACTAGCGGTGCATAAGCAAAGCCGAAAACGGCAGCGAATAGCCAGCCTAAAGATGAAGTCAGACCAGAGTAAACAACCGTAGAAATGACTGTGCCGATTTTCCAGCCTATTGGCCCTAAAATGGTATGTGCAATGATAACGGTTGGAATTAAAGCAAAAAATGGAACGACGATCATGGAAATGGAGTTATGCACTCGATCTCTCAGGAACCGTTCTAAATAAGCTAAAACGAAGCCTGCCAGTATTGCCGGAATGACCTGGGCTTGATAGCCGATCATATCGACTTGGGCGAAACCAAAATCCCAAAACGGGATGTCACTTGCCTTTGTCTCAGCCACGGCATATGCATTAAGAAGCTGTGGAGAAACGAGCGTCAAACCAAGGACGATGCCGAGAATTTGCGTGGTGCCCATTTTCTTCGAAATGGACCACGTAATCCCAACCGGCAGAAAATGAAAAATAGCTTCGCCAATCAGCCAAAGGAATGCATGGACCCCTGACCAAAATTGGGAAATCTCCACAAGCGTTTTCGTGCCATCATCGAACATTTTAATATCGCCGATGATATTGCGGAAACCAAGAATGAGTCCCCCGACGACTATGGCTGGAATCAGCGGTGTGAAAATATCCGCAAGATGGGCAACCAAGCGCTGCAGCCAGCTCATATTCTGTTTAGCTGCTTCTTTCACATCTTCTTTTGATGCTTCCTGCAGGCCAGCTAACGAAACGAATTCATTATAAAAGGATGATACTTCATTGCCGATGATGACCTGGAACTGGCCGGCTTGTGTAAAGGTTCCTTTTACTAGTTTAATCGATTCAATATTCGTTACATCCGCCTTTGCTGTATCTTTCAGTACGAATCGCATTCTTGTCGCACAATGCGTAACCGTGGCGATATTCTCTTTCCCTCCGACATATTGGAGCAAATCCCCTGCTGGTTCTGTGTATTTACCCATTTGAGTACTTCCCTTCCTTAGAAAGTAAAATTTATTAGTCCCCCAAACCTGTACGTACAAGATTTGGTTACGCTTTCATCTTATCCTGTACGTACAGGTGTGTCAACATTTTTTTTCAACCATCCTTTAACCTTTGAAAAAATAAAAAATCCTTTCCCCGAATTCCGCCGGGAAAAGGTCTGAAAATCATACGGTTTTCTTTCGCATTACGGGCCATACAGCAGTTTTGCTCATGACCATGTAAGCGTGAGATTCGTTTCCGCAACTTCCACTCCATTCACAAGAAGCGAGATCTTGTGGAAGCCTTCATAATGACGGCGTGTGGTTAAATCCTTCCAATTGTGAATTTTCACTCTATCAACGCGCTCTCCAGCTGCAAAATTCCTATCTGCCAGCAGGAACAGTTTACGAGACGTTTTTTGCTTCGCTTTCACGAAATCGATGGCGTACTCAATCCGAAGCTTCACTGAACTGCGGGCTTCCACTTGGAAGCCAAAATGAAGTTCACTCGTTTCCCCGATTTTAATGGAAGCCGGCTCATTTTCAATAAAAGCTGCAGCTACCATCGTCGGGTCATTCAATACATCCGCGTACCCAAACATCGCCAGCACCTCGGGATCCGCCCGTTTGACGAGTGACCTGCACCCTCGCCGGATGATCCAATCCGTATAGGGATCGCCAAACCCATGCCAGCGCTTGGCAATTTGAATGACGGCATCCGGATGGTCCTTGGCAATATCATTTAAGTTATTGGCCACACTTTTGCGCACATAGAGCGAGGGATCGTTTTTAAGGCTTTCAAGCAGCTCCAGCACCGGCTTCGGATCTGCCTTGAACATCGGTAAAGATTGCCCCCAAGGCAACCTCGGCCGGCATCCTTCACTTGCGAGCCTGCGGACATGCTCATTCTCATTTTGTGCCCATTCCTTCATCTTCGCAATCATTAACATGGGCTCAAGCAGGATGAACGCACGTACGGCAAATTCAGCGGAAGACCTTACGGTAAAACGCTCCAAGGCTTCTAGAGACAGTGCCCAATCCTCCTTATTCAACCCATGCACCTCTACAAAATCCGGGAAAAATAAATATCTGAAGCCTTCACAATCCTTTTCCAATCGATACAGAATGTTCAAGGCCTCAGAATAATCACTCGGGAGGTGCGTTCCCAATGTAAGCGAAATATGCCTGATCCGCTCTTTCAATTTCATCTCATCCCAGACCTCGTTCATCACTTCGTCCTGAAAAGATTGAGCGGAAAAGGACGGATGGACGTTCCTCACTTTTTCACTGAAATCACGAATGAAAGCAGCACTATACAAATCCTTTAATGGTTCAGCCACTTATTTCACTTCTCTTCCTCATGTTTTCTTACTTCATCCATCCACCATAGCATTTTTCCCCATTGAGTAACAACCCTGCTGCCATCGCAAGACTTGATCCTGTTCTGGAATATTCGGGTCGTCTTCTCCGATATTTCGGCATTGCATCGAATAACTTTGTCCGTATTCGCCATTTATTCGACCCAACTGGAATTAATTCGGCCTTCTTCTCCTTTTTTCCGACCCAACTGAAATTAATTCGGCCTTCTTCTCCTTTTTTCCGACCCAACTGGAATTAATTCGGCCTTCTTCTCCTTTTTTTCGACCCAATTGGGATTAATTCGGCCTTCTTCCGGATTTTCCTTATAGAAAACTTTAGGGAACATAAACAAGGCGGGGCATAAAGCTCCCGCCTCATTTGCAGCTATGAAGTTAGTTATTTGATCTTTGTGGCTTTTTTTCATGGAAAATCGAGATATTGTCTCCCCTTATTCCTGCGCATGCTCCTTTGTTTACCAATTGTTTTCTTTTCGGATGAGCAAGAAGCCATTTATTTTTCATGAATAATAGTTTATCTTCTTGTGTCCTTTTTTCCATGTCCTGTTTTAATGGCTCATTTGTGCCGGCTGGCAAGATCACAATAGTCTTGAAGCCCTCATCGTTTACTTTGCACGGGGCAAAATGCAAGGTTGTACTATATAATTCTATGGCCGTCCCTTTTGGGATAAAAAATGCCTCTATATTGGTAGAATCATAGCTATTGTCGTGAATGTCCTGTACCTTTCCCAATAGGAGAACAAAATCCGTCATCGCAATGTTGATTTCACTGCCTTTATGATATTCTAAACCATTCAACGTTGAGTTTGGACCATTACAATATCCAATTTGAACGGGCATTTCTCCATAAAAGGCCGTTTGGATTCGTTCTTTCACGGTCGTATTTTCCATCTCCGCAACAGAGGGAATATAGATATTTTGATCTTGTGGAATCTCCATTTCTTCCATATATGTTTGTAGTTCTTGGAAATCATATCCGCTGATTATGTTACCGTATGGTGTAAACGTACGATCATCAATATGAAAAAAAGAAATATGTTTATTTAAATCTCTTAATTTTTCGTATTTTGACAATGTCACTCACCTCATTCCTTACATGATAGGATTGATTCCTGAATAAACCATCATTTCAATACGGGAGCTTCGGTAATCGTGTTATCCCAAGCGTTGCGGAATTTGTCCAAGCCATAATCAGTAAATGCATGGTGGAAGCTTTCCTTGTATACATCGAATCCACAAGTCACAATATGGGCCCCTGCTTTCGCGGCATCCACGATTTGTTTGCCATTTCGCAAAGCAGCCACGATGATCTCGGTTTCAAATTTATATGTTTTATAAATATTTGCAATATCTTGGATGTATTGGGTTGTGTCATCCCCGCTGTTTTCCTTCCATCCCACGAAAGGCGATACGAAACTAGCCTTAATTCGGGCTGCCTGCAAGGCTTGAGAAGGCGAGAATACTAGCGTGACATTCGTAGGAATGCCTTCTTTTTCAAATTCCCTCGCCGCAATTAACCCTGGTTCCGTACACGGGATTTTTATGACGAAATTGGATGATAATTTTGCGATCTCCGTTCCAACCACAACCATTTCTTTAGCATCGTCCAAATGAGGATTGATCTCGACTGAAATAGGAAAGTTCTCAACGCCCTTAAACTCACTTCCCAATTCATCTAAAACGGCAAGGAATGGTTTACCACTAGTCATGATATGACGAGGATTGGTTGTCACCCCATCAATGGCCCAATTTTCATATGCATAACGTACTTCCTTAATAATGGCACTGTCCAAAAAATATTTCATCAATTTTTCCTCCTCTGTAATTTATAAAACATAATAACTTTTAATATAAAGATACCTACCTTTAACTCCATGATAAAAAAAAGATTGATATATTTCAAGCTTTTTCTTTACAAATACTAGAAATGTTGTTTTTTGAGCAAGATGCCCGCCAGTATTTTAAGTGTATTAACTGCAACACACAAACTTCACGGGCTCTTCACTTTCAAAATCGTTACTGTTAATTCTTACATAGGTATACCTGATTTACGGTCATTAAGATCTTTTACGATAGTATTGTATTTATCATCTGATAGCTTATAAAAGAATGCCATTACAATAATCGTAGCCATGGCTAAAGTACTTGGATATATGAACATGAGTCCTCTAATCCCTTCTACTACACTAGCACTTTGCACGGCATTGGGAACATAGCCAACCAGACCTAAAACAATTCCCGGAATGAATCCAGCGAGAGCCTGAGATAGCTTGCGACAGAAAGTGAAGAATGAATAAACAACACCTTCGGATCTATTGCCTGTTTTCCATTCCCCGTATTCAACGGCATCAGAAACGAAAGCCCAGTTCAAGCTATTGACGAATGCGCTTCCAAAGAAGGCAAAACAAGCTAAAATGATAAATATTATGGCGTTATCCGCAAAAATATATGCTAATAAATCGCCAACTGCCCAAATTGCGCAACCAAGTATATACGTGTATTTCTTTCCGATTTTTTTGACCATGAACGGAACTAGTGCTACACCAATAAATACACAGCCAATGCTGAAAAAACCCATGTAAGGAACGATTGAAACATTTTTCAAAACATATTGGCAATAATAAACTTGGACTGCGAGCTTTACATTGAACGCTGAAAAAGTAAATAAATTAACTAAACAAAGTATCAAAAGAGGGGTGTTTTTTAGCAACCCTTTATAACTCTCACTTAGTTTTACCTTGTTTTCTTTTGGTTTTTCATATACATATCTTTCTTTAACATTCTTATAACAATATAGTTGGAATAATATCCCTAAAAAAGCAAAAACAGATACAGCCACTATGTATCCAGTGGATTCACTATTAAATAACAACACGATAGGCATGAACCCGACTGTAGTTATAAGTAGGCCCATATTTGATCCTGCTTGCCTAAAAGCAGCTAGTTCAGCTCTTTCCACAGGATCTTTGGTCATGGCGGGAACCATTGAGCCATAAGGAATATTTGAAATGCTATAAATAGTCCCAAATGCCATATAGGTTGCATAAGCCCAAATCATTTTCCCGGTGAGTGAAAAATTCGGATTGGTAAAGCTAACGATTGTAATAAGAGCTAACGGCACTGCCGTATAAAGGATAAAGGGCCTGAACTTTCCTTTAGGTCCAATCTTTTTTCGATTATCCACCCAGGTGCCTACAGTAATGTCGGCAAAAGCGTCCCATATCTTCGTAATCAAAAAGATCAACCCTGCAGTTGCTGACGGCAATCCAAGAGCATCCGTATAAAACTTAAGCAAATAGATTTGACCTAAGTCAAATAAAAAGTTATTTCCAACATCCCCCATTCCGTAGGCGATTTTTTCCTTAAGCTTTAATTTCTCAGAAGTTTCAACCGGGCGTTCCATGTTTTGATTGACTGATTGTTCCATAAGTTCTCTCCTTTTAAATAGCAATTTTAAAATTTAAGAAATTGACACACTCCTATCATTCTTACAGGTGATAAAGTATCATGGCATGTTCCCCTTCCAACGTTTTGGAAACACCCTTTTAACATTACTATCTTTTTTGCAAAAGTTATTATGTTTTAACTATATTATGAAAACGCATACAAAATAGCAAGCTTTTTCCTTGCATTTTTTTAATTGTTTTAAAAATTCAATTTTCTTAGACGTGACTCCTTCCTCCATAAAATTTTTCGTTCATCAACACTTGGTCTTTTAGTGCAATCATCTTCGGTTTTTTTGTTTTCAGAATTTTTTATAATCTCCTCTTGTAATTTTGTAAACGGATTCTTATAATGAACAAAGATACTTATTTTTATTTAAAGGTAACTACGTTTATGTGTTAGCCCCATATTCATGCACGAGAGATTTCGAAGGAACATGACAAAGACATGTGGAAACTATTTAAATGGTGAACAAAATGTTCTTACATTACTTGGAGGTTATTGATATGAGTAGAAAAAGAAAAGAAATAAACAGTAATTTTTTCTCAGGGTTTTTAAATGTTGATTACTTATCAGAAGAAGATAAATACATTTATAAAAAGGAACAGCATAAATATAAATTCAACGTGATTGGTGCTGGAATGATAGGTCATGAGCATATTAAAGTAACCATGCTAGAAGGAAGAGCGACGATCCATGGTATTTATGATTTGGATAAGAAAAGTATTGATAATACGAAAAGGATGTTCTCGAAAAACTTCCCTGAACATGAATTGGTCGATTATCAGACTCTAGCGGATGCTTGTCATGACCCAAAAGTAGATGGACTGATTATTTGTACGCCAAATTATACCCATCTTGAAATCGTGCGGGAAGCTGTCAAATCAGGTAAACATATTTTACTGGAAAAACCAATGGCCACAAATTTAAAAGATGCATTGGAAATTAAAGAACTTGCTGATGGATATGAAGGAATCTTTCAAATCGGCCTGCAATATCGTTACAAAGCGATTTACAACGAATCGATTCACGAAGCGATCGAACGAAAATCCATTGGTGATATTAAAACCATCAGCATTGTAGAACATCGAGTGCCATTCCTGGATAAGGTAAACCAATGGAACAAATTTTCTAAGTATTCAGGCGGGACTCTCGTTGAAAAATGTTGTCATTATTTTGACCTTCTCAATTTATTCGCTCAATCGAAGCCTTCTTTCGTTTATGCAACTGGAGGAAGCGCTGTCAATTTTAAGGATTTTGAATATAAAGATCAAAAATCCGATATAATCGATCATGCTAATGTCAATATCGTCTATGAAAATGGTGTTAACACGAATTTTAATTTGTGCATGTTTTCTCCTATGTTTTATGAAGAAATTACGATTTGCGGTGATGAAGGAAGACTTAGAGCATATGAAAACGATGATTTTTTACCGGTGAATCGGCCAAATACGCATCTTGAGGTATTAAGTGGGGAAAGTAAACCTACAAGAATCTCCACTCCTTGTTATCCATCTGTTATCCAGAGCAGTGGACATAATGGCGGAACGTATTATGAACACAAATACTTTATTGATAATATTGAAGGCATAACAACTACCACCGCGACTGTAGAAGAAGGCTTTTGGTCCATTGTCGTCGGTATTGCAGCAGAAGAATCGATAAAAACTGGAAAAGTAGTATACATCAATGAGTTGTTAAAAAGCATCTACGAAGAAAAAGAGACTGTCTCTAATTAACGTATCGGCGCATCCACCCCTTTCGTTTCTGCAGTTCGCAAGAACCGTGTAGTACACAGGAGCATGAGTAATGCGGCACAGCCCTTTATAACGGGGGCGTGTCGCATTTTTTATTTCCAAATCTCTGAGCTTTAGGGGTGGCTCACTCTCCAGCAGCTCCATCACTATGTTGCAGGTTCTGACAAGCACCATAAATGAGAAGCATGTTTGGAAAGCATCCTCATCACCTCAGATTTATATGATTCTTTTTTAAGATTTTAAAGTCTTTCTAAAAGAAAGTAGTGGTTTGAAACGGCCAATGTTCAAATCCTTCAAAACTCTGGGCCATCGCAATTTCACCCTTTATTTTCACACTGAATGGCGAGAGACTCCGGCGGGACATGAGACTTAACGTGAGACCCCGCTGGCGCATGGTGCTTTTTTAGAGACAAACGGGACGACTCTTGATAAGCCGATCGCCTGCAGTGCAAAGCAACGTTCCATATACACACTTAAAAAGATGAAGGCAAACTCTACTTTATCAAGTTTGCCTTCATCTAACGATAGGACCACTATCACTTTATAAAACAATCATAAATATAATCGGCAATGTTGCAAGACTTAATGAGGTACTAATAAGGGTCGTGCCCGAAACGAACTCTGACTCTGTATTGAACTGAAGGGCATACATCGTCGTATTGGCGGCAGTTGGCATCGCAGCCATGATGATCATGATTTGTTTAACCATCTCATCTACAGGCATGAACAGAGTTAGCGCATACGCTATTGCAGGTGATATTGCAAGCTTGATAAGGAGAGACCAAGAGATCTTGGCTTTTGCTAAATGTTTAATTGATATATTGGCTAGTTGCATTCCCAGTACAATCATGACAGTAGGAATTGCAGCATCAGCTACTAAGTTGACGGCTTCTTGTACGGAATTGCTTAATGGAATATGCAGTAATTGAAAAAGAGCTCCTACAAGTCCGCCATATACGATGGGCATACGTTGAACTGCCTGAAGAGCTGAGCGTATACCATTACCATCCGGACTTCCTTTTGCAGCATAATACACGCCCACAGTACACATAACAACTTGTTGTATCACCATTAAAATAATGGCAGATTTCAGACCAGTAGCCCCAAAGAGCAATAGAACAACAGGGGTACCATAATTTCCGTTGTTCATAAACGACGAGGCCAAAATCATCCCGCATGTTTCGGGAGTGGAATAGCCTTGAAAATAAGAAATGACATACACCACTGCAATTAAGGAAAAACATAGAGCAAATGTGTAAAATGCAAGATATAAATAGTCTATATTAAATGAAGTCGTGTAAAAAGTTCGAAATACAAGAATTGGTGACATTATGTAAAGCGCCATTGTTGAGATTGACCTTGTATCAAAACCAATTTTCTTTTGTCCAATAAATCCAATCGCAAAAATACCGAAAACAGGCAGGAGGATAGTTAAAAACTCCATGGTTGTCACCTTCATCACCATTTATTTGTCATGTAATAATAGACCTAGATCCTTACCATTCCAGGTGGTTACCATGATTATAAATTCAAGACAATGATACGTTCTTCCGTCATTTCCTCAATGGCATACTTGGGACCTTCTTTTCCGTTCCCGCTTTTCTTCACGCCCCCATAAGGCATATGGTCGACCCGGTATGCCGACGCATCATTGACGATAAGTCCACCCACTTCGATTTCACGAGCTGCTTTCATCGCTAATTGTAAATCGTTCGTGAAAAGTCCAGCCTGCAATCCGTAATCGGAATCGTTCACTTTAGCGATCACTTCGTCTATTTCTTCATATGTGGCAATCGATACAACCGGACCAAACACTTCTTGACGGCAAACTTTCATGTCATCCTTTACATTCGTTAAAATGGTAGGTACATAAAAGGCGCCTTCACGTTTGCCACCAACCTCGACTTGGGCACCTTGTTCCACAGCTTCCTTCACCCATGCATCTACCCTCTCCGCTTCAGTAAGACGAATCATGGGTCCAATATCTGTTTTTTCATCCAATGGGTTGCCGACTACAAACCGTGCCGTTTTTTCTATTAACCTAGCAACAAAAGTTTCATGGATATCTTTATGAACATAGATTCGTTGGACGGATATACAAACTTGCCCCGCATTATTAAAGCTTTTTTGTGAAACCAAGGTTGCAGCTCTTTCAATATCTGAATCTTTATGAACGATGGTCGCTGAATTATTCCCTAATTCAAGGGACACTTTACGTAACCCAGCCTTTGAACGGATTAATTCCCCCACTCGAGGACTTCCTGTAAAAGTAAACATGTTGACATCTTGATTTTCCAGTAGCCATTCACCTATTTTTGCACCATCTCCAGTCAGTACTTGAAGACGTCCCTTTGGCAGCCCAGCCTCTTCCATTAAGCTTGCCAGCATAATGGCACAGATCGGAGTTACTTCAGCTGGTTTTAGGACCACACTATTACCAGCCGCAATTGCCGGTCCGATTTTATGACAGACCAGATTGATCGGTGCATTGAAGGGAGTGATAGCTGCAATGACGCCAACAGGAACACGGATGGTGAAGGCCATGCGATTCTCTGAGCCTTGAGCTGATTCAACAGGTACTCCTTCTCCGTGGATACGCTTTGCTTCCTCTGCAGATATCTGTAATGTCTGAGCTGAACGCTCCACTTCTCCTCGTGATTCACGAATGGACTTTCCAACTTCAATCGCAAGTATCCTGGCAAATTCTTCGCGACGCTCTAATAACAACTGAGCGGCCTTCATTAATACCTCATACCGTTCATATGGTGAAAAATCATGTTTTAGCACAGCTTTCGCACTCTGTACAGCTAGATCCACATGTTTTTTTGTTGCGACCGATATTTCAGCAGCTGGTTCTTGCGTATATTTGTTGAATACCTTCATCGTTTCTGTTGTTTTCTCCCAACGGCCTGCCACTAATAAACCATGTTGCTTCACTTGCATTGAATTTGTCATACTCTCCACTCCCCTGTCGTATTACATTCATCTAAAAAGGTCAATATCATAATGATATTTATCACTTCGATATTTCGTTATTGTAAACTCAAGTGGTTTATCATCAAATCCAAAGCTTAGCCTCGTCATTTCAAGCAAAGCTTCACCGCCGCGGATGCCCAGTAAATCCGCTTCATATATCGTTGCGTTGATTGCACAGATTTTTTCTTTTGCCCGTTTCAATGAAATTCCATTTTCTTCCAAAATTTCATAAAATTTAGCTCGATCCAGGTCATGATTTTTGAACATTTCCCCTATATGTACGGGCCAGCATGAGCGTTCAATGGCAATAGGGACATCATCTGCGAAACGAATCCTTTCAATTACGAAAACCTCTTCTCCCTCTGCCAGCTGGAGCATTGATGTTTCATAATAGAGGTCTTTTTTAAAATCTGCACGCAGCAATTTTGAATTCGGTGTTAACCCTCTCTCGGTCACTTCTTCAGCTAATCCCTTTAATTTTCCGAGACTCCCGCCGATAAGGGGTTGGGGCTTTACAATTGTCCCTCTTCCTTGTTTCTTCTCCAACAATCCATCTTGGACAAGTATCGAAATGGCTTGCCTTAATGTAGTGCGGCTAACATCGAACTCTTGCATCAACTCTTGTTCAGTTGGTATTAAAGCGTTTGCCTTCCACACTTTTTCTTGGATGCGCTTAACTAAAATGTCTTTCACCTGTAAATAAAGAGCCACATTTTTATTGGCATCTATCATATTTTTCATCTTGTCCAACTCCTTAAGCCAGTCTTTACGATAAAGTATATATCATAAACCAGCTATTGCTAAAAGGGTGAGATACTTTATCTCTTATGCGTATACTTCGGTTTCCAATTGAAGCATACGTCCCAATTCAATTAGGTGTTCCGTTACATCTCCATAAACTAAAGCGAAGTGGGGTTCGTATCCTGCATGCATAAGTTTGTAAAGAGTATCCGTCACATCTGTCTTTAATTCAACTTCCACAGAGGTCCCTGAAAAAGGCTGCTCTACATCCAATGCATTTCCTTTCATGACTAAAAGACGGTAGCCTTCAGGTGTATGACTTACTCTAAAGACCGTCACGACTCCTGCTTTCAAACCAAAATCCATTGCGAAGCCTATTTTCCGATTCGGATGTACTCCGACTGTTGCTCCTGTAGAAGGATTGGCAAGGGAATAAGCCCCGGCACCGCAATGCCAAAATACAACCGAATTTTTCGCTTCATCCACATGGACCAAATCTCCTAAATACGGTGCATTCCCACCAGCCAATTCACGTAAAATAAACATGGAAACCGACCCATGAATATCCGACTCACAAGATGTCACCATTCCGTCTTCCGTAAATTGGGAAAGGGTTGAACATGGAGCTGCCCCCAACTCGTTAAAAAAGTCCGGCCAACACCGCATCGCTAAAGCATCCAGCTCGTGTTGCTGGATATGTTTTTTTATGTACGTTGAAAACTGAGCGAATTTCGTTACAGTTTCATCGTCTCGGTTCAACCCGATGACCTGTCTCTCTGCACGAAGAACTTCACCTATCCATTCCTGCTCTGGAAGCTCCACGCATTGGGCAAACGCCTCTTGTAAATCGATCTTATGAAGTGAAACCCCAAGTGCTGTTTGCAGTTCTCCTTCATTTGCTTGTGAGAAGAAGAAACCTGGTGGGTAATCCCCTACAACGCCTATTTTCAGTTCACTTAATGCTTTATATACACGCATAACATTAAATTGCCTTAGTAAACGCTTTCTTAAATCTTCTTCATCAGGATTTCCGAATGCAAAAGCAAAAGGATGTTTATGATTACGCAGCACATTGCTAGTACTGTTCCCACCCGTTAATGAGTTAAGGCGCAAACGCCCTCCAACACTAGGTTCACGAACTGACCAAACGATGACAGGCTGTTTGAAATATTCCAATATCTTGACCATGAACTCTCCATCTGCAAAAGTAACACTTTGATATAAAATTGAATCAATTTTCACATCTTTTATAGAATCTAAAAAATCTTGAAGTTCCTCAACGGATGTCACGGTTTGATCTGGTGCTACAAGATGGCTGCAACTTTCTTCTAACCACTTCATACTTTGTTTACGATATGTTTCAGCGGCTTCAATATCAAACGTTTTTCGACCTATAGGTACATATAAAACGACCGTATTAAGCATGTACGAACCCCCTCTTATCTATTGCAAACAATTGATTATAACCATTATAAAATACATACCTATCTTTATCAATGGAAATATACATATTCAAATGGAAAGAGTGGCCTTTGAGGTAAAGGTGTATAAAAGCGGCAATAAAAACACCCCTCAAAAAATGTATGTTAGGTGGCTTCCATTTACAGGGCAGTTCAAGTTTGTCTACAGCTTGATATATATTTTAACCGGGAAGTTCTACATGCTGACAAAATGAAAGGCTCTCGGGATTGAGACACCTCGAGAGCCTTTCATTTATTATGATTTTTTCCTATTGAAGGCATATTTCTTACTCCATTCACCCATACTTTCTAGTATGGGCATGAAACCTTTTCCTGCCTCAGTTAGTGAATATTCTACTTTTGGGGGTACTTCTGGATATACTTTCCTTATGACCATCCGGTCTTTTTCCAATTCCCTTAATTGACTTGTCAATATTCCTTTTGAAATTCCGGGCACCAATCTTTGAAGCTCGCCAAACCGTCTTGTCTCTTTCAAATGCCATAATATGATTATTTTCCATTTGCCTGCTATTACATTTTGTGCATCCGTGACAGGACATACTTCTATTTGTTCCTTGGGAATTTCACCTTGAAATGAAGTTCGAGCCATATATAATCCTTCCCCTTTCCTATTGGTCTTGTTTTTGTGACTATGTTATAAAAAAGTCACTACTTACAAAATCTTGTCTAACGTAATATTATATGACTATGCTTCATCACACAATGTTATCGGGAGGAATAAAGGATGAGAATTGGAATCATAGGAGCAAGCGGCAAGGTTGGAAGTCTTATCATGAACGAAGCGAAAGATAGGGGAATGGACGTAACGGCGATCGTGAGAAATGCTTCAAGAATTACCGAAACAGACGTACATGTTCTTGAAAAAGATATATTTGCGCTAACTGGTCCAGATCTTACATCCTTTGATGTAGTGGTCAATACTTATAAAGCACCAGAAGGCGAAGAACATTTGTATGTTGATGCTGGGAGAGTCTTGATCAATGCCTTTACAGAAGCCCCACAAACAAAACTGATTGTCGTGGGCGGTGCCGGAAGTCTCTTTGTTGATGAAACCAATACAATAAGGCTAATGGATACACCTGATTTCCCGGATTTTGTCTATCCGACTGCATCCAATGCCGCGAAGCAGCTTGAGGAGCTGCAAAAAACAGATTCGATTGCATGGACTTACATCAGCCCTGCCGGATTTTTCGACCCGGAAGGCAAAAGAACAGGTTCCTATCGGACAGGCAAAAATCATGTCATTTTAAATGACAAAGGGCAAAGCTACATTAGCTATGCTGACTATGCCATAGCCGTAGTCGATGAAATCGAAAATCCACAACATGTGAATGAACGCTTCACCCTTGTTGGTGAAGCAGAATAAATGCTAGAGCTTTGATATTATAGATCGAAGCTACTTTATAAACTTTGGAAAGCGGGTATTAATCATGGCAAAAGTCCTTTATATTACAGCACATCCACTTGATGATTCACAATCATTCAGCATGGCGGCGGGGAGCGCCTTCGTTGAAACATATAAACAGAGCAACCCTAACGACGAAGTGGTTCACATCGACTTATACAAGGAGCATATTCCTGCACTAGATGCCGATATATTCAGTGGATGGGGAAAACTTCAAACAGGTAAAGGATTTGAAGAACTTTCCGAACACGAAAAAGAAAAGGTCAACCGTCTAGGAGAATTGAGTGAACAATTTGTCTCCGCTAATAAGTATGTATTTGTTACACCAATGTGGAATTTCTCCTTCCCTCCGGTTATGAAAGCGTATCTTGATTCAGTAGCAGTGGCCGGGAAGACCTTCAAATATACGGCAAACGGACCAGTCGGTTTATTGACGGATAAAAAAGCATTGCACATTCAAGCGCGTGGCGGCATTTATTCTGAAGGTCCGATGGCCGATTTGGAAATGGGTCACCGTTATATTAACAACCTGGTCGCAGGATTCTTTGGGGTTCCTTCTTTGGAAGGGATATTTATCGAAGGGCACAATCAATATCCTGATCGTGCACAGGATATTAAAGAAAAAGGGATTCAGGAAGCAAAAGAATTAGCTAAAAGATTTTAAAGGAAACGGCATCAAAATGTGACCGTTTAGTCATTCAAGACTCCCATCCGTCACACAACAAGGTGTAGGGCTTGCGGCTTTAGCCGTGGGAGTAAAAAAATATCGCTATCGTCACATTCCTTTAGGCGGTAAACTTTAAACAAAAAAAATGACAGTTTATTGTACAATAAACTGTCATTTTTTTTAATTTCAATCTGAAAATTCATTCATTACAGGTATGGAAAATCGATCATATAATAATGAAAGTGAATTCTTGTAATTAAATACCTGTCATGTTCTGAGTATAGCTTCTAATTTAAAAGATTTAAGGTCAAGGATCATATGTTCAATATAGGACAATAAGACACTTTGCTGAAAACGATCATTACCTTCGCTGCTCAATCGTCGTATTTTTATTTTCCTTTACTCCAATCATGGACTGCACTTCCTTCGACATAACGTTCTGCATCTAAAGCGGCCATGCATCCGGTTCCAGCTGCTGTAATGGCTTGACGGTATTTGCTATCTTGGACATCCCCACAAGCAAAAACGCCTGGAACACTTGTTTGAGTGGAACCAGGTTTTACAATAATATACCCAGTCTCATCTGTATTCAACTGTCCTTTTAGAAAGCCAGTGCTAGGTAAATGGCCAATGGCAATGAAAATACCGTCTGTTTCAATTATCTCTTCTTCGCCAGTTCCATTGTCTTTTATTTTCAAGCCTGTTACTTCATTCTTGTTGTTCGCCATTATTTCAATGGGTGTTTTATTTAAACTCCATGTGATCTTTTTATTTTGCTGTGCTCGATTTTGCATGATTTTTGAAGCTCTTAGCTCATTTCTCCGGTGCACAATACGTACTTCCGAACCGAATTTTGTAAGAAAATGGGCTTCTTCCATCGCTGTATCTCCACCGCCTATCACAACGATCTTTTTATCCTTAAAGAAAAATCCGTCACAGGTGGCGCATGTACTAACACCTCGTCCAATATTCTCCTTTTCCCCAGGAATGTTTAAGAACTTTGCAGAAGCGCCTGTAGATATAATTAGGGATTGTGTTAAAATATCGCCTAATCCTTCTACACGTAATCTATATGGGGGCCCACTAGAAAGGTCTACACCATTCACCCATCCTGTCTTAAATTCGGCACCAAAGCGCTCCGCTTGCTTTCTCATGTTTTCCATGAGTTCGGGTCCCATTACACCCTCTACAAAACCTGGATAATTATCCACTTCCGTAGTCATTGTCAGTTGGCCACCTGGTTGACTCCCCTCAATGACAAGAGGCTTCATATCGGCACGTGCCAAATAAATGGCTGCTGTCAATCCCGCTGGACCCGTTCCTAAAATAACCACTTTTCGCATAATTCATCCCTCCGAAACTTACTTTTTTGAAACTTTTTTCCTTTAAAATATATCAGCCTATAATAAAAAATCGGTTGAATTGAAATTTGAGAATGTAGAATTAATAGGCTTTGCTAAATAATCCTTTGATATGAGTTAAGTACCGAACATCACTAGCTTCTTTCATAAGTGTTGCCGGCAATCCTTTTAATTGCGTTTTATTTCCCCCGATTGTACCAACTGCATCTTTACGTCCAAGGCTTGCTAATGTGCCAGAGAATACAGGCATGAACGGTTCCATAGCACCACCGCGTATGGACCTGGCCAAGTTCACACCCACAACTTCGCCCATTTGCCAAGCTAATTGAGCAGTTGGTGGATATGACTTTCCGTCTGTACCTAAAACGATGGCACTATCACCAGCAACAAATACATTTTGGTGAGATGTAGATTGTAAATACTCGTTTACAAGTACGCGTCCACGATTCACTTCCATACCAGAGTTGGCTACCACGGAGATCCTTTGGACTCCTCCAGCCCATATCATTGTTTTTGTCTCGATTTTTCTGCCGTCTTTAAGTTCAACGGATGTACCATCCATTTTTACAATTGGTATACCCGTAACGATTTTAACCCCACGTTTTGATAAACTTGAATAAGCGCGTTCAATTAATTCTGAAGGGAAGCCTTTAAGAATGGAAGGACCAGCTTCCACACAGTAAAGAGAAATATCTTTCGGATCAATGCCGTGTTTCAAGCATAAACTTGGTATTTTGTCAGCATATTCACCAACAAGTTCAATACCAGTCAATCCCCCTCCGCCAACCACAATCGTACCGTCCGCTTTATTTTTTGTTTTGCTATAGGCAGCGATACAACCTTCTACGTGGGCACGTAATCGATTTGAATCATTTACTGATTTTAGTACGAAACTGTGCTTTTCTAAACGAGGGATACCGAAGTAAGCTGTTTCGCTTCCTAGAGCAGTCACTAAATAGTCGTAACTTAATATCGCTCCGTCATCAAGAGATACTTCACGGTGGTCTGGTCTAATTTCTTTTACTGCAGCTATTTTTAAATCAACATTGTAGTCTTTAAGCAATTTATCAAGCGGCAGGGCAACTGCTTGTTCACTAAGTCCCCCTACGGCGAGACGGTGCAGTTCTGTAATGATTTGATGTGTAGCGAAACGATTCACTACTGTAATCCTTGCTTCATCCACGCTTAGGTGTTGACGGGCTGCCATGGCTGATAATAAACCACCGTACCCGGCGCCTAAAATTAAAATATGTTTTGACATATTCAATCCTCCGTCTACAATTTTTTTATATACGCTAGCGCAACGCGGAATGGTTTTTACGATACAAGGTGGCTGCGTTTCAATTAAAAGTTCATTCCTTTTTTAGCTGTCTCGATTACAGCTTTATCATTCGGTAACCAACTGTTTTCCGCCTCAGTAAATGCATACACAGTATCAGGTGCTGAGACACGTAATACTGGAGATTCTAAACTTAGGATTGCACGCTCGTTTATTTCAGCGACCAAATGCGCTCCAATACCAGCTTGTTTCTGAGCTTCTTGAACGACTATACAACGACCCGTCTTTTCAACGGATGCTATAATCGTATCCATATCCAACGGACTAATCGTTCTTAAGTCCACAACTTCTGCCGATATCCCTTCTTTTGAGAGTTCATCAGCTGCTTTTATTGACTCGTGTACCATCGCACCGTAGGTAATGATCGAAAGGTCTGTTCCTTCCCGTTTCACATCCGCTTTACCAATTTCTATTGTATACTCTTCTTCCGGAACCTCTTGACGGAAAGAACGATACAATTTCATATGCTCTAAAAATACAACTGGATCGTTATCCCGGATCGCCGAAATCAACAGGCCTTTCGCGTCATATGGGGTTGATGGAATAACGACTTTTAATCCAGGCTGTTGAGCAAGGAGCCCTTCTAAACTATCAGAATGAAACTCGGGTGTATGAACTCCCCCACCAAAAGGAGCACGAATGGTGACTGGGGCCGTCCAACGACCAGCATAACGATATCGCATGCGGGCAAGCTGTCCATTTAGGGAATCCATTGCTTCGTATACGAAACCGAAGAATTGGATCTCAATGACTGGTCGGAAACCAGTTAGACCCAAGCCTATCGCAAGGCCGCCTATACCTGATTCTGCAAGAGGTGTATCGAAAACGCGCTCTTCACCAAATTCATTTTGTAAGCCTTCAGTTGCGCGGAACACTCCCCCATTTACACCAACATCTTCACCAAAAACTAAAACATTTTCATTATTCTTTAACTCTGTACGGATTGCATCGGTGATTGCTTTAATCATCGTTATTTGAGCCATGGTCTATTTCGACTCCTTTTCTTTATAAATTTCATATTGTTCTTGTAGATTAACGGGCATTTTTTCGTACATATTCTCGATCAAATCAGTAACTTTTTGTTTTGGGTATTGGTCGGCTTTTTGTATGGCAGCTTTTATATCTTCTTTTGCTTGTTCGATTACTTTTTTTTCTTCTTCTTCATTCCAAAGGCCTTTTGCTTCTAAAAATTTACGGAAGCGTACTAAAGGATCTACATCGTGCCATTCATTATCTATTTCTTTTGTCCGATACCGCGTCGGATCATCCCCAGACATGGTATGTGGTCCATAACGGTATGTTAACGTTTCGATTAGCGTAGGTCCTTTACCCTTTATCGCCCGTTCACGCGCATCCCGAACCGCTGCATACACCGCAAGTGGATCCATTCCATCAACTTGAACACCGGCAATGCCAACTGCTACCGCTTTTTGTGCAATGGTAGCTGCAGCAGATTGCTTTTCAACTGGAGTCGAAATTGCATAACCGTTGTTTTGAACAACGAAAATCACTGGTGCTTTGAACGCTCCTGCAAAGTTCATTCCTTCATAAAAATCGCCCTGTGATGCACCACCATCACCCGTATAAGCAATCGCGACTGAATTTTTCCCGCGTTTCTTGAAACCTAAAGCTACACCGGTAGCTTGAATATACTGAGCACCAATAATAATTTGTGGCGCTAGACAATTAACACCTTCGGGCATTTGATTTCCATGGTAATGTCCACGAGAGAATAAAAAGGCTTGATATAGCGGTAAACCATGCCAAATAATCTGTGGAACATCACGGTATCCAGGTAAAATGAAATCTTCTTTTTCAAGAGCAAACTGAGAAGCTATCTGTGAAGCCTCTTGACCGGCTGTTGGTGCGTAGAATCCTAATCGGCCTTGACGGTTTAAAGAGATTGATCGCTCATCCAAAATACGTGTGTAAACCATTCGCCTCATTAATTCTTTTAATTGCTCTACTGTAAGATCTGGCATGGCATCCTCATTGATGACTACTCCTTCTTCATTAAGAATCCTGAATGTTTCGAATTGCAAAGCAATCTCATCAAATTGTTTTTTCGCGTTTACAACGGTTACTGATTCACTCTTCATTTTTTATCCCTTCCTTTTCTTTAATAAATAGTGCTGCAAAGCATACATTACAGATACTATTTATCTGTAATTATGCGTAAAAAATTTTTTACAAAATAATCATAAACGTTTGATTTTTACCGAGAATGTTTTCGATACGATCATCCACAATGTACCGACGAAGGATTCTATAGGTCTACAAATCCACCTATAATTCTACACGTCGTTCTGCAAGTATGTTAACCAATCACCGCCTATCCTGAAATGCTGACTGTATAAGCTCCATTGAAAGGATCGTATTTTCTTTTACCTGTTATGGGCTCAAGGTATCAAATAGCTTAGCTCTTTTAATTGAGGCTGTATGAGATGTTGTTGATTTCTGCCTCCCATGACCTGCTTTGCAGAGGGCGGGCACTGGGCCACCTTGGCGCGCCTGTGGGATCTCGCCTGTCCCGTTGTTCCCACAGGGGTTTCTCGCTTCCCCCACACTCAACCTTCGTAACAAAATTCATTTAAGTCAGTAGTGCTATTATTATACTCCCATCGTATAGGCACTCACTAAAATGTGAAGAGGACCCCTTATCTAAGTTCTAGGGCTTTTCGGAACCAATCTACTCCCTCAGAATGTCTGTCCTTCAACTTCATTTTTAATGTATCATTTAGCTCTGAGATGTTTTTGCTCTTGAGATAAACTCTCATCTTCTCCTCAGCTTCTAACATTATGACGTTAATTGTACAAGGTCCACACTGAATGGAGTCTTGGACTTCTTGTCCTTCAGACAAGATGCACCTTTGCCTGATGTTTGCGCACTGAAAAAAAGGCTGCTTTCCTTCGATTGCTTCTATAACATCCCAAAAATCAATCTTACTTGGGTGTTTAGCTAATTCATACCCACCTTTAACGCCAGGCATGGAACGTACGATGCCCGACTTCTTTAATTTAGTGAAAATCTTTGATAAATACGTTTCAGAAACCCCTTGAAATGTCGCTAATTCCTTAACGCCGACGGACTTCCCGGTAGGTAGATCCACAAAATAAGATAGGCAATGAAGAGCGTATTCAACTCCTTTACTGAATTGCATGCGACTAACCTCCGACTAAAAGAATTAGAGTCAAAAAATGAATGTTCATTGTCCTAGTTTGAATACTATCAAGAAATGAAAAAGTTTAACCCACGTTTTGGATTTCAAAAAACCCTAATTTTCACAACTGAAGTTCTTAATATAGGAGTTAAACCATTCGCTAGTTTCAGTTCATTTATGAAACATAACTTAGACAGATTGCTCGTTATATCTATAATGGTCATGCATTTCTAATGCCGGACCCTGTCATTGACCTATATGGTCTTTTGGCTATATGTCCTAGAAACTTTTCAAAAAGTTAAAAGTTCCTTAGAAGCAATGTCTTTAAAGTTTCCCATTAACATTGAATTTTTAACCGTAATGCTTTTACATTTTACAGACATTCATGGTGTGTATAATGAACGCATTGGTCTGTAGTACACTTTTTTGGTAATATTCCGCTATCAAAGGATACGGAATTAAAGCTTTTTTGTGTAGCGAAATTCAGGCTGGTTCCAGCCTTCCGACACGAGTCGTAAGCATTTTTCATTGATGCAACATTTCATAAAGTGGAAATAATGTCTTGAATGTATCACCAACTAATGAAATGAACTTATCACCATTCTTCAAAATTGGATCATTTGATTGAACATGGCGACCAACAAGGAACTCTGCCTTTTTCACGTCTCGGAAGCGCTCTAACGATTTTTCCAATCCTTCTTCACCTAAATTAAAAATGGATTCAGATTCTTTTTTCATATGGTCAAGTGATATGACATAATCACTCGGAATCAGCTTACGAATATTATCAATCTCCCCAAGAAAATTACGCGCAATATCCTTCTTGTTAGGCAATTCATAAATGAATGCAAGCCATATGAAAACATGGTCATCAAATAAGCCCACTTGAAAGTGCGGAAGCATTTTATATCCTTGTTTATTTGCTGATATCGCTAACCAAGTGTCTTTAGGAGCATTAACGGTTCGTCGTGCGTGTTTTGCAATATGCAAAAACATTTCATTTCCGGCTAATATTGAAAGTTCATCCGTCAGTGTGTCACCCATTGCTTGAAACTTCGGCTGAATACGATCTTTTATTGCTTCCATTCTAGTTTCGAGTCCTTCTAATGTAAACGTATCAAAATCAGTTTGATTAAAACCATTAAACCGCATGAACCAAACACTCCTTTAATTTATATACTTTTGGTAGCATCTCTTCTATTTTTTTGAGCCAGTTAGGTGTTAATGAATTCAACTACGTTTTCTTATAAAACATCCGCTTCAAATTACCGGTTTCAAATACTTTAGTTATTAGAAATGAGATGCAACCTTTACTACCATTTCCAAACCATCTTCTATGATTCCTTGTGAAAGACCAGGATATTGTGTATGGCCTTCAATCACAACCGTTTCAAGTTCAGTAATGCCGCGGTAATGAAGCCAATTAGTTACAAAATTAACGCCCATCTCTTTTGATGCCATATGTTCAGAAGAGTAATCCGAACCACGAGCACATAAAATGGCAACTTTTTTGTTACTAACCTGTGTTTTCCTTGCTTGGGAAAGGTAAGAAACATAGGTTATCAATGGCGCGGGAACTGTGTAATACCATAATGGAAAAGCGAAAACTATTTTTTCGGCATCCAAGAACTGCTTTAAGTAGTGTTCAACAATATCTGTAGCTTTTGCCTCTTCAGCGGTTAACTCTAACCCTTTGCTCCGCTTGAATCCTCCTGCAATAGCTGAATTTCCATAATACGGAAGGTTGGCATTAAATAAATCTAATTCAATAATTTCTTCATTTGGAGTAGTTTCTTTAAACGTGTTTAAAAATTTATTATACATTTGTACACTAATTGCCTGATCCTCAGGACGATCGTTAATTTTTACAAATAAAACGTTTGACATTGTTTGTTCCCTCATTTGTTTTTTATTTCCCAGCATTTATATTGTTGTTGGTCATTTACTCTTGATAAATTCGTAAATGCAAAAAAAGTATATTAAATATCTACATTATCTATAATTGATTATAAAAAAACGTTGGCACTATATATTCAATGAATTTTGTTTTTTATGTCACTCTCCTTATGTCTTTCCCATTCTTTAGATTATTTATGATTTTCAAGCTAAATCATAATTAGAGATATCACTTATCTGTATTATATATTATTGTTTCGATTCATGTCAATGAAGACGAACCACATACATATTTTGGTAAAGAGTTGCCTTTGATCGCCTTTATCAGCTAGATCTAGATAGACCACCGATTAACACATCGCACTAGTTTTCAAGGCTGCAGCTAATTTTGCATCGGGTCCGTTGCCCACCACTTATCCTTGATCGTTTCGTTTACTTGCTAACTATCCGATTGTTTCTTGCTCAGTATCAGGATCCATTACACCTGCTACTATTGAAAGCAAAGGTGTTTCACCTTCACGATTCCTCCAATCAAGGAAAAATTAAACGACCTGAGTCCGATAGAATGCCGGAACTCAGGTCTTAGAAGCTGCTTAAGCTATATGTTTATCATTTTTGGGTCAGATCATATGTCGGTGACTTTTTGAACGATCAAGCGCCAACCATCACTTAATGAACCTTTTGTGTTTTCTCATGTAATTCCACGATTTCTATCGCTAAGTCTTTTGTTGTCATGGAAGTCATCAGGTGATCTTGAGCATGGATCAAAAGCATGGGTATATCGAAATTCTCACCATTCACTTCTGCTTGGATCAAGGCGGTTTGGATTTTATGTGCCGCGACAAACTCTTGCTCCGCCTCCTTTAACATATCTTGAGCAACGCCGGATTTACCTTGCTTTTGCAAAGCGATTGCTTCCATTGCACAACTGCGGGCATTTCCGCTATGAAGAATCAATTGAAAGGATAATTCAGCTAAAGCCTCTTTCGTTTTCGTCATTTTGCACCCTCTTATCTTTTAAAGGTAGTTTATTTACCTATTAATTGAATGGCCGCTTTCAGCACTTCCTTGCCATTGCATGATCCATAGTGCATCGGATTTATCGTATCTACCGGTACACCCTTTTCATCTCCGATTTTCCTTATATCATTAAGTAAATAACGAACCTGTGGTCCCAACAAAACCACATCCACATCGTTAATATGATTTCTTACTTCGGTAGTGGCTACTGCCTGGATTTTCGCATTCACTCCTTCTTCCGATGCGGCTTTCTCCATCTTATTAACCAATAGACTGGTAGACATTCCTGCAGAACAGCATAATAGAATATTCATTCACTTTCCTCCTCATAATTTCTTGATCAATCTAAATGAGCTCCAGGGCTTAATATATTCCAGTAAAAACCGTTCTTCCTCCACAACCTCTGCAACGAGGTTCTTCCGTTCATCCAAAGGCATGTCCCGTAAAATGACTTGAAGTTCGCCTTTATATTTTCCAAAGGAATCATTGCCGATGAAAACGGACCCTTTTTGTTGTGGTACACTTTCCCGAATCGGAAAATTGTCATTTCCGTACTTTTTCCTGACTTCAACTGACCGGACCATATACTCACTAATATCACCGCGGCGAATATGTATTTCATCCAAAGTTATTTGATGCTCGATGGGAGTTGCATCCGAATGGAGCTCCACTTTCAATTCGATCATGTCCCGCTTTAAATCTCCAAGCAATTTCAATTCCGCTTCATTGGCATAAGCGTTTCCAATGATTACATCATCAATTAAGTCTGTGGCCCATAGATGCTTGGCTTGTACATCAATGGAAAGTTCACGATGCTGTTCCAATGTGCACAATCCATCGTTGATGTTCCACGGTCCTATCTCCCCCGTTTGTGAAGTAACAAATGCCGCTGTCCGGATGCCATGCTTTTTAAATCGCTTACTGCAGGAAATGAAGAAATCATAAGGCAGTCCGGTGAATTTTTGCGGATAGAAATTATGACACCCAATCAATTGATTCTTATTGGCTTGATGCGTCAAAATATTCGTTAAATATTCGACATCATTGCTCATATTCAATTCTATTTTCAATCCATAAGGGTTATACGTCATTTTGGCTTCCTTCAAGCCATCAAAGCCCAAATCCAGACGAACGCCATCCGCTCCCATTTCTGCGAAAAATCCTAAATCATCATAACTTATATCAAAGCTGTCAAAAACAGCAGGTGCAACATCAAGGATCACTTCCATATCCAGCGTTTTCGCATAAGAAATGATATCCTTATATTCTTCCATGACGACTTCATAAGGTTTTGAAACCGATAATAAGCACGTGAATATTCGTTCAAATCCATAGCGATGGGCAAGTTTTATATATCGCTTGTCAAGATCCGGTGTAGAATGTTCCGGATAAATTGATATTCCCAATCTTCTCATAGCTTGATTCACTCCTTATTTTCTTTCCATTGAACCCGCCTTGATTGTAACCTCATTAAATAATCACGGTAGCGGGTGGATACCATTACAGAACAAACAATCGTCGGCATGATGACTATCAAATAATAACTTGAACCTAATGCGCTGAATAAAATGATGGAAAAGCTAATGATTAAAATCGTAAAGCCTACTGCTTTCCAAGGTGTTAACCATTCAGCCAGCTTCGTTCGCGAAAAAAGGATTTGGGCACCGACAAAGGAAAGAACTGCTCCTAAGATTTCAAGCATATTTTATGCCTGCCTTTTTTTCTACCGGTCCATCTTCGATTTTATTTTCATCACGCAGATGCTGCTTTTCGAACATCTTGAAAAACGGAAAATAAATCATTAATGATATGAAAAAATTCAATATAACGAGAACTCCTGCCATGATTGTCCAATCCGTGCTGATTACAGCCGCAATCGGGCTGAAGACCGTAAACGGAAGCTTGGCCATGATCATGGGAATCAACCCCAATTGAAAGAACGTGTAAGAAATGACGACATTCACCAAAGGAGCAACAATGAACGGGACCATCAATATCGGATTCATGACGATAGGTGCCCCAAATATGACAGGTTCGTTAATATTGAAAATCCCCGGTACAAACGAAAGTTTTCCTAGTTCTTTTAAATACTTCGATTTTGAAAATAAAAACAATACAACCAGCGACAAGGTTGAACCTGCCCCGCCAATCCAAACGAACCATTGAATGAATTGTTCCGTGAACAAGTTGGGCAAATTCGCTGCATTGCCTGTTCTTGCAAACGTATCCATATTCTCGAGAATGGCGGAATCCCACATCGGCCGTATGATCGGACCCAATATGGCCGGTCCATGAATACCCAATGACCAAAAGAAAACGATGAGGAAGACAGTAAGCAGACCACCCAGTAAACTATTTCCTACCAATAAATTTTTGAGCGGTGATACCAATGTCGTGATGATGGAATTTATATCAAAGCCCAATCCGTAACGAATGCCCCAAAATAAAAGGACCACGACCAATGTTGGAATCAGTGCAGCAAAGGAGTTGGACACCATCGGCGGAACACTTTCCGGTAATTTGATTTTGATGTCCCGTTTTATGAGAAAATGAAAGATTTCCACGGATATCAATGAGGTAACGATCGCTCCGAACAAAGAAGCAGCACTTAAAGAGCTAATTGGCAGCCACCTTCCCGCTTCGATGACTCCCGGGACGGTTTCCATTACTTGTGTTGGTACGACACAAGTGATCAAGAATGCCAATACTGATAGAAAGCCTGCACTAAGCTGATCTAATTTATAATGACCAGCAAGAGCCGAACCCACCCCGAATGCAGCATAGAGAGCCATCGCACCCACAGTAAATCGGAAAGGCACATCCAACGCAGCTCGGTATGGCGCAATCCATTCATCATACCCATCAATTGGGAAATTCAATAAAATAACAAAAAACGAACCGATAATCGTCAAAGGAAGCGTTGCAAGGACACCATGACGAATTGCTAGCAGATGTCTCTGTGACCCAATTTTGTTTGCCACAGGAAGCACCTTTGATTCGAGTACACTCATAAAACTATTCAATACCTTCCCCCCCTAAAAATAAAGACTGAAAAAACAAATAATTACAATAAATAAACATTATAACGTTATATTCATTATGTCAATCCTTTTTTTATATCCGGTCAGTTGGTTTCACACAAACAATTGTTGCCATTGTAGAAGCTTTTTTAAGCAATGAAAGGGTGAAGTGAAAAATTATTGGATGATGGAAGAATCCACCCATTGAAAAAGGCTATCTGACCTTTTCTTGATACAAAACTCTTGTGAAACTCCAGAACTAATTACTGATAGCCGTGCCATGAGCTTCATTCAGAGGAAATGGTATTGAAGTTTTCAAGGGATTCTTTGAATGATATTTTTCTGCAAATTGAAGATAAACGAATTCGATCTTTGAGTTAACAATCAAATATAATATAAATACAAAAAAACTGTTGACATCCTCCATTTTGATCGAAGTTTGTCTACAGTCTGTAATATACATCACTCGTATTTTTTAGATTTAAATAAGAAAAAATAATAATACATCGATCCAATCAGTATCCAACAAGCTCCTAACAGGAGGGCAAACCACGATAAACTGCACCATACATAGATGATGAACATTAACCCAAAGGCAGGCATAAAGGGTGTTTGAAATAATCTCCGCTTTTTTGGTTGATAAAAAAATGGGAGATGACTGAAAGATGGAGCAGGATGAAGCCCGTCAAAGCTCCAAAGTTAACCGATAACGGGAGCTCACCCAGATGTTCGGCAAAAAAAGAGGCTATCAATAACGAAAGAATGGCAACTACGATTGTACTCATATATGGTGTCTGATGTTTTGGATGTACCTTTGCCAAAAATTCTGGAAGCTTCTTATCTCTCGCCATGCTGAACAGCAATCGGGAAATCGCTGCTTGGAAAACCATGGCATTGGCGAAACCAAAAGCTAATGACATGGGTAAAGCGGCAAGCATTTTCAGCCATGGCCCTCCTGCAGCCTCTGCAATATCATAAAACGCTGTATCGGTATTCCTAAAACTTGTGTACTCTGGCCAGATGAGAGCGGATATCCAGGTTTGTCATAAAAATGAAACCAATCGCTACCAATGCCCAAAGCATGTCTTTGCCTATATCCTTCTTGGATCCTTCTTCTCCTCGGTAAGTGTTGAAATAGAATGAAATCCCAAAAGCTCAAAGCGGCAATGGAGACCGCCCCCATCAATGATGTAATGCTGAACTGGCCAGGGTCATACAACGGTTTAAACGAAATTCGGCTCCATTGATTTCCTTTGAAACAGCCATGAATCCGAAGAAGATATAGATGGCAAGTACGATAGGTATGAGGATCAAAATGATTTTATTAAAATAAGAACTGATTTTCATTCCAAAATAATTCAAAAGTGTATTGCTGCCGAGACAAGGTAAATCCAACAAAATGATCCATCCGGCGAGAAAACCGTAAAAATCGTTTATCCCCCGCTGGGCATACGAATAGACGGAACCGGAAATCGGAAAGGCTTCCGACATTCTCATATAGCTGAACGCTGTAAAGAGCATTGCAAGCATACCTATCAAATACGTCAGTGCCACCATCCCATTTTAAGCCTTGACAACATAACCATAAATGCCAAATGGAGCGATCGGTACCATGAGAGCCAGCCCATATACGAATAAATCCCCCAATGACAGTGTCCTCTTCAATTCCTGTTTATAACCGAACTTCTCTATTGAATGCCCGGTTGGTTCAATCTGAGGCATTCCGTCCACCTCGCATGATATTTCAATCCATACACGTAAAGCGCGATATTGGCGCTTTACGTGTATGGTCGGTCATTCCTATGAATCTATTTTAATTTCCTGGTTTCACTAAACGTCGTATACAATTCTACGTTTTTTTGCTTGAGATAAGAGATATACGTTTCTGGATCTACACATAATTCAGGCGGTTTGACACCAATTTCGGTAATTTCGCCTTTCAACAGCATTTGCGCAACGATGGAGGCAGGAATGGCTGTAGCGTATTGAGTGGGGCTTGCATCCCACTCTTCCTGATACCCTGACAATAATTCCATCCTTATTGTCGTAGGATTACCGTTCTTGATTCCTTTCACTTCCACCAATAAGGAATCTTTCCCCCATATCGGTTTCTCTTTTGCTGCTAGCACTTTGGATAGCAAGGAAACAAGCTGCCTCCTTGGGACTGTGCCATCCTCCATTGCTTTAGTATCGATTAAACCTAGTTCATTCAGGACGTTAATTTTCTCGATGGTGTCTGGATCCCACGTATCTTTGTAGGTGATTTTTTTTACATTTGGAAAGCTGGTGGGTAATGTAGCCAACTCCGAATGTATGATTGAATAGGTTTTCTGAATGCCCAAATCCTCATGAAAATGGGTATATTCTTCATCGGCCAACGGTTGGATTTCCACCAATTTTCCATCTTTTACAGCAAGTGCGTTCTTCACAGCTTCATCAATATACGTATCGGGTGCAAAAGCAAACGTAACGCCAGAAGTGGTGGATCCGTAACGAATATGGATTTCTTCAGCAACATCCAACTGGTCAATCCCGTATCGGCAAAAGATGTTGGATGTTCCTGGATCGGAGCCCATTCCGACAATCGAAAGAATTCCCGCTTTTTTCATCTCCGCATCCATGGCCAATTGCTTTTTCGTGAATGTAAATAGCCCTCCCAGATCCAATACACTAACACCTGCAGCCGCAGCCGCGTTCATAACATTCACGTTAAACTTAAAGTTTGTCGCATTAACACAGACCTTCGCTTCACTTAATACTTCCTTCGTTTGCTTCAGATCGGTAACATCCAATTTTGCGATTTGTACGCTGGAACCCAATTGACGGGCCAAGTAATTTAGATTTTCCTCGTTCATATCCGCCGCGATCACTTCGAACCCGCTCGTTACAAGGTCTCTTACAATAATTTTTCCGATTGTTCCTGTTGCACCGATTACTGCGATTTTACTCAAAACATTCTCCTCCTATACTAGATGTCTATTTTCTTTTTTTATATTCAGCCATTTTTTATCGGCTAAATAAGGTACTGATGATGATAGATTTTGGGATAAGCAATATAGAACTTCGCCTGACTATCCTTACATTCATTCAGGTTCCCCCTTCTCGTTCTATTTTGCTTGCTTGCAACACGGAAATCATTCAGGTGGGGCTTGTTTAAAGGCAAGGTCTGTGTTCAACCCGTGAAAGCTCTTCAGGTATGCACGATACAAGTAATACCAGATAAAAGATGCAACCAAACTGAAGACGACCAGGCCGCGTGCTTCAGGAGTCGTAAAACCAAGCTCTGGATAGATGAGATTCATTAAGGTAACCCCTCCGCCTGACAGGAAAACGATGGCACCGACAACCGTAATGAGCGGCAGGCCGAACAGTTTATACTTTGCGACCGGTGATGCATCAAATATCGTTTTGGCCCTGTAAGGAAATAAAACACCTGCCAGCCCAGTAATTGCCACGATACCAACACCTGTAAAAGCTCCTGCTAACATCATCGTGTTCCTCAAGCTTGGACTAATCCAATATAGGAAATTAAGAATGGTAGCCAAAGCCAAATAAAAAATGGCAGCATTTATTGGGGCATGTGTTTTTTCACTAATTTTCGCAAACCATCTTGGAAGCGTGCGGTCCACGCCCATCCCGCTCAGTACACGGGTCATGTTAAGGAAAACGGATGTCGCGAAATAAAAGCCGACCGCGATGAAGCCGAGAGATAATAAAATTAATACGATCGGGTTCGTAGTCGTCATCATGACGAAACTAGTGACGGTCACTCCAGCTGGAGCCTCAATCCCTCCGCTATAGAAAGCATGCGAGTAGGCATTTAAAAAATCACTGCCGACCATGCGCTGGAATAACCATGTTGGAAGCGCCCAAGACACAAGTCCAACATAGATACCGCCCATCGTGAAGGCGTTGAACAACTTTTTAAAATTGTTGGCTTGCTTCGTCTCACCCAATAGTCCCTGAGCCCCGAATGCTACATACCAAATGACTCCGGTAACGGAAAGGAAAAGAAAGGTATTCCGCAAAGAGAACTTTTGCTGTACAAATCCCTCATTGGCAGCGGCATCAATTACCGATTGTGAATAATTCGGGACCCCGAGGGCTTTTTCATGCCAAGCGTTAAAGTCCGTGATGAAAGAATCATGAGCCATTAGAAGCAATATGATCAAGACGATGTTTGATAAAACAACGGCAGGCAGGATGACGTATCTTTGGATATTACGGCCGCTCCCAATCCCCTTGAGCGTTAGGAGGAATGATAAAAATGACAAAACGAGAATAGTCACGAACAATCCGGTGTCACTGCCTATCCAACTAGCTGCGTTAAGCAATCCTGCCGAATCATATTTCAGTCCTAAATTATAAAACAAAGGCTGCAAACCAAGGGTGGATACAACCAGTCCTCCAGTTGTCGTAAAGGTGACCCAAATGAATACTTCCCAGGCAAATGTAAATGAAAAACCAATGGCTGGATGGATGGCACGCGTTTGATATAGATAATCACCGCCTGCCCTTGGCATGGCCGATCCAAGGCCTGCATATAAAGCAAAAACCGGAATCATCAACGCCATAGCGATCAGGACTGATAAGGGAATATTCAAGCCAGGCAGAATGGACTGCGGCAACGGGAAAATATACAATGTACCAAAGAGAGCCCCTGCAGCAAGTACACCATATGCTGCGGTGTCAAATAAAGAAAGCTCCCGTACGAGGCCGGACGACTTTCGAGGAAGATCCTCGGAAGCTGAGACGGTACTCCCCGCCTGACTCGTTACCTCATCTGAGTTAAGATTCATCATCTTGTTCCTTCCCTCTTCATTAGTTTTTCATACCCATAAGAAGCTTTTTCATCGTATTGGAAAGCCCTTGAAAAAGGGCTTTCCATTAAAATCCCTTCAAATTCTTTAATGGGGCAATAGAAAATTTCAGATACCTACAAAACCATTTTTCACATCAGCACCGTATACGGCTGTTACTGCTTCCACACTTGCCTTTCCTTGTCGGATATCTTCGCCTATTAGCTCCGGATCACGCTTAGATGGTTTGCCATAGCCTCCTCCGCCTGATGTTTCGATAATCAGTCTTTCTCCAGGCAGAGCCTGGAAATATCCTTTTCGTAAAGACTGCTCCGTGCCATCCAATCGGACATGCCGTATCCTGGCAGGTATGCCAGCTCTTCCCCCTGCCATTGCCCAAGGGGAGAAATCAGGTTCAGCCTGTTCTGTATATACCAAACCGGAGTGCTCCCGTTCAAGAATTTCATATTCCCTTCGTATGCCCAAGCCACCTCTCTTCTCCCCAGCACCTCCAGAATCGGGAATCAGTTCGGTGGAACGGATCCGTATCAGATAACTAAGCTCACAAACTTCTGCCGGCAGGATGGCCACATTTCCACAATGTGTATCAACAGCATCGATGCCATCACCATACTGATGTGCTCCCATTCCTCCTCCTAAATCATCCTGAATCACCCTAGGTTCTCCATTGACTGGGTGCCAGCTATCGATTGCCAGGCTGGAAAAACCAACGAACGAACCGGCTGCCGTTCTTTCAGGATATAGCTCAGACAACGCCCGAATGATGGTATCCGCTATTCGCTGAACAGCAAGGTGACGCAGACTGACAGCTGCGGGAAAGGCTGGATTTACAAGACTTCCTTCAGGAAAATGCATATGGATGGGGCGAAAGCAGCCTTGATTTTGCGGAGTGCTTGGGTCCACGACACATTTAACTGCATATAACACTGCCGAAGCTGCAGCTGCTGGAGGTACATTCATTCCGCCTGGCATTTGAGCCGCTGTCCCTGAAAAATCCACCTCTATCTCATTTCCGGATTTACAAACGGTTATGCGGATTTCGACCGGTCCTCCACCAATGCCATCATCGTCAAGCCACCCGCTGACCGTTGTTTTTGCATCCTCCATTTGTGACAATTCAACTTTCATCCGGGTCTCCGAATAATCCATTGCCCTGCCCATTACGTTCAACAGGGTATTAGAGCCATATCTTTCTGCCAGTTCACGCAGACGGCGTTCCCCATAACGGCAAGCGGCAAGTTGCGCCCGCAAATCGCCCATCGTCGCCTTTGGCTCCCTTACGTTACCAGCAATGATCGTTGTCACCGCTTCATTTATCACTTCCGCAGTTGCCAGTCTGACAGGAGGGATCCGCAGACCCTCTTCAAAAATCGAGCGGTTATCGAATCCTTCGGTCCCAGGATTTTTCCCTCCCATATCTGCATGGTGGGCAATCGTACCGCAAATGCCTATCAAACACCCCTCAGCAAAAGAAGGGGTAAACACATGCAGATCGGGGGTATGCTGTCCGCCACGATAAGGGTCGTTGACAAGGAAGGCATCTCCTGGCTGAAATTCGCTGGAAGGAAAATCCTTGAACAACTCGTTTAAAGCAGCACCCATCGACCCAAGGTGAGCTGGAATGTTTTCTGCTTGTGCCACAAGATTCCCTTCAGGATCAAAAATGGCGCATGAATAATCGATCATTTCCCTGATGATTGGTGAATATGCACTTCTCCCTAACGCTCCGCTCATTTCATCCGCTGCAGCAAGGAGTGCACTATACACGACTTCCACCGTAATGGCGTCCATCTCATGAATTGCCAGTTTGGAACCTGTCTCCAAGGTTGGTGCTTTCATTTCCGTTTTTCGCTTCATACAAAGTCCCCCAATGTCACGATCATATTTCCGTGTTGATCAGATTCAACCCATTGTCCAGGTTCGACGATTAGAGTTGTATCCATTTGCTCGATGATGGCTGGTCCTACAATCGTATAACCCTGTACGAGACTCTTCCGTCGATATATTGGCGTATCACACCAACCTTGCCCGCTGAAGTAAACGGACCTTTTATCACTTGGCAGAGGTTGACCGGTTGTCGACTCTTCATGGTACATGCTTCCCTGCTCGGAATGTTTCAATTTGCCAACGGCGGACAAACGTAAATTGACGATTTCGATCGGTTCATCTTCAGCAGCATGACCATATGTGTTTTCATGTTCCGAATGAAACCGCTTACCTGATTCTTCGAGAAGTTCTGAAGTGATTTCACCTTCTATGGGAACGTTGAGATAATGTTCTTGTCCTAAATAACGAATATCCAATGACCGCTCCAGCCTCATATGATTTGGCGTAACGCCGTCGTTCACCAGTCTGGAAATCCCCCGACCTTCCATTTCCCGAAAGCTTTGTTCAGTAGTATGCTCATCAACGTTAGCCATGGCCGATACTTCCGTCTGGGAGAAATCATGGCGAATATCACTCAATAGCAAACCAAGTGCACAAAGAACTCCAGGAGTTGCCGGGACGATAACCTTACGGACACCCAATTCTTTAGCCAGCGCTGTCGCATGTAACGGTCCGGCGCCTCCAAAAGCTATTAAAGCGAAATCTCTTGGATCATGTCCCCTGCGGCTGGATACTACACGAAGGGCACCGACCATGCTTGCATTTGCCACTTCAATAATTCCCCATGCCAATCGTTCCAATTCCAGCTCCATGTCATTCGCCAATTCTTCAAGCACTGCATCTGAACGCTCTGGATAGACATCGAATTCTCCACCAAGGTAATAATCGGCATTCAGCCTGCCGAGGAAGAGATTAGCATCCGTGACGGTAGGTTCCGTTCCCCCTTTTCCATAGCACGCAGGTCCTGGAACCGCGCCGGCACTTTTCGGCCCAACTTTAAGTGCTCCTCCTTGGTCACACCACCCGATGCTGCCGCCTCCTGCTCCAATCGTATGCACGTCCACCGTTGGCACCTGTAGCGGATAAGCACCATTGACCGTTGTATTCTGGATAATTTGCGCCCTGCCATTGACGATCAAGCCTACGTCGGAGCTAGTGCCACCCATATCGAAAGTCAAGGCATTGGGATATCCTGCCTTTCGGGCAATTTCAGCTGCAGCAACGATTCCACCGGCAGGTCCGCTAAGTATGAGGTTGTGCGCCGATCCTTCCGCTTCTTCCGCTGAAACGTTCCCTCCGTTCGATTGCATGATATGAAGCCTCTGTCCCGCTCCCCGTTCGTTTAACGCCTCTCGCAAATGTCGAAGATAGCGCCTTATGATCGGGGCAAGAGCTCCGTTTATTACCGTAGTGGAGGTCCTTGGATATTCTCGGAATTCCGGACTGACCTCGGACGATATGCAAACGTACAACTCTGGCGCCATCTCTTTGACTATGGCCCTAATGGCCGCTTCATGCTTCGGGTTTGCGAATGAGAATAGCAATGTGATTGCCAGACTATCAATATCCGAACTAAGCAATTTTCGTACTATATCCCGTACTTCATCTTCGTCCAATGAATCAACAACCTGGCCGTCCGCATCGATTCTTTCCGTAACTTCCTCCCTTAAGTCACGAGTTACCAACGGAGCGGGTTTTTTTTGATGAAGCCCGTACAACTCCGGCCGCATTTGTGTACCGATTTCAAGGATATCCCGGAACCCCTTAGTGGTGATTAGGCCTACTTTAGCCCATTGTTCCTGCAGCATCGCATTAGTAGCAACAGTTGTTCCATGTGCAATGAAATCTATTTCTTCTAGCGGGATGCCTGCTCCAATACAAAGGCGTTCCAGCCCTTGAAGTATGGCTTTTGCTGGATTTTCAGGTGTGGAGGGTACCTTGAAGACAACAGCAGGATGCCCATCATGCAGTAATACGCAATCCGTAAAAGTTCCGCCAGTGTCAATTCCGATCCGGACCGTTGCAGCCGTGCTCATGCACGACCACCTCCTGCAAGTGCAGGAGCTATTGTAAGAGATAAATTCTTATTTGGAGTCAAACATTCACAACCCTTTTCCGTGACTACGATGCTTTCACTAAACCCGATCCCGTATTCACCTGGAACCCAAATGCAAATCGGTAGGTGGAACGTCATTCCTGGCTTCAATTCCCTATCGTTTCCATCTGCAATATACATCGGATTCTCAGTCCATGTCGGTTGAAAGCTCATCCCGATCGAATACCCAAACGCACCATGAAAGAATGCTTCCGGTACACTTTTCAATCCTTTTTTGGCGAATTGCGCTACTTCATGCCCCGTACGTCCAGGCTTAATATTTTCAAGTAGCAGATTGACAGTTTCGATGCTTGCATCAGCAAGTTTCTGAACATCATTGGACGGTTCCCCTACGACCGCGCTTCGCATGGACGGTGCGTTGTACCGGTTATGCGTACCGGTGAACTCGAAGTAGACGGAGTCACCCTTCTCTAATTTTTTTCGGCGATAAGCGATATGTGGCATATAACCTGTCCGATAGCCTGACATCATCATCGGATCAATCGACATTAACTCGCTGCCCGCTCCAATGATAGCTTCATAGGCTTTTGCCACGACTTCATTTTCACTTACACCTTCACGAATCGCCTGAAGGCTTGCTTGAAGTCCAAGCCACGAATATTCGCCCGCTTGCTTCATATAGGTAAGCTCTTTGTCCGTTTTAATCAATCGCACTTCCATAACCATGGTTGTAGCATCCGTAAAGGTGGCATTAGACAATTTCCCCTTAAGTGTCAAATAGCTTTTCGTATCGAATGCACCGCTTGCAAACGTTTCAGCATAGCCCATTTCCAGACCGATCGTCTTACCGTCAAAGCCGTTCTCAAGTAAAATTCTGGCGAGGTCACTGCCTGTATCTTGCGCTTCATACCAGTAAAATACTTGAATATTTCTTGTCCAGCCATTAAGTAGCATGCACGGAGCTTCCAGTTCAGAGCAGTGTAAAATTAATTCTCCGCTGCTAGGAACGATCAGCACGGTGTACCCTGAAGGCATCGTGGTGTCATATCCAGTCAGATAACCTATATTGGAGGTATTTGAAACAAGCAGAACATCGATTTCTTCTTTTTCCATATTCGAACGGACTTCGGCCAATCTTCTGTGATATTCCGCCTCTGGAAAAGCCAGTTCTTGTTTAATGGGGTTATTTAACAGCTCATCAATCAATTTCATTATGCTTCCTCCTCGTATTTTTTCTGAATTATACAAATAATTAAATGGTAGATCCTTTTACCTCATTAGTGAGTCATGACGTGTGAATAGCCGGTGGTTTCAATCCAGCCACTTGGCTTGACATCAAGATTGATGTTAATCTGTTTCAATTCCAGGTATTCAGTGAAACCGTTCGTTCCTAGCTCTCTGCCGATTCCGCTCTGTTTGTATCCTCCCCATGGTGCTTCATTAAAAGTGGCATGATACGTATTAATCCACGTAATTCCGGCACGCAGCTTCCGGATCACCCTCATGGATCTGGCAGCATCCGATGTGAAAACGGCTGCTGCGAGACCATAAGGTGTCCCGTTTGCAAGTTTTATTGCTTCTTCTTCCGTTTTAAATGTTTGGATAACTAACACTGGACCAAATATCTCCTCGTTCACGATTCTCATCTTAGGATTCGTATCCGTAAAAATGGTAGGCTCTAGAAAATACCCTTTCCGATTGATCCGTTTCCCTCCAGTCAGTATTGTCGCGCCCTCATTTTTGCCAATCTCGATATAATCCAGGACACGATACAGTTGTTGTTCCGAGATGAGCGGCCCCATATTCGTATCCGGTTCAATTCCTGGTCCAACCCTAATCTTTTCGGCCTTTTCCACTAAGGCTGGAATGAATGCTTCATAGATTGATTCCTCAAGTAATAAACGGGAGCCTGCAGAACATACTTGCCCTTGATTAGCGAATATGGCATAAAGTGCGTGATCTAGCGCCGATTCAAAATCTGCGTCTGCAAATACGATATTGGGAGATTTCCCGCCCAATTCCAGACCTACCTTTTTTATCGAATCTGCCGCAGATTTCATGATTGATTTGCCTGTTTTTGTTCCGCCAGTAAAAGAAATTTTGTCGATTGATGCATTGCTGGCCAGCTCGGCGCCTACTGTCGCTCCTTTGCCAAGTACTAGATTGACGACACCAGGTGGAAACCCAACCTCCTCAATGATTTCAAACAGTTTAAGGATAGTAAGCGGTGTCTGCTCAGCAGGCTTGATTACTACCGTACATCCAGCCGCAAGGGCAGGCGCCATTTTTTGTGTTGCCATGACCAAAGGGTAATTCCAAGGGATAATTTGGCCTACCACTCCAATGGGCTCTGCAATTACCAATGCCTGCATTCGCTCCGGTACATCGTAAACCTGGCCATGAGGCTTAGTCGCCAATCCAGCGTAATAGCGGAATTGATCCACCGAATCGCTTACATCATTACGTGAATCCCTCATCGTCTTGCCATTATTCAGTGTCTCCAAAACGGCAATCTCCTCAGCATGTTCCTCAAGTTTATCAGCAACCCGAACAAGAAAATCCGCACGCTCCCTAGCCGTGCTCTCCATCCATCCATCTTCATAAAATGCTCTTCTGGCTGCCTCGATTGCCCGTTTGGAATCTTCTTCATTCCCTTCCGTCACTACAGCAATGATATCCTCTGTAGCAGGGTTGACAATTCGGCGGGTATCTCCACTGGAACTATGTACCCAACATCCGTCAATGAACATCCGTTGCGTATGAAATGTATTTATATTCTTGGTACTCATTGTTAGCCTACCCCCTTTTTCTCACCTAAGTGAAATCGTTATTACTCCATCCTTGGTGAGCAAAAACCCTAAAACCTGACTGAACGAGCTCATGGTTGGCAGAGCGATTCCAAGTAATAAACCGCAGCCCATAGGATGCAAACTTCAAGATCGTGGATTGTGTAAGTTAAACTCCGCTTCTGTACACAGCACTCTAATAAAGACATGAAAACGTGTCATGATACTTGATTATTCCCGTAATTAGCGCCTCTTTGGCGGGAACATATTGAAGGGGAATCCCGACTTCCGAGCACGGTTATCAAAGTCAGCTAGGAAACCCCCTCCATGCTATCTAGCGATGAATCTACCTAAAAGAATGTCTCCTATATGAATTCGAAAAAATTAATACATATGTGATAACACAAATTAGTATATGAATTTATCACCCACTAACTAAATCATTTTTGTTGCATATGAACCCTCTCACTTTTACATTCGTGATGTCTTGTTTATCGAGTGATTTTATAGTACCGTCCGGACGGTATTTTTGTCAATTAGTTTTCTGAATAAAAAAAATATTTACAAAAAAGGGATTATGACCTGCTTTTTATATCGATTCAAGCTAGCTGGTTTCCCATGTCAAACTCCTTTTCTTATCTTTTTTTCCATTCATTTCAGGGAATTACAGGAAAAAACGAAATCACTTGATTGACGAAAAAGCAACGATAAGTATAAAATTGAAAGACCAACCGTCTGGTCAGTTGTTAATGAGGAGAGATACATATGGAATCAAAAGCGAGTTTAAAACGTCAACATATCTTAAAATCTGCAACAGATTTCATCCTTCAAAATGATTTTAATTCATTGACTTTGGATTCTGTTGCAAAACAAGCAGGAATCAGCAAAGGTGGGTTACTCTATCATTTTCCAAGTAAAGAAGCTTTAATGATTGGGCTAGCACAATATATTTTCGAAAAATTCAATATGCAATTCAATGAACAAGCCAACAAAGAAAACCCTATTGAAAAAGGTACATGGTGTCGTGCATTGATCGAAGTTACCAAATGGGATTTGGAACATAACGCGGAGTTGAATATAGGACTGATTGCTGCATCCATGCTAAATGCAGATGTATCCGAAAGCATTTCGCAAAGTTATCAGTATGTTCAAAACAAAGTGGAACAGGATAATATCGATCCGGTTACAGCCACCATTATCCGATTGGCCATTGATGGCCTTTATTACTCAGAGCTTTTCAATTTAGCTCCGCTGGATGAGAACCTGCGAGAAAAAGTGCTGCAACAATTGATTGCAATGACAAAATAGTGGATTTCCGTTTGGATGTACTAAACACACACCTGAACAAGCACTTTCCTAAACAAATCCAGCTAGAAGGAGGAAAAAGCGGATGGTCGTCTGGCTTTTAAAGTACATGGAAAACATGAAAGTCATATAAATAAATTCCGTATTTCGAAACGAATGAAAAGTATGGAAATGATATAAATAAAAAAGGAAGCACCCCCTTCCAGGTTATGTGCTTCCTTCGGTTCGATACTCATATGTCAGGTTATTTCGGTTAAGCACATTGGCTATGCTCAAAAGGCATTCATTATTCCTTCAGGTCCCGCTTTGTTCGCCTGCGTCAACACACGATTCACTTCTTCCTGCATTATGACCGAACATAAACTGCACGGAACTTGGCTATGATGAAGAAATCTTGGCCACGTGCACTATATCGCTACGCTTTCAGAGGGCAAGCTTTAGGCCTGCTCGCAAGTCGAAAAAGACAGCGGCGCCATACTCGCCAGTCAACCACCAATCGGAAGTACAGTAATACTCGGTTTCGGCATATTTTCCTCCTATATGATTCCTATGTAACCACTACAATCAAACTTACTTTTTTTTGTCATTCCAATCTAATTTCCTGTATAGTTAAAGAATTAGTCCATATTGAACAGCTATTCACCTAGTTTGCAATGAAACAGAAAGGAATTTCGACTCCCGATGATATCATTTATCCTAACCTTAAAACGTTTCTTGAAGGCGCTATGGTCCGCTTTCAAGTTGAAGAATTTCCAAGTTCTTTTCGCCTTGGTCCTGGTTATGTTACTTTCCGGAACCGTCTTCTATGTTAAGCAGGAAGGGCTGACCGTAATTGAATCTCTTTACTTTTGTGTTGTAACTCTCAGCACCGTTGGCCACCCCACTTTTGAACCGCAGACATCGTTCGGAAAGGTGTTCACGATGATTTACATTGTCGGCGGCACCGGGTTATTCATGGGCTTGATTGGCTATCTTGCCTATGCCGTCATTAAAAAGCGTGAAAACGAGGACGAATAAAGCAAGAAGTGAAAAAAAGAGGAATGCTTAATATAATAGGCATTCCATTTTTGTCAATCAAGTTCATTATTTACAAATAACAATCTGCTAGTGTTCTGATTCTTATGTTTGATGATTCTAGCATGAATGTTTCAAGTGTTCAGCAGTACAGATCAGCCCCTAGTTTTGTTAATTCCTCCGCCCCCTTGGGTAGATGCCCATTTCGACCTCTTTCATGATTCCCTATCAGAAAAAAAGCACCCATGAATGGGCGCTCCATTATATATATATTTCATCTGTTCCAGAAGGGTCTGCATCTATTATTATTATTCGGGTTACTGCCGCAATTAAAGTTTTCTTCAACCGTTTCATAAACATCTCTTTCATATACTGGATAATAATGCTCATTTCTAACCACAGTCCTATTTACGTTAATAACCTCCGTTGGATGAATATGCTTCACAACACGCCGATTGGTTCTAGTATTCACCACTGTCCTTGTAGGATCGGTAATCACTTCTTCCCTTTGTTCACGACATCTTCTGCAATTACAACTCATAAAAAAACCACCTTTCTTTTACTTCTTTGTAGCATATGAAATCAGGTGGAAACTTGTACTAAGCGATAACACTAATTTTCATTTGTTTGAATGCAAAAAATCCCCCTCTAAGAATATAGAGGGAGACCGCCTGCTTCTGCATGGATATGCAAAAGCTAAATATTTATAATATATTTTAAGTTTGGAGTATCATCGTTTCCCATAAGCCCTTTAATTCGGCTCAACATGGACATGAACATCATATACCCCATGTTCACTCATCATCACTTTTTCTACATGTGTCGCTATATCATGAGCTTCTTTAATATCCAACGTGGAGTTAACAAGGATCACGACATCGATCACTTCATTATTGCCATAATTTCTCCCTTTAATTTCTTTTATGCCCTTGACCCCATTTACATTTGTAATGACATCTTTATAGAGATGGATTTTATTTTCATCGAATCCATCAGAAAGTTCATGGGAGGATTGGCTGAATATATCCCAAGCTGTTTTGCATATTAAAAGCCCAACAACGATCGCGGTCAGCGGATCGAGCCAGGGCATATTTAGCTGAGAGCCGAAAATTCCTATTGCCGTTCCAATACTTACCCAAGCATCTGATATGTTATCCTTCGAAGCGGCCATTACGGCTTTACTATTAATTTTGGTTGCCAACTTTTTATTATACCGATATACAAAATACATGGCGATTGCTGATAAAATGCCCACATATCCTGCCAGTATGTCAGGTGATTCCTTACCGCCTTGAAGCATGGAAGAAATGGCATCGATTAATACCTGTATACCAACGGCAAACATGATGAACGAAGCAACCATGGAGGCGATCGTTTCACTTTTCCAATGACCATATCCATGGTCTTTATCGGGGGGCCTTTGTGCTAGCCTTAAACCAATCAATACGGCAATGGATGCGATGATATCAGTCGTATTGTTCAAGCCATCCGCTTTTAATGCAGCTGAGTCACTTATGTATCCAATAACCAATTTTATAAAAGATAGACAAATATAAGCAATTATACTGATGATTGCACCACGTTCGCCTAATTTGAGGTCATTATATTTCTGTTCTTCCATTCTTCTTCCCCCCACAATTAAGTACTCAATTATCATACCAACTTAAAATTGGGTGGGTCTATAGCAACCTTTTTGTACTGTTTTATATATGTAAGCGCGAGGTAACTATGTTGCATGAAGCAAACTATCTGAAAAAATAAATGAATAGCGGGTTAATAGATTTTACCAACAAAAAAAGGGTCGCTGCCGCAACCCGATCTCTCAATCCGCACTAATAGATAATCTTATATGTGGGTTTGATCACACCATTTGGATACTGTTTCATTTCAATTAACTCCAGCTTCAGCAATGGCTTGACGCTGCCGAAAAGCGGGATGCCTTTTCCGATGATGATGGGGTTCACTTTCAGTACCAATCGATCGATGAGTTTATGCTTAATTAAATCGCCGGCAAGTTCACCTCCGCCGCATAGCCATAGCTCACCTTCCCCTTCCTTTTTGAGATTTCCTATGAATTCCACGGCATTTCCCTGGATGAGCTCTACTTCCTCGTTCGATTCAAACTGAAGGGAATTTGAGAATATATAATGCTTCAGCCCCTTATAGCCAGGTTCACCCGGTTTCGATCCGAATTGAAATCCAAACTCATATGTTTTTCGGCCCATTAATACAGCGTCATATTGCTGAATTTCCGTTAAAAAATCCGGGACATGCTCTCCTTCGAATAAAAATAGGGAATTACTGATATCCCCATCCACTATGCCTTGGTCCGCGATGAAATGGTCCAGCGATACTGCCACATGATAAATCAATTCTGCCAATTTAGACATCCCTCCATACTGTTCTATAATCGTGATCTAAACTCAAATCAATTCATTTAAGGTCCCGTTATGAAAAATGAGATCAAGTAGCCATTTTTATAATCTTTTTCATCTGATCTTCATTCGGTTCGATGTCCATCAGACTACTAAGACATGCATTTAACCTAATGATTTCGGGAATCATGACTCTCATCGTTTTCATGATTTCATGACAATTGCGATCACTGCCCCATTTGTTTAAAAGGTTTAATTTCTTTTGCTCTAATTTACTTCTTTTTCCTTCAATTTTCGTCCATGCTCCATAGGGTCCATCTAAATGCTCCCCCATTTCCATATACCAGCCTAACACGATGAGCCAGCGGATTTTATCGAGGTTAGCTCGTGCATATAATCTTTCTTCCCTCATGACAGATCGATAGGTTTCATGAATAAAAGCAAGCAGTTTCCCTCTCCAACGTTCCACTTCCTCCGCGGACGGCTGGTAAACATAGTCCGCCGATGCCTCAACAACCTGACTCATGATGGTAAAGGGATCATAAAGGATTTCAATCCCTTTTATCCAGATGGAGGGAACAACCTCCTCAGGTGAGTGATACCAGCTATCCACCTTTACGAAAGTATCATAATGCGTGACGATATAGGCTGAAGAAGGATGGTGATCCTCATGAAAAAAAGCATTTCCCCAGCCAGTGGCTCGTTTCATTTTTCCCTTCAAATAATCTGCCTTCCGTTCTGGAATGACAACCGTATGCAAATCTATATCCGAGTAATCATCAAAATTCCCTTTCGCTAATGATCCTGCAAGGTATATGGCCAAAACATCACGTTCGGCCGATAGGTCCTTTACCGCATTATGCAACAGAATATCGCGATGCCTCGGCAAAAGGAAATCTCTTTCTGAATGTTCACGGAAGAATCCCGCACATAAAACCATCTCCTTTTTTACAAACCATTAAAGTACTATATTCGTCCAAAAATAAATAATTCCCTTCTTCCTCCTGAATGACAATCAGACCATGGCCTGAAATACAAGGTCCTCCGGAAGGCGGTTTCGGAGTGATTCTATCCTTGCCTATCCCGATGTGATATTATTTTGAATAGTAAGATAAGAAAAGGGGGCATCTTTTCATGTTTTTTGCAAATACACCCGAACCGCCATATTACGCTTGTATTTTCACGTCCGATAGAAATGAAGCAGATGCAGCGGGCTACAACTCAACCGCTGATTTCATGGTTGAGCTTGCCGCTCAGCAAGAAGGTTTTTTAGGAGTCGAGAGCGTAAGAGATCAAGACGGTATAGGCATTACCGTATCCTATTGGAAATCCCTCGATTCAATAAAGCGTTGGAAGGAAAATTCCTTACACAAAAAAGCTCAAGAAAAAGGGAAGAAAGATTGGTACTCATCATACTTCACCCGTATTTGTAAAGTGGAAAGAGATTATCACAATAAGTAAGACAACTTAGGTCGCTTGTTCGAGCATGAAGGTTCAAACAAAAAGACCATTTTTCTCGATCTTGATAAAATCAAGGGCCGGAGTGGATATCCAAATCATTTTTTAAGAGGGAGTACATCAACAAATCATCGAATTTCCCACATGTATATTCATAATGCCTTAGCAAGCCCTCTCTTTTGAAACCTTGTTTTTCCACCAGTTTTTGTGAAGGAATATTGGCCGGTTCAATCAAAGCCTCGACCCTCTCCAATCGAAAGTGTTGATATCCATACATGACGACGGCTTCCAAGGCTTCTCCTGCAAACCCTTTCCCCCAATGAGCTTGACTTAATTCATAGCCAACTTCTGCTCGGAAATGTTTTTGGGCCATATTCAAAAAACCACAGGTTCCGATTGCCTTCCCGTTATCCTTCAATGTAATGAGCCATCTAATTCCTCTACCCCCTTTGTAAATGGACTGATACCATTCGATTTCATCATACACTTCATTAACTGCTTGGCAAGGCTCCAAGCCCATAGGCTTTACAACGTCGACATCAGATAGATATTCATACATATCACCAGCGTCGGCCTTTGTTGCCTCACGTAAAATCAGTCTTTTTGTCTCAATAACCGGAAATTCTTTTTTCACATTTCTCCCCCTCTGTTACCGTACGTGAAGCATTCCATCCACCACTCTGAACGCCCCTTTCATTATCCATATATTAACACATCATTGTATTTTTCTTATAGATTTGATTTTTTCCTCGCACTGCTTTTATTCCTCTATCGCTTTCGCTTTTACCATCAGTTCCTGGTCGCTTAACAGGCTAAATAGAACATGAGTGGCGTTTTATTGTGAGATAAAAGAGAAGAATAGGTCTTTTTTAACTATCCTTAATAAGTTAACAAGAAGATAAGCAAACTATACGATATTGCCGTTGAACCAACTTTCACACATAATTCAGTTCTTTACTTCAGCGTGTCATAAGGAATAGAAAAATACCGCTATTAGAAATAGTGCTTTATCAAAATGTAATGGGGTGCATGTTTTATGAAAATGAAAAAAGCATTTATTGGCTTAACACTATTATTCATGATTGTTCCTGGCATTGCCAAATCGGCAAACTACATACATCCCTTTGCTAAAAATGATCGAGGCACTATCCTGGCAGATTGGAAATTCACGAGACAGCATGTAATAAAGGGGTCAATTGATGAAGGAAGCTTAATGATCGAGGATGTAAGCAAACACGGCAACGATCTAGAAATGGTGACGATTGGGGATCCCAGCTCACCTGAAATAAAAAACGTGATTCAATGGTCCGAAGAAGATTATCATGATCATGACGGTGCGGAAAGCCTGAAATTCGATAATAAAAAAAACGCTCTTTCAGGACGATACTTCAAAACAAAAAAAGACGCACCGATCAATTCGGAAAAATTCGATAATGGATTTACAATAGAAGCTATTTTTAAATTGCCAAGTAAAATGAACACCAATAATGGGTTAGGACTTTTTTCCAGACAAGGAAAAGCCGCCGACCTTAAAAAAATGGACGGGGACACAAAACTTCTTTCTGCTCTAACTGTCTCGAGCGATCAAAAAATACATTGGACAAGCCATCCTAACAATTTAAATTATAATGTAAGCAATTGGTCGAGAGCGTTAAATGCTGATGAATGGTACCACCTGGCAGTTGTAAATGATGGCAGCGAGACCACGTTGACTTTAAATAATATAAGTGATTACGGAGAATCAGAAAAGGTTGTGGGCATTGCGGGATTGACGGGCAAAGGCTGGAACATCGGTGCTTCTGAGTGGGGCAATAAGCTGGATAAATTATTTGAGGGGAATATCGAGGAAATACGGATAGCCAATAAAGCATTGACTAAAAAAGAATGGCTTGTGAAGGATTCCCGTGACGATAAACCGTTTGAAGGAACCAATATTGCACTGCCCATTTTGACGAATAAAAAAAACTATAACTTCGTTTTCATTCCCGATACTCAAAAATATTCCAGTCAAAATCCAGAAATCTTCAATAGCCAAATGAATTGGATTGCCAATAACACGAAGAAGAACCATATCATCATGAATACATTTGTAGGTGACATTGTCGATGGTGATACAGAAAAACAATGGCAAAATTCACTTGCAGCCATTTCCATATTGGATAAGCAGCACATCCCATATATGATGGCGGCTGGTAATCATGACTACGCTCCAGGGAACCCGTTCCTGACACACTATGGACCGAAACGTTTCCAACATAAAGAATACTATAAGGGCTCATCTCGATCCGGGTATAGCTCTTATGCCATCGCAAAGGCAGGAAGTTATCATTATTTGGTCTTGATCGTCGATATGCAAAACCTTCATAAAGACTTACAATGGGCAAAAGATGTACTAGATCGGAATCAAGATAAGCCGACGATCCTCGTCTCACATGACATCATTTTCCCTCATGTGAAAAAGAATGAAACAATTGCAGCTGAATCGGCAAATGGCCGGCTGATATGGAATGAACTTGTAAAGGATCATAACCAAGTGTTCATGACGGTCAATGGACATTATTTTGGCATAGCTCATCAGGTCAAACAAAACACATCGGGAAATGACGTCATCCAGATGGTCGTCAACTACCAATCGGATTATCGCGGCGGAAACGGCTGGCTAAGACTTGTCGAATTCAATGAAAAGAAAAATCAATTGTTTTTCCGTACCTACTCGCCATATGTCGATGACATGACAAAAAAGGAAAGAACTTATATCGATTATAAGTTCTTAACAGATGCAAATAATTCCTTTATATTGGATTGGGATTTCAAAAGGCGATTTTTCTTTAAATAAAGCAATAAAAATGAAGGTGAGCATGTTGTCAAAACATGCTTTCCCATATGATATCACTGAAACTTCCCATCCGATATCTTAATCCTGTCAAAAAAATTACGGAAAACCTAATGGTCCCAGTAATCTGTTAAAGCTAGTCGATCATAAACATAATCCCACTTGGAATCATCATTAGGGCTTCGGCTAGGCACTTGAACTGTACATTCCAATCGAGCTCCTTAACATCCGTTTTATCGGCTTTTGGATCAAGGTAAAGGATCTTATATTCTCGCGGTGCTATACCTGCTAAGATAGAGTGCAAATTAACTGCTACTAAAATGCTTACTGTGCCCCATCTAATAAATAGCACGGATTGATTATTTGCAAGGATATCGTTAATTTTACTTATTCAGTAATTAAGCATTTCTTTGTAGGAGGGTAATGAAGGGGCCAATCCTGCTCTTTAATGATCGGGAAATCGTGAACCGAGATAATTTTATGTAGGCTATCCTGGATAAAATGCGCGTTTTGCTGCTTCCTGCCCTTCCCTGCAAAGACGGCAATTCCATCTAATTTGCTGCATATTCCCAATGTCCATGAATCCAACGAATCTATTTTCCAATAATCTGCATATATCGTTTAGTGAATTAGAAACATCCCAAACAAGCGGGAATGAAAACCTCCCCAAATTATGCCGTCTTAAATTAAGTGAAGGTCCACACCAACGAACTGCCCAAACTTAGTATGACATCATACTTTTCTTTAATATCTTTCAGCTTCAAGTCAGCCATCCTCTCATTTATTTTCCCTTCATTTACTTGTCTCTCCTTGTTTATCTTTTGAATCTGTATGAAATCCTGTATAGTCCCTCTTAGTGCTTGACAGCATATTTTATACCCATGACAAAAAAAGAAGCCCCATTCACTATGCAGCTTCAGACTGTGGCGAACAAACTCTTAGAAAATCGGGTTTGTTGCAGGATTTTTACACTTTGAACGAGGCCGCCAGGCACTTGCTACCATCCACTTTGCTTTCCCTATTAAATGAACCCTTTTTAGTTAAAATTTATAACAAGAGGTGCTGAGGATGCTTTTTTACATTACTTTTCGTATATTTCCAGAGGCAAATCATCCGGGTCACAAAAAAAAGTAAACCTTTTTCCGGTTATTTCATCAACACGGATGGGTTCGACAAAGATATTATCGTTGCTTAACTCTTCAATTGCTTGATCAATATCATCCACTTCAAAGGCCAGATGCCTTAACCCCCTTGCTTCGGGATAACTTTGTCTTAAGGGACTTTTCGGAAAAGAGAACAATTCCAACTGATAAGCCCCGCCCACCAGTAAATCCAGTTTGTACGATTTCTTTTCTGCCCGATATGTTTCATTGATTATTTCGCATCCGATTGTATTCACATAGAATTTTTTTGATTTTTCATAGTCAGAACAAATGATCGCTACATGATGAATTTTATTTACCTTCATTGACTTCCTCCAATAAGTTTCGTTTTAAGAATCTGCTTTTTAGATGATCCTATCATTTATTAATATCTTCTTCTATACCGCTCACTTAAAACCCTTCCTAGCATATGACGACGTCACGAAAGCAAAGCGTGCTACTTCCCATCCATGCTTATCTTTTTTATAAAAAAAACCTGTTGACAGATGAAATATAAATGTCAGCTGTACCGAACGGGACCCAGTCCTTTTGGTCCCGCTTCATAAGGCAGCTCCCCACTCCGTAGCCATCCAATAAATTAGGCCGCCCAATTTCATTGTCCATCTTTGTCCATGTCGGACATAATCTTTCTTTTCACATATTTTATAGTGTACCTAAAAGGGAGGATTTCGGAATGTATAACTATAACTACGCCTTTCATCAAAACAATGTACCATATTATTACGATAATTATTATGCTAATATGCCTTATCAATACGCAGAACGAGTGCAATCTTTAGTTCCTACTGCAACGATTCAAAGTCAATTAAAAGCAGGCCGCCAAGGGCATTGTTTCAGGGGTTTTTGGGGCAATTCGACACACACATTCATTTTGATGGGAATCAACAACACAACTGGCATGGTTCAAATCCTGGAGGATGGATTGCCAAACGAGGTTCATCACAATGATATTGTTGGATTACAATATCTAGGATTACAGTGCCCACCAGTACAACAGCCAGGGCAGCAAGGCGGACAACAGGGTGGACAGCAGGGCGGTCAGCAAGGTGGACAGCAAGGGCAGCCTTTCCCTGGTTTTCCTGGGGGACAGCAGGGCGGACAGCAAGGCGGACAAAAGTGTATTTTTTATAATGGACAATGGTATTGCAACTAATCATTGAAGAGAGCCTTCTTCAATTAATCCGATGTAACTCGTTAAAAAAATGTGACGCGCCATAGAGATCCAAGCTTCATCCGGATCACTATGGCTGCCTTGATTTGATGCCAAAAGATACCATCGCCGATACATTTTCCACCCTTTTCTTCTGCAAGTCGTTTTGAGGAAGAATTGGGAAACGAAATTCTGTTACATATTCTTAAAATTATTTTAAAAAAAGCCTATGTTATAAACAATGGTTGTTTTTAAAAACAAAAATTATGTATACCTTGAATTTGTTATTGTCATATTAGGAATAAACAAATAAAGGCGGTGCCAATGTATGAAAAAATCATTGTTTATTTCTCTTATGGCGATATTATTAGCAGTAACTTCACCTGTTGATTCAAAAGCAAAAAATGACGATAATTTACTTTCAGATGCATTTATTACAACTTTATCTCCACATATAGGTAATGCAGTAACAGGGTATTATGGTGAACTTACTCAATATGCACTTTATGATGTAAAAATCATCAGTATTAAGCGAACTCAAAGTGGAAGAAGCTTTGACTTCAATGTAGTTGTAAAAATATTTCCTTTTGAAAAAGCACATAACTATATTGGAGTTGATACATTAACTTTAAGTGTTGAACCCTCTGGCGTTAATGTTACAAATTACATACACGAAGAATATAAGTAATTTTAAAAGTGTGATTCTCTCAAGGTTTTATTTGTTTCTATGGTTCTAAAACATACAAGAAAGGAATAACATCTCCTTTTTCCAGGATACCATTGCTTCCATTTCCTTATTATCAAGAAATAAAAACCATATTAAATAATTCTGTAGATATTTTGAAGCTAAACCGTTAAATCGAGCCAACCACTTCTTTAATTTAGCGTGATAATTATTTACATTTTGAATATGGTAAAGTCCTTTTTTTAAGATTGAACAGTATTAACGATAATAAAAAACAGCATCGTTAATACTGTGATATGCGGAAGAGACACTTAACTTCGGTGATTTTTTTGAAGGACTAGCTGTTTGACAAATTCATTGTGGATAAGTGTTGTTTATATGCCGTGATTTTCTTATCAAGCATGGCTTCAGTGGTTTTCAGTGTTTCAATTTGACTTTCGATGGTTCGGCGATGTTTCTCTAACAGATTCAAGCGGTCCATCGATGTATGGTCTCCTTCTTTGAACAGCTGGGTATATTTTTTAATTTGTTCGATAGGCATTTGTGTTTCCCTCAATTTTTTCACAAATTCCATCCATTTAAGCTGAGAATCCGTATATTGCCTAACTCCTTGAGCATTTCTTTCCGGCGTTATGATTTCTTCTTTTTCATAATAGCGTAAGGCATGTGGGCTTATTCCAAGCATTTGCCCAACTTCACTTATGGAATACATAATAAAACACCTCAGTATCTCTAAATAGTTGACTTAGAGTGCACTCTAAGTAATACAATGACATCCTATCATAAATTAATGGAGGGGTACACATGAAAAATTATACGGTCATCACGGGGGCTAGCTCCGGTATTGGATATGAAACTGCTTTAGCATTTGCATCCCGAGGAAAAAATTTAGTTCTCGTTGCCAGGAGAAAACAAAATTTGGACGAACTAAAAACGAAAATTGAGCAAATGGATAAACAATTGGATATCGTCGTTCATGCTGCAGATTTATCTGTTACAGACAATGTTTATGGGCTGTATGAAAGTCTTAAAAACCTTCAGATCGAAACGTGGATCAACAATGCAGGCTTCGGCAATTTCGATAAAATCGGAGAGCAAAGGCTGCCGAAAATCGAGAAAATGCTCCACTTGAATATTGAGGCATTAACCATATTGTCCTCTCTCTACGTTCGTGACTATTCAAATGTTGAGGGCACTCAGCTTATCAATATCTCATCAGGCGGTGGATACACTCTTGTTGCAGATGCCATCACTTATTGTGCCACCAAGTTTTATGTCAGTGCCTTTACAGAAGGTCTTGCACATGAGCTTAAAAGCCAAGGTGCTAAAATGCAAGCTAAGGTATTGGCTCCAGCCGCAACTGAAACCGAATTTGCCAAACGATCGTTTGATGTTGAGGAATTCCAATATGATGCCACTTTGCCCAAGTATCATACAGCAAAAGAGATGGCTCAATTTTTGATCCAGCTATATGAACATGAAAAAGTAGTCGGAATTGTAAATGCACAAAGCTATGAATTCGAACTTAAAGATCCCCTTTTCCCTTATGCTTCCAGGACAACGAATTCGTAAAACATGAATAGACTCCCCCCTAATCATTCGCTTTGTTGCGTTAATTAGGGGGGTTATTCAGCTTAATCGACTGAATTATAACCGTATTTTTTTGTATGCATGCTTTTTCATCTTAAAAACAAGGATTCCTGCTATCATAATCCCGAGCCCGATCAATTTATTCATCGTAAAAGGAACCTTCCCAAAACTGAACCATCCAAACGAATCGATAAGAACGGCCATTGTAAGCTGGGAGACAAGTACAATGGAAATGGCATATGCCGGCCCTAAGATGCGGATTGCCTGCATGATGCAATAGACTAGCACAACACCCATGACTCCACTTAATAGATACAACTTATTTACACGGCCAATCGCCAACAGGCTCGTATCATCCATGATTTTAAACATCGTGAAAGACGAAATGAAACCAAGTCCCAGGACGATAGCGGTTGTCGCCCAAGACCCGATCTTTTCACTCAATTGGGCATTAAAGACCGTTTGTATACTAATGAAAACCCCTGCAATGATTCCAAACAAAATTCCTTGCATACTCCTGCCCTCCTATTTCATTCGTAAATATTTCCATCTGTCCGTTGCCGCAGCTTCGACAAATCCACAATATATAGAGCTCCTTGTTTACGTTTGATGATTCCCTCTTCACACAATTTTTGTATGACCCGATTTAAATGCCGATAGCTTGTACCGATGAGATCAGCGACTTCCGTCAGATTGGAAGTGCCCATTTCCTTATGAAACATGGAGCCGTCTCCTTCGGATGAAAGAGACAAAAGATAGCTTGCAAGACGTGTCTCGACAGGATGGAGCCTGTTCAAACTTGTGGCATGTGATTCCGTAAAAAACTTTTGGGTAATGATTTCCAACAAAAAATGCAGAAACTCAGCTCGCTTCGTTTCCATCGACCTTAAATCATCAAAATGAACGCAAACGACTCTCCCTTCACTGACTGCTTCAACTGTATGGAGGACATGCATCTCCTTTATATATTCCACATCGCCAAAAACGGCAAGGGGCGTCTTAAACCGTACGATCAATGATTTTCCTTCGGGGGAAGTTGTAAAAATCTTCATCTTGCCTTTAACTAAAAAGTACATGTGCTGAATATCCTCCCCCCTAGAACATAACACTTCCCCCTTCTCGAATTGGTAAAGAGATAATTTCCTCTTCGTTTCTTCCGAAAAAACTCTATTCAACTGAAATTGATCAAGATATCCAGGAATAGCTGAGCTATCATTTATTTTTTTCAATATCCATCACCTTTACCATTTAAATATGATGACACCCACTAACATCATGGCCACTCCAAATACCTTTTGAAATGACATCTTGTGCTTGAACATACCAAATAGTCCCTTTGTATCAATAACGAATGCACAAAGAAGCTGTGCAATTAAAATCGTTGCGATTGCAAAGGACATGCCCAGCAAATTTATCGCTGTCATCTCCCCGAACACGATCACGACCCCTAGCATGCCACCCAGCAAATAAAAATAAGGAACCTCACGAAAGCCCTCCGCTCTTCCATCACGGGCAATCAAATAAATGATGATCGACAAGGTAAATCCGACAAGATGCACAATCGCAGTGGTGTGCCACCCACTAATTTCCTCACTCATTCTTGAATTGAACACGCCTTGCAACGAAATGAATATGCCTGCAATAATTGAAGAGAATATCCCTTTCACCTTTTCTCCTCCTTTCTGGATGACTTGTACTCATTAAAATACAGAAGTGGAAATTGACGAAAGGACATATGTCCCTTGTGATAATTTATTGTTCCCTTTATATACATACTAAACATAGCCTAACCGCACGACTAGTACAGCCTGTCGAGTTCGTGATATGGTTGTTTATTCAGAAAAAAATAGGGGAACATCCGATTTGGAAGTTCCCCTATTTTTTAAAATGGCCTTTTAATGGAATAACTGTAAAGCTAAGAGCTAAAAGCTGCGTTTACTGGCCCAAGCTCCTTGCATTTTACTGAGATATACAATTTGCCCAATATGATATGCGTCATGCATCGCTAAACTCTTCAGTTCAAGCACTAATGAATGATCTTCTCCTGGGATCTGCCTATACAAATCTTCATGTCCTGATTTCTCCAGTATTTTCTCAAGTTCACGATGAACTTCAAAATATTCTTGTTTTGTTTCCTTCCAATTTTCTAACGTCTCGGTTGGTAATCGAAAGGTGGAATCATTATTTTCTGCCTGTGGTTCATTTGCTGTTTGCCCTAGAAATCGCATCATAAATCTCTTTTCATAGAATAGTAAATGACAAACTAATTCCCAAATGGAATTCATTGTCCCATCAGCTGGTTTCCAAATTGCCTGTTCAAACGTGATATCCTCCAGCACTTTTTCAAGCGGTGGAAACCAGTCTTCTTCATCTAAGCAGCTTGCCCATTGTTGTAATAGAAGTGTCTTTACATCCATTGTATCCCCTCCAATTTCATCCCTTTTGCTTCATTTGGTCAACATTAAAATTTGCAAGGTATTGTAGATGGCACTAGATAAGGGTTCATTCCCATTAATTATTCAATTATTCTGTCTCTTTGACGGAACAATGAAAGTTCCGTTATTTGGAAATACAGAACAACCTTAGTTTATCATAAGTTGCATTAGCATAGATAGGACATTCGCTCTCGGTAATGTCATTCATTAGGCTGCTTATTCGCATAAAACAACTAAAAACATCTAAAAAAGAGCCCTTCCGAAGGATAAGCGATTTACACCGCCTCCCATACGGAAGAAGCTCCGATTCTTCGTTTTTTTGCCACTCTTTAGAAAAAGGGTTTATACTGCCGTATAACCGCCATCGACAATAAGGCTTGTGCCTGTCACGAATGAGGCATCATCACTTGCAAGAAAAAGAACGGCTTTAGCCACTTCTTCTGCTTTGCCCAACCGGCCGATTGGATGTAAATCGATCAAACCTTGCCTTACATCACCCTGTGCTGCCGCAATGAGCGGTGTATCAATATAACCTGGGCAAACGGCATTGACGCGTATCCCCTCTTTTGCATAAGTGGTACCTAATGTTTGGGTTAATAGCTTGACCCCGCCCTTCGCAGCGGAATACGCCGTTACCCCTGGCTTCCCGGCATGACTGTGAATGGAGCCAGTATTGACGACGGCGCCGCCTGTACCTTGTTTTTGCATTTGCTGTATCGCATATTTATCTGAAAGGAAGACGCCTGATAAATTAATATCAATCGTTTTTTGCCATTGCTCATAGCTTAACTCATGAATGTTTCCATCCCTTGCAATTCCGGCATTCGCAAACATGATATCCAGTTTCCCGAATTGATCGACCGTTTTTTCAATCATATTCTTTATGTCCTGTTCATTCGTCACATCGGTTTTAACAAAAAGAGTATCGTACCCTTTTCCATTTAACTCATCAGATACAGCTTGTCCATGATCAGCAAAGTCCGCAATGACAACCTTTGCTCCCTCTTCTGCAAATAATTGCGCCGTGCTTGCCCCGATCCCACTTGCTCCACCTGTTACGATTGCCACTTTATCTTGTAGTCTCATTCCAAACACTCCTTCGGTTTTCATTTCTTCCCCCGCTGCTTTGCAGGTTTCAGCGGGCTGTCGCTCCGCCATCAATCACAAATTCCGTACCGGTCGTATAGGACGATTCATCAGAAGCAATGAAAAGCACCGTATTCGCCACGTTTTTGACAGTTCCCAAATGTCCTAAAGGAAATTCTTTACCCAATTCATCCTTTGAACTGCCCGTTTGCTCTGATGCATAGTCTGCCATCCCGGTATCGATGTATCCTGGGTGAATCGAATTCACCCGGACTCCCGTTGATGCATACTCGATGGCAGCGTCTTTTGTCATGACCCGGACTGCTCCTTTGCTTGCACCGTAAAGAACATGGCCCGGCGCCCCGATCAAGCCTGCAATGGATGATGCATTGATGACCGATCCTTTATTTTGCTTCGCCATCAATGGCATGATATGTTTCATTCCCAGGAACACGCCGGTCACGTTGATCGACATCAGCCGGTTCCATTCCTCCAGTTCAATCTCCGTAACGGGTTTAATGATATAAATACCCGCATTATTGAATAGAACATCCACTTTCGCAAAAGCAGCAATCGTTTCCTTCGCAACCTTCTTCCAATCTTCTTCACTGCTGACATCGTGACGAATGAATAACGCTTCCCCCCCGATTGCTTGAATGTCCTCTACAGCTTGAGCTCCGGAATCTTGGTTTATGTCAGTAATGACGATTTTTGCTCCTTCACTAGCGAATAATAAAGCGGTTTCTTTCCCGATGCCTGTTCCTCCGCCAGTAATGATGGCTACCTTGTTTTCGAGTCGTTTCATTTCATCAGATCCCCCTTATTTATTTTTCATGTTCCAGATTCCTTCAAAATCAAGAATCCTCATCCCTAGAGGTTTTCCTATGTCATCGAATCATATGCAAGCACTGAAAGCAGCCATGATTACTTCAATGAATGGGAATGGCAAAAGCTTTCTTGTGGGCTTATACCTATATTTTACTCCTCTTGTTTTCAAATACTATCCTATAAAATGCTGTATAATAATAAGATATCCCCCCCTTTTTATAGGGGTATTTTGTTATTGAGGAGAAAAATCCCCCATGACCCAGCCCATTCATCCATATGAAGAGATAACGTTTAAACAATTCATTTTATTCATAAAAAGCCATAACAAGCAGATTGAAGAAAATATAAACATATATCTGAACCTGGAGCCATTCATAGGAGAATCCGAGCGAAGAACGTTAGAAACATTACTGGAATCTTTTTTACTATTCATCTCCTCCCAAAGCATTGAAGACATCGAAGATACACATGAAAGGTATATGGACACCTGGCTCCAATCACAATTATCCCTGATTGATGAAAAGCTTTTCAGCATGTTTCGGCTAATCTTTGAAAAAGCCATCGTTACCTTAATGGTCAATCTGAAACATCCCCATATCATTTCCATCTTGATGTTTCTATTATCGATATTTTCTCATCTTATCCATAGCTATAACAAATGGGATGGTGATGAGCGAAACCAATATTCAAAAAGCGATAAGGAAAATGCGGAGCTGACCAGGCTGCAATTACTGGATCAATTGGATGAACTTCTAATCCATTCAGCTGGCATCAAGGATTTTGCCCATATCTTAAAAAAATGTGAAGAGTTCTTTCATTTTAAAAGATGTGTTTTTTATGCTTATATCCCTTGGTCCAATCAATTATATGGGACGATTGGAGCGGATCTTCCAAAGGTACAAAGTATGAAAGGCCAGCTAAGCGCAAAGCAGTCATTGGTTTTCAATTCGAAAAAGCCTGTATTCTTAAAAGATCCACACCATTACATTAAAGAAGAGCATATAAAGTTATTTAACCTATCATCCGTTATTTTTATACCGATCGTTCACGATCAGCAGGTGTTCGGTTGGCTAACCTTCGACCAATTGGGGGTTGAATTCGATTATGTGAAAGAAGATCTCCTATTGCTTGAACTGGTTGGAAAAAGGTTGGGCTTATATTTATCCAGAAAGGATGATGAGGTGCCAATAGATACTGGACTCCAATTGACGGAACGGGAGTCGACGATTTTGAGTTTGCTGGCAGAAGGACATAACAATAAAAAAATGGCCGATTTATTGCAATTAAGCGAGCATACGATAAGGGACTATGTAAGTAGTTTAATGACCAAGTTCAAAGCCAAAAATCGGACACAAGTCGTCGTCCACGGATTTCGCGTCGGTCTACTGAAGTAAAGAAGCGGTTTAGTTTGATGCCCCCATGGAAGGGGACTGCCACGCTCCTGACTCTTTTAGTCACGGCAGTCCCCTTACTAAATGTTCCAATCCAATACTTTGAGTGAGTGGAGTTTCAATTCAAGAACTCATATTTATAATCGCCTGTTTGTTCAATGGTGACATCCACATTTATATTGCGAATCGAATCTTCCGCAAGTGTAAAGTCATTCCCGAAAATCGCCTTCCATTTCTTAACATCTTTCCTATAGACTGTTTCTTCCAGGTTATAAATATCCGTCCCTTTTTCAAGGGCAAACGTGTATGTGGACCTAATTTCTTTCGCTAATACATGCTCCACTTTATCCTTTAAGATGGGCAAAGGGATGTTGCCTTCCATATCCCTAACGACACCATTTACTTTAATTGAAATATCGAATGCCACTTTATCATTCATGAAAATTGGCTTTATGTCGAACTTGGGCCTGATTAAGGACATTTCAACGGAAGTGTCCTCATTGATCTTTACAGCAACCGGTGACCTGATTGTTGATTTTGTTAACCACCTGAGCCCGCTAAGATGCTTGTTAGCTATTTTGGCTTTTAATTGGTTGTTTTTGATCAAATACGAACCAGTTAGCTTTACTGTATTCTTCGATCCCCCCTGTTTTTTCCACACCTCGGGTAAAAGTGAGATTTTGGGCAGCTTAACGGTCATTCCTGACTCATAATTTTGTGTATAAAAACTTTGGATCCTGATGGGAGCGACATAAGATCTTAATTTATAAATATCTTCCGGATTAAAAATGCTCGTTTGCACGGAAGATCCGAATAAACTATTGACAATGAGGATGTCTTCCAACGAATCGTCCGTTCCATATAACCACGTGGTTTCCCTTATTTGCTGGAATCTTAAAATGGGATCGTTCACCTGATCCAGTCCATGCTTCAATAAGTTTTCAGAAAAAATGATCAATTGGACATGAGCCCAATATACATATTGGTTTGACCTTTTATAAATATCATTCAAAGCCGCATTAATCGTTTTCCCGCTCCCCTTTGCAACCCAAACAGGGGTAGGTTTCGGTTCAAGGCTTTCCTGTTTGGCCACACCGGCAAAGGATGTCACCTGTACATAGATGTCATATTGTCCATTCCGATAATCAATCCCCACTGCACTTATATATTGAATATCCTGAATATCCTTAGTATCCCAGCACCCCGTTAATGTAAGCAGGCTCATTCCGATAAACAAACTCACAAGGATTCTTTTCATCATCCATTTCCTTTTGATTTGTCCTTGGTTTTCAGCATTGCCGCTCGTTTCTTTTTAAATAGATATGGCTTCACGAAGACTCCTCCTAGTATATCTTTAAAAGATAAGGGAGATATGGGTGCTAAATACGGTAACCCGTAAATCTGCAGCCTTGATAAATAAAGGACTATGGAAAAAACGCCAAGAAAGAATCCGAATAATCCCAAGATGGAGGAAAGAAATAATACGAAGAATCTTGCAATGCTCACTATTCCGCCAACGGATTGATTGATTAATGTATAAGTAGCCACGGCAGTCGTGCCAGCCACTACCAACATCGTTGGGGACGTTATCCCACCTCTGATTGCCGCATCACCAATGATCAATCCTCCAACCACCGCCAGAGATTGCCCAATCGCTCTAGGCAGTGTGACACCCGCCTCTCTAAAAAGCTCGAATAATCCCATTATCAGGAATGCCTCTTGCTGCGGTGAGATAGGTAAACCAAACCTCGATACCGTTATGGTCGCCAAAAAGGAAAAGGGAAGCTGATCTAATTGAAAGGATATAATGGCAATATAAAAACCTGGGAGAAATACTGATATTATTAGACCTATGATCCGAAAAAAATACTCGAAATTAGTATAGTATGAAGCTGTATGGCGATCTTCAGCCGCTTTTAACATGAACGTTATGTTACCTGGGCCTATTAAGGCGGTTGGGGCGCTATCAACCAATATGGCAAAGCGACCATTGTTCAAACTGGCTACAGCATAATCCGGCCTTCCTGTATAATCAAATAATGGAACGAACTTGAACCTGCTGCCCGACAAGAACTGTTCAAGTTCTGTGGTGCCTAACAAGATATCTGTCTCTATTGAAGAAATCTTTTCCGTTACTTGTTTTATGATGTTTTGATCTGCAATATCTTTCACATACAATAAATTGATTTTGGTCTTACTCCTTTTACCAATGATGAACGATTGATTTACGAGTGAAGCAGACTTATACCTTTTTCTAATCAAAGCTAAATTAACGGAGATATCTTCAATGAAGCCATCCCGCGGCCCGCGAATTGAAATTTCCGTGCTGGTTTCCTCAGGGCTTCGATTGGGGATGTTCGGAAGAGCAAACATATAAAGCAATCCCAATTCCTCGAATAACATCAATACCATGCCGGAAAATACGTTTTCCCCTATCTCTTCTGAAGTAGTGGTTAATGGGTTTATTCGACTAAATTTAAATTCAACTTGCCCATGCTCGGCACCTTCCTCCTCCATCAGTGAAATTTGGGACAATAAACTCCCTTCAAGTCTTGCCACTGATTCCCACATTTTTTTAACGTCGATCATAACTTCTGAAAATATCAACATACAGGAAAGAGGTGCATCGGATATACCATCAGATTCTATAATGTGTTTTTTGAATTTAATATCTGAGCTCATATTGAATAGTTCAGTGAAATATTCGGATTTCAGCTGAATTCCAGAAGCACTCCCGTCATTATGTTTGTCAAACAGCGGCTCCATTTCTTCTCACCCTCCCTTTTAATAAAATGATTATGTTGATGAATATGGTTATAAATAAAATGCTCAGCACACTTATCTTGAAATAATAGCGGTCAGTGAAATTTCTGAAAGCCGGAATATCGATCGGGACCCAAAGCGAGATGACGAGGATAAGTGATACGGCCACCAAAAATATATTTTTTATTTTTTTTGAGTTAATTTGATACAGCTCACCTATTAGGAAAATCGACAATGATACACGGATGAATGCACCCGATAGCCATTGATAAATCGATAAAAAATCCAATCGGTTCAAATATTTCCCCATCGTGAGCAACCTCCATTGTGCATAAGCGGGATTGCTGCTTTTGGCGGCCTGGGTCGGACCGAATTCCGTAATCGAGCCGATTATCGGACCTACGTTAATCATTAAAATAAATAAACCCAGAAAAAATAAATGCCTGAACTTTATATCCGACTTCACATACTGTTGTATCAATATGAAAAGAAAAATCTCTGTAAACCCACCACCAAGGATTACGGCACCATCCCATACCGGGGTAAACCCATGCTCCAAAATGGGGAAAAGCAAGGAATATTCCTTGAATTGTATATTTGCCGTCATGATCATAAATCCGAGGGCCACGACAACCGGTAAAACGAGCCCTCCAGCTATGGCTATCGTTCGGATTCCTGCCTCTGCAGCAAAAAAGCAGAGAATGATGAAAGGGATGAATAAAATGTATTCTGGTGTTTGAATCATATATGTACTGTTTACCCATGAGAAGGTGCTGTATAAGGTGACATATACATTTAGCAGCAATAACAAGGATAGCAGGATTTTGATGAACCAGGCGACCATAGGGTGGCTGTGGGCATGGAGCCAGCCAATTAGATGCTGCTGCCCAGTCTTTTTAATGATCCAATAAATCATGGGTAGCCACAAAAGGAAAAGCACCCCTGTTACCAAAGCACTTATCCATGAATCCCTTCCAGAAGCACTAAGCAGTGAGGGCAAAACGATGACATGGTTCATCAAGCCGATGGTGAGGATCAATACCATCGTCGCTTGGAATGTGGATATATTTTTTGTCATGTGCCACATCCTTTCGATTATAATATGAGGCTCTGCTTTTAGATTTATTCAAAAAATGGATATTTTGGATTTAGCGAGTTATATATTGAGGAATATTAACTTACTGGTATTTGAAGGGATGGGCCGCAAATTAATTTCCATTAGGGTCAAATGGCAAAGATTATCCGCTATCCCACAATCCCCTTTATATTTTTAGTGCAAAAGTGGCTCAATTTTCAACTTTTCACTTTTTTTCTTTCCATTAGTGCGTATTTGAATTGAAATGAGGAATGATCAAGTAACGAAGCATACTCTACAATTTTATTTTATTCTTTTAAATCTCTTAACATTTAAGCGTAACACCGTCTGCATCTCCACATGAACTCCAGATAGGCCGGTTATAATAACGCTAGTAGAGGTGATGAAATGAGTAATTATCGAATTCTCGTGATAGAGGATGACGAAGAGATTCAGGAATTGATTAAACAATTTTTAATGACACAGCAGTACACGGTTATAGTGGCATCAGATGGTTTAGAGGGAATGAAGCAATTTAATAAACAATCCTTTGATTTAATTCTTTTGGATGTAATGCTGCCAAACCTTAACGGGTTTGAAGTTGCCAAAATGATCCGACGACAGTCAAATATCCCCATTATCATATTGACCGCATTAGAAGAAGAGCAAGATCAAATGAAAGGCTTTGATCTTGGAATCGATGACTATATGACGAAACCTTTTTCTTTTCATGTTTTGATTAGACGAGTTGAAGCAGTACTGAGAAGAAGCTATGACCAAAGTGCTAAAAACCACTTGGTTTTTAAAGAAATACATGTGGATTGTGACGCATACAAGGTATACGTAAATAAGGCTGAAATATCCCTAACGACTAAAGAATTCGAAATGCTTCAACTGCTGCTTCAGCATGAAAAGAAAGTGCTCACAAGGGAATCCATCGTAGAAAAAGTTTGGGGATTCGAATATTGCGGGGAAACACGAATAATCGATACACATATTAAAAACATACGAAAAAAAATGGATATTCCATACATTAAAACCATAAAAGGAATTGGTTACAAAATTGATGAATAGTATCTTATTAGCTTTGAGGATGAAACGGATTACTTACAAACTTTTTTTGATTACTTCCTTTATTTTATTGGCCTTTGCATGCCTGATTTATTTAACCTTGTACTTTTTTCTCCCTACTTTTTATGAGCAGTACAAAACAGATCAGCTTCAAACAGGGATAGTGGAAATGATTGATGAATCCAAGGACCTCCCCATCCAGAATGCATTACCGCTTTTTGATGAATACGCACAAAAAAATAACGCAATGATTTACCTTCATAATGAACAAGGAATAATCATTTACGCTTCTTTTTTATCCGTTATACAAGGGAATGCCCACCCTTCGCCTAATGGCATGTATGATATTACAATGCCCTTAAGAAACTCAAATGACCTTCCAAATTCATTTGATGTTACTATGCCCATTCATTTTCAGGATGCAAACTTAACGCTTGTTGTATCCGCAACCTATCAGCCCATTAATGAAGCCTCACAGGTCTTGGCTCTTTTCCTTCCCTATATTAGTATTATTGTAGTTATTATTGGTATAGGAAGCGCTTATTTATATTCGAGGTTCATTACAAGACCACTCATTTATATTAATAAAGCGGCACAGAAAATGGCGAACCTGGATTTTTCCGAAAGAATAGAAGTTCGCGCCAATGATGAAATGGGTGAATTATCCAATAGCTTAAATGATTTGTCACGTAACCTCCAGCAATCCATGCTTGATTTACAGGATGCTAATCAAAAACTAAAAAGTGAAATGGAAAAAGAGCGGGAAGTAGAAAAAAAACGCAGGGATTTTTTTGCCATAGTTGCACATGAATTAAAAACTCCTCTCACGATTATGAAAGGGCATTTGGAAGGAATGATCTATAATATCGGTCCATATAAAGAACGCGACACTTATTTACAAAAAAATTTTCAAACCGTTCAAGATATGGAACAATTGGTTCGCGAGATTATCGGTATATCCAAATTGGAACAGCATACCTTCAAACTACAATTAGAAGAAGTGAACCTCGCAGAATTGATTGATACAATCACTAAAGACCTCGGTTTTTTTGCATCACAAAAAGATATTCACCTGATAAAAAAGATTGATTCTCAGCTTTCTGTTCATACTGATCGTTTTCTGTTAGAAAAAGCCTGTAAAAACATTATTCATAATGCGATTATGTATTCACCTAATGGTGAGAAAATATATATAGAAGTAAAACAGAATTCATTGCTGCATCAAATAAATTTTCGAGTCATCAATACAGGAGTAAAAATTAACGAAGAGGATATCCAACATATTTTCAAACCATTTTATCGGATCGAAAAATCAAGAAATCGAAATACCGGCGGAAGCGGCTTAGGGTTATTTATTGTAAAGCAAATTTCCGAAGCTCTTTTTATTACGTATTCCATAAATAATACAGAACAAGGTGTTGAATTTTTAGTTATCCTTCCATTGTCCATCAAGTAAACAAATAAAACATCACAATCTCATTTCTAAAAGATGTAATGAGATTGCGATGTTTTTGACTTTGAGATGTAGAGCAGATTACCTAGCCAAAGAGAAAAGCTCGATTATTTAGAGCACACGGTCTTTATGGAAGACTTTATTCATTTTACCTTCTGGAGCAATCGTGAGGCTTTTCCTTCCATTCATTTATCTCCCCCCTCAGTTTTTACTGATCATTTGCCTTCAACTCTTTGATTACTAGCTTTCTTTTCTCGAGATACACCGCTTTATCCGATTGTTGCGCCACCTCTTGGGAATGGGTGACGACAATGATACATTTATTTTCTTTATGGGCTAGTTCTTTAAATAACTCGATAATACCCCTGGACGTTTCTTGATCTAGGTTCCCGGTAGGTTCATCAGCAATTAATAAATCAACATTACAGGATAATGCCCGAGCAATCGCCACCCGCTGTTGCTGTCCACCGCTAAGCTGTAACACCTTTCTTTTTGCTTCTACCTCTGTCAACCCTACCTTTTCCAACAACTCTAATGCCCTTGCTTTTTTGTCTTTCACATCAACGCCAGTAATCTCCATGGCTGTCACTACATTTTGAAGAGCCGTCATATAAGTAATGAGATTATAAGATTGAAAGATGATCGAGACATATTGGTTTCGATAGGAATCGAGACCGATCTTTCGTAAATCGGTTCCTTTGTACACTACATTCCCACTGCTAGGGATATCCAATCCACTTGCCAAACTGAGGGTCGTAGTTTTTCCTGATCCCGATGGTCCTAAAATGGTATAAAAATGTCCGGCTTGAAATGCAAAATTCACATTATCTAATATCGTGATTTTTTTGTTATTGCTTTGATAATGGTAATTCAAATCTTTGAATTGTAAAATCGTATCCATGAGTGTTCCTCCTACTCATCTTTTAATAATATTTCTTTTGGTTTCAATCGAAGAATCGATAATGCTGGAATGATGGTTGATAAGATTGCGATTAATAGGCCTAATCCCCCTAATTTCATCACCTCTTTGGATGTTACACTTACATCAATATTATCGATAGGATCCACATCTTGATTTAGGTCACTCCCCATAAGCGCGTCGCTTGTAGTCACAAACCCTGATCGTTGTCCAGGATTATTTTCTTGCTCTTCAGAGGCCGTAATTTCTTTCTGTAATAAACTGTCTCCCATTTTTTGAGACACTGCCCCACCTGTAAATATGGAGAGGCTAAAGGCTAAAACAGCAACACATAATACTTCTACTAAAAGTTGTCCTATTAATTTCCCTTTTTTCTCGCCAATCGACAGTAAAATCCCTAATTCCTTCCGTCGTTCTTTTATGGTCAACATAATGATAAGACCTAAGATAATGGACCCTGTAATGGAAACCAGGTAGATGATCCATTTTGAAGTGGCTGCCATGTTCTCAATAGGGCCTACCATTTTCTTATATAATTCATCATGAGCATCCAGTTTAAATAGGTCAAAATCAATGTCTGTTTTCTTTCCCGCTGCTTTAAAAGCATCGATTTGCTCTGGATCATTTAAGTAATAAATGGCTTTATCAATGGGGGTGCCCTTCATATCCTTATTGTCCGAGAATTCTTTTAATGATTCGAGCGAAACATATATTTTGTTAGATGGATCCAAGAATGCTATTGGTGGTTTTGGGCCAACTGTCTCAGATGCTTCAAAAATCCCGATTATTTCTACCTTTATTGTCGATTTCCCATCGTCTTTTTTGATTTTTACCTTATCACCAACCTTTAGCTTGTTTTCTTCAGCTAACTGTTTTTCAATCAAGGCTACTTTCTTGCCTTTGTCTTCTGCTGTTATGCCACGCCCTTTAATGATCTCCTCCGTTCCTTCTGTAAATCCTTGCAATAAATCAGTGGTTCTTGCGCCGACCAATGATATATTGGGCATTTCCCTATCATCTTGATCTTGGCCTCCAGCCATGGCAACCGAGCCTGCATTTTCATCAACCTCAATGGGAGTAAAGCCCTCAGCTAAACCAAACGCACTTTTTACATAGTTGAAATTTTTTACATAGGTTGATTTAGCTAACTTATCTGCCGCCTCTGTAGAAATTTCTGGTATCTTTATTCTTTCATTTGGATTTTCTTCTAGCTGTTTTTCCGCTTGTTTTTGGAACTTTTCTGAATCTAACCCTAGCGTTACGTCAACGCCCAACTTTTTTCTAGCGAAATCACTCGCTGTTTCCGAGACATTTTGCATCGCGAAACCTGCCAACACCAGATTAGTCACCACTAAAAATACCGCAAATAAAATAAGCGATCTTCCCTTTCTTGCTTGTACACTTAAAAATGCTCGTTTGATAAAATTCATGTTGATACCCTCCCTTGATACCTTTAATATATAGCACCAATCTGGAGTTTAAATGGAGATATAGAGGAGTTTGTCTGGAGATTTCCGATGTCATTCAAGGGGGGAGTGTGAGATTCAAAAAAAGGGATAAAGCTTCAGGCACAAGCTTTATGCTTTTTGTTGTCATCCTTCTGATCAATCACTTTCATTCGCGGCTCAGGAAGTCGTGACACTTCCTTACCTCCAATTTTTTGAATCTCAATCTAAAGAAGTCGATCTCCTCTATGTTAAGGGATCGACTCAGTCAGGAGACAAACTCGATGAAAATCGAATCGGTCTACTATTTTTTAGGCGGTGTACAATTTGACCGTTGCCTCAAGGCAGGCGATCGGGGAGGCGCCTCTAGTGTTTATGTGTCTTCCAAACAAATATTTCCCTCAGGAGTCGTACACCCGTTTCATTCAACTATTCGTTATAACGTTTAGATAGTTTCCTTTATCCTAAAGTCTTTTTTATTTTGATGAGGCTGACAGGGCTTCTCTTTCACGCATGATTTTAGTTTGAACGTTTGACAGTCATATACATCTTCAACTTATATGTCAAAACCAGGTGAGAAATAATACAAAGGGTCGTTAATGGGTAATGGCGTATACTTTCACTGTGAAATCGTTGGTTGCGCCACTTGGGTTTGCAATATAATAATTGGAATTGACATATGCCTCAGTCCTGGATCCATTCGTGATGTTTTCCCAGCGAACCGTATCCTTCCCTAGGGAAACATCGGCCATGACATGGAAGGAAATAACAGAGGAATTATCTTTTTCGATGATCCATTTTAAGCCCTTTGTTCCTGTTGGCAAATCATGAATCTTAAAGTTTTGACTTGATCGATTTTTTTGTCCAGATAATGGCTTGGATTCAGATGAAATTTGCGAAATCAGTATTTCTTTTTCATTCGATTTAATGCCATTTAAGCTGATTATACTATCTATCAATCCTGGTCCAGGAAAATCAGCAGCAATGATACCAGAATGTTTAATGCCGCCACGCTGCAGTATCTCAGTCCCGAGTGTATTCATTCCTCCATAAAAAATTTGCCCATTTCCGCGGGGAAAATCCTCCCAATCATTTGTTGCATTTGATTGGATCAGCTTTGAATTACTACCAGTTTCCCTGCTATCTTTTCCGCTTGCAACAAACCAGGGGTAACAATTATTAATTAATGCTGTCACACCACCAGTGCCACTAAAATGGTTGAGATAGATGACACCATTTTTATAGTTGTTATCAGCATTAAGCAGATGGGTTTTCACCGCTTTCCATTTTTCATACATTCCGCTTGGTCCACTGCCAACTTCAAACTTATCTTGCGTATTCAAATATTCATAATTGATACCGTATTGTTTAGAGGCTGTAAAGTTCTGCAATAGGACAATTTTCCCTCGGATATCTCCTAGCTTTGGGTTATTTCTTTCTGAAAGTGTTACAGAATCCGGATCCCAGAAAAAGGAATAATTACTATTTTTATAACGTTTAAATATTTCTTCAAAAGATAGTGAACCACTTTCAGCATCATATTCTTCTTTTAGGCGCATTAAGATGGTTTCATCAGGATTATCTCTCAAAAATTGAATGGTATCTTCTAATACATCCTCAAACTTTGCTTTCTGATTTATCATTCCATGGTGCATCACAAAAGAATCATTCACACTTCTAACACGCATGTCTACATAGCGAATGCCCGCATTCAATTGCCGAGACAGGTCCATTGTTTGATTTCTTGTCAAGTTTTCATCAAGTAAACTAGCTCCATGCAGTGCCATTGAACCATGTGTACCTGGAATGGATACTTCGCTTATTCTTTTTGAATCTTCTAATTTTGACATCCACGTTGGATTTTGATAGCCTATATCGGATTCATAGGAATAACCTGGATGGCTCTCGGCAAACACGGCAGAAGTCATACTTAGACTTGCCCATGTAAAACAAATAAGGAGGCCACCTTTTATGATTTTTTTCATTTTCTTCATGATATCTCTCCTATTCTTACCATATACGATCATTCCACTCAAAAGACATTGGACTTTGCTGCTTAATAGGCTCGGCTTTAGAAAAAATTAAAGGAAAACATTCAAACAGAATCCTGTTTGGTTGTTTTCCTTTAAATGGTTTTGACGTCTCTAAGTTCTTTAAAGAACTCGGTGATTGATATTTCGTAACGGCCGCACAAGAAAATGGAATTTAATTCTCCAGATGCAACAAGGAATAATAAACATGTACAAACCAATAGAACAGGATCATAGATTGGTATCTATAAGATTTCAGAAGTCTCTTTGTCATGCTTCACGTACCTTATAAGGAATCTAAACGATTCATGCTTTATGTATTAAAAACAGAATTCATAATCTATTTGTCCTATGAACATTGTTTATCTGCAAAACTTAACAAAACCTCTTTGCGGCACTTAAACTCTCAATATGCAATATATAATCTTCGCACATTTACTCCTCATTAAAACTTAAACTAACTGCAGTGGCGATGGATTGTGCTGCATATTCCCATCTTCCATCAACAAGTGCTCCGAGCTCTTGTCCAAGTTTATTCAAATCAGCGGGATTGACAAGAATCCCATTATACGCAGCAACAATCGATAAAAGCGGAGCCATAACCGGTGTCCAGCCACCCCTATCAATATGAAATTCAAAACCGGTTACCTCTCCATCTTTCTTTGTGAATTTATAATAAAATTGATCATCAGGGCGAAGACTTAGATGATGGGAAATCTGCCCATAAACATCTTTCCCTGTAATACCTCGATCTACCACTTCTATTTCTTTTACATTAAACTCATGCTCAAATACTTTTATTTTTTTTACTTCAGGACCATTCAAGGCCGCATGGATGGCTGTTTCCAGATTATTCTGTCCAAGCGGTTGAACAGGGTTCGTTGCTTCCCTTTGCTGAATAGGAGCTTCTTTTTCAGCTGCATGCACTGGTGCAGATGGTAATGCACCTGTAGCTAGCGTTGCTGCAAGAAAGGTTGCCGTTACAATTTTACTTTTGATTTTCATTTTTTTATTCCTCCTTGTTAAGCTATGATATAAACCTTTTTTATCCTTACACGGAATATTTCCCACCTCGTTTACCGTGTAAATCCATATTTAAATCCCTTTTATTGGTTTACGTTACAGATATTAACATCAATATAATTGGGTGACAAGAGTAAAATGGAACGATTTCTGAAATATTTGACTTATTTCGACATAATTATAAGTTTTGTACCTAACAGTTGTCTTTGTGTATGAACATAGTGCGACAATATTTTTTCCATTCTAGTTCCTTTCATTTGTCTTAAGATTCTTCATGACTGCGCATACTTATTTCGTAAGTATTGTCATTTGATCCTAAATGGAAAACTCTTCAATCCAATTACGACGAATTTTCACGGCTTCATTCTTATAGTTAATCAAAGAAAACATATGATTTTTAATCAACAGAAATCTTTTCCATAAAAAAACACCTTCAATTGGTTGAAATATCAAACAATTGAGGTGCAGTGCAGTTAAATTTTGAATAAAGGCCATTTTCCCTACTTCAGTCATTTCTTTATAGACCAACTGCATTCAGTTTGCTTCATCATTTTTTTCCGTTTTACCTTTGGATAAAAACCAGCCACCTAAGGCGATAAGAAGCATGACCGACCAGAAGATGGTATTCCAAATCGGTCCTTCAACAAATTCGTGAGAAATGATGTGCACGGCTGGATGCGCGAGGGTATGCATGAGCAGCTTGACCCCGACCCATCCGACAAGTAACATGGCTGCAGTCTCAAGGTTTGGACGCTCAGTCAATACCTTAACGAAGTACCCTGCCGCAAAGCGAATTACAATCAAGCCCGCTATCGCTCCTAACAAGATAACGATGAATTTAGCTCCATCCATGCCTCCGATATTACCCATTGGCGTGTCCGGCAATGCCAGAACAAGAGCGACTGCCGCTAAAATCGAATCGACGGCAAAGGCGATATCGGCCAATGCTATTTGGGCAACCGTCATGCGATAGCTTTTCCCCTTTTTATCATTTTCCCCATGATCCTTTTTCAATAAATGTTTTAAAGAAATGAAAATCAAATACGCTGCTCCGACCGCTTGAACTTGCCAAACGTGGAAAAGGTACGAAATGATGAAGATTGCACCAATCCTGAATATAAAAGCTAGAAGCAATCCGATATTGATCGCTTTTTTTTGCTGCTCCTTCGGTAAATGCTTAGACATGATGGCTAAAACCAAGGCATTATCAGCAGACAATAAACCTTCTAAACATATTAAAATGATTAACACCCAGCCATACTCCAACAATAAGGTCAGTTCCATATTAGCCCCCTAAGTTATCCCTGCAAAAACCTATAAGAAAGCTTCCCCTGGCTTAAATCCATTTTAATCAAAGGATAAAAGTCATTCCGGCTTTTTCTTCATTACATATTGTCCCAATGAAGCCGATTTCTTATTCAAGCTCTCCTGCCACGATACTCGACAACTCTATAATATATTCCTAAATGCTTACTCTTAGTTCCTTTCACGAAAATGCATGGCCTTTAATATTGATGTGATTTCACTTAACAAATAATTTTTGACCGATATAAATTTTGTTTGGATCCTGAATCCCGTTAAGAACGACTAGTGAGGTTACGGTCGTTTTATATTTTTTTGCGATCATGCTAAGCGTATCTCCTCCCTTTACGGTATATAGGAAGGATGCTTCTTCCGCTATACTCGACTGAATGGGCGTCTTAATCTTTGAAAAATCGCGATAGGCAATATTTAAATCGACCTTCGTCCTGATACCATCCACATTTCCTGAATCAGAATGCTGCCAAATATCCGTGCTGCGTCCTAGTTTGCTGTTGTATCGGGCAATCCACAAGGGATACTTCGTCAATCTTGATTCATCCAACGCATTTTCCAGAAAGGATTTCCCCGTATAAAGCATGGCAGTGTGCCCAGCTTCCTCAACTGCTTCCAGAAAAGCTAAGGCTGCATCGGTTAGAGCATGTTTTCCTGCTGCTTTTTTATTTTCTTCAAGATCAAGCACAAGAGGATAGTTTAAAGCAAAAGAACTTACAGCAATTAAGAAATAGGCGGCCTCGGCCCTTGCTTCCGCTGCAGTGGAAAATTTGGCATAGTGATATGCCCCAACCTTCAATCCCGCCGCTAAAGCTTCGGGAGCATTTTCCTTAAAATAAGAAAGCTTGGAATATTTCGTCCCCTCTGTTGCTTTAATGAAGACAAACTGCACACCATCCTTTGCTACCCTCCCCCAATTTATTGAACCTTGCCAATGTGAGACATCGATGCCCTTGATATGTGTCATGTGTTCACGCTCCTCTTTTTTCGATGGTCTTGCTTGAAGCTATCAAACGCTTATCTATTTTAGGAGCTCACTTGACTATCCATACCCGTTTTCCCATCATCTAGACAAAAGGAGTTTGATACGCACCTCCTACGACCCTCCCTTTTATCTGTCATTTTACCGTAACGAATATATCTCATCCAAGCTTCATAAGATGATGTGAACAAAGGATGGAAATTAAAGGAGGACGTGTGATGAGTAAGCAAGTGGTTGGAATATATGAAAACGGTGAAGAAGCAGTAAAAGTGGTTGAAGAGCTTTTGATACAAGGGTATAAACGTGATGAAATATCCATTGTTGCGAAAGATCGCAAGGAAACAAAAGTGATTGAAAGAAAAACGGGTACGAAAGCAGAAGAAGGATTAGCCACTGGTGCTGCAACAGGGGGAGTTATTGGCGGAGCTGCGGGACTTCTTGCCGGAGCTGGAGCACTGGCCATTCCAGGAATCGGGCCGCTGCTTGCCGCTGGACCGATCGTTTCTGCGTTAGCTGGAGTGGCCGTCGGGGCAGGAACAGGCGGATTGGCTGGTACCCTGATAGGATTGGGTATTTCAGAAAAAGCGGCGGAAAGGTACGAAACCGGTATAAAGGCCGGTAAGGTTTTAATATTAGTGGATAATGATATTAAAGAAGGCCCCCCTACTTATAGGAGATGAAAATATTTTCAACAAAGCACGTTTAATGATTGAAGTGCAAATTTAACATATTGATGACTTCATGCTCAAGATTTTTTGCCCTTATTCAGGGCTTTTTTTTATACATAAATTTATTCCGTGTTGGATGCAGGTAGACCATCGTTACAGAAAGATTTGACCTGGGAGGCTTGATTACAGTCAGGGTTCACCTTATGAATCTTCAGAACTCACTCCAAAAAAATATGGTTATATAGTTAGAAGCAACCATCAAAAAAACATGCCTGAACTACAGAAATAATTAAGCCCGGGAATGGAATAATAAGATTATTATGTGAAGGAGAGTGATAAAGTGGAAAAACAAAACCAAACGATCGAGACGCTGAATACATTCTTGCAAGGAATATACATGGGCGTACATAGCTATGAACACTTTATAAAAAAACTGCAACATCCTACATTAAAAGATTCATTCATTTCCATTCAGAAAGATCAAAAAAACCATGCAGCCATCATTTCTGAGCGAATTCAACATCTAGGCGGAACACCTGTAACGAGTGAGGGAATGATAGGAAAGGTTGAAGGAGCAATCGGAAATTTATTCAAAAAGTATGATTCAGATCAGGAAATTATTAAACATGCCATCAAAGGTGAAAATATATATGGGATTCGGATGTCCGAGGACCTAGTTAGGGATAAGCTTGATGAAGAAAGTCTTGGTAAGGTCCAAAAAATTCTTGATAAAGACCGGGAACACGTGGATTTTTTAAAATCCCTTTTACATTCCTAGTTTGTTGAAGAGAGCTGATTCTAGCTCTCTCCAAGAACATATTACCTGTTCATGGGCATCATTTATGACCCGCTTCTTTTATTTATTATGTAAGCTACTGATTCATGTCAGTAGCTACATACATTATTGATGCATGAATGTCGTGATTGTCAATTTTTATAATTGGCAAACATGTTCGCGTTGTCAGGAACATTTTCTAAATAACTGATTTTACCATCATCATTCAATCGAGCAATATCTTTGCCAGTTTGCGTATATACCGTTCCCGATGACCGTTTGCCGCACACCGCCCATGGTGTTTCAAAAAGATCGGTTCCTTCTACTTTTTTCCATCCTTCAAACATATGTTTAAGATCACTATTTTCTTGGAATATCATCTTTACAAACAGCTTCCAATTTTCAATCCCCTTTTTTTCATGGCCATTTAGGATGAAGACGATATCGTCGGAAAATAATGATACTAATTCTTCCATCGCTTGTTCACTCGTTCTTGATTGATCAAATAAATCAAAATATTTCTCTAGATTTTTCATTTTAATAATCCCCTTCTCATGATGTAATATAATTCTTAACCTTTACAAAACCATTTTTTCGTTGACAACCTTTTTTAACATTTGCAAATTTTCTTTTGGACATTTCTTGTTTATTTCTTCATTTAGAGATGCAATGGTTTCACGTTTGAGAATGTTTTTCCACGATGTCTCCGCTTCTTCCATCAAATTTGACAGCAAGCAAATATCCTTTTCCTTCAATTTAAGCATGTCATGAAAAATGCCACTTGAGGAATAAAGGGACTGCTTCCCTTCCACTGCAAGGTAAACGTCATAAATACGTATATCTTCAGGACGTTTTTTTAATTTAAACCCTCCTTTTATACCGGGTACTGAGGTCAGCAGATCTGCACTAACTAATTTCCTTAATATTTTTTGGAAATAAGTTGCTGATCCCCCTAATTGCTGACTAATGACGTCTCCAGGCAATACTGCTTTTTCCGGTAGAAAATTAAGTAGTAACATGGCATAAACGGACTGCTCGACCCCTGTCTTCATATGCAATCAACATCAACTCCTCCACATTTTTGTAAAAAATCCAATTTGCGCTCCTGTATAAAGTGGATAAACATTATCCGCTTTATACAGATAATACATTATTATTTTAATAAAGTAAATCCGTTTTGTCCCTCTATTTGCTTTGCAAGGGAATGACTTCTCAACCTATCGTCTCGTTGAGGCATTGGCTGCATGAAAAAAAATTTCAAAGCCTGCAGAACATCTAAAATTGTTAATATTCCTTTTAATCAGTACGATAAACTAACGAAAGGTCACTTTTCGAATGGCAAAGGATATAGGGAGCTTTGTTTTACTTACGCCTACACACTCTTTTCAAGCACTAGCCCCCATTGCATTTCAATTGTTTGACAATGACACAAAACATACTTATAAAGGCAGGTTTCCGACCATGTTAAAAATGAAAAACCTCAAAAGTACACAACTTTTGGAAGAAAACGCTGTATTGGCCGCCATCGAAAGATCACTCTCCATGATTGAATTCGATAAACACGGGCAGGTGATTTGGGCCAATGAAAATTTTGCTGAAACGATGGGATACAGAGTGGATGAAATGCCAGGTCTCCATCATAAAATATTTTGCACAGAGGACTTTGTAACAAGTATCGCTTATGAACAATTTTGGAGAAACTTACGCAATGGAAAAAGCTTTCAGGAAAAAATAAAACGCATCACAAAATCCGGTAAGGAAATATGGTTGGAGGCTACCTATACGCCCGTCCTTGATCATAACGGAAAGGTTTCTGCCGTTGTCAAAATAGCTACGGATATTACAGAAAGAGAAACGAATGCGAGGGATGTGGCATTACGATTGCAGGGTATGTCAGAGGAACTGCATGAAAAAGCTGAACTTGGCATAATAAGAAGTCGGGATGCGTCCATTGCAACCAGTAAACTTGTGGCTGGATCAAAAGAGAATATGGAAATCCTCGAATCTCTTAAAACCCAAGCCCAATCGATTAGGAGCATTGTCAAGACGGTCCGTGAAATTGCCAACCAAACCAATCTACTGGCATTGAATGCTGCAATAGAGGCAGCTCGCGCCGGAGAACATGGAAGAGGGTTCAATGTAGTGGCAGGGGAAGTCAGAAAGCTTTCAAACCGGGTTCAAGACTCGATTCAGGAAGTCAATGCCCATGTAGAAGGCATTACAGCTGAAATTGCTAAAATCAGTAAAGTAACCGCGCAATCAGTAGAGGGGATTACAAATAACCAAACTTACAATGAACAGGTCGTAATGGCGTTTAAAGAAGTGGAAAACGCCTCCACCCAGCTTGATATGGAAGTTAAATCCTTTAAAGAGATATTCTGAACACATTTTTCAATATATGCCCCACTCCCAGTCAGAATATACTGGGAGCCCTTTCATTGTTCAAAAAGGCTTGCTTTCATTTGCTGTCTGGATGATAATGCCGCAAATTCAGCTTTCATATAAATCCTACCTATAGATAACGGAATGGATATCATGGAGAGGATTGTCGTCATTATCGTTGTAATTGCACCCAATTTTCGTTTGCACCATATTTGCTGAACAGAATGGAAGCTATAGTAAGAACAGGCATCATGGCTTGGATCAGCAAGGTTTGCGAAATGATTCTGTCCAAATTCATCATTTTTATTATCCCAAATACAACAAGGGGCAATGACACCAATTTAATGATGGTCGGAATGATGATTTTTCTTTTGGCAGTCAGGAGCTGCGACTTAGTTATGGACATGATCAACATCCCAATGTAAAACATCGCTAACGGTGATGCAAGTAAAGCCAACTGTTTGGCTAAGCTGACAAAAATATGGGGCGGATTATATCTTGCACATGCAAAGATCAACCCAAGAATACGTCTTAAAAATACTGGTCTTTTTTTTTGCTTTTGCCCACCACTTTTCAAGCTGAATTTCTTTAAGAAAACAATGGTATGAATACGCATTCAAAATGTTATGAAAAATACTTCTTTCTTATTACATCATCCTAGTTTTGAAATGAAACCAAGCTCCTGAATACGCATTACGTTCCATTCATTATCTTAATAGGACGTAAATATTCTGTCAATATTAAATATTTAAATAATTACACTTTTCCTTTCATCCTTATAAAAAATTATCATTCTCACTGCTGAACTGCCCATTCCAATCCAGAAAACTCCACCCTCCAAAAAACCGACTCCCTATGCAGGGAATCGGCTCCGATCAAACCCAGGTAAAAACCCAACGTAAAAACATGAAAAAAATGACCCCAGAGAGTACAGTTACTAATAAACTACGTGTTTTTATCGCAATTAAAAAAGTCGGAATGGCCGCTACTAGCTGAATATTATCGGTTAAAGAAGAAAGCTTCCCATCATGAACCAATATTTCCTGGCTTATCAATGCAGCCATGACCGATATGGGAACATAATTCAACCAACGCATCCCCCACTCTGGTAATTCAATACGACTAAGAACCATTAGTGGAACCACCCTTGGAATGAAAGTTACAATAGCCGCTCCTACAATGATCAAAAAAACATCCCATCTTATCTCCATTTTTCCACCACCATCCCTATTGTGGAGGCAATGATCGTAGCCACAATGATCCCCATACTGCTGGACAGGACGAAAGAGCTCGCTACAGCAATGACAACCGCAATGACTGCCACAGCTACATCTCTTTTAATTTTCCCTCTGCCTATTATGGACAGGACGAGAATGCCGATGAACATCGCTGGCAAGGCAAATTCAAGACCGAATTTTTCCGGATCTGAAATCCATTGGGCCAATAGAGCGCCTGCAATATTGGCAAGAAACCAATTTAAATAAGCCGTCACATTGAGTCCGTGCATCCAAGTTTCATTGATTTGGTTCTTTTTCGCTGTTTGGTTAATGGCGACACCAAATGTCTCATCCGTGAGCAGTGAACCTACAAGGATGTTCCTCAGTGGGGAAAGATGACGAAAATACGGGGATAGCGCCGCACTAAGTAAAAGGTGGCGCATATTGACAAATAATATGGTAATAATGATTGCTGTGGGGGAACTGCTTGCCGCTATCATTCCTGCCGCAATGAATTGAGCTGACCCAGCATATAGAATCAAACTCATCAGGGCAATCTCAGCTATGCTTAATCCTGCTGTCTTTTGAACAACTCCGGCAGCTAACCCGATACTTAAATAACCGAGTAACGTTGGGACACAATCTTTTACCCCTTTCATAAAGCCATCTTGATCGCGTGGTGATGCAGTTGTCTCCACATGGACGTCCTCTAAACTCACCTTATTCCCTCCTAATTCTACATTTTTCAACTCGAGTTATGTACATCAACTATCCGTATGAAAATTTTATCAGATTTCATTTTCTTTGTGACCACTTCTTTAAACTTTGGATATTGCCCTCGCAACAGCAAAATGAATAATTTTATGGGTAATTCATTATATTAGTAGTTAGTATAATACTAACTTATCCAACATTCAAACCTTTCCGAATCATCTACCTTCAATAAAAAATACGATTCTTCCCTATATAAATGGAAAGAATCGCGTTTTCATAAAAACCTTCATGATTATTCAAACATGCGTCCTCAGCAAATACGCTATGCCCACGAAATCATATTGTGTTAATTTCAATATATTCGTATTTGTTCAGATAGATTGAGAGCTAAGTGACAAATCTCTATACACTCGTTCAACACTCCAGACTAGCTTCTTTGCTGCTTCTGAAGAAGATTCTTCCGGACCTCAGGCCATTCTTTAGCGATAATTGAATAATACGCTGTGTCCCTTATGCCACCATCACTGGCTGGGATGTGTGCCCTGCGTACACCTTCAAAAGTGGCGCCAAGACGTTGTATGCCAGAACGGGAACGTTCGTTTCGAGCATCGGTCTTCAAGGTAACCCTGATCGTTTGCCACGATTCAAATGCATGGGCAAGCATCAATAGCTTGCACTCCGTGTTCACACCAGTCCGCTGGGCAGAGGCTGCATACCAAGTGCTGCCTATCTCAGCAACGCTCGGTGGGTTGTCATCGGTAGGTATGGCACCATTGGATGTTCCCTGTGGCAAATTAAACACTTCAAGGTCAAGAAATCTGGTCGTTCCGACAATTTTGCCCGTACCGTTGTGCCGGACAACGAAAGGCAGTACGCTCCCTTCCAAGTGGGCCTTCAAGGCACTTTCAATATATCGGCGGGTTTCATCCAGTCCGACTGGCACATTGGTATAGCCATAGGTGGACCTATCTTCCGAAGCTGCGGCGCAAAGGTCATGGACGTGTTCAACCGTCATCGGCTCTAGACAGACCAAATGGCCACGAAGTGTTACTGGCTTTAACATATTAGCACCGCCTTCATATTGTGTTCGTTCAAAATCCATATACCAGCACACCCCTTTCCACGGGAATGCACCAATTTGCATAATCTAAATTATTGAAAGGATGGATAAAAACTAAATTCCACTTTGATCTTGTGATTCCTTCTTTACTTCTCTCATTTTATTTTTTGCTTACGTATTCAAAATGAGTGTCTTTCTTTACCAAATACAAATAAATATAGATAAATTTCTGATTTTTGTAAATAATTTTTTTTTCGTTTAAATTGGTATCCATATATTATAAGATAATGATTATCGACAATCTTTGCTTGCCAATCCAAATTTTGAAGGAGGATAACCACGATGGCATTCCTGCGTTACTTTTTTTTATTTTCCGGCTTCATCCTCTTTGGTTTGGGCACAGCGCTGGCTATCCAGGTAAGTTATCTCGGCTTGCACCCATGGGATGTTTTGAATGTTGCATTGTATGCTAGACATGGTTTAACGATAGGAAGCTGGGGCATTATATGCGGTCTCATACTGGTTTCCATTTCTTTTGTGGTGGATCGAAGCTATATTAATATTGGCACATTTTTGAACGCTTTATTGATTGGCCCCATTATCGATTTTTTCTTGTGGGCTGATATCCTTCCCGAAGCCTCTCACGATTGGAAGGATTATATGATTTTGTTAGCTGGTATTGTCATAACCGGGGTTGGGGGAGGTTTATATGTAGCAGCAGGTATCGGAGCCGGTCCCAGAGATGGTTTCATGCTTTCACTCGCGGATAAGACACGTCTATCGGTTAGCCAGGCGCGTGTAATCGTGGAAAGCTTAGTGCTCTTGATCGGCTTCCTCTTGGGAGGTCCTATTTTTGTTATGACCTTTGTTTATACTTTTATCCAAAGCCCGGTATTTCAGTATTCTTTAGCTTTTTTTCGAAAGTTGCTTCATGTGGCGGCACGGAAAAACAAAGATTCCGGATTTGTTGCATAGAAAATGATGTACCACCATTTAATCAAATGCACCCTAATTGTTCACAAACAATTGGGGTATCATCCGTATACTTGAATCGTCGCTCTTTTGCGTTATTCTGAATTTGCCAACTTAGGATACGTCATTCATTTACGCGTAATGGTTCATCTTCATTCTGTTTTCCCATTTAAAATGATCATATCTTTCCCACGTTCATTCCCAGTTTTCCATCCACTCGATATTTGACGTATAGGTAACCTTCCTTCATACGATCATTCTGAATAAATTCCCATGGAAAAAGCCAGATTATATTAGCATGCATGTAACACGAAAAAATATTAATGAAATAAATGAGGGGCACACATGAACCAAGCTGGCGTTAATGAAAAGTTTAAGGTTTCACCTTTTTATGTATTTTTTTTAGTGCATTCCATGCAAACAGGGATAGGAGTGCTTAGTTTTCAAAGGGTGTTGGCGAAGTCGGCGGGAACGGATGGCTGGATCTCGATCCTGCTGGCCGGACTTATCGTCCATACATTCATTTGGATCATATACAAGATTTTCAGTATTGTCCCTGGTGATATCATTTCCGCTAGTAATCATGCATTTGGAAAATGGGCTGGGAACTTTTTCAGTCTGTTATTCATCCTTTACTGCTTTTTACTTGGAATGACAATTATAAACAGCTATATAAATGTCATACATGTCTGGATGTTCTCAGAGGTGCCTTCCTGGGCATTTGCATTTGTTTTCATGACCTTGATTTATTACATTATCACTGGAGGATTCCGTACCATAACCGGTATCGCCTTTTTAACGGTCGCAGTGTCCTACTGGCTTATTTTTGTTCCTTTCTATGGCTTAAAATACTCTGAATTCACTAACATCCTTCCCATTTTCGATCATACTTTATTGGAAATATTGAAAGGGACTAGAAGCACTTCATTATCCCTGATTGGTTTTGAGATGATCCTCATGTATTACCCATTCCTTAAAGATGCAGGAACATCACAAAAATTTGCCCATGGAGGAGCCTTGCTCTCAACCTTATTGGCCTTATTGATTTACATGGTTTCGATAGTCTTTTATTCAGAGAGGCAGTTGGAACTTACCCTTTGGCCGACGCTCACCATCACAAGTATTATTGAATTTCCTTTCATCCAACGGTTTGAATACATCATCATTTCTTGGTGGACCATCATCATCATACCCAACATGGTCATTCCGTTATGGAGTGCCAGCAGGGGTTTGAAACGAATGTTCGATATCCAGCAAAAGTATCCGCTATGGGTGATGTTTTCACTTATTCTCCTGGTCAATATTTTCTTTTTTGATATTGATTCCCTATATATATTGAATAAAATCATCAACCCTTACTGTGTGTCTTTTCTCATCATATACTTACCCCTTCTTTACATTTGCTTGCAAATTAAAAAGTCGAAGAAACGTTCGGGTAAAGTGAAGGTCCCCTGATTGAATGTTCACGGCAGCTTAAGATTCGATGCCCCTTTCACTCACTGGCATGCTTTCTTTAGCGAGTTCATTCATCCTAATCACGGGGACTTTCACCATTTCAACAAGCTTTTTTGGGGGATAATCCAACTCCAGCCAAATCGAAGATCATGGTAGATTGGACATATGTTTCAGCTTATCTTGATCGAATACATGAATCCAAGGGAGATCCGAATGATCACCATTATTGCCAGGCATGATTATACGGCTATCCAATAGGTCATAAATGCAATCATTTATTAAACGAATATCTTCTTCTGATATATTTCTATTATAGGCTGCCGCAGATCTGCCTAAATCCTCGGTTACACCGGTTATCAATCCTCGCTGTTTTAAAGAACTACCGATCACTTCTCTAATGGCACCTAAACTAGTCAAAGGGAATACACTCAAATGTCGAACGATCATTTTTAAGATATCCTCTTTAGATAAATCGATTTCATTATGATGCTGCATTCCAACAACCCCCTTTTGACAAAATATTCTCCATACAAAAGGTCTTTACCTTCTTTATCCAAAAAGAAAGATAGCAACAGATTAAAAAATGCAGTATTTAAATGAGTGGTTAACATCCAAATCAATGCCCTCGGGAACCTGATTCATTGAGGTAATGTTTTTTGTCGGATGTGTTGTGATCAGTGCAATAGTCAAGGTTTGAGGATGATGTGGTGAGTGTTCTTATAAAGTACGGTCGAACATAAAAATTGAGGTTAGCCCCTAACACGATAATTAAGGGGCTAAAGCTTTCCTTGACGGAGATGTTTTCTCGATACTTTCATTGTAAACCTATTTCTGTTAGGACGATTCAGAACGACGAGGTATCATTTCTTTAACATATAAATTTTACGAGGTCTGCCTCGGGGAGATTGGAGCTCCTCTCCTTTGTACTCCACTAAGCCGCATTCGTTTAAACCACTCATAATTCTCTGAGCATTACGTACGGTCATCGATAGATGCGAAGCCAAGTCTGAAGAAGTGAAACCATCCCAATTCATCCGATCGATCAATGCTTCTATCTTTTTGAACGTTTTCACGCTTATATTAGCTTGATTTAATTTATCCAGCAGCTCTTTATCATCGGAACGGAAGGTATAAGCCAATTGTTCTTCTTGACCTGCGGATTCAATGATTACACCATCTTCCTGGATAACGACAATGCCGGAGCTTTCTTGCTTTTTCGAATGACGAATCGCCTTCCGTGCATTGATTTCTGCAGATGCCGCCGTCTCACCAAAACCAATTCCAACTGCAACAGAGACATCCATCTCTAATGATAACTGCTGAACAGTACTGCGCAAGCTGCCGATTTCACGCTCTATCTCCTTACGCGAACTAAATATTTGATAACGGCCGTTTCCATTTTCAATGAGGGAACCATCCAGTTTTTCGCAAAATGAAAGCAATGTTTGTTTGATTTTCAACTCTAAATGCTGCAGATGGTAACGAATATTAACCTCATCCACAAATTGATCAAACTGATCGATTTCAATTATCTCTACACCAATTTGACTATCCTTGAAATATGTACTTTTTGCCTTTTCAATCAATATCTTGACCGCTTGCCGAATTTCCATCTTTGTCATATTTATTTTATAGACAGAAACATTCTCCTGCTTCAATGCATCATAGACGGATTGAAGCACGGTAAGGACACCTTGTACCTCCCCTTTCCTCCACAAATCAAGGTGAAATTCAACAATGTCTTGAAAATTATATTTTTCATCAAATGTTTTCACATGAATATGTTCGGTCGATATCCCTAGCTCTTGCAGCGACTCCTGTAAAAAAAAATCCTCAAAACGAATCATGTCAATCGATATCTTATCGAAGAAATGTTGTTGATCCCTGGACATTTGTAAAAAACATCTATATAAACTGGATCCGACTGGAGGGCAATATGTAAAATTCGCTTCTGAATCCAACATTTCCTTTGCAATCCTATAGGGGACCGGCCCTGAGAAAAACCAACCATTTACTGCATTTTGATGTTTTTTAATAATGTCCGTAACCTCTCGTGCATCTTCATATGGAAAATCAACGAAATCTATTTCGTGCTCGAATTCATCAGTAACATCTCGAACTTTCTTTATTGACGAAAGCGGACCTACAACACCAATTTTATACACCTTCGTTCCCCCCCTCGAACTTCTTCCTTGATTAATTATATCAAAATAACCAATTAACCCCAACATGAGAATTATTATCGCTTCCGTCACCATTAACGAAATAAAAAAGCGATTATATCGAATGAAGGATGTCTATTATCCTAGCTAACTTCCCAAAATGGCCGTAATCATGGATTCTCAGTGTTTTATTTGTTCAGAATGAATATGTAGCAAAAAAAAATGAATATTTTTCTGAAAATTTTATTGAAATAGAATATTCTTGATTATATAATACATTTAACGAAAATAGCGCTAAACATTCGTTAAATAGAAAACAACAATTGGGAAAGGCAAGCAAATACAAATTGGTGAAAGCCAAATTTAGCTTTTCATCGGTGTAGTGAAAGAAATTCATAAAAGCAATGCTGCAAAAATGCACAAACTAAAACGAAAGAAGGTTTAGGAGGAGAATGTAATGGAACAAAAAGTAATGAAAGATACCAATATTCAGCAAAAGCATAATAGGGGTGGGTTTTTCAATCAAGTAGAGCGAATAGGCAACAAAATTCCCCACCCCTTCATTTTATTTATTTATATGATTGCTTTTCTATTTATCGTGACCGCCCTATTATCCATTTTTCATGTTTCGGCCTCTGATCCAATCAGCGGAGAAAAAGTTGAAGTTCAAAACCTGTTAAGCCGCGAAGGTATTCAATGGATTTTGCCGAATATGATTAAAAACTTTTCCGGCTTTTTGCCGCTCGGTTCCATTTTAGCTCTTATGCTTGGTGTCGGATTGGCAGAAAAGGTTGGATTGCTTGAAGTTTTGATTCGAAAAATGTCATTAAAGGTTTCAGGAAAATACGCTAGTTATTTAGTCGTTTTCGTCGCTTTTTTTAGTCATGTTTCTTCCGATGCTGCACTTGTGATCATGCCCCCTCTTGGAGCTTTGATTTTCCTTGCAGTCGGCCGCCACCCTGTTGCTGGATTGCTCGCTGCGATAGCCGGGGTTGGATCAGGTTTCACGGCTAATCTTTTGATCGTGACAACAGATGTCCTGCTTTCAGGGATCAGCTCGGAAGTGGCTAATGGAATGAAAGCAAATTTGACGGTTAACGTTACGGATAACTGGTTCTTTATGGCGACTTCCGTTCTCGTTCTTACCGTAGTCATTGCCTTGATCACGGATAAATTTGTCGAGCCCCGCTTAGGAAAATATGAAGGCGGCGGTCAACACAAAAAACTGGAGCAATTGACGAAGCAACAAAACAAAGCACTCCTCGCGACAGGTATTTCAGCATTGGTTTTCATAGCTGTTATGGTCGTTCTAGTCGTCCCTGAAGGAGCACTATTACGAAATCCAGAAACAGGGGCGATCCTTCCCTCGCCATTCATGTCTGGAATTGTTGCAATCATCCTACTTTTCTTTTTTACAGTCTCCATTACCTATGGTGTAAAAGTGGGCGCAATTAAGAAACAAAATGATATTCCTGAATTATTGGTCGATCCAATAAAAGGAATGGCCGGATTCATCATCATGGTTTTTCCTCTTTCCCAATTTGTCGCATGTTTTAACTGGAGTAATATGGGTAAATTTTTGGCTTTATCAATCACGGATCTCTTGGAACAACTAAATATAGAAGGTGCGCCGGTCCTTATTGGTTTGATGTTCCTATCTGGACTTCTATCCATGTTCATCGCCAGCGGCTCTGCGATTTGGTCGATATTGGCACCGGTCTTTGTCCCAATGTTCATGGTATTGGGCTATCATCCCGCCTTTGCTCAAATGTTGTTTAGGGTAGCGGATTCTTCTGTCCTGCCATTGGCACCTGTATCACCATTTGTCCCACTATTCTTAAGTTTCTTACAAGAGTATAAGAAAGATGCCAAACTAGGCACTTATTATTCTCTTATCTTACCGTACCCGATTATCATCTTTATCATTTGGACGCTATTGGTAGTCGTTTGGTATTTCCTCGGCCTCCCTATAGGACCTGGAGTATATCCGAAATTGCCTTAATTTTTAAAAAACTAACTCGTTGTGAATAACCCCTCCTTTTCCTCTAGCGACTGGGTTATTTAAATACGACTTTTATAAACTTGACCTAATTGGACTTCCCAAAAATGAATTAGGAGTGAAACGAATTGAATATCATTGATTTAAGACGTGACCTTCATCAACATCCAGAGATTGGCTTTACAGAATTCAGAACTGCTTCAAAGGTGGTAGAGGCACTAACTTCCTTGAATTATCATGTGATATTTGGAAAAGATGCTTTAGATGGAGATTCTCGCCGCGGAGTACCTCCTGCAGAAGTATTACAAGAAGCATATAATCGTGCCCTCCAAGATGGCGCCAATCCAGAATTCCTCCAAGAAATGGAGGGTGGATATACTGCTGTCATCGGTATATTAGAAGGAAAAACGGATGGACCCACTGTAGCTTTCCGGTTTGATATGGATGCATTGCCCGTAACCGAAAGCAGTGATCCCGATCACTTTCCCCATACAAACGGTTTTCGATCTAAATATGAAGGAAATATGCATGCCTGTGCACACGATGGACATACAGTAATTGGCTTAGGACTTGCTGAAAAACTCGCTGATCGAAACTTCGCTGGGACGGTCAAGCTAATTTTTCAGCCAGCTGAAGAAGGTGTACGTGGTGCCTATTCAATCGTGAAAAAAGGAATGTTGGATGATATCGATCATTTATTTTGCCTCCACCTAGGCACCGATGTCCCTCTAGGTGAATTTCATGGCGGGTCTTCCGGCTTTTTGGCAAGCACGAAAATGGCTGCCCATTTTCATGGGGTAGCTTCTCATGCAGGCGCTTCACCTGAAAAAGGAAAAAATGCATTATTGGGGGCAGCCACTGCATTATTGAATATTCACGCCATACCTAGGTTCAGTTCAGGATCCACACGTATAAACGTAGGTGTTCTAACTGGCGGGACTGCCGCAAATATCATCCCGGCTCACGCAAAAATGATCATCGAAACCCGTTCCATTGCCGAAGAAACAAATGAAGAATTGGAAAAACGTGTACGAAATATCGTGGCTCATAGCGCTGCAATGCATGAGCTTGATCACGAGATTGAAATTATCGGACAAGCCATCACGATTCGCTGTGATCAAGAACTTGTCGATCTAGCCATGGAAGAAGCCAGACAGGTAGATGGCTTTTCAACAATTAAAGCATGCAGGGAATCCGGTTCTGCCGGAAGCGAGGATGCAAGCTTCATGATTCGAAGAGTACAGGATAATGGCGGCAAAGGCACATATATGATTATCGGGACCGATATTCCTGCACCTCATCACCACCCTAAATTCGATATCCAGGAAGAGGTTCTACCACGTAGCGTTGAACTTTTGAATCTTATCGCAAGAAGAATTTTAGGATAATTCGGCATTTACCGTTTACTATTTCCAGAAAGGAATGTTGGCGTAATGAAACATATAAATAGACTATCTGAAATCATTGAACAAAAAAAGGAAACATTCATTGACGTTAGTGACCGAATATGGAATTTTGCAGAAACCCGTTTTGAAGAATACCAATCGGCTGAATTACTATGCACGACTTTAGAAAACGAAGGTTTTACCGTTGAAAGAGGTGTCGGAAACATAGAAACTGCATTTATAGGCAGCTTTGGTAGCGGTAAACCTGTTGTGGCGATCATGGGAGAATTCGATGCGCTGTCAGGGATGAGCCAAAAAAAGGCGACAGCTAGGCAAGAACCTATCTTACAAGGTGAAAATGGCCATGGATGTGGCCACAATTTACTTGGTACCGGATCTTTAGCTGCTGCTGTCGCCGTGAAGGAATTTATGGAAGAGAATTCCATTGAAGGAACGGTCCGTTATTATGGCTGTCCTGGAGAAGAAGGCGGTTCTGGAAAAGCATTCATGGTCAGAGAAGGTTTATTCGAAGATGTCGATTTTGCCTTTTGCTGGCATCCTTTGGATGTTAACGGAATTATGACCATGGACTCCCTATCAAATTTCCAAGTATACTTCAAATTCAAAGGAAAAAGCTCACATGCGGCAGCTTCCCCACATTTGGGTCGAAGTGCATTGGATGCCGTAGAGCTCATGAATGTTGGCGTGAACTATCTAAGAGAGCATATTATCCAAGAAGCCAGAGTTCATTATGCCATAACGAATTCAGGTGGAGTATCTCCAAATGTCGTCCAGCAAGATGCAGAGGTTCTTTATTTAGTTCGAGCTCCAGAAGTTGCGCAAGTACAGGATATTTACTTAAGAGTTTGTAATATTGCTAGAGGAGCGGCGCTCATGACAGGAACCGAAGTGGAAATCGTATTCGATAAGGCCTGCTCGAATGTCATTCCGAATAATGTGTTGGAATCGGTCATGTATAAGAATTTTCAAGAATTAGGCATCCCTCAACACGACGACAGCGAAAAGAGCCTTGCAAGCTCAGTGCGTGCCACGTTATCGGAGCAAGAGAGGAATAGTACCATCAATCCGTTCAAAAATGACCAAGATGAGGCGATGGCGAATTGGTTAGAACCGTTCGAAAGCCCCCAAGCTCCATTGACGGGTTCTTCAGATGTAGGAGATGTTAGCTGGATCGTGCCTACCGCACAATGCACAACGGCTTGTTTTGTTCTCGGGTCCCCTTTGCATAGCTGGCAGTGGGTTACACTCGGATCAACCTCCATCGCCCATAAAGGCATGCTTCATGCCGGTAAGGTTATCGCCGCAACTGCAGTGGAAGTATTGGAGAATCCTGAATTGATCGACCAGGCAAAGTCTGAGCTAAAAGAACGATTGCAAGGGAAGGTCTATGTCTCCCCTATTCCGGAAGATGTAAGGCCATCCGTAAAAAGATGATGAACGAAAGGATGTTCAATTTCATAGTACTTTCAAAAAGTCGATTCCTGTATGTCAGGAGTCGGCTTTTTCGGATTTGCTAGGACGATTCTTCGTCACCCGCTTTTCTTCATTTTATTTCTCTAATATCGGCTTGCCTTCACATTCAGGAAGCCTCCGGTGATTTTCTAAGGGACTTTTCACTATTATTGTCCCAACTCTTGAAAATTATGGTATAATGGACCTGCATAAAAATAAAGGAAGTGTAGAAATGACTAATTCACAAAAAATAAAAGAAGTTTTAGTTCAACTAAAAACTGAAGTTCAAACAATCGATTCTGATGCTTCATGGGGAAAAGCCATTGAAAAACACGATTTGATTTTAATTGGAGAGAATTTCAATAAAATTGACAGCATAGAATTTTGTCATAGCTTGAAAGAAATACATAATATCGATATCTCCTATGGAGATTTACTTCAAATCATTCCCACCTTATGCGATTCCCTTAATATGAAAAATGAACCCGCGTTTTTTGGTGAAGATACTAGCAAATTAGCTGGTTACTATATTGAATTATTTTAAAAACATCCGCCGTTTGCCGCAATTGAAATTGCAAAGTATAATGCCTCTTACACGATTTTCCCGATCCCCTTCACTCACCCTCCTTTCCACGAGATTCTCGTATACTTCAGCATCCCTGAAAGTGGGAACCAAAAATGATGGCTTATGAAGCGGATAAGCTTCATAAGCCATCATTTTTGTATAGGGAGTTCCACGATAAAACTAATCCAATTGTCATTATACTCCGCACGAATATCCCCCTCATGAAGATGGACGATCCTTTTTGAAATGGCGAGCCCAAGACCTGTTCCCCTATTCCCAGTCCTTTCCTCATCATCAATGAATAAGCGATCAAACAATTTATTTGCATCGTCTACAGGGGGAGCGGCGATTTGGTTTGATACGATCAAAACCGCTTTTGAATCATCTGAAATCAAAACTATTCGAAAAGGAGATGGTTTCAAGCTGTATTTAATGGCATTCATAATGAGATTTTCATAAACACGAACCATTTTTTCAACATCTATTAAAACAGGTATGTCTTCTTCCGTTATAGATTCCTCGATAGTCAATTGCTTTTCTTCCAGCAGCGGAATATACTCTCCGAACATTTGCCTTATTAACCACGCCAAATCGACAATCCTAAGGTTCAGCCTAACATCGGGACTCGATAAACGGGTATATTCAAAAAGTTCATTTATTAAGTTTTTGAGCCTTTGTGATTTTCCATAAATGGTATCAACATAACCCTGAAATTGTTCTTTGTTTGCATATTGACCTTTTCTTAACAATTCCAAATACCCAATGATGGAAGTTAACGGTGTACGCAAATCATGAGACACATTTGTTATCAGCTCATTCTTTGAACTTTCTAAACGTCTTTCATTTTCAAATTTACTTTTCAACTCTTCTGACATGGAATTGATATTCATGGCAAGTTGTGCTATTTCATCCCCTCCTTGAACCGCAATCGTCAAGCCGAGATCTCCATTGGCGATTTGTTCAATATTTTCAGTGATATGCTTTAAATAAATCAGTTTTTTTCGCACCAGAAATAATGAGCTTGCGATGAACGTTAGGATACCTAAAGAAATCAACATCAAATTATATTTTTTCAAATTGATTTCGGTTGGGTGATCCAGGTATAAAGGTAAAGTAAAATAACTTATGAGCATCATCATACCTAATGCTAAAAGGAAGCTAATCGCTATAACGACATAAAATTTTATGACCAGCTTATCATTAATTTTTATATTTTTCATATTTTATAACCGACTCCCCAAACCGTTTTAATATAAATGGGGTGTTTGGAATCTTCTTCAATCTTGTCCCTAATTTTGGTGATATGAACCATTACATTATTGTCAGATTTAAAAAAGCCCTCCTTCCAGACAGCTTCATAAATTTTACTGACACTCAATACAATCCCTTTGTTGCGAGCTAGCAATTCAAGTATATCGAATTCCTTTGGCGTTAATCTTACCTCCTTATCCCCGACCATGGTTTGCCGGGTATCAGTATTGATGGTCAAATCGCCAATTACAATGATATGTTTGCCCTGATTGGCATCTGGGTTGTATTTTTTATATCTTCTAAGCTGTGACTTCACTCTTGCTATTAACTCCAAGGCGTTAAACGGTTTGGTGAGATAATCATCAGCACCCATTGCAAGCCCCTGGATTTTATCCATATCTTCTGATTTTGCAGAAAGCATAAGTATCGGCATACTCCGTTCTTGCCTGATTTTCATGCATACTTCCATTCCATCCATTTTTGGCATCATTATATCTAAGATAATGAGATCAAAATTGATGGCATCCAATAATTCCAAAGCTTCAAAACCATCCTCCGCCTGCTTTGTTTGAAAACCTTCATTTTCCAAAAAAACGGATATGAGATTTCTGATTTCTTTATCATCATCAACAATTAAAATTTCGGACTCCATAAAAACCCTCCACATGTTGGCCTTGGATCGTACAGTTAAAAACATATGCTGGCGGCAAATTACGATATTCTTTTTTTATATCTATTTTGTTAAAGAACTTTTCAATGAAAGCCTTTTTATATTTAGTGTATTGGAAGGTAATGAATTGTCCATCCTTTTTTAAAATTTTGGTGGTATTCGATAGAATTTCACTAGAAATTTTTTTGGGTAAACTTGCAAAAGGCAGCCCGGAAATCACATAATCCACATAAGGGATATTGAACTTTTTTATGTACTGTTCAATATTCAGAGCAGATCCATATACAATGAATAAATTGCTTTCTTCTTTGAATTTTTCTTTTAATGCCAGATAAAATTCCTTATTATTTTCCACTAATAAAATAACTGTTCGATCATTTCTTTTTTTCACCAATTTTTCTGTAAATATACCTGTTCCCGGTCCATATTCAACAATATATTTCGCTTCGTTGAAATCAATTCCTTCTATCATTTTATCTCCAAGAAATCCGGAACTTGGAAGGACTGCGCCAACCGTTTTTGGATTTTTCATAAATTGAAATAAGAAAGAGGACTGCTTCATATACCTTCACCCCATCTGTTTGAATTTATCTTTTACTTTACAATCCAAACCTGAAGAAATGGTGGCGTAATTTCTTAAGAATTATTAAGTTTTGATTAAACACTTAAAACAGTTTGCCCCCCTACTATTAGACCATTCTCGCTCACATCCCTTCAAGAAATGACCAAACATAACGGAGGTGAAGCGGACGTGCCAGTCCTTTACAAAAGGATTTCCTAAGCATCTCATTCAATCAAGGTTGGGAAATCAATAAAATGGCACGAACCCTTTATTCCGGATTCATGCCCTCAATGGATGAACTAAAGTGGACTTTATTGAATTCACTGGTCGTACAAAACTTATGGACCGTACTTCCCACTATCGTTGAATCCATATATTATCTCATTTGCCCATTATGATTCATTGCATGAAACAAATATGATCTATGTAATCATGAATGCTATTGTCGGGATTACGGTGAAATAATGTATGTTCATTACTTTAAGAAGATATATAACTAAAAAGCATTTTTTATGCTCTTAGTTATATATCATTTGTCAGTTCGCTCCTGTAGATCGATAAATCTCTTCGATTTTCTGTCCCTTCGCCCGTGCAAGGATTTCAATTCTTACCATCAGCTGTTTCTCAGAGTATTTCCTGATTTCAGACTTGTATTGCTTTAATTTTTCCCCATCACCGATCACTCCCTCGGCATTTAAGGAAATGGATAGAGGGGCCAATTCTTCGAGCTTCTTAACCACCCGATCAAAAAGATGGGGATGCTCACAAATCAAGCGCTGAAGTAAAAATGTCCCGTAAGCGATATGTCTTGATTCATCTTTCTTCAAGTGATCGATACCCTCTATAAGTCCTGGCATTTTACCGATCGTTTTCAGACCATCGTAAAATGATTTATATCCAGTTTCAGCCAGTACTCCTTCTACAAACATATTATACACCGTAGCTGCGTCAGCTATTGCCTCGGGGGTTTGTTCATGCCAAAGACGCTCCATTGTTTCTGGGAGAATATCATAAAATATTTTACGATAGCTATTGGAATGCAAGTGCGAAAGATCTCCTTTTTCACCAATGGCATTCAAAACCAGCCGAAAGAATTCAGTATGTTTGGCTTCATCACATAAAAAGGTAGTAAGGAACATCTCTTCCTCCAGCCTGCCTTCTTCCGCAACCACCCGAAGCAATGGAAGTAAATCAAGAGTAACCGCCTCTTCCCCTCCCTGGAATTGAGCGAGGAGTCTTAACATCCAATTCTTTTCTTTAACTGATAACGTTTTCCAGTCTTCTTGATCTTGTGAAAAATTAATATGCTGAGGATTCCAAATTCCATATTTTTTTGCTTTTTGATACAGCTGGAACGGAAATGAATCTTCCATCAAACCTTTCGAGCTCGTCGTCAACAGTTTCTTTCTCACGTATATTCCTCCTTATGATCATGTATCATTTTATGCAAAGGGGAAAACATCCGTTTGGACAATGAATGTTTGCGGTGAAAAAATAACAAACAAGCAAATGGTTTGCATGAGCATCAAGCTTCCTTGATATAGTGGTACATGACAACATTGCTTTTTGTACAAAATGAAAGGTCAACCGTTATAAAACGGAATTTCTATTGGTGGAAGTGGTTTTACCTTTAACCTGCTTTAACGTCGCGACTATAAGAAAGCTGACGATCACCAGTAAGAGCCAGGAACTCACCTTTCCTAGATGAACGAGACTCCACGCATCTGTTTGGTTTGGGTATTCCCACGCTCCAAAGAATGTTGCGATATTTTCCGCTATCCAGATAAAAAAACCGATGAGTACAAAAGAAAGCGCGAGTGGCATTCGATAACGGGTTCCCCCAATTTCATATATGACCCATGATTGCCAAAAAACGATAATGACAAGCCCAGATAGCACCCAACGAACATCCAGCCAAAAATGATGGATGAAGAAATTCAAATAAATAGCAGCCGCAAGAGCTACAACCACCCAAAACGGTGGCCAGTTAACCAGTTCAACGTTTAACCTTCTCCACGCCTGGCAAAGATAACTCGCTACACTGGCATACATAAAACCGCTATATAAAGGTACACCAAAAAACTTGGAATAACCTTCCTCTGGATAAGACCAGGAACCCATATGTACTTTAAAAAGCTCAAGCGCAAGTCCAATAAGGTGGAACAACGTGATCACCTTTAGTTCATCCCGCGTTTCCAGGCCGGAACGAAACATTAACCACTGCATCAGAAGGCAGATGATCAGCAGCCAGTCATACCGCTGGAGAAAGGGAAGCGGCAGGAATTTCGTTAAAGCCAAGGAGGCAAAGATGACGGCCGGAAACAAACAAGATAAAGCCTGTTCCCAGCCAAAGCGGACGAGCTGTTTTGTTGCCCTCATGATTTGCGACTCCATTTTTTTTACGGTTACATGCATGTTCAGTTCCCCTCTTTCACTGCGAAACTTCATCATTTCGGTATTCCAATATATCTCCAGGCTGACATTCTAAAGCCTTACAAATTGCCTCTAACGTTGATAACCGAATCGCTTTTGCCTTTCCATTTTTCAAGATCGAAAGGTTAGCCATAGTGATCCCCACCCTTTCGGAAAGTTCCGTAACACTCATTTTCCTTTTTGCGAGCATCACATCAATATTGATTACAATTGCCATGTCATTCACCTCAGACCGTTAAATCATTTTCTGATTTTATATCTATGGCATTTTTTAAGAGCCGTTGAAGAACAGCAGCAAAAACCGCTATTACCATAGAAGCAAAAATAATGATCAACCCAATTACTATGATACCTGGGGCATCGTCAAGCTCTGCCATGAAATAAAAGAATGGCATGCCTAATACATACAAAATACTGATCGTAAGCGCACAATTTTTTATATTCTTTAACGCCCTTACAGACAATTCCGAGAATGCCTTATTCTTGTCAATATAGCTTAAAAGCTTAAAAGCTTGATATAAGGCAATGTAAAAAGGCATCGCCGTTACATACATATAAACAAAAACAAAATAATTCAAATAGGGTATGTTTGGAAATGACTCTACGGCAAACTTTGCTATTTCAGGCACCAAAAAGATGCATAAAGCAAGAACCGGCAGTCCTATAAGAATAACGGCTATCTTTAAAAACTGCGTCGACACTCGATTCATGAAAAAAACACCTCACTAATTTATTGTCAAATTGATTTTAATACATTTTTTATTGTTTTACAATAAAAAAATGTTGTTTTTTATCACATTATTATTGTTATATTAAATACTTAACCCTTTATTACGAGGAAGCCTTCATCTTATTTGATATCTATCCATGCATAAACTCGTCGGTACCTTCTTTTTTCCATCAAATCATTTAACACGCCACTTATGAATCAAAATCATCTAGAAAAATGGGGTTTTTGAGCATTTATACCGATTTCCCATCTTATTTTCGATATAATATACCTAATTAGATTGGGGGTGTTAATACGGTGAAACGGCAAAAATTAACCGAGGTATTAATTGAACTGAGAAAATCCGCTTTAACAATCGATTCCAAAGAATCTTGGAAAGAGGTCATGAAAAAATACGATTTGATCATAGTAGGTGAAAAGTTTAATAAAATAAGTACAATAGAACTGGAACATTCATTAAAATCAACGTTTCATTATGAATTTGCCAATGATGAAATCCTTGAATTAATTCCCCAAACGTGCCATGAACTTGGAATGAAAACAAAACCAATGGAATTATTAAATGACCCCCTAAAAATAGATGCATATACGATCCATTTGTTTTAAATAGTGTTTGTACTCTTAAAGTCATCTCTGTATGCACATTTCAAAAACCTCTTTTCATTCCATCTAAAAAAACCTTACAATCTGATAGAACAGTTTGTGGGAACCTTTCTTATTCATCCTGTACTTGGCTACCTTATCTATAATGGGGAGTCTAATGAATCCCACTCGTTTAAATGATTGATGGATTGTTGGAATCACCAACAAATAAAAGAGGCTCTTTTTTATGATCTAGGTCTTATTGAACGAAACCATTTCGTTCAATCTTGAAGGAAAATCAATCTTTCTCATTAATCAGTCTAAAATTGCAAACACAAAGAGCGTTACCTTCATTGGCTAACGCTCTTCGTTCACTTCCTATTCCGCTATATATGCTTCTATCAATCTTCTGTCTCTTCTTCTTCTTCGTATAAATCGCCCCCAAGATAAATAGGGCCGTTTGCATGATCAATTCTTATTGGCCATTCATATGGAACTGATATGCGGCTAGCTACACCTCTCCAAAATTTACACGAATCGGCTTCAAAGTCTTGAAAATCTTTCAATAGTTCCTTATAAGACGATCCATCAAATTGTATATTCATATCCTGCAGCCGCATCAGAGCATAATGTTTGATTTCAAGCTCTGCTGCCTTTTCCATTTCTTCATCAGTGGCCTCGGCAATAATGGTTCCAGGCCGGGGTAAAATAGAATAGATATTACCCACTTCTTCTCCCGTTTCTAGTGCAGGAATAAATTTATTCCGGATCTTATCAAGCATAAAGTCAACTCCTAATGATTTTCTTCTAGTATATATTACCTATCAACCCAAGTAAACTAAATAGTCTTAATATTTAACTAATTAATCATTAATGAATGCCGGTTAAGGCTGAAGAAATTGATGCTGTGATAGGTGATTTCTTTCACCTATCTGCTTTATTATGCACTGATACCGCAACATTAATTTTTCATCTAGAAAGCAACAATCTTTTAGAAAACAACCGTTAAAATTTAAAAAAACGGTGAAAGTTTAGAATCAAGCTTCCACCGCTTTTTATTTGCAAAATGATTACAGGAGGATTCGAGAACCTTTCTTTCGGTTCCAAGATACTTCTGAAAATCAGCTCTTCTAATGGACTACTTATCCTAATATAATGCTTAGTTTATAACATTTCATTGCTAGAACTAATACTTATAGCAACTTTTATTCTTCAAGTAAACTCTCCACTCGCTTTACTTTGTCTTCCATCTTGCGTTCTTTATCACGACGATCATCAATTCGGATATTCGTACAAACTCTAGCAAGACCTTTTTCAAAAGGTATTTCGTGCATCGCTTGGATCACTTCAAACAACTTTGGCAAGTCGCCTTCAATGATTGTATTCATGGGAGTCAGTTGAAATTGAATCTCTCCCTTATTTTCATATTGCTTTAATACCCTTTGGATATCTGCCACATAACTGCTCACACTTGGGGTTTGTGTACCGACAGGAATAACCGTTACATCAACTATTGCCATTCGTATTCACCCATCCTTTTTATGTATTTCAATTTAGCAATTCACTTTCTCTTACTATCCTATAATAACGCATTAAAGCTCCATTTCACACCTACGGTAAGCAAACATAACTCTCCACTTTTCAAAATAGTAACGTATTTGTACCAGATCCTTGAATTCATTTTATCATTTTGATTTTTTAAAAAGCCGCTCATTAACATTTAATTTCGTCCTAGTATCAGTGTTGCTTGCCTTAAAATATCATTCTCCATCTGTATAGAAAGCGTTTTTGCTAGTTCGGATGTAAATGTACAAGAAAATGATGATGTTCTTGAAGAGATTCAATCGATGATCAGGCTGAAGGCCTTTAAGAAAACCATCAATTAGCTTAACTCCATAAACGAAAATGTAGGCCTCGTCAATCACAAGTATTGGTATCAATTTTTTCCTTATCAAGTCGAATACTGTACTAATCTTCCTTAGTATCGTAGTCGATGTACGCCATCATAGCTCGTAAGCAATGCAATAACTTTTTCCTTTGCTAATTCTTGAGTTGTCTTTGGCATATTCCTCCACTCCTTCTCCAATTCAAAAAGCCGCCCCATAAATGAGAAGACTTTCCAAAGTTTATTTTCTTTTCATTTTGTAATTTAAGATATCCACTTTCAAAAAACAAACGCTCACGTGATGTTACTTTAATAGGATTCAATGTGCCATAATCCACCAACTGTTTAATGTTTTGTCTTGAACAACCTATTAGATCTGTTGCTTCTTTAGTGGTCACAATATCATTTTCAATAAATTGTTTAAGCTCTTCTATATTTTTAAAGTGAAACTCTTGCTCATTCACCTTTCCTCATCCTCCACTTTAAGAATAGGTTAAATATCGTAATCAATAGTGCAAGGACAGTTAAAACGATAGTCACAATCTCTATCCAGTGAGGGTTCTTAAAATTGATGGTAAAGAGATTAAACACACACAATCCCAAAATCGCAATGAAAAACCAATCATTTTTTTTCATAATTTTAAAGCGAACATGGTAAAATGATTAGAAGAGGAAGAAAATTCCCCTTCCCCTTAGACCTTACTTGCGACGTTTCTTTGACTGGGAGTGTCGCTTTATCCTTTAGGTCGCTAAGATTTTTTTTAGTTGCTATGATTGCGGTGACTGTTGTGACCGTCATCACTACTAGACTAAAACCTCTCTCTACATCATCCATGTTCACTTGTTTTCCCCTCCTTACTATATATTAATTACACCATTTATATTTACAATCATCAATGAAAAATGGAATATTTTATTACCCAAATAAAAGCATCCTATTTAGGACGCTCTCGTTCAAAGTTTATGACTTTAAAATAATTAAATTATTTTATCTATATTTTAATTTCTTTTTATTGGATTCTCAAAGATACCCACACAAGTATCCAATAATATTCTCTAGTAAATTGATAATACTTTGTTCTACTCTTTTTTAATTATCGATGGTAAATGTTATTATATCATCAAGGTGGTGCTTTATGGAAAAATGGTCATCAGAAGATAACATAATTAAAGAAGAAATTAGAGTTACTAAAAGAAAAACATTCAAAACCTTAATTTTTAGTCTATTAGCAGTTCTTTTAGTTTCTCTCTCTTACGGAATTTATTGGATATACTTTGAACAAACTTTCCTTACTGGAAGTAATTCACCAGATGGAAATGCTGAGGTTGAAATTTATGAATACGGAAATGGTTTGCTTCGAGGCTCTGAGGCAGTAAAAGTGTATTTTTCATCTGATGGAAAAACCATAAAAACTAAAAAGATAAGAGTAGATAACTTAAAAGAGTCTAACCATAAAGAAAGATATAATGCAACTTGGAAAAACAAAGAAAATGTTACAATAACAATGAGATTTGAAAAATCAACTAAAACAATATCTTACAATTTTTCAACGGATGTTCTCATTGAAAATAAATCTGATCAATCAAATCAATTTTAACAGGAGAATGCCATACACTCCAAAGATTGTATGGCATTCTATCTTTTTTACTTTCCAGAAAGGTCTAAGATTTTGCCTGCAAAAGTTGTCGCAATAATTTCTCCTTCTTCATCGGTATAATAAGGAACACCTATTGCCACACACTTCCCCGAATAAGTTTTCTAACAGTCTTAATGTCTGGATCATTTCCAATCATGATATCTCTCACACCATCTCTTAATGCTTTTTCTTGTCCACCGAATTAATTCTGGTATTATCTCGTATACCTAGTATTTGATTGGTCGCTATCGTGATATTCTTAAAAAGCTGAAACAATAGATTTAGTTCTATCGGATAATAATTTGTCGGCTAGATTCACAGCATCAATATCTCCCACAAAACCTTCATATTCAAAGTTTCCATCTTTTGTTTTTTTCCATTATAGTCATATGCTATTTGGTAAGTCCGTTCCTCCAAAGTGTATGTGTAATTATTAGCATTTCTGTAATTGTAGACGTCTATAGCAGAAGTAAATAGTGTCATTTATGTTTACAATCGTCAATATAAACACCCAATGAATGGTTGCTTTCTAATCTTTTTATTTCTAAGGACGTATCGTACCACCATGACCACTTGAGTTCTCTGGCGTTAAAGCTTCTCTTCTTAGATTTTTCCAATCAGTTATTAATTTTTTATCTAGTACATCATAGGAAGTAATCGTTAATACTTCAAATTCCTTAACCTGTCCAATAAAGCTTCTACCTGTTTTACATAACCAGTCGTGAATTTTTACTTTTTTCAAATTACATGGACCATTTACCATTGCGGTACCAGATACCCTCAGCTCTAACAAAGGTATATTATTTTTAGTAAAATAAACACCTTCAAAGTCCGCTGTTCTAGGACTTGGTGAACATTTAATTTCATTTGAATCTTCCTGTTCTCTTCGTTTTTCTGCTTCATCTCTTGCTCTTACAATTGCTTGTTGTTGACCAGTTTTATCTTTCATATCATATCTAAAACCCATGTCTATCATCTCCCTTTTAAAAGAAATTTGACAAAAGGGACTATTTTCCTGCAAATAAAAAGCACCCAAGTTAATGGATGCTCACTCAAAACACTTATAAAAAACACGTATCTTTTTCGATAATTTAATTGCACGTATTATTAACACGTGTTACAATATATATAGAAAGGGGGAGAAAATAATATCTTCTAGGGAATTAATAAAAGTCCTTAAGAAAGACGGTTGGTACTTACACAGAGTTGTTGGAAGCCATCACCATTTTAAACACCCAACTAAGAAAGGAACTGTAACAGTTCCTCACCCTAGAAAAGATATGAAACTCGGAACACTAAATTCAATACTCAAGCAGGCAGGGCTAAAGTAAATAGCCCTCCTGCAAAGGAGGTTTATATATATATGGCTAAGTATTATTTTCCTGCAATATTTGACCCTGGTACAGATGGAAGTGAAGGATATACCATTACCTTCCCAGACCTTCCAGGCTGTATTACTGAAGGCTCTGACTTATCAGAATCCATTCGTATGGCAAAAGACGTATTGGAAGGTTTCCTTTACGGCATGGAAGAAGATGGTGAAACTATTCCTTCTCCTTCAACGCCGAGTAATATCGATGTGCCCTTAGGTGGATTTGTAACCATCATTGAAGCATGGACTGACTATATTCGTGAAGAAATGGAAAACAAAGCAATAAAAAAAACTTTAACCATTCCAAAATGGCTAAACGATGCTGCTGAATCTGAAGGGATTAATTTCTCACAGTTACTACAGTTTGCTATTAAAGACCGTTTAGGTATAAAACGAAAAATTTGAACCAGGCGGATGCTTGGTTTTTTTCTTCAAAAACGTTAACCAAATTCACTTTTATTAATAATATAATTACGCAGACCCCCATTTTCAGTTGAAATGGGGAATGCCAAATGACGCTTATAATGGCTAATATATTTGTTGGTGTTGTAATTGGAATAACAGTCAGTCTTTTTAATCACTGGCTTCAAAAGAAATAATAAGGAATAACATTGGGGTCTGCTGATCACCCGAAAGGGTTGGTCACACCCCACTAGTTGTAAATCACAACTTTTATTGTAATTCTTTTTTTTTGTAAATTATTGTCTTCCTCCCAAATAAAAAGCACCCAAGTTAATGAACTGCACCCCGATTGTTAGACACATCTAACAATTGGAGGTGCAGTTTTTTATATGGCTAAATTTAAAAAACAACAAAAAATACAAGCTGTAAAAAGGTATCTTGAAGGTACAGAGGGATATAAAAGCATAGCCAAATCCGTTGGAGTATCCTCTGAAGTATTCCAAACTTGGCTTCGCCAGTATGAATATCATGGAGAACGTGCATTTGAAAAACGCTATACAACTTATACGGTAGAAGATAAACTGAAGGTACTTGAATATATGAACGAACAAGGGACGTCCATCCGCGAAACCGCTGCGATTTTCAATATTCCGGCACCTTCTACCCTATTACTTTGGCAAAAACAATGTGAAACGGAAGGAGTAGACACCCTTAAATCAAAGAAAAAGGGGCGTCCATCCATGAAAAAAGAAACGAAGATAATATTAGCAGAAGGATCATTAGAAGCAGTAAAGGCTGAAAATGAGCGGTTGCGTGCGGAGAATGCCTATTTAAAAAAGTTAAACGCCTTAGTTCAGGAAAGAGAAGCGTCAGAACGCAAGAAAAAGCGAAAGGAGTGCACGAACCAAGGAGAGAATTTAATTTAAAGCTACTTCTATCTGTGGCGAATATCGCACGGAGCACCTATTATTATTGGAAAAAGGCCTTCGGGCGTCAAGATAAATACGTGGAGATAAAGTCTGTCATCGAAGAGATCTTTCATTTAAACAGAGGAAGATATGGCTATCGGCGTATCACTTTAGAATTGCGTAATCGGGGTTTTAAGGTGAACCATAAAACGGTGCTTCGGTTAATGAATAAGATGGGATTAAAGTGTCTGGTGCGTATGAAGAAATACCGTTCTTATAAAGGCAAGGTGGGAAAGATCGCCCCTAATCTACTCAAACGTGATTTTAAAGCAACGAAGCCTAATGAAAAATGGGTCACGGATGTGACAGAATTTCACCTATACGGTGAGAAGCTGTACTTATCACCTATTCTTGATTTATTTAATGGAGAAATCATCGCCTACAATATCGAATCACGTCCTGTTTATCCTTTAGTCTCCAAAATGTTAGACCAAGCCCTTAAAAAATTGGAATCGGAGGATTCACCCGTCCTTCATTCAGATCAAGGCTGGCATTACCAGATGAAAACATATTCACATGCCCTGAAGACACATGGGATTACACAAAGTATGTCCCGGAAGGGAAATTGTCTCGACAACGCTGTCATGGAAAACTTCTTTGGTTTATTAAAATCTGAATTACTTTATTTACATGAATTTGACAGTATGGAGCATTTCAAACAAGAATTAGAAGAGTATATCTATTATTACAATCATCAACGAATTAAAGTGAAATTAAAGGGCATGAGCCCGGTTGATTTCCGGATTCATGCCCTCAAGGCTGCCTAACTAAATACAATGTCTAACTTTTTGGGTTCACTTCATTAATGGATGCTCTGATTATTCTTTTTCGTCATATGGTCTAAAAAGTTTCCGTTTCTCTTCAAGGGAATCTTTGAATTTCATAACATCCTCTTTAAAGAATAACTGTGTATTTCCACTTTCTTTAAACGGTTGTATGTGCCCTCTTTTTAAATGACTGTGCATTGATTGCCTTGTTAATCCCAATAGGGCAAGGACTTCAGGTTTTGTTAATACCTCATCAACAATTAAAGCTTTAATTTCTGGTGTTAATTCCATTGATAAATGCCCCTTGTGTATTCAATTATTGAAAGTTATACTTACTCATAAGAAGTATTATCTTCTTATTTGTTTTTTACTTACGCCTCTTTTTTAAAGAGGTGTTTTTTTATGCCTTTTTATCCACCACCATATACTTGATAATACTGGAGATTACTACAAGGACAAATATAACAACAAAGGAATAAGACAAGAATGGATTTTTGTTAAAATCCAGCCAATAGATAATTACAAACCCCATTAAAGCGATGATGGACCAATCAAAATACCTTAAGAATTTTTTCATATTTGAATGAAAGAATGGCTAATTTTATTTTTGAAGAAAAGGAAGTGAGGTTATCACCTCCTTTTCTTCTTATTTGTTTTTTACTTACGCTTCTTTTTTTCTGTATCTGTTTTTCTTTTTTCTTTTTTTTCGCTTCTGTCTTTGATGTCTAGCACATTTTTCGTTATTGTCGTGATGCCAGCAAAAGCGATTATGATAGTCGGTTTATCCTTGATGTCCAAGTTCCCTAGCCATTCTTTCCACCTCCTTTCTATATATTAATTACAACATACCTATTTACATATATAAATAGGATATATATAAAAAAAGAAGATATATTTTAAATTTTCATTTATTCTAAATTAAGTAAAACGGGAAAAACAAATAAAAAATCATATAATTAAATAGATATTTAGCAATAAAAACTTAGCCCAAAATCCAAATTATCATCTTAAAAAAATAAGCAGAAAAACTATTGTAGATACAAAATTTGAAATAGTATCAGGCAACTTTATTTTTCGAGAAAGGGTAAACTTCACGATTAAACCAACTAATAAAGGGATTCCTAAAACGAATGATATTTTTAACGCCATTTCATCGACAGGATGTATATCGGATTATTACGGAAAATTACGACATATTTTATAGTTTCACTCATTCATTCAGCTGTAGTACGCTGACCCCGTACTACAATTGGAGTACGAAAAATAGCTTTTAAGTGCTCAAAAGAAAGGCACCATCGACTAGGATGATGCTACTCTTTTCTTATCCATATACTCTTTACGCTTTACGATATCTTCTTTAAGAAAAAGCCGGTCTCTAGGCAAATCCTTAATTGGAGTAATAACTTCTCTTTTAACTAAGTTATTTAGGTTTTGTCTTGAACATTGTAGAATTTCTAATGCTTCAGTGGTGTTGATTATTTCATCCTGTACGAATGCAGTAAGTTCTTCTCTTGAATTAAATGTATACATTACGATTTCCTTTCCTGGTAACGATGATAAAGAGATTGGATGTACTTATCCAACCACTGACGTATCTTTTTATTTGCTCTTCAATAAAACTAATAGACCTGCCTTTTAATAGAAGTTCAGTCTTGTAACCACGAGGAAAAATAAAAGTTGCAATACAATATTTCAAAATAAAAACCACCTTTCTAGTCTTTCTTGAAAGGTTCTACTTATAAGAGACAGGTCCTTGTGACAACTATTTGTATTGCCATATTCAGTTCACACATAATTTATAAAGTAGTATTTCTAAAAGAATAAAAGCATCCGATTAAAGGATAAACATTTATCATATCTAACCCAAAACTATAATTACCACCTTATAAATAATCAATAACACAACTACTGTAGATACAAAATTTGAAATATTATTAGGTAACCTTATTACCCTAGCAAGTGTAAATTTCACGATTAAACCCACTATTAAAGGTATAAATAAAATTAAAGCTAGTTCTAATGACATTACATCCAATGTTTGTTTTAAAGGGTACCAATTTACATTTTCCATAACTCACCTCAAGGATATTATCGGATTATTACCTAAAATTAAAAGCACCCAATTGAATGAGTGCTTAAAAAAATTCATTTCAGTGTTTTTAGCTTTTCAGCTAGTTTCTTACTATCACTTACATGAACTTAAGGTAAATCTAACTGATTCCTATTACTTCTTGGAGTAAGAATTCTTTCGTAAATAAGATCATAAATTACTTAATTTATTAGTCGTGCATTATCGTGAGAAATCTTTACTAATTGTGTTGCTGAGTAATATCTATTTCCGGTAGTAATTTCTCCAATGATCCCTTGACTTTCCAACTTCTTTTCAACTATAAGTCTTATAGAATTAATTGAAGTGTATATATTATCTTTTAAAAAATTTAGGACTATAATTAACAATTCCTCTTTGTTCATTTAATTTATCCTCTCTTTTTGCTCTATAAATTCGACAAAAAGAGATATGAACCAGTGTTAAACTCATGTTTCCCGAATGACCAGAGATTAATAAATTGTGAACATTAGAATCCTTTTAGAAAAAATAGATAATTTACATTTTTTTAACTTGTAAAACAATTAGGACATACACTATCATTACGAGTGAGGTTCAATTTTTTTCCTTTTCTTATGGAAAACTACACAAGAACGATACAGATTACTAATTCCATATCTTTTAAGCAATAGACAGGTAATGAGTTAATGCCATGACCAATTATGATTTTTGGTTGCACACTTTATCCCACTATTAACGCCTATGTTAATTTACTAGTGATGAACATAGGTGATAATATAAAAAAATTGCTTAAGGGAGACATTTCTATGCTAAAGAAATCGATGTTTGTTGTTCTTGCGTTGTTACTCTGGTTCGCTGTTTTTCAATTTGACCTGCCGATGGCCATGGCTACCCCCCCTGGCACACCTTCAAAGTCTACCGCACAGTCCCAATTGAATTCGCTAACCGTGAAGTCTGAAGGCTCCATGACCGGATACTCACGCGAGCAGTTCACACATTGGATTAGCCAAGGTGGTGGCTGCGACACCCGGCAGAAAGTGCTCCAACGTGACGCTGACTATTTTTCCGGAACTTGTCCTGTCACTTCGGGTAAGTGGTACAGTTATTACGATGGGGTCAGTGTTTACTTACCGTCCGAAATGGACATTGATCACGTCGTTCCACTAGCCGAAGCGTGGCGATCCGGCGCTAGCAACTGGACTGCTGAAAAACGCAAGGATTTTGCCAACGATCTCGATGGGCCGCAGTTGATCGCGGTTACAGCTAGTACAAATCGGTCTAAGGGTGACCAAGATCCTTCAACGTGGCAACCTCCACGTTCTGGAGCTCATTGTGGGTATGCTAAGTGGTGGATCAACACAAAGCACCGTTGGAACCTAAACCTACAGTCATCTGAGAAGACCGAATTGCAGAGCATGCTCAATAGTTGTTCCAACTGAGTCATTTATTGCGTATGCACACACCAACTAAAGTCCGTAATACACACTTTGCAATCATTCAAACCCAGAAAGGAACTTCATTCATATGGAAAAGAAAACGTCAATTTTTACCGCAACTCATGGTGTAATGACTGTTGAGGTCGGCGTTATTAGCGGAGAACTTGAACTGCTTACCACCTGCGATGACGAGGGGATCCTTACGCTCGCAGTTACGTATGTCGGCGCCGAGGAGTGGTATACTCTTCCTGGCCAAGACTATCGCCTGCACGATCCGCGTGACCACGAGGTCGTCCATCGCATGCTTGCAACTGTGCTAGAACGCTCTTGAGATTACGAATCTTAGTGCTCCAGTCTAGGAAACCCTATAATTGTAAAAAAGATTACTTATTCGCAACAAATCCAATGTAATAATTTTATATTAATAAAAACTAAACACTTTCTAAAAAAATAAGCTTCCAAATGGACGCTTATTTTTAGTTTGTAATATAAATTAATGATCACTTCCAGTCGCCGTCCTCATTCAATCACTCATACCATTCTAGTTTTGACACCATTAGGCGCAGCTTCGTAGTATGTAAATCTTCGTTTGTAAAGTGCGTTATGAATGCTCCAATGCCTACGTAACGATCTCTTAATCTATAATTTTCCCTAGCTATTCGAGAGTTGATTGTTGATGACTCCCGATAAGTTCATGTCTGTTTTACCTCCCTTGGAACCTCAGTAAATTTTTGCTTCCAATTCAAGAAAAGTAATTTGAATTCATTCACACCAATACCTCGACCTTTTGCGAAGGTTTGATTGATAATTTCCCCCTGAGATGTAGTTTCTCCATCACTCCAAAGGAACTCGACCACATCTGCATCCTGCTCTATGGAACTTGATTCATTCAATTCAGAAAGCAATGGCCGTCCCTTTTATCTGACTCCCTTGTCATTTGAAAAAGCATTATAAAGCAACAATTCATCTCCATCGCAATTTGCTTGGCCAGTTACACGACCAATAGCAAGGGCTCTTGTAGCACCATTCATTTGAGGAATGCTCATGATTTGTAGGTAATCGACTACTAATGCTTCCTATTGATTTGCTTGATTGTGGCCTTGATTTCATCGAGGTGACACCGGAGCTATCCTGCATGAAGATTGGCAGGTATTCAAAGTTGTCATAAGCCATATCAACAAGCTTTTGCTCTTTTTGATTCTTTGGAAAGGGATACCTGTTTTCTTAGATACCATCCGATTTTTTAAAGGATTCCTTTTGATTCTTGACTCCATACCAGGACGACACCCTCTTTTTGCATAGCACCCCCATTAATTCTTTGCAAAGCCAAAGCCGTTTTTCCAACTGAAGATCTGCCAGCCCTGATAAAAAGCCACCCTCTCCATAATCCTTGTGCACACTTGTCATATTCGGTAAATCCCGTCTTAAAGAACCTGCGGGTGTGTAAAGGTGTGTGTAATACTCTCATCCCTTGATTCTGAAAAACGCAGCATCTTGGGGTTATCCATAGGTCTTAATTCGGTCACCAGCCGCTCCACATTTGAAGAAAATTCTTCGTCCGGTTCATAATCATCCCGGGATATAACTCCAATGATTTGAGCTGTATTTTTAACCTGACTTTCATTATCTTTGAACGAATCATTTCAGCATAGTATTTAACATTTGCTGTGGTTGGGCAGGATGCTGTTAATTCAAATAAATACTAAATATCACCGATATTTTCTTCATGCCTCATGATTATCTGATGATCGAAAAGGATACTATGGATAACTTCGAAAACTATACAAAAGACATATTAAGATGAATAGGAGGGAAAAAAGGGGTAAAACCCTAAGCTCTACTCTCTTTAGCTTTTCACCCCACAACAAAAAACCCTTGACACCAGAGGTGCCAAGGGTTTGAATGATTAATACATAGACATATATTGTTCGCGTTCCCATGGGTGGACTTGTGTGCGGAACATGCTCTAACCTTTAATAGTCTATCAATCTCTCACCAAAACACCTTTTTATAAGGGTTCTTTGAAATTTTTTTATCACAATAAATCATTTCAACTCAATCATTATCGGGCATTACTCGGGTGATTTTCGGGCAGTTTTAGTATAGCCTTCACTTTTTTTTAAAAAAATTCAAAAAAGTACAGCGTGTATAAGTAGATCTACCAACACTCTTAAACCGCCTGCCTACTCAGGATTGGCAAACACTTGCTATATTTATTTTTTGTGGAATTAGGCTCTACACAAATAGGTGTTTCATTACTATAAAATTTTCACTGGATAAATTTTAATACCTAACCTAAAATTAACAAAGAGCACAAACTACTCAATTCACCGGATGTAAAAGTAGATAATTTATACAAGGAAGATAGGTACTGAATAATCTAAGCGAACAGTGAGGTGCTACATTGAACATAAATATAAAGGTTTACTTACATTTAAAGGGGATTAACTTTTTACAAAGTGGCAGCTTCACTGTTCCTAATTCGGATTATAAGAAAGATCCTGATTGGACAGCAGCCATTACCGCTTACGAATGGATCCAGCAGATTAAAATGAGTTTTTCAGTTAGTAAGGATTTTCGGATTGATCAGGTGATTTATATGGGAGATATTGATATTACGGAGTTAGTTAAAAAGGTTAAACCTATACTTTAGAAAAGCCCTTCTCAATTTAGAGAAGGGTTTCAAATAAGCTAAGGAAATTTTTCTCTACCTGTATAGACATTACTCTGAATTACTAGACCTAGCATCAAAAAATCAGACTAACTCACAAACATAAATATTTTTATCAACTTGATAAAAACTGTCAGAGAATTTGATTTGTTTTTATATCTAAGGTTAATGAGCTGTTCGGTCCTATTTATTATACTATTTAGGGTTTTATAACTGTTCGCATTGACCCCTCTGCTCTTGTGCTCTCATAATCTTTTTCGCTAACTTCATAGGGTCTTGGTAAAGCAATAACTTGAAAATTCGAATTAGCCTTTACAAATGGCAGTTTAAATTTAAAAACTTTTCTTTCACCTGGATTAACTAATACATTACCTACTACTTCATTATTCCCAAAAGGAACTTGCTTCCAATTACTTAAAGCAATAATATTGTAGTTTTCTTTTTCCTCATTAATATTTCCGACGGATATATAAATATCTTCCCCACTTTTTTCTGTTGGAAGAATCGTTAGTTCCTCTTTTTGTTTACTTATAAATATGGTATCGTTTGGTCCTTCGTTAAACATTTCTTCAGGAGTAAAGGTAGCTGTTTTTTGTTTCTGACTGTTGTTCTTAACCTGAAAGCGCATAGGTAAAATTTCTTGTAATGAATGCATCTTTGGAATATCTAATTTCTCTGTAAAATAATTAGGTTTTTTAATAATAAGATAATCAATTTCACTTGTATCTTTTTTAACGGAAATACTTGTCTTGAAATCAACGGTTTTATTTGCCTTCGCATTAAAAGGATACACATTGTACTGCTTTCCTTGTACTGTAAAAGGAATTTGTTTAAAGTTATCAAGGACGATTAATGCATAGTCCCTTTCCACTTCGATAAAATTAGATAGAGATAAGGTATACTCGAGCTTATTTCCCTTTGGTTCTAGTATACTTCCGTTATTTACTATTTTATCGTTTTCATCTAATAGGCCGAAGGATATGGTGTTAGAACCTTCCTCAAATCCTGGTTGAACTCCTTTTGTATTTCCATTTGTTTTTTCAGGTTGGTTAATATCATATAATAACCAACCTGAAATCCCAATTAATAAAATGACCGTTATTACAATAATTTGTTTTTTCATATAACCCGCTCCCAGAAAAGAAGTTAAGGCTAACTAATGTCAGCCTTAACTTCTTCTTTTAATTAATATGTATCCACAGTTTCATGCCTGATAGTCTTATAACTTTTCTTAATATAATTATGATTGCCAAAAGCTTTAGAAGGGATTGAACCAGATTTACTAGTATATGTTGCCCCAGCATACTTCGAGTAAGACTGTTTATCTTCTTTTGACCCTTGTAAACCTCCCTTACTGTTATATACCCTAACTTTTGCACTGATAGAGTCCTCGATTGCACTTGCTGATGAAGTAGCAGTTGCATTTGGAGATCCCACAAGTGGGTTCTTTGCATTAACTTTGGAGGTAACTTTAATCGTTTTACCAGCTGTAGCTGTTGCAATACCAGGAGTTACACTGCTAACTTCAGATAGAACCGATATGTTAGTAATAGTTGTTTCCGTTTCTATTTCAGCTGCCAGAGCGCTATTCCCCATGGTTAGACCTGCAAAAATTGTACCCACAACACATAATTTCTTCAACATTAAATATTCCATCTCCTTCAATACTCAATAACCAAATTTTTACACAAGAAGATTATAACATATATTTCTATTAAATTACAATTTTTTTACAAAAAAATACAACTTTTGCTATTTCAACAGATCACTATTCAACATTAATAACATTATTTTTAGCTTTCTGGAATTTAGATAATGCTGACTCGGTTTTTAAAATAAATTTAAGTCTAGCTAAATATGGGAAACTACTCTAAAGTTGGTAAAGGGTTCAAATTACCTAATTATTTGAGGGGGAAAGTAATGAGAAATTTAAAAATTCTTTTTGTAGCAGTTCTGATTTTATCTTTATTTACAGGAATCAAAACAGCTGAAGCAGCAAACGATGTAAAGGTACACTTTATTAATGTTGGTCAAGGTGATTCCATTCTAATTCAAACTGGCAATGAAAACATTTTAATTGATGGTGGCGGCAAAGGAAAAGGCGATGAGATTGTTTCCTACCTAAAAAAACTGAAGGTAAAAACTCTTAATGCAGTAGTATCTACTCATCCGGATGCTGATCATGTGGGGGGATTAGCTTATGTGATTAAATCACTTAATGTAAAATCTGTGTATGCTCCTAAAGTTTCTCACACTACACAAGCCTACAAAGATTTTTTGACATCTGTTAAGAATAAGAAACTTAAAATAAAAACTGCGAAGACTGGAATAGAAATTACAACGAAAGCAAAGTATACGTCATTAAAATTCATTGCTCCAGTTAAAGATTACACTAAGACGGACTTAAATAATTGGAGTGCTGTACTGTTACTAAAACATGATAAAAAGACATTCTTATTCACTGGTGACGCAGAAGAAAAATCCGAAAAAGATATGCTAGCTAAAAAGCTAGTACCTAGTGTAGATGTACTTAAAGTTGGCCATCACGGAGCAAAAACATCTTCAAGTTCTGCTTTTATTAATAAGGCAAAACCTAAATACGCTGTAATTAGTGTCGGCAAAAATGGTTATGGCCACCCTACTTCTACAGTAGTAAAAAGATTAAACTCAATTAAAGCCAAAACATACCGCACAGACAAATCAGGCAACATTATCTTTACTTCTACAGGTAAGAATATTAACGTAAAGACGGTGAAATAAATGCAACAAGGAGTTATTGATCGCTTTGAGGGAAATATTGCTGTCGTTGAAATCGATGGTGGGGAAATGAAGGATATACCTAAGCATTCTCTTCCTAAAGGAGCCAAAGTCGGAGATATGTTGATTATTGATAATGATAAGATCACTATTTCCAAAGAAGGCACTGAAAAATTAAGAAAAGAAATCGATGACCTAATGGACGAGTTATTTGAAGATTAACAATAAAGCCCTTCTCACACGAGAAGGGCTTTTAGAATGTAGACAAATCTATATGGAAAGGAGTGTTTTGACAAAACGAAGTACTGATTAGAGGTAAATTGGATAAGAAACTTTTTTTGAAAAGTGTTCGTATGATACATAAAAGTCAAGGCTTAAAAAAAGAAGACAACTATTAAGGTATCGACAGGAAAATGCAAAAAAAATCATACATGGCTGTATAAAAGAAAAGCCCTCATCGAAGAGGGCTTGAATTACTTATTTGAATAGTTTTTTTTATCAACATCACTATTCTTGAAATATGTTAACAGTATAATATTAACAAATATTATGCCTACCAAAGAAAAAATCCCTTGCAAGAAATATCTAATATTATAAAAAGCTTCAGTTCTATCTTCTTTAGCCAATGGATATATTGATTCTAGTAGACTAGGAATCTGCAGACTTCCAATAATTATAATTAGCATAAAAATTATAGCTATATATTTTTTTTTCATTTAAACTTCATCCTTTATTTATAGGTATATACTTTTTTATATGATACTCCATAAGCTTTTTTTGCTTTTCCTGTTCCCATTTTAGTCCAACTAAAGGCATTCCACGGCATTTTATGTACATCATATAGTTTAGTTTTGTATACAGGATACGCCGTCATTTTACATGTTTTAACTTTTTTTCCATTCACTTTACTCGGTACTCTATATTGACCAGAAATCGTTATAGATGTTGAACCCGTAACACTATACCCTAGAGCCCCTGATAGTGCAGCATTACTAGCACCAAAATCTGCACTAACTGTAGTGGCCACTGATTTTGTCTGACCAATATTTAATAATATTCCTACCTCACCAATAGCAGTGGCAATTCCGCTAGATCCTGTTACATCAGAGCCTCCTCGTACATTATTAACTTTATACTGATTAATTATAGCACGTGGGGTGGGGGTAGTTTCATTTTCGGTATCATTATTCTCTATTAATAATGACTCATCAAGAACAATTAACTCTTCTACATTTGGATCACTTAGATAATCATTAATCATGGAGTTTTGTTCACTAACTGTCATGGAATCATCTAGAGTCAATACTGTACTTTTTGTACTCTCTGAATCAATTTCATTATTAATTGATCCATCTTGTGCATATCCCACGCTCGGTAAGATTCCTCCAACTAACATAACCACTGATAAAACTACTATCATAATCCTTGGTAATTTCTTAAACATTTTGCTCTCCCTTTTTTTATAGTACATATGCAATGCATATCTAACTATTAAAAGTGCATATGTACTATATTATTAACTTTTTATGGTTCAAATGTAATACTATACTAAATATAAAAAAAAGGAAAGAGTTAAACGAATAATCTTTGAGTTCTTTCAGTGTGGTAGAATAATATTTTATATTGAACTTCATATTATTACCTCTAATTAAAAAGCCCCAACTCAAAGCGAGTAAGGGCATTTTTAATGGAGTTACCTGTGGAGTTAGTACCATAATCATTCTTTCTCAAATGTTTTTTATTTATGCAGCAAATAATTCAGCGAAAGAAGCTTTGCCGGCCTTTTTATCAGCAGTAATCTTTTTGGCTTTCTGGTACTTTTCCAATGCCGTTTCAGTACCTTCCCCAAAGATGGAATCGAGTGATCCCGGGTTATATCCTTCAATGTAAAGTGTAGCCTGCAGAATCCAAGTTAAATTGCCTTTTGCACCCTTTTGAACAGTGACAATGGCTGCCTTAGTCTTGGCTCCCCATTTTCCGTCCACAACCAACTTTTTATTGAACTGCTTGTTAAGTTCTGTTTGTAATGCTTTGATAAGCGCGGACTTCGTTTTTGGACCTGGAATACCGTCCTCAATGAGGTTACACCGATACCTGCTATTTAGTGTTTTTTGAATAGAGATAACAGTGATATCTCCTTTGCCTTTCGAAGGCTTCTTACTTACCTCAGGAGCTACTTCTTTTTTAGGTGAACCAGCATCAACAACTTCTGTACCTGTCTTAAACTTCAAGGTTAGATTCGGTCTTTTTCCGGCCTGCAGCTGTGCAAAGGACAAGCCACCTGTCATTTCTAAATGTGGATAATCCTTAAAGCCTGTCCAATCTACCCCCCATTTGAAGCCAAGTTCTTTCCTAATGTCAGCTACACGTCTCCATTTTGCATTTACCGTCCACAAAGCTGTTTTTCCATCATCACTCACAAGGAAATAATCAATGGCATATCCATAATTGTGAATGGATTGTCCAGGTTTCGCTTGCGTCACTTTTGGCTTGGCTAAATTGCTATAATTTTTACCCTTGTAGCTATAAAGACGGCTTTGACCGTATAGGGTAGCCTGTTCTTCCATTGACCGATAACCTGAACTTATTTGGACGTATATCCCTTCCTTATATGCTCGTTTTATCATTTCCAATGCCGAGGCCTTCACCACTGAATTCATATAAGAACCCATATTTTTATTTGAACGATCTAATAAAGTTTGCAATGCTACTGTCATTTTCCATCGTCTCCTTTTCATGTATGTTCATAATAAAAAGCCACCCGATGGGCAGCTCATTTAAATCCTTGTTCTTTTAAAAATTCTTCTTGTTCCTTGGCTTTATTGGTTAGGAGGTATTGATTCTTGTAAACGCCATATAAAGCAAAACCCAGAGGAACTATCGCTGTAAGGAAATTGATGAACGAATTAATGGTATTTTCATTGAACCATTCTATCTGAAACCCGATTGATTGAAAAAATAAAAGCAGCGCACCCAGTGCACCGCCTATCATCGCTATATATTGTTTGGTTTTATCCAACTCGGCTCTCTCCTTTCTTTTCGATTTGATCGATGCGCTTATGCGCCTGTATGGTACTTTCATCAATTCGAATAACCGTTCCTGACAAAGTAGTCCAACGTTGATCACTTGCTTTAAGATCAATCCGAATGGAATCCACTGATTGGCCAATATGGTCTAACTTTGTAGTGATGCTTGCTGCTTCTGCAGCTTCACTTTTCACGTCCTTATCCCGATTTCGATGAAACGTAAAAAAGCCGATGACCAATCCGGCCACGGTACAAAAAAGCCCTATGCATGTAATTAAATACCCTATTCCTATCTCCAAGAATGCCCCCTCCTATCCGACTTCTGGCTGCAATCGATTAATTAACTTGGTTCTCACCACTTCCGTTAAGGCTGGAAGAGCTTCGTTTTGTTCATACTCTTCCGCACTAAGAGGAATATACCCATTGAGAGTAATGGTCCCCTCCGGATCTTGACTTTGGAACTGCACATGAACCGTAGAAACGACCCCTTCTGCATAACGGATGGTGGTAGATGTGATTTGAATATTTAGCATGATTCTTCCCCTCCTTTTTCCTGTGAGTTTTCAAATGCCGTGAACAAATGTTCAAACGCGTCTGCCTCTTTACCTGAAACCTCTTTATCAAAATTCTCGATAATTCCCTTCAAGGTTTTCAACATACCATGGGCATCGCCTCCTTCAATGACATAGTACTCGGACAAGTATTCTCCTTGCTGCTTCTTAAACTCGGGGACATCCTCAATGGCAAAACTACCGTCGTCCTTTTTATTAGGGTCCCCATTCGCATCTATACCGGCAAATTCTTTAATCAACTGCAACTCCTCTTCTGATACCTGTTTCAGTTTTTCAGATAGCAGTTTGATAAAACGTGTGCGGTGAATGGATTGCTTTCCTTTTAAATTCATGGATGACAAAAAATGAATGGAATCCACTAAATAGGAATATTGAATGTTTACTTGCATGTCATTTCCTCCTTAGGCCGCGTCAAGGCGGTCTTCTAACTGTTTTATTTTTTGTTTTAAATATTGGTTTTCAATTTCTAACAGATTAATGCGATCAGTATGAGTATCAACCTTTGAATCAAGTATCTGAATGGCCGCTGTGTTGAGTGATGTCACCTTATAGATATTGATGGCACTCATGTCTGTCGTGGCTATCATCATGTTCTCTTCACTAATGAACCCCACTTGTCGATTAGTAAAAATTCCTTCTGCCAAGTCTGCTTTCAGGTCATATTCTACGACTTTTAATTGATTAACCTGTTTAAGGGCATCAAACGTCAGGTTCTTTATATTCGTTTTATATATCCTTGAAGAGGATGTATTGAATGCACTGGCTCTCATCGCTCTGTAATTATCGCCGTTCACATCCATGGATCGAACTTCCACTCTTGATCTCAGCATGATATAGTCCCCAAAATACATAACCAGGTGCATGTTCCTCTCACTATTCCAGATCCCGACAGCCCCCTGCCAATTCTTATCGGAACTTTGGAAAGTCAGGATGGTTCCTGAGGTGGCTGTATACGCTGATGTTCGTCTTAATGACAAAATATTATTGGTGGATTCTATGGCGGCTCCTCCACCAGAATTAATCGTTAAATATTGGCCTGACCCGGTTTTGATATCCATATTGTAGGCCGCTTCAATCAAGGTGTTTTGACCAGAGTAAATATGCATACCCAGCCCCGCAACATCGCCATTAAGCGTTTCATCCGCGAAGAAATCAATGAATCTAGCGTCCTTATAATCAACGGATCCTGAGTGTACTTCACGCTGGGACGTAACGGTTTTATCTGTAAATGTCAGCCAACTTTCTTGCGTGTTTTTCTTTGAGCCGTTGACTCTCTTCTCGGTAATTCGCGCTCTTAGTGCTCCATCATAGGAATCAATGAAGGCTGTATACACGGCCGTATTTTCTTCAATGTTTACACCAGACATTTTCATCAATTTCATTGTTACTGTTGCTAAAGCATCAAATTCTGCTGGATCAAGAAGAATTTCATCAAATTCAATATCAGTTTCAGCAATTTCCTGAGTGCGTTCTTTCTTATTTACATTAGATACTTCACATTACCTTTTGTTCTATGGACAGAGCCATATTTACGTAATAAATTTTCTTCTTGAGCATAAGTAATAATTTCAGTAGCAATTAATTCCGGAATAGTGACGGACCCATTACCTACTTCAATACCAAGTGAACGTGCTTGGCCTTCTGTGATTTTACCTACTACAAAATTAGCAAATGCGGAACGAATTTCTTTTTCTTTTTTCTTAGTAGACTTAGAACCGCGAGTGGAAAGTGCTTTCCCGATTTGTGACATGGCCGCATTACGGTGCTCTTGTGAAATAACAGATGAACGCTGACCTTCCCTCTCATCCGTTTGTTCATCTTCTTGATCGTCTTTTGATGGACCTTCTCCTTCTGAACCCTTAGAGTCTTCTTCTCCATCACGACTTTCTTCTCCCTTAGATCCAGCACCATCACCTTCGGGAAATCTTCACGTTCTTCGCTTTCATCGAGATTTGCTAATGCATCAGCAATTTCTTGCGCTTCATCCGCAAGATCCTGTACTTCTGTTTGAACAGCTTCTAAATCATCAGCGCGAACTTCATTCTTTTCTAATTTACTACGCAATTCTGTTAAGCGTTGGTTATTTCGTTTTTGCAAAGCTAGTAATAGTTTTTTTTCATTTAATTTTCCCTCCAAAGTATTATTTATTGTTTTGATTATGGACATCCTTTGTTCAAGTGAATTATCTTCCTCTTTACTTCTTACCAGTGATGCCTCGGTACCATCGTAAGCCGGAATAGAAACTACCGATATTTCAAACAATTCCACTTCATTCACCGTTCTAACATACGGTTCCACCGAATAATCCCAAGTCTCCTTAGTTACCCAAAAACCAAATGAACATTGATTAATATCACCTCGGGACATACTCTCAGCTAAATCACGAGCAATTGTCGTATTCGGCAATTCAATTTCAAATTTTAATCCTCGTTCATCCTCTTCGAGTTTCAATGTGCCGCTTTTGGTACGTCCCAACACGTTATCCCAGTTATGGTTGAATAATGCTCTAATATCTCCGTTTTCAAAAAGAGAACGGGAGAAAGCTCCTGGAGCAATCATTTCAGTAAACCAATCCCCGATTATTGTCGGTGAATTAAACACAGCTGCATTACCGGTTATCACCGATGGAGTATCCTCAGTAGCATCACGAGTTGTCAATTGGGTGATGTCAAATGTCCTCATTGCCTTTTGCTTTGCCACTTCCGTCACCTCCCTTCAAGCTATCATCTGTAGCTTTTTTCTCTCCTAATTTTGATAGATCATTAGATATATAGATTGCTTGTGCTTCTGGTGTATTTTGCTTAGGGAAACCAAGCATTTCAGCAATGTTATCTGGTGATGTAATTCCAGTACGAACAATGTTATAGCCGATGTTGGTTTTAGTGCTGTAGCTGACAAAATCCAGAATGTTCATTTTTAGTTTGATTCTTAATTTGGAATCACAACCAAAAAAAAGAAGACTCAAATGGTCCTCGAAATTCTTCATTATGGGTTTAACTGCTTTATTGTGCAAATACATCATGGCCTTTTCTAAATCAGACTTTAATAACGACGTGTACGTGTCCACGTTTATACCCAAGAACTTCCCTAAATCCTTCTTATAGACATTTAATTTAAGATAGGAAAGGGTCTTTTCGTCCTCTATAGGGCTTTTAAGAGTGTCTATCTTGTACCCTTTTCCTAAATCATTTTTACAGACCGAGATTCGTCTATTTGTTCCAACTGATCCAGTATCGCTTTAATTAATTTCGATTGGGCCCCATTCTGTGGGTTGATATGGGCATCTAATTCCAAAAGGAAGGCTAAGAAGTCCGCCTTTCTTATATTTGTCTGTAAGGACCTTTTCTGCACTCAAGACGCCTTCGAGCGTTTCTTTACCTAATTGCATTAAACCGACACCGTTAAGATGATTAGTTCCGATATTTTTAATATGCCTAATCATAAAGTTAGGAATTTCTGCTCCACCAATCTTAAAATGCTCTATGAGTCTATCGTCTAACTCCGTATAAACATTGGTAGCAAGATGCATTTGATTACCGTCCAATATCGGAAAAACTTCTCCTTGCAATAAATACGTATTGGTCATAAGTTTCTTGAATTCGGAACCTGTTAAATAATTATTTGGATTCTCTAGAGTTTTTAATGCCTTATGTTTTTTAAATCCCTGGCCGTTCTCGTCTTCCACAACAAACTCAGCCAGCATAATTTGATTACTAATATCCTGCATCAATTCGTAAACATCACTCGACTCTAAAATGCTCTCGTCATTTACATAGCGACCACCAAAACGAATAGAGCTTGAATATACATCTTCTGTCCAGCCACGTTTTTCAGCTAGTCTATATAAAAAGTTTGAGAACCCATCTCTTAATCTCAAATCTTATCACCCCCTCCCCTGTAAATATCGCTAATCAATTCGTCCATTCCATTCTCAGCTATATCATCCATGACCATCATGGTTTCTTTATGAGCAACTAAAAAAGCGACATATCCATCAATTTTCTTTTTGGATTGGCTCTTAGACGGACCTTTCATTCCATTCATATTCGTAATAACTACTAGATTCAAAGCACAGTAAATAAATAAAGGATTGTCCGTAAACAATCTCTTTTCATAAATTAATCGCTCTGCATCATCAATCATGACATTGGGATACTGGTTAACTACAATACATTCCAAACCAAGATTTTCACATTTCTCAATGAGTTTTTGAGACATGGCAGGATCATAATTTAATTGTCGTATATTATATAAATCCATACACTCTTTTATATAATCCAGCACCTGGTCTTGATCTATCATTTTCCCATCACAGAACTGAACGTAACCCTGCTCTACCATTTCCGTGTAGGGTACATTGTCCTCTTTTTCTCTGAATTCAATATCAGCATTAGGAATAAAATACATTTGTTTTACTTTCAAAATAGCTTTTCCTTCCTCATCATAGGTTGGAAAATTCAAATTTACACACGTTAAGTCGGTCGTCTTTGATAAGTCCAATCCAATATAACAAGTTTCCCCAGTAAAATCCCCTAGGTCATTCACCAGGACATGAGCAACCTGATCTTGTTCAAAGAAATTATTTGCTCCATTTACAAAAACATTCAAGTGCTTGGAAAGAAATTCAGCTTTCTTATGAGCAGAACGTGCTGCAGAAATGAATTCCGTTTCGACGGCACTCATTGTAACAGAAACACGAATGTTTGGATTGACCATTTCCCACACTTTACGGTCTGTCCAATCATAATTCTTATTTGGTTCGTAAACCATGACAAAACTAGCATCATTATCGTCATTTTTTAAGACTTCTTTTGCTTCACGATAAACGCGCATCCCCACACTGGACGAGCCTTTTCCAGCTGTCGAGATATTAAACATAATCGGTTCATCCCGAGAAATCTGAGCCGATTTAAAGTTATCGTATTGCTCCATGTTTTCCTGTTTGTGCAGCTCGTCATTTAATACAAAGTGAGGATTGGAACCTTCTATAGAATCTATATTTTTACTCATAACAATAAAAGTATTTGTGTACGCTAAATCGTTATGAATGTAATCGTATGTGACACTTGTTACTGTTCCTTTTGGGCCTTTATAAATTTTCGAAACATTCAATAGTGCATCATGATTAAGGATGGTGGCAGCAAATGGTTTAGCTGCAAATTGAGCTTGGTTAAAATCACTAGCCCAACAATAACAATCTGCACCAAGTACTCCCTCGCCATACATTGAATACCCAAGAGCACCAACCGCAAGTAAAGTCTTCCCGTTCTTTTAAGGAATTTGAATGTAAGATTCCCTCGTAACGCGTATCACCTTACCAGCTTCGTTATAGTGTACCCATCCATAAATCCACGAGTACGCAAACTTCTCCCAATCTTCCAGAATAAATGTTTGACCCGCAAGACTACCTTTCGTGTGGCGGACAAAAGTTTCTACCCAATCCATCATTTCATTTGCCCGGTCTACATCAAACCAAATATCTTTACGCTTTTTCCACTTGTACCAACGATCTACCATCAACTTAATCGTATTATGGTATTTTTTCGAATTTTTTCTTACCTTCTTGGCGAATATATCGGCATAATTAACTCCACGTTCAATCATGTAGAATTCCGCCATTTTCCCCTATGTTCCGCTAATGCATCTTTTGGTTTCTCAACAGGTTTTTCCATCTTTTCGTTCTTCCCTACAGAAGAACCACCCGTAACAATCTTTGATGATTTCGATTTGTTGGTTAGACCAAGCATATCCAAAGCTTTCGTTTTCTTTTCAGACCAAGTTTCAACTTGCTGCGCTAATGGATGTTTTGAATTATTTGTGTCTCCTGCTTTGTTGGTGTGACGTTGAGTTGGAGGGAAGCCTTTTTCCTTCCACTGCAAATGCATGGTTGTATAAATTTCATAGATATCAAGATAAGATTCTAATAATGGATCCAACGTGAGGGTGTAAATATCTGCATCCCTCATGATCTTTAAAATACGATTTTTTTCACCTTCTGTTTTAGTTGCAACGATCTTTTCTCGCTCTTTTTTGGTAGCCAATATTCACACCCCCCTTTATTTTTTTGGAATTTTGTATAACGATACGTGTGCCTACCATCTCACCGGTCTTCCTTAAGCAAATAAATTATTTTTTGGTAGGGGGACTTTAAAATAACTTGGATAAACTTTTGCCATTTTCCCCTTGTCCTTATTTTCTTCTTCCATGTGGCATGAAGGACAAAGAAGCATTAAGTTAGTGGGATCGAGTTTCAATAATGGATTTTTTTTATTGGTGACAATGTGATGAACTTGCGCTTGCTTTCCAAAGACAAACCTTCCGCATTTCTGACAGCAACCACTTTCTCGCTCATATATGAAAGACCTCCTATGTTTCCATTCCTTTGAATTATAGAAAGATTTATTTTGGTTGTGGTAAATGGTTTTCTTATTTTGCTTTCGCTTAACGGTTTCCTTAGATTTCTTATGTTCGTCACAATAGGCCCCACGATTTATCTTGTTTGTACAACCGTTAAAATCACAGTATTTCATTCTTCATCATCAGTTGACCAGTTCTCGAAGATGCACTGAGCCATATCATCACGCTTTGTTACATCCTTAGGAATCTTAATCTCCTGTTGTTCTGCAAGTGACCTAAGCTCTTTAATCGTCATTTCATTAAGCTGGTAACTTGTTTCTCCATCATTTACACCATATGGAGTTGTATCCACAAATTCATCGTTAATCAACGTCTTATCTTTACCTTTTGCTAAATCCATTCCATATATCATAGACTTTGGATTCTCTGTCATTTCAAAGTTAGGCTTCTGTCCTTTAGGTACAAATAAAACTTTCTTTTCTTTTGCATCCCAATACTCCGTACCAGATGCTGTTTTTCTTGTTTCAACTATCATGGTTTATTTCTCCCTTCTTCTTCTGTGCTTCTGTCTTGTACTCAGCCATAACCCTTTTATAATCCACCTTCTTTCTCCAAAAGAAAAAGCCATCCCATGATTGAGATAGCTCATTAGTTTAATTATTTATACATTACCCTAGTAAGTCCTTAAGAGCGTCTTGAAGAATTCTTCAAACATAGCTAGGAATACACTCACAATATTCAATATACAAAAACATCCTAACGGATCCTTAATTAAAATTCAGGGTTTCTGATCTCACCTGAATTAACTTGTTCATCTTCTTGCTTATCTTTATTTTTAAAGAATATAAAAAATGCAGTTAAAACAAAAAGAAAGCTAAAACTAAGGAATATCATTAACAAAAATATCCAAACTGAATTTACACAGTTCATAATAGCAAAACTAACCCTACCATTGGCAAAAAGAACCTGATATACAATAGTTGTGATAACTAAAACAAAGCCAATGATTAAAGCAGAAACTGAAACAAATATAAATTCAGCTCTATAATTTTTATCATTCATTATTTCTTTAACCATCTTTGTGTTAAATATTGAGGCTAACACACTCAAACAAGCACCGTAAAACCCTAGAGAAATACTTGAAAGCAATAAGATTCCATCAAGAGCTTTTTCAAATCCTTCAAATTTAAAAATCGGTAAATATATATATATAATGGTGCTAATGATTAACGATAACACTATAGCTATGGTAACGAATAAATAGCTAAACCGCATCTCAATCCATCCTTAGTATTTTATTTTTATACCCACCATCTGTCGTATTATAAAGTTCAACCATATACTCAAAAACCCTATAGGTGTTTAATTGCCTGTCAGTCCTTAAATCAACTGTTTGTGAAGCTTCAAGTTTATGGTTTATTAAGTCAATTGGTTCAACAGGCGATTCTTCATTTTCTCTAGCTCTTATTCTCAATCTTTCAACTTCTGGATCATCAATAAAGTCCTCCAGTAACTGTAGAGTGAAGTCCTGATCAATTTCTGCATCTTTTACCGCCTTTGAATTGAAAGATATCTCAATTGAAGCGACTCCTGGATTGGTATCAAATAAACGTTCAAGAAGACCATTAGCTTTTGTGCCCACAACCTTTGTCGTAATTTTTCTATAGGAAGTTTGATTAAAAGCTCTTCTTTTAGCTGTTTTATCAGTGACCATCGCGCAAGAAAAATTACTTGATACATTTGCTTGTACAACAAGAGATTCTATAAACGCTGCAATAGCAGTTGGTCCCAATGAATCCCTATTTCTTTGTATCATTAATATATGATTTTGCGAATCATAAAGCACCGTAGCTTCGTGACCTATAAATTCATCAGAGTCTAGATCTAATATCTCTGACTCCCCATGAAGAGTAGTTTTATTCGGTAAAGCATAGTTCAATCTTTCGAAAGTGAGATGAAAATACTGTGTATTAAAATCAACATTAATTTCTGAAAGTCTTGCAGGTTCATTATTATAAGAATAAACTCTTTTATATTCTGGGTCTCCGCTAGTTCTTGCCCTTTGGTATTGATCAATAATATGGTTAAAAATAGGACTTAAGTTTAACCTTACATATCTACCATCTGCATTCTGTGTCATACTTTTAAAAAAATTAAAACCAATTCTTTTCACTCTAGACATATTAATCTCCTCCACCCATTATTATGAGTAAAAGGAACTATTTTAACAACAGGTAACCTTCGACAAATAATGACAAACAAAAAAGCACCATCGGCTAGGATGATGCTTCTCTTTTCTTATCCATATAATCCTTACGCTTTACGATATCCTCTTTAAAAAACAGTCGGTCCCGAGGCAGATCTTTAATTGGAGTTAAAACTTCTCTTTTGACTAAGTTATTTAAGTTTTGCCTAGAGCATTGTAAAATATCTAATGCTTCAGTGGTGTTAATTATTTCATCCTGTACGAATGCAGCAAGTTCTTCTCTTGAATTAAATGTATACATTACGATTTCCTTTCCTGGTAACGATGATAAAGAGACAATACTTTATCGATTATCATGAGTACCATCAAGATAATAAGTAAGATTTCCAAAGTGCTCTTTAATAATCCTTCATGTACCTTGTCTTGGAAAAACAAGAGATAAGCTAAAATCACCAGTACTAAAAAGCTGTCGTAATCTATTACCCTTTTCATCATATTGTTTAACAAGTGGCATCCTGTTATAATTCTTATTAAGGAAGAGAAGCTGCGAACTTCTCTCCCTCGGCTCAAATTTTGATTGCTTACTTCCCGGTAGCGTCATTTTTGGGCTTTTTATTTTTGTAATTATGTCTAAGGTTTTTTCTACTATCATCAGCGATGTTAGTACCAACCCTAGCACGATTGCCGTTTTTGCCACTTGCTTGTCCCCCCTTTCTATATATTAATTATATCATTTATATTTACTCACGTCAATAATATTTGGAATATTTTATATATTTTTCGTTTTTCCTGAAAAGAAAAAGCATCCAATTCAATGGATGCTATCTCCTGTTTAACCCAAAACCCAAATTATAATCTTATAAAAAATAACCAGAAAAACTATTGTGGATATAAAATTTGAAATTGTATCAGGTAACTTTATTATTCGACCAAGGGTAAACTTAACGATTAATCCAACTAATAAAGGGATAACTAAAATGATTGCTAATTTTAACGCCATTCCATCCAATGTTTGTTTTAAAGGAAAACCAAACTAAATGTCTCAAAACTCATTTATGAACTATACCCCGGATAACGGACACACATAAAAAAGTGTTCCTTATCCGGGTTTTTTTATGTTTCAATGGATGTAATGAGTATGGACGGAGGGTTTCTATGAGTAAGAATATATATACTGAATTTCAAATTAAAGAACTTGAAAAGAATCCAAATATCATTAGTGCTTCCGAGCGATCTATTTCCTATAGTCCTGAATTCAAGAAAAAATCTGTTAAAGAATATAAAAAGGGGAAAGCCCCCTCTCAAATTTTCATGGACCAGGGAATTAATCTCGAAATAGTTGGAAAGAAACAACCCATACGTTGTCTACAGCGCTGGCGTAGTACCTTTGAAAGGTTTGGTGAGGAAGGCTTCCTTACGGAACGGCGTGGAAAAGGAAGTACAGGACGTCCCACTTCCAAGCCACAGTCTGTAGAGGAACAACTTAGGAAGGCCGAGGCGAGAATTAAATTCCTTGAAGCAGAAAATGACTTCCTAAAAAAGCTGGAAGAGCTAGAAAGGCAGGCTTTGAAAAAGAAATAATTCTAACTTCTGCCGAGAAGTTCTATCTGATTGAAAGGACGATTAGAATACACCAATTAAAGAAGGCTGTTTCTTATCTATGCAAATTGGCTGGTGTAAGTCGAAGTGGTTACTATGATTGGGTAAAGGCAGCTCCTTACCGGGAGCTACGTGAAGAACAGGATGGATTGGATATAGAATTGATCAGAAATATTTTCATCAGCAAAAAGGAAAAAGTAGGCGCTCTCCAAATCAAAATGATTATGGAGAATGACTACTCTGCTGTAATGAATCATAAGAAAATCAGACGGTTGATGACAAAATATAATCTCCTAGCGAAAATCAGAAGGGCGAACCCCTATAGGAAGATGGCCAAGGCAACCAAGGAGCACCTTACTTGTCCAAACCTTCTTAAACGTAAATTCAATCAGGAGGTGCCAGGGAAGGTCCTGCTTACTGACATTACCTATCTTTATTATGGGAAAGGCCAAAAAGCTTATTTATCATGCGTGAAGGATGCCGCCACAAAAGAAATCGTTACGTACCATTTATCTACTTCATTAGAAATGGATATTGTTTACGAGACCTTACATAAGCTAAAGCAGGCTGTGTGTCACGAATTCCATCCGAGTGTAATCCTTCATTCTGACCAGGGGTTCCATTACACCAATCCTCTATTTCAACGCAAAGTGAAGGAACTTGGGATAACCCAATCCATGTCCCGTAAGGGAAACTGTTGGGATAATGCGCCAATGGAAAGTTTTTTTGGCCACTTTAAGGATTTGGCAGAATATAAAACATGTACTAATTTAACGGATGTGAAGGAAGAAATTGATCGAGTTATTGAAGAATATAATGAACATCGATACCAACGGGGGTTAAAGAAAATGGCCCCGGTACAATACCGGGACCACTTATTAGCCATTTAGGCACTTTTTTATACTGTCCGTAAAATGGGGTACAGTTCATTAAAGGATATAGATATCTTTTCATTATGGAAAATTTAAAACACCCATCACTGAGTGCCTTAAGTTCCTGGTAAATAACCATGTGTAAATGAATAGTACAATACTGCTAACAGAGCTGCTGTAGCTATGTAATTAGCTAATTGTTTTGGTAATCTAATCTTAATTAGAACAATAAAAACAACTACATAAACAATTGCAAGTGAAATTAATAATCTAATGAATGGAAAAGTAATAATATTATCAAAATCAGATTTTAAAGGAGTCCAATTAATTTTTTCCATAACCCACCTCCAAAAAGTTTATCGGCGAATAGTGGATTATTTCAAGGTACATGTATAGCCCCCTTTCAATTGAAAGATACTAAATCGTATCCATCAGAAAGAAGGCAAACATGACTATTATTATAAGCGATCCGTTATTGTTGTTGATAGTTGTTTGGTTATTCAGATATCTGATCTAAACAACAAGTGATGTTCTAGGGTGCAACCTAGGGCATCACGATATATCGATATCGCTATATCGCTTTATAGGATTAATATATCCACAAATGCAAAAAATAATTAATAAAATTATATAATATTTGATACGCCACCGGAAGGCTTTGCCTAAGCCACTTTACATCACCTGCACCTCCTAGTATTGAATTGTTTTGGAGCAAAATAAAAAGGACTATAGAGTCCTTGTATTAAAATGACATTAATTTATTTTGTAAATTCTCAATAATATTAGATATTCTTTCTATAGTGTCTCCACAAATCTCTGCTGCTTGTTCTACTTGCAATTCGAAGTTTTCTACCCATTCCAATAACTCTTCCTTAGAACTATATTTATAGTATGCGTAAAAGTTATTGATTAAAGGGTCTATTGGTAGATCTCCTATAATTGACTGCTGCCAAGGTAATAAATGATTAAGCAACTGTCTCATTTCCTCTAAATGAGGTTCATAATCCGATATAACAAAAGAGTTTTTATTTTGTTCTATATTTTCAGACATTCTCTTTAATGACCATTTAAGTTTTTCACTTGTTAATAATATTCCTGCGTAATTATTCATTGTTTCGTTAAGGTTAGTTATTTTGCTTTCGATTTGACTAATTTCAATATCACTTCTATCTTGAAGATGTTTACGTCTTTCTTCTTCCAATTGGTTATCATAACGTTTGCTATCAAGTCGATGTGAAATAAACGCCCAAATAAAAGCACCTGCAGTTGCTACTGAACCTATAGCTTGAGTTAATTCAAAATAATTCATTTTTGTCCCCCACCGTTTTTAATATAAAGTATATCTTAAAGTTTCTTTTAGTTAATAGGAGAAAATGAATAAATTTTTTTCTTCTAACACATAATATTATATGACTGGGCACGGTTAGGAGCTAAATGAAGTTTTTCTTTATGTGTACAGGTAAATCAATATATATTTGGGTAGATTTTGAAAAAGGGTTCTTTAAAAAACTCTTGTTAATCGCGTCGATAGCTATAGGATTTTACTTCAGATAAAAAATAAAACAAAAAAATACAAAGTGCCCCGTCTCTTTTATAGGGATGGGGTACAAGTAAAATTATATAAAAAAACGCCACCGAAAGGTGACGCCCTAGCCATGTTCCGTTCACCACCACCTCCAAGTATTTTATTTGTACATGAGCAAAGAAAAAAAGCACCCCATTTAGTGCTTTTCAAGGTAGCCAGCTTCTTATCTCTTTGAGCCCTTTGTATGTCTTTGACAGGGTGCTATTTTTAGAAAGGTAAGTTTCCCCTTTTTTCGTTAAATATGCAGTTCCTTCAAAAAATTGCGATCTGTTATCTCCATAGTGTAACCCTTTTAAATATCCATCTCTTCTAAGATAGTTAACTGCATCATCGAACATTTCTTGTTCTAATCCAAAATCCGCCTCTGACAATACTTTATTTCCCTGATCAATTTGTTTTTATTAATACTACCATCTCCCTCTTATTATTTTATTTCAAAAAAAAAAGGTTTATTCCTCCAACATTCATACGAGTGGATAAGAGATTTAGAGGTTTTTACTTCTTCTTGCCGAATATTGTTGAAAAGGAGGTGTTACAATGACTAGTCCTTGGCTACACAACAATAAACTACAAGTTTCATTAGTAAATGCAGAAGATAATTCTTATCTAGTTTATTACACGCTTGTAGGATCTGTAATTCCTGTTTTAGTAGAAGAAGTTGAAACAGGAAAAAAAATAAAGTTTGAAGAAGTCCGCACTGAAATCGAATCAACTAGATCAGAAAGAGAATTGGATAACGCTGTTAGATTAATGATTCGTAAATTGAAAGGATCAAACTGATAAACAAGTACTTCCGAAGTGGATATCTAAAAAAGAAAAAACATCCCGGAGGATGCATGATTATATCTTATCTAGGCGACATTCTTCCGCCGTTTACAAAAGTAAATTTAATATCTTTTTTAAATTGCTGGCACGTCTCATTATTCTCTGTTTTAATAAAATGTTTATTACAGATATAATCAACTGGGCGATAGTGACAATTTCTGCAATTGTTTTTAGATTTTGTTATATTAATATTTAAGGTGGATTTTATAGCAATTCTACTTTCTTCGCTCAGAACATTTTTCGGCATAAGAAACTACCTCCCCTTAACTCTATAATACCACATTTAGTATCTGTTACCTCAAATTAGAGAAAGGGTGAATTATTTACATTTAAATATATATCTATATATATACATCATTTGTACGACAAAAAAAAACCTTTTTCATGAAACTAGAAAAAGGCTCCCGATTTTTCTTTCATTGATTTTCTTTTCTGCTCTTTCAAGATGCGTTTGAACAGTACTTTTTTTTACCCCTAATAAATCTGCAGTGTTGTCAAAGGTGAGACCTTCAACTTTAATCATCATAAATACATCCTTTTCTCTATCGCTAAGGGTACAAAGGGCATCTTCGATTAACTCCCTTTCGAAAGATGGTAATTCTTTAGAGAGTTCCTTATACACTACCTGAACAGGCAAAATGTCAAGCACACCAGGATCAGTAAGATATACCCCATTTTTATCGATTCCTCTTCTGGCATCTGGATTTCTTCCGGATTTTAACCATTCAATAGCGTATTCTAGGTCGCTGATTATGTTATTTATCAAACCTTTATCCTCTTTATCTATTAAAGAAGGATCTAATTTGCTATCAATCGTTTTCAACATCTTCCTGGCTTCTCGTAGTGACCGTTTATATTCGATAAGTAATTGTCTCACATGACCACTCCTTCATTATTTTTGTCTAAGCGATCCTCTATGCCTGCGATAAACCGGCCTGCCAATACCCATAAGTTCTTTCCATTCTCTTTCAGAAAGCTTTTGCTCGTTCGTTTGTACAGGTTGCTTCGATTTTATTTTTGCTTCTGAATTCATCCCATTGCCCCCCTATACAAAAAAAGAGGACACCAAACGACGGCGTTAACCGTTCATTCAGTGTCCTCCAGTGAGCTGGTAGAACTAATATTATTATCTTTTTCATATATAATTGTTTCTATAATAGCTTTAAGACCTTCTAGCTTACGCTTTTCTCGCATTAAATGATTAATAATAAATATAAGGAAAGCACAACCTATCATAACTATATATCCCACATCAACAATAAATTGAATGTATTCGAGAGGTTTAATAGGTTGTGGGCTAAAGAAAAAACTATTTGTAAAAGATTTAACTTTTTCCGATTTAATAAACAATGTAAGCCCGGAAGTTAATACTGCAACTAACAATCCGAAAACGATTGTATTAAATTTACTAAAAATACTATTTTTATCGTAGCTTTCTATATAATTTTTAAGCAGAATATAATCACCTTTATTTGAACCTACTTTTAATTCAATTTCCCCCTTTATATACCTAAGATTTTCAAGAGTATTCCCTTTTTCCTTTTCATCTCCTAATAATTCAAAGATAAAATCTGCATTTACATTGCCGGTCCAACCATAAAGTGTTTGATTTTTATTTTCAACAGATTTTTTTATACTTTTTAATTCAAGCTTATCCAGTACCTTGTTAGATATTTTCATAAAATTATATATGCAAAAGGATATTAATAGTAAAGAAATAACTTCCGAAAGTATTTGCACCAGTAATTCAAAAGATAACGAAAATATACAGCAAATAAGCATAATCAGTACAAAAAACAATGTATTTAGTGAAAATCTCCACCTTTTAATATTTTCTTTCATAGAACTAAAATTCTTCCCCTTCATCAAACTTCACCCTCTTGACTTTTCCTTGATGAGTAACAATCCTTGTCTCCCCATGATTCGGCAACTGAATAAATTTTGCCTTACCATCACATACTACTATGGAAAAGCTTCCCTTTTGTTTCATTATATCAATTTCTAGTCTCATTGTACTAGGATCAATTTCAATGTTTTGTAACCTTGTAATATATCCACTATTTAGCTTGGCAGCTTCTTTCATTGAGATTCCTCCCTGTGGTAAAATAAAAATAGGATGTTTAGAGAAATCTCGGATTCCCCTTTTGCAGACGGGGAGTTTTTTATAATGCTGTCTTCAACGCTTCATAAGCTTGTTTGATGATCCTCAACTGCTTGTTTTCTTCCTTTAATTGAAGATTCTCCTCTCTAACCCTGCGCAGCTCCCAAAACTGAATGTTGACATCCCGCAACAGTAATTCTTCCCTTGGTATCTCATTGGCCTCCATTACTGGCTCCTTCCTTCCTTCCTAATGTCAGTGTTTATTCGAACTATGCTGTACTTTTCTTAAAAATACATTAGGCCTCTATCAAGGTACTCTCTTTTTAGATACAATAGTTACTGACAGGAAATTGATAACATCAATTCTTAAAGGGGGTATTCCCAATTTCATTTTTCCCGAAAAATGTAATCTATATTTATTTAGTTCTTCTAATATTCACTACAATTAACGGATTCTTTAATAAACCCGAAGACGCAGGAACACTAGATATTAGTATTGTTATTGCCCTTTCAATAAGTTTAATTATCCATATAGCAATGATTTTTTATGAAAAGAAAAATGCTGAATAAGTAGATATGACAAATTTTCAGTCGGCACTGTTTGTGTCGACCGCGCGATTTAATTTAATACTTTCCAACCTCTCCTGAGCCGGTTGGCCAGCTCCTTCTTTCGCAATAGCTCATAAACGAATACCTTATGCACGCCTTCTCTTCGAAACAGGAGTACCCATTCTCGGCTTACGCGCCTTTGCATTGGCTTTCACCTTCCCTGCTTTTTTCTCACGCTTCTTGGGTCATCCAGCTCAATCCAGCCGTATGTATCATCTAAGTTGAGGAGAAGAAAGCTTATGCGGGTAAATCTTTTCAAATAGCTTTCTCTTAATCTTAAATGCCTCCGTTTCCACGCCTTTCACATCGATTATCTCAATGGATCCGTCGAGGTTATGGATTTCAAAATCCGCAACATATTCAATTTTCCGAAAAGTTTTACCGTTCTTCATGAAAGCCGCCTGAAGAAGATACCGAGGCTGTATTCGGAAAAATAAAATTTGGTTGTGAAGTTGAGACCACTTAAGCTGCTCGTAGTATTTCGCCTCAGCTTTACTATCAAATGTATGGCCATCCAAGGTCACCTTCTTGTTGCCGTATTTACTGACTGGCATTACTTCACCTTCAATTCCATCATAATTTGATTCTCAGGAGCTTCATTCTTCATCTTTTTTAGCTTTGCTTCGCAAACAGGAACGATACCCTTGGCAATACTTTCTTTGCTTTTTAATGGACGATTACACACGGGACAATACATGCTTATGCCCCCTTTCTTAACGAGTGAGGATAATCAACAACCTCATCTCCATAATCCACAACAGCTTTATCATAAGTTTTATAATAATAATCACCAGCTGTATGAAAACGATCTAGCGCCCATTTTTCTTCATCCGGCGTATAGCAGACCGTTTTTGATTGATCCTCCCCGCCTTGCTGCCAGTAAATAATCGAGTGTGGCGCGGGGCCATTAAAGCCTAATAAATTAATTTGGGTCATTTGAATTCTCCCTTTTCTTTCTGGAATTTTCGCAATCTATAATTGTCTCCGTACATCTCAATCGGATCGGCATCCTGAATCATCCGGGAAAAATCTCTTTCACCGTACATGGCAGATAGCTCTGAAATAGTGAAGTTTGTCGTGAAAATAGTAGATTTACCACAACGTGAATCTATAATTTCGTTCATTTTTGTTACTTTCCAAGTTATTTGGGATTTGTCCTTTTCCGTAAATTCCGCACCAAAATCATCAATAACTAACAGTTCTACAGAAGCAATGATTTCCATCAGTTTCCCTTCTGTTAACTCGCTGTTTTTATTCCAGGTAGAAGTAATTTTGGTAAATAACTTGTTTACTTGGATGAACAATGCCGATTTCTCCTGCTTCATAAATTCTTTTGTAGCCGCCACTGCTAAATGGCTTTTCCCAGTACCATAATTTCCAATGACCAGGAGACTCTGAGGATTATCAGGATCATAGTTCTTCACGAAGTCTATATAAGCATGTTTTGCACTATCAAGATCAGGTGAAGGAGGAACATAATTGGCAAATGTAGCTTTCTTCAACTTTTCGTTGATTAAACTATTCTCAGCAAACTCCTCATAGAGCCCCCTTATCTGATTCCTTTGGTGAATAAGTTCAGTTTCTTTAGCTAATTGCCAATCTTGTCCTTTAATCTCTTCGCAGTACCAACAGAATGAATTTCGGAAACCATCTAAGAACATTAACTTTTGGCAATCACCGCACCTTTTATCCGAAACGGGGTACCGAAGTCGTATTTTTCAAGTAAGGCTCCTGTAGACTCATTTTTCTTAGCATTTTGAACTTTCCCCCTTTTTTATCACCTGAATTTTTCTTAGGATTTAGCAAGATAGCTTCTACATATTTTAAGTTTCGAGCTCCTTGCAATACTGATTCCTGCATGGCTGCTATTAATGATGCTTCACCAAAATCATCAATCAAGAAGCCTATTCTTTCTGCCATAAATCCACTGATGGTCCCAAAACCTTCTTGTTCATAAAATTGAAAAGCATTTAATTCCTTTTTTCCTTCTTCTTTACCTGGAACCGGTTTGCCGGAAGAACTGTCGGAAGGATTGTCGGAAGAATTGTGAGCAATCATTGCTGACAAAAAACAAAAAATTAAAGACTGTGTCCATTTTGTCTTAATATCAAAAAAGTTCCTGCTAAAAATAAACAGGGCTACAAATGGAATTGTACTGAAGAAGGTCCTCGCAATCCCGCAACTGGTAAAAGAACTCAAATTACACGACGTGCAGATACTAAAAAAGAAGCTGCTTTTAAGGTGGAGGAAGCACTTAAAGACATTATTATAAATAACGGACAGGCTTATAACAAAGATATTCTTTTTAAAGATTACTTACCTGATTGGTTAGTCACCTATAAAAAGAATGCAGTGAAAGAAAATACATTTAAGCTTCATGAACGAAATGTTCAAAAAAAACTCCTTCCGTTAATAGGTCATATGAAGATAAAAGATTTAACCCCAACACATTATCAAAAAATCATTAATAAACTCGCTGATCAAGAAAAAAGTAAAAGAACTGTAGAAATCATCCACACTACTCTTTACAATGCGATGAATAAAGCCGTTTCTCTTGAAATGATATCTAAAAACCCTTGTTCTGGAGTGACAATCCCTAATAAGGCAATAAACCAGATAAAAGAAGATGAAGATTTAGAATATCTAAGCAAAGATGAAGTATTTAGATTTTTAGATGCTGCTCAAGCAGAAGATTGGAACTATTTTATTTTATTTAAAACACTGATTTATACTGGTTTAAGAAAAGGCGAAGCTTTAGCTCTCCAGTTTCACGATTTAGACTTTACCGAAAATAAAATTAAAGTATACAAAACTATAAAGTATGATGCATTGGATATTGATAAAATGTTTGGACCACCTAAAACTGAAACATCGTATAGAAAATTTTAATCGCAGAAAGCCTTGCCGCTCTGTTAACACGTCATGTCATTAAGCAAAAGGAAATAAGGTTGAAATTGGCAGATAGATATCATAGAGAAACAACTCTTGTTTTCGAAAGAGGGAATGGCCTCCCCTATTCAAAATCCACCTTACACAGAGCTTTTAATCGCATCTGTAGAAAAGCAGGAATTACTAAACATATAACCATCCACGGTTTACGACATACCCACGCCGTTTTACTTCTTGAATCTGGATCCAGTTTAAAAGATGTGCAGGAACGTTTAGGACATAAATCCATTCAAACAACAGCAGATGTCTATGCTCACGTGTCAAAAATACTCGAAGAAAAAAGTGTAGACGGATATTCAAATTACATGGATTATACGCAGTTGAATATGAAATAGTTTGAAATGTGGTCAGCCAGCCCTTTCTCCTTCAATTTATAAAAATAAAAAAAGCCTTGGCAACTGAGAAACTCAGTAATACCAAGGCTTTGAAGCTATTAATACATGGACATATATTGTTCGCGTTCCCATGGGTGGACTTGCGTGCGGAACATATCCAACTATAAATATTACCTTTTTTATACCTTCCAATTCCATTAATCTGTTGATATAGTCCATTTTGTTTCGGGATGCTTTTCAAACCTTTTCAAATCGTTTTAATCATAGAGGGGTGAAAGAGGGGTAAACGGAGGGGTGAAATATTTCACCCCTCTCATTTTATTTCATCAAAGGTTTTTACTTCCCCTCTTAAATTATTTTTCTTCATATAACCTTCGAATTTACGCTTCCTATCTTCTGTTGAAGTAAATACATAAAGTGTTGGAACTAACCCTAGTCTTTCCTTCAATTTCGGAAGCACATCTGCATAGGATTCAATTTTACTTTTATTATCTGCCATGCCTCGAATGTTATCAACTTCAATTAAGTGAAGGTATCCATTACGGCTAAAACTGGCGTCACTGACGACCTTCTTCTTATCCGCTAGTGCCAGTCCTTTGAATTGTATTCCAAACGATGACTGAACTGATTCTTTTGTTTCAATAACATACTCCGTTTTCCAATCCAACGGACAATTAAAGTATAAATAAGCCTCGTTACACAAAAGAGTATGCTCGATTAACATATTCTTTTTCACCTCTTTTTTAGATCCGATTAATTCCCTTCCTTCTTTATTGAGATATATTACTTTTTCCTTATTGAACATGGTTTCATGGATATACGGACTAAGTTGTTTAATCACTCGACAAGCATTGCTGTAACTTTTTAGATCATGTATTTGCTGCAGGTGGCGTATTTTCGTCATACTCAGCTGGTCTATTGTCGTTAACAGACTTTCTATTCGTTGCTGCGTGAATGATTTCATGTTCTCTTTCCTCCATTTTTTTGAACATATATTTATCGTCAATATAGGGAACTTGAACAACTTTTTTCTTTTCAATTTTGTAAATAGCTCTTCCTGGAGTGCTAGGTAAATCCTCTGCTCCCTTTTCATCTAAAATAACCATGCTGCCAATTTGCGCTGCAGCTATGAATGAAATCCAAGAAACTATATTCATTTTTACTTGCATCGGGACCGCTTCTTTAGTGGGGTATTGCGTACAGTAAAGCAGTCTTAATCCTAAACCTCCGCCTATTCGAGATATTTCAGAAAGGGCAGCCTGACAGAATTTAGCGTATTTCTTTCCCTCCCCAGCAATGATATTGGGAGATAACTCGGCTCCCTCATCCACTACCACAAAGGTCCTTTTCTTAATAGGAGTATCCACAATGTTTGTAAATCCCTTTGCACGAAACATCTTTTCACGATTTTTTAAGTCATCCACAATTTCGGACAACACTTCCGCTGCTTCAAAAACATCACTAGCCACTGCCTTTACTTGTGGCAATGAAAGATATTTCCCAAACTCCAAGCCGCCTTTCAAGTCCAAGAAATAAAATTCAACATTCTCTAACTGATCCATGAGCAATGTATAAAAGGCTTCTTTTATAAAGACTGTTTTGCCAAAACGTGTAACTCCTCCAACGAGCATATGAGGATACTTTTCGAAATCGTGATACAAAGTTCCTTTATGATTGTTTCCGATAGGTATCTCCCATGTTGCAGACCTAAGGAGGGAATCGTCATAATTCCAGCTTTCAGGCAGGCCATGTTCAAATACATTAATTTTTAAAACCTCATCAAAATCAACTTCAACATCTTTATTGAGTCCATCTTTCAGTACAGGGATAAAGGATTCGAACGCTTCTGAAGGTACGCCTAATGGCAAGGAGTAGATATAAGTGGTGTATGTGTGGTGGTTATATTTACGGATCAATTTGGGGTAAAGGAAATTATCATTCTGATTAATACCGACCTTCCTGTTTTCAAATATTTGTTGAATCTTCTTTTCGTCCGTCATTTTCTTACCCGGAATAAAGGCAGCCACTAAAGCAATGGCAGGAATAGCTAACCATTCAATCATACCAATTCCTCCAATCCTCTAGTTCTCCCTCAGTTGTACCATTATTTAAGATGTTAAAGTACTCTCGATTCCCAAAGTGTTTGTAATAGGTTTTTTCTTCATCATGGCACATGTACATGTATTGGCTTAAAGTATTTTCGATATCTTCTTTATCGTTGCTCCAATCGGCTAAAAACTCCTGTAATGGCTTAAATGCTTTCTTTTTAATATGGTGTATTTCAAAATCCATCATCCACACTCCCTTGTTTTGAAATCAATCTTTTCTGGATGAAACAGACAGAAAAGAGATATGTGAAACATATCTGTCGTACAATCAAAACACAAAATTAGACAAGCCGAACAATAGATGGGCAATAAAATTACACACTATAATCCACAATCAACCAATTGGAACATGTAATAAAGTGTGTTTACAAGAATAGCATTGATAATTTCTTCAGCAAATAAAGGATGCTGCCGTACTTCGCAATTTCTAAAACGAGTATTAACAAATCTTCATTGATTTTAACTCCGCCCTTATCCAATAAAGCAATGCCCATAAGTGATCCACCAGTAAGACCAGTAAAGACCATTCCAAAAGTAAACGGATCCATATATTCCACTCTCCTCTACGTTGTATTATGCATTGTATGGTCATCTGCCCAATTACTTGCCTGTACTTTGCACAAATATTTGTGCAAAATTTTCTAAGCAGGAATACATAAATACATGGAGAATGTTATATAGTGGTGATGTAGATGAAGTCTAATATTGGAAAATTAATCAAAGATTCCAAATTCAAACGGGATTATATTCAAAAGGAAATGGGTGTATCGAGAAACACAATTTCGAATTGGAGCCAAGGAAAGACGAATCCATCGGCAGATCAATTATTTAAGCTGGCTAGGTTGTTAGAAGTAAAAGTTGATGATTTATATGAAGAAGAGGATTGATATTTTGGTAATATGTGCTACTATTACTTTTGGACTACAATTTTAGGGGGATCATACTATTATGGCAAAAAAAGAAAAAGTTAATAAACCGTTTTATAAAAAATGGTGGGTTTGGGTTTTAGCAATTATTATTATCGGTGCAATTGCAGGCGGCGGGGAAGATACAGATAATGAAAAAACGGCTCCAGCAAGCACAGAAACTAAGGAAGAAGTCGCTAAAGAAGAAGTTGTTAAGGAGAAGAAAGAAGCTCCTAAAAAGGAAAAGAAAAAAGAAAAAACTTATGGAATTGGCGATCTTGTTAAAGTAGGTAATATGGAGTATACAATCAAAGAGAGAAAAGCAGCTGACCAAGTAGGACCTTCTGCTTTACCTGACAAGGCAAGTGGGAAATTTGTTGTCTTAGAAGTTACATTAAAGAACAACGGAAACAAAGCTGTTACTGCAGACGCGAGTTTCTTCAAATTGAAACGCGGAGAAAAAGTTTATGAAGCAGATTCAGCAGCAAGCATATCGGCTAACCAAGGAGAAGACGGTCAAATTGAAAACAGTTTCTTCTTCCAAGAAGTTAACCCTGATTCTGAAGCATCAGGAAAAGTGGTATTCGATGTAGCTCCAGAAGTTGCAGATGCTTCTGATTTGAAGGTTCAAGTACAAACTGGCGTCTTCGGTACTGAAACCGAATCCATTACCTTAAAATAATGAACATAAATCTCAGGGTTAACCTACATTCTAATGGAACTAAATTCTTAAAAAGTGGCAGCTTTCCAGTAATGAATTCAGATTTCAAGAAAGATCCTGATTGGACAGCAGCCATTGCCGCTTACGAATGGATCCAACAAATTAAAATGAGTTTTTACGTAAGTGAAGATTTTCGAATCGATCAGGTAATTTATAACGGGGAACATGACATTACGGAGTTAGTTAAGAAGGTTAAACCTAATATTTAGGTTAAATAAGGAGAGTCAAGGTTGAGTACAGAAAATACGCCTACACAAGATGAAGTAGAACCCACTACAGAGTCGAACGAAGAATATCCTAGTAGTGAATTACTTTTAAGCATTATTCAAAGTGAATATGATATTGAAGTGGGGAGAAAAAGAGACTTAGAAACTCGTGCTGGTATACTAATAGCATTACTTGGAGCAGTCGTGGTTTTCTATTTAACGGAGATTAATTTTTCTTCTTTTAAAACAGCTAACTCCAAAGTCGAGGTTTTATGTTTTATCTTAATATCATTAATTTATTTATTCCCAGTTGTCATGTTGTTATTGTCATTTAATAAATTCATTAACGTACTTAAAACCAAATCTTATCAGAGAATCGGGCTTGATGGTTTTGACATAGAGACAGCAAAAAGGAATCAAAATGAGCTTTCATTCGATTTAATGGAATCATACACTGCTGTGGTCAAATCAAATGCTATATCGAACGATGAAAAAGTCGATGATTTTAAAGAAGGTATTGATAAATTAACAATAGCAATTATAGGTATTGTAGTTACTTACCTGCTTAAAGAGTTACTAAAATTAATTTTATAGGAGGATATCGCATGGCAGATAAAGATAGCTGGTGGAAGGATAAAAGTAAGGGCAGCTTAAAACCAATTCCGAAAAAAAATCCTTTTACTCCTAGAGATGTTCAAAGTGATGCTTTACGTTTAGACCCAAAAGGTGTGTTTAAACCAAGACATGTATACTTTGAAGAAAGAAAAAAGTAAGTTTCATTTAACCACTTCCTAAAGTACTAAAAAATTTGAGGTTTTACCGGGGAAATTACGTTAATGATTTTTTTCTCCATCTCACCTCTAATTTATCATCTTCATAAAAAATTGCCCCTACTCAATGAGTAAGGGCTTTTTAAGTGGGGTACCTGGTGGAGTTTGTACCATAGTAGTACATTCTCCAATTATTTATTGTTTATGCAGCAAATAATTCAGCGAAAGTAGCTTTTCCGGCCTTCTTATCTGCAGCAATCATTTTAGCCTTTTGGAATTTTGCCAATGCCGTTTCTGTAGCTTGTCCAAAGATAGAATCCAGTGTTCCCGGCTTATATCCTTCTGTGTAAAGCGCGGCTTGGAGAATCCAAGTCAAATTTCCTTTCGCTCCTTTTTCAAGGGTAACAATGGCCGCCTTTGTCTTAGCTCCCCATTTTCCGTCCACAATAAGCTTTTTATTAAACTGCTTGTTAAGCTCGGTTTGCAACGCTTTGATCAGAGCTGTTTGAGTTTTAGGTCCATTAATACCATCCACAACAAGACCGGCATCATAACGGCTATTTAATGTTTTCTGAATGGATACGATCGTTCTGTCACCATTATCCTTGGAAGGCTCCTTGGTGACTTCCGAGTCTACATCTTTCTTAGGTGGCTCAATGACAGCAATATCATCATCATCCTTAAATTTCAATGATAGACTTGGCTTTTTCCCTAATTGCATTTGTGCATAAGACAATCCACCCGTCATTTCCAAGTGAGGATAATCCTTAAAGCCTGTCCAATCTCCACCCCATTTAAAGCCTAATTCTTTACCAATGGAGGCCACTCGTGTCCACTTTGTATTAATGGTCCAGATTGCATTCTTTCCATCATCGCTTACAATGAAGAAATCGATTGCTACGCCAAAGTTATGAAAGGATTGACCAGGCTTCGCTTTGGTAACCTGAGGTTTAGATAAATCAGCGTAGTTTTTGCCGCGGTAACTATAAAAAAGTCGCCCCTGGCCGTAAAGAGCTGCCTGTTCTTCCATCGACCTAAAGCCAGCACTGATTTGAGCATAGATACCTTCTTTGTAAGCCCGTTTAATCATTTCTAAAGCAGAGGCTTTCACTACTGAATTCATTCCAGAACCCATGTTTTTAATTGAACGATCTAATAAAGTTTGCAATGCTACTGTCATTTCCCATCGTCTCCTTTTAATTTAAAGTCATAATAAAAAGCCACCCGAAGGCAGCTTATTTTGGTTCGTTATAGTTCATCGCACTTGGGCTATCCTTAACACCCTTTGTTGTCGGGTCATTAATTGCATTCCACAAACTAATTACCATGATCACAACTACATATGGATTAGAAAGTGAATCAACCAACAAATTATAAACAGAACCCCATGTAGTTAAATCCTGTGCAGTTAATCCAAAATAACCGAGAATCGGTACAAAAACAGCTAAAAATAATTGTGTTATAAACAATGGATTTTTAAATCTCACTTTCCAATTAATCATCTAATCCCTCTCCTTTAGGGTAATTTTATCCACCCTGACCATATAGCTGTAACTAAACCAATTACCCCGACGCATATCGAGGTGGCAGCATTGACTAGAGCAATCTTAAAAGCACCAGTTCCTTTGCTCTTTTCTATTTCTTTTTGTGTAATAAATACATCAATCTTTTGGTTTTGCTCATCTATCTTTGTATTTACATTTTTGTTTTGATCGTCAATCTTTGTATTCAAGTGTTTATTTTGTTCATCAATTTTGGAATTCATATCTTCATTTTGTTTATCGAGCTTGGTGGTAAGGTTTTGGAAAAACGACTTCATTTCAGTTATGGCTTCTTTAAATCCAACCATGGTTTCTTTTCCTAATAAAGCTGACTCTTCAGTTTTCCGCATCCTATCCTCATAGTTTCTCAATATACCCTTGATGTCTTTAACATCGTCTTTAATGTCGTTTAACTGATACTGTTGATTCTTATTTTGTTCAGCTAACGCTTCGTTCGTGGGAATCGTCAACCTTCTCCCCCTCCTTAATTGACGAACTGGTCAGGAAGCACAAAAAAGCATAGCCAGCATAAGCTACACTACCTGTACCAATACTGAAGGATCCATCCCCCATAGTAATCGCAACGCAAATCAAACTCCACCAAACACCTGATAGCGTTAGTCCGACTTTTCTCCATTTGTTACTTTTTAAAACAAAACCATAAATTTTAATCAAGGCTAGTGTAAGAGTAATGACCCCAACGGCCCACTCATCTAATGTGGCATTTAATACTAACCAACGTGAAGACTGCTCCTCAAACAAATTGATTTGTCTGAACATGACATATGCCCAACCAAGTGATACAAAAGACATTACTATTTCGAATGGCCAGATCATCGTTTTCATAAGTGGTGGTTCCCCTCTCTGCTTTAGCACATTCATGGCCCCCTTTGAAATTATTTATCTCTGTCTATAATGTTTATCCATAAAAAAAAGCCGCCCTTTGGGACGACTTAAATATGCTGTTCACTATAATAGATCAATTTCTAAGATCTCAATGTTGATGCAATTTTGGTCAACGTTTAGGGCATTGCTTAAAAATAACTCTACATCTAAACCTGAGTTAAAAATAGCACCGCCAAAATCGTTATTTTCGGACAATATTTTATTAATCCTTTTGTTTTCGTCTTCTGCTAAATTAACATTTATTTGAGATATACAATGGTAATCATCTTCATAAGAATGATCTACAAATACTTCAATCACCTAAACACCTCCAATGGTTTACCATCATTATAACTGATACATTAATATCTGATATCAAAAATTTTTAACCTTCAGAGTATTTTGTTACCGCACAGTTTGTTCCTACTAATTATTAAGATTCAAACGATTTAAGCCAGTAATACAAAGTATCACCACGTTGATTATAACCCGTGGCATTAGGATGCACACCGCCATTAGCGTCAATGTCAAAGCCATTTTTGGCATCAATATTAGTATTATCAGGAATAAGATAAATTCCTTGCGCTTCTTTACCTTTGAAGTACTTGATTACTTCATCAATCCACAATGCATTATTACGTTTATATCTCCATTGCGTTTGACCATTTCCGTATGCCAACCCAAAAGAATCTTGATTTTCATTTGGTGGTATCGTGACGAATATCCCCACTTTAATTGTAGAGCTATATACTTTAATTTTGTTAATCATTGCATCAAAATGACCCAAAATTGTTGGGATTGCATTTAGAAGATCAGTATCATTATTGTACGTAAAAGTATCGTTAATACCTAAACAAATTCCCACATAATCTAAAGAAGCATATCCTTGGTTCGTCATGTAGTAACTAAAATCAAAGTCACTAACTGCAGAATTATAGAATGGGTTAGCCACCCCCAGATACAAATCACCCGTCCTATACTGTGCGGCTGTCCATCCACCGCGCCCCTCATGTTTATTAGAAGTTGCCCCTCTGGTGCCTAGTAATGAAACTTTCATAGGGTCACTTGCTGTTAAATCTAATAGCCGTTGTGTCATTCTTCCATCATTAACAGTACTGTCACCGATAATAAGTACTTTTTTATTCCCTGCACCAACTGTAGCAGCCTTTACGATGAAGTTAGTTGTTACTTGCTTAACCAGGTTAAAGTTTCGGTATACAGTGATTGTTAAGGGATATGTTCCAGCTATAGTAGGCGTACAAGTCCACTTACGTTCATCTTGTCTACCTACTGAACACGTAACATCTATTTGTACATCGTTTTGCGGAACTGTTAAAGTGTTTTGAAAATAAATATTAACTTCCTTCCCTACAACTCCGTAAATATTTGGAGGTAAAATCGATTTGCGGTCTGGTTCACCTGAAAGACCAGGTAATTCTAGATATTCCTTTGCTATCTTTAACCCAAAATTCTCATAGGGTAATAATTCAGTTCCCTTATTCACTTGTTGAGTATCAACAGTTGCGCCATCACCGGTATACCAACTAAAACGCATATAAGCAGCATTTGCAGGAGTTGTTGCTTGATAATTTGATATAGGCGATCCTGATACCCCACTTATATACGTTTTATTCGTATCATAATAAGCGATATGCCGAAGCACCTTAATAATATATGATGTATTTGGTGAAATTGGTAAAAAACCACCTGCAGTAAATCCAGAAGTAGCCGTTACTGCACCTGTTGTTCCACTAATATAACTATTAGCAACAACATCATCTTTATTAAATAGATTGCTACCTGATTTACTAAAAGAAAGAGATCCTACTGACAATGGTGGTATATCCGAGAGCATTATTGGCGTTTTCTCAACATACTTCGATTCAATCATTTCTTTAAACGCTTCGTAGGCTGTGGGTACAGTGCCTAATTCTAGTTGTTGAGTATTCGCTAGTGCTGGCGTTGTAGAAAATCTTACTGTTGCTGCATTGGCAGGAGTTGTAAACGAGGTAGTCAATCCACCACTTATAAAAACACCATTTGAAGTATATGTCGCATAAGCGTAACCCCCTACTTTTACATACTGTGTATTGGGGGATATTGGGATATGTTCACTCGAATCGAATGCAGCATCAGCAACAAGTTCGCCCGTTGTATTAGAAACTCTAGATCCTGGGGTAACTTTATTTTTATTGAATAAGTTTTTCCCTGTCTTAGCGAATGTAGTCTTTGCAAGAGTGATACTTCTATTGGGTGGAGTTGGACCAATTGCTGTTGTACCTGCCATCTGCGCTTTTAAGGTATCGGATAAATACGTTTCATCTATCAATCCTTTGTTTTTATCAATTTGATTAATTGCAATAGTACCTGTTTTGTCTAATTTCTTTCCTACCTCGGTATCTACGTAAGTTTTATCAGCTTTAGGAGCAACAGATGTAGACAGTTCTGTTTTTGTCGCAGTATCGGCCAACTGTGCGGTAACTCCAGCGATTTTATCGTCTTTATCCTTCAAGGCAGCCACCACGTTTGCCTGAGGGATTGTTGCTATATCACCTAGTTCAGTTTTTGTTGCCAATTTACTTGTATCCACTTCTGGAATAGGAATAGATACATTACCGTTTACAGGTGCAACTCCATTAACTTTTTTAACCGCACCAGTCAATTGTTCCGAAACTGCACTAAGTTGGCCTTCGACATCTGCCTTAACTTGCGTTACCAGTGATTCAACATCACCAGCAGTTACCGATCTACTCGGTGAAGCAGTTGGCGGGAAATTAACATTTACATCCTTCATGTTTTCACTCCTTTTTTTAGACAAAATAAAAAAGCCTCCATAACAGGATGACTTGAAAACCTCGCCTATTTATCAGCGTCCAACATATCTTGTGTGGCCTGCTTCCAAGCTAAAGGGACGTTTTCTATTTTCCTTAATTTTAGTTTGATTAAATCATAATAAATTTTTGCCACAATCAAGCACCGCCTTTGATTAATTCTGCTAACTCAGCAACCGCAAGCATCATTTCAATTTTCTCACTTTCTATTTTTTCAGCCATTTCAGCAATTGCCATCTTCAATGCCAAGTTATCTTCTTGCAAAATCTCCATTTCAGTTTTCGGCAAGACTGGAGGAATGGGGATTGTGTTTTCTGATGCTTCTTCCCAAAGCCCGTTGACGAACTTGGGTTTATACATTCCCTGGCCACCTGTTGTCACTGGCGGGTTGTCTGTGTACCATTTAGGTATTGGGTCATTGTCATTCAATAGAATGTCTCCGCCTGGTACATATTGCAAAGTGTTCTTATCATACTTATAGGCTAACTTCATTTCCATCCTCCTTTTCTATTTAATCAACCGGAAAGCTTGTGTTAATAGGGAACCACTTACCATCTTCGTATTGGGAAAGCTCGGACGCTCCATCCATAATAATTTCACCAACAGTCGTAACGGAAATCCTTGTATTTGTTGATCGCCCAGATATATTACTCCCGTTTTGTGCGTAGTTATGCGTCATATCAAGAGGTCTATATCCAATTGGTAAAGTTGCCATTATCGTACCATTCGCTAATACATTTGTGACTGCGCCACGTAAATATACAATGTTCCCAATCTTTTTGTATTGTGGTGTTCGGTTCGATTGGTATGACTTAACCCCATTTTGTAATGTCAAATTGATCCATGGTGTACTCTTTAAATCCTCTAAGTACTTTTTGTCTTCTTTACTCATTAAACCGTTTTTGGCTGTCGTTGCTGTTGTCGTATCCGCTTTTTCGCTTAAATACTGAATCTGAACATCGGTCAACATCCTGTTATTCATATCCTGAATAATCATAGTTGCTGGATGTGTAGAAGGATGAACATAATTATTCGCCCCTGTCGAAACTCCATTTAACTTAATCTTATCTTCCTTACTCATTAAACCATTTGTTGTTGTAGTAACGGGCGTTTTGTCCGCAGCGTTATCTTGTAAGTCCTTCAAAGCGCGGTACGTTAAATTCATTTGCCAATTCCACCAGTCCGCAGGTGGGTGCTCATCAGGAAGATATCCAATATTTTTCTTTGATTCCGGTGGCGCTGAACCAACGGCGGTCCATACCGGAAGTAATACTTGATTAAACGGCATTCAGATACCTCCTTAAATTGGTAAGTCATTTTCCTCAGAAGGCTCGTAAATAGCGCTTAGTGTGCCACCTCTGCTTTGGTCTACAGGTGCAAAACCTTGAGCGCTCGTCTCTACTTGATTTTTAATGCGGGACATTCTGAACGTCCCTTGTAAACTAATGCTTTCTACTTTAACACCAGCTGGTGCGACCCTTTGCACCAAAAAAGCAAATTGTTGGGTGGATAGGCCCGCATCATTTAATGCCTTGATTGGCAAACCTTCTATCCTAAGTGCTGCAGCCTTTTTTCCTTCCGCAACCTCATACAAAGCCCTCATTTTGATTGTAGAGGGGTTCGTATTCAACGTTCTTGCTAATACCTCTATCATGTTATTAAATGTTCCGTTGCTGTTATTACGGGCGATTCTTGCCATTATGAGCAGCCTTAGCACTTCGTCACTTACGTTTCCGCGCTCCTGCCCCCAGCCTTTACCGATTAAATCAAGCGTTGTCCCTTTAGCTTGCTGAATATCACGCCAAGATTCAATTTTTTCAAAAGTTAAGCGTACCTCATTTGTTTTCTCGGTAATCAGCAATATAAATTTCCCAATCAACGAATCAGGGTTCTTGGTAAAGACATCCGTTAATTTCCGAAAAGTATCAATGAATGAAATCATATGGTCACCGCAACCGAGATATTAGCTGCATTTGTTTGAGCCACTTCATTTGTAGCAATATTGATATTACTTGTTGCTAAGGATCCAGCCGTTTTACCAATCTTTATTCCAACATCTTTAACCCCTTGAATTTGCATCACTTCGAAGTTTAGTTGTTGGACAATAACCTTATCCCCCATGTTCAACCCAGTATAAATAGATCCGTCACTTGCCGTCCCACCAACGAATCGAACGATGGTATCTTTAACCTCTGTAATACTTGTACTTTGGAAAGTATTATCAGTTGTCAAGTCTACGCTAGCAAATATGTTAACCGTATTGGCGGGTGTATAGGAAACTTTATGGGGAATGCCGCTTATATCCTTAACTTGAAAAGATGAGGTTCCATAAGGCTCAATACCGGCTGGCCCCTTATCGAATATAGCTTCTGCAATTTCTTGTCCATTTCCACCTAATACATAGACTTGATAACTGTTAGGAGGTGTTCCGTTAACTGTGGCATTTGTGTTGTTATTATGAACGTTTGCAGCGCGAACACCTAAAACGTTCTGAACGGCCGAAACAATACTGTTAGGCGTTGCGTATCCTTTAATCCCGTTCGTATCTAACAATCTTTTTCTTAACTCAACATCCGTTTCTTTTTCTCGTCCGCCTGTAATGGCTTGCGAATTCGTTACCGATTCCACACTTGAACTTGGTTCGCTTTGAATGGTAATTTCTCCAGGTAATGCGTTTCCAATTATCCCTGGTGTAAGACTTACAACCTCTGCTGTGCCGGTTCCGATTGAACTTAATGTCACATTTTCTTTAACGGCATATTCAATACCTGATTCTTTTTCGTATCTTGTTCCAGCAACCACAACAAAATTTGGTGTTCCAACTATGTCTACCTGACCTTCTGCAGAAAGTTCAGGATTCCGAGAAGTTAAAAAGTAGCTCGTTAAATAATCCAGGTTCTTATCCGTCGCTTCGGAAGGATGTCCGCTATGATAAATCGCCTCCCCAAGTTCCCACACTTTTGCCAGCACCCAAGATAAAAGACCACTGATAATACCATTTGGGCTTTTGTAAGACAAGTTTACATCCTCGCCAAACAATTCTTTTTGCCTTTGATCAATTTCCTCTTTTAAATCCGCTTGGTTTGGACGATTAAATCCTTTTTCGGAAAGGCCCCATGCCATTAAAACTCAACTCCTTCCAGCGCTAACGTTTCATCATCTTCCTTTCGCATAATGATATCAACCGTCAATTTTCTATTTCTTGTATCCCGATTAAAAATAATACTTTCAAAATTTAATGGTTCACTGGTACCCATCGTAGATTCCAAAATATTATCTTTCGCTTCAGCTTCATTAAAAAACTTTGAAAAAAGAGGGCCCCGATCCATCCCTTCTTCCGGATCTAAAAACCATTCGCCTTTTTCTGTTTTTATGGAGATGCGGGCTTGTTGTGCAAGTTCTTCATCCCCTTCTATCATGATGAATGATCCATTTTGTAAAATCAGATCTCCTTTTTCATCTAATTTGAATGACTTCATAAATCAAACACCCCAATCACAACTGCGTCATTTAGGTTAAACATCCGCCGCATGCCAGGATCAAAGGGAACATTTTGCAATTCATCCATTGCCCTTTCTGCTACCGCTACCTGGATCACATCTCCTTTAATTAAAGGCCCCACATGACGCAAACAAGGTACCGACTGAACTAATGGATATTTGCTTAATTCACCGCTTTTACTTTTGGACATAAATAATATTTCGATATCTGCTTCGGGTGGCTTGGTGCTACCATCATAAGAAATTACACGTGCAGGTAAATTCGTGTGAATTTGAAGCATGATATTTTTGATTAAGTTTTCTATAAAAAGAGATTCTGAGCTCATATATTCACCCACTTATTCACATGAAAACTCCGTATAGAAGTCATTTTTATCCGCTACATGTTTTCCTTTGAAAGCTCGATACTTCCCATTAGCTGTTTTGGATTTAAGCTCGATGATGCTGCATGTGGTAATTCTGTGTTGCATTAAACATTTAACCGAATACCCGGTTTTATTATTTTCTGTAAAGACTGATGGGCTTCCAATTAATCCGCTTGCTTCTTCTAACACAAAGCGCTCGTCAGTACCTTCTTTCAATGGCCTAATGACCAATTTTCCACGGCGATGGTAAATGATGCTGCCGCAATCCCTCACAATATCCTCTAAGTCGTTGTAAATCAGTTTAGATATGGTATAGCCCTTCTTGTAAACTTTATCGTTCTTAAGCTTCATGGGGGCGCCTAATTTGATATCTAATAAATCCAGCATCCTTCTGATCATGGTTGAGCCTTTGCTGTTCTTCTTAAAGGTTATGGAGTCCTTTTTCCCTTTGTCTGCTGTCTTACTGTCTATCTTCTTTTTGGTGTAATCATCACCCTCTGAGGAATAGATGGTGGTTATCTTGTCTACTCCATCGAAGCTTGTTTTGATGCTGTATACTTTGCCCTCACTCAATACTCCCACATCATTGGAATATCCAGCCTGTACAGTTAATGTATCGCCTTGCTTGAATGTTGAGATGGTACTTTTGGATAAGTTGAACAACTGTACTTTGTTTTTATTCGGTTTCATATCGTCATCGAAAATAATTTCGAATCGGATATGGAGATCTTCATTCGTGAAAGTAGCTCTTCCGATGCTAACTTTCATCACGCGCTTAAAGTTATAGAGGGTCATCTTCATCATCTGCCTGATCATTAATATATAAAAATACGGTTTTCTCAAAATTGTCCCAGGTAAGGCGTGTTTCTATGCCTGATAAATCCATGGGTACTAACTGAGGGGCAGGCAAAGATAAGTCTGTGATATCACTCCACAAAGGCTTATTCAGGACCATTTTTTCACCTATAATCATTTCTTCGTCCTCTTCTTCTCCTGTAGGGCGGAATAGATCTACGGTGAAAAAGTCTCCGGTTTCGTTATAAGCAAATTTGAGCTTGAACGTCTCATCCGCTAAATCTATGTCAAACATTTCTGGAAGGTTTTCTTTATCAATAGGAATATAATCCATCTATTCACCTACTTCACTCTTAATTTCACCCCAATGGGGATTCGGCGGTCAGGGTACTTATTCCATTTTCTAAGTTGTGGGATGGATGATCCGTATTTTCTACTTAATCCCCAATACGTATCTCCTTTTCTTGTTACATGGTATTTGTTTTTGTTAGCTGGCTTTTTCTTACTTACCGGCTTTTTCTTGCCGCTATTATTTGTGGGCTTCTTTTTCCAAGAGGTTGTGGAGATTCGAATTCGCCTTAGTGAAATATCGATTCCCATTCCATTTTGAACATTGGAAGTCCGCTTGCCACTAATGTTTGTGATGACTACATTCGATGCACTCAATTTCCCAACATATTTTATGATTTTCCCGCTTTCCATTATGGAAATTAATTTCTTCTTACTTGTTTCATAGTCAGAAGAAAGAATATATCCGCTTATAGTAAACTCTGGGGACCGTTTAGAAACATGATCAGTAAACGGCTCCCCTTTCTCAACGGCATATTCTGTAACATCTACCTTGTAATTTTCATTTTCAGTTTCTATAAACAAGGAAACATTATCAAGCTTAGCCATCAATATTCCCCCTCTGGTTCATAAAGAAAGTTGAGGTGGTCGAACATTTCTTCAAATACCTCTTTCACTTGATCTTTAATGCCCTTACCGTCTTCACCAGTTCCTGAAATGTAAATGGTAGGGCTTAGAGTTACAGAACTCCTGGAATTGCTTACAGTGCTACCTGACGCCGTTCCCGGTGAATAATTTTCGTTAGGAATTACTCCTCCAGTCATTTCTAACGCCATTTTCTTAACGTAATCATTTCCGTCTTCAATACCAAGACCTAAACCTTCTGTAACGAATCCACCGTATTCAAACATAACTCTTGAAGGAGAATGGATATTTAAGGCTCCCGTTACAGCTCCCTTGATACTTTCGGCTACCCCTTTGGCGGCGCTCAATGCTGCTCCAGCCATTGAACTAATACCATTAATTAGACCTTGAATAATATTTTTACCGATGGATGTTAAATCGATTGCGGCAAAAAAGGCTTCAATGTTATGCCATATAGATTCTGCTGTTCCCTTAATTGCTGTCCATGCACCTTCCCAATCACCTTGGATAATTGCCATCGCTGCAGATAAAAGCCCGGTAATAACAGCAATTGAATTATTTATTACTAACTTAATAAGTTCCCAGGCAACACGGATAACACTTGTGATCAACGTCCACCCAACAGAGAAAACCGTTTTAATTAAGGCCATCCCAACGGAAATATAACCTCTCACCATGTTCATGTATACATTGACTACAGCCATAATTTCGGTACCATGCGCCGACCAAAACGCCTTAATCTCTGCTAGTTTTGCAGAGACAAATATAGAGATTGCTGAAATTGCCTGTTGCAAAGACGCGGAAATGATAGCCCAAGCTGCTATTGTATTGGTTTTAATCCACTCCCAAGCTGCTGTCACCCCATCTCGGAACCATTGAACGTTATTCCATAGCCAAATGATACCGGCGGTAGCTGCAACTAACGCAGCTGCGACTAACCAAACGGTCGAACTCATTGCTGCCAATCCAGTTATTAACGGCATAATGAAAGGTGCTACAAAAGCTAGGGCCGCCTTAAATCCTGCAATCAACCCAATACCTGCCGCTAACGGAGATAACAGCAAGGTTAGAACTGGAATTAACATCAATATTGCCTGAATAACTAACGCAGCCGCCGGATGCAATTCGTTAAACTTAATCACTAATTGTCCTACCGCATTAAGGAAATTCATAATGGGGACCATAACCATTGTGAAAGCTGTAACCATTGGTTGAATGGCTTGAATAGCTGTTTGTTTTAATTGCTCCCACGCTAATCCAAAAGGCTTTAATGTGCTTTGAAGTTCTTTTATTTTCTTATCCGTCTCTAGTTTTAAACCTTCAAGTTCTGTAACAGCCACTTGTTTAGATAGGCCCATTTTTTGTCGCCACAAATCAACGTATTTTGTCAATTCTGGTTCGGACATTTTAGAAATAGCAGCTACCTCACCCGCTGCTGTAGGTCCTAGCGAAGATAAGTAATCCGCAAATTCTTTGCCCGCCACTTGTGTTATCTTCCCTAGGTTGTCCTTCCATTGAGTCATTGCATTTACTTGTTCTTGCAAATTCTTGGTAAGTTGCCCGCCGCTTGTCTTCGTCAATTGGATGTTTTCGAATATCCCCCAAGCTTCGGCAATTTCTGTTGTTCTACTTTTAACGGCATCCCGGTATTCTGCCAACGCTGCCGCTTGCTCTTGAAATACCTCCGAAGGCTTGGCCCCAAATGCTAGTTTGGTTAATGCATAAGCTAAAAGTCCGGTAGATATAGCCGCACCAATGGCAACGTGCGTCATACGGATCATCCCTTGATTAATCATCATGGTCATATCTCTAAGCTTCTTAATCCCAGCGTTTGGTCCTAACATGGATAAAGCTAAAACGGCAGCGTTTCCTCGGTTAGCTAACCGATTCAAACCGTCTGCCGCTCTTAATGAATTTTTATTTACCAAAAGTAACGGATTGTTCATTCTATCGTAATTTTCACTAATCCGTTTTGCTTGTGTTGTCATATTCATAAAGGTTCCAGCTTGTTGATACATACCTTGAAGAACCCTTTTATTATTGTTGATCATATTGTCTGTTGCATCTTTATGAATTTTTCCTAATCTCTGTACGTCCCGCATTAAATCTTGTGTGGTTCCTTTATAATCACCGCTTGCTTTCGCAAGTTCGAAATATCCATACTTAGCCTTTATCAAGTCATTTTTGTGTTTTAGGAATTCTTTATTGTTTTTCTGCCAACCGTATTTCATTTCGTGCAACATTCGCCGGGATTCATCCGTTAAACCGTAGTAACTTTCACGCATCTTATGAGAATATTTCGTCCCTCTACGCATTTCATCGTTTAAATCTCTGAAAGGATCGGCGTCAATTTGTTTTGTTTGCCTGATTGTGTCATTGATCGCATTGTTCATATCCTTCAATGGATCTGCATTTGCTATAACATCAATCAGGATGTGGGTTTCACGTACCGACATCTTTTCACCGTCCTTTCCCTTTCGTCTTCATCGCGTCATTTTTTATCTTTATCATCTTGTCGAGTGCTGCATTGGCAATTGATAACGTGATATCATCCATTGCCAATGCTTCCGTCACACTCACATTGCAATCTTCAGCCATTACTAATCGCCAACGCATCCATTCCCCTGGTTCCTCCACAATGACCTTCCAGGGGTTTTTAGGAAAGTTAGCCCATAAGAAATGTACTTGCTTCTTTCATCACCTCTTGGAACCCCTCATTTTCTTCCCAGTAATCCCAATTCACTTTAGGCTGAACAATGACCTTAGACATTAATTCACCGTAGTATTTTTCCTCGTCTAAATTTCCATTCATATCTTTTGCGCGTCCTCTAAGCTGCACGCCGCCTTTAACACCTGGATGTTGGAATAAGTATTTTGTTTCTTCCCCTTGTTCATTAGTAACAATAAATTCTTTTTGACTTCCTGCTTTTGTTGCCATATATAACATCTCCCTTTTATTTGAGTTGTGCCTTGCTTTTTTCAATTAAGAAACCTCCTAAAAAAAGGACAGCGAACTGTCCCCTTAAACGTCTGTATAATCAAATACCATTACTTCAAATTCTCTTTCACCCGTTTCATCCGCAATGGAGCCTTCTGGGGTTTTTAACACCATTGCATTCGAACCGCCGATTTTCTCACTATTAGCACCACCTGTATTAACCCATATCGGAAACTGTTTACCAGAATTCGCCAAACTCTTCAAGAAAGTAACCTCCGGCGAGCCTTGCATAATGAGAAGGGTGATTCTCCCGATATTGTTATTTTTCTTTGTAATACCAACTGCCCCGGTAACACCAACTTTAGGCTCGAAGTTATCCTCTTCCCTCTCCCATTTAACCGCGTCTCCTTCTGCGAAATCATTTATGAATCTTCCATCCACTACACAGCTTGACTGCGAAGCATCAAACGTGTATGAATTAGCAAAAAACTGCAAATCTAGTTTTAACATCCCTTTACCTCCTGTCATTAAATATTTACAACCCCTGTAACTCTTGCTTCATGGATGCCTCCGCTTCTGCCATATTCGAAGGAGCCTCCCCGATATACACGTAACGCCCGATCTTGTATATCAACTTGATCTCTCGGAAGGGTAGTGACTGAATAATCAGGTAGACCGCCTTCTAACACGGCAACGATTCCGTTGTTGAATCCTCTTTGCAATGTAGTAGTCATGGCCGCCTCGATAGCACCAATTCCTCTGGCGTCAAAAGGAGTTTTCGGAGTATTCCCCAGCGTGTAGGAAATTTCATTTTCCATATCTGCCTTAATCCAATCCTGCCCATGTAAATCATCGATGTAAGATCCGTCAGCAAACCAGCCTTCTGATAATTGGCCGCGCCCGCCTTTAACCACATATGCAATGGCGAAATCTCCATCAATGGTATTAATTTCTGTTTCATTTAAGTATCTACCGGTAATACCTTTAAGGCTCTTAAACTTCCAGGTAACCGATCCAACTGTTTGTGAACCTAAATCACCAACTGCTGCCGCATCTAAATGTTCTCCAGCAATGGTATGATCAAAAATAATAGTACGTTTTTTGGTTTTTAGCGCTTTACGGTTTGCATCCGTATTAACTTGAACCGCCAAGAATTTAAAATCCTTATCATTCATGAACGTTGCCGCTGCAAGTTGATCCGCTGCCAGGTCATTTGCCACAAGTGCAAAATGCCATTCACGGCCATAAAAAAGAGCCATAGATGTTTTAATATCTGTGGCATACGTAGCAACCGCCACTTTATCCGGCCGGTTATCTTGTTTAAAGATGGCTCCTGCTTTCGCTTCCACCGCTGTTCCTACTGCGTAATCCGCTTGCAAGGCAGACAAAGTTGAATATTCTTTGTAATCTGCTGCCCCTGTCTTTTGAACAAAAATAACAGGACGCCCCAGCCCTATTTTAGGCGCGGGACTTGCGACATTAATCGTTACTTTAACGTCAGTTAATGGCATATCCTAACCCCCTATAGTTATCGTTTCAATGTGATCAAACGATTTTGTTTCTGAATGTCTAATACGGATACGCAAATCAAAGCCCGCTCTCCGTTCTGTTTCAATGCTTATGAAATTGTCTCGTTTATTTAAATCATCAATCCTCACAACGGTTATCCCTTTATCATAAAGGATTTGTCTGGTTGCTGTTGATTTCAGCATGGTTGCTGACCGCTGAGCCAATGACATAACCTCAAATGATTTTAAGGAGTAAAAGGTTATGGAAATGACTATTTCTACCTCCTCAATATGTGAGTTGCCATCCCTAAACACCTTGGCATTCAGATACGGACTGATGATGGAATATGTGAAGAATGGATATTTAGGTTGTTTGGTAACAGCCTCTTGTTCTCGAGGTATGCAATTTGTTTCCTTCCGGATCTCTGCATTAACAGATTTTACGATAGATTCATAATCAATCAATGGTATCCACCGCCTTGCATTCGTATAGGGAGAAGTCAGCAAAGTCCTCGAAATTAGAACGAGGCATCACTTGATAACTCTTGCCCTTGTAACGAATTAAACTCCCTTCCGGGATGTTCGTATTTAATGAATATAGCATCCTGTCAGACGTTGTAATCCTTCCACCACTGTTATACACCTGTCTATCGTTAGGAGGCATCAGAGCTCCACTAGATGACTGTGGACCTTCTGGAATTTCAGGGCCAATGTATTTCCCTAGATTGTCATAATCTTCAGGATTCATAGAGACATTCTGATTTTCGGGATATTCAATGGTGAAAAAGACAGTATATTTTTTGATTAGTGATTGAAACCTAAAGGATTTCATACGTAATCGCTCCAATCATACCGCCACTATCCACTAATGGATTACTCGAGCCTTTTTGATCAATGGTGAAAGGGTGGTTTGCTGGATTCCTTAGATCCCTAGCATAGTCTCTAAGCAAATCCCGAGACTCTTGACCTAATGCCTCTAAGAAGGTTTCAACAGATAATCCTTTGGCAATCAAGTCCGGAATCATCTGATCGGATTTATCCAGAACTTCCTTTTCGTGAGCATCCCAACCAGATCGAATAAAAGAACGCTCAGGGATTGTAATGTGAGTTGTGCTCTTTTTAAGATGGAGCCCTTTAGAAGCCAAGAAGCCCCTCATTTTAGGCGTTACATTAATTTGAATACCATACTCATGCACACCAGCAATCATCTGCTGTTCGCCCTCTCCAAGGACACCAGCGTTTATCTTGCTGCCGTTTAGATCTTCCACCTTTTTAATGGCTTGAGGTATACGGTTTTTATCCTTTATGCGAATCCTCATATATAGCCAACTCTCGGTTTTGGATGTTTAGCAGTACGAAATACCAAGCCATTGTTAACTGTATGGTATGGCTTCCAAAAATCATAAACTTCCGAAAAATACTCATCACCGGAACCATTTAAGAATGTTTGACTCATTCCGCCAATGCTTTCGCTTTGTATGCCGGAACGTTCCTTTCGGACTTGAGCTAATTCCGCCCATCTCACTATCCCTAACTTGATCGCACCAGGTAATGATCCAGTCGTCCAATCCAATTTATCTGCATATGTTTTCGCATCATCTAGGGCTGACTCCAGATAAAGAGAAAGGATAGCATCCTGAGTTGTATCCTCAGCCGCTATCCCCATGAGTTGTTTTAATTCTGATAGTGTCATAACAACACCTACTCTTTTTCTATTTTCTCAAACAGGCTCTCATTAAAATGCTTTTCCTCGATCTCATATGTTTTTCCTGGCTGAAAGTCATCTCCATTATGGAGAACAGGGATTTCTTTCACCTTTACTTTGATTATTTTATCTTTCTTTTCTGCTGCCATATACCGATTCCTCCTCTTTATTAATTAAATAACTGTTGCTTGGAACACTTCATCAGCTGCAGGGAATGATGGCAGGTAAACGCCAGAAACCTTTTTCCAAGTTCCAACAGGATCAAGGCCAGATTCATAAACCATCGCGTATAGATTCCCGATATTGGATGTATCAACGCTAGGATCATTGATTAAGCGTAATTCCTCCGGAGTCGGTCCATAGATTGTTTCTCCAAGTGCTTCATTGCCAAACATAACGAATGAATTTAGAGGGAAATAACGGTTTTGTACATAAGTCCCATTAGCTTGCTGTTTACGATAAACTTGGTCGTAAGTTGCAATCGTAGGAAGGTTTTGTTGTTGCATCCATGCATTAAATTCAGATACGGAAAGGACGCGTCCGGAATTTTGTCCATAGATTGCGCCCAGCACTTTAGGATGACGAAGCAATGTTTGCAGCACTGCAGTCGATGTTAAAGCGCGAGTACCCATACCATTTAATGTTGTTCCCCACCGCAGAATATCATTAAGAGGATCTGATGTTGGATCAGTCCACAACGAAGTACCTGACAACGCTTGCTTGTTAGCTGAAGGCACTTGGTAATCAACAATTCCAAGATTCCCCTTTTCTCCTTCAAGAGTAACAATACCTTTAGCTAAGGCTTCCATCCTCATCGCTTCCGCTCTAGCCCGTAAGCTTGCAGCCATTTGGTCGATATCGTTGTAAACAAGGGATGTTAGATACTGCTGTTCTTTAGCGTCACGCGGACGTTGTAGAGCGTATAGATCCTTCTCCTTTAGTTGCATCTTCCTTTTAACGTAAGCAAGTTCTAGCGCTTGTCTGCTTGCTTCGCGGCTGCCGATTTCTGCTTCAGTATCGAAAGCATGAACGCTTGCGATTACAGGAACACGGCTCGCACCTTTAATTTGGTCAAATTCCAATGTATCTCTTTTTACTTCTGGGAAAAGTTGTTCCCCAAGTAATGTTGGATACTGGCGGTTCATCATGTATGTGATTAATTCCTTTTTACTAAAAAGCTCTGCAATAGTTGGCATATTTTTATCCCCTTTTCTTTATCCCTTAACGGAACTTGATTTCTTTAAGTGCTGTTTTTGCTGCAGCTGCTGGAGCAACCGGTAAACGTGCTTCATGGACATATCCTTCGACCATTAAAGATCCTGGTTGTGGTCCGTTCGTTACATCAACTTCATTAAACAAGATACCCGCTGCTGTTGCATCGTTGGCAGGAAGGATTGTACCAGCCTTCACGATTTTTCTTCCATTTGCATCTGCTACCACACCCGTATCACTAACTTGTGTAGTGAATGTTTGATATTTAGCTGATGCCAAAAAGTTAATTTCAGTAAATGGACCTAGATTTTTATAATACGGCATTTAAAATTCCCCTTTCTTAACCCCAAGCATTATTTTGTGATGTTTGTTGTTGCTCATTTCTTTGTTTAGCAATATCTGTGGCGATGCTGTTATCCCCATTAGAACCTTTTTGGAACTTACGTCCTGTATCCTTAAAGCGTTGTTCAACTTTAGATTCAATATATGGATTAAACGTATCTTCCAACTTAGCAAGGTTAGCGATTGTCTTTTCCTCATCTTCACCTAAGAAGAAATCAACCAATGAGGTAGGCAATTCCTTTTCGGTAGCTAATGACAAAGCTTTGTTGCGCAATGTCTCGCGTTGTTCTTTCTTTTCAGCTTCCTCAAGCTTTTGCTCGAGCAAACGAATCCGTTTTTGTTCCTCTGTTTCCTCTGGGTATAATTCTTTCACTTTGCCCATTACAACTTCATCCAGATTATTCTTCTTCCATGTATCTAAACTAGAACTGAAAAAAGAATCCTTCTGACTCTGTAACCAATTACGACCATCATCATTCACAGTTGCAAAGTCCTTTACTCTGTCAATAGTGACCGGGTTAAGTCCATTCACAAACTCACGAACGTCTTGATTGTCTTTGTTTTGTACTAAATATGACCTGATATCCTCTAAATTCATTTGTATCCTCCTATCGCCCTTACAGTTCCTAAGCCCAGCAAGTGCAATGTTTTATTAAATAAAAAAAGGACCCCCAATGGCTCCTATCAATTACATTATTAAATTTAAGAGAACGTTTGTTTATTGAATGAATCATCTAAATGCTTAAACACTTTATCAATTTCTTTTCTTAACCCTAATGCCACTTCATCCTTCGAAACTTCTTTCGGAAATTCATTTCTTTTATCCTCCAATTTAAGATATTCATCCAATTCCTCCGGGGGACCTTCTAAAACTTCGGATAATTGGCCCATGGTTCGCGTTAGTTTCATGCTCTTTGACCTCCTTTTAAATGTGTATATCGCATTCATTTCCTATACATTCTAGTTAACATAATAGACATAATAGGAAGTTTATACTTTTATAAACCCTTGTTACACCTACCTTTTTTCATGGTGAAAATTTACAGTAAATATACAGAAATTTTTCTGTTGATTTTACTGGATTTCACGATTTATTTCTTTGCATAAAATCTTGTATATTCATGTCAAGTTTTCACACTTTCACCCCTTTTAAATTGGTACTAATTCAGGTGTTCTTTCCATCAACCAACCGTCAAAATCAGATATGACAGGTTTTTTAGGTATTGCCCCTTCAAGATGACTGACCCTATGCGAGGAATAACACCGACAGCGTATGTCCTGTGAGGCTATCCTACTGTTACCGGGGGAATCGGTTTGACCAGATGGTTTTAACTCATATGGCTCACTCACCGGCTTTGTCTGACCTTCCATAGAACGATGGTTGGCCTGTTTCTTTTTCCTAACCCTTTCATCAGCCATGTTACGCCATATCTTCACCATCTTAACGCCCTGCCTGTCTGCATTCATAGCACTCTCATGAGTAGCCTGTTCCCTAACACGATGTGTTTCTGTATGCGCAATATTAACAGCACGTTTAAAACTGCTTTCAAATACTTCTTGGATGTTCTTCGCGATAGAACCGTAGGTTTTCCCATCAATCAAGCCTCTTTCAATAGCTCTATTGATATCCGATACAATCATCCTGCGATCACGTTCCAATGCCGGCTCCAGCTTTAACCCGCGGATAGGATTATCAAATAATTGTTGTTGAAGCCTCGGCATATCAGGCGTTACAGCTTTCAAAATAGCTGAGCTCTCTTTTTCGATGACATAGCTCATGTAAGCATAGGAAAGAAAATATGTTTCATCCAAAATAGTTAGAACTCTTTCCTTGTTCACCTCAACTAATGCGGTGATTTCATACACCACATTCTGTTTCAGTCTGGTGATGTCATTGAAACGGACAGCATCCGAGTAAGATAACTCACCATTCTTTTCTAAACGCATGTACATTTCAGTTAATGCCATGATTAGTTCTTTAGAAACTTCCTTGTATTCTTTGTTAATCTGCCTGAGTAACTTTTTTTCCTTCTTGTTTAACCTTTTCTGTAGATCTTGAAGATGTTGATCCCATTTGTCCATCATCATCACCGCCTAAGTCGTACAGTTCTGATTCTGCTTCCATGGCTGTCACTTCCTCCGCAGGATTGGCAACAAATGATAATTGGCTTAAGCGCGTTTCCTCACTCACCAAACCTTTCAACTGAGCACTAGCCTGAGCCTCATACAACAAATCAAGTGGGAAAGTACGAGTGAACTTCATCTCAATCGTATATGGATCAATCTGAATACTTCTCTTCGCCCAAGAACTTTGCAGAATCTCGAACATCCGGATGGCAGATGATTTAAACTTACGTTCAAAGCCCGCTGTCTTGTTTTCCAGAGCAAGTATTTTAAACTTCATGGCAACACCACTTGAATTACCAGCAAACGCCTCGTCAGCCATATCAGGCGTCTGAGAGAATCGGTAAATGTTATTGTGAAGCCTATTTAAGTGGTTCTCTATGGCAGTATCCTGAAGGCTTTTAGAGATGAACTCGGCTTTCTGCCCGCCCCCTTGCCCATCATTCCTAAAGTAAAAGGTTCCAGTCTTCGCAAATGATTGTTCGTCCTCTGGCGACGGAGCCTCCACCCCATAGAAGGCCATATAAGCCAACCTAAACGCTTCAATCTCACTGTTAACATCTGAAATAGCACGGTCATACGCATCGATAAGAGCAAGCACCTTTTCACCATCACCCTGCAGCTCCTCGTTATTCATGATTCCGTACATCTGACAAACGGAAAAAGGCTGATTGGTTTTCTTGAATTCCTTTAGTTCGCTGATTGATCCCCTATATTCAGTGATTAATCCTGATTCACATAGTTCAACCCTTAGTTGCTCCTTGCCTTGTTCATTAAAGGATTTGTAATATCGGAGTCCATAGTCAGGCTCATCCATTCCCTTTTCACCAAGCAAGATTGCTTCCCAAGGATTCACATTAGCAGCTCTTTCCTTGCCATCAGTATCAATGTAAATGAACCTGGCACCATACCCGCATATTGCAGCAAACTTAGTGGCCTCAGCATCTAAATCCGCCAGCCTGTTCCTGTCCCCAAATTCCTTTATGATTCCGTCCCCTGAATCATCATTCTCTGTTAGATAACTTACTGGCGAGCCAGCGAAGTAACCCACCTTTGTATCAATAATTTCCGAGAAAAAATCATTGTTCACTTGATTATTTACTTCCATTGGGTCATCCAGAGTCCTATCGAAAATAGGGACTGAGGTTGTTTTGTATCTCTCATATAGCAGTTTCATCTTCTCAGCACGTTCTTTGTGTTTGCTAATAATTTTCTGTATCAATTCAGGAGTCCTGATTCCTTGTTCGAGCTGTTCTAACTCATAAGAAAAATCCAAGTGTTTTCACCTCAATCTCTATACCGTTTTAATTAATTTATATTTACCTTCAGATACCTCATTGATTAGGTCATCGAATTTTATGACCCCTAAATCCTTAAAAAATAAATCATCTTCATTCACTAACTCCAAACAATACCATCCATCACTTGTATGATCAGCCGATATTTCCAGCCCGTCAGCTACCAAGAGGAAGTTCTGCCCTAATTCCATCTCATTCCCCCTTAACGTGTTAATCTTCTACCAGTAACCAATTTAGCTGTCTTCTTCATGTCATCTTCAAAGGCATATCGTGTGGCATCGATCGTATGATTGTTCTTATCCTCCAACCTCGGAAGAGGATCACCATTCTTATCAGTAGCATAATCTGCTGATTCAAATTCCCTTGCGGTGTTAGGGGTTCTGTTTACATCAATGATAATCTCCTCTAAATCATCCAGCCATTCTTCACCGTACTGTACAGAGTCAGGCCCCTTCTTGGCTCCAATGATCTTTATGCCATAATCCCTCAACTCATCAATACTCTTAGGCTCCGCGCTGTCAGCAATGACTCTATGGCGCACATAGCCTCTTTCCTTAATTCTTGATGCTAAGTCCCTATTGCTGATTTTGTGTCCATATATCTCATCCATGGCGTATATCCGATTACGTGTCTTATCATAGTGCCAACGTACAAAAGATAAAGGATCTGGACCATAACCGAAGTCATTACCCTGCCTGATATTATCGAAAGAGTTGTATTCTTCGTCAGTAATGGTACGGAACACTAAGTTATCAAACGGAACAACACCGGAACCAATCGCATGACCAAGATACTCCCATCGATACCTCAATTCACTTCGTTCTTTGGCAGCTTCAGCCTCCGCGATGAATTGTTTCGAGATGAACGGGTTATCCATATAAGTTGAATGATGCACGAATGTATTATTGGATACAAATTGCGTCTCATACTTCTTATTCACCCAAGATTGTTTTCTCTTCGGAGGATTGTACGAGTAAAAGAATTTATAAAAAAGACCATCCTCCAATTCTCCACGCAAAAGGGAGTTGGTGATGACCGTAACTTCATCTTCAGTTTTGAATTCCGCCAGTTCTTCCAGCCAAGCTAAAGCAAATGGGAAGTTGGCTGATTTTAAGGACTTAATCCGTTCCGGCTCCTGGGCACCACGAAACACCATGTAATTCCCTCTTGGGATATAGGTGATACGCATTGGTGACTTATTGACCTTAAATAGATGGCTTACACCCTGCTCACTAATGGCCCATTTCATCTGTTCAAATATAGACAGCTCAATCGTGTTATCAATCTTCCTGATCCCCACACCGTTAATGGCATGCCTCATAAGTAATTGGACGATTATATGTGCAATATCCGATGACTTACCGGAACCCCTGCCTCCCTTACAGACAATATTTAAAATATCAGGATTGTTTGCTGCTCTCCATACAGGAAAGAAGTGTTTCGGGAGAAACTCAGATAGCTTACGCTCCATCCTCATCACCTATATCATCAACAAATGTCACAACACCTTTTACATCGATATCTTGTTTGTCAGTCCACATGGCGTAACGCTTACCAAGAAGTTCAGCAGCCTTAATCCTATCCTTCGCCCCTACATCCATATCATCTATGGTCTGAGCACCTTCACCAATGCCTCGCAAAACTTCTTCTTTCTGTTCGCCTCTCATAATACTTGTGAGGAACGTCAAGACTTCATCCTGTTTGGCTATCTGTTTGCTTTCTTTCTCTGCAATCCGTTCATCTACATATTTACGTATGTCTAGTTTCGTCAAGTTCTCGCTCGCTATCTTGTTTAAGTTGTTCCCTTTATATCCTGCTCTTCTTGCTGAATCCACGCCGTTCCCTGTCTCAATATAAAAATCAGCGAATCGTTTCTGCTTCTCTGTTAGTTTCATGTCATCACACCTACCTCCCTCAATGATTATCTGATATCATATATAAAGTTAAATCCAATAATGAAGGTGAACAATTTGTCTGAAGAAGAAAACAAAAGCTACGATACATCCATCGTTTATGATTATAATGACTACCCTGATATAAAGAGTGGGCGATGCGATAACTGCAATAATGCCCAATTCAAAAGTTCCGTTAAAGACTTTCTTTATATACGCGAATGTCGTCATTGCGGCATGAAGAAAAGTATCTGACCCTGTGATGGGTCTTTTTTATTTCCTTGTGATTGATCCTCCACGTTTCCTTGAGAAGGTATCTCTGTTCATCCCCATAATCTCTTCCCAATCACGCCGGCTCATCTTTTCAGATTTCTTCTGTATTGCCTTCTTAACTGGTTTCTTCTTCTCAACAGGATTCATTGTTCTCACCCCAATAAAAAAAGCACCCAAATTAATGGATGCCCTCAAATTTATTCAAATTCTCTTCTTAGTTCATTTCTTTTCTTATTGATTTCATCCTCAGTTAATATCCCTTTTTCAACAAGCAAATCTACTATAGCATAAAGCGAAATAACATCTTTTTTTCTAGAATTAACTGTTTCCATCAAGTTTTCATCAATTTGTGTTATTACTTGCATAAGTTTAATTAATTCCTGGTTATTATCCATTTTATCACTCCCCTCGTCTACTAATTTCGACAAAAGGGACTATTCTCCTGCTGCATATTCACTCTAAACTAAGCACAAGACTTACCAACCATTCTGCATGCCTAGTTTACAAAGAACATAAGAAAACGGCTGCCTGGCAAGGAACAGCCGTCTTTACTATCACCAACATGACCCTTTCGTTAGGGTATGTTTAATTTTCCATACTATCATCTTACTACATCAATATTGGAAATGTTGTGCGTTTTTGTAGCTATTTAGTGCCACTAATTTTATTCTCATTAAATCCAAATGATTCAGCCACTATCGCGACCATTTCCCTTTTTAATCTGTAATACGTCCTTCGTCTAATATCTAAGTCATAGTGTACATCCGTATCATATTTGCCATTGATATACCGATGATCCCATATTTTTTGCTGTTCTGGTTTCAGTGAGTCATAAATTAAACTTAGTTTCCTTTTGGTTCTTACATATTCCTCAATCTCAAATTCAGTCATTACTGTATTCTCTACTGAGCTATAAAACTGGTTACCTCTTTGGATCTCGCTTGGTTCCGGGTTTTGTGTCATCCTTGGTTCCAAGTCTAACTTTCTACTCTCGATAAGGGCATCCAGTACTTTATACCGGCTCATTAGCTTCTCTGCCTGACGTTTGGCTTCTTTGCTGATGGATGTGTTTAAAAAGGATAGTTGATTCATGTGTTTCCTCCTTCACTGTTTATTCAAACGGCGTATTAAAGGCTTTCGAATCTTTGTCTGTGTTCCTCCAGTCTTTTCTTGTTTTCACTAATGATAATCTCTTTAACTTTCTCCTTTTTATCTCCCGTTAAAAACATTTTTTGTGGTTTTGTAGCAGATGAAAGAGCCACTTCATTGGAATTGAATAATTCCATCCACCCTTTAATATTTCTTTCTTCTGCTTCAATCAAAACTTTAAGATTACTCGCCTCTTCAAAAGTTTTTATATTCAATTATATCCCTCCATTCCGCACTATTTGTGTGTGCTTGTTTGTTCGGACAGTTTGTTATTCTCCATCGTCTAAAATGTAAGCTTCCACGTGATTTTCACAACCGCTACACACCCATTCAGCACCATTTCCTAATGGAGTATTTAAAAACTCATTATCTGTTGTAATCCCGCAATGTGGACAAAATCTAATACCGCAATTTTTACTCATAATGTCATCATCCTCCTTCACTGTTTAATCGTACTGCGACATAATATTAATCAAAAAGTTCTCTCAACTGTTTTTCCGACAAGTACCACCATTTTCTACCTACCTTATCTCTAAAGGTGTATATCCCTTGTCCTCCTTCGATAAATGTTGCATTGTTTGCTTCACAAAACTTCATCCATAAATCCACTATGTCGTTTGTTTGCTTCACTCAACCACCCCTTTTTAATGAACAGTTTTTGCCCACTCAGTAACACCATATCTTCACTTAACCGTTTCACTCGTTAACTCTTTATTTATAAAAAAATTCATTTTATACTGTGGTTAGTCAGGTATACGCCTGCTCGCATTAACCCTTAGGTGACGGTCTACCAGGAACTGAAATATCTCACCTAGGGGTTTTTTATTTAGCTCGTATTGATACGCACCCTATAAATCAGTTTGGAATTTCGCTATCGTTTGCAGCATACTTGCTTCAGCTTTCAATACATCCTTTGAATCCTTTGCACAATCGTAAAGTGTTTTAGCTATATCTCTTTCGAATTTCAAGTCTGCACAATTCCCCCTTGCGATGTCTCCAATCAATGTGGCTTGATACCCTTCTGATTTTAGCTTCAGTATCTCTTTCGCTAACTGCTTTCTATATTCTCGTTCAGCTGCATCCTTAACTTTTGCTTGTTTGTATGCTTCTTTAATTGATCCATCCATACGGGTTTTTACGTTCATCATTTCTTGAACGACTTCTGACATCTCAATTGTTTTCACGCTCAACCTCTTTTCCATCCACCTTTTACTTTCTTCACCACGATCAGCTCTTGTCCGTATTTTCTTTCCCACATCTTCTTAACCAGTGGAAATCGTTCGTTAGCAAAGCCTTTCACATCGATTACTTCCTCATTACCATTCATGTAGGTTACTTTAAAATCAGCTTTATAGGTCCAGGGTTGCCGGCTTTTCTTGCCTGTCCCTTCACATGTCCTGCATTTAATCATCCTGTTAGTCTTTGGAGAAGGCGTTTTGCCCTCCCCGATGCATTTGCTGCAGCTTATCTTGAAAGCTTCTAACAAGGTGTATTTAGGCTGTAACTCTATATGTTTCACATTAGGATCATTGGTAAGGTACTGATAGTATTGTCCTTCTGTTTGGCTGTCAAATACGATGCCGCCCACGATTGTTTTCTTACTGTTGATTTTCCCCATTGTTTTCCTCCAGCATTTCACGGTAATAAAACTCTAATTCTTTATCACTCATTTTTTCGTAATACTGTTTGCTATATCCTGTCATGGCTAACCATTCAATCATGGTTGCACGTTCTTGATCACTCATACATCAATCCTCTTGATGCTTGCCTCTTTTGAAAAACCACTTGGATAACGCTTCATCAGCTTTTCAATATTTGCATTCGCTACTTCTTCCAGCGTGTATCCGTACATGGTGGCTAAACCAGTCAAATAATGTAATACGTCACCCAGTTCCTTTTTAATCGCTTGAGCATCCCTTCTGTGGCCATGGAATACTTCTTTCTTGATGATGTCCGCACACTCCCCGGCTTCCCCCGTAAGACCTAATGCATAATTTGCTAATGCTTTCCCATCATGTGTCCCTGGCATTGTCCTTTTAGATAATTGTTGGTATTCATTAAAATTCATACTTACGCCCCTTTTCTCAATTTTTTCATTGCATCGTTATAGGTCTTATTTAAAGATCGCCCTTTGCCTTTTCTCCCTAACATTTCTGCGATTTCCTCGAAGTTGTGGTCCTTAAGATATAACTCCATCACTTGCCTTTGCCGTTCGGTCAATTGATTCAGGAAATCCTCTATCATGATTTTGTTAATGACGAACTTCTCGACATTTGTCTGGCTTGGCATGAAATAAAACATATTTAAGCCATCCTCTGTCTCAATATCCCTGAATTCATTACGCTGATCTCGCCTATCTCTTTCCAAGAACTTGATACACTCAACAATTCTTTGTTTAATAAACATGTGAACAAAACTAGAAAATGATTTCCCTTTCCCGGGTTCGAACATCTTGACCGCCTTAAATACAGCTGTGCGCCCTATCTGTAAAAAATCTTCTAACTCCATGCTGTGTAATTCCTTCATTCGGTTAAAACTTCCGAACACCATTTTGCAACAATGAGTAATCATCCTGTCGAATAGATTTCTATTTAACATCTCCTCAACTACCTCTCCCAAAAGAGAGGGAGGGCAGTCATGATCATGTTTAGTGATTTCTTCTAATTGTGTATCAGTAGCCAAGTGTATTTTCATATGCTTATGGCCCTTTCATATTGACGAACAAACTGATAAAGGAAATTCCAGTTGTCTAAGTACTTGTTGTACTTACTATCTTTACCTACACACAATGTAACGATCTGTAAGTGTGATGCTGGGATAATAAAGGTTCTTTCAATCTCTTCGTTTTCATCCAGCGCTATACAGATATAAATGTCACAAGTTCCATACTTTTTGTTTATACCAAATGTGTGAACTATACTTTCGCCTCTAAGTAAGTAAGGTGAGGCTACCTTTACATCAACCTTTACACAATCATTGATTAATAAGTCATATGGATGTCTTGTGGTCATTTCTTTAACGAATAAATCATTTGAAATTTGCTCAATTCTATTTTTAATCATTAATTCGTACTTGTTCCCTTTGACCGTTTCGGAATATTTCATTTCCAATCCAAGTTTTTTAGCCCAACCTGAGTATTTCAATTCTGATTTACTCAAAGCGCAGTGCAAATCGTTTCTGCCTATAGATGTCAGTTCACTAGCTGTAGGCATCCTATTTATCACAAACAATTCCATGGCTTTTCTTATTTCTTTTTCGATCCGTTCATCCGTCCAAAACTTTTCTTTTTCTTTCATCGGTAGACCTAGAATATTAGACCAACGTGCCATCCCACCTGATACAGTAATGGCTCTCATTAATCCGGTTTGTTTATTATTTCTCATTTCTGTACTACTTGGCATACGAGCTACTCCGAGTTTGTCCTTTAATTCAAAAACAGCTATTGTTATGGATTCGTCTGTCCATTTCATATTTACGCCTCCGTCCATGGTGCGAAGGGAAGATCATCGTCGTTAATTGATATCGAGCCACTACCTGAAAATGGATCATCATCAACCCTTGTGTAATTGCTCTGTGTGCGGTTTTGGTTACTACTGGATGTATTTGTATTACCTTGGCTGTTACCGCCTGTATTCTGGCTCCTAGGCTCTAAAAACTGTACTGATTCAGCTAGAACTTCCGTCACGTAAATTCTTTTCCCGTCTTGCCCCTCATAATTACGTGTTTGAACTCGTCCATCTACTCCAGCAAGTGAGCCCTTCTTTAGATAGTTGGCTGCGTTCTCTGCCGGCTTTCTCCACACAACCACGTTTATGAAATCAGCTTCTTGTTCCCCGGCTGCATTTTTGAATGGACGATTAACAGCTAATGTAAAAGTAGCCACTGGTACTCCATTTGGTGTATAGCGTAATTCCGGATCTTTTGTAAGTCTTCCGACTAAAACTGTGCGATTCATCATATAATTTCCTCCTCTAATTTCACATGTGCCCACATAGTGCCTTTTTTTATTTTCCTAATAGCCATTTCGCTTACTCCATATTTTCTAGCTAATCCATAATTGGAATCGGATTTATTTTTTATAGAAAACTTTATTTCTCTGACTTGATCAGTGGTTAATTTTGAATTAAGATTTTTTTCTCCTAGAAGTGGTCTCATACGACCTCTTTCAATAGCATCGTTCATATTTTGTTTTGGAGTTCCCGTCTCAAGATGTTCAGGATTTATGCAAGGACGCACATCACATTTATGTCTTATTACATGTCCTTCCGGGATTTCTCCATGCATTTGTTCGTATATGAAACGCAATAACCTGACTTTCTTTCCGCCGACCCAACTTAAGGGGTATCCTTTACTCCTTGCGTGAGAAGTGCATATAAAACATCCGTTATCATCAACCTCGAACTCTATTAATTTCCTTTTGAAACTCATGTTCTCTTGTCACTCCCTCATGAATTGACTAATATAGATAATGGGATTTTATATGCTATTTTCTATCGAAGATAATAAAGTCCACCCTGTTTGGTTTACTATCCAGCACCTGAACCACCTGTAACGGAGCTCCATCTATATCTTTTTCAGTCTTGATTAGTACATACCGCTTCACGGGCCTTCACCTCTTCTTTCAGCATGAAATCCTCAAATGCCTTATCAGTGGTGTTAGGAATTAAGTTTTGTTTCCATAGGTCAAATTTATCTGCCCAGTACCATTCTCCGTAAGCTTGTATCCGCTCTCTCCTAAGTTGATCCGCGAATACTCGATTTCTATGTGCTAGTCCGTGGTGCTCCTTGCACAATGGAATTAAATTTCTGTATGTCCCTCTGCCTTGCTGCGATCGGAACCGAATATGATGCATTTCAATATAAGAACTAAAGCAATAAGCGCAATTATGACCATATATCTCAATGACTTTTCCATATTCCTTCTTGCTAATTGATCCCCTTACCTTAGCTGGCGGAATTGTTCGACCTTTGAATGTTTCAAGCTTCTTCCGTTTCTTTGGCTTGCGCTCCTTATACCGCGGCTTTTCCTTTGGCTTAGAAACTGGCTTCGGCACGGGACGGAATTCAATTGGCATACCGATCAACTCCCAGCAGCCCTTTTAAATCTCGGTCAATGGTAATCAAAGCGATTTCAATGGTAGGGCGGCAAAAGTGCTGAGATAGTTCCAGGACCGTTGCTCCCTCATTGAACATCCGATCGAATTCAAGTACCTCTGTTTCGTCCCAATACCAGTCCACATCTTCATCCTCAAGCATGATGTAAAGGTTATGTCGCTTGTGATACATGTACTTCTCTTCCGTATCCTTGATCCTTCTGTTTTGTGTATCTCTCATAACGCTCCCTCGCTTCCTTCAAGATTTTTTCCAGCTGCGGTTTTCTCGTCGTTTCCCAATCAGGGAGGCAGGAGCAAGGGGTTACTTGCCAAACCCCTGCTATTACCTCTGTATGGGTGTGTTTTAGGTCGTTACAATTAGCGCACATTCGAATCACACAACAATTCCGGATTTTCGTGAATGTTACCTACTACATACAAGCCGTCGCATACATCCGTGTCATACTCAGCAAAATCATAATCTGGTTTACCAAGCGAGTCATCAATGTTTTTCAAAAAGAAATTTGCATAACTTTCATCCCAAGTAACAATGTAATATTCATCGTTTACAGGATCGAATAGGATGTCACTTTCGAAAATCTCCATTGGATGTTCTTCTTCTGACGCATTATCCTTTAATCCTGTGTATTGCATGTATTTATGATGCTCAAGCTTTTCAGTTCCCCCATACATCCCACGTTCCCCTTCAGGCGTGCATACCTCTTCTTCAATAAACCTTTCCGCTACAATCCCCGAACTATCGAAGTAAAAGTGAATGTTTTCCTCTTCCCCTGGATAATACATTTTGTTCTCGACGTTATCCCACGCCCGATATTTAACTTCTCTCATACCGCACCTCACTCCATATTTTTAAGTCGTTCCGTTAGCTCCGCGAACCACTGTTCATCTTTCGTGTCCATCGCCATGTCAATCATGTGTAAAATATCTGCTTTGTCTGTCTTAGGTGGGGTTAATGGGGATTCATCATATAATCCGAATCCGTTGTAATATGGCATATTACTTCCCCCCTTATCGTTGGTCCTTACCTTCGACCGGATATAGAAATCCTTTGCACATACCTTTTAGCCTGCTTGCTGCAGCTTGTCCGATTTTATCCGATAACGTTTCAATATCTTCGTTACTGCTGAAAATAACCGGCTTACCCTGTTTATATAACTCATTGAAAATCTGATAATATAAATCTTCTCTTGGCTCCGTCCATTTCAGTTTCCCAAGATCGTCCCAGATTACGAAGTCCGCATAAGCTGTAACACTCGATAGGATGTTATTGAACGATTCCCCTTTATCGTTGTTAAACTTAGCTGTCATTAAATCTTGGATGAATACCGGGTCACTCACTACCTGGACTCTGTAACCACTCTTTAGTAAAAACTTGGCTGCACTTATCGTTAAATGACTTTTGCCAATCCCGTAATTATTGTGCTTCCGTTTTAAATCGTTCCTGGCGTTAGGATCACCTATATTTTTAATCCGCTGTTCTCCAAAGGTTGCAATGAATCCAAATGATGGGCCTTTAAATCTTTCTTGTTTGCCATCTTTCCATGTAGGTTCCGGTCGTTGATTAGGGAAGTTTTTTAAATACTCCACAATCTTAGTTACCATCAGATCGTGTACATCTTCCCTCTTCTCAAAGTTCTTGAAAGTGTATTCCTCGTACTCATCTGGAATTGTCGCGTTTTGGTACCGTATTCGCATTTTAATAGCTTCTTGGCACTTACACTCTCTTGCGAACTCATAACCGTTTTTAAGGTACATTACGAAGCCCATACCGTTACATTCAGAACACTCATCTTTGTTCGTAGTTGAATTCTGGTGGTTCGATGTCGTATTGCCTGCCGTTCGTTCTTGGAGCTTGCTTAAAACTTCTTGTATCTTGTCCAAACTGCTCGCTCCTTTCTTCAAATCCATCTATGAATGAATCGTTGTTTAAGAAAGTCGTTGGGTGCTTGATATATTGTTTGTCCGTTTTCTGGACTTGCTTTGCATATTTTTGTGTACCAGACAATATAGTTTCTAGAGAGTGGATCTTGGAAGCTGTCTTGAACGATTTCAAGGCTTTCTTCTTATCCACTTTCCTCGGATAGATATTCCAGAATTGCTCAAACTCGTTTGAGTAAGGGTTATTCTTTTTATCTTTTTCTTTATCTAGTTCTATATCTAATTCTAGTTCTAGTTCTAGAGCGTTACTTTCTGTTACTGTAACGTTACAAGATGAGATACTTTTTGCTTCTCGGTGTTTAGCCACACGTTGCCTTGTCTGTTCTCTGATTTTCTCAAGCCCAGCAACGTTTTGATGCTTTTCCCAATTGCAAATACTGATGAAATTATTGTCTAAAATCTCAATCATTCCGAACTGTTTGAGAGTATTTAACGCTAATCTCACTGTCGCAAGTGGACGATTAAAGATAGTCGCAATCATCTCATCTGTGAACGGAATGTTCTCATTGAGATAAATAAATCCTGACGCATTTGTCTTACCTGCTTGAGATAAGAGCTTCACCCATATAATTAAGATCGTGTCTGCTTCTGGCAGCGATTCAATCAATTTTATCTTTTCATCTTCAAACATATGAGTGCTTAACCTAATCCATTTAACATCCATGTAAACACTCCTTGCTGTGTATTTCGAACGTACGCTCCTGTAGCCAACTTTTGAAAGATGGTATATAATTGACCACAAGAGCATAAACTTATAAAAACATTTAAAACCAGGTCTGATGTTGGCGCATCAGGCTATTTTTTTGTCCAAAAGCTTAGATATATAATCAACACCCTTAGCTGTTACATAGGTTTGTGGTTTATTTATTACCTGTGAGCCCATCTCTATAGGTTTCTCTTTAACTACGAAATATCCACGATCAATGTATTGCTGGTAAGGCGTATTGTCACTCATTAATATTTTGTTCTCTCTTAGGAAGACAAACAGTTTGTTCCTCCCGATATTCAAAACCTTCGCAACCTGTCCAACCTTCTGATAATTCTCCCCACTGATGAACTTGTCGTGAGCTTCAACTTTAGGTCTATTTCGCTCATTTTCTTCTTCGAGATCCGCCGCTAAACGTAGGGCTTCAGCGAAATTTGTTGGTAGACTAACTATTTGTTCTAATTGTTTTTGATTTTCTCTAAAATAGACTTCAACTATTTTTTCTTGAACTTCCCAAGACAGGTCGTCGGTAAATGATTTCACTAATTTGAGATAACCGAATTCTGTGATTAATATCCCATTAGGCGCATTTATTCCAAATCCGAACTCTGGACGAATTTCGTCTCGAGTTATTTTGTAAAAGTGCTTTCCTTCAATAAAGTGTTTTTTATTTTGTTTGAAGTTTCTACTAGCTGTTCCATAAGGCCTTCTGTGAACTTCATCGACATCCTTGAAAGTTACTACTCTTTGATTCTTATACTCTTTTATAGAAATATCCTCAGCACTTTTAATATGCTCAACGTTTTTTTCAATATTAGTCCTTATCTCATTTTCCGAGATTGACCTCTTCAAAGTCTTGATATAATTTTCCTTAATTTCAATGTATTTTTCTTTGTTATAACCAAGCGTCAAAAATGTCAATCCGTCTTCAGTTAATACGAATTTTGGATACTTTTTGTTCCTATAACTAATGTAATAATCTTCTCTAAAGTTTTTAATGAAAAAATCTGATGTACTCTTCATTTCTAAATCTCTTATATCTCTAAGTATGTTTTTGTGTTCTTTCCCAAATACTTCCGCAATAGTTAAGCTATCCGTTACGGCCTGTCCATTCTCGTTGAAAACTAATTGATTCATTCAATCACCCTTTCCTTAAAATTAATAAATCGCCTACACTACAATCTAATGCTGCACAAAGCTTAGCTATGGTATCAGTGTGCATTCTATGTTGTTTTTTGTTTAAGGCATGTGATATCGCCTTACGTGAAAGACCAGTCATATCCTTGAGCTGTTCAATCGTCTTGATTTCCCGATCTCTCATTACACGATGTAAGTCTATCTCGATGTACGGAGCTTGCGACATATTCAACCCCCCTCTCTGTTTTTATTATACCACCCAAGGGTGTTAACTACAACCCATGGGTATTAATTATTTTGAATTTTCTTTAGGTATTTCAAATTATTTTTAACAAAATGAGTCCCAGAGGTTGTATTTTGAAACCTTTTGGATATAATAAAACATGAGGTGATACCAAATGGTAGTAAAAAACAACCTAAGAGTCCTAATGGCGAAAAAAGGAGTCAATATTCAAGACGTATCCGATGCCACTGGCCTTAGCCGAAAATCAATTTCTAAACTATATAATGAAACTTCAATCCAAATCACGTTCGATGTAATTGCTCGATTATGTACTTACTTCAATTGCGAAGTGGACGACCTGCTTACCCTTGAAAAAGAATCCGATTAAGCAAAACCATTGCAATAACGTATTACGTACATCCAAAAATAAAGGAGCTAAATAACATGCATATCCGTAAAGATTCATCTAAACCAACCACTACTGTTTCGCTTCATCAAAGTACTCTTTCAAAAGTTGAAGACTATCGTTTTAATGAACGTAAAGATAATCGATCCCAAGCGTTTGAAGAACTTATCCTTTTCGGTTTAAAGTACAAAGAATTACTTGAGAAAAAGAAAGCAAAGAGGTTGCTTAGTGAATGCTGAGCATCCTCTTTTTTTGTTGCCGTATTACGTTGGGGTGAACATTAGACGTCTATTTCAATATCACCAAGTTTTTGGTGAATCTTATACTCTAAAGAACGAATCTCCCCAATTAGATCTTCTTCAAAAACCTCAATAGTCTTTTTTAATCTTCTCCAATGAACACCATTTACAGGCTTATTGTTAATTTCCAAATCACTTAACCAAAGATCCAAATTTATTTGTTCCTGCTTCATCCAATTCAGCTTTTCAATTGCTTTTATAGCTTCCAATTTTATCCCCCTTATCTAATATGTCGCGCGAGAATTCGTTTCCGGACAGTTTATTCGTACTGTGCGTTAGTCTTCTTTTAATTCAAATGTTATAACACCGCAATCTCCTTTACCTTGATACCATTGAATGTCACTTTGAAAGACCCTCTTATATCCAATAGAATTAAGTCTATTCATATGTTCTTCGATTTCTTTTGGGGTTCTACCCGTTACATCGATTATTATGAATTTTTGCTTATTCACCGTATTTTCACTCCTTCACAGTTTGTGTCTACTATTCATCATCCACTTTAATGGCTATCAATGGATCCTTTGAGTTTTGTGTCCTCTTTCTATAGGTGGGAGACACCATAAATCTAATGGTTTGGACGGTTACACCTAAGTAAGTAGCACACTCTTTAGCAGTCCCTAAGCAAAGGAATTCATCGCCTTTGTACACTGCGTACTCCAAGGGATTCGTTCTGGACATTCATTACACCTCACTTTTATCTTTCAATACCGTTCTGGTAAATAAACCACCAAAGAAAAGAACTGCTCCTAATAAGAAAGCCTCGACTATTGGCATGTGTTTTCCTCCCTTTCAGAGGGCTCTTAGGCCCCCTATCCGATTAATTCTCTATAATCCAATACAGTGGTTACCATTTTCTTTTTACGGCAATACTCACACTTTCCGCAGCTTTCCGGCTGTTCTCCGTCGTATTTAACGGACTTGATTCGTTCCATTTTCGCTTGTATTTCTTCTAGTTCGAGATTCAAACTGACATGATCTACAGTGATAACCGCTTTATCTGGTGGATCTTGTTTGGAAATAGCTACAATGAAGTTTTCTAACCAGTCACCTTCTCGGTTTTGGCTTTCAATCTCTGTGTATACTGCCATTTGCGTTATATAGCCGTATGCTTCAACGAAAGAGCAGTACCCATACTCTTGGTGCCAATACTTCTCATAGATGCCTTTAACGGTCTTTAAATCAGCGAAACGGCCATACTGCGGATTATAAACATCCATCCTGATTTTCCATGGTGCCCCAAATAATTCACCGGTCATGATCACCTCTTTTTCACCTTCTAAGGCCATCATCACGAATGGGTCAGATTTTAGGACCCGAATCATTTCATCACCCAGTTGGTAATTGGCTTTTAACTGCCCTTTGGAAGCTCCACGGGTACTGAAAATATCTGGATTCGACTCTTTGAATTCTTCAAGTGAATCATCCAGCCAAGAATGAACGTAAGATCCGAATAACAACGCTTCACTTTTTGGCTCTGTATATTCCTCAGTGAGCTTCGCCATTGCTGCAGCTTCACATTGAATGAATTTTTTGTATTGGGAAACGGACATATAGTGACGGTCCGCCTCCACAGAGTAGTAATTATCCTTGGTTAGCAACATCTTTTTCACCCTCCTTGAATTGTGCTTCTAAAGAAGTTTTGGGAGCTTCTTTTGACTGAATGATTTTAAAGAAATCTTCCCGTTTGGCCATTCCGTCTTTTAAGGATTGGTTAATGCTTTTCAACGTTATATAATCCTGTTCTGTAAAGGACTCCATGCTGTGCCCCAATTTCGCTTCAACCATTTCCTGATTGATTCCATATTCCTTTTGGAAGTACCTGAGCACAGATACTACCCGATCTTTTAGTGGTTCTTCATAACTGCTCTGTAAGGTTTGATTACACTGAGCAACAGCGTTATCAATGATGTCCCCTGGAATAACCCCTAGGATACAAGCGCGCAGCCTCCTGGCCCCGTTATTAGCAGCCAGTTCATAGATATCTCTAGGATCAGTAAGTTTAGTCATTTTCCCTTTTGCATAACGCTCATGTTTAACTTGAAACACCTTTTCTTGGCGAGTATTTGTTTCCATATCCCAGGCATAAGCAACAACAGTGGATTCACCATTTTTTTGTTCGAGCTCTTTTATGCCGAAATTGATATTCCCCCAATATTGAGCGATAGTTTCAGCCAATCGGATAGATGGACCCGTAACTGTCATGCTCCCTCTTGGGTACTGGTAAAGAGCTGTTTCCGCTAAAGACTTACGTTTACAAGCATTCAAGATCTTAATTTCCGCTTGATATTCATTTCTCGGGAATTGTTTAGCTAAGAAAATTTGTGATTGAACCTCAGCCATTTCACGACTTTGTGCAGCTTGAGAATTAAGGCTCATGTCTTGACCGCCTTGAAATTGGTTAGTTAAGCTATTCATTCGTTTTCCTCCTTGTGGTATACTGATTTCAAATTGTTTTTTACCAGGGCAGTAAGGGATGGCCGTCCCGAGCTGTCCTATTTATATTGTGGTAGGCGTAAATCACCTTTCCATAAAACATTGATTCCATCCATTTCATGAATATTGGCAAAACTTCTGACCTCTTGCTGCAACACATCCCAATCGGTTTCAGGAAACTTATCGGATAATGTATCGAAGTCTGGGATAAAACCTTCGTCGTGGCAGGAGCACAGGAAGTAGAAGATTTGGTCATCCGAGTTTAGACTCATCCATCCACACATCCTCTTCCATGTATTCGGATTTCTTTTCTTCTGGCAAGTAACTAAAGCAAAGGTTGACGCAATCATAACCAGCATCAATCATGAAACTATTTGAGACAGATTCACCTACACTCACAGACAACATATCAGCGATTTTTTTCGCTTTTTCCTCGACATCTTCTTTAAACACTGGTTTAAAATCATTCGCTTTTTCAAACTGAGTAAAATGGATACTTACATACGCTTGTTTATCCAAGGCTTCTGAAACCATTTCCATTAATTTTGCTTTTGTTTTTGGATCCATATCTGTTCTCCTCCTATTTATCTCGCAGTTTAATCGTACTAAGAATTAAATGTAATCCTTTATTCCCAAAACGTATTCCAATGTCTTGACACGTTGGGACCAAGAATTTCGTTGCCCCTCATAGTCATCTAATTGGTGGGGATACTCTAACTGCTTTTTCTCCCACTCCCATACCTTATCCCTCCAGAACTCTCGTTTTTCTATACACTCTTTAAGCATTTCTTGGCATTCTTCCTTTGTTCTCATACCCATCTCCTCCTTCACAGTTTGTGTCTACACTGATGCAGCAAAAGTCAGCTCACATCTTTTTTGTTTTCTAACCAGTTAAAGAAATCTGAATTTCGTTTCAAACAATGGATTTCTTTGTTCGGTTATTCGGTTATTGCTGTTTGCTTTACGAGTAACATTTCTCAATTTTCTCTTCCGATTATCTAATCCGTTATGTTCAATATGATCCACAACCAAATCAGAAGGAGTGTTCATAATTAATCGATGTAAACCTTTCGTCTTTTTGTCCATTGATCGATACAAACAATAGTTAGTACGGAAATCAATATAGATAGAAAGGCTTTTAACATTTTCGTGAATTAATTCAATATCTTCAGAATCAATTAGCACATAGAAATTTCTATTAGAGGATCTGTGGTAAACTTCTATAACAGCTACATCACCACTGATAAAAAGTCGGTTTTGCATTTATCCACCACCAGTTCATTACACTTTTTCTATTGTTCATCCAACCATTCAAGCAAGAATTTCTGTGTCTTTGCAGCTGGGAAAATCCATTTCCCTCCAACTTTATGTTTTGGAAATCTAAGGTCAAAGAAGAATTTTTCCTGAATAGTGTTCCAAGACATACAAGTCCTTCTCTTCAATTCATTTGCATCCCAAAAAACTAATTCGTTATCCAATTCTTTGATACGCTCTTCTATCTTCTGAAGGTAAAGTTTCTTAACTTCCTGTTGGTCGACTTGGATATTTAACAAATTAATTCACCCTTCCTTTTTGTTGCTCGATCCAATTCAAGAAATCATCCTTGAGAACTCTCTTTGAACCACCAATAACCAAAGTAGGAAAATCCTTCAGTTTAAAAATTTCATAAGCCTTACCTTTACTAACACTCAGGAAGATTTGAATATCTTTAGCAGTAAGTACTGGAGGTAATTCTAAATTTTTTTCCAATCAATTCACCCTTTCAATTTACTTATAGGTAAATCAGAAGAAATTTACCAAATGCTTTGTTTTTTCTTACCAATCATTTACCTATGAGTAAATAATATAACTAAATTTCCATTTAGTCAATTGATTATCAAATTTTTTTTGGATTTTTTGCCTTTAATTTACTCATGGGTAAATAACACACAATTGAACAACCTTTATATATATAGTAAATTAACAATGGAAGGTGGTGTATACAGGTGGAATTCGGAAAGAATTTTTTAGATGCTCGAAATCGGAAGGGTGTCGATCAAAAAGATGCTGCTGCAGCACTTAATATTACTCCAGGTTATCTTTCAAGAGTTGAAAAGGATAAAACTAAACCCAGCATAGAATTAATATTAAAAGCCGCAGATTACTACGGCGTACAAGAGGGATACTTTTTTCAAAAGCATGATGAAATTAACATTAATAGTTTATACACACAACAAAACAAAGACTTCATAAAAGAAATGGACTTGCTTCCTGTAAATGAACTTCGCGAAAAATATAACATTACATTAGACGGCGAAGAATTAACAGAAAGCGAATTGAAAGGAATTATTGCTTATTTACGTTCGCTCCGTTCAATGGATCATTAGGTTTTCTCTTTTCATCCTTTTTAGTTTCATTGAGAAAAATTAAAATAATTGCGGAGATGTTAATTTCAACTTTGCACATTTTCATCAACTCCTAAAGGAATGGTAATGGTGACTTACAGAGTAGGTAAGTGCCTACTCCGATATCATTTGACCGTAAACAAAATGACACAACAAGAGCTTGCAGAACAGACTGGAATGACAAAACAAACTATTTCTAGATATGCTAACAATTCACACGTTATGTCTTATCAAGCTGCTCTGAATATTGCGAAAAAATTAAACTGTCAAATGGAAGATCTGTACGAGATTTTTACGGAGTAGGCAAAGGGTGGACAAATTGTCTGCTCGCTACCCAAAAGTCATCATTGTAGTTAATTATTAACACATTTAACAACAATTTTCACTTCCCAATTAGTGCCATAAAGTATATTTTGTCTTATAATGTCTTTTATTGTATCATAATAATAGGAATATAGGAACTTATGTTCGGTTTATTACAAGTGCAGATAGGAGGATATTTCCATGGCTCATATTAGAAAATATAAGAACAAAGCTGATAAAAAGTATTTCTACGAATACCGGATTCGCTATAGAGATCCAATTACCCAAGAAAAGAAAGAAAAATCAAAGAGAGGTTTTACATCCTCTAAGGAAGCTTTAATAGCTGCTGTAGCTGAGGAACAAAGATTATCAGAAGGGATTGAGCAAGGTCCTATTTCCTTAAGATCTTTTCTAGAAATGTGGTTAGAGGAATATAAGGAAGGAACGATTAGAAAAAACACTCTAGATCTTCATAAATATAGTATCAATAAACACATCCTCCCTTATTTCAAAAACATTTCCTTACAAGACGTAAAGCCAATTATGTATCAGAAATTTTTAAATCAAATGGCTAAAGAAAATTATAGTAAAAGAACAATAGAAATTGTTAACGGAACAATGTATGGCGCACTCGAAAGAGCCATTAAATTAGGGAAAATACTAAAAAACCCTTGCGAGGGAGCGATAATTCGTGGGGAAGAAAAAAAAGATGAAATAAAGTTCATGAATTCCGATGATATACCGATTTTTTTAACCGAAGCTTATAAATATGGATACATCTATTGGATCTTCTTTAAAGTCTTGATTGAGACTGGATTACGCAAAGGAGAAGCTGCCGCCCTTCAATGGACCGATATTGACCTTAAAGCGAAAACGATGACAATAACAAAAACTCTTGATTTCACAGCCAAAAACAAGGACGAGCTTTTAGGTGATCCTAAGACAGACCATTCAAGAAGGACAATAACTATCAGCAATACTTTAGCAAATGATCTACATTTCCATAAAAAATACCAGAACCAAAACAAATTGGCTCTGGCCGATATATATAACCATGATTTAAATTTAGTACTTTGCAGAAACGACGGGAATTTCATGCCTAAGTCTTCTTTATTTAATGCATTTTCCAGAATACTAAAACGAACAGACATCCCTGAGATACCCATACATTGTCTAAGACATACACACGCCGTCTTACTACTCGAATCAGGAGCAACAATGAAATATATTCAGGAACGGTTAGGTCACGGCAGCGCTCAAATCACAGCCGATGTATATGCTCATATTTCTAAGAAGATCGAAAAGGATACTATGGATAATTTCGAAAACTATACAAAAGACATTTTAAAATGAATTGTGGGGTAAAAAAGGGGTGAAACCCATCTTGATACTATTTATTGCTTTTTTACCCCACAACAAAAAACCCCTGACACCAGAGGTGCCAAGGGTTTGAGATATTAATACATGGACATATATTGTTCGCGTTCCCATGGGTGGACTTGCGTGCGGAACATATCCCATTCGATTTCTTTTGCTTCGATGAAGTGTTCAAGCAAGTGTTCGCCTAACGCATCTTTGATGACTGGATCGGCTTTCAATGTTTCCAATGCAGCATATAAAGTGGCTGGCAGGTCAACGATACCTACTTCTTCACGTTCTTCTTTGTTCATGACATAGATATTGCGGTCAACTGGAGCTGGCGGAGTCAGGTCGTTCTTGATTCCGTCAAGACCAGCTTTTAGCAGGACGGCAAGTGCCAAGTATGGGTTTGCTGCAGGATCGACACTGCGTACCTCAACGCGAGTGCTCACTCCGCGTGAAGCCGGGATACGGATTAATGGGCTGCGGTTTTTTGCAGACCATGCAACATAGCAAGGTGCTTCGTAGCCTGGCACTAGACGTTTGTACGAGTTAACAGTTGGGTTCGTAACTGCTGTAAAGCTTGGAGCATGTTTGATGATTCCTGCGATAAATTGCTCAGCCGTTTTGCTTAACTCCAATTTGCCTGTTTTATCGTAAAACGCGTTTTCATTGCCTTTGAATAGGGATACGTTACAGTGCATTCCAGATCCGTTAACGCCGAATAATGGTTTTGGCATGAATGTTGCGTGCAAGCCGTGTTTGCGGGCAATCGTTTTAACAACCAATTTAAATGTTTGGATGTTATCACAAGCTGAAATGGCATCGGCATATTTAAAATCGATTTCATGTTGTCCTGGAGCTACTTCATGGTGGGATGCTTCGATTTCAAATCCCATTTCTTCAAGCTCAAGCACGATATCACGACGGCAGTTTTCCCCTAAGTCAGTAGGAGCAAGGTCAAAGTATCCGCCTTTATCATTCAACTCTAGAGTAGGCTCTCCGTTTGCGTCCAGTTTGAATAAGAAGAATTCCGGTTCCGGCCCTAAGTTGAAATCCGTGAAGCCCATTTCCCTTGCTTCCGCAAGGACACGTTTCAAGTTGGCACGCGGGTCCCCATCGAAAGGTGTTCCATCGGTATTGTAAATGTCACAAATCAAGCGTGCCACTTTACCTTTTTCGGAAGTCCAAGGGAAGATGACCCATGTATTCAAGTCAGGATACAAATACATATCCGATTCTTCGATACGTACGAATCCTTCAATGGAAGATCCGTCAAACATCATTTTATTATCAAGTGCTTTTTCCAATTGACTGACTGGGATTTCAACATTTTTGATTGTCCCTAAAATGTCAGTAAACTGTAATCGAATGTACTTAACATTTTCTTCTTTCGCTAAACGAGTGATGTCTTCACGTGTGAACTTTGCCAATTTTTATTCCCCCTAATAATCATTCATATTCATATTTTTATTGAAAAAAACGGGACATATCACCTTGCCGAAGAGATGTTCGGTGCTTGCTTCCTTGTAAAAGCTCGGCACGCAGAAGCTTGCGAAGCTCCTCGTCACTAAGGTCATGTCTTATTTTTTCCGCTTGTTCTAAATCTTGTGTCTTAGGTACATTCTGTTCCTTTACAGTGAAAATCTTTTTGATGCCGGCCAGATTGACTCCTTGTTCGATCAAGTCCTTGATTTCAAGCAGCCGATCGATGTCATTCAAAGAGAAAACGCGACGATTTCCATCTGTTCTCATAGGAGTAATTAATTGATGCTCTTCATAATACCGAATTTGGCGTGCAGACAACTCAGTTAGCTGCATGACGATTCCGATGGAAAAAAGAGGCATCGAACGCCGAATGTTGTTGCCGCTCATTCTCAGCATCCTCCTTTTGGTTATCTTAATCTCATTTTATACCATGTTATTAAACATGTCAAGATGATGTTACATTTCATGACATGATTTAAACAAAAATTGAATCAATTTTTAAAACTGCACAAATATTATGACTATTGCTTTTTATAGGAATCCAACTTATTGGATTCCTGATAACCCTATTTATAATTGAATTAGTTTTTTATCCATTAATGCATTCACTGCAGTCAATACAGCGATTTTCACATGGGCATAAGTCAATCCGCCTTGTACGTAGGCAACGTATGGAGACCTTGTCGGACCATCGGCGGTAAGCTCGATGCTGGCACCCTGGATAAACGTCCCCGCAGCCATGATGACATCATCTTCGTAACCTGGCATATAAGCAGGATATGGCGTCACATGGGAATTGATTGGTGAGGCATATTGGATTGCCTGACAGAAAGCAACCATTTTATCGCGATCATCAAATTGGACGGATTGAATCAAATCGGTGCGCTTTGCATCCCATTTCGGATAGGTATTCATCCCGATTTTTTCTAAAAATGCGGCTGTGAACATGGCCCCTTTCAGAGCTTGTCCAACGACGTGCGGCGCCAGGAAGAACCCTTGATACATTTCCTGCAGGCTATAAAGCGATGCACCTGCTTCAGCCCCTATCCCAGGGGATGTCAATCGATAGGAGCAAGCCTCGACCAAGTCTTTTTTCCCAACAATGTAACCACCGGTTTTCACAATACCCCCACCAGGGTTTTTGATCAGCGATCCCGCCATCAAATCCGCTCCTACATGACAAGGCTCCTGTGTTTCCACAAACTCACCGTAGCAATTGTCCACGAATACAACGATTCCTGGATTGATGTCTTTTACAAACGAAATCATTTCCTTGATTTCAGCAATCGTAAACGAAGGGCGTGTCGCATATCCCTTGGAGCGTTGGATTCCGATCATCTTCGTATTCGGCTGAATGGCTTGTTTGACGGCTTCAAAATCAACGTGTCCGGATTCCGCTAAGGGAACGGAGTTGTAGCTTATTTGAAAGTCGCGCAATGAACCGATTCCGGTTCCCCTAATGCCGACAATCTCTTCCAACGTGTCATACGGTTTTCCAGTTATGTATAATAATTCATCACCTGGACGCAGGATGCCGAACAGGGCAGTGGAAATGGCATGTGTGCCAGAAATGATTTGAGAACGAACCAGCCCCGCTTCAGCTCCAAATACTTCTGCATATATCAATTCCAGCGTATCGCGTCCCATATCATCGTATCCATAACCAGTCGTAGGGATGAAATGCGAATCACTTACATTATGTGCTTGATAACTTTGTAATACACGAAATTGATTCTCTTCAATTCGTTCGTCCACTTGCTTATGCAATGGAGAAATCATCGCTTCCACTTCTTTGGCAATGCTTTTCAACATTTCTCCATTCGTTAACTGCTGATACATCAATAATTCCCCTTTATTAAAACGAATATTTCTCTAGCTGCCCGGTCAACGGATGATCAGCCAGACAAAAACCTTTGCATTCATATCTTTCCGATTCTTCATTAAAGGAGAGAGTGCGCAAAATGGTTTCATTTTTCAGCTGTGATAATAGTTTACCCTCACTCGAAGGGAGAAAAACATTATACGGGACCATTTCTTCAATTACGTACTTTTCAATTTCTTCCATGATTTGATTCAAATCCGATTGTTCGAAGGCACTGACCAATAATGAAGCACGGCTGGATGTTCTTACAAAATCAGCGTGGGTCATGTCCTTCTTATTATACAATGTTAACTGTGGAATGGAAGGGACTTCTAAGTCATTTAGCAAATCCTGCACCGTTTTCTGATGGTTAAAATAATCTGAGCTTGAGGAATCAACCACATGCAGCAATAGATCCGCTTCCTTCACCTCCTCCAACGTCGAACGGAACGCAGCAATCAAAGAGGTAGGCAAATCTTGGATAAAGCCAACCGTATCAGTCAATAGCACGGTAAAGCCGCTCGGAAGGATCACTTTCCTGGTCATGGGATCAAGAGTGGCGAATAACTGGTTCTCTTCGTAGGAATCAGCTTCCGTCAAACGGTTGAACAAAGTGGATTTACCTGCATTCGTATAGCCGACAAGAGCAATCTGAAAGGTTTTATTCTTTTTCCTTCTATCGCGATAACGTTCACGATGCTTCACAATTCCGCTTAATTGTTGCTTGATCTCATCAATCTTTCCACGGATATGGCGACGGTCGCTTTCCAGTTTCGTTTCTCCTGGCCCCCTCGTGCCAATTCCGCCTCCAAGCCTGGACAACGCAGTCCCCTGACCAACCAAACGCGGTAACAGGTATTGAAGCTGAGCCAGTTCAACTTGAAGCTTTCCTTCCCTTGAACGTGCCCGTTGAGCAAATATATCGAGAATAAGCTGTGTCCGGTCAATGATTCTTGCCTCTAGCTGTTTGGAAAGGTTTCGGATTTGACTAGGGGATAGTTCATCGTTGAAAATGAACAAATCCGGCTCCAGCTCTTCTTCGAGATTCCGGAGCTCCGCCACTTTTCCTTTCCCTATATATGTAGCCGGATCTACGCTTACCCTTTTTTGGGTGACGGTAATCAATACCTCACCATTCGCCGTCTTTGCCAATGAAGCCAATTCATCTAGTGAATATTCGAAACGTTCATTTTCCTCTGTTGTTTGACATCCTATCAATACGGCCTTTTCCTTTATGGTTTCTCCCAAAACATCTCCACCTTCCTATAAGATTTCAGTTAATCATAACAAAAAAAATCAACAGATAAAACTTTCCTGAGAACAAAGCTTTTACCCGTTTTAAAAATTCCGATAACATGCTAAAATCAAGTTTGACTTTAACATCAAAATTGAAAAGACATAGAGGGAACATTCATATGACATGGGAAGTATTAAGTTTCATAGGTACGGTTGCATTTGCCATTAGCGGCACCATCATTGCCATGGAAGAAGAGTATGATATTTTAGGAGTGTACATTTTAGGAATCATAACCGCGTTTGGCGGAGGTGCAATCAGGAACCTGCTGATAGGAGTTCCCGTTTCAACCTTATGGGATCAAAGCTCTTATTTCATCACTGCTTTACTTTCCATCACCATCGTTTTTGTTTTTCCTACCATCCTATCCAAACACTGGGACAGATGGGGGAATTTCAGTGACGCCATTGGACTATCAGCCTTCGCAATCCAAGGGGCCATGTATGCGGTTGAATTAAACCATCCAATAAGCGCCGTCATTGTATCAGCAGCATTAACAGGTTGCGGCGGAGGAATCGTCCGTGACGTATTGGCAGGCAGGAAACCATTGGTCTTCAGAAAAGAAATTTACGCAGTGTGGGCCATCATTGCAGGCATGGCCTTAGGCAGCGGTGTATTATCGCAAGCATGGCAGCTATATACGCTCTTTGCGATCATCACCATTTTACGAGTCCTTTCTTACACCTACAATTGGCACCTTCCGAATAAAAAATGGGTGCCGAAAACATAAATTTGGAAAGCCCGCCTTTTTTCGCGGGCTTTCCTATGTCATTCAATCCTTCTCGTCATCTTCAAAAATCAAGTCTTGGAAGGTAAGGGTCAATAAATCCGTTTTTTCAAAGGAATCCTCAAGCAGAAGCCTCATCGCCTGTGCCCTGATCGACTTTTCAATCACGTTACGTATATAGCGGCCGTTTGAAAATGAAATAGATCCGCGATATGACCTCAAAACGATTAAATGTTCCTTTAATTTCCTTTCAGCCTCGCGATTCATGATATATTCACGTTCCTGCAGCATCCGACCCGCTATTTCCATCAGCTGATCAATCGTATAGTCCGGAAAATCAACAACTAGCGGAAACCTTGAATGAAGGCCTGGGTTCAGACTAAGGAAATAATCCATTTCCCGGGAATACCCAGCAAGGATCAAAATGAATTCATGCTGGCGATCCTCCATATGTTTAACAAGCGTATCGATGGCCTCTTTCCCAAAATCCTTTTCACCGCCTCTGCCCAAGGAATAAGCCTCGTCGATGAATAAGATCCCACCAATCGCTTTCTTGATCAAATCCCTTGTTTTTTGGGCAGTATGACCGATATATTCTCCAACTAGATCCGCCCTCTCCGCTTCGATCAAGTGCCCTTTTGAAAGTACATTCATCTTTTGAAATAACTTCCCGATTAAACGTGCAACCGTTGTTTTCCCTGTCCCGGGATTTCCTTTGAACATCATATGCAGCGCTTGACGGCCAATTTTCAGCCCTTTCGACTCTCGCTGTTTGTTGATGTAGATCCACGCATATATTTCTTTAATCATTCGTTTCATTTCTTCCATCCCGACCAGCGATTTCAGCTCCTCTTCGATTTCCCTCAAGGCGGCATGCTGGTGGGGTATTTCCTGTTCCAACATTTCTTTTATCGGCAGATCTTTTTGCAGTGCTTTTCTATTTTCCGCATTAAACACGATATTGATTTGCCCGTTATTTTTCATACGGATCGGTTGTTCCAATGCAATCACCTCTCCATCTTGGACCCTTTACGCCACAACTTCATCCAATTTATCGGAACGGGCAATGTGACATATGCCCAAATTTCCCCCATCGGGAAATCCCCTTATTTCTTTGGGAATCGAGAATATTCCAGTGTAAAATGCCATCATGTCTTCCCAACGGCGCCTTATCACGACAGAATTCTTCCATCGCAACTATATTTCGACAAATTTCCTTTCAATCCACCGATTAAATAAGGGAATTGTCAATTCCTGCGGTTTCCCGGAAAATAATCCGTCCCTTGATATATATTCAATTCAAACACGTAAAATTATCGATTCTTAGAAAAAACGAGCAGTGCACAAAAAAACAGGCCGCTTAAAGCGAAACCTGTTTTTCACATTCATATATGATTATTCCTTCACTTCGTAATCAATCTGAACATTACGTTGTGGAGCGAATGTAGAAATGGCATGTTTATAAACCAATTGCTGCTTGCCTTCCGATTCAAATAATACGGTAAAATTATCAAATCCTTTAACTTGCCCCCTGATTTGGAACCCATTCAATAGAAATACCGTTACATACGTACCGTCTTTACGTAATTGGTTAAGGAATTGATCTTGAATATTTACTGATTGTTTCATGTATTAGTCCTCCTCTTTTCTCTCTAAATTTATGTATTCGCCTTCGTTGAAAAGCTTTCCTGCTATAAATCCAGATATTTCATGTATTTTTTTTGGAAAACCATCGAGTTCGGTCATATTAAACCAGATGACATCCATTTTATTCCGAAACCAAGTCAATTGCCTTTTTGCATATCGACGGGAGTTTTGCTTTAGGGTCTCGACCGCTTCATCCACTGAAACCCTTCCATCAAAATAATCATAGATTTCTTTATAGCCTATAGCTTGGATGGATTGGCAATCCTTCAAACCTTGATCATAAAATGACTGCACCTCTTGAATCAGCCCTTCTTCCACCATTCCTTCAACTCGTTGATCGATCCGCTGATATAATTTCTCACGTTCCATCGACAAGCCGATGATGCACGTCTCGTATTTCAATTCAGTAGGCTGGTCATCCAGCTGCTCACTCATCGTTTTACCTGTGCAATGAAATATCTCAAGTGCCCTGATCACCCGCCTTACATTATTAGGGTGAATTCGATTCGCACTTTCAGGGTCAACCTTGCGTAATTGGTCAAAAACCGGATCGATTCCTGACTCTCTTATTTGCATTTCCAACCCCTCTCTATATTCAAGGTCGGATGGGGCTTCTGAAAACTGATAATCATGAATCACCGATTGTATGTATAATCCTGTTCCACCAACGATAATCGGCAGCTTCCCCCTGCTTTGGATATCCTCGATACAAGCATTTGCACGCTCCTGAAATTCAGCCGCGCTAAAAGGTTCATCCGGTTCCTTAATATCAAGTAAATAATGGGGAATCCCCTCCATTTCTTCCCTCTTGATCTTTGCAGTCCCTATATCCATGCCTTTGTATACCTGCATGGAATCACCGCTGATAATTTCACCATTAAATAACTTTGCCATCTCAATGCTCATTTTTGTCTTGCCAACAGCAGTCGGTCCAATGATAACGAGAAGCTTTCCTTTTTGTTGTTTCACATTCTCACTGCCTTATATGATTTTTTCCCTATCTTAACATAATCTCGTTGAAAGCAGCTAAACATCCATCCATTATCTCCATTTACGACCTTTTTATTCAGCCCATTTACCTGAAAATCATGTAAAGATCTGCTCACGCTCAATCTTAAGTTGTTGCTTGATAAGAGGAGTGTTCCATTAGGGTGGAGCCAAATGTCGATGGCAATATATATACAACTTATTTTAGAAGGTTTTATCGAAGCGGAATTGAGGGAGGGCCATTTAAAATAATGAAAAAGATAAACTATTACACTACATCAGTACAGTGAACATCCATTGTACTTGTAAGGTGAACTCTCGATGGATAGCTTGTTTTTGTATTAGGAAGTACATAAAAGGAATGATTCCGCGATAATCGAAATCATCCTTTTTAAGCCCAGTCGGGTTTTACAGCTTAATGTTTTCGCCGCACTCTATCCCAATCAGACCGGTCTTCCATTAACAGGTATCATCATCGTTACTGAAGTTTCCTTCTCATTGGATTGCACCTGAATCTCTCCATCATATCTGTTGATTAAGTCTTTAACGATGAATAATCCTTGACCGCGCACCTTGCCCTTTTGAGGCTTTTTGGTTGAAAATCCGCTGATGAAAATATTTTCCTGATCGAATGCTGATATCATTGGTCCGGTGTTCGTGACCCTAAAGCTATATTTTTCATCATCAGCTTTGCAGGCAATATTCATCCGTCGTTCCTGCTCAGGCAATTCAACCGTCGCTTCAATGGCATTATCAATGACATTTGATAATAGCTTAATCAAATCGATCGTTTTCACCCTGTTAAACGAGTTAGGTGAAACATCTATTTCAATATCGATGTTATAATTCTGGGCCGAGAGCTTTTTTGTCTCTAACAGGACGGATAAGCCCGGATGGGTTACATCCAGCTTCATCGAACCGATTGAATGTACCTCTTTTGATAAACCTGTTAAATAATCGAGTGCTTTATCATTCTCCTCCAACTTAAGAAGACCATGTATCACCTGAATATGATTGGAAAAATCATGCCTTAATGATCGGACTGAAGCTATGAGTGATTGGAATTCTGATTGATAAGTATCCTCTGTATCCCCAACTTCACGCGTCAATTCTTTTTGATACCATTTTTGAACGACAAAAAAGGTGACCAGCAGCATAATAACAAATCCTCCATTATAAACGAGGATGGCAATACTGCTTCTTAATACCTTTCCATTAATGGAGTTTATATTATCAGCACTTACATCGATTCCTAAAAAGCCTATAATCGAGCCATCTTGATTTTCGATCGGCACTCCGACAGTCAAATAATCCCCATACTCCGGATCATCCAGTATCCCGGTAATAAAACTCTTACCTTGATAGGCCTGTTGGACCTGCTTTGGAGGCACTGTACACACTCCTCCAATCGGAAAATCCCCTTTATGATCTTTAGAAAAGCCTGTAATCATGGCTCTTGACACCTTCGGATTATCCACCATGATGGTATAAACATACAAAGCTCCGATTTTTTCTCTTGCATCCTCTAAGTAAGCTTTAATATCCTTATATTCCGGGCTCTTTACTTGGTTATTAAGAAAGCGCTCATAAGCCTTTACATCCATTGAATCGGCAATGGATCGGGCTGCTACCAAGTTTTGATTTGCAATCGATTTTTGAACGGAATTTTTAATACTTAAATAGGTAGAAAACATATTCAGAAGAATGAAAGCAATTAATAAAAGGATGGTCAAATAAAGAAATGCCCTTAACTTTTTATTTTTCATAGGATTAAACTTACCTCGTCTCTAGCAGTTAAAAGTTAACGAACTTATTCTGAGTTTACTATATAAAGGGAAAAACAAATAGAAGAACATCCACATCTCACGTTAACAGCAGGTAAACCGCACTAAAATTAATGAAATAAATAACAATATACCCATATCTTTTTTTGATTATATATCTTTTTATCTGCTAATCTAAGCTGCGCGGATTCATTAAAAATCCCCAATAAAACTTTTTATTTCCAAATGATTATTATTTTACTATATTTTTATATATAAAGGGAAAAAATGAAGAGAAGTCATTTTCATTTCTTACGTTTCAAATATATAATTTTACCCTTTACATGAAAATATTACAATATTTTTTCGTTCCAGCTAATTATATGCCCTTTTTACTCCTCTTGGCTGCATACTTCCCCCAAAAATTTAATCATTGGAAGGCAATAGGACCTTTTAACCAATTTCATATTTCCCGAAAATGAACATAAATCGCCACTGCTGCCCGTCTGTTTCCCAAGCACGCTCCTGATGCTGCAGATTAACATTCAACAAGCCATGATCACTGCTTGCTTGCACACACATCTTCTCCACCCCCATGAGTTGCCAAAGACTCCTGCCATCCTATCCATTTAAATAGCATCAAACTCACTTTACTTATAAATGACAATAAAAAACCTTGAAAGGTCTGAGCCAATCAAGGGGATTCATATAAATTTAGATTTCTTCCGGGATTTTCAATCCCTCGATAAAAGATTGAAAACTCTCTGCAACTTTATATATATTTTCATCCTGGCTTGATGGATCCGAATACCAACCTTGATCCCAGAAGTAAACTCCCTTTTCCTCTTCGTTATTTATCAGCAAGATCTTCCCTGCACACGTATCATTACCAATGATGATGCAATTCTTATGTAAGTCTTCTTTCTTTTCTTCATGCCACTTCCGTAAATCCAGTCCTTTATCCTGAAGATCCAATCCATAGAGAATATTTAAGCAAACGAGGGTATCCAGTGTATCTACATAAAACTTGCTGTTTTGTACCTCTGTCGTGCCGCCATTATACTGTAGGAGAAATTGTTTGTAATCTTCAGGAATTTCAAAACCTACAAATTCCTGAAAACCCTTCACTGCTGCTTGTGTCGCTTTTCCATATCCAGTAATATTCACCATTCTACCATCTCCATTTCATTTATTTTCATAACTTCCAACCTGACAGACTGATTCCCTCATTCATTTTCAACGAAACCATTGGAACGTGGTTCCCGCATTATCTGGAGAACTAATGATCTTATTCCGTTGGAGATCCTTGAAGAATAAATTATTCATTTGAATTTAAAACATACCACTTTTTTAAAATATACTAACATAATTTTACCATTTTTTTCAGTTTTTTTCTGATATTTTTTTACAATTTTGTTGCGATTTCTTTCCATTAAAAGAGAAATGAATAAGCATTTCATCAATAAAGATATAAAAAACAAGCATGAAAATAAGCGAATGCAATCCAAGTCTTGTAAAATACGAATAACCATTCCCCCTGAAGTGCGATCTCCCTTCTTCCGTATTCATGCAAATAAACAATGGAGGGCTCCAAACCATTTGTTTGAATTCTCGCCATCTCATAAAAATTCATTGCCATCATAAGCAATTAACAATCCGCTCATTGAAACGGTCTCTGCACGAACCTTATTCTTGTCCATACAATAGAACTATTGAGTAGTTTTGCAGTACAACTCCACTTACTATATTTTTCACCATAGCTAGAAGAAACTTCGATTATTCCCCCACGAATCTTTAATATCCTGTGTTCTACCAAGGGCATCATCTCCAATTCCGCTACCTTTATTTATGCTATTTGAGAAAAAAATAAGCCAATAACGTATTGGCAAATTTTAACGCTCCATTTTGCAAAAGAGCTGTGCAAGCGCATGATATGAATGTACTTGAGGCGCGTACACTATGAATATAATAAATAGTAGATTTATTTCATCTCCATTATTTGTAAATTCCACATCCAGTATTAATCATGTTCTGAAAATACCCCCTATGAAATCCCTTTCTAAAAGGATAGTAACGAGAATATCTTCCAAATTCCTTTAGAAAGGAAAGTAAATTCCATATATATCCTCACATACCTAATTACCTTGCTAAAATTATATCCACATCAAGTAAAATTCATTTGAAATTAAGAGATTAGAGTCGTATGATTGTAGTATCGACGGAAACTATATAAATAAAAATAAATTCAGCTAAAAGGGGAATCAGATATGGTAGATGTAATTACAAAATCCAAACCTGAACAAGAAACACTTAATATTTCTGCAAATCAAGAAAAATTGGATATCCTTGATCAGTTATTAAAGCCTGAGGTTCAGGAATCCCTCACTACGTTAGTCGATCAGCTTCCAAAACTGACTGAGTTAGTGAATATTTTAACAAAGTCGTATGATTTCGCCCAATCGGTGGCAACGGATGATGTCCTGAAAAACGATACCGTCAGTGCCATTTCGGAAATCGCGACACCTGTGGTCGATTCCGTGAAAGGTCTTGCGGCTACTGCAATCGAAGCGAAGGATCGTGCAGAAGCGAATCATGATGTAATCGGTCTTTTTGGACTGTTAAGAATGATGAAGGACCCGGAGGCACAAAAGCTTTTCCGTTTTGCACAAGCATTCCTTGAAGTTTCATCAGAACGTAAAAACCTAAAATAAAACTTTCAATCAGTAAGGACGGGGATTATCTATGTCAAAACAAATCGTCATCTTAGGTGCAGGATACGCTGGGTTGCTATCTGCGTTGTCCGTACGTGAATATTACACGAAAGATCAAGTGCAGGTTACCGTGGTGAACCAATTTCCAACACACCAAATCATCACGGAATTGCACCGTCTTGCCGGCGGTTCCATTTCCGAGCAAGCTGTTTCGATTCCTTTGGAAAAGCTTTTCAAAGGAAAAGATATCGACCTTGCCATTGCCAAAGTGGAGTCTTTCTCCGTCGATAAAAAAGAAGTGAAGCTTTCCAACGGTTCCACTTTATCTTACGATGCCCTTGTTGTCGCTTTAGGAAGCCAAACTGGATTCTTCGGCATTCCAGGACTGGAAGAAAACAGCATGGTCTTGAAATCGGTGAAAGATGCGAACCAAATTTACAAGCATATCGAAGATCGCATTCGTGAATATGCCCAAACGAAAAATGAAGCCGATGCCACCATCGTCATCGGGGGCGGCGGCTTGACTGGCGTCGAACTGATTGGTGAAATCGTCGATCATTTCCCTAAAATCGCCAAAAAATTCGGCGTCGACTACAAGGATTTGAAAATCAAGCTTGTCGAAGCTGGTCCAAAAATCCTTCCTGTATTGCCTGATCACCTAATCGACCGGGCCATGACAAGCTTGCAAGCGCGAGGCGTCGAATTCTTGACAAGCCTTCCTGTTACGGGTGTAAAAGGCAACCAAATCGAATTGAAGGACGGCCAAACGATCACAGCCAATACGCTTGTTTGGACAGGCGGGGTTGCGGCTCTTCCTATCGTAGGCGAATCAGGCCTTGAAGTGGATCGCGGCAAAGCAGCGGTTAATGAATACCTGCAATCGACATCACATAACGACGTATTCGTTGTCGGTGACAGCGCCCTTGCTTTCCCTCCAGAAGGCGGACGTCCATACGCGCCAACGGCACAAAACGCATGGCAAATGGGTGAGCTTGTCGGCTATAACCTATATGCAGCGTTCGAAGGCAAAAAGCTTGAAGTATTCACGCCTGTAAACTCAGGCACACTTGCGAGCCTTGGCCGTAAGGATGCCGTGGCAACCGTCGGAGCTAACAACACAGCCCTGAAAGGCCTGCCAGCCACTTTGATGAAGGAAGCAAGTAATATCCGCTACCTATCACACATCAAAGCACTATATAGCTTGGCGTATTAAAATAAAGAATCTTTGATATTGAAAAGGACCATTCATTAAATGAATGGTCCTTTTTGGAATGGATTACCGTTTATACATTCAGATCTTAACTTGATTGATGCTGAATCTAAGGAAAAATCCTTCTGGCAATTTAGCATTAACCAAAATGCTCGTTTCTCTTAAGCGTTTATCGTTATAAGAGGAAACAGCAAATAATTCTTCATCCAGATAGGCCGGATGAGTCATTATTTCCACACTTGCTCCATCGATTACCCTTCCCTTTAAGTTTTCAAAATAATCTTCAACAACCATATCTCCATAAAAGTCATCCAGGAAGATATCTGTAACGGTTTGAATCCCGGCAAAGTGCTCCCCGGCATTACGAACCGGCAATCGGTATTTCTCCGACAGCCTTCGAATAACCGGCAGAAAAGCTTTTATCCCATGTACATGATGATGACTGTCAAAATGAGTTGGAAAGAGCCCGAATTCCAGGAACCTTTCGATCTGTGCCGACCACTCCCGCTCCAACTCAGCCAAGGAGATATCACCGGGATTGCCATATACCACTCCTTGTTTCTTGAAGTTTCCAGTTTCATCAACCAAGCTCGGTACGTCGCTCAACAAAGGTTTCCCCCATGTCAGCACTAAGTGTATGCCCACTCTCAAGGATGGTGTTTTCTTGGCGATTTCTATCGCATGCTCCGTCGCTTTTGCATTCATCATAATCGTCGTCGAATTGACAATTCCATACTTGTGGCTATCCAAAATTCCATAATTCACCGCTTTAGTTAACCCGAAGTCATCTGCATTTATTAGAACTTCATTCATGATAAATTATCCTGCAACTCCTTTTCCTCGAAAAACTGAGGCAAATAGTCTTTGTGCGCTTCAAGCATTTCGTCAAGAATAAGTTTCGCAACACGATCACTTGGAACTAACGGATTAATCGTCAAGGCAAGCAATGCAGTATCATAGTTCCCTGTGACTGCAGCTTCGATGGCCACTCTTTCGAATGATTTAATCTGCTGGATCAATCCCCTGACAGCCACTGGAAGCTTTCCGACATTGATCGGCTTCGGACCGTCTTTCGTTATTACACAGCTGGTTTCAATGGCCGATTCATACGGGATGCCTTCGATGGAACCTTGGTTGATGGTATTGACAGCTTGAATATCGCATTTATCGGTATGCATCGAGCGAATTAACCTTACGGCAGCATCACTGTAGTATGCTCCGCCACGCTCTTCCAGCTGCGGCGGCTTGATCGCCAGGTCCTTGTCTTTATATAGCTCGAATAATTCTGCTTCAAGCCTTTGGACAACCTCAGCACGCGTTTCCCCATTTTCTGCATCCTTCAATTCCTGGGCAAGCACATCTCCCGTTTTATAATAGTAATTATGGTATGGACATGGAAACAGATTCAACGCCTTTAGGAATTCCGGCTCCCATCCCATTGCATGGATATTCTTCATCGTGACGGCTTTTGCAGGATCTGTAATCAGTTTGATGATTTGATCCTTGACACTTTCCCCATCAACGAATACATCCAATCCGTAAACCATATGGTTCAACCCCGCAAAGTCGATCCGGACTCTTGATGGCTCCACGCCCATTAAATCCGCCACTCCTCGCTCCATGCCAATCGGGACATTGCATAGTCCAATGATTTTGGTAATATTACTGTGACGAAGAACGGCTTCCGTTACCATTCCGGCAGGGTTGGTGAAGTTGATCAGCCAAGCATCCGGACAAACCTCTTCCATCTCACGCGCTATATCAAGTATGACGGGAATCGTTCTAAAAGCTTTGAAAAGCCCGCCAGGTCCGTTTGTCTCCTGTCCGATGACTCCGTGCTTCAAAGGAATCTTCTCATCAAGAGCTCTAGCAGCAAGCTGGCCGACCCGGAGCTGTGTCGTGACGTAATCCGCATTTTTAAGCGCTTTCTTTCTATCTAATGTCAGGTGCACTTCTATATTGACCCCAGCCTTTTCTATCATCCTTCTTGCCAAATCCCCGACGATTTCAAGTTTTTCCTTACCCGCTTCGATATCCACTAGCCAAATTTCACTTACAGGAAGCTCCTCATGATACTTAATGAAGCCTTCGATCAGCTCTGGAGTATAGCTTGATCCTCCGCCTATTGTAACAATCTTCAATCCCTTGCTCATTCCGCAGTTCCCTCCTTCACAGTACCTGCATGTGAGAATTCTTCGCGTAGATCGATCATTTCAATCGCAAGATCCTTCAATGTCATCGCTGTCATGAGATGATCCTGTGCATGGACCAGGAGAATGGGAAGTTCAAAGTGGTCCCCGCCTGCCTCAGCATGGATTAATTGCGTTTGATATTTATGGGCTTGCAGTAGTTCGGATTCCGACTCGGCAATTTTTGAACGGGCAGATTCAAAGTTTCTTTTTTTCGCTTCCTGCATCGCTTCCATTGCAAAGCTTCTCGCATTGCCGCTATATAAAATCAATTGAAACGATAACTGGTATAATTCTTCTTTTTCCATTTTCATCACTGCTTTCTTATACGCTTAACGTTTCTGAATCTTTCGTTAGCTCTGTTTTATTTTTTGTATCAATCTTCACCTGGGCATAAACAAACGGTAAATAAATCGCAGTTGAAATGACTAAATTGATTGCTGCCAATATAGCTCCAGATACGTGACCTCCAGTTGCCAGGAATCCTCCCACGATCGGAGGTGTAACCCAAGGTATCTTGGCTACGATTGGAAAAACCATTCCGCTGCTTACGGCAATATAAGAAATCACGGTTGTAATTACCGGACCGAGAACAAAAGGAATGAACCACATTGGATTCAAAACGATTGGCAATCCGAAAAGAATCGGTTCGTTAATTTGGAACACCCCGGGTGCCCCTCCGAGCGCAATCATCTGTTTATAGCGTTTTCGTCCTGCAATGATCATGGCAATGATAAGCCCCAATGTTGCCCCAGACCCTCCTAAATAAACGAATGCATCAAGGAAAGAGCCTGCCAACACACCATACTGGTCCAGATCTTTGACACCTTTAGCATACAAATCGATATTCTTCACTCCCGAACTTTCAAAAAGCGGAGTCGTTATTCCGCCAAGGATATTTGGTCCGTGCAAACCAATCATCCATAATAAATGAACAAGAAATACTAATAAAATTGCGAATGGCAATGAGTCTACCGCACTTTGTAAGGGAGATACGATTACCTTGCTCAGCCAATCATTCAACACCTGCCCATCCGTAGCTTTGCGAAATAGCAGTCCGAACAAGCCAGCGGCAAAGATTGTGGCCATCCCAGGAATTAACTTGGCAAACGACCTGGCTACAGCTGGAGGAACTCCATCCGGCAGCTTAATGACTAAATATTTCACCCGTGAAAGCCTCACGAATATTTCAGTCGCAATTAAGGCAACGACTATACCTGTAAATAGGGCGGTGGCATTAAAATAATTCACGCTGACGAATCCCCAAGCCCCGCCTGAAACGGCCTTATCATCGATGGTCAATGTGACATTACCGATTTGAGGCAATAGCAAGAAGAAACATGCCGCTGATACCAACATCGCTTCAAAGCCATCATCGCCGTAAGATCTTGCTAGTTTATAAGAAATGCCAAATACGGCGAATACCGTCATGAATGCAAAGGTCCCGAACCAAATATCACCGCCGAGCGTATTCCATGCGGGACCGAAAATGGCCTCCATCATTCTTCCATAAGGCTTGATGACTTGCCCAAGATTATTGAACAGGACCGCAAATGATCCGATCATTGTAATCGCTATCATTCCAATCAATGCGTCACGAATCGCAAGCAGATGCCGGTTATTTCCTACCTTTACAGCTCCTGGCATAATATACTTATCAATAAAAGTCATCATATCCTTATTCTCCCTTAATTAAAGTAGTGGCTTGTTTTAGCACTTCTTCACCATTACACAGTCCATAGAACATCGGATTGATGGTTGCGACAGGAATACCTTTTTCTTTTACAGCTTCCTGTAACTTGGAAAGGAGATATCTAACTTGTGGTCCTAAAAGAATCACATCGGCCTTATCCATTTCATTGTTCACTTCGGTCGATCCAACCGCCCAAATATGACAATCGACTCCTTGATTCCTCGCACTTTCCTCCATCTTTGTAACTAATAAACTAGTAGACATCCCCGCAGAACAGCATAATAAGATATTCATTGATATACCCCCTTTATAATGATTGATTATTCAGTTTTTTTAAACATGGATGAAACTGTATTTATTAATGAATGATAGCCTTTCGCTTTATCCTCTCCTCTACCGGTATTTTTGAAATGGGTATTATTACCTCCATACATACATTGTAATTACAATTTTAAAAAATATCAACACAATTTTTTATTTGTTATAACAAATTTTTGATTATCAGTTGATTATTGAACTTATCCGAGATAATCTATATGTATATATTGGAATGAGTATGGGAGGAATCACTGTGGAGACCATGAATAAAGATGCGGCATTGCATTCCATAGTTAAGGAATCGATCATCGATCTTATAAAGAAAGGCGAATATGAAACGAATACTAAATTACCGACTGAAGCAGAGTTTTGTAAAATATACGGTGTAAGCAGGACGACAGTACGGACGGCCTTACAGCAATTGACCGTCGAGGGCTACATCTATCGTGTTCAGGGGAAAGGAACCTTCGTTTCGGAAAATAAAGTGAAGCAATTCCTATCAAGTACAGTTGAAAAGTTCTCCGAGCAAATCACGATGCAAGGAAAAAATCCTTCCACAAAGGTCATCAGCCTAAAGGTCATCGAAGCAAACGCTACCCTTGCCAAGCTTTTCAAGCAAAATATTGGAGATCCCGTGAATAAACTGGAGCGGATACGCTACGTAAACGATGTCCCCCTTCAATATGAAATCGCCTATCTTCCTTGGTATAAAACTCCAGGGTTGAATATTGAAGCATGTGAGAAATCGCTCTTTGAAGTACTTGAAAAACAATTCAATTTAAAAGTGAAAAAAACGGTCGAGCATTTGGAATTTTCACTTGCCGACGACTCCATTTCCGGTAAATTGGAAGTACCAAACGGATCACCTTGTTTTTCCTTGGAAACCTACACATACGAAAGTGATGGTTCAGTCATTGAATTTTCCAAAACCTTCTTCAGGGGCGATCGTGCGCACTTTATCATAGAACGGAACTATTGAATTAAAAATATAAGGGCTGTTCCAAAACACTGGTTCCAAGGATAAGTAAAAAACAAGAAGGCGTCCAATAGTCGGAATAACGACTTATTGGACGTCCCTTTTACTAATTTCCCCTATCATTCAAGTTCCATATCCATTTAAAAGAGCCACGGACAAAACTCTCTAACTTTTCCTTCACACCATTCCATTGTTAGCTATCCAAGATTTATTCTTCTTCTCAACAATTTGTTTTTTCATAGGACTATTCACTCAGATCCCCTTCAATTTATATGTTTTGCATCATCAACAAGGTCTTGAACCATTCATCATATTACATTTTAATTCATTTTATGAATAAAATTGACAAATTTATAATAATAATCTAACCTTGTAATCTAGATACCTTTTATCTATTTAACGCTAGTTGACTGATTCGATTATCCTAATTTCATTTCACTCTCGAGAAAAGTCACTACGAAATCATTTTTTATTATAATTATTTAGGCAGGTGGATTTTATGTGCGGTTTTGTTGGATGTATTCAAGAATATCCAAAAGCCATAAATTCAAATATGAAAGACGCGATCAAAAAAATGAATACGATCATCACCCATAGAGGTCCGGATGATGAAGGTTATTTTTTTGATGATTTCGTGAATTTTGGATTTAGAAGATTAAGTATCATCGATTTAGAGAATGGCAACCAACCTCTTTCATATGAAAATGAAAGGTATTGGATCATTTTCAATGGTGAAATCTATAATCATATTGAATTGAGGAAAGAGCTGATTGAAAGTGGATATGAGTTCACTACGCAATCGGATACGGAAGTAATCCTGGCACTTTATTGCAGTCAAAAAGAGCATGCCGTTCAAAAGCTGCGGGGGATGTTCGCTTTTGTCATATGGGATAAAATTGAGGAAAAGCTGTTTGGAGCAAGAGACCACTTTGGAATCAAGCCGTTTTTCTACTGTGAGCAAGATGAGGTTACATATTTTGCTTCGGAGAAAAAAAGCATCTTGACGACAATGGATGAGAAGCTGGATGTGAATTCACTACAGCATTATCTCAGTTTTCAATATGTTCCCGAACCATCCACCTTATCCAAAAATATTAAAAAGCTATTGCCTGGTCATTATTTCACTAAAGAGCCTGGTAAGAAAATGGATATCACCAAGTTTTGGCAGCCTACATTTCATCCTTCCAATATGGAAGATTCAAAAGTATCCAAAGAAATCCAGGAGACTTTAATAGATTCGGTGAACGTACATATGAGAAGTGATGTTCCAGTTGGATCATTCCTTTCAGGAGGCATTGACTCATCTTTTATCTGCTCCATCGCCAAACAGATTAATCCAAAAATAAAAACTTTTTCAGTGGGCTTTGAAAGAGATGGTTATAGTGAAATAAACGTTGCACAGGAAACGGCTGCCGCTTTAAATGTAGAGAATATTAGTTATATCATAAGTCCAGAGGAATTTTTGGCCGAACTTCCCAAGATTATTTGGCATCTGGATGACCCTCTAGCCGACCCTGCTGCCGTCCCGCTATATTTCGTCGCACGGGAAGCTAAAAAGCACGTCAAGGTCGCCTTGTCCGGGGAAGGAGCAGATGAATTATTCGGCGGATACAATATATACCGGGAACCGCATTCCCTGCGTATGTTTTCCTATATTCCATCGCCGCTTAACAATGTGTTAAAGACCCTTTCTTCCATTTTGCCGGAAGGCGTAAAAGGAAAGAGTTTCATTGAGCGCGGTGTTACGGCACTAGAGGATCGATATATCGGAAATGCAAATATCTTCGATGAGAAAGAGAAGAAAGGATTACTGGTGAATTATCTGAATGGTTTAGAGAATGAAAAAGTGACCAGTCCCATTTATTCAAACTCTTTAGATTATGATCCGATTACACAAATGCAAAACATTGATATTCAGACATGGCTCAAAGGTGATATTTTACTGAAAGCTGATAAAATGTCGATGGCAAATTCTTTAGAGGTAAGAGTTCCATTCCTGGATACATGTGTTTTCGACACGGCATCAAAACTGAGCATGGATCAAAAGGTCAGAAATGGAACGACGAAATACATGCTCCGAAAAGCTGCCCGTGGAATCGTACCCGAACATGTATGGAGCAGAAAGAAGCTTGGCTTCCCAGTTCCGATAAGACATTGGTTAAAGGACGAATTATATGATTGGTCAGTGAAGCTGATCCATGAGAGCCAAACAGACTATCTTTTTAACAAACAGCAAATCTTGAAATTACTTGAAAATCATGTGAATGGTAAAATGGATAACAGTCGAAAACTATGGACGATTTTAACTTTCATGATTTGGCATCAAATATATGTAGAAAAGCAAGATGAGCTTCAACCACAAAGGTCCTTACAATATGCTGTAAATTAAGCATTCACTGTACGAATGCCATGTTTACTCGTTTTTGCACCCAAGCATTCCACTTGCTTGGGTGTTTTTATATTCTTGTAAAAAAGCAAGGAATCAATTCGATAATTGATAAATGACAAATTTCTCATATGGATTCGCTTCAGTCATGCCCGGTAACGGCACCTCTTGTTTCAACTCGAAGGAGGTTTGATTTTCCAGGAAAAAAATATAATCCTGTGAACCATAATATAGAATAAGTTCAATTTGGCGCGGTTCATTTTCGTAGGAAATCAGGATGTTATTGATCACCTTCATAAAAATCTGGATGGAAAACGGATTAAAGAAATAAAATCGATTGTCCCTTGAATCAATAGCATATTCCTCTGCCAAGCAGCAGTTGAATTCTATGCTGCCATTGTGATTCTTCCACTTCTTCCGATAACTTTTCAGATTCCCGATCGCTTCTTTGTGAAAATGCTCGTTCATCTCCACGCTCGCCCTTTCCCACACCCAAAATCAACAAGGCGATCACGACTATTGAGTTCATATTCTCGGAACAAAAGCTCTAGGGCTTTATATGGCGTTGGCTCATAGCGGTGATAATGCATGGAATCATTGAATTTTACTTGTTCGCCTTTTGTTTTAATATTAAGCAATGCATCATGATCGGCTTCTTTCAAGGATATACACCTTCTTTACAGTTGTTATGATAATGGCATTCTACCTAAAAACCCCGGATAAGGCAAAAGCTTATCCAGGGTTTGATGATTTTGCTCATTTCGACTGATTCGCCACATAATCGTCGAAATCCGAAATGCTTGGATTGGCCATGTAGTGACCGCCCTCCACTTGTATGGTTTGTCCGGTAATGAATTTGGACTCATCGGATGCAAGGAATAGAACGGTATAACCGATATCATCCGCTTCACCATGGTATGGCAAAGCGTTGAACTTGGCAAATATGTCGAGCACGGCCGGAGGCATATTATTTTTGGCCGCAGGTGTCAAAATAAGGCCAGGTGCCACTCCGTTACAACGTATATGATTTTTCCCGTACTGGGCAGCTATATACCGCGTCAAATTCACCACCCCGGCTTTGGAGGCCCCATATGCCGATCGCACAGAGTCACCTGCAAAGCCAGCCATGGATGCCGTATTGATTATGGACCCTCCCCCGGCTTTGATCATATGGGGAATCGCAAATCTGCTTCCCAATAACACGCTTTTTAAATTCACATCCATAAGCCTGTCCCATTCTTCCAAATCCAGATTCACAACATCAAGATCTTTTTGCAAATTAGACAACCCTACATTATTAACCAGTACTGTAATCGTTCCATATTTTTCAACCGTAAAATCGACAGCCGCTTGGATCGAATCAGCCTGCCCTGCATCCAAGAATAGCCCAACGGCTTCTCCGCCTTGGCTTGTAATATTTTCGGCCGCTTCTTTTGCTCCCGCTTCGTTATAATCAGCAATTACGACTTTTGCGCCTTCTTTAGCCATTAATGTGGATATCGATAACCCGATGCCTGAAGCTCCACCTGTCACTAATGCCACTTTACCTTGTACTCTTCCCATACTAACCACCTGCTTTTTTTAGTATATCCTGCAATATTAGTATAACGGAAAAATAACTTAAGTCCAAAATATTATACCGATAGTATAAACACCATGCATAAATAGCTTTCGTATAGAAAAGATACCTAAAAATGAGTTATTCGGCGGTTATAGTAAATACAGTGAGGTCCCTTTACAGTGCATGCTTTCCCATATGCTTTCTCTGTCGAACAGCACTACGAAACTAGCGAAATTCATTCAACCTAAGATTAAATAAAATCATGTACAAGTTATGATTTTCATATGAAATAATAAGGTTTTTTAGCAAAGAAAAACGGGTACGACCATTTAGTATTGATGTGAAATAAGCATCCGCTTGAAGCCATTCTTCAATAAGCAAACTTGTTACATACATAAAACCCTGAACCAAATGGACATGACGAGCTCTCAAAATGAACTAAGATAGTTGGTTGAAGAGCTAATCTTTTATACTTAAAGAAAATACACAGAGGGCAAAGGAGTAGACCAATTGTAAATGGGTGACTCCTTTTCAGAAAAATGGATATAGCAGGAAAAGGTTGCCCACGTCCATATTCACAAACGATAAAGACACACCCAATCATGATGAGGTGTGTCTGCAAGTTTGAATCGGTTCAAAATGCTTTATTCATTCTTTACTGTAATGGGTGTGATATCCACAACAACATTAACGACTGAATAATCATCTTTGCTGCCGTCTTTGTACCCCCAAAATCCATCCGTTTCTTTTGTCTTTCTGAATGTAAGCTCCACTCCTTTTCCTTTATCAAAAGAATAGGCTTTCACTTCTTTCTCTCTGCTGTTATCAACAAGTTGATAAGAAAGGAATTTACTTAATGTGCCATGAGCCGTTAATACACCAGAATGAGGAGCGGCGTCAAAATCACTATACTCATTTCCTTTTGTACGGGTTTTATGTTCATCTATTTGAATCTCTTTCGTTTTGAAATCAACACTATCCCCTGGTGCGATTGTAGATAGTAAAATATTTTTATATTCGCTTTTTATCTTAGGATTGGTGCTAACTTTGGATAAATCAATAACGGTTACTCCTCCGCGCCCGACTACTTCGATCTTCTGCTTGAGATTATTGACAACCATTGCTGTGTCTTCATCAATTCCATATGACAGCTGACCATGATTGCCTTTTTCATGTGCAGTTGCTATAAGTCTGCCGAGCCTTGCTTTATTATCGAAATGCTGGTCAATTATCCCATACTGGAAAAAGCCAAGCCCACGTTCCAAATAACCCGGCCCACCTTCTTGCTGTTCCATTCCGTTATACGTGTTCGTAAATCCTTTTGTTAGTGTCTCCAAGCTGCCGCCGCCGGCAAGCATGACATCGCTCATGATCGCTGCTCCTGCACTTGTTCCGCCTAACACACCACCATTTTTATACATATCCCAAATCGCCTTTAATGCTTTTGATTCCGTTTGATCTGGATTGAATAATGCTTCTGTAATATACGTCTGATCTCCGCCCACAAACCAAATGGCATCAAGGTTTTTTATTTCGGCAGCGACAGGATCACTATTTCTGTTTTCCTTCCAACTTGATTCATCCACGGAAGTTCCTTTAAAGTCATGAGTTGAAATCGGTAGGATCTTGATATTTTCATCTTTCAAGCCATACCTCAATAGATCGTTTTTGAAGGCGTATGAGGAGCTCAGGCTTCCGCTTGCAGCCGAAATGATGCCTACTTTGGCATCAGAACCTTCCTTGGCCAACTCAATAAACTTTTTGTACACATCTTCGTTGCTTGAACCAAGTGCTCCACCTGCAATGACCAAATTTCCTTCTATGCGACCGCGCTCCTTTTTTTCAGGAAGTTCAAAATTGGCTTCTTGATAGTCTTTAAAAGCATGCTTGTCTCTTTTAAATTGGAGAGAAGCAGGGGCAACATCCATTTTCACATTCGTGATGGAATAATCATCTTTCTGTCCATCTTGATAGCCCCAATACCCATTTGTGTTTCCCGTTTTACTAAAGGTTAAGGCATAGCCTGATCCCTTGCTATCATATAAATAGCTTTTTACCGATTCAGTTGAAGCATTATCAACAAGCGAATATGACAAATATGATTTGAGTTTTCCATATGAAGTCAGGACACCCGTTGCTTCCAAAGGTTTAAATTGATAGTACTCATTTCCTTTAGTGGCACTCTTATTTGAATGGATCGTAAATGATTTAGCAGTCAAATCCATCTTATCGCCAGGAGATAAGAGGCTGATGGAGACATTACTGATCTTCCCCTTGTGTTCTTTTGCTTTACTTAAATCAACAACCGTCACTCCGCCCCTGCCTGCAATTTCAGCTGTTTTTTCTTGATTGTTGACAATCAACGCTGTATCTTCATCAATTCCATAAGAATTATATTTCTTTTTTTGCTTTTCGTATTTAATGGCCGTTGCTACCAAACGCCCGAGTCTCCCTCTTTCATCGAAATGCTGGTCGATGATCCCATATTTAAAGAACCCGAGCCCCCGGTCAATACGGACGGGCTCATACTCTTTGTTTTTTGGAGACTCGGAATTTCCGGTGAATTTACCTTTTAGCCCTCCTAAGCTATCACCGCCGGTAATCATGACATCACTCATAATTGCCGCGCCTGCACTTGTTCCGCCCACGACAGCTCCTTTTTTATACACGTTCCAAATCGCATCAAGCGCCAACGTACTCTTTCCCTTGGCATCATATAATGTATTTGTTATTCGAAGTTGGTCGCCTCCAACAAACCAGATACCCGAAAGATCCTCGATCTGACTTACAACCGCTTTACTGTGGACATTGTTCTTCCACGATTTCTCATCAAAATCAGTATCACTGAAATCATGGTCCGATAGCGGAAGAATCACGATTTCCTTCTCGTTCACCCCATATTTCACAAGATCTGCTCTAAACTCCTTGGAGGATTTCAGACTTCCGCTCGCAGCGGGAATAATGCCGATTTTCGCTTTTTCGGCTCCGCCGGCGAGTTTAATAAAAGATTCATAGATATCCTTGTTGCTGCTGCCTAATGAGCCTCCTGCAATAACGAGACTTCCTCTAAATTCGTCATCATGGTGAGCGCTGACCTTTCCTGGAGGCAAAAAGCAGGCCGATGCAAGCAATAAGGCCATAAATGCCATATTAATGATCTTCTTCACTTTTACTCCTCCTATTTTAATTTCCATATATTGAACCACTTGTTGAACTTAAGACACCAGACAGGGCAGATAGTTTATAGGAATAGCCATTACTGCTCGTCCATGTCTGAAGATTGAACGTATTTCCGGGTTTCAACTTGACGAGCTGAACATCTTTTATAGTCAATGGCTTGCCTGAGCTGCTTGTAGGGGCGGCCGTTGTTTTCGCCATATATACGGATTGGTTGCTGCCACCTGGCTGGGCAACAACCTTAGCCGTTCCGTCCTGTTCGATGAGCAGAGCTGTTTGTTCATTAACAGCAATGCCTTTAGCCTGATTCGTCCATCCGTCTGATACATTTCTCGCCATAAACCCTATGAATCTTCCCATTCTGTCCCTCTGTTCGAAATGAGTGTCTGTAATCGCACTTGATACATAGCGATTATTCAGGAAATCTCTTGAAAACGTCATATAGCGGTTATTTGGATTTGCCAGTGCTTCATCTGAATAGACGGAACCATTTTTTGCATCATAGACAAATTGCCCCATAATTGCGAGCCCTGCACTTGTTCCACCTATTGGAACATTATTTTGAATAAGCTGATTAAGTACATCCTCAAGTGCCGTATTTTTTATGAAATCGACATAATTGAATTGATCTCCTCCGGCAAAAAAGACTGCTTCCGCCTTACGCACCTTATCTAACACAAACGAGTCACTTGAAGCATATTTGTTGTTCAGCACGATCGTTTCGACTGAATCAAGCTTTGCGTTATTACTCTGTGCCAAATCGTAAAGATACTGGTTATATCCGTCGGATCCTGAAGTCCGGAGGACGACAAAGTCACCTGAATTTGCTTTTTTGGCCATCCATAGCATCGCTTCATCGACGTCCGTGCCTCCTCCCATTAAGTTAATGCCATAAGATGTGGCAGTCGTTACATTTCCCGTGTTTCCTGAGCTGCTATACTGATAGTCACCGCTCGCAGCATGTGCAAAATTCCCTTGGCAATAAAAAGCAAACAAACCTAACATCATACACACCTTCATTAACTGTTTCATTCCTTCAGCTCCCTATCATTCTTTTATTTTTCAAATGTCCCTTTAATAATAGGGACACCCTGTTCTACCATCACTTTTCCTCTTGAGATGACCGTATCGATGGTCAACGTTCCTTCATTAAGCATCACGAGATCAGCATCCATTTCCACCCCTATTTTACCTTTGCTTTTCAGCTTCAATATACGAGCCGGATTAGATGTGATAACCTGGAGTGCTGATTCAAGCGGAACGCCCTCATCCAATACGGAGTCACGGACCTCGTTGTAAAGAGAAGAAACATTGCCAACTTGCAGACCTGCGAACTCACCGTCTTGATTAAAATAAGGAAGACTTGCCTGTCCATCCGAGGAGAAAGTAATCTGAGTAACGGGCACCCCACTCTCAAGCATCTGTCTCAATCCGCTACTGCATTTCACTTCCCCTTCCTCCAGGAATTGAGGAGTGGTGCTTGTCGTTAAGTCTACATATCCCCCTTTTTCTGCATAACGGATCCCCTCTGCGAATAAATCTTGATTTCGGTTAATGTGAGTCGGGTGAAAATGATGAATCGGTATATCCGTCTTTTCTAGAATCTCAAAAAGGAGCTGGAGCCTGCGATCACCATCGCCTACATGTATTTCCAATATCCCTGCCTTTCCCGTAATTAAACTGCCATTACGAGCTGAAGCCGCTATCTTCACAAGCTCATTAAGCGTCGGTTCAGAAGAGCGATGGTCGGATATGGCGATTTCGCCTACACCGATTACTTTCTCAATGAATATCAAATCTTCTTCTACTTTGCCCGTTAAGGTTTTCACCGGAATCTGATAAGAGCCTGAGTGAATGTACGCCGTAATTCCCTCTTCTCCCAATGCATGGGCCTTTGCCAGCAGACTTTCGATCCGTCTTGTTGTTCCATCCGTACCCAGCACTCCAACCACGGTTGTAATGCCTGCCATCGTAGCATCCGTTAAGTTCAATTCCGGAGTCCGTGTCCTAAAGCCACCTTCGCCGCCGCCACCGATTAAATGCACATGGGCATCAATGAAACCAGGCACGAGGATTTTCCCCGATCCATCTACTATTTTCACATCAATGGATACGTTATCCAGATCAATTTCATCTTGGATATGGACTATTTTGCCACCCGCAAGCAGCACATCCATCCGGCCAAGATATTGAGGTTCATACACTTCTGCATTTTTAATTAAAGTTATCAATTTTTTTCCTCCAATTGCTCTAAGCTGTTTCTTAACACGATCAGAATGGTCCGTAATTCATTAAATGAGCGATGACAACGGCGGCTAAACCAATGAGGTATTGAATGAATACAAGCGGAAGCACCCATTTGGCCCACTTTGTCCATGGAATACCGGCAATTGCGAGGCCTGCCATGAGCGTGCCTGCAGTCGGAAAAATAATATTCCCGATTCCATCAGCAAATGAAAACGAAAGAACTGCCGTCTGTCGAGTAATATCAAGCAAATCCGCAAGCGGCGTCATGATTGGCATCGTCAGCATCGCATGTCCACTGCCCGAAGCAAGGATAAAATGGATAATAGCTTGGAAGTTATACATCCCGATTACACTCCAGAAGGCCGGAATATGCTTTAGCGTATCGGAAACCCCATGAAGCATCGGGTCAATAATATGCCCTTCATTTAATACAACAAGAGTTGCCCGGGAAACACCAATAATTAAGGCTCCACCAATCAATAACGAAGATCCGTCTACAAACGATTTCGCAATCTTATCCGTAGATAATCTGCCAATGACTCCTATGACAATTGTCAAAACTACAAAAAGAGCTGCAATTTCAGTAATATACCATTGGTATTTGATCACTCCAAAAGCAAGGACCACATAATTCAGTAAAAACGCACCTAGAATGAGCTTATGTTTGGTTTCAAGCTTCTCTTTTGAATTATGAAGCACATCAGCTTCTTTTTTGCTGTACTTTCCATAAAATCCACTTGATGGATCCTTTTTCACTTTCATGGCATGACGATAGACGAATGTTACAGATACTGCATAAACAATCACGAAAAGTACTAGACGATACGACATGCCAGAAAACATCGGCAATTCGGAGATACCTTGAGCGATTCCGACTGTAAACGGATTCATTACCGCTGTCGTAAAGCCTGCGGAAGCCCCAAGAATAACAATGGCTGTCCCTGTAAGAACGTCAAAACCAAGTGCAAGCGCCAATGGAATCAATAATGGGATATAAGCGAGTGTTTCCTCGGCCATCCCCATAAGTGATCCGCCAATTGCGAAAAATAACATCATGGCCGGAATGAGCAGCTTCTCTCGGGTTGCAAGTCTTTTTGCAAGCGTCGTAATCAATACATTTATCGTCCCAGTGGCGGTTAATACACCAAAGAACCCCCCAATGATCAAAACAAAAAAGATAATATTAGCTGCTTCAACCATACCAGTATGAAGTGCTTTAACCGCTCCAAATGGGCTAACCGGTGTTTGTTCGGAAGTTTTGTAAGTACCTGGGTCTATTTCGGTCCTTCCGTCAACTTCCACGCGCCCATAATCCCCTGCAGGCAACACATACGTTAATAAAGTTGCGATGACCAAAACACCCAGCAGTAATGCGAATACATTAATTTTACGCTCTTTTTTCCTATTTCCTTCCGGTTGATAGGTTGTTTCGACTTGAGCCATAAAGCTTCTCCCCTTTTTTCATTCAACTAGTAAATGATACTTCCCTCTTCTTCCATGGTTCTCCTTTTCTTTTTTTGAGAAATAAACATTTGTATACTAATAATGCAAAATACATGCCAACTAATAAGGCGACTGCTGGACGGGGATCTAAATGACGTATAAATGGAATGGGTAATGGAGATGGAAAGGTGCAGAATTATACTCGTTTGTATACTTTCATGATTACTGCATTTGGAGCAAGGTAAGAAATAAGAAAATTTAGAAATACCAATCTATAAGCTGATAGTATAGCCGATATTAACGGTTCAATGGTCTAAATTGGTTCAAATATTGTGCTATAATAGAACCAATTTAACCAAAGAAAGGTAAGGGCCCATATGAAACCTTCACTTATCCTTTTGACAGGCGGAATGAAGACAAGGCACACACTGCATCAGCAACTTCAACAGCTTTTAGGTGATTATCTGGACATTGATAGCTATGCAGTGGATGAGGGCCTTCCAGCCGGTCTTGAAGCTGATGTCATCCTCTTCTCCTCCGAATCTCTTAAAAAAGAAGTCGGTCATTTAAAGAATATGAATGCCGTGACCTTTATAACGGGACAACGCACCGTCCATCATGAACATTTGGATAAACTTCTCACAATTCCAGCTGGAGCTAACGTACTTGTTGTTAATGATGAATACAATGTCACATTGGAACTCATACAATCTCTTAACCAACTTGGCATCAATCATGTTCGCTTCGTAGCTTACAAGAAAAACCATGCTTATTATGATGATATTGATGTGGCTGTATCTCCAGGTGAAGTAGAACTTGCCCCCACCTATTTGCCAATGGTTTTGGATATCGGTGTCAGGCTTTTGGATATGACCACAATTTTAAGAATTGTTGATCATTGCAGGCTGGATGGAAATGTGGCTCTGCAAATTTCAGAAAGATACATTAGAAGCATTATTGAATTGCAGCAAAAATTGCTTTTATCCCAACAAGAGACAAAAGAAGTCTATCACCATATCCAAAATGTCGTTAATACCATTGATGACGGAATACTGGTCATCAATGAAACGAGTGAAGTAACCGTGTTTAATCAAAAACTTGAAGCACTATTTCAAGTTCAGGCGGATGTAATCATCAACCGTCCGATCGATACGGTAATCCTTCAAAACGAAGTGGTTCATTTTATCCGGGATGGTGTGGAAGAGAGTCAATTTTTTAGCATTCATGGTGTTGAGGTCGTCGTATACCGTCATTCAATGATCGGGGAGCAATCTATCGTTACTGTTTTTAAAAGTGTCCATCAGGCATCCGAAATCGAAAAAACAGCACAGCGCAAATATCGCGAGACAGGTTTTTACGCGAAGTATAGCTTTGATGACATTTTCTGTGAAAATCCTAAAATGATTGAACTTAAACAGATCGCAAAAAAGCTTGCATTAGCAGAACACCCCATCCTCATTCAAGGTGAGTCAGGAACGGGCAAAGAATTGTTTGCTCATGCCATTCACAAGCACTCCTATAGAAAAAACGGACCTTTTCTGCCCGTAAACTGCAGCGCCTTATCTGAAAGCCTGCTTGAGAGCGAATTATTCGGGTATGAGGATGGATCATTTACTGGAGGTCAGCGCGGAGGTAAAAAAGGGCTGTTTGAGCTTGCCGATAACGGCACCATCTTCCTGGATGAAATAGGAGATATCAGTTTATCGATGCAATCCCGATTATTAAGGGTTATCCAGGAAAAGGAAATCAGACGAATCGGCGGCTCGAAGATAATCCCAATTAACATTCGCATCATTACTGCAACGAATAAAAAAATCGAGGAACAAATGAAAGCACAAACGTTCAGAAACGATTTATTTTACCGTTTAAATGTGCTTCACCTCTTCATTCCACCACTTAGGCAGAGAAGAGAAGACATTCCCCTTTTGATCCATCATTACATAACAAAGAACGGAAAATGGATAAAAGTGGAGCAATCACTGATGGATAGGTTAATCCGAGCTGAGTGGGACGGCAATATTCGCGAGCTTAAAAACACACTGGATTATATGCTGACAGTGTGTAATGGAACGGTATTGACCAAAGATGATTTGCCGCAGTATCAGAAAGCTCAACAAGCGGCAGATATAGAATCCCCGCCACAAAATCCCCTGCAGCAATCCGAACATCGAATGATTCTAGAGATCGTTATGCAATGCAATGAAACGGGAAAAGCAGCCAGCAGGGAATATATTTCAGCAAAAACGAAAGAACATCATGCAAGCCTCTTCTTGTCCCCACAGCAGGTGAGAAGAAGACTTGAAGACCTTGAGCAAAAAGGACTGATCATAAAACGTAAAGGCCGGGGCGGAACAAGAATGACGGAAGTCGGAATATCCTACTTAGAATCCTTACTTTAGAAGGTGGAAAAGCAGACTCGATCTATTTGAGTCTGCTTAGACTATATATGATTAAACGCGACGTGAACCATCACCAACATACTTTATTAATTAAATGGACTCTTGCTATTGCTTCAGGAGAAAATACAGCTTGCATAGCGTCCCCTTGATTGCGGTTTCTAGCATGAAAGCGAAAAAGTGTTGAATTCAATTAACGATTATGAAGAGGTTACTTATAGTCATTCATTACTTTCAGAATGTGAAGTATTCATCTAAACTAAATATTGCGGGAAAGGAGATTCACTGTCCGCGAAGGATTGTTGATATCCTGTCAGTGCAAAGCATGTCAGTCATACACAGTATAAGGCTTTCAGTCATAATGGGAATCATCACCGATTTTTAGACATAATAAAAAATCCCCTTAAAGCAGGTATGTAGCATCCACGAATGATTGTGGCCTTTTTACACGGTCTACCTTAAGGAGATCATATCAAACAAAAAAATCTTTAGCTTTTATCTTCTTCCTCATCCCAGACAATCCATTCATGGACCTCAAGGATTTCCAGGAATTTCACCAACCGTGGCAAAGATGGTTCCGCTTCCTCACCGAAATGTTCACTCATCGCTTCAGAAATCTGATTGACATTGCATTTATACTCCATTTGATTAACGGCAAATGCGCCAAACTTATCGAGCTTGATTTTACGAACTGAAGGCTGTTTTAAAAAACGAATTGTCATTCGTTCCACAAAGTTGGTTCTTTGGATGACTAAAAAAGTCGCTTCCGAAGATCCTTGCTCCAAGGTGACCCGTCCTTCCAAAAGAGGAACCATGGTTAACAGGTTCCTCTTTTCTCTTTGGCGTTTACGAAGCATCTTCTTTTTTCCCTTTGCTGGAAACGTACCAAAGCAAGCCAGCTAAAGCAAGGAATAGTAGGAATGGCAGCAGATTGCTGGCCAATTTAGCTGCAGCCGGAACTTGGACACCGGCAGCGATCAGGATGGCAATAAGCACACCTATCAATGACTCACCTGCTATCAAGCCAGATGCAAACAATACACCTCTATCGACGCGTGCTTTAAGTGCTTCTTTCGTTTTCGAGAAGAATTCAATGAAGAAGCGTATAAATCCACCAATCATGATTGGCGCACTAGTATGAACCGGCAAGTAGATGCCTACGGCCACTACTAATGAATTCAAACCGAAAAACTCCAATGTGATGGCAATCGCTGCACCGATAAAGATAAGCGTCCAAGGTAAGTCTCCACCAAGAACTCCTTCAGCAAGAATTTTCATTAGAGCCGCTTTAGGTGCAGGCAGTTCTGCAGATCCCATCGTATAGGCGTTATCCATCAGCACCAAGATAAAACCGATGACTGAAGCGGACGCCACAACACCGATCATCATCGCAACTTGTTGCTTCCAAGGAGTTCCGCCCACGATGTAACCTGTTTTTAAATCTTGCGATACATCACCTGAAACAGCAAGAGCGGTACAGATGATTGCAGCGACAGTTAAAGCGGCAACCATTCCTTGGGTACCAGTAAAACCAGTAGCTTTATAGACAATCGCTACAATCAATAGTGTAGCGATCGTCATTCCAGAAACAGGGGAAGAAGAACTTCCGACGATCCCGACAACCCTTGAAGCCACGGTCACGAATAAGAATCCAAAAATGGCAATGGCAACCGCTCCAATGATTCCGACATCCGTAATAGGTGCGAATGCAATGATTATAATGACGATGATTATACCCAACCAAACGTATTTAGCCGGAATGTCTTTTTCGGTTCGGATTGAACCAGCCTTAAGCTGTCCTTTATTGGCTTTAACACCTTTTAAGGTATCAATCACCGAACTGAAAAGGATCGGTAAGGTTTTGATCAATGTAATCAATCCGCCAGTTGCAACCGCACCAGCTCCTATATAACGAATATAATTATCCCAAATTCCCCATGCATCCAATTCACCAATCGGTACCTCGGAAGGGAAAATGGCTGTTCCATTACTGCTGCCAAAAAAGCTGATTGCCGGAATAAGAACGACCCAGGCCAACAGTCCTCCACCTAGCATTTGACCTGCGACACGCGGTCCAATGATATACCCGACACCCAAAAGGGAAGGAAAGGCATCCAGACCAACGACTGCATTTTTAAAATTTGTGATTCCTGTTTCAACTTCCGTTTTAAAAAGCTTAAATCCATCACCAAGCCCTTTCACCACACCGCCGATGATTAAACCGGCGCCGATCAGCTTGGCGCTGGTCCCGCCTTTTTCTCCCGATTTCAGTACTTCGGCACATGCCGTACCTTCAGGATAAGGTAATGTTTCATGTTCCCTTACAATAAGGAGCTGACGAAGGGGCACCATCATGAAGACCCCCAAGAATCCCCCGGTTAAAACAACGAAAATGATGAATGCTTGACTCACGTCCATATCCCACATGAATAATGCCGGTATGGTAAATACTGCACCGGCACCAATTGCCTCACCAGCCGTGGTCATCGTTTGCACTATATTGTTCTCTAATATGGAATCCCTGCGAAAAACACCTCTTAAAATAGCCATTGAGATTACCGCCGCGGGTATTGAAGCAGAGACAGTTAAACCAATTAGCAGTCCTAAGTACGCATTCGCTGCCCCGAAGACGATTGCAAGAATAATCCCTAGGATTATTGCCGTTACAGTCAACTCCGGTAAAGATTTAGATGCAGAAACGTACGGGACAAATTTACTCTCTTTTGAATTGTTCGACAATTTAGCCACTTCCTATGTTTAACTTTAAAATCATAAAAAACATTATATCACTCTAATTTAAACACACGCAATGGGAAAATTCTGCTTATTAAAATTTCGATTATGCAAAACATTCAGATTAACAGTTTCAGTTTATAGAAATCCAACATAAAACTATTTAATTCCATCCATATTTTTAAACGATCGATCCCCATTAAAATGATCACTCTTGTTAATGGTACAAAAAATGATTAGGCATTTGCACATTTAATTGACAACGAACATATCCTGCAGAATCAAGTCTTTAGAAAAGGAATGATACTTTCATGGTTTCATATATGGATTATACATCCCCCTCCACGCAATTTTTTTTCGATGCCAATAATAGCAATCTCTTTAAAAAAGATGATCAAAACTATATTAATGTAGTAGGTATCAAACAACTAAACACGCTTGAAAATGTTTCTTTACTAGATATCTACCTCAGCAGGAACAATGTCGTAGAACCGCATTATCACCAAAATGCCGCTGAACTCGTTTACTGTATCTCTGGTGCCGCAACGGTTTCGCTACTAAATCCTTTCACGAAACAAATTCAAAACTATCCGCTTAAGCAAGGTCAAGTCGCAAACGTTCCACAAGGCTGGTGGCATTATGAAGTAGCTAATTCCGATAATACACATCTGCTGGCCATTTTTGATGCGCCAACTCCTGAAGTCGTGCTTGGTTCCGATATTTTGAAATTGACACCAGCAAATATTATGGCGCACACTTATTGCATGGATGAAAACCAATGGAAAAAAGCAGTTGCCCCCGTACAGCCGGCAACATTCATCGGACCACCAGCCAACTGCCAAAGAAGTACTGAAGAAGAAACACAGCAGCATCAACAGCAACAGCCACAACATCACCAGCAACAACAATCGCAATTTCCGCAGCAGCAATATCCGCAATATATCAATCAATATGATAACCAGGTCTATCCTGCTGCATATAACCATCAAATTCCAGCTAACCCCCAATATTATTATTATTGAAAACAAAAAAGCGATGGAGTCACTTCATTCCATCGCTTATCATTACATATCACTTTTGTTGCAATCATGGCTGAATAATTAACGCCCTCTCTTGCTTCGGACATGTTCCGTTTAGTCGCACATTCCGTAATCCCCTTCCACTCTTTCCCTATACGCTCATATAATCATACCGGCGTACTTTTTTTCTTTTTAACTAGCTTCCGTTGCTAAAACGAGAATCACCATAACCAGTTAAGCGAGAAATAATGAGAGCAATTGAAGGTTGCTTAAACGGCTGGATAGCAATAGTATTAGAAACAGTTGAGAAAAATGGCCAGGTTCTTGAAGTAGGTGGAGCTATAATGGAAAATAATAATAATATAGCCTACATAAATTATCAGTCATAATGAGGCCCAGAGCTATAGCGTTTCGTATGACAAGAATCAATTAGTTTGTAATTTTTTATAGGAGTGGGAATGGATGAAACGAATATCAATTTTAGTGGCTGATGATGAGAAGGAAATTGCAGATTTAATTGCCATCCTTTTAGAAAAAGAGGGGTACCATGTAATTAAAGTGTCTGATGGACAAGAAGCCCTTCATGTTACCGAGACAAAAACGATTGATTTGCTGATACTGGATATCATGATGCCGAAAATGGATGGATATGAAGTAATCCGTCACATCCGCGAGGGGCATAATATGCCTATCATATTTTTGAGCGCTAAAACCTCTGATTTCGATAAGGTACACGGACTTGTTATTGGAGCAGATGATTATATGACCAAACCATTCATCCCCATGGAATTGGTTGCTCGTGTAAATGCTCAGTTGAGGCGTTTCACGAAGTTAAATCAGCCTATAACCAATCATAAAAAGACCTTGGAATTTGGTGGTCTCATTATTTCTGCTGATCAGCGCACAGTTCATTTATATGGTGAAAATATTGAACTTACCCCTAAAGAGTTCGATATTTTATATTTATTAGCCAGTCATCCGAAGAAGGTGTATAGCGTGGAAAATATCTTCCAGAATGTGTGGGGCGAAGCTTATTTTGAAAGTGGAAATACCGTTATGGTCCATATCCGTACGTTACGAAAAAAACTTGAAGAAAATAAACAACAGAATAAGTGGATTAAAACTGTATGGGGTGTTGGATATGCATTCAATGGCTAAAGTAGTACGCAGCTTTCGTTCAAAGATGGTGTTGTTATTTGGTTTAAGTATGCTTCTGTCTGGTATCATCACCTATTTAATTTTTAAAGGACTTCAAATTTATTATCATACCTATGTCCAGTTTGGGGACAGACTGACTTATTATCGTCAAATGATGAATGGAATGGGCGACATTAACTTCTTTTTACTACTATTCCTCCCGCTATCGATTTTGTTTTTTTATTTACTTACTCGGCGCTATTCGACCTATTTCAACGAAATTTCAACCGGAATACATTTTCTCGCTCGGGGAGACTTCTCATACACAGTTCAAATTAAATCAAATGACGAATTCAAAGATATTGCCCAAGATATCAACTTGGCAAGTGAAACGTTGAAAGAAGCAATAGAAAGAGGAGATTTTTCTGAAAGCAGCAAGGATCAGCTGGTCGTAAATTTAGCACACGATCTGCGTACACCACTTACATCTATTTTGGGTTATATTGATTTAATGCTTAAAGATGAAAACTTGACTAAAGAGCAGATCAGACATTTTTTAACGATTGCCTTTACCAAATCACAGCGTTTAGAACGGCTTATAGATGAATTATTCGAAATAACGAGAATGAACTATGGTATGCTTCCTGTTAATAAGAAGCAAATTAATTTAACTGATTTGCTCAATCAATTAACGGAAGAATTATTTCCCGTTTTTGAGAAAAATCATTTGACTGCACGTATGAATATTCCCGATCAATTATTTATTGTGGCCGACGGTGAGCTTTTAGCTCGTTTGTTTGAAAATCTTCTAACCAATGCGAATCGTTATGGAAGCGATGGTCAGTTTGTGGATATTAATGGCTTCATACATTCAGGGAATTTAGTTGTTCAAGTTGTGAATTACGGTGATCTCATCCCCCAAAATGAGCTGCCACATCTCTTTGATATGTTTTATACAGGTGACAAAGCTCGAACTCATCATGGGGATAGCACTGGTCTAGGCTTATTCATTGCCAAAAATATCGTGGAGCAGCATGATGGGACAATTACTGCCGAAAGCAGTTTTAAGCGTACAGTATTCGAAGTTCGTTTGCCTCAAAAAATGGTATTGAATGATCTAAACAAAAAAACAATTTAAGAAAAATTTAAGAATTACCCCATTCTTTCTTTAAAAAGTTTGTCCTATCTTATAAGAAGGTAAGATCAAGGAGGAAACTTAAATTGAAGAAGATGGGGTTTTTATTATTTTTTGCATTGTGTATAGGTTTGGCGGTAGCTTATATAGCACCGACTTTTCAAGGGAAAGTTGAGATTCAAGAATATAATCAATATGAAAAAATCAAATTGGCTGATATAGGGATACCTAAAAACACTCAACAGAAAAAGATTTCCAAAGAACAGATTTATCAGGGAAATCTACTCTTGGTCAACAGTGAATATCCCGTTCACCAAAAGAGTGTAAAGTCCGATATCTTGGATTTATTTGGACACAAGGAATTAACGAAGGGATACGGAATCCTTGATAGCGAAATGAAGTTATCAGAGAATGTAGCCCAAGAATTTTTGAAGATGATTTCTGCTGCTGAAAAAGACGGGGTTCACCATTTCTTGATTAATAGTGGATACCGGGACCTTAATGAACAACGAGAAATCTACCAGAAAGCGGGACCTGACTATGCCTTGCCAGCAGGCTATAGTGAACACAATCTGGGTTTATCACTTGATGTAGGCTCTTCCCAAATGAAGATGAGTGAAGCACCTGAAGGAAAATGGATAGAAAAAAATGCTTGGAAATATGGCTTTATTCTACGCTATCCTAGAGACAAGATCGATATTACTGGAATTCAATATGAACCATGGCATATTCGCTATGTAGGTTTACCACACAGCGCGATAATGCATAAGAAAAATTTCGCGTTGGAAGAATATTTAAAGTACCTAAAAAAAGAAAAGATGGCATCTGCAATTGTTAATGGGATAAAATATACGATTTCTTATTATTTCGTTTCTGAAAACATGACTATTAAGGTTCCAAAGAATAACAATTATGATATCTCGGGCAACAATATAGATGGAGTAATTGTAACCGGATATGAATGACCCATGAAAAATACAGCAAAGAGCCTTTTCCATATTCATTGCTCCGGTCATATTTTACGTTATTTAACGTAAAATGCGGATTATCCCTGAATGGTATAATCCGCATTACTAAATTATGTAATTTCCTAGTTTCAAGTCAGTTATCTCCCCTTTCATCACTGGGGCTTAAAAAAACTCAACTTACATGCTTATATCGGATATGAGAAGGAAGATACAACTTTGCCGCAACCTTGAAAACCATTACTGAATAGTAATACTTTCAAGATTAATATGAATACCTTCATTACATCTTTCTCGATAAGAACAGCTGTTACAAACCGTTAAGCAATCTGTTTTCGAATATTCTTTGGGATTTTGTAAAAGACTCTTGATTATGTTGAGGTACTCCAATCCGTCAGAAACATCATTCATGGTTGGAATATACGTTTTCATTTTACCGTCCATAAGCGAGATTATCTCCATTCTTTCCGGTAGTCGACCAAATGCCTTCTGACAAAATACCGAAATCATATGAATGAACAAAACGGTCATTTCTTCATTAGTATCGACTAAAAATTTCTTGATGATGAATGAGTTGCTTGACCATTCTGCCACGTCAAGAATCAAGGAAAGGTCGGTTCCTAGCTCACTAATAACCATGTTGAATTTTTCATATAAAAATAAAGGAGGATATTCGTTTTTCCCAGATGTTAAAAATTTGATTAAGTAATCAGTTATTTTGGCAAGAGCCCTATAATAATGAATTTTCGAATCAAACTGACGTACATCCATGACTCTCGAATGCTCATCTATTAACTCCATAACCTTCTTGGCCGTCTGGTTTGCAGGGGGAAGTTTATAATATCGACTTACAACCTGATTAATCACTAATTGAACCATCTTTCTCCAATTTTGTTGAGTGGTGTTTTTTCCTTCTATATGATGAAAGTAAAATTGATAAGGGCATCTTATAAAATCTTGTAAATGGTAATCCGTCAAAGTGGCAATCGAAACCTGATATTCCTTCCCCATCAATCCCCTTCACTCCTCTATTCATATGATGTCTAATACTATAGGGAAGAAACGAAGCTTTTCTTAATGAACTCCCTCCCGAAGTCTTGGCACTTTTTGATATCATCATCTTCTGGGGTTAATTCCACTTTTAACCCCTCGAGGACGATATCAGCACCCCGTTCCCGCAATTTTTCGTCCAGAATATCTACAGCTGCACAATAATGTGTATAGTAAGTATCACCAGAACCAAACACTGCAGCTTTCTTTCCGGTTAGATCTACATCTTCCATTTCATCATAAAAGTCTAAAAAATCATCCGGTAAATCGCCATCTCCCCACGTATATGCACCTAATAAGATTCCATCGTACTCTCCAAGTATGGAAGCTTCAGGACTATCCATTATATCTATCATTTCAACGTCCACACCGCTTTCCTTAATTCCTGCTGCAATGGAGTCCGCCATTTCTTCTGTATTTCCACTCATACTTGCAAAAATCATAATGATTTTAGACATGTTATGATCCCCTTCCAACGACGCTATTATCAAAAAGTAGTAAACTATCTAAAAAGCATGCACATCTTCCGTGTTCATTTTATTCTTTATTTCCTGTATGTTGCTCAATTCATCAGCAAACGAAAGAAATGACTCCCTATCATGTGCATCAAGCGCTTCATTTATTTTATAGCCCAAATGGTTAATTCTCAGATCCAAATCCAAGATGGAGCAAATAGTGCCCTCGGAATAAAGTTCCTCGATTTCCCCCACTTGCATAAAAAACTGATACTCTTCGTTCACCACAATTAAAAAGTGCCATCCCAGGCAATCCACATATTTCCGCTCATCCGTAATTGTCCATACATCACCTGGAAAGAACTCTATCATATGCTGATGCTTTTCTCCCGGGCAGCAACAGGTTACTTGATGTTGGAATAGCTCTAAAATTACATGATTTTTATCCATTGGTATGACTCCCCCACTCACATTCATTTTTTAGATATTTTTCTTTGTTTTATTTTTAAAATTTTTCTTCCTGATCCATTACTGTTCAACCAACCATATTGTCTTCCCTTTGATTTCAAATTTCTTTTTCGGCAAGAAACACAATTGAAAATGATTATCAATTTCATTTATCATTTTATATGATAATGATTATCATTGTCAATATACTTTTTCCAACTTTTACAGTCCGCGATTCGTTCTCAAGAAAAAATAGCCGCTAACTGCTGCTTACGAAGTATTCACTTTAGGCGTTTCAATTTTGTTTGAATGAAAATGCCCATTATTCAATTCTGAAAAAAATCCATCAGTCGCAGTTTAGTTAAAGGGAGCGTTTTATCAAATTAAACAGTTGAAGGGCTACAAATATTAATGGCTGAAAAGCTTCGTGGAATTGGAAACCTTAATGGAAAGGATATATCTGGCGTCCATAAATGGAATTAGTAAATAATTGATTACCTTGAATGTTAGGATATTGGAATTTGTCATTTTATATAGAAGAAACTCGTTAAGGATCGATTACTTGTGGGGAGAGGTTGCTTTACAGGATTCATATTGTTAGGCATCCATGCTTGTTACGGAGGAATGATATCATTCTTCGCTCTTGCTGCTTTTTACCGAGCAAGGAATAAGTTCCTGGGGTACCATTCATATGCTGTCTTTGCATAACTATACTCAGCTCCTGCAGAATGAGTATGTTCATGCTTGAAGTGCATTGCACGTTTTTTTATGGAGTGCTTCTTCTCTATCGTAAGTTAAGTCAACGAACCAAAAGAGCCTGAAATGAACAAAGAATTGTCATAACAGGCTCTTACATTTTAATAACATTTATATTCCTTAGGCATTTACATCTCTAAGTCCGTGAATGCGTAAGGTAATAATTCCCTTAATGTTAATTCTAAAATATCTCTCTTTTCATTAGTTAAATAAACAGGCATTTCAGGTAAACAAAATTCCGCTAAAACTTGTCTGCAAATACTGCAAGGTGGAAGAAAATCCACCGTATCACCTGCAACAGCTATAGCCTGGAAATCACCTTTTTTATACCCATTTGCTATTGCAGTAAAAATGGCTGTTCTCTCTGCACAATTAGTAGCACCTAATGAAACATTTTCCACATTGACTCCATTAATGACAGTACCATCTTTTAGTAATAACGCTACTCCTACTGGAAATTTGGAATAAGGTGCATATGCTTTAGCTTTCATGTTCCGTGCACTTTCCATTAATCGTTCTTTATTCATTTTATCCATCCTCTTTCAAATAAGAATGAACCTTTCACAGTCCCCTTTACACCAACATTTAGTTGGCAGGACTTCTAATATAATATTTTTGCGAATTGTTTGTCAACAGTCAAAATTGATATATTCTTTTTTTTCGCAGTTGACCTTCCTATAAGGGATTTTCATTATCATTTAGTATGTTTGTGCGGTAGATTCCAATTGAAATAGACCGATATCATTCTTAAGAAAACGATTACGATCAAGAGGAAAAATGTAGCATACGGTCCACGAATTGCCCCCAGACCAATGGCGATGCCAGCAAAAGCTGCCCATAATGCATAAATTTCGGAATGAAAAATCATGGGTTTTCGCCCTGCAAATATATCTCGTATCATCCCACCACCTGCTCCTGTCATGGTAGCCGCCATGATTACCACAATTAATGGAGCTTCAATCGATACTGCATAGTTTGCACCTTGAATGGCGAATGCCGCTAAACCTATGGCATCAAAAAACACCACCCATTTTTTCAAACGGCCGATCCAAATATTCGGTAAGAAAAATACGATGGTAATCCCCAAAAAGGCAATTTCAAATATATTTTCTTGCTTCCAAATGTTTTCAATGGGCAGTCCTATCAGTAGATTACGAACAAGTCCACCTCCAAATGCTGTGGTGAACCCTAAAACGTACACTCCTAACAGATCATAATCTTCTTCCCTTGCAATAAAAGCACCACTAATGGCGAAAGCGATTGTACCAATGATGTTAAGAATGTCCCAGGTCAACATTCCCCCTCCTTTCCATAGCTAACCGGTTAATCTTATTCCACTATGATGACCGGACTAACGGAGGGAATTCACTGGAAAATCTCGAGGAAATTCCTTTCCTTTAGTGCAAAGCAGTCAGCCTCCCCTTCGAACCGAAGCTTCTGTATATCTGTACCATATTCCTCTTAATCTAACTTAAAATAACCGCAAACAACATATCCTACTGCCTTTGCTGCCACGAGCAAGGCATCCTCATCGATATCAAATTTAGGGTGATGGTTAAAATAAGGTTTCGTTACTCCTTTAGGTGTACAAGCAATGTAAAAGAAGCACGATGGGAATTTTTCTGCATAGTAAGCAAAGTCTTCAGAAGGCGGCATTGCTGGAAATTCCTTCACTTCTTTAATATCTTTATCATTTGCATTCTTGAGAAACCCAGCAACCTTTTCTGTCATTTCAGGATCATTATATAAAGGTGGATAATCATTGGTATAAGTTAGCTCACATGTAACCCCAAATTCTTCTTCAAGTCCTTTTACGAGGCGCTTTACCTCTTTTTCAATCGTCGCTTTCGTTTCGACCGTCATATATCGGATATCCCCTTCAAGCTCCACGCTATCTTTAATGACATTGAAGGTCCCTTTTCCGTCAAAAGAGCCAATCGTTATTACACCAATATCAAAAGGGCTTAATCGACGGCTAATAATCGTCTGGGCAGCTGTTACGAAATGAGCGCCAGCTACAATGGCGTCATTTGCTAGATGTGGCGAGGAACCATGTCCACCTCTACCTTGCACTTTTAGTTTCATATACGCTCTGCCGTTAAAAGAATATCCTGCGTGATAGCCAACAACTCCTGCCGAATCAATTGGCAGCAGATGGATGCCGAATATATTATCCAAATCGTCAAGCACGCCAGATTCTATAATACTCTTTGCACCACCTGGTGGAACTTCTTCGGCATGCTGATGAATGATTTTTATTGTACCAGGAATATCAGCTTTTAATTGGATGAGGCAATCGGCTAAGACTAACAGATAGGCTGTATGAGCATCATGGCCACACGCGTGCATAACTCCTTCATTTTTTGACTTAAAGGGTACATCCGTTTCTTCGACGATTGGAAGTGCATCAAAATCAGCTCGTAGTCCGATTTTTTTTCCGGGCTTTCCCCCCTTGATCGTCACGACAATCCCGTATCCATTCCCTACATTCGATTGAACTTCTACGTCTTTTCCTTTATAAAAATCACTAATATATTGAGCTGTCTTTTTTTCTTTAAATGATAGCTCAGGATTTTCGTGCAGGTATCTACGAATTTCAATCATTTCTTCCTTACGGGATTCTAACATTTCCATTAATATATTTCTCATCATTTCTTCTTCCCTTCAACTGAACTTCACTAATGTGAGAAAACCTTCTGTAATTGGATACCGCTTGGTGCCTACCGGTGATTTTTTTGAAACAATAGTTTCTTTAACGGTATCTCCTGGCACCATAAAGATAAATGTTTTGATTAAATACGGCAAAATCAATCCATGGGATAACTTTACCCTTTCCAATTTTAATGAAAACAATCAGCACTATGATTGTGACAGCCAGTAATTTAAATGGTAAAACGGGATTGTCCACCTAAATCCGCCCCGCAATTAAATAGGTGTTTGCTGGCAGTCAGGGGTATGGTCGATCAGGTTGGTTGAACACTTCATTGGACTATGTATCATCAATATTATATAAAGATTTCTGCTTCCTAGCTCTATAAGTGGTTTCTTCCTGATATTTTTTGGTTGAAAGGAGGTTCTCCATCTGTACCCAGTTGCCTGAAACATCAATGATTGGACTCTTTTGCACTTCCAGAAACCATAAGTGAACCCATAAGTACTATTAATGCACCTATAATGAATTGCAAGCTAATAGGGGCACCTATAAATATAATTTCGGTTACAATTGCCCAAAAAACATATGTATTGTTGAGAGATTGACCTCTGGCAGCACCGATTATGTTAATTGACATGTAGTATAACGAATAATTAGCAGCTCCCAATAAGCCTGCTATCACTATTAGCCATACTATCTTAGATGAAGCAGCTTCAAACACTAAAGGATAACCATCTATTAATGACACAATAAATAGCCCATAACATAATGCAGAGGTCATCTGCCTTATATTAATGGCATATAGAGGCACGACATCTTTTCCCTTCATCCCCCAAGCACCGATCACCCCTTCAAGTCCCCAAAATATGGCAGCTCCCAATGAAAACAATATTCCAATGTAAAAATGACTATCGACGTTCAACTCCGTCGGACTATAGGCCAATATAATTACTCCGATGATACTTAAAATTATGCCAAACCAGGTTCTCCTGTTCATTTTTTCCTTCAGAAAAGTGAAAGCAAGCACCGCACCAATACCGGGAAATATGGAAGAAATGCTCGCCGCATATGTTACTCCTACATATTGAATACCTAAAAAATAAAAGGTCATGGCCAAAGGTCCGCCAGACAATGCTCCCATAACTAAAATGGCACCGCTTTTTGTTTTAAGTAACTTCAATACACTAATGAATTCACCTTTTATGATCATCAATAAGGAAATCCATAACGCAGAGAAGAAGTCATGCATGAATGCCGCTATTATTGGCGCAAGAACGATCGACTGTTTAAATGGTGTGCTTGCAATAATAATGCCTATTAACACCGTATCTATCCCCCAAGCAACAGCTGAACCTGCCCCTAGGCCGATACCCATTCTAGCTTTTTTCATACTTTTTACATTCATTTGCTCAACCTCTTTTTCAAAAATTCATTTCACCTGAAGCAAGCAAAATGAGGAATCAGCTTTGTTCTATGATGAAGGATTTCATTCAATTATCGACCGGATTGCATTTTGGTTTACTAAAGCTTAAGCAGACCAACTGACTATATTTTTGTTAATTATCGCTTCTACGCCTTATAATGCTCGCCTATTCATGTATAGTTAATGTGACCATCAGGAAAAGAGTTTATTCGTCTTCATGTAGCGCAAATAAAACTCGAAAACTGCAAATAAAGATTCATAAAGTCAACGAGAGAAATGTTGGATTTCTGCATATCGAAGTCTCATATTGAACGAACTGCTTGGGATGGCTCTGAAAATGAACCTCAGCGAATTTATTGCCCCCTTACAAATAACTTTCAACAATTAAAGTCATTTGCTTTTTAAAAAAATAAAAAAGACGACAGCTTATTCCATAAAGAAACAAACCATCACCTTTTCAACAATTCGCGATTATTATGTGCATAAATATCCTTATGGAGTTACTATCAAGTATGTTTCCAATCTAATAAAAGAGAATAGATAGGGTTCAGTTATTATCTTTAAGGAAAGATGATCGTTTTTATCAGAAGCACCGCATTATCAACACGGATTTGATCCTCATTAATAATACTGCCAAATTCCATTTTCCATTTCTTTATTAATTTCCCCTTGTATTTCAAGATAATCGAGATAACCAATAATTTCAGACATAATATTGAAAAACTGCTTTTCGTACCTTTCATTAAAACGGAGTCGGGCAATGTCATTTCCAGTTGAAATCCCCGATTTGATGATGTTCAAGTATATTTTAGCTTTTTCATCCAACCCTATTATTCTTTCTTTTAATATATTTACAGGATTTTGCAAGATATCACCGTGACCTGAAAAGATGAACTCCACATTCAATGATATGCACTTTTCCAATGAATGCTTTTGCTGGATCAAGGAATTTGTACGCACTCCATCTAAATATGGTTCAATGAAGGCATTGATGTCCATATGTGCAATTAATAAATCCCCTGAAAATAACCATTTACACTTCCTATTATAAAAGGCAATCTGGTCAGGAGCATGTCCGGGGATATCCAATATATCAAAGTCAAACAGCAGGTCTTGAGCCACTTGAATTTCACATTCGATTTTTTTATCTTCTGTTAATAGAATTGGATTGTGTAAATCGATTACTTGTCGATCACCGAATTTACCGCACCCCATTCGGCGGTACAGATTTCTGAAAAATTCTTCCCTCATTTTTATGTATTCACTGTCTCTTTGCAGTATAGGGATGGCGCGAGGATGTGCATATACGGGAATGGGATTGGCAGACACAATCCGATTGACCAGTCCAATATGGTCTGTATGATGATGGGTTAATAATATCGCTGAAATATCAGTCAATGTATAATGATTTTCCTTCAGAATTTCTTGCAGGGAATGCCAGCAGTCTTCAGTGTCCATCCCTGCATCAATTAATATTAAGGAATCTTGATATCTAACTAAGTAAAAGTTGATGCTCTTCAGCTTATTGCAAAATGGAACAATTATTGGAAATACATCCATATTGTTTTTTTTCAACAATACTCTCCCTCCAATATACCGTTTTCCTGAAAGCAGCCTTTATACACATACGCAAGCTTTGCGGAATTTCCAATCACAATCAAATGTAAAGAGGAAAAGAAGATTGTCTTAAGCTGGATTTACCGCCTCCGATGTTCAACACATTCACTCGATAAAAATAATTAAGAATTTCCCATTCGGTTGAGATCTTGAAACGAAAATCTAAGTTCACGATGGGTTTTATATAGCACTTTCAATCTCCTTGTTGCTCCTAACCTTTACAGGTGCCGATTCTTTAAGGAATAGTGAGAAAACAAAAGCAAGGAGTCCGCCTCCAGCGCTTATCCAAAGCGGAGCTGTAAGACCCCAAGCATCACCAGCCATGCCGCTATACAATGGACTAAGAACGCCGCCAACGATTTCCGTAGCTGCAAGAATAAATCCTATAGTAGCTGCAGCATATTGGATTGGAACCGTTTCTGCCGGAATTGTAGTCGTAAACATGGTTAAAGTTCCAATCCCTGAAACAAAAACAAAGATCAACACGGATATTACTACTACGTTGTCAACGTACATTAGTGTAAGCGGAACGAATAAGGTTAGGACCCCAAATATAAGAGATGTCGGTTTTCTACCAATACGATCTGAAATGGCTGGAACGATAAACCCCCAGATTGCATTTCCGGCACCAAAGGCTGCCATTACCATACTCATTGTACTTAACGACAACTGCTTCACATGAATTAAGTAAAGAGGTGCATAAATGGAGAAAGGCAGAAGAAATATCCAAAAACTGCACGATACAATAACACAAAGCCAGATATTCCGATTTTTCAATATTAGTCTAATATTTATTTTTTCATTTGGAATCGCGGTAGTAATGTCTGTATCCGAATATTTTGGGGGATTCTTGACAACCTTCCAAATGAAAAATGCTATAAATATGCCTGGAATGACCGTTAAATAAAATGCGGTTCGCCAATCAGTTGCATTTGCCAAGGCAACAATAACCAGAGGTGCCAAGAAACCTCCGAAAACTCCGTATGAAGTGCCCGCAGTAAAACCTAAGTTGAACCCTCGACGTTTTGGCGAAGATTCTACTGATAATATGGACGAAGAAATTGGGATAATCGGTCCTTCGGCGATACCCATAAGCAAGCGTAAAATAATCAAAATTCCAAAGGTTGCTGCCAATCCATGAGCTAAAGATAAAAATGAAAATAACAGAACCATAAAAGCTAAGACACCTACCTTACTTTTCACCCTGTCGGAGATATAACCTACGATCGGCCCGGAAAGTGCCCATGTAATCGCTAATGCTGAAGAAAGCATCCCGATTTGGGTATTTGTCAGGCTAAAATCTTCTTGCATGAATGGAATAAGATAATTAATAGCTAGTCGATCAAAGAAGACAAACCCGATAGAGAAGAAGAAAATTGCGGTTAATTTATTCTCATAGCTCCAACACTTTCTTTTTTCCACTAATAAAAACATCCTTCCTGAAAAACATGTTTTATTAAAGCTATTAATATAAGGTGCTAGCGTTCCATCTGAATTTCGAAGCTAAACGAGGCTGTCCATTCTTTTGGACATAAACGCGCGGTCCATAAATTGACCAAATACATCGTTGTCATAATGTGTGATTTGTAATGTTTACATAGAACGGAAGTGATCAAGCGCAACACTTTTGGATAAGGTTGCGAAATCACTTCCTATTAAAATCTGTTAATCTATCGTAGCGAACGGGACAATCTCAAGGTGTGACAGGTTTTAGGCTTCTTATTTCGATCTTAAAAATTCAGCTGTACGTTTATACACGTCGCTGTATTCATCTAAGTGCGTAAATTTGCCTAAGAAACCATGAGTGGCACCTTCATACCTTTTTGTTTCGACATGTACACCGCATTTTTTTAATTTCTCAGCAAATAGTTCTCCTTCATCACGGAAAGGATCATATTCTGCAGTGATTACAAGTGCAGCAGGGAGATTATCTAAATTATCTTCTCGAATTGGTGAAACATAAGGATGATCCGTATCTGCATTTCCCATTAGATAAAAGGAATTAAGTTCTGCTAATTTATTGCTTTCTACGAAATATCCCTTTCCATTTTCAACTAAGGATTTATAACGGAATTCACTGAAGTCAAGATCTAATGATGGATAATACAACACTTGTTTCGTAATGGTGAAATTGCGATTGTCACGGGCCATTAGAGATACGGCAGCAACTAGGTTTCCACCAGAACTATCCCCTGCAAGGGCTAGATTCTGCCCGTCCCATTTTAATTCATCCCTGTGTTCCGCGGCCCATTTTGTGACATGATAACAATCATTTAAGGCAGCAGGAAACGGGTACTCCGGAGCTAGCCGGTAATCAACAGAAATTACTTTACATCCGGATTCCTGACAAATTTGGCGAACGATCTCATCATGGCTTTCTAAATTCCCAGAGAAAAATGCGCCCCCGTGGAAATAAATTATCAACGGATAAGAATCGCTTTCATGGGGTGTATAAATTCTTACCGGTATATTTGTTTCTGGACTCGGAATCGAATTTTCTTCGATACAATAGACTTGGACACGTTTTTCAACAGGTAAACTAGGTGCATTGAACGCTGTTCTATGTTCTTCCGGAATGATTTTATGGTTAGAAACGGATTTCTGAATGTAATTCAATACCTTTTTTATTTCGGGATGTACAGGCAATTGTGATACCTCCTTATTCCTTTTCAATAACTAATGAAAACCAAAAATAATTTTAATATTCTGTAAATTCAGCAACTAACTCTATCCTTCGATTTTTTAGAAATGCGCCTTTTCCGGGAATGCGGTTTCCGCTTCATCAGTTGGGAACAGTCGGGACAAATTCTGATAGAGCTTCGTAATCGGTTTACGTTGTTCTTCGTAATTTTGCAATGCTTCTGCTGGTGTTTCCGCTTTAGCAATCTCTTCTGCTAAAACATCCGCATCTTGGATGGCCATATTCGCCCCTTGGCCCTGGTTGTGAAGCATTGCGTGAGCAGCATCCCCAATTAATGTTACACACTTAGTGCTCCATGTTGTCATTGGTTCAATATCACATAACGGACGTGTTACGATATCTTCCAATTTAATATTTTCAATGATTTTTTGAATGGTAGGTCCAAAGCCCTCAATACTCTTCATGATTTCTTCTTTCGTCATTTCTGGACGCCAGGAGAACTTTCCAGGAACAGTAATATCAACAGAAACTTGCTGACGGTGTTCTAATGGCAACAAATAAACTGAATTCTTACCGTCTACAAAAATACGTAAGATGTTTTCTTCTGAAGACATGCCAAGCACTTCATCATTAGAAACCAGTACACGGTGGGCTAGGTAACCAGAATATACTGGATCATGTTGACCCAAAACTTGTGCCCGAATTGGTGAACGGATCCCATCCGCTGCTACCACGATATCCGCTTCAATTGTTTTGCCATTGGCAAATTTCACTTCCGCGTGGTCACCGTGATCAATCATTTCCGTTAAACAATGGTTTAAATGAAGTTGATCTGCTGGAATATGAGCGATTAATGTATCCAGTAAATCAGCCCGGTGAATCAAACGAGCGTACGCTTCGGATTTATCATCCGTCAACACCGGCCATGCTTCTTTAATGAATACTTGGTCATCTCCCATTATGATTTCCATGAAGTCACTGCGTGAAGTTAATTTTTCAATATCCTCATACAAACCCCATTTTTTGAAGCAGTTTACGGTTGGAGGACGGATACCGATACCTGCACCAACCTCTCCTAAGGCAGGTGCCTGCTCATACACGTCTGCACGAATTCCTTTCGCTTTTAGTGCCACTGCAGCTGACGAACCACCTATGCCGGCTCCGATAATTGCAATCCTTAATCCCGATTTTGATTTCATAAATATTTCCCTCCTATGCCATTTCTTTTATTTTTTCTGTGAGTTGAAAATTTTAAAGGAACAAATGAAAATGCAATGGCCGCAACAATGCCTGGAATCGCAAACGAAATGAAATTCATTTGTACTGATAAATTAAGAGATACAAGGATTCCCCCGAAAGTTGGACCAATGATCCCGCCAATCCTTCCAATTCCAGAAGCAAGACCAACGGCAGTCGAGCGCATTAATGGAGGATAATAGTGAGAAACAAAGGAATATGAAATGTTTTGAGCCCCCATTGTGCATGCGCCAGTAATGGCAACCAGCACATATAATATGAACATGTTATTTTTAAGACCAAGAAGCATCAAGCATATGGACGCCATTAGAAACACCGGAACGAGCACATTTTTAACCCCATATTTATCTGCAAGACTACCAAGTATTAACGTTCCAATAATGGCCCCAATATTTAACACAATTACAAAACTTAAAGAGGAACCAAGGGCATAGCCGGCACTGAACATCAAATTAGGGAGCCAAATAGTTAACCCATTGATCATTAACAAACACATGAAAAAGGCAATCCATATCATCACTGTACCTAATGCCCGATCGTTTTTAAACAAACCCAAGACAGGAGAGCCAGATGATTTTTCATTTATTATAGCTTCAAACTCGATGTCCTGGGAAAGCAAGAACTTATTATTCACCTTTGAAAGAACTAAACGAAGTTCGTCCACTCTCCCTTTCATCAAAAGAATTGAGGGAGAATCATGAAAATGCTTGACCATGTAAGGAATAAGCATAAGAGGTATCACACCTACCCAAAATACCCTTTGCCAACCTATTACAGGCATAACGTAGATCCCTATCAGGGCGGCCAAAATACCGCCTACGGAAAAGCAGCACATCACCATTGAGACCATCATGTTTTGCTTGTTTTTCGGTGCATATTCTGTTAATAAAGCAATCACATTCGGTAAAACACCGCCTATCCCCACTCCTGCAACAAACCGGAAAACAGAAAATATGGATGGACCATGTGCAAACGCACATAAAAACGTAAAGATGCTAAATATAAACACGCATAGAATTAGGATATTTTTCCTTCCCAATCTGTCAGCCAAAATTCCAAAGAATATAGCACCCAACATCATCCCAAGAAAGCCATAACTTCCAATGGCACCTGCTTGTACAGGTGATATGGCCCATTCCTCCATCAGGACAGGTAAGACAGAGCTATATATAACAAGATCGAACATATCAAAAGTAATGATCAAGCAGCAGCAAATCAATATCCCTAAATGAAAGCGGTTAAATTCTCCTTCATTCACAACGTCGGTAATGTTTATTTGAGACACCCTAACCCCCCCTGCCGTATAAAGTACAAACAATTCATATAACAACATGCCTTCCCTTTTCAAGAAAGATCGACAAACTCCAAAACTCTCCTTTAAATCATGGAGTTTGTCCGCAGCCTGAAAGCTTATTCTCACCCTTTCCTACCCACGTTTTCAAACAAATTGGTTCATTGATTGTTCCTGCCATCCTGACTTTTTCGTGGTTCCCACCAAATATCTTACCGGTTCACTGTGAAAGAAAACTTATAATCGTCAGCTATATGGACTGCCCTTCTCCAGCCTATGAGGCGATCATTTCTTGAGTACAGCTTCGTCTCGATTATAAGAGTCGGGTCGCCATTGTTAATGCCTAATATCTCTGCTTCCATACCACTCGCTCCTGACGCACAAATCAGGTGGTCACCCCGGGAGATGTAAATGCCCTGTTCTCTCTCAAGAAGCACGAAAACACTTTCAGCCTCCTCGAGTTCCAGTGCATCTGGCAGGAAATCCTCCGCGACTACAAGATACGTCTGTGTCCATACTAGCGGTTTCCCTTTGAGCAAGATTAAACGAGAAGTCCTCAAGACTTTATCACTCGGCTCAAGATTAAGGATTACGCACAACTTCTCTGTGGGTAACACATGATCCACACTTAATATTTTTGAAGTACAATCTAATCCTTGATCGCGAAGGAAGCCGACCAATCCTCCTAACTCGAGACCTGGAGGACGAACGGGAAGTGCCTGAACAGGAAAGGTTCCTTTCGCCCGCTCCCGGTAAACGTACCCCTCATTGGCAAGTTCCTTCAATGCTTGACGAACAGGAGCACGGCTTACATGAAAACGTTGAACCAGCTCCTGCTCTGTACTGAACGGTCGCCCAGTTGCCCCTTCGGCTGCCTGAAGTTCCTTAATGAGGATTTCCTTGATTTGTTTATAAATGGGCACCGATGAACTGCGATCAATGGTGTATTTTTTTATCATTACTGCACCTCCAGAGTATTAGCTTTCACATTATTTGACGCACGAATCTTAAGCGGAGCAGCAGTACATGCCTGTAGATATTCGAACGTAACGCCTGGGGCGAGTTCATGAACGACAAGGCCATCGTCAGTCACGTATATCACCGCAAGGTTTGTATAGATACGATTTACACATCGTGATGCAGTCAGTGGGTAAGTACATTCCTCCACTATCTTCGGCACTCCCTTACTCGTATGCTGCATACAAAGAAAGACACGCTTACTGCCAACGGTCAAATCCATGGCGCCGCCAACACGGCCAAGGGTAGCATCAGGCAATTTCCAACTGGCAAGATCACCGTACATCGAAACTTGGAATGCACCAAGCACCGCTGCATCAAGATGTCCGCCGCGAATCATCGCAAAAGATTCTGATTGTGAAAAGAAGCTGCCACCAGGCTTTAATGTAATAGGTTCCTTACCAGCATTCACAAGGTCCATATCCTCTTCACCTGGTTCTGGCTTTGGACCTAGCCCCAGCAGTCCATTTTCACTATGAAGGATGATTTCCCGATCTTTAGGGATCACTTCAGCGACAAGAGTCGGGAGTCCGATGCCAAGATTAACGAACCATCCATCTTCCAGGTCAAGCGCCACTCGAGAAGCTAGCTCCATCTTTGTCCATCCTACCCCCAGTTGTTCATTACTCATTCACTAAAACTCTCCCTTCACTTTGCGCCTTTAGTTTTACTAACCGATGTACGTATACGCTCGGTGTTACGATTGTTTCAGGATCTATTTCTCCAACTTCCACGATTTCATCTACCTCAGCGATTGTAATCCGTGCAGCGGTTGCCATTACCGGATTGAAGTTACGCTGCGTCTTATTATAAACAAGATTACCCCAGCGGTCTGCCCGCTGTGCCTTGATAAAAGCGTAATCACCTTTTATTGCATGCTCTAAGAGATGTAACCTCTCATTGAATATACGCGTTTCCTTGCCTTCTCCTAGTTCTGTGTGAGCAGCCGTTGGGGTATAAAAAGCTGGTACACCTGCTCCCCCGGCACGGATACGCTCCGCTAATGTTCCTTGAGGAACTATTTCTAATTCAATCCGCCCTTCTTCTATACGCTGGATCAGTTCGTGGGCATGCGGCCCAACAGGAAAAGAGCAAATTATCTTTCGCACTTGGTTATTGCTGATAAGTGCAGCAACACCGTCACTGACTGCGCCGATATTATTGGATACGACTGTCAAGTCATTCGCCCCTCGCTCCGTAAGGGCACTAACAAGGTGCGATGGCAGCCCGCTTCCGCCAAACCCGCCAACGAGTAATGTTGCTCCATCTTTCATATCAGCAACAGCTTTAGCTGCACTTTCGTACTTCTTTTGAATCATCTCGGTATTCCTCCTTTCATTTATTATGAGTACCAATCAGTTCTTCTTGATATCCATTAAGCGTTACAAAGAAAGCACAAGGCAGATGATTTGGATTGCCTGTATAGTTCAATTCAGCCGCAATCGATCGGAATGGTCCATATATGCCAACATTGTCATAGGACGCTTCATTTTCTGTCATATGCCGACTGACAACAAGAGCTAACTTCGCATCCATTTCAAGACTCGCTTGAAGAACAGCCGTAACCTCATCTTCGTCAATTTGCGGACTAAGTACCTTTCCTTTACCGTCCCGGAATTTATGTCCTAAGTACAAGCGGTTCGGACGCACATTCTCAAGAAGATGCTGTAAACTTTTTCGATATAAAGCAGGGTGTTCAATTGTAGGAATGCCGCTCTGCGCCCCTCCGTATATTTGTACAGCGTCAGCTGCAAACGCCCATTCCAATCCATCAAGGACAAAAGTCACAGATCCGATAGAGTGTCCTGGCGTTTCCACTACCGTTATCGAAACTTCACCGCCTAGTGAAATCTTATCGCCATCAACGACTTCTAAGGTTGGTTCCAAATCTCCTCCGATATCATTCATCAAAATCGCCGCATGCTTCTTCTGGATTTCATGGTCCAAATATTTACCTTGCAGCCCAGTATAATCAGTAAGGTGTTTTGCGCGATCACGAAGTAAATAGGCTTCCTTCTTTGAAATCACAACTTCTGCACGGCCACCGGTTTTCTCCCAAATCTTGCTGGCACCGCCTAAATGATCAACATGTCCGTGGGTAAGGAGAATCCAGCGTATATCTTCGATCCGTAAACCATGCTCGGCAAGAACTGTTTCGATTTCACAAGAAGCCGATGAGGCAATTCCAGTATCGATAAGAGCTGGCTCAGGCGCGTCGATATAATAGACATACGCAGAGGTTGAACCAAATTTGCATTCAATCGGAATAATGCGTACTGAAGTCATGCTGTTCACTCCTCTAATCATATTGTGACCACACCCCCTTCTTGCTAGGAATGGGGAGCAGCCAAATGCTTCACTTATTTTACTTATTTGCTTTCCCATACAGTACGTTGTTAGGCTTGTTCAAAACATTTAACTCATTTGGAATGACTGGCAATACTAGACGAGAATGGTGGTCATTATCTCGATAGATTTTATGCGTTGTTGCACGACCACTGGGTAAGTGATAGCTATCCGGCGGCAACAATTTTGCATCTTCCCCATCTAGCGGTTCGTTACAGGCAAGTTCCAATTCAATGCGATGACCTGGCTTGATTAAGAAGGAGAATGGATATAAACGAATCGCGTACTCGATAATTTCACCAGGTTCTACTGGGACCGTTCGGTCATGAGGGTGCCATGGCTCGCCAAATTTCGATTTTGCCACGTCCAATTCCCGATGGGATGCTTTTAAATAGCCTGATGTCATCATGGTGCGTTTTCCGCTTGGGCTTACATCGTAAAGCTTTGCGATAAAGTTCGTATCATCCGTATCGATTTCCACATGTACGTATAAAGCACCTGTCCCTGTCATTTCAACTGGTTCTTGGAATCTATCACTAGTCCATTTAATTTTTTCAGATATTGTTGTTACTGTTAATGGCGCTTGGTAGAAGCCATCAGGATGTGCATATTCAGAAGTCAATGGCTCTGGTTTGTCGCTAATTTTATGACGAGGACGTAAGTAGAACTGCTTCTTTTCTTCAAATGGCAATGGCCATTCGTTTTCACCGCGCCATTTGTAAGAACCTTCTACTGAAAACTGTACAGCCGGCTCCTCCATAATACCTGTATCAATTCCTTTTAACCAGTAATCATACCACCGGAACATATCGTCATGGCATTCGTGGAACGGACGCTCCAGCATTGGAGGCAGCGCTTGAATATCAAGCTTCTTTATTCCAGATACTTTTTCGAAGCATTCGAGTGTACCTTCAACGTTCCAGCCACGGCCCCATTTCGCTTGAAAGTAAGTTGGAATTGTTATTTTATGTGCTACTTCTATAGCAGAATTAGCTTTCCAAAACTCGCCATCTAGTGGATTTAATAAATAATCCATCCATAATTCATGACGGTCTTGATAATGAAGCAGGTGAACGAAATCCGACCAATGCGAAATATCCGGATCACGTAAGCGGTCTTGCGTCATTCGTTCTAGCTCATCCTGAGTGAATACTTTTGAACTCTTACTCGCTACGTTAGTGAATGCGTTTCCGCTATCGCCCCCGCGTCCTTCACGAGAAGCACGCGGCATTAGCCACATGATTCCGCCATGATAACAAAGTTCATAAAGATCGAAGTGACCACCGTTTGCAAAGATCGCCTTTAAGTGCGGCGGTTGCTCTGCTGCACCTAGAATTTGAACAGATGCAAAGTATGAAATTCCAATCATTCCAATGTTGCCATCGCACCAATCTTGTTCTGCCAACCATTCCACGATGTCATAAATGTCTTTGCCATCACCATGACCGCCAGAGTTATAGTTACCGCACATCTGACCTTCCGAGGCACCTGTACCACGAACGTCTGCAATAATATGGGCATACCCTCGTGATACCACTTCACGAATATCCCCTGCTTCAATTGCTCCGTTCCAAAGATGGCTTGGGCGCGCTTGTGGAGGTAAAGTTAACGCCTGCGCTTGCAATTCTTTTCCGTATGGACTAAGCGCCAGCAAAGCCGGTACTTTTCCTATGCTTTCTGGACGGTATATATCTGCAGAGATGTGCACTCCGTCACGCATTTGCATGCGTGCATCCTTAGTGATAATCATCTTAATTTCTCTCCTCTTCTAAGTCCTTCCGAGTATGTTTTGAATCGTTAAACATGTTAATTATAGGCAATTAAATTAAGTATGAAGGTCCAGTTATCGTTTTGTAGTCTTAGAGGATAGGAGTGAAGCACGGTACAAACGGACCAGGGTTATCTTGATTGCCGCTTTGCTTGAATACCACTTTCACCCGTTGGTCAATGTGAAGTCCATTCAGATCACAGTCGACGATATTCGTCATCATCCTTGGACCTTCATCAAGTGTGACAAAGGCGATCGCATATTGGCCCCCTTTTCGCATTACACTATATGTGTAAATGGTTCCCGTTCCTTTCGCTCCTTTCCATGTCGTTTTATCGCTTTTGCAAAACGGGCACAGCTCACGTGGATAATAATGATATTCACCGCAAGAATCACAGTGTTTAAGAATTAAATTTCCTTCTGCAGCTGCCTCCCAATACTCTTCGTGTTCTGGATGAGTTTCTGGGATTGCCAACTTTCTTGATTCATAAGCCCCCATTAACTACACCCTTTCCAAAATCAATGTTGCACTGCCATGTCGACTTGCGAGACCGCCACCAGTACCATGAACCAATGCAAGATCACAATTGCTTACTTGGACCTTTGGATGTGCTTCTCCACGGAGTTGGCGTACAGCTTCTATCAGTTTAACCATACCGCCCCGACTCGATGGGTGATTGTTATTCAGCCCCCCACCATCTGTATTGATTGGGAGTTTGCCAACCCCAGAAATTAGGTTCCCATCGGCAACAAACTTACCGCCTTCGCCCTTATTGCAGAAACCTAAATCCTCAAGCTGCATCAACACCGTGATGGTAAAGCTATCATAGATTGAGGCATACTTAATATCTTGTGGCTTTACTCCAGCCTCCGCAAAAGCTGCTGCCCCAGACCAAACACCACCACTATAAGTTATGTCTGCTTTGCCCCCCAAAAGTCCCTTGATTGATTCTCCAGCTCCCATCACTCGGATAAGTGGGCGTTTGAGACTTTTGGCGATTTCAGGACTCACCACTACGATAGCACCGCCACCATCACTAACTACACAGCAATCCAAACGATGCAATGGATCGGCAATCATCGGAGAAGAAAGCACATCATCTACCGTTACTACATCACGCAGCAGTGCATCTGGGTTGAAACTGGCATGATGTGAAGCCGCAACTTTTACCCATGCAAGCTGTTCACTCGTTGTACCATATTCGTACATGTGGCGCATTGTGGCCATTGCATACTCATTTACAGCTGTTGGACCATAAGGAAATTCAAAAGGTGAATCAGGAACATTCGCTCCAACCATCTTTTGTTTAACGCCGCTTCTGCCTTCTGAGCGGGGTCGACCTCCCATGGTGATCAAGGCAACATTACATGCACCTGATATTATTGCCTGTGCGGCATGTGAAACGTGAGCAATATAAGAAGAACCACCTGTATCTGTCCCATCTACATGCCGGACGTCGAGACCTAGATAATCAACCATAGATTGAACGCCTCCAGGTGCGTCACCCGCACAAAAATAGCCATCGACATCTGCAAATGAAAGTCCAGCGTCAGCCAATGCGCCTCTAGCACATTCAGCATGTATGGTAGAAACAGACATGTCAGGAGCTTTGCGTATTGGATGTTCAAATGCGCCTGCAATATAGGCCCTTCCTTTAATGGTCATCTTTCTTAACCTCCTGTTGGACTTGTTGAATAGAAACTTTAACTTAAACACTATGTTCGGCCATTATTTCTAAAAGGTCATTTTCCGATAACAGGCACGTTTATTATATTGTTGTTTGCTGACGTATTGGCCATCGGACTGCCAAAAGATCCATTAGGTTCTTGCATCGTAAGGAAAATTGCAGGAGTACGAACTAACAGTTGGTCAAATACATCTTCAGCTACGCCCGCTTTTCGAAGGTCGGGGATGAATTCTTCAAATAGGTAGTTTACAGAATGCCCCTTTAATCCTGGCCAGCCTAGAGCACAGCAGTTAGCATCGGCTGAAATGACGGCCCTTTCCAGAAAACCTTTTTCCAGGAAAGAAAGAAAATGATTAACACGTTCTTGACGAGGACGTGACCAATACGGCGCGTCTTCCATCTCCTTGTCATAACCAATCGTATCGAAACCTACATATCCGCCTCGGCTTGCAATCATTTTATCACGCTCTTCATCGGCATCTTGACCAACATCTGCATGTCCCATAAGTACACGATTTAGAGGTAATCCTTCCGATTCAAAAATGTCAATGGCTAGCTCCGGTTCTGTTGATAAGTGTGTAATGATAGGAACACCAGTTTTCACAGCAGCACGTGCAGCTGCCCGATAAATGCGTTGATCCAGTTCACTTAGACCTTCCCTGCTGACACCTACTTTAACTGCACCAGCTTTTGCTCTTGTTCCATCAATACCTACCGTAATTTCATGTATGAATAAATCGGCAAGATACTCAACTGTTTTATTACGGAAATAGGGCAACGCTGAATCTCCTGCTACAAAACCTGTAACAGCAACGATATTGACACCAGTTCTGCGAGAAAGCACTTGGAAATATTCAACATCACGCCCATTTCCGATCCCCGTACAATCAACGAATGTTTTACCGCCGTGTTCACGAAAGCGTCGCAACTTTCGAATGGTAACATCAAATGCTCCTTCAGGTTTTTTCCACCACTGAGTATCCAAGTCACATCCCGGAAGACCAAAACCAATATGTTCATGCATTGCAGTGATTCCTAAATCCTCTGAAGCTATCGGACCTAGAACCGTATTTACCTTACCCATAATTTATTCACTCCTCGCATTTATTTTTGTTTTGCTCCCACAGCAGTTTCCTTTTTGACAACTGCGGTGGCATCACCAGCCAGTACGCGTTGTGGATTATCCTCTAACAATATACGAATTTCTTCATTCAACATGCCTGCTTCATGCAGAAATGGCACGAATTTTGTCAGTAGGTAATTGTAGTCAATATCCTTTGTTTCATGACCTTTAGCACAGCCAACGGCGTTCGTAGAAATCAGGACGCGTTCACCAAGTCCTTTTTCGAATAGTTCTGCAATTAACCGAGCACGCTCCATATCATTAATATAGCCTTCGGGTGTAGACCAGCCAACATGATCTAATGCAACATACGCGCCACGTTCAGCAATAGCGAATGCTTCTTTACGTTTCACTGCATCTAGACGGTCTAGTCCCCCGATTATGACACGGTGCGTTTCAATGCCTTCGCTTAATGCAACTTCCAAGTCATTTAGAGCATTTGCACCATATTGCAAGGATACAGGTACTCCTGTTGCCAAAGCTGTTTGTGCACAACCGCGGAAAAGGTTCTCTTCAATTTCCACAATCCCGCTTTGAGTTGCAATTGACGTTACTATGCCTGCTGGACCTGACCGTTCAACACGTGGTACCACAATACCTTCAATTACCTCTTTAATGAACAAACCAGCAAATTGTTCTGCTGGCCAAGGTGTTGGTGGATGAGTTTGCGGAGTAGTAAAATACCCACTTAGCATTCCCTCTGGCCCTAACCCTGTTGAGGCTACAATATGTACCCCTGTCGTCTTAGAAAGTGTTTCATAAAGTTTCACGTCACGGCCATGGAACATACCGCTATGATCTACAATCGTTCTTCCGCCATTACGACGGAAATCTATTAGTTTACGCTGTAAAATATCAAAAATCTTACTCTTATCCATATCAATTTCAGGTGCATATTCTGCCCCGGGCGTTACAGAAAGAAGTGATTCATGAATGAGTACAACACCTAGTTCCTGAGCCGGAACAGGTCCAAGTACCGTACGAACTATGCCTGTACTTTTTTGTTCTCTATTTTCTGCCATTGTTAAACCTCCTTCATTTTATAAAAGGTGCTGTGTAACTGGAGAAGACAATCTTGAAATAAATTTAGATCTGATTGGTTCAATAATTTCATAGAAGCAAAGATTATCGCTTCCAACAAACATTGATGGAGAGGCTTGTCTTTCCATGCAAGCTCTTATTGCAATCGCTTTCTTTAACAGTGAGATGGCAGCCTCTAACTCCTTAAAAAACATATTATAATATTGTTATACCAAAGTCAAATAACAATCTTACTTTTCTGAATAAAAAGAAAAAATAGTGAAGCTGATGGATATTAGTGTATAGACATAATTTTTAAATTAATATTATAGTAATAAAATTCTAGTTTTAGAGAATGGGATATACACTATTTAAATTCAATTTTATACTTCAATGATTATTTGGCTATTAACAAAGGTGTATCAAATGGAGGTTAATAAATGAATCCCCCTTTCTTTAAACATACCTTTTTTTCTTAAATGGTAATTAATCCCTTATAGTCTACTTAATGCTTTTACTATACTTAAATATCGTTATATTAATCCTACCTTCTTTTTATCAATAAAAGATCTACTATATACCTTTTTTCTTTTGCAGCGAAATCAAGGACAATTTCGGGCCTGTTCTTTTGTCGTACCATACAGGAAGGATGGAACGATTAACGGCCAAAAGCCTATCTTCCATAAGGAAAATAGGCAAAATTGTTTTGTACAAAGGTTTCAAACAAGATATGAAATGAAACAAATCAGATGATGCTTTCACGTGCCTTTTTATTGTAACCATGGAATTCATCAATGAATTGGAAATCCTTATCCGTGCGGCTTAATAGGATCGTATCACGAAGCAGAATGCCTGCATCGGTCGTATTGTGGATGATTTCCCCCCACATTCTTGCACTGTTCTGAACATTCGCGGTGCGAGGAATGCGTTCTTTTTGATATTCCACAAATGCTTGTTCTATGTCTTGCCCATGCTTGTGCAGCATATCCGTCAAATAGGCTGCATCCTCTAAAGCCTGGCAGGCACCCTGTGCCAAGTATTGAAGCATCGGATGTGCAGCATCACCCATAAGCGTAATCCTGCCTTTTGTCCAATTATCAATCGGTAGTCGGTCATACATCGGCCAGCGACGCTGACGTTGGATGAATGAAATTGCATTTTGAACAAGCTCGCAAGTTCCTGCAAAAATACGATCCATTTCTTCAGGTGTACCCCAGTGGATTGTATGTTCGTTTTCTTTTGTGTATTCGGAGCTTTTGAAGACCACTACTTGGTTGTACAGTTCACCCCTTCTAACCGGATATTGAACAAGATGAAGATTGGGCCCAATCCACATATATACATCATCCAGATCTCCATGGCTTGTTACCTCCTCCATCGGGATAGCTCCTCTATAGGCCACATATTGCGAGCAGACCGGTTGATCTTCCACAAACAGTTTACGTGCATTGGACCATAAACCATCCGCTCCGATGATGGCCGTACCTGAATGGTGGGATCCATCTGAAGCAATAACGGTAACCTCGCCATCACTTTCCTCTGCTTCGATGATGGTTTGGTTAGTTACCAGCTCGATAAATGGGTTGCTTTCACAAGCTTCTGCTAGTACTTTATGCAAATCGGAACGATGCAAAACAACGTATGGCGCACCATATCTTTCTTTATAAACATCACCTAAATCCAAAGCGGAAAGCTCCTTGCCTGAAAAGGCATCCATAAGTACCAGCCTTTTTGGAAAGACTGCAATTTCGTTGATTTTATCCATCACACCTAGACGCTGTAAAACATTGGTTGCGTTTGCAGCCAGCTGAATCCCCGCACCGATTTCCCCAAATTCAGGTGCCTGTTCCAAAACTTTCACATATTGTTTTGTTTCCGCTATACCTAGAGCCGTTGCCAATCCACCTATTCCACCACCGATAACGATGAATGGTTTGTTTTCTCTGTTCATCATCTATTCCCCCCGAATATAGTTGCCTATAGCAAAGTTATACACTGGAACGTAGTAAACGCTTTCTTTTGATCAGTATTCTCTCGTAATCATCTTGAGCTGGATGCCTTCAATCATCTTGAAGCACTTTTATACCAATACAGGCTTAAATTCACTTTCAACCTTTTGGTATCCATTGTTTGCATCAAATGCCTGCTCCTGTTCCAAATCGAATCTCTCCATTATTGGAAGGTCATTTACCGAGAATAGATAAGAATCCACTTCTGCAACGTGTTCATGCCAAGCCCAATTCGGAACGACGAAATAATCTCCCTTAGACCAATCGAAGCGGACGCCATTAATGACCGTATAACCTGTACCTTGATGTACCTGATAGATCGTGGAATGGGTATGGCGATGTGCTTTAGTATGAAATCCTTTTGGCAGTTTTTGCATCCATGCCCCCATTGTGGGATTGGCCGTTTGCCCATTTGAAGGATTGATATATTCAACGGCAAAACCTTCATATGGATCAGGGTCGAAATTCATCAATCCTTCAATTGCTGCTTTGGTGCCTTCCCACTTGTAGTTGGCAAGCGGAGCCACTTGTGAATAACGATCGGATACGGGACGTACCATTCCGCCATGATAACGCAGTTCCGAAAAATTATCCGGACGTTTAGGCGTTTCGATTCGATCGGGGTATGGTTCAAAAAATGTGCCGCCTATGGAATAAATCGTTGGAATATCTAGGGCATCCATCCAAATCATTGGTTTTTCTCCGATATGGCCATGACCATGCCATAAATTTTTAGGCGTGATCAAGAAATCTCCTTCTTCCATGAAAATCCTTTCTCCTTGAACGATGGTGTAGGCACCCTCTCCGTTCGTTATGAATCGCAGGGCACTTTGTGAGTGGCGGTGGGAAGGAGCCACTTCACCTGGCAACAATAATTGCACCGCTGCATAAAGCGTTTGTGTTGTCGAAGCCCATCCCCATGGTTTGCGATAAGTTAAGCCTGGGTTTTGAAAATAAATCGCCCTTCGCTCCCCCCCTCGATCGGGAGTAAAGATTTCAGCAGCCTCCAACAATTTTTTTGTCAAAAGCTCTTCTTTCCATAAATAGGCATGGGCATGAGGTTTAGGTTCATGGTCCATCAGAGCGGGAATCGCTTCCCACAGTGGACCAAGATTATACTGCTGGATATCCTTTGTAAAATCTTTTACGATTGCACTATTCATGTATTCTAGTTTTTCAACCACAATAATCCCTGCTTTCTTTTTTTATCTATCTTCATTTGATTTTTGAAAGATTTCTCTGGATCTGCCCATAGTGTCCTGAAACATGTTCATCGATGAAATGGTCCACAATATATGAAACGGGTTTATTTCCGAATTTAGCGAAATTCCGGTGTGGCGATTCCTTAGATAGGGTTTCTTGATCTAATTTCCCGAGCACGCTCTCCACTTTACCTTTAAGCTCCTCCACTTGTTTTTTAACCTCATCCACAGAAAGCCGTTCCGTATCAGTGACGGCTGCCAATCGGGCCGGATCCTGCAATCCGCGTCCCCATTTGGAACCAGGCATCGACACGACCGTTTTCACTTCACCTAACCAATATGGAATGGCTTCTGCTAAATGGGAAAGTATCTGCAAGATGGACCATTCATCTTCTGTCGGGTTGCAGCGGACCGTTTCTTCCGGAAGGTTTTTGGTTGTCTCAAGAATATGGTCTATTGATAGCTGAATTGATTCAATTGATTTTTCAATGTTCTGAAAAGTCATGATCATTTCCCCTCCTCAACACGACTCACGCGGTTTTCAAGATAACCTATTTTGTCGATTTCGATTTTAACTACGTCACCGTCTTTTAAGAATGCTTGAGGATCACGTGCAACTCCTACCCCGCCCGGTGTTCCTGTGAGAACGATATCGCCAGGTTCAAGAGTCATCAAGCTCGATAGGAATTCGACTAAATATTTAACGTCGAATACGAAGTTGGCAGTATTCGTCTTTTGTCGTTCTTCCCCATTAACAGTCAATCGAACATTTAGACCCGATGGATCGGGCAGCTCATCGGAAGTGACTAGCCAAGGCCCCATCGGAGCACTTCCTTCAACCGTTTTTCCTTGTAGCCATTCAAGCGTGCGGCGTTGGATATCACGATATGTAACATCATTGGCAATCGTATATCCCGCTACATAATCAAGTGCCTCCTCTTGTGTAACATTTCGTGCCCTTTGTCCGACGACAAAAGCGAATTCCGCTTCATAATCCAGCTGTTCAGAAATGGGGAAGAAGGGAATGTCATCCTGGGGACCGATTACAGTATTGGCGAACTTTGCGAACACTACTGGGAATGGCGGTAATTCGCGGCCCATTTCTGCAATGTGTTCACGGTAGTTATGACCGACGCAAATGATCTTACCTGGCTTTTGGACAGGAGCCTCAAGTTTAATTTCTTCAACCTGATGGATCAACTTATGTTTGAAAGAGTCTCGATTATGGAATGCATAATCTGCAGCCTTTACGGCGATGGAAAGGCTTTCATTCCCTCCCTGTAAGAACGCTTCCATTGTGGCTGGAACATACGCCTCGGCAATTTGTTCACCGCGAAGTTTCCCCTCGCTCTCGAGCAAGGCTTGATATGCATAGTTCAAGTCCACTATTTCATTATTCGGATAAATTGCCCCAATACGTTTAAATCCTTCATTACTGAAAGTTACTAATTTCATTTTGACTTCTCCTTTAAATCTAAATTTTGTTTATTATATAAATAGATAACTTAGTTCACTATTTATATAAACAATAACTTATTTTTCAGAAAATTGTCAAGAATTATCGTCATCATTAAAAAAATGATATCATCTACCCCATATTGGATCCCTTTGTCCCAGCTGGGGAATTAACGGAATACGACACCTTAATACCTTTTGCTAGCTACATTCATTAAAATTTCAAGGATTCTGATATACTAGTCTTAAAATCAAAACTGGGTAGGAGATTAACTCATGGAAATCGTAAAATCTGGTTCGACGATTCAATCATTACAAATAGGAATGAGCATAATAGATTTACTTGCTTCCCAAAGAAAGCCTTTACGATTCTCGGATATTCAAGAATTGACGGAAATAACGAAAAGTAACCTCTATAAGTATTTGAATACTTTGACGCAACTTGACCTGCTATACCGTGATAAGACAACTGGTATGTATCATCTTGGCAGCAAGCTGATTCAATACGGAATGGCAGCCATAGGAAATGAGGACATCACAAGCCGAATCACTCCATACTTACAGGAAATCAGTCACCATACCTCCTGCACGGTCCTTTTCTCCGTTTGGACTTACGATGGACCCACAACGGCAAAAATATGGAATTCCAATCAAAACTTGAACATCGGTGCCCAACTAGGTACGCGTTTGCCTCCATCCTCTTCTTCCGGGAAAGTATTCACTGTTTTCCAGGATCCTTCATTGACTGCGGATTGGATTGAAAAGGATCGTAATGTTACGGGGGATCTTCTTAGAGAAACGGAGGAGTATCATGTAATTCGCAGAAACAAAATCGCGTTTGCCAAGGAGCCTCTTGTTCCTTCCGTTTCCTCCATATCCATACCGGTTTTCAATTATAATTCGGAATTATTGGGAGCGATCACTGCCGTCGGATTCACCGAAAGCATTCCTGATCATTGCGAAGATCCTTTGAGCCAATATTTAAGAAAAAGCTGTTTGGAAATCTCAAAAGTTTTCGGATATACCGAAGAATAAAAAAAGCAGGAAAAAGAAAAACACGCTTTCTTTTTTCCTGCCGTTCGTTACCAAGAAAATAATAGGATGTCCATTAGGAATGTTGGACATCCTTATTTCAGTTTTATAGGAATACAATCATTTTCATGTAAGAGTTGTTTTTTTATATTCAGCTTAAAAGACAGTTCGTCACCTGAAGCCACCAATTTTCCCGGCTCAAGTATACTATTCATTCATATCCATGTGGATTATACATAAAAAAATCTTTGGCATTCTTCACCAAAGGTTTTGCGACGTTCCCACCAGCAGTCTATCATTCATAACGTAAGGATGTTCATTTCGGTTTGTGTTGCTTGAGCATTTCAGTTACGTTCTCACTTAAAATCAATAAAGGATGACTGCTGCTAAAATTACCGCTATTAGTGCAAGTAAATTCGCTCAGGTCATTCCTATAATAAAAATATTACCCACTTTAAAAAAACCGCCAATCAAAATAATGGAAAATTACAATAATATGGAAAGTGCCCTGATTAAATCGGTTTGAAAATCTTTTTTCACTGGCCCATCCAAACCGGAAACATCAAAATCAGCAAATGTTTCTCCTTTTGCCATACTTTTCTTTAACCTAGAATTCATATACCATATTGTGAGAGAAATGGCTACTGCCGTTCCTATAATTCCCAAAAGTGTGGCCAGGCCGCTGTAAGCCATTTACCTAAACAGGAAAAATATGCAGTTTATTTACAGATGCAGTAAGTAAGGAGACTTTATAAACCATTTTAAAAATGAGAGGTAAGTATTTAGTCGGCAGCTAGAAAACTTGAGCAAGGGAGACAGGGATGCCCCAACTAAATCAAGATCGCTAGTTTTCTAAGCTTACAACCGTTTTATGTAGAGTTAGATAAACGGTAAAGGGCATCATTGGCTATAGCAATGTGTTCCAGGCCGTATTGTCCTTAATTCAAAAAAGGTACTTTTCTGCCGAAAAATTAGTAACGAAAAAGATAGCTTTGGACAATGTAAGGATTTGAGCGTTCAATCAAGGAAAACACCAGGTGAAAATCCTAGTGAAATCTGAACGGTTCTAGTGAAAAGCTTTATCTGGACCATAAAACGGCCGCCATATGGCGGCTGCAGACTGTAGACAAACTCGATGAAAATCGAGTTTGTCTATTTTTATGAGTTGAACAATGTGGCCGTTGATTTCCTCTCCAGGCACTCGCTTTCCGCGGGCGGTCCGGGAGTCTCCTCGGCTTTACAGCCTGTGGGGTCTCCCGTGACTCGCACTTCCCGCAGGAGTCTCGTACCTTCCGTTCCAATCAACTTTGTTTGTCCCTTTAGATAGAACCCTTTTACCGAGAAGGATTTTTGTTTTAAAATAGAAGGATCAAAACGTGAGGTGATGAGGATGCTTTCTAAACATGATTCTATTCAGCGAGATCAACTTGAAATGATTACGTTAGATCAATTGGTGCCACCGAACCATTTGGTACGTAAAATGGAGGCTGCCATTGACTTCACTTTCATTTATGACTTGGTGAAAGAGATGTATTCTGAGATAGGACGCCCTAGTATTGATCCCGTTGTTTTAGTCAAGCTGGCATTCATTCAATATACCTTCGGTATTCGTTCCATGCGTAAAACGATTGAAGAGGTCGAAACCAATATGGCTTACCGTTGGTTCTTAGGCTATGGTTTCCATGATAAAGTCCCTCACTTCTCTACCTTTGGCAAAAATTATGAGCGGCGCTTTAAAGATACAGACCTGTTTGAACAGATTTTCTATCACATCTTAATGACAGCTGCCAATAAAAAGTTAATACGTGCTGAACATGTTTTCGTGGATTCCACCCATGTGAAAGCCAGTGCGAATAAGAAGAAATTTGAAAAGAAAATCGTTCGCAAAGAAACACGTGCGTATCAAAAACGACTTCAAGATGAAATCAATCAAGACCGTGAAAACCATGGAAAGAAGCCTTTTCCACCGGATAAATTTGATAAGAACGAAACGAAAGAAATAAAAGAAAGTACAACGGATTCCGAGAGTGGCTACTATGTGAAAGATGAACGAACAAAACAGTTTGCCTATTCATTCCACGCAGCTGCAGACCGCAACGGGTTCGTATTAGGAACGATTGTATCGCCTGGAAATACACATGATAGTCAAGTTTTAGAGCCACTTGTTGATCAAGTGATTGAGAATATTGGAAAACCGGAAGCCGTTGCGGCAGATGCCGCTTATGAAACACCGGCCATTACAAGCTACCTATAACAAAGAAATCACGCCAGCTTTACCCTATACACGACCACGGACAAAAGAAAGATTCTTCCGCAAACATGAGTATGTTTACGATGAACATTTTGACTGTTACCTTTGCCCATCGGGCGAGGTTTTAACGTACTCAACAACAAATAAAGAGGGATATCGCGAGTATAAATCTCCCAAACACAAGTGTAAGACATGCTCATTTTTATCACAGTGTACGGAAAGCAAAGACCATCAAAAAGTGGTGACACGCCATATCTGGCAAGAAAATATGGAAGAAGCAGATCATCTGCGTCATCATCAAGATGTAAAACCTATCTATGCGAAACGCAAGGAAACGATTGAGCGTGTATTCGCAGATGCAAAAGAAAAGCATGGAATGCGTTGGACTACTTTAAGGGGACTTAAAAAATTGTCGATGCAAGCGATGCTTACTTTCGCTGCCATGAATGTAAAGAAGATGGCCAATTGGGCATGGTAAATCCCAAAAATGGTTTAACATAGGAGGCTCGTAGAGCCCGAATCTCTTCACTATAGGCACAATTCAAAGAGAATCTCAAAAAGGGGTTCGGAATTTATAATTCCGAACCCCTTTTGTCTACAAACTGCGGCCGCCATATGGCGGCTGGTTTTATACTTATCGAAAAAAATACAGTTTAACTCACCTTCTGAAACCGCCCTCTGAATGAATGATTTGACCTGTGATCCAGTCTGCTTCCTCGCTTACAAGAAATTTAATCGTTTTTGCAATATCGCTTGGCTTTCCTATTCTCCCGAAAGGAAACATCGGTTTTAATTCATTTTTCACTTCCTCTGTCATCCACCCCGTATCGGTTGGTCCGGGATTTACTGCATTAACCGTTATACCCAGGGAGGCTAGTTCAGCCGACAAGGTAATGGTTAATGCGTCTACTGCCCCTTTTGTTGTTGCATAGGCCAATTCTCCTGGCATTGGTCCTTGAAACTGCCCAGAAGTAAGGTTGACTATCCTTCCACCCGATTTCTTATCAAACCCTTGAGCGAATTTACTGCTTAATAATGTTGTTGCACGTACATTCACCATATAATGTTTATCCAATTCTTCGGCGGTTAAATTGGAAAAATCGTTGTTAGTCGAGTATGCTGCGTTATTAATCAAGATATCCGGATAACCAAGTCGTTCGGAAACTTGGTCTATAAGCTGTTTTGGTGCATCAAATTGAGTTAAATCCAACTCCATACATGACACCTTTATACCCTTTTTGAGCAATTCTTCTTTTAATTTCATTGGTTCATCCATTTCAATGCTCCAGGGCATTTCCTTATCATATTCCGTCCAATAAGTGAAAAATATATGATACCCCGATTCAGCTAACTCCTGACAAATGGCAGCTCCTATCCCTTTCAGTCGACTTACACCCGTAATGATCGCAATTTTCCCTTTTAAGTGGCCCATGATTCTTCCTCCATGATAAAAGTGAGTTTATTCGCAGAGTTCCTTAAATCTCCCCTTGCATTAAACGGAATATTCCGTCATTAAAATTCAATTAACGGTATTGCCCACCATCAGCTCGGGCAAATTATTTTTCTTTGATTCTACTGCAAAAGCAACCTGGTTGAACGTCTCATATTACCTGATACATGGTGGAAACGAAATTCATTATAACATATCCTTTACATGGAGAGCTTCCAGAGAACTTATAAGATATGGAATCAAAAAAAAGCCCTAACTATTATATCAAGGCAATTTAGTTAGAGCTCTATTTTTGAAATACTCCCGGGTATCGGTTCTTATTTTCTTAGGTAAAACAAGGTCGAGCTCCTTATCTAACCAGGCAATGGTCTTATCACGAAGAGTATTACGCATGTTTTCTTCTGCCTCAAGCATCACTAAGTTAATTGTACAAGAAGAATTGCTGAATTCACAGGAATGACAGTCCTTGTCTCGATATAGCAGACCATCCTTCACTATATTTTTACATTGAAAGATGGGTTTTACCCCTTCAACAGCTTCTATCACATCCCAAAAGGAAATATATTCAGGTGACTTAGCTAATCTATATCCTCCCTTTACACCAGAGATCGAACTTACGATTCCAGCTTTGGATAATTTACCGAAAACTTTTGAAAGGAACGTCTCCGAAAGACCTTGGAATTCTGCCAAGTCTTTAATTCCAACACTATCCTTTGAGGGAATATCGATCAAATAAACAAGACAATGTAAAGCATATTCAACCCCGACACTATATTTCATAAACGCTCACCTGCTTTTGGTTTTAAGAGTTATCAGTTAGTATCTTAGGAGTATTCAGGGTGTTTGTCAAATAGGCGAAATGCCTAACGTGGATAAATTAATAAATTTGACAAACATCTTTATTGCGTTTATATTAAAGATCGATTCGATCGACGATTAATTTTGTCTTTAATCGAAATGGAAATACACCACAAAGGAGAAATACAAATGAACACAACCCTTATTATAAATGCACATCCGAAGGTAGATGACACTTCTTCATATAGTGTTCAAGTTTTTAATCATTTTTTAAAAGCATACAAACAATTAATTCCTGATAGCGAAACAATCGAACAGATCAATCTTTACCAAGATGTGGTGCCTATGATAGATCAAACGGTTTTAAGTGCATGGGAAAAACAACAAAAAGAACAAGAGCTAACCAGCCAAGAACAAAAAGTAACAGAGCGTATGTCCGAAATCTTGCAACAATTTAAACGGGCAAATACGTATGTCATCGTTTTACCTTTGCATAACTTTAATATTCCATCAAAGTTAAAAGATTATATGGATAATATTTTAATCGCACGTGAAACGTTTAAATACACGGAAAACGGCTCGGTTGGCCTGTTAAAAGACGGCCGAAGAATGCTTGTTATCCAAGCAAGCGGATCCATCTATACGAATGATGATTGGTATACAGAAATCGAATATTCCCATAAATATCTGAAGTCCATGTTCAATTTCCTTGGCATTGAAGATTATCAAATGATCAGGGCACAAGGCACTGCTTTACTGGAACCACATGAAGTATTGCAAGAAGCATATAAAGAAGCTGAAGAAGCTGCTTCTAGACTGGCTGCTAAATAAGAATCACTATGAAAAAAGGAAATGCCAGCTTATCCAGAGTTGGCATTTCTTTGTTACAATATAGCGCTCCGTTTAAGAAGTCTTCTGATTATGACTGAACTTGTGTTTAAATAATTCTCTTCCTGTTTTAAAGCTCTGTTCATTAATGTCGTTAATTTTTATAGATAGGCGCCATCTTAAATATTTAAGAAATGTCTCGATCTTCTACTGTACTTCCAGGATTGACGTTTTCATTTAAATCATGGCGTGATGTTTCAGGCCCAAAGTAAGCAGCTGCTGCCGATGCTAATGAAACAATCACAACATAAATGGAAACTAACTTCCAATCACCTCCGTTATATGCGGTAAGCGCTTTCGCGATGAATGGTGTAAAACCTCCTGCAACGATTGCTCCAAGCTGGCTACCAATAGAAGCTCCACTGTAACGGACATTAGGTCCAAATAACTCGGTAAAGAAAGATGGCTGCACTGCATTTATGGAGTTATGTCCAATATTAATTAGTAAAATATATCCCAACAATATAAGATAGAACGAGCCACTTTCCAATAAGTAAAAGAAAGGGAAGATACAAACTGCTGCGAAAACAGCGCCAAAAATATAAATTGGACGGCGGCCAACTTTATCCGACAATGCGCCGAAGACCCCATGCATAGGAAATGCTATTACGCATGTTATCATGACGATCATAAGTAATTCATAATTCTTGTTCAATGTTTATAAAGGATCCACTTACAAAATACCGAATTTTGCGAAAACTTCAGATACTTTCATACCTTTCAAGATATGATCGCGAACCATATTCTCGCCCTTAACTTTTTCAAAAGCTTTATTAACAACCTCTTCTTCAATTGCCTTTGGTACTACTACAATGCCATCAATATCACCAAAAATTAAATCTCCAGGCTCAATCATGACGTTTCCCACTTTAATTGTTACGTCATAATCGATTACTTCATTACGAGCATATGAATCCGTTGGTCTCATACCTTTTGCGAATACAGGAAATCCTAGCTCTTTAATTTTTTTTATATCACGACATAATCCATCAATGACTGCTCCACGACCACCAGCGACTTTAGTAGCTGTCGACATTAGTTCACCAAAAAATGCTGAACGCTCTGAACCGCCAACATCACCAACGAAAACTTCCCCTGGTCGAATACTGTCAAGTACTTCGATTTGTTTTTTATATGGTTTTTCAGGTTCACGTGATACATCTGCCACTTGAACCGTTTTAGCATAACCGCAGATAACCATATCCGGATCTAGAGGACGAATATGGAGGGGAAGCGCTTGGTTTTTCCAACCAAGGCTATCTAAAATATCCGATATGACTGCTGTATATAGATTTTCCTGTAGTTCATTTAAATACGCTTGAATGTTCATTTTTATTCAACCTCTCCTTTAATTATCTTTTTTGCTGCATTATAAACAAAACGCAAGATATTGGTTAGCGGTAGGAGTGATTCCATAAAAATTTATCATTGTTTATTTACGAATTTGCTCCACCTTACTTAAATCAATCACTTCTAGTTTATCAATAATGAGAAGGAAACTTATTCCACCTAATAACGCGACTGCACTAGTGTAATACATTGCCCAATGAAAACTTTGAGTTTTATCTAGTAAAGTACCAAAAATGATAGGACTGATGATACCTGCTAGATTTCCTGCGACATTAAGAATCCCTCCCACCGTACCCACCATCTTTTTGGGTAATACATCCCCCAATGCGACCCAGCCCATATTAGCGTAAGCGTTTGCAAAGAAGGCAATCGACAGAATGATAACCGCTATTATGGGTGTCCCTTCAAAAAAGTTTGCCAAGCAAATGGTCGATGATATGATTAAACCTGAAACAATTGGTATTTTACGTGCAGCAGTAAGAGAAAACCCTTTTTTTAATAGGCTATCGCTTAGGAAACCACCAAATAATACCCCCGCCATCGCCATTAAATAAGGCAATGAAGCAATGAATCCTGCTTTAGCTATCGGTAGATGGAGCCCTTGTTCTAGATAAACAATAAACCATGTCAAAAAGAAATATAGCGTGGAGGCAGCAGCAAACTGAGCAAAGAAGATTCCCCATACTCTTCTCTGCTTGACAACATAAATGACCTCTTGTAATGTGATTTTTTGGCTAATATTTAGCTGATGCCCAGAGTCGTACCCCCCATTCGCCTTAATATAGTCTAGTTCGCTTTTGTTCACAAGCTTGCTTTCTTGGGGGTTTCTATAAAACATGAGCCAAATAACTCCGAACATAATTCCTACAGCACCCGTTACAAAAAATACAGATTCCCAGTTTATTTTTGCTACCATCAGACTAAGTAAAGGTGTGAAAATTGCCAATCCGATATATTGTCCAGAAGAATATATACTGGTTGCTCGTGCACGTTCATTATTAGGGAACCATAGCGTAGCTATTTTTGCGTTACTTGGATATCCAGGTGCTTCCGCAATTCCAATCAGCATTCTACAGATTAGTAGCATCATGAAGGAAGCAGTGGTGGTTGTGAATATTTGATGGGTACTGAATCCCATCATCAATGTGAAAAAGCTCCATAAAATGATTGCCCATCCATAAAGGCGCCGTGGACCTATACGATCCAGCAACCATCCGACAGGGATTTGAGCAAATACATATGCCCAAGTGAAAGCAGAAAATAAAAAGCCCAATTGTGATGAAGTAAGTCCAAGTTCCTCTTGAAGGGTTGAGCCTGCTACTGACAAATTAGCTCTATCCATATAGTTGATGGCAGTCGCCAAGAAAAGTAATATCAGGATAAAAAATCTAAATCTAGTAGGATTTTGACTTTGATCTGGATTCTGATCTTTTAATGGCTCCATCATGATCTCACCCTTTGATCTGACTTACAGTTAATTTCCCATATCGTTTTACCATTCACTCGATTCATAACAAACTCACCCTTTCAGAAACGTCTTCAAGTAAACTCAGTTCCCAAGCCAAACTCCATCAGCAGTAAATAAAATGACCATGAATCCAGTTAAAAGCTTCTGAAAAAGAAAAAAGAAAAGTACTAAAAAAAAACATTTGAATTTCTCAACGTCATGCAGGAATTGCCTTGTGAGCACTTCTGATAAATGTAAATTCACCTTTTAAGAACATATGCCTATCTACCTGTAGCACAGTATAAGTTGGTTACATGGATAAAGAATAGCCCAAATGAGATAAAGCACCACTTATACGCACAGCCAATCTGATGTAAACATGCTTCTTCCTCCATAAGTAGATACAAATTGGATTTCTTGATAAAATACCTAATTTGTATTTTTAACCACTCACTCTGAGCCCCTTTCTTTTATTTGTTCTTAACTTTCTCTAAGACCTCGCCAAAGAAAAGTTCTCCTTCTTTTGCGTATTTCTTTGCAGCGATTTCATTTAATTCGTACCCAAGCCCCGGACCTTCCGGAACCTTGATATAACCATTTTGAATAAGGGGTTCTCCTTCATGCATAAGTAAATCGTTCCAGAATGGCACACTATCAGCATGATACTCCAAGGCGATGAATCCTAAACTTGCAGCAGCTACGTGAACAGAGGCCAATGTACCGATGGGACTGGCAATGTTATGTGGCACAACACCGACAAAGTAATTTTCTGCCATATCTGAAATTCTTTTGGCTTCCCAAATTCCACCGACTTTTTGAAAATCAGGAGCTATGATGTTCATTGCCCCGGATTCCAGCACTTCACGGAAAGCATGGCGTAAATATAGGTTTTCACCACTAGCTATAGGCGTTTTCGTATTTTTAGTAACTTGACACAGTGCCTTTAAATTTTCTGGAGGAGTTGGATCTTCTAGCCACAATAAGCCGTATGGTTCTAATTCCCATGCTAAACGCAACGCATCATTTGGGTTATAACGCCAATGGCAGTCGATTGCAATATCAATGTCCCAACCTACTTCTTTGCGGATTGCTTCTACAAAGCCAACCATTTGTTTAATCTCCATATTATGAAGTGCACGGTTGTAATCATCCATTGTAAATTTTGATGGGACATCAACGTCGAATTTCATTACATTAAATCCTTTAGCAACGGTTTCACGAGCTTGTTTCGCATAGGCTTCCGGGGTATAGTTGTCCAAATTATCACTTCCAAAGAAACGAATAGCGTTATCAGGGTTTTCATGTTCCATTCGAACTCCTAGTTCTGTCATCCATTTTGTTTGTCTCGGTCGTAACACATTATTCAAAGATTCAAGGTCATCTCCACCATGAGCGTCGCAATAGATCCGGATTTTATCACGGTATTTTCCGCCTAATAATTGATAAATAGGTACACCTAACTCTTTTCCTTTCAAATCCCATAACGCGGATTCAATACCAGTGATAGCATTAATGGCAAATCCGGCAATAGATCCTGCTCCAGAAGTAGCATGTTGTAACTCTACGAACAAGCGCTCGATATTGCGTGGGTCTTTCCCGATAATAACTTGTTTAAGATCTTCAATGATATTGGTTAGTCCAGGAGCAAAAAAACACTCGCCAGTACCAAATGTACCTTTATCAGTGTAAACGCGTACATAAGTCCAATCAAAGTTAGCTTCTACTACAGCTGTACGAACATCAATAATCTTCATCATATCTCTCCTTTTTAACTACACTCATTCGTGAAAATTGGTAATATAAGCTGATGGCATTTGTTGATGGGCTTTTTACTCGTATGGAAGCTTCAAGGATACCCCCCTCCACTTTTTCAATATTTGAAAGACAATAAAGTTATATATAATTAACAATATTATACTTTATTAACAGTATTATATTTAATAAGGACACTTTCGTCAACAAATTATATATAATATATAAAATTATATATAATTTTAGGGTACATACTTATATTGTTTAATTAGTTATTACTCATGTTCCCTGGGAAGGGGAGGGGGGCGTTGCTTCAATCAACCTTGACGAAAAAAAAGCCTATTTTACTAAATATCGGTTTACAACTCTGGCTTCATTTCACTTATTTACTATTTTCATAGTCCTAAAGGGAAGGTACACTTCTGCCGAAATAAAATATTTATTATGCGCAATATTAAAAGGGGTGTCCTCAAAGATTACTTTGGGACACCCCTTCATTTATCATTAGATATTTGTTCTATCAGTTCCTTGTTTTCAAGAAAATATTCCATGATATGATTTTTAAAGGCAGTTCTTGCCTTCTCTATGTTTTTAGACTCTAAAACTTTTACAAGATTAAGGTGATCATTATAAACTTCTTTCTGTTTATTTTCAATCATGGGATGCATGAACATAATAAATCTCCGGATATGTCCATCAAGAGTTTTCCATATTCTCCTATAAATATCGATATTTGACCATTTAATAATTGTATAATGAAATTCTAAATCTAAAGCCGACTGGGCAGAGTAGTTATCCATTTTATTTATTAATGCCATTTTATCTATAATATCGTATAGTTCGCCTATATTTCGTTTGGTTATGTTCGGTAATATATGCGATAAAGCATTTTCTTCAACTTCTGAACGCAGCAAAAATATATGATACATCTCCGACACATTAATCTCGGTTACGAATGGTCCTCTGTATTTTATTGACTTAACAAGACCTTCTTCCTCTAAGCCTCTTAAAGCTTCTCGGACGGGAACTTGACTGATACCCATGTTCTTTGCTATTTCCGTTTCTACTATTCTTTGACCTGGCTTGAGTTTATTGGAAATTATGTCTTCTCTCAATACATGCCTTACGTCGTCCTTTAATGATCCTTTTGCCATTTCTGTTCAATTTTCCTCCTTCGTTATACGTTTAATACCTCAATTCCACATTGGTTTCCATTCTTATTGAAAAGTGATGCCAATTGCTCTAGTAACCGGAAACACAAAAGGGTAATAGAGCGGTACTTTTATAAAAGGCCGTTACAATTACACATACAATTAAATTTTTTCCTATATTAAGTTTATATTTACCAATAATAACATACAGCAAGTACTCCCGTAATAAGCAAAGCATTTAGCGTTCAATTTATGATGATGAAAAAACTACTATAAATCAGTATAGCGAAATTTAAATTTAAAAATCAAATTTTTAGCTATATTCAGGAAAACCAATGTTAAATATATTCTATCGAGGTGTAATTTTAAATACATATTTTACCTTTATTATTTTTCTAGTTTTTGGGCTTTGTGTTAGGGGTTGATTTATCTTTTCTGTATGTTTTTTTACCGTGTAAGATATCCCACGTGTTCTTCCTCTCTTACTGAAGCATCGAGGGATTTTACAGTCGAGCCGCTTTCACTATCTTTAAGAACCAAAACACATAAACAAAAAAATTTTAGACAAACTCAATTTTCATCGAGATTGTCTACAAAGAAAGAGGGCAGCCAATCAACTGCCCTCTTTCTTTCATCCTATTCATCACGTTAGCCTATATTTTCAGTTCCTTCAGTCAGATATGCCCATGCATATTGTGCATAAAGCTCTGCACCTGTAGCCAGCGCATCCTCATCGATATTGAAATTCCCGTGATGGTGGGCCCATTGCGTATCTTTTTCGGCATTCCCTGCGCCAACCAATGCGAAGCTTCCAGGTACTTCATCTAAATAGAAGCTAAAGTCTTCCCCGCCCATTGTGGGCTTTTCATTATATAAGACGTCTTCTCCGAACGCAGCGCCTGCCACTTTTTGCACTAGCTTTGCACTGGATTCATCATTGATGACAGCTTGCGTGCCTCGATAGTACTCAACCTCCGCATCCGCCCCATAAATATTAGCAACATTTTCAGCATAAATTTGAAGCTGTTTTTCAATATGATCACGTATCTGCGGATCAAAGCAACGGACAGTCCCTTCGATAACGGCATTTTCTGCGATGACATTGAATCGGGTGCCAACGTCCATTTTACCGACAGTCAAAACAGCGGGAAGTTGTGGGTCTACCGTCCTTGATACGACAGACTGAACATTCATGACGAATGAAGAAGCAACGATGGTTGCATCGATACATTCCTGCGGCATTGCTCCATGCCCACCTCTGCCTTTAAACTTTACTGTAAAGATGTCTGCTGAAGCGAATGAAGGACCTTGAGTGCAGGCGACCTTGCTTGTTGGCATTTGCGACCAAATATGAATGCCAAATACATTATCGACACCTTCGACTGCCCCTTGTTTGACCAATTCCTTTGCTCCTGCTGCCACTTCTTCGGCTGGCTGAAAGATCAATCGGACATTTCCAGGTAAATCCTCTTTAACTGCATTCAGGGCCTTCGCAGCAACCAACAGCATGGCTGTGTGTGCATCATGGCCGCATGCATGCATTTTCCCCGCTTCTTTTGAAGCATACGGCAAAGCTTTATTTAACTGTTCAACGGAAAGTGCATCCATATCCGCTCTTAAAGCTACCGTATTTCCTGATTTTCCACCTTTAATTTCCGCAATAACGCCTGTTGGTTCCGTTTTACGGTAAGTGATTCCTAATTTTTCAAGGTATTCGCAAACATATGCAGTTGTTTTTACTTCCTCCCAAGATAACTCCGGTTCGCTATGAAGTTTTCTGCGTATTTCCGTTAATTCTGCACCGTATTCTTGAATAGCTGCTTTTATTGCTTGATTGATCATCCTCATTCTACCTCCGTTAATCGTTTGGCCACTTCGTAAAATATTTGCACACCATTTGCCAAATGACGTGCATCAGAATATTCCTCAGGACAATGACTTAATCCTGCTTTACTTGGAACAAAGAGCATGCCGACATCAGTCACATCGGAAAAAACCATCGCATCATGGCCTGCTCCGCTGTTAATCGAGCAGTATGGAATTCCTAAATCGGCACATTTCTCTTTTAGCAAAGCTCCAATCTCTTCATTCAAGATTTTAGGCGGCATATATAAAAGCTGTTCAGCTTTTGTTTGGAAGCCCTGATCTTGATAGGAATCAATTAATTCATGTACTTTTTTGATGACACGGGAAATATGTTCTTCCTTGCCAGATCGAATGTCCACTGAAAATACCACTTTATCGGGAATCACGTTGGCTCCATTTGGAAAAACATGAAGGCGGCCCGTCGTGATGACCGTCCCTTCTCCCTCTTCAATTGCTAAGTCCGGTAAGCGGGAAATGATGTTGGCGGTCGTAACCAATGCATCTGTACGGCGATCCATCGGGGTAGTGCCTGCATGTCCTGCCTTCCCTTCCACCGTTACTTCCAGTTGCGTTATGCCAACGATGGCTTCTACGACCCCAATGGGAATATTCTTCTCTTCAAGAATGGGGCCCTGCTCGATATGCAATTCGAGAAATGTTTTTATAGTCCTGGCTGCTCTCTTTTTCGGAAGCGAACTATCCAGTCCAATCTTCGACATCGCTTCTATGGTTGTGATACCATCTTCGTCCTTCAAGCTTTTAAAATCTTCCTCACTAAGCGAGCCAGCCATTCCTCTCGACCCCATTAGCCCACCGCCAAAACGAGAACCTTCTTCTTCAATGAGAGCAACGATTTCCAATGGATATATAGGTCTCAATCGATTTTCGGCAAAAAGGGCTGCCACTTCAAGAGCGACTATTACGCCAGCTGGCCCGTCATACGCACCGCCATTTGGGACGGAATCAAAATGTGAACCGATCAGAACGCTCGGAGCATCTTTCACAGTGTCGGCAAGCTTTCCAAAAATATTCCCAAGGCCATCTTCCCGAACCGTTAATTCATACTCCATCATTTTATCTTTAATATAATTCCGGGTAAGCAAGTCTTCCTTGCTATACGTTAGCCGGGTAGTCCCTTTTCCTGGTGTTGCTGTAAATCTGCTCAAATCATTTATTTGCTTTTCTATACGTTCAACAAGTCTCACCTGAAACTCCTCCTTTCTTACAAAAATTGCACGAATATTCCTGCTAGAATGACCGATACAATAGTGACTGATATGAATCCACCGACAAGCATCGGCGGGAGCATATGGCTTAGCAATGCTTCTTTTTCTTTTTCATCTTTTGTCAATGAATTGACCACTTCATTAGTGATGATGTAATCTGCTGGAAATCCATATAATGCCGTTAAAGATACTGCAAAGGCCATTTCTTTGCTGACCTTTAATAACTTCCCTGCAACGAAAGAGAATATATACATTCCAATCACGGCTAAGGTAATGCAAACAACAAGTGGATAAAGGATTTCCATCATCATGCTTGGCGTTGCACTTTTCAATCCGTCAAAAACGAAAAGCATAAGGGCCATGATGGCAAATCCAAACCCATTTGCTTTTTGCAAAGGCTGTTTTTCCAGGAAACCGATGCTTTTTGCGATAACCCCAAAAAGCAAGCAAAGAACAAAAGCATTAATGGATACGATCGGAGCCAATCCAGCCGAAACAAGATAAGCGAAAAAAGCCACAACCGCGAGTCTGAAAAATTTGAAATATTCCGTATTATATTTTTCAGGGAGTTTTTTAAACAGCTTGAGTTCCGCCATGCCTCCCGCATCAGATGCCGGATCACCCTTTTTTACCGTTAATTGCCCATTCCGATATTGTCCAAGAAGCTTCTTGCCTTCTTTCTTCAAAACAATGGATGTCAAAGGATAGCCAGCAAAGCCTTGCATCACATAAATAACGATGGCAAAGACGGACAAACTCGTAAGACCTGCATCTGCAGCTCCTTCCGACATGATTATTGAAGATACCATGCCGCCGACTAAAGGAGGAATCGCGACAAGCACCGTTTGCAAATCAAAGATAAATATGCCGACTCCGAATAATAGCGCCACAATACCAAGAATCCCGGATAGGGAGATGACAATCGTTTTCCATTGATTCATCAATTCCCGTATCGAAAGCAATGTTCCCATATTCGTGATCAAAAGGTACATCATCATGGTTGCCACTACCGGCGGAACACCAGCGATCGAAACGATATCCTGTGGAAAAAATGTCCAATAACCAGCTAGAAATAGGACCGCGGAAATAAAAACGGAAGGTATCCAGGCTTTAGTTCGAACCGCCACTATGTCTCCAACAAATAAAATCAAAATTACAATAACCAAAGCCAACATCTGTGACATATGAGTGCTTCGCCTCCTGTTGAATAGTTTGAAAATTCTCATAAAATAATATCACTGAATCACACAAATTAAAAGTTAATTCTATATATTCAGGTAATTATACATAGATAAAAGGAAATGTAAGTGTTTTATCACAGAAATGCAATCCAATACATTAACATGAATTGAAACAAACGGAATATTAAAATAGTTTTATTCTTTTATCATTTTGGGACTGAATGAAAATGTGTATTTAAACAAATAAAAAAAGACCCATTTTATCTGGCCTCCTTTATTGCAGTCTATAAACATGACATATCCGGTACTCAGAGCTCACGCCTCCATCGATAAATTCGATAGCAATGACATGTGGGTAGTTAACAAATCATTCAATCGCCTTAACCTTATATCGCAACACAGTTTTTAATTTTGCAGGTTCAACTTTCCTGAAATCAGAAAGATATATTTCTCTATGTTGTAATGAAATTCGTTCCAGATTATTATTTTCGGTGAATTCTTTCATGAGTTGGAAGCTTTGGGGTTCGTCATCATATGGACCGACATGAAGCATCTGGACAGTTAAACCATCTTCATATGTACCGAACTTCGCTTCATTTAGAAAGGGATGAGGTTTCTTTTTTTCTACATGTTCAAACGCTCTCTCTACTACTTCTTTTGTTACAAAGTCCGGCTGTCTAATCATGATCGTATATAATAATTCTTCCTTATCCAATGTATTTAATTTCCTGCCCGCTTCTGTTAGGTCCCATACACCTTCTAATGGATATACAGTATATTCGAAATACCCATCGGGAGTTTCCCCCTGCTTCGGCATCATTCTCACCGCATAAGCTAATGAATAAAGAACACCGATCTTTTCAGCGAATTCCTGCTCATTTGGATTTCCTTTTCCTCCTATCGAGAAAAAATATTGCTCCGGAATCGTGACAAGTTCAGGCTTTCTCTTTGGAATATATAATTCCTTCTCTTTTTTTCTCCACTCGTATTTCATTAATTTCTTTCCCTTCCACTGTTTGATATTTTTGTTATCTCCTACTATTATAACCTCCTCGGCAGTGTACGTAGTTAATGCTTTTAAGTACTTTTTAACGTAACATTCGTCATGAAAGCAACGCAAATGCAGCTGAAGGAGTTGGTAAAATACAAGTGGTTTTTTTGCTTTTTTTGGACAGCATAAGCCTTATCTGTCACAGGGTTGAAAATATTGGATTGAATATGCTTAGGATAAACCAACCTCCAATCGGGATTTGAAAAAAACCATAAAAAGCTGCCAAATGGCAGCTAGAACTTCTTTAAATATACTTTTTCAATTTCATGATCGTGATTTTTTCTAAGTATTAAATCAGCCCTTCTCATCGTAGGCAGTATATTTTCTTTTAAATTTTTAGCATTAATGTCTGCCCATATTTCAGTAGCTTTTTCCATTGCTTCTTTCTGAGAAAAATCTTTATACCGATGAAAATAAGATTGTTTATCCTCGAATGCTGTCTTTTGAAGGAGAAAGAACCTTTCGATATACCATTGCTTTATATCACTTTCTTCGGCGTCAAGATAGATTGAAAAGTCAAAAAAGTCACTTACAAATAAAGGATTGGAATTTTTAACTTGAAGAACATTAATTCCCTCTACAATAAGGATATCTGGATTTCTTATAATTTCAGCTTTGTCGGGCACTATGTCATATGTTAGATGAGAGTATACTGGTGCTTCCACTTTATCTACTCCTGATTTCACTCTAACCATGAAATCGATTAATTTTTGGGTGTCATAGCTTTCTGGAAAACCTTTTCTACTCATCAGTCCCTTTTTTTCTAAAGTATCCGTAGAGTATAAGAAACCGTCTGTTGTAACCAGATCCACTTTTTTATGGCTTTCCCACCTTGATAAAAGGGTTCTCAACACTCTAGCAGTGGTGCTTTTCCCAACTGCAACACTTCCTGCAACACCAATAACAAAAGGGACTTTTTTAGGTTTTTCATCTAAAAATGAGCAGGTTACCGCCTTCCATTGTCTAGATGCTTCCACTTTTAGATTAATTAAACGTGATAAGGGTAGGTAAATCTCCTCCACTTCTTGAAGAGAAATTATATCATTTGTTCCTTTAACATTCTCCAATTCATTTTTTGATAACAACAACGGTGTTTTGTTACGTAATTTAGCCCATTCTTCTCTATTTAATGCTGTATGGGATTGTAATATATTCATATCTGAATTTACCTCATTGGTCTTTCCTGATTTCTTGTAATATAAATTTACCATGTCCATATCCAAACAACACGACTTTTTTAGTAATGACTTCTCCTTTACTATTACATTTTTGCTTGCCTTACATAAATATACCCATGAAAAAGTAGTGGTATAAGTGAAAGGATATCCAGTTTGATTCAAATACTTCACTTATTGAAATCATCCTCATGCTGATTTCTCAAAGGTCGCTTGATGAAGCTATTCAATCTCATTATGAGCGGAGAACAGTAGTAATGAGGAACATTTTTCATATGGCAACCTTCGGCGGCGAAACTCCGAGATAAAATCCTAATAAGCCATTCAGGTGAAAAAAAAGATAAATCGCAAAAGATAAAAGCTCCAGAAACAACGAAAAAAAGCAATGGAAAACCCCATTACATAACGGTTTTCCATTGCTTTTAATTACATGACCCTTTTGAACATTTTCTCCATTTCATAAATGGAATAGGAGATGATGATCGGTCTTCCGTGCGGGCATGTGAAGGGATCGGTCGTCCGCCTTAGTTCATCCAGCAGTGCTTGTATTTCATCATTGCGGAGGTGGCGGTTTGCCTTGATGGAGGCTTTGCAGCTCATCATGATGGCAGCTTCTTCGCGCAGTTTTTTAATGTCCACCTTTTTCATCATCAGCAATTGTTCGATCATTTCCTCCAGGATTTCCTGTTCGATTCCTTTTGGGAACCATTGCGGATGGGACCTGACAATATAGGCGTTGTAGCCAAACTCTTCTAAATAGACCCCGACTTTTTCCAGCTCATGGCGATATTCATTGATCCGGATGCATTGGTCTGTTGAAAATTCAAGTGTGATCGGGACGAGCATATCTTGGAGCTCATTTTCAACTTGTCCGACTTTTTCTTTAAAATATTCGTATTTGATCCGTTCCTGGGCTGCATGCTGATCGATGATATATAAACCATTTTCGTTTTGGGCGAAAATATACGTTCCATGCATTTGCCCGATTGGATACATCGGCGGGACTCGGCTTGCCGGTACATCCTCTTCTTCTTCTTCTTCTGCCTCTTGCTCCACTGTGTAGGTGGTATATTTTTCAGCCGATTCGTAATATGGTTTACTTTCTCCCTCAGGCAAGACCGGGATGTAGACGTCCGCCATTTGCTGCTGATCCTCATTGCTATAGATCAGTTCCTTGATTGGTTCGAGATTAAACCCTGCAATAAAATTCTCATGATTTTTTTGTTCCTGCTTTTCACGGATCAATGTATCCTTCAAAAGTGACGCTTCTTTTTTCGCTTCTTCAAGAACACGCTTGCCGCTCTCCACGACATGGTCCAAATCCAACGTAGTTTGCTCACTTTTAACCTGTTCCGGCTTAGGGGCAGGCGGTGCATATCCGCTTGGGATGAGCGAAAGCTTTTTAAAAGCAGATTTAATCGTTTCTGATACTAAGCTGTACAATTCTTGTTCCTTGCTGAGCCTTACCTCCATTTTTGATGGATGGACGTTGACGTCGACAAGGATCGGATCCATTTCAATATTCAATAACGCAATCGGAAAGCGGCCAATAGGAAGCAGCGTATGATACCCATCGAGGATCGCCTTCACAAGTGCATAGTTTTTGATGAAACGGCCGTTTATCATGGTTGAAATATAATTCCTTGAAGCCCTGGTGATCTCAGGCATCACGATATAGCCGGAAAGTGTGAAGTCCAGGGAGCTTGCTTGCACCGGAATCATCTTTTTGGCGATATTCGTACCATAAATGGCCGCTAGCACCTGCCTGACATCACCGTTACCATTCGTATGCAGGATACGCTTCTCATTGTGTGATAAGCGGATGGAAACATCCGGGTGCGAAAGGGCGAGCCTATTGGCGACATCGGTAATATTTCCAAGCTCCGTATGAATGGTTTTCATATACTTCAATCTTGCAGGTGTATTGTAAAATAAATCGGAAACCAGGATATCCGTTCCTTTACGGCTCGACGAAGCCTCAAGTTCACTAATCAAGCCCCCTTCGAGAAGGATGCGCGTCCCTGCCCCATCTCCTGTGCTCGTCTTCATCTCGAAGCGTGAAACGGAAGCGATACTAGGCATCGCTTCACCGCGGAAACCTAGGGTTCGAATTCTGAATAAGTCATTTTCATCTTTTATTTTACTTGTGGCGTGACGTTTGAATGCTGCCTCTACATCATCAGCCAATATCCCATCGCCATTGTCCACAATCCTAATCGAGCCAAGTCCCGCCTCGACCAATTCAATTTCAATGATGGTGCTGTTTGCATCAATGGCGTTTTCAACAAGTTCCTTTACGACTGAGGCAGGGCGTTCTACAACTTCGCCGGCTGCGATTTTATTTGATAAAGACTCGTCCAGCTGGATGATTTTTCCCATTTCCATCGCCTCGCTTTATTTTCTCATTTCAGCTTCTTCTGTAGTTTGTACAGGATATTCATCGCCTCTAGCGGCGTCATTTCAAGAATATCAAGAGATTTAATATCATCCAACACCTTTTTTTCCTTAGGTGAGGAAGTCGCTTTTCCTTTAGGAGCTTCTTCGCCAAAGAAGGAAAGCTGTGCCTCATCTGCCGATTCCGGAACCTCTTCGGCAGCAGCTCTTACCTGCTCAACCGGCTGTTCCGGCGTGGCCTTTGCTTGTCCATTTTCCTTTTCCAAATGTGTTAAAATCGCTGCCGCACGCTCAATTAAAGGCTTTGGTAAGTCAGCTAGCTTGGCTACATGGATTCCGTAGCTTTTATCCGCCGGGCCTTCTTTAATTTTATGAAGGAAAACGACATTTCCGTTTTGCTCAATTGCACTGACATGTATATTACTTAACTTAGGCAATTCCGATGCCAGGACAGTCAATTCGTGATAATGCGTTGAAAAAAGGGTCTTTGCCCCAATTTCTTCATGTATATATTCAATGATGGCCTGAGCAAGTGCCATCCCATCATATGTGGATGTACCCCGTCCGATCTCATCGAATAATATCAAGCTATTTTCTGTTGCATTCATGATCGCATTTCTTGCTTCAAGCATCTCGACCATGAATGTGCTCTGACCTGAAATCAAATCATCTGCCGCGCCAATCCGGGTGAATACTTTATCAAAAATAGGCAATTCCGCTATGCTTGCCGACACGAAGCAGCCAATTTGCGCCAATATTGATGTCAGTGCAACCTGGCGCATATATGTGCTTTTCCCTGACATATTGGGTCCTGTTATCAGAAGCAGCTCCCGCTCAGCATCCATCATGCAGTCATTGGGGACATATTCCTGTGATTGGAGCACTTTTTCCACTACCGGATGACGTCCTTCCTTCAAAACGATTCTCCGGCTATCCGAAAAGACAGGCTTCACATAATGACGTTCTTCACTAATCGTCGCAAAGCATTGCAAGACATCCAGTTCACTGACGCCTTTGGCTAGATCCTGTAAACGAGGGATATAGCTCTTGACCTCTTCACGCAGATTAAGAAATAAGTCATATTCCAAACCAATGCTTTTTTCTTCTGCTTGTAAAATCAAAGCTTCCTTTTCTTTTAATTCAGGCGTAATATAGCGTTCAGCATTCGTTAACGTTTGCTTCCGTTCGTAACGCCCTTCTTCAAGCAAATGCAAGTTGGCACGTGTGACTTCGATATAATAGCCAAACACACGATTATAACCAATTTTCAATGATTTGATTCCTGTGCGTTCGCGCTCTTGGCGTTCAAGCTGAGCAATCCACGTTTTTCCGTTACGGCTGGCATCCCTGTATGTATCCAGCTCCTTATGGAAACCATCCTGAATGATATTCCCTTCCTTGACGGACAATGGCGGATTCTCAACCAATGCAGTTTCCAGCAGATCGGTCACTTCTTCACACGGATCCAATTTCTCGGCAAGAACCGATATGTCGTGATTGGAGGCCATCGACTTGACGATTTCACGGATGATCGGAACCTGCTGCAAGGAGCGTTTCAACTGAATCAGGTCCCTTGCATTAACATTACCAAAGGCGACCCTTCCGGCAAGTCGCTCCAAGTCGTAGACTTCCTTCAGGCGTTCACGTAAATCCTGCCGTTCGAAGTATTGATTTTTCAAGGTTTCAACAAGGCTCTGTCTCCGCTCGATCTGTTTTTTGTTAATGAGCGGCCTATCAATCCATTGTTTCAGCATCCTTCCGCCCATCGCCGTTTTCGTCTCATCAAGCAGCCATAATAATGAACCTTTCTTTCCTTTGGAACGAATGGTTTCGGTCAATTCCAAGTTCCGTTTACTATAATAATCAATTTTCATATATTGTGACGTTTCATAAGCCAGCACTGGCTGTAAATGATCCAGACTGCGCTTTTGTGTACGATATAAATAATTCAATAAACGTGAGGAGGTTACAGCTTGTTTTTGGTCTTTCAATTGCTGCAGTAGGGAAAGAAACGACTCGCTTTCGATTTGGTTATTCTCGATAGATAAGGCCGCAGCTCCCCGTTCTTGGAGCTTTTTTTTCCATTCTTCATCGAAATCATCTGCAATGACCACTTCGCTTGCACCAAGGATCGCAAATTCATTGAGAACTTCTTCGAAACTCTCAATCAAAGTTACCTTATTTTCCCCTGTTGAAAGATCATTGTATCCGAATCCGAATTGACCATCAGCAAATGAAGTGATGGTGGCAATATAATTGTTTTCCTTTTCACGAAGGCCTTTGCTATCCATTTTCGTTCCCGGTGTAATCAGCTGGACCACTTCCCTGCGCACTACACCCTTTGCTTGTTTTGGGTCTTCCGTCTGTTCACATATGGCTACCTTAAACCCTTTTTCTATCAAAATATCAATATAGTTAGCAGCCGAGTGATATGGGATGCCACACATCGGAATCCTATCTTCACTTCCACCTTCCCGGCTCGTCAATGTGATTTCAAGCTCCTGCGAGGCATTCAGTGCATCATCAAAAAACATCTCATAAAAATCGCCTAAACGAAAAAATAAAAAGGCATCTTGATACTCTGCCTTAATTTTTAAATATTGCTGTATCATCGGAGTATATCCAGCCATTCCTTCAAAACCTTTCCAAACTATAATCTATTTTCTGATTCATATCCTCCATTATAACATACGAGAAAGCAACATTGCCTGTATTCGAAATTGCATGGAAAATCAGTCAGCCAGTAAAAAATCGCCTGCCAGCAAACAAGGGAAAGCACAACCCCATTCAAAATAAATAAAACCGGATGAAATGTGTCATCCGGTAGTTACTGCCTATATTTTATTCGTCTTCGAATTCATCTAGGAAATCCGGATCTAAATCTTCGAATTCCTCATCATCGAAATCACAGCCCCAGTCATCCTCACATCGGCCATCTGGACTAACGGCGACACAGATTTTCGTTTCGCCGACGACCTCCACAAAGAATTCCCTTTCCACATGGACAATGATTTTTTGTCCGCATGGTGAGATGCAAGCTTCTAAACAATTCGGCTGTTGGACAGCTTTTGCAACGATTTCATGGTCATCAAGGCAATCGGGATCACGGTATTTCAGCGAAATCACGTCGGTATATTGCACCTTTTCAGTAACAACTTCCGTTTTTGAATTATGGTTATAGGAATACCAAACGTTGATTTCGTAGCTGCCGTGAATTTCTACCTTTTTGCCGACTTTCTTTGCATCGTATTTATGGTTGATGATCCAACAACCTAGAATGCTAGAAGGATGATGAGCCGGGCAAATGGTGTGAGAGGACTTTGTGAATTTTCGTCCCTTTGCCACCACCGCTTTAGTGATTATCTCTCTATATTGTGACATGCTAGCGAACCCTCCTCATACAGTTTCCATTCATCCTATGCGTGGTAAAAGTCTAGTGTGCGTAGAATTTTTTTTGTTTGAAAACTGCTGTAATGTTTTAAACCTAGGTTATTTTATGCGCATGTTTTGGGATATGTGTCACGAATGGGCGCTGTATAAGGATTTCCGGGTGTTAAAAAAGCCCTTCTATTTTTCAGAAGGGCTTCTTGATATTCATGAACAGCTTCCGCCGCCAGCTTGTACCTGTGAACCTGTTTCGCCGCGAAGGATGTCGCCTTCGGTAGCTTCAATGATCAAGTCCGTCACCTTATTCGATACTTGTGACGAAACCATTTGCAATAGATCATTCACGTCAACTTGTGATTGTTTGAATTGCTGAACGATCGGAAGCTCATCCAATTGATTTTCAAGTGCTTCGATCTTGGCTTGTACTTGGTTATACGCCTTGTCCTTGCCATAATGCTGGAAATTGACCGCCTGTTTTTGCAAGCTTTTTATACTGGCAATCATTTCGCGGATTTTTTGGTTTTCATTGATGTGAGCTTCTGCCCGTTTAAAGAAATCCACTTCTTCCGTGCTGGCGATCATTTCTGCAAGCTCCGCCGCTTTTGTCAAAATGTCATCTTTAGTATATTTCGTCATCTTATTCCACCTCAATTGCCGCTGCTTCTTCAACCATATCTCCATTTAGTGACCATGTTTTCGTTCCAGTGATTTTCACTTTCACGATTTGACCGATGGCAGATTTTGGTCCTTTGAAGTTCACGAGCTTATTTTTCGTTGTATAACCTGCTAATACTTCCGCATTCTTCTTGCTTTCACCCTCTACTAGCACTTCAACAACTTGCCCGTCATACTCTTTCATTTTCAAAGCGCACGTTTCATTAACGAGGGCATTCAAGCGCTGCAGGCGCTCCTTTTTCACTTCCATCGGTACGTTATCCTGCATTTTAGCTGCCGGTGTCCCTTCACGTGGCGAATAAATGTAAGTATATGCTGCATCAAAACCGACTTCACGGTATAAAGACATCGTTTCTTCAAAGTGCTCTTCCGTTTCGTTTGGATAGCCGACAATGATATCAGTCGTTAACGATGCACTTGGGATGGCTTCCTTGATCTTCCTTACTAGCTCAAAATACTGTTCTCGCGTATATTTGCGAGCCATGATTTTTAAGGTGTCCGTACTTCCCGATTGAACTGGAAGGTGAATATGATCAACAAGATTACCGCCTTTAGCAAGAACTTCAATCAAGTGATCATCAAAGTCACGAGGATGACTTGTCGTAAACCGAATTCGCGGAATGTCGATTTTGCGAATTTCATCCATTAAATCACCGAAACGAAATTCGATATCCGTAAAATCTTTCCCATATGCATTGACGTTCTGTCCTAGTAAAGTAATTTCTTTGTAGCCCTGAGCGGCTAGATGACGCACTTCCTGGATGATATCTTCCGGTCTGCGGCTTCTTTCCTTCCCTCTCGTGTAAGGCACAATGCAATATGTACAAAACTTGTCACAGCCATACATGATATTGACCCATGCCTTCGTTTTACCTTTCCGAATCTTCGGAAGGTTTTCAATTACATCCCCTTCTTTGGACCAAACCTCAATGACCATTTCCTTGGAAAGATAAGCTTCATTAAGAATTTGCGGCAGGCGGTGGATATTGTGCGTTCCGAAAATCATATCCACAAAATGGTGCTTTTCAAGAATTCGCTTTACGACTGATTCTTCCTGGGACATACAGCCGCAAACGCCAAGCAATAAATCCGGCTTTTCCAGCTTCAATGATTTCAAATGTCCCAATTCACCAAACACTTTATTCTCTGCGCCTTCCCTGATCGCACATGTGTTAAGTAAAATGACATTAGCATCATCCACCGTGTCAGTCGGCTGATAGCCAAGTGCCGTAAAGATACCCGCCATAACCTCCGTGTCATGTTCATTCATTTGGCAGCCATATGTACGAATGTAGAATTTTTTGCCTTCTCCCATTCCACGGAATGCTTCTGGAATCGCAAAATCATCATGGTATTCCACTTCTTCCTTCCCGCGTTTTTTCGCATCTTTTAAGGAAGGCGGAATATAAACCGCTTGAAAGTATTTACTGTAATCCTTTTCGGATTTTTTGTCCGCTGGATTTTCAGCATTCACTTGCTGTGATTCTAATCGTTGTTTCTCGTTCATGGTCATTCTCCTTTCAAAATAGTTAGTTTATTCTATCACCAACTATTAAAACACCTATCTTGTGACTAACGCTTTATGCAGCTTTCATTTTTGGTAATTACCAGTAATGATTCGTTTTTTAGTGTGAAATATCCACATTACCTTAGTATAAAGCTTTTAAGAACAAGAAACAATCATTCTGTCATGTCCTACGCAATTGTAAGGAATTTTTCACATTTACATATTTGGAACATTTAAGTACACCATTGATCCTTAGCTTCCCCATCGAATTTAGCCAATTCTTATTATATTAGAGGAAAACGCGCTATTCCTTCAAAGCTGTCTCTATCGAACTCTTGAGTTTACGCTTTTCTCGCCAATTCGGGCCTTTTACTCGCGAGTTTGAGCGCTTTTCTCGCCAATTTGGCCTTTTTACTCGCGAGTTCAAGTCAATTATCTCTTTAAGGAATCAGGAGTACCTTGCCACTTTGACCTTTGATCATCAAATCGAACCCCATCTCGAAGTCGCTTAATGAGAAGCGGTGCGTAATCATCGGCCTTAAGTCCACCTTTCCGCTTCCAAGCAAGCTTGACACCTGCTGCCAGGTTGAAAACATTTTCCTGCCGGTAATCCCTTGCACAGTAAGGCCCTTGAATACAATATCCTCTGTTATATTAAGTGTGACGGGCTGCGCTGGCAAACTTAGGATGGATACCCTTCCGCCATTCGTCGCCATCTTAAATCCTTGATCGATCGCTGCTGGATTGCCGCTCATTTCACAAACCACATCCACCCCGTCCGTATTTGTAAGGCGTTGGATGATTCCCAAAGGATCCTCCTTATTTGATTGGATGAGGTGTGTAGCCCCCATCTTTTTTGCAAGCTGTAGGCGATAATCATTTATATCGAGAGCGATCACTTTGTCTGCTCCCGCGGCCTTTGCCACGGCAACTGCCATAAGCCCAATCGGACCACAGCCAATGATGGCTACCGTTTTGCCAAGTACGTCCCCAGCAAGCACGGAATGGACCGCATTCCCCATCGGCTCTTGGATTGTAGCAATATCGGGGGGCATATCGATTGGATTTTTCCATAGATTTTTGGCCGGCAGCGCCACGTACTCCGAAAAGCATCCGTGTGTATCGACACCGATTATGGTTGTATGTTTACAAACATGAAACTGTCCCGTTAAACATTGCCTGCATCCACCGCAAACGATATGTGTTTCTGCAGATACAAAATCACCAATTGACACATTGGCCACATTTGATCCTATTTCCACTACTTCCCCAGAAAATTCATGTCCGAAAACATATGGCGGCTTCACTCTTCCTTGTGACCATTTATCCCAAGTGTATATATGAATATCCGTTCCGCAGATAGAAGCCATGTTTACTTTTATCAAAACCTCGTCCTCACGAAATTCCGGAATGTTCACATCCTGCATTTCCGCCCCATACCCGCGGTGATGTTTGACAATCGCTTTCATTTTCCCTTTAAACATGTACATTCCCCCTGAAGTAGGGCTGCTCTTTCACCGTCCTTAATAAGTAAATATATGAAATCCCAAACTAAAAAATACCATACTCTCCTTTGCACCTGCCTTTATTGGATTTTGGGGACATACGTACATTTTTAATAAATGGGTCATGTTTCTATAGCATCTTGTCCGCTCTTGAATAAGATATCTTGTACAACAAAAAACAAAACTAAGGAGTGACTTATATGTCATGTAACAATAATCACCATAATAATAACAACAACAATAACGATCGGATCGCAGAAGATTTTTGTCGTGCGGTGAAAGGTTGTCAAAAACGCGACAACGATCGTGATCGGGACCGCGATAATGACCGTGATTGTAACCGCGAGCAGCACCACCATCATCACCATCACAATAATAACAACAACAATAACAATAACAACTGTTGTTGTAGAAGAAATCGTTGCAATTTCTTCTCATTCGGCTGCGGCTGTAATCGTAACTTTTGGTAAGCTTAACCTAGAGGATGATGAATCCTTCTTGTAACAGCTTTCCAATAGAACACAAAAAGGGCTCACCCCAACTTGAGGGGTGAGCCCTTTTCATATTTTACATGAATTCTGTAACAAGCTTATCGAAATGTGCTTGATCCAGTGTCAGGTCTGATTTATTCAGCGCTTCTTCAGCATATCCCGGAATTAATTCCTGGTACGAAGGCCGTGAAGAATCTTGATAAATGATTCCTGTCACTAAACTGTCATGCTTCATCAAAGTCTGCATGGCTTGTTCTTTATTTGAAGAATCATATCCTTCAATCGTATTCAATTTCGTTAAGTTCTGCTTAAACCAATCATACGTATTGATCTTGTTATATGTCACGCATGGAGAGAACACATTGATGAAGGAAAAACCTTTATGTTTGATTCCCGCTTCAATGATTGCCGTCAAGTCCTTCAGGTCAGTGGAAAAGCTTTGGGCAACAAAGGTGGCACCGGCTGATAATGCCAATTCCATTGGTGAAACGGCCTGCTCAATCGATCCTTCCGGCGTGGACTTCGTTTTGAACCCAGCGGCTGAACGCGGAGAAGTTTGACCCTTTGTCAATCCATATATTTGGTTATCCATGACGATATACGTTATGTCGATATTACGGCGGATCGCATGGATGGTATGGCCCATCCCAATGGCAAAGCCATCTCCGTCACCGCCAGAAGCGATTACGGTCAATTCACGGTTGGCCATTTTCACTCCTTGTGCGATTGGAAGCGAGCGGCCATGGATGCCATGGAAGCCATATGACTTGATGTAACCGGATATACGGCCTGAGCAGCCAATACCGGAAACGACAGCCAAATTCTCTGGCTCCAACCCTACATTAGCCGCCGCACGCTGCATGGCAGCCTGAACGGAGAAATCCCCGCAGCCAGGACACCAGTTAGGTTTTACATCATTACGAAATTCTTTAAATGTTGCCATATTCGAACATCTCCTTGCATTGTGTGTGAATTTCATGCGGGAGGAATGGATTGCCATCATATTTTAGGATACTTTTAATTTTATTGACATGTCCGACATTCATCTTGATGATATTAGCCAATTGTCCAGTCGCATTGTTTTCGATAACCACTACCTTCTTAGCCGATTGAACTAAAGCAAGAACTTCATCAGCAGGGAATGGGTGAATCAAACGAATTTGAGCATGGTTGACTTTCATGCCATCCGTTTCCAAGCGGCCGATTGCTTCATCGATCGTCCCGCGTGTGGAATTAAACCCAAGTATTAATAAATCCGCCTCTTCATGCGGTGTGTTTTTGTAAACGGGTGTTTGGAAGGTAGTCGTCAAGTTATCCAGCTTGCGCATCCGTTTATCCATTTGCGCCTTACGATTCAAAGCGGTCTCGGATGGTCTTCCGGTTTCATCATGCTCAACACCTGTTACATGGTGGATACCGTTTTTCATGCCAGGTACGACGCGAGGTGAGACGCCGTCTTGCGTAACTTCATATCGTTTGAAGTATGCCTTGTTTTCAGACTCTTCAATTTCAGTGTCCACCAACTTCCCGCGTCTTATCTCCACTTTCCCGTAATCAAGCGGCTGTACCGTCTGTTTACCTAATGAAAGCTGTAGATCCGATAAAACGATGACTGGGCATTGATATTCCTCGGCAAGGTTGAACGCTTCTGCCGTATCATAAAAAGCTTCCTCAACTGTACTTGGAGCCATGACGATTTTAGGAATTTCACCGTGCGTGCCATAAATCATGGCCATTAAATCGGATTGCTCCTGTTTCGTAGGAAGCCCTGTAGATGGACCTCCACGTTGCGTATCGACAATGACAATCGGTGTTTCGGTAATACCCGCCAAACCGATCGCTTCCATTTTCAAGGATAGGCCAGGACCGGCCGAAGCCGTAATGGCCCGAACACCGCCGTAGTTTGCTCCAATCGCCATTGTAGCCGCCGCGATTTCATCTTCAGTCTGAATGACCGTCCCGCCTAATTGCGGAAGTTTTTTAATCAGGTACTCCATGATTTCCGAAGCCGGAGTGATTGGATAGGCTGCCATGAAGCGGCAGCCCCCTGCAACTGCGCCTAAAGCGATGGCATCGTTACCGATCATGAACAAGCGTTTTTGTCCATCTGCCTTCTCCAGCTCCATTGCACCCAGTTTTTCTCCAAGCATGACTTCCATTGCCTTGTACCCAGCAGTAATGGCATCCATATTCTTCTTGACGATTTCTTCGCCTTTACGGCCGAAGATTTCATCTACCACATCATTGAATACGGATATTTCCATTCCAAGGACAGCACATGTCGCACCGATGGCGACCATGTTTTTCATTAATGATGTGCCTAGTTCTGCTGCAATTTCCGTAAATGGAACAATATATAATTCTGCCTTTGTATCTTCTGGGCAGACAGGTTTGAATTTTGCATCCGCGATTATGATGCCACCCTCATGTAATTCTTTATAATTGACGTCAATCGTTTCTTGGTCAAAAGCGACTAAGATGTCTAAATCATCAGAGATAGCACGAGTTTCCGTAGTACTTACACGAATTTTGTTATTCGTGTGTCCACCCTTTATTCGGGACGAGAAATGACGGTAGCCATACAAGTAATATCCTAAGCGATTGAGGGCAATACAGAAAATCTCTCCTGTACTTTCAATACCTTCACCTTGTTGTCCGCCAACTTTCCATGAAAGTTGATTGATCATGTCTTACACTCCTTTAGAACGTTCGTATATAAATGCATTTAAATGCACCTCTCGTCAGAACATTCGATTATGTATAATTAATCGTTCTAATTTAGGAAAGGTGTACTAAACGCTTTCAATTCTATCGGTTAAACCATTAAATTGCAACCTTTTTGATTCTATTGTTTATATTTTCAGAATATTTATTCATATCTATATAGTACGAATTAAAAATCTTCTAAAACCCTTCTTTTTTAACAGGAAAGTGACGTGCAAAATTACCAAATAGAAGCCCTTTTACAAACTCACTGGAATAAAACTTATTCAACTCATTGATCAAAATATGATAATCCTTAAATGAGGTTAAATTGTCGACCATATGATCGATTCCATCAAAGTCCGAACCGAAACCAATTTGCTTCTCACCGCCTAGACTGCATACATGGTCTATATGCTTCAAAATATCCTTTATCGAAGCGGAGTCACCATTAGATAAAAATTGCGGGACAAAGGTTATTCCTATCACTCCCTTCTTTTGCAAAAGGGCTCTAATTTGACTGTCTTTTAAATTTCGCGGATGGGAACAAAGTGAATGGACATTCGAATGGGAGGCGATGGGGTATTCAGCCCTTTTTATGGTGTCCCAAAACCCCGCTTCCGATAAATGAGATACGTCGCACCAAATTGCTCTCTCATTTAGCAGGGTCACCACCTCTTCTCCAAATTCCGTCAAACCCGCCCCTCTCGCTTCGAGTGCCCCATCAGCTACTAGGTTCGCGTGATTCCATGTTAGCCCTACAGAGGAAACGCCAAGGTGAAGGAGCGTTTTCAGCTTCAGCAGATCGTTCCCGATGCAATCGCACCCCTCCAGAGACAGCATTGCCCCGATTTCCGATTCTGTAAGAGATTCAATGTCAGACTTCGACTTTATGAATTTCATTTCCGGCTCGGCCAAAATCTTTTCATGAAAAATATCAACCATCGCCAATGCTGCCTGGAACCTCATATCCGGATGGACTTTTTCAGGGATGTATATCGCAAAACATTGGACTTTTCCCCCTTCATCCAATAACCCCCGCTTGGTTATATGTAATTTATCACTATTTAAAAAAGATAGTTCCGGATCGATGAACATCTTCATTAACACATCACAATGTGCGTCAAAAATTGCCAACGTGATTCCCCTTCCTGTCCCATTCATTTAATGTTTACATGTTCCATTATAATGCGAACCATCATTTCAGGACAAAAAAGAGCCTGCTCGCCCATGGACAAACAGGACACTCCTTCATGAAGTTATCTTGGTTCAATGATTAATTTTATAGCCGTTCTCTCTTCGCCATCAATAAGTATATCTGTAAAGGCAGGAATACAAATCAAGTCAACTCCACTAGGTGCGACGAATCCTCTTGCGATTGCTACTGCCTTGACGGCTTGATTTAACGCACCTGCACCGATAGCTTGAATTTCGGCTGCCCCTCTTTCCCTGAGCACTCCCGCTAGTGCGCCTGCTACAGAATTAGGATTAGATTTTGCTGAAACCTTTAATATTTCCATTCCTAGTCCTCCTTGTCTTCCCTGCCGATTATGATCATAGGCTCAATGGTTATAACACTTTCCACTGCTACTATATTCATCAAGTAAAACTTGTATGACAAAGAAAACCGGGATTGTCCGACAAGATTGATATTGAATGAAAAAATGGATGGACAGCATTTGACTGACCATCCATCTCATTTAATCAATGATAAAAGGGATGATCCTCGTTGATGAGGATTCTCTCTATTTTCTTTGCCTCACCCGATTTGTCATCGATTTCCAGAAGGATCGCGCTTAATAGGGTCCTGCCTTCCTTAGGCACTTCGAAACGAACAGGTAGGCTTGTCAGGAACCGCTGGAGCACTGCGCCTCTTTCCATGCCAAGAACACCATCATACGGCCCTGTCATGCCCACATCCGATATGTAAGCAGTGCCCGCAGGCAATATGCGGTTATCGGCAGTCTGAACGTGTGTATGCGTACCTACAACGGCTGTAACTTTGCCGTCAAGGAACCAGCCCATAGCCTGCTTTTCGCTTGTTGCTTCACCATGAAAATCAACAAAGATGATCGGCGTCCTTTTTTGCGCCATCGTCACAAGCTCCTCCGCTTTTTTGAACGGACAATCCAAATCCGACATGAATGTTCTAGCTTGTAAATTGATGACCGCAATTTCCAGCTGGTTCAATTTTAAAAATTTCATTCCTTCTCCAGGTGCACCCTCTGGAAAGTTTGCCGGACGGACGAGATATTTCGCTTCCTCAATGAAATTGAAAATATCGCGATTATCCCATGTATGGTTTCCCATCGTCACCGCCTGCGCGCCCCACTCTAAAAAGTTCCTGTAAATCTTCTCCGTAATCCCTCGACCACTTGCCGCATTTTCCCCATTGATGACCGTGATATGCGGCCTATGCTTCTCCTTTAATTTCGGAAGGTATTCTTGGACCATGTCACGACCTAGAGCCCCTACGACATCTCCAATAAATAGAAGTTTCATTGTAAAACCCTTTCTACATTCACATTTCTCATGATAAGAATATCAAGTCTGTATTGTAACATAATATCTGATGAATATCGGAGCCGTATACTGTTAGAAACAAGAAAAAACGAAGAGGTTTGCACCTCTTCGCTCTTTCTTTAACCCACTTTATTTAGCGTATTCGACTGCTCTTGTTTCACGGATAACCGTGACTTTTATATGACCTGGGTAATCAAGCTCTTCTTCAATCCGTTTCCGGATATCACGTGCGAGTCGATGGGCCGAAAGATCATCTATTTGCTCTGGTTTCACTAGAATCCGCACTTCACGTCCGGCTTGAATCGCGAATGATTTTTCCACTCCATCATAGGATTCGGAAATCTCCTCAAGCTTTTCAAGTCTTCTAATGTAATTTTCAAGTGTTTCACTTCTGGCACCAGGCCTTGCAGCTGATAATGCATCAGCGGCTGCAACAAGCACTGAAATGATGGAAGTTGGCTCTGTATCGCCATGATGTGAAGCGATGCTGTTAATGACAGTAGGATGCTCTTTATACTTGGTTGCCAATTCCACGCCAATTTCAACGTGGCTGCCTTCCACTTCATGATCGATCGCTTTCCCGATATCATGCAATAAACCGGCACGGCGGGCAAGTACTTCATCCTCTCCAAGCTCAGCGGCCAGCAACCCTGAAAGCTGGGCCACTTCAATTGAATGCTTAAGCACGTTTTGTCCGTAACTTGTACGGAATTTCAAACGACCCAGTATTTTGATAAGGTCTGGATGGAGACCGTGAACACCAACCTCGAAAGTCGTTTGTTCACCAATTTCACGAATATGTTCATCTACCTCACGTCTTGCTTTGTCAACCATTTCTTCAATTCGAGCCGGATGTATCCGTCCGTCCTGAACAAGTTTTTCAAGAGCCAAGCGTGCCGTTTCGCGTCTAATCGGATCAAATCCAGATAAAATGACAGCTTCAGGAGTATCATCAATTATTAGGTCTATACCTGTTAGCGTTTCTAGCGTCCGGATATTTCGTCCTTCACGTCCAATTATCCGTCCTTTCATTTCATCGTTTGGAAGATTCACTACAGAAACGGTGGTTTCTGCAACATGATCAGCCGCACAACGCTGAATTGCAAGAGAAAGAACTTCTTTTGCCTTTTTATCAGCTTCTTCTTTGGCACGGGTATCACTTTCTTTAATCATAAGCGCTACATCGTGAGCAAGCTCGTTTTCCATTCGGTCTATGATGATTGCTTTAGCTTCTTCACGAGTTAAACCTGAAACTCGTTCTAGCTCCGTTTGCTGCTTACGAACCGTTTCGTCCACTTTGCTTTCCATCTCTTCAATATGCTGTTGTCTTTGGTTTAGAGAATCTTCTTTTTTCTCCAAAAGGTTTTCACGTTTATCTAACGTATCGTCCTTACGGTCCAGATTCTCTTCTCTTTGCAATAACCGATTTTCTTGTTTTTGTAATTCATTCCTTCTTTCACGGGATTCCCGATCAGAATCTGAACGAATTTTATGAATTTCATCTTTTGCTTCCAACAAGGCTTCTTTCTTAAGTGCATCCGCTTCACGTTTTGCATCCTCAAGGATGTGTTCTGCAGAGCCCTTTGCCCCTGCTATTTTACTCTCAAATTTTGATTTGTGAATAAAATAGCCAACAACTGCACCGACGATTAGGCCAAGCAAAGTGAAGATGATTGTCATGGGTTCCATCGTTTCACCTCCCCTTGCTATGAACTTTTTACATAAAATGTTGAACTGTCGGCAAGTACATTGCACATAAATTCAATATACAGCACTTAATTTTCAAAATTTTAGTTTGAAAAATTGTAAAATATACATATTAATTGTATAGTTGAGAATTTTTATTGTCAAGCGTTTGTCCCTTATGTATCAATGATTATTCAAGTTTTCTTAAATATTCACCGCCGGAAAGTGCTACATTCTTCATGGAAGGAGACGGCAATTCCGTTTTCAACCCTTTCAATTCGCTGAAAATTCCGCACTTTCCACTTCATAATATTTATGGAAAAGGCCTAAGCAAATAGCTTAGGCCTTTTCCTACCATTAATCAAGCAATTCAAAATGTTCCTCTTCCGCTTCCTCTGGTGGTAGCTCATGCTCTCCATCAAGATTATAATGATCCCTGATTTTCTGAGAAATCTCCAGAGCGATATCTTGATTTTCTTTCAAGAACATCTTCGCGTTTTCCCGTCCTTGTCCAACACGTTCTTCATTGTATGAATACCAAGAACCACTTTTCAGGACGATATCCAGTTCTGCACCCATATCAATGATTTCACCTTCCTGCGAAATACCTTGACCATACATAATATCAACTTCCGCTTGACGGAATGGCGGTGCAACCTTGTTTTTCACGACTTTGATTTTAGTTTTATTACCGACGATTTCATTGCCTTGTTTTAATTGTTCCGCACGACGCACTTCCAGACGCACAGTCGAATAGAACTTCAATGCCCGGCCTCCTGGAGTCGTTTCCGGATTCCCGAACATTACACCGATTTTTTCACGAACTTGGTTAATGAAAATGGCGATGGTATTTGATTTATTAATGGCACCAGATAGCTTCCTTAGAGCCTGGGACATCATCCGGGCTTGCAGACCCATATGGGAATCTCCCATTTCTCCTTCGATTTCAGCTTTAGGAACAAGAGCTGCAACCGAGTCAATGACAATGATGTCAACCGCTCCACTGCGAACTAGCGCTTCAGCGATTTCCAAGGCTTGTTCACCTGTATCGGGCTGTGAAAGAAGCAATTCATCAATATTCACACCTAGTTTTTGAGAATATGCAGGATCTAAAGCATGCTCGGCGTCAATGAATGCTGCAGTACCGCCAGTTTTTTGCACTTCTGCAATGGCATGCAATGCAACGGTCGTTTTACCTGAGCTTTCAGGTCCATATATCTCAATGACCCGTCCCCTTGGATACCCGCCAACTCCCAATGCTACATCCAATGCCAATGAACCACTTGAAATCGTTGAAATCCTACGATCTGACTGTTCTCCAAGTTTCATGATGGAACCTTTACCAAATTGCTTTTCAATTTGTTTTAAAGCCATGTCTAAAGCCGCTTGACGATCACTCACTCAATTTCCTCCTCTATATTCAAATAATCGGCTGTCCGATTAATGATGCTCTTACGTTAGCAAATATCTTCGAGACAAATCTTTGTATCCTGTCTCAAAACCTATCTTTACTATATACTCTTTTTTCTATTTTGCCAAGCAAAAAGTCGAACATTCATTCGTTTTTTTCTTTTCGGATATTGTTCTTAAAAAAGCGTTTTACCTTAAGTGAAACTTCATTTTCATTCCACTTCATCCGTAGTAATGCAAAATCATGAAATTAACTATTTTCTTTTTCCCTTTATTTTAGAAAGCAAACTCCTCAAATTTATTGTAACGGATCCGGTAGTCTCCTCGGTTGTGGACTGCCAGCAGGGATCCGATCTGGTGACCACCGCATTTACCGCAAGAATCTCGAACACCCGATCCACTCAAGGTTTAGCGACGCATTAAAGATACAAACCCGTTCTCATCTTCGACAGAAGGTTAGACTATTCAAAAGGGGGTCCCGAATTCTCATTCCGGACCCCCTTTGTCTACAAACTGAGCAGGACTATAATAGCTCTGCTTCCACATTCACAAATCATTCAGCAAGTAATGACAGCCGTATTTCACACTTCTAATGCGGTTCTGCTCCCTGCTGCCTGATAGATTCAGTTCTTTAAAGTGCGTGTTTCCATCGCGATACGAGATGCCAATGAATATAGTGCCTACAGGCTTATCTTCTTGTTCATCCGGACCTGCAACACCCGTGAAGCTTATGCCTACGTCGGCATCGTGCATTCCCCTGACATTGGAAGCCATTTCCTTTGCACACTCACCACTCACCACACCGTGCTCGGAAATGATTCCGCCGCTCACGCCGAGAACATTCGACTTCGCATCATTCGTATAACTGACGATGCCGCCTTTAAAGACCTTACCGGCACCCGGGATGGTTGTCAGCTGTTCCTGAAACATCCCGCCGGTCAGGCTTTCCGCAACAGCAATCGAAAGCTTGCGGACCGTCAATTCTTTTACAAGTTCCTTTATAAGTGAAGTATTATCATTTCCATAGTAAAACTTGCCGACCCGGTCCATAATTTCTTTTTCAGCGGTTAAAATTAGCTCTTCGCATTTTTGTTTGGACGAGTCCTTCGCAGTGATCCTTAACGTCACTTCTCCTTCGGCCGCAAGAGGGGCAATCGTCGGGTTCGTTTGATTGACCAGAAGATCATCTATCACCGTTTCCAATTCCGCTTCACCAATACCAAAGAATCGGAGTACTTTGGATTCGATCCGTTCATGCTTATCCAGTTTATTCATGATCGATTCATAGCCATAACTTATAAACATCGGCTCCATTTCACTAGGCGGGCCGGGCAGAAGCATATATGTAATCCCGGATTTGGACAGAACCATTCCCGGTGCCATGCCATGATCGTTTGCCAGCACTTCACTGCCTTCTAAAACAAGGGCCTGCTTTTTGTTATTTTCCGTCATCGCCCGATCCCGTTTTTGAAAGTAAGCTTCGATGGATTGCAGAGCTTCATCGTTAAATACAAGCTTTTTGCCAATATGGCGAGCAATCGTTTCCTTCGTCAAATCATCCTTGGTAGGACCCAGTCCACCAGTAAAGACAATCAGGTTCGCCCTTGATTCCGCAATCTCTATAGCTTGCTGCAAACGACGGTCGTTATCCCCAACCACAGTATGGTAAAACACATTGATTCCCATTTGGGCAAACTGCTGTGATAAGAATCTCCCATTAGTGTTATTGATTTGTCCTAAAAGAAGCTCGGAGCCTACTGCAATGATTTCTGCATCCATCTTTTCATGACCACCCATTCGTTTTACTTAGAATTAACAAATACTTGTTTGTTTTTCACAAAATAATCCAATCCTGACCAAATCGTAAAAATTAATGCAATCCATAAAGCGATATTTGCAAACGGAAGCGAAATGAGGGCAAATGGCAGGTTATGCAGCAATAATGCCGAAATCGCGACAATTTGCGCCCACGTTTTAATTTTCCCAAGCTGGTTCGCTGCTACGACTTCCCCAGTGCCGGCCAATACTAAACGCAATCCCGTCACGGCAAACTCACGGCTTATGATAACGATGGCAATCCAAGATTGACCGTACATCAAATCCAAATCAACCAAAACAATCAGTGCAGCCGAAACCAAAAGCTTATCAGCCAAAGGATCTAGAAATTTTCCTAGGTCAGTAATCATGTTATATTTTCTTGCAAAATGTCCATCGATCCAATCCGTGGTGGAAGCGATTATAAAGAGGATGGCTCCAGCTAGGTGTGCAACCGGCAAGCTATGTTCTCCCCATGTCAGCGTCCCCCACGAAAAAGGTACGAGCATGATGATTAAAAAAACTGGTATTAAGCAAATTCTTGCTACTGTAATCTTATTAGGCAGATTCAAAACATTTACCTCCAAAGTTTTCGCCAGCCCCTCGGGGCAAGGCAATGCGTTATAGATCTAATAGGATAATGGCGAAGGCCATCTCATGCATATATGTATAATTTAACTCAAAACCCAATCTTATATGCCGGATATGCCGAAACCCGGTTTAATATTATATAGAGAAAAAATAGTCATCTATAAGATGACTATTCGGCTTTCGTAAATTGTATCGTAACCAATTGCGTATTCACTTCAGTCGGTGAAATGGAATACTCCAGCTTCTCATCATTCACAAAAATTTCTGTTTCATATGCCCTGCCTATATTTATGACGGCTTCTTTTTCATTGGAGAAATCAATTTCCTCACTCTTGTCCTTGTCGATGGTGCCCTGGTAAAGTAGTTTACCTTCGCCATTTTTAATGCCAACCCAAGGGGAGCCTTTGGATGTCACCATTAATTTAAAGGTATCCGTATCTTTCAATTCATACGTGCTATTTTTACCGCTGGAACTGATGACGGCAAGGCTTTGTTTTTTCTTGTCTTCGTCTTTTTTAGCATCATCGTTATCTTCCTTCTTCTCATCGGAAGATGCTGGCTGTTTTTCTTCATTCTGTTTCTTGCTTGCATCCTTTTCTTCCTTGTCGAACTCTTCACTCTTGCCGTAGCCCACCGATTCGCTCTGTTTGTCGTCCTTTTTATCGGCACTATCAGGTTTACTCATATAATTGGATACCAGCACGTATATTAAGATGGCGGCACCAATGACCAAAACGACAGCCAATATCTTCGGTAACATTTCAACAACCTTGGAGTCTCCTGCCGGTATCGTTTTCCGGGATTGGACCCTGGAAAGCTGTTCAGGTATTTCCTCGCTATAGACGGAAGGGACCTCACTCTTGTATTGTTCCAAAATCTCTTCTGAGTCGAGACCGACCGCTTCACAGTATTGCTTGATGAATGCCCGTACATAGAACTTCCCAGGCATCATACTGTAATTTCCTTCTTCAATGCCAACAAGGTAACGCTTTTGAATCTTCGTTAATTCCTGTAAATCTTCGAGGCTAAGGCCTTTGGCTTCCCTAGCTTCCTTTAATCGATTACCTAACTCAGTCAAATAAAACACCTGCCATTTTAAAAGTCAAAGGAACCAAAATCGGACCCAGCAAACTGGTCTTTTTGGTCGACAACTTCATATGTTATTTCTTCGTCTGGATTGTTTCGCAACTCAATAATATAATCAAAGTCTTCGAGAGTATATTCCGTATTTTGGACAAATACATCCGGATGTTCAATGACTTTGACCGCATCGAGCCTCATGATTTCACGAATCAACTGCCAATGCCGCTCATTTGCACGGCGAGTGGAAACAATTCCGTCTAAAATGAACAAATTATCATTATTATATTCATCCTCGATAAGCTGACTGCGAATAGTCTGCTTTAAAAGGGTTGACGACACGAATAACCATCTTTTGTTTGCACATACACTCGAGGCTACGATCGATTCGGTTTTTCCGACACGCGGCATGCCTCGTATCCCGATTAGTTTATGGCCTTCCTGTTTAAATAGCTCGGCCAGGAAATCGACAAGCAGGCCAAGCTCATCACGAACGAACCTAAAGGTGTTCTTTTCATCCGCATCGCGCTGGATATAACGGCCATGCCTGACAGCTAATCGGTCACGTAATTTAGGTTCCCTAAGCTTAATGACCTTTATCGTATCCATCGTATGGAGGATTGATTCGAATCTTTCTATATTACGGCTATCTTCCGCTTTTAAAAGTAAACCGCGTCTGCCTTCATCTACACCATTTATAGTGATGATGTTAATGGACAGCATTCCCAGCAGGGATGAAATATCCCCTAATAAACCCGGACGGTTGACTTGAATTTCATATTCAAAATACCATTCTTTTTTCTCCACGATAACACTCCTTAAGCCTAGAAGCTTTTCCCCTGACATTCGAGCAAAACTTAACCATCGTAAATTTCAAGGTCTGTACGCATTAATTATTGTCTAGCTTCTATAATATAGCATTTCATGAGAAGTTAAAAGGAAAAACCCCATAAAAATCTTCATTTTTATATTCGAGGATAATTATCGGTCATACTCAAGCCAAAGGCCCTGTTAATAATAACAGGGCCTTTGGCTTGAATAGTTTACTTTGTTCCGTTGTTCTCGACTAACTTGACCATAACGCTTGCCATGGCATGTTTTTCTTGTTCGCTAGCGACTGACCAAAGATCAGCAAGGACTTTCTCTTGATCATTCTGGGGCTCAACCTGCTTAGCTAGATAATCTCCGATTTCGAAAGCCAAGTTATTAACAGCACCATCTGATAGCCCTTGTTGCTCACCTTGATTTAATCTGTCGCCTAAAAAATTTTTCCATTGATCCCAATTGTCCAGTACAGACATGAATGGTCACCCTTTCCTTCAAAATAGTACATAGATATTTTGTGAAGGAACAGAGGAAATTATACATGCGATAAAAAAATCATGTGTACCATCCACCATTTACGCCTAGGATTTGTCCAGTGATATAAGATGACTTGTCGGATAGTAAATAAAACACTGCCTCGGCTACTTCTTTCGCGTTCCCCATCCTGCCCATCGGGATATCGCCTTTGATGATTTCCAAATCATCAGCACTGAAGGATTCAAGCATGGATGTAGATATCGCGCCGGGGGCAACCGCATTCACCCGGATTCCATTAAGGGACACTTCCTTGCTCAACGCTTTGATAAAAGCATTTTGACCACCCTTGACCATGGAATACAATACTTCACAAGAAGCCCCCGTCTGCCCCCATATGGATGTGACAGCAACAATGGCAGCCTGTTCTTGGTACATCAACTTTGGAAGCAATTCCTTCGTTAATTGGAAAGGACTCGTTACATGCAATTGAATCATTTCATTAACAACCTTATCATCCATGTCAGAAATGAGTCCATAATAGCTATTGCCGCTATTGAGGACAATAGCATGAAGGGCAAAGATGTTCTCAGCCAATATCTTGTACCCGTCCGGTGTCGATAAATCCGCTTGTATCGGAATGAGCTCTACCTGATGAGGCTTCAGTTCTTCAATCAGTTCCATAATCGCATCTTCATTGCTGTTATAATGTAAATAAAGCGAGTAATTCTCCTCGGCAAGCTTAATGGCGATTTCCCTGCCGATCCCTCCACTGGCACCAGTTATAAGGGCAAAACGTTTCCCCACATTCCAGCCCCCTTTAATATTATTTATTTAGGAAGTACCTGACAGACAGTCATCCGTTCATCGACGATTAAATCCCCGGCGACCTTCCTGATATCTTCAATCGTTAGTTGTTCCAATACCGATACCACATCGAACAAGTTCATATCATTGAATGCATACCGGGTGAACTGATTAGCGATATACTCCGGTGAATTCAGCGAACGAAGGAACGATCCGATTTTTTTCTTTATTGTCCTTTGCAGGCCTTCTTCATTCAAGCCGAATCCAGTTTTGGATTTTTGCAGGATCGAAAATAATGACTCCGTCAACTCTTCAGGCTTGGCACTGTCCCCGCCGATTAAAGCAAACCCAAAGCCTTGCTCCTGTGTATAATCATAAGAGAAACTTTGATCGATCAGTCCCTCCCCATACAGTTCTTCATGCAACGGTGAACTCTTGCCAAAGAGCATCTCCAAATAAATATTGGTTGATAGCTCCCTTTTTAAAAGCTGTAAACCTGATTGATGAACATCGATAGCCTTGATTCCAAGCATGACCTTCGGAGTTTGGACATTCATTTTCAGGATTTCCTTTTTCTTGGAAACCGTGTGTGGCTCATCAGCAAATTTACGCTCCACCTCAGGCTGTTCACTGTAACCCTTGTCAGCCTGATTATCGCGGATTAACTTCATTGTCCCCTCGACGTCAACTGGTCCTACAACAAACAGAAGCATATTGCTCGGATGATAAAACGTGTTATAGCATTCATAAAGCATATCTTTCGTTATATCAGCAATCGAAGCCACGGTACCGGCAATATCGATTTTAACTGGATGATGATGATACATGTTGGCTATCGTCCCGAAGTATAGACGCCAGTCAGAATTATCATCATACATATTGATTTCCTGGCCAATGATTCCTTTTTCCTTCTCTACCGTCTTCTCCGAAAAGTAAGGATCTTGGACAAAATCGATTAAGGTGGTCAGATTTTTATTGAAATCAGACGTACTGGAAAACAGATAAGCTGTACGGGTAAAAGAAGTGAAGGCATTTGCTGATGCCCCTTGCTTCGAGAACTGCTGAAAAACATCACCATCTTCCTTTTCAAAAAGCTTATGTTCAAGGAAATGGGCAATCCCATCAGGCACCTTAGAAAATTCCGTTTCATTCAAAGGCTTGAAATGATTATCCACTGAACCGTAATTCGTCGTAAACGTCGCAAAGGATTTATTGAAACCAGCTTTCGGAAGGATATAAACTTCAAGTCCATTGTCCATTTTTTCATGAAAAAGTTCTTCTTTCAATTGAGTGAACGCTATCTTCTCCATTACTCTTGCACCCCCGCTTCTGTTAGGAAATAAATTGTATCAAGCTGAATCTTCTGACCAACGGCAACAATTTCTTCCTTCGTCGTCCGTTCCGTTTCAGCAAACCAATCGTCCAGTGAAATATTCTGCCCGGAAATTACATTATGGTATAAAATTTCAACGAGGCCCCTGCTAACGTCGATCGTTTCCAGAAGCTGATTCCTTACGACGGCCTTCGTCTGTTCCAGTTCTGCCTCGGAAAAGTTTCCTTGTTTCATTTCATTCATTTGCGCATGAATGATTTCAAGTGCTTGCTTGTAGTTCGCATTTTCGATGCCCGCCATCACCATCAATAGCCCTTTATGACTTTCGAGCCTAGAAGCTGCATAATACGCTAGGCTGGCTTTCTCCCTGACATTAATGAATAGTTTCGAATGTGAAAAACCGCCAAAAATCCCATTGAACAGCTGCAGCGCATAATAATCCGGATCACCATAGGCAATATGGGTACGGTAGCCGATATTCAATTTCCCTTGTTTTACATCCGAGTTTTCGATGACTTCCTTTTCCTTCTCCACTTCCTTGTCCGTATTCCTTGGCAGACGTACCGGTACCCGAGCCTTTAAGGTCACATATTTGTCAGCTAAAGCCTCGACCTCCGATTCATTGATGTCGCCGATCACATACAAATCGATCTCATCTTCAGCCAGCATTTTTTGATAATAAGTGAAAAGGGACTCCGGCGTTATCGTTTTCAAGTCCTCTAGGTTTCCGCTTGCTTCAAGGGCATATGGTTCGGTTTTGCACATTTCCTCGACAAGCCTTGTAGCCGAATAGCGCATTTTATCATCGGAAATGGATTGAAGTCGCTGTTTCAAGGAACGGATTTCATTGGTCACCGTTTTAGGATCAAAGGCCTCGCCATTCTTTTTCGGATGAAAGATCACCTCAGATAATAACCCAAAAGCTTTTTCTAGAAGCGGCGTTGAATCACTAAGGAATTTTTCATTGACGATATCGATGGTGAAACTAACGATTTGATATTCTCCTTTTTTTGCGACATCGACATAAAAACCCGCGCCGTATAATTCATCAAGATAAGATCTAAGCTCAGGAGTCGTAGGATATTTACTCGTATTGCTCTGTAACACATATGGCACCAACGCGCGATATGTAACTTTTTCTTTCGTCAATGGCGCTTTCATCTTCAGCACGAGCGTATTCGTTTTATATTTATCCGTACGGACCACATGAAGCCTGTATCCGCTTTTTTCCATTATTGTATCGGAAGCGATAGACATGAATAATCCTCCTCATTATATAAATCACCTTTAGTAGCTTATTGTTTGTAGATAGGAACCCTTTTAAACATCTACTTAAAATATACATGTGAAAGGAAAAATCATGCAAGTAACAGCTACTTTTTTTCGGTTTTCACTTAGTCTTAACAGCCATGTCCTGACCGGTTGCTTTTATCCTACGTAAAAACCGGTCAGCACATATGACTGACCGGTTGCATAAATTATCTTTTTCCTTTGATGTATGGCTGTCCGGATGCCTTTGGAGCATCTGCACGTCCAATGAATCCGGTTAGGGCAATGATTGTCAAAACATAAGGAGCAATCAAAAGGTAAACTGATGGTATATCCTTGAAAAAAGGAAGGCTCGAACCTACGATACTCAAACTTTGAGCCAAACCAAAGAATAACGCGGCCCCCATTGCACCGATTGGATGCCACTTACCGAAAATCATCGCCGCAATGGCCATGAACCCTTGACCGTTGATGGTCGCGTGATTGAATTCATTTGAAAAAATAGTTGCATAAATCGCTCCGCCGATACCGCCGAAAGCACCTGATAACAAGACGGCTGCATAACGGATTTTCGTTACATTGACACCCATTGTATCAGCAGCCATAGGATGCTCTCCAACTGCCCGAATTCTTAATCCAAATGGAGTTTTGTATAGGACATACCAAACGACAAAAGATATCAGAATGGCGATGTAGACGATATAATATCCATTTGCGAAAAAGATTGGGCCTATGAATGGAATGTCACTTAAAAGCGGAACATCAATCCTAGGAAATGTTTCAGTGATTCTATCCGTTTGTCCTTTGTCGAAAATCAACTTCACTAAAAACATGGTTAAACCTACTGCCAGAAGGTTTATGGCGACACCACTTACCGTTTGATCCGCCCTGAAGGTAATGCAAGCCACTGCATGGAGGATGGAAAATAATAAACCGGCTATCATTGCTGCCAAGACAGCCAGCCATGGAGTCCATTCTCCAAAGACATCTGCCAGCATCAAGTTAAAAACAATTCCGGTAAAGGCACCAATTACCATTAATCCTTCCAAACCAATATTTATGACACCTGCGCGTTCAGAAAATACCCCTCCAAGTGAAGTAAATATAAGTGGAGCAGCTAGAGCAATCATTGATGGAATAATAATTTGTAATACTTGGTAAAAATCCACTTATTTCACCCCTTTCTTAAAACGAGCGGCAATCCAACGTATAAAATAACTTGAAGCGACGAAGAAAATAATCAAAGCGATGACTATATCTACGATTTCACTCGGTATCCCTGTTTCCAGTGGCATATTTAAGGCTCCTGCTTTCAATCCACCAAATAATAAGGCAGCAAGAACAACTCCAATAGCTGTATTCGCACCAAGTAGAGCTACTGCAATTCCGTCAAATCCCATACCTGTGAATCCACCTTTGACAGCAGCATACCCAAATGTCCCAAGTCCTTCCATGGCACCTGCAAGGCCTGCAAATGCACCGGAAATCACCATTGAAAGGATGATGTTCTTATTAACACTCATACCTGCATATTCGGACGCATGCTGGTTGAAACCTACCGCTTTAAGTTCAAAGCCCGTTTTCGTTCTTTCAAGAATGAACCACATGATGATTACGCAAATAATAGCTACCACTATTCCCCAATGCATCCGGGAAAAATCCGTGATGCTTTCAAAGAAAGGAGAACGCAGTGATGCTGTATCGGCGATTCTTTCCGTTTTATCCAACTTGTCAGTCATTACATTTCGAATCAAATAATTCGTTACATACAAAGCTGTATAATTCAACATGATGGATACGATAACTTCATGTACACGGAATTTGGCTTTTAAATAACCTGGAATAAAAGCCCATAAGGCGCCCGCAACGGCCCCAGCTAAAATCGCTAATGGCAAATGGACGATCCTTGGAAGATCAAAAGCAATTCCTACCCAGACTGCCGCCAACCAGCCCACAATTAATTGCCCCTCAACACCGATATTGAATAATCCGGTACGAAAAGCAAAGGCCACCGCCAAACCTGCAAGGATATACGGAATGATTGTCCTGACCGATTCTCCTACATAATATGAATCCCCAATAATGCCCCCAATCATGGAGCCATAGCCTGCAATAGGGTCATAACCACTTGCTAACATGATTATAGCCCCTACCACTAGTCCAAGAATAACTGCTATTAACGGACTGGTTAATTTAGATAAATACTTAGACATGTTGTTTTCCACCTGCTTCCGTCCGTTTACTGCCAGCCATAAGAAGACCAAGTTCCTGTTCCGTAGTTTCTTTCGGATCGACGATGGCGACAATTTCCCCTTCGTATATAACAGCAATTTTATCGCTGACATTCATGATTTCTTCTAATTCAAACGATATGAGCAGTACCGCTTTTCCTGCATCACGCTGTTCAATTAGGCGTTTATGGATAAATTCTATTGCCCCCACATCAAGTCCTCGTGTTGGCTGCGCGGCGATCAATAAATCCGGATTCCTATCAACCTCACGTCCTATGATTGCTTTTTGCTGATTACCACCAGAAAGCGCTCGTGCTGGAGTATATTCACTTGGAGTACGGACATCATAGCTTTTAATTAATGTCCGAGCTTTTTCAAATATTTTCTTTGAATTCAAGATACCAGCTTTAGAGAAAGGCTTTTGATAATACGTTTGCAAGACAATATTTTCCCCAACACTGTAATCAAGGACCAATCCATGCTTATGTCTGTCCTCAGGTATATGTCCCACGCCCGCTTCCGTTATTTTCCTAGGTTTAAGGTTTCTGATTTCTTTTCCATTAAGCTTAATAGAACCAGTAGTTGATTTCCTTAAACCAGCCAATGCTTCAATTAATTCGGATTGTCCATTGCCATCCACACCAGCAATTCCAACAATTTCTCCAGCACGGACAGTTAAATCCAAATTCCTAACAGCGGAAACTCCCCGAGAATCTTTAACTTCCAGTTCCCTAACTTCCAGAACAACATCAGTTGGAGATGCTTTCGATTTTTCCGTTTTAAAAAGGACCTCCCTGCCAACCATTAAGCTTGCCAATTCATTAGGGTTGGTTTCATTAACATTCACTGTACCAATCCCTTGACCTTTTCGTATTACCGTTACCCGATCACAAACCTCCATAATTTCCTTAAGCTTGTGAGTAATTAAAATGATGGATTTACCTTCTTTGATGAGAGCCTTCATTATATAAATTAGTTCCTTTATTTCTTGAGGAGTCAATACAGCGGTTGGCTCGTCGAAAATCAATATCTCGGCACCGCGGTATAGCGTTTTCAAAATTTCGACACGCTGCTGCATCCCTATTGAGATATCAGCAATTTTCGCATAAGGATCGACGCTAAGCTGATATTGTTCTGATAGTTTCCTAACTTCCTCACTCGCTTCTTTTAAATCGATTTTCCCCGCTTTCGACGGTTCTTTACCTAAAATAATATTTTCCGTAACAGTAAATGGGTCAACAAGCATAAAATGCTGATGAACCATTCCAATCCCTAAATCATTGGCAATGTTTGGGCTGGTAATCTTGACTGGGCTACCATTCACACGAATTTCTCCCTGCTCTGGCTGATATAAACCGAATAATACATTCATCAAAGTCGATTTACCCGCGCCATTTTCACCTAATAATGCGTGAATCTCCCCTTTTTTCACCTGAAGGGTAACGTTATCATTTGCGACGATGCCTGGAAATTCCTTACGGATATTAAGCATCTCAATTACATATTCCACGTATTATCAACTCCTAAAATGAGTGTAAATTTTTTATTGATAAATAGCTGATCTTACTCTATTGATTTTTTAAAAAAACCAAATGAAAAACTACGATTTCATCATAGTTTTTCATTCAATATTTTTACAGGGTCCAAACTTTTGAAGAAAAGAAAGAATAGAGTGCAATTCTGCCACCCTATTCTTTGTTAAGCATTACGATTTATAAACCAAGTTTTTCGAATTCTTTATCCGTACCTGGAACTACGAAATCACCTGACTTAATTTTTTCTGTCCATTCTTCGACTGCTTTTAGAGATTCGTCAGTTACGTTATCTTTCGTATCAGAAATACCAACACCATTTTCCTCGATTCCGTACTCAATTACTTCGCCACCTGGGAATTTTCCTGCTTTTGCTTTCTCGGAAAGGTCTTTAACTGCAACATCAACACGTTTTAACATAGACGTTAACGTGATGTTATCATCAGTTCCTGGAACTGCTCCTAATTTAGCTTGGTCGCTATCTACACCGATTACATAGATTTCTCGTTTAGGATCTTTCTGTTTTTGCTCAACAGCTTCAGTAAATACTCCTTTTCCAGTTCCGCCAGCAGCGTGATAAATGATATCAATGCCAGAAGCATACATGGAGCCTGCAGTTGATTTACCGATGTCTGCTTTATTGAAATCACCGGCATATTTAACTTCCACTTTAGCATCCGGGTTTACAGATAAAACCCCTGCCTTAAAGCCTACTTCGAATTTCTTGATTAATTCGGATTCAACTCCGCCGATAAACCCAACCTTATTCGTTTTCGTTTGTAATCCAGCTATTACACCTACAAGGAATGATCCTTGCTGCTCTTTGAAATTAATACTGGCAACATTCTTTTTATCTACTACTGTATCAACTATGGCAAATTGTGAATCCGGACGTTGGTCAGCCACTTCCCCTACAGCTTCTGCTAAAAGAAAACCGATACCATATATAAGTTTGTAATCTTCACGAACAAGCGTATTCAAGTTTTTGGCGTAGTCCGCATCGGATTTAGATTGAAGATAGTTAAACCCTTCCTTGCCTTTTTTTAAATCATTTTCCTTACCGAATTCCTGAATTCCCTTCCAAGCTGACTGGTTGAATGACTCATCGTCCACACCGCCAGTATCCGTAACCATCGCCACTGTGAAGTTATCTTTCTTGTCTTTTCCATTTGAAGACTCTTTATCATCATTCTCTGAATTACCACATGCTCCCAATAGCGTACCAGCTGCAAGAACAAGTGATAGAGCTAGACCTAATTTGCGCTTTTTCAATTTTTATCCCCCTAATGTACATAGTTTGTAGAGCAGGAATGTTCTGAAAAGTCATTTATGTTTGCGTTTTCACTTCTCGTTAATTTTTTTTACATGCTTTGTATTATTGTACAAGCGCTTGCATTCCTCCGCATGTAAAGGGTAAAGATTACACTCGTTTACGGAGAACATGAAAACTGAACATATTGGCTTTAAAGTAGTTAACGGAATACAGGATAGGCTGGTCCCAATCATCGAGATGCATCTGCTTTAAAACGAGTAGCGCTGCTTCTGGAGAGCATTTTAGGATAGGAGAAACTTTCTCGTGATATCCAATAGGCTCGATCTCTGCTACGGCATACGTAATTTTACGGTTTGCATCCCTTTCCAATATATCGAAAAGTGACTCATCGTTACGGTCGAAATTTTCTGATAGTATTGATTCAGGGATTTTATCGACACAATAAATTACTGGCTCTCCATTCGCTGTCCTTACACGTTCGATGATCATGATGCGCTCATTTGGTGAGCAAGAAAACCTGCGTATATCCTCTTCCGTCGGTTCTTGGGCCGTCAAGCTTAAAAAAATCGTACCAGGTTTCATGCCTGCCTCTTCAATCATGGAAGTGACACTTTTTAATTGCTCGATACCTGAAGTGAAACGAGGTTTTGGATTGACAAAAGTACCAACTCCATGACGGCGAATGATGATGTTTTCTTCTTCTAAAATTCGCAGCGCTTCTCGAAGTGTCGCCCTACTAACGCCCAGTTTTTTGGCAAGATCGAATTCAGAAGGGAATTTTTCATTTTCCTGATAGACTCCTGCTTCAATATCCTGCTTCAGGTAATCAATGACCTGCAAGTATAGATGTCGACTATCTGATTTTATTGACATACAGTTTCCCCCAGCTAATTTCTCTTAAGACATCAGACCTCTGATGTTGAATCATTCCTACTAATCGAAAATAATATAACATTTTTTTTGACATAAATAAATAGTGTTTTACTATTTAGCAGAAAGAATTTAGGAGGAATTACCCTCCTCTGTGTCTTTTAATCTAGTAAACTCAACGGAAATTGCACGATTATTCTCCTAAATCAGATTAAAAAAAATTTTTGAAATGCAAACAGAACGCACCAAGCTTTCTTTTCAAGTTGTTGATTTCCTGTATAATAGGATTATCTTCTTTGAAGGGATGTACACATGATGTTAAATATAACGGAATACAGTATCGAAAAATTGAATGATCCATTCGGCATTTTATCCGGTGAGAGGTACGAATTGTTCTTGGATATCGAAGTGCCGGAAGAAGACGAACTCTTTTCAGAAAATGGTTTATATATCCGGGCGCTATTTGTAGTTGAAGAACAAGTAGGCAAACTGATTAAATATGATATTTTTGAAAAAGGGAATGAGGGCGCACTCGAATTCGAATTAGAGGACGATGAGGAAGCGATGATTACCGATTTCTGTCTTAAGCATTTGGACGAAGCAATGAATAATTAAAAAACCGGGCAGCTGCCCGGTTTTTTTTTATGATAAATGCGCTTCATCCTGTTCATCTTTGGATACCAATACATTCCGTGGTTTACTGCCTTCATATGGACCGACGATTCCCCTTGCTTCCATTTCATCGATCAGCCTTGCTGCCCGCGTGTAGCCAATTCTAAAGCGGCGCTGCAGCATGGAGACCGATGCGGTCTGCATTTCCATGATCAATGCCACGGCATCATCGTATAAATTGTCGTCGACTTCACCGGTTGAGGTCTCTGTAATTTCATCCGGGATCATTTCTTCATTATACTGGGCTTTTTGCTGTGAAATGACATATGTGACGACTTCCTCCACTTCTTGATCGGACAGAAACGCACCTTGCACCCGTACAGGCTTTGAAGCTCCCGCAGGCAAGAATAGCATATCTCCCCTGCCTAAAAGCTTTTCGGCCCCTCCCATGTCCAGGATCGTTCTTGAATCCGTCATCGAAGAGACGCTAAAAGCAATCCTAGATGGAATGTTCGCTTTTATGACCCCTGTTATGACATCGACGGAAGGGCGCTGAGTGGCAATGATTAAATGGATGCCTGCAGCCCGTGCCATTTGTGCAAGTCGTGTGATGGCATCCTCTACATCGTTTGAGGCGACCATCATTAGATCAGCCAGCTCATCGACTATGACCACGATATAAGGCAAAAGTGGCTGCTTGGCATCTTCTTCAATATTATACCGATTAATATAGTCGTTATAGCCTTCAATATTACGTGTACCTGAATGTGAAAATAGCTCATAACGGCGTTCCATTTCGCTGACGACCTTTTGTAAGGCCTGTGCCGCTTTCTTTGGATTCGTCACAACTGGCGCAAGTAAATGGGGAATGCCATTATAGACATTAAGCTCCACCATTTTTGGATCGATCATCATCATTTTCACTTCATGGGGCTTTGCCCGCATCAGGATACTCGTGATTATGCCGTTGATACAGACTGATTTACCGCTACCTGTCGCCCCAGCCACTAGTAAATGGGGCATTTTATTGAGCTCAGCCTTCACCGCTTCTCCAGAAATATTCCGCCCCAAACCTATTTGCAATTTTGCGTCAGGCTTATCAACTTCTTTCGCCTCCAAAACTTCCCTTAAAGATACCATCGCCACTTCCGAATTAGGTACCTCGATCCCAATAGCTGATTTACCGGGTATCGGAGCCTCGATACGTATGTCCTTCGCAGCTAGTGCTAAGGCTAAGTCATCGGATAGGCTGACGATTTTGCTTACCTTCACCCCTACATCGGGATGAACCTCATATTTGGTCACTGCTGGTCCCAAATGGACTTGCGTGACCCTGGCTTTCACCCCAAAGCTATGGAAGGTGCGTTCAAGTTTTGCTGCATTTTCATGAATCAATTGGTATTCTCCGCTTTGATCCGTTTTTTTAGGCTGCAATAACAGCGAAAGCGGCGGCAGCAAATATTCTTTATTTTCCACTTCAGTGAAATTCATTGGCAAAACGGCATCATCCTGCTCCTCGGAGGCTTGGGGTGCAGCTTCCGCTACGAATGATGGTTCAGTTTCGGCTTCGCTATAAGCTTTATCGGCAAAGCTGGAGATGATCCGCTCCGTTGCCATCTGGGGTGTTTCTTCTTCTTGATGAACGGGCTGATCGGTTTCGGCCACGGGATCCTTTTCACTTTTCTTTCTTTTTTGCGGATTTTTTTTCTTTTCCTTTTTCTCTTCATTCCACGTTTTCATGTCATCTCTGAATGCCGACCATTGATTGGCGATAAATCCACCGAGACCGATGAAAAACCTTCCCAGTGTTTCACCCAAGGTTTTCCCTGTCAATAGGACAATGCCAGTGACGATAAAAAGGAAGGATACGATTTTCGAGCCGGCTTCATCAAATAAAAAATAAGAAGCCGCAAATAATATCGCTCCGATCATGCCGCCTCCCAAATCCCTCGTACTCGTCTTTCCGGTCACTTCATTCCAGAATAATTCCCATGTATTCGAAATGACGCTGGGCTTCGTGAACGGCCCTCCATCTGCCAACATGCTAAACAGCGTAACATGACTGAGAAGAAGCATGCTCGCAGCAAGAAAGTACATTCCGATGAACTGCCGTTTTAACAGGAACGGGACCTCCCTCTTGACCATCAAGTAAAACCCTGCTGCAATCGCTGCCAACAACAAAAGGATGTACCATTCCCCCATAAAGAAGCGAATTAAAAGAACGATCCCATTCCCCACAGCTCCAAGCTTGGCGATGGCAATGACGGCCAACCCTATCAATGTCAAGCCACTCAATTCATATTTAAGCGTTAGTTTTAATTTATCCGTGTTTTTGTTTTTTCTTTTTTTCTTCTTTGCCATCATATCACCTGATTCTTCATGAAACTATTCTAACTTTCCTATTCAACATAACATCTTGAATTCCCTTCACAAAACAAATGTTCGTTCATAAATTATACCAAAAAAAGGTGGTCCTGTCTTTGTTATATGTATCATTTTCACTCAGAGGCTCCATTTGTGCAGATATTGAATAAAGCAGCCAAATGGCTGCCGATTTCAATCAAGTATATCATAATTGCTTCCGTTAGTCGTTTTCACTGGCCATTGATCTGCTCAAACACATTAATGACAGCTCCCGGATGAATGTTAGCGTTCATAAAATCCGCAGGATCGGTACTCATGATTCGATCGATGCGGAATGAACGTCCGCCATCGTGTTCAACCATGACATGCACACCATTATAGATCATTTCAATCAAATTCGCCGTCCTTTCATGGTGATGGGGGAAAATGATATCTTCAGGGACGATCGTATACAGTGTCATTGAAGAAGCCCCTCCTCATCACCGGATATCCTTGGTCTTCTTTCTTCCATGAAGCCATACAGTTTCTTCATGGCCTGACCCACTCCCCCGACATCGTCAATCATGCCGATTTCTACAGCCTCTGCACCAATGACATTCGTTCCGATATCACGGGTCAGATTTCCCTTGGCAAACATTAAGTCCCTGAAACTTTCCTCCGTAACGTTGGAGTGCCTTGTAACGAACTTGATGACTCTTTCCTGCATTTTATCCAAATATTCAAAGGTTTGCGGAACGCCTATGACAAGGCCTGTCAAACGAATCGGGTGAATCGTCATCGTCGCAGTTTCAGCTATATAGGAATGATCACAGGAAACGGCAATCGGCACACCGATCGAATGCCCCCCTCCAAGTACAATCGAAACGGAAGGCTTGGACAGGGAAGCAAGCATCTCCGCAATCGCCAGCCCTGCTTCAACATCCCCTCCTACAGTATTTAAAATGACAAGCAGTCCCTCAATATTCGGGTTTTGTTCAATCGCCACGATTTGTGGGATAACATGCTCATATTTAGTCGTTTTATTTTGAGGCGGCAGCTGCATATGTCCTTCAATTTGCCCGATGATCGTCAAACAATGGATTTTCGAGTCCTGTGATAGTTGCGGGACATTCGTTGCCCCCAGCTGCTGGATCTTTTCAATCAAAGTTGAATTCTTTCCTTCCTGCCGGCCTTCATTTTCATTTGGTAATGGTGCATTATCCACGATGCCAACCCCTTTCTCTTTTAGCCTATAGCTTTATTATGTCTCGAGTCTTCGACTTCATTCTCCAAGATATAAGAGGTTGGATAAAAGTAAAAAAAACCCTGACATTATATCAGGGGGTACTTACTTAATATTCCATGATGATCGGCAAAATCATTGGTCGACGTTTCGTTTTTTCGTAGAAGAATTGGTTTAAGGCATCACGCATCTCCTGTTTCAGCGTAGACCAATCGAATGGTTGGCGCGATCCATTTTTCTTGACGATTTCACTTACGATTTCAGTTGCTTCCGCCATCATTTTTTCTGATTCACGAACATATACGAATCCCCTAGAAATGATTTCAGGCCCCGCAGCAATACTTTTGTCTTGACGGTTCAAGCTTACGACCACAATCAAAATGCCATCTTGGGATAACAAGCGGCGATCACGGAGAACGATATTGCCGACATCGCCGACACCGCTGCCATCTATCAGGATATTTCCTGCAGTGACCTTGCCTGATAGGGCTATTTTATTGCCCTTAAGTTCGATGACATCACCTTTTTCGGCAATGACGATATTTTCCCGTTTTATACCCGCCGCAATTCCGACTTTTTGATGAGCATATAAATGGCGGTATTCTCCATGCACCGGAATAAAGAATTTAGGGTTCATCAGGTTGATCATCATTTTCAATTCTTCCTGGCTTCCATGCCCCGTTACGTGCACCTTATATTTATTGGAGGATACCACTTCAGCGCCTACCCTATAGAGCAAATCCACTGTTTTGGATAAGATCAGTTCTCCACCCTGCAGCGGTGAAGCACTGATTAATACGGTATCACCTTTTTTAATCGTTACTTGCTTATGAGTTTGTTTCGCCATTTTTTGAAGCGCCGCGATCGGTTCGCCTTGATGGCCTGTAGATAATACGACAATTTCCCGGTCGTCATACTGGCTAATTTCATTTATTGGGATGATCAGTTCTTCTTCAACCTTTAAGTAACCAAGATTCAAAGCTGTTTCATATACACGCTGAAGGCTTTTCCCTACAACGGCCACTTTCCTGCGACTTGCCGCTGCTGCATTGAAAACATGTTGAATCCGATTGATATTCGAAGCGAAGCAAGCAACGATGATCCTGCCCGAAGCCGCAAGGAAAGCTTCTGCTATATCCCTGGCAACGACCGCTTCTGAAGGCGTATAACCAGGCCTCTCGGCACCCGTGCTATCCGATAGCAAGCATAGGACCCCTTCTTCCCCAATGCTAGCCATTTTCCCGATTTCCGGTTTATACAGCTCGGTTGCCGCTTGATCGAATTTAAAATCCCCTGTATATACGATGGCTCCATCACGCGTGTGGATCACCACTCCGACAGAGTCGGGAATACTATGGTTAGTACGGAAAAAAGAAACGGCTGCTTGCGGGAAGCTTAACAGGGAGTCGGAATCGATTTCGGTAAACGTCGCCCTTCCGTTAAAGCCATCTTCTTTTAATTTCGTTTTAATTAGTGCCAGGGTAAGCTTCGTTCCATAAACGGGAACAGGTAAATATTTCAATACATATGCAAGCGCCCCCATATGGTCTTCATGACCGTGGGTAATGAATATCCCTTGCACCCTTTCCTTATTTTCCATCAAATAAGAAATATCTGGAATAACTGCATCGATTCCCAGCATTTCTTCTTCTGGAAGCATCAAACCTGCATCAAGCAGATAGATGTCCTCGTTCACTTCAATAACGTACATGTTTTTACCTAGCTCCCCTTGTCCTCCAAGAGAAATGACTTTAATGCCATTATGTTTATCTTTACCCAATCGAATATCCTCCTTAAAAATCCCGTTCATAATTTCCCAATGCTTTCATTATAACCGAAGTTCAAAAAACATGACAACACTTACCATTTTCAGCGCTATTTTCTCTCCCGTTTCTTAATTATAAAATCGATACAGATATGTAATATATATTCACCATTATACTATTTCGTTTTAATTGAACTGGGTAAGTCAGCCAATTCTTTATCCTTCTATGGTAAGTGATTTGCCATTCAGATGCATGTTTATGTAAAAACAAGCCAATCTTCAACGATCAGCTTGTTTCATGACTATTTATTATTCAATACAGAAGTTAAGGCAAGTCGTTCCTGCTCTGTCAAAGGCACGATCGGCAGCCTGACGGATCCTACATCAATTCCATTTAACTGAAGTGCTGTTTTGATAGGTGCCGGACTTGGTGCGGCAAACAAGCCTTTAATAAGCGGCAACAGTTCCTGATGAAGCCTGGCTGCCTCTTTCAAGTTCCCGCTGATGAATGCTGCGACTATTTTCTGCAGCTCATTACCAGCAATATGGGATGCAACGGAAACGACACCTACGCCGCCTATCGCAAGTACAGGGAGAGTTAATGCATCGTCCCCGCTGTACAACGCAAAATCATCATCCGTTCCAGCGATGATCTCAGTCATTGCGTTCAAATCCCCACTCGCTTCTTTCACGGCTAATATGTTAGGAATGTATGAAAGGCGGATGATCGTTTCCGGTTCAATATTGACTGATGCTCGCCCCGGAATATTATAGATCATTACAGGCAGGGTGGTACTCTCCGCGATTGCCTTGAAATGTTGGTAAAGACCTTCTTGATTCGTTCTACTATAATAAGGAGCCACAAGCATGATCGCGTCGGCACCATTTTGTTCTGCTTTTTTTGTCAATTCAATGGAAGCATACGTATTGTTGCTACCTGTACCCATGATGACGGGCACTCTTCTTTCCACAACCTTGGAAACATGTCGCAATAGAGCGATTTTCTCTTCCGAAGATAAAGTCGGGGATTCCCCGGTCGTTCCCGAAAGTACAAGCGAATCGGTTCCATTTGCTATTAAGTAATTGACCAATTTGGTCGTTTTTTGCAAATCGATATTTCCCTTACTATCGAAAGGGGTGACCATTGCGGTTGATACTCTACCAAATATCATCATCTAACACCTCTTTATAAAACTTTTTTTGGATTTCGGGCTATTGGTGTTCGCTTTCATGCAGTTGAAATGCGTAGTGAAGTGAATTAACAGCTTCTATCAAATCTTCTTCTTTGACCAATACCCATATGGTCGTATGGCTGTCAGCCGACTGAAGAATGGCAATTTCCTTTTCCGAAAGAGCCGTGACGATTTTCGCAGCAACACCTGGCACTCCATTGATGCCCGCTCCCACGACGGAAACTTTGGCGCAATTCCGTTCAATGACCGGTTCATGACCAAGCTCGGCCAAAATTGAAAGAGCAAGTTCCGTCATGTCTTCTGAAACGGTATATACGACACCGCTCGGATAAATATTAATGAAGTCGACGGAAATGGAGGCATTGGCCATTGCCTTGAAAACCTCGGCTTGTAAGTTATATTGATCCTTTTTCGCGCGCACCTTGATTTGCGTGATTTTCGGCACATGGGCAATTCCTGTGACGAGCCTCTCACGAATATCACTGCCCTGGCTTCCTTTATTCACACTTGTAACAAGTGTGCCCAACCCTTCACTGTATGTGGACCTGATCCTGATCGGCACCTTGGCCTGCATGGCGATTTCAACAGCGCGCGGATGAATGACCTTCGCGCCTTGATAGGCCATGTTGCAAACTTCCGTATAAGACACGATTGACAATGGACGGGCAAGATCTGCAATGCGCGGGTCAGCCGTCATGATACCTTCCACATCCGTGAATATATCTACCCGTTCCGCCTGCAAAGCCGCCCCTAATGCTGCAGCTGAAGTATCACTTCCACCACGGCCGATAGTCGTGATGTCCCCATTTTTTGCCGCCCCCTGGAATCCTGCCACGACGACAACATCCTTCGTTTCAAGTTCTTTCATGAGACGGTCGCATTTCATTTCCATGATTTTCGCACTTGAATAGTCGGTATTCGTCAAGAATCCCGCCTGCGCTCCAGTATATGCGACGGCATCCATCCCGTGTTCTAAAAGCATGTTGGTAAATACGACGGAAGAAATCGTTTCCCCCACCGACATAAGAAGATCCTGTTCACGTTTCGAAAGGATTGCCTTTGAGCCATTAACTAAGGAAAGTAAAGTGTCCGTTGCATAGGGATCGCCCTTTCTCCCCATCGCCGAAACCACAACCACGACTTTAAAGCCTTCTTTGATTGCCTTTTCAATATGCCCTTTGGCAAATGAACGGCTTTCCTCATCACGAACGGAAGTCCCACCGTATTTCTGAACTATGATTTTCATAATATACACCCCAAATATAAGCCAGCCTCCCGCTTCAGGAAGCTGACAAAAACTCTCTATTCTGTTGGATATCACTTTTTTTAATGTTTAAGAATGAATTATTACTTGACGGTGACTAAACCTAATTTCAAAAGGCTTTCAGCAATCTGAACGGAATTCCAAGCTGCTCCCTTTAATAGATTATCGGAAACCACCCATAAATGGAACCCTCTATCTTCATCCAAATCCTTGCGAATTCGACCTACGAAAACGTCATTCTTGCCAACGGAAGAAGCGGGCGTTGGATAGATTTGTTGTTTCGGTTCATCCTCCAGCACTACTCCAGGAGCCGTCTTCATCAAGTCCTTGATTTGATGAGCTGACACCCCTTCTTTTTCCACTTCAATATAAACGGATTCCGAATGACCTGTTACAACAGGGAGCCTTACACACGTCGCCGCTACCGGAAGGTCATTCATATGCATGATTTTCTTTGTTTCATTGATCATCTTCATTTCTTCAAATGTGTACCCATTATCTTGGAATTTATCGATTTGAGGAATGACATTAAATGCGATTTGATAATGCTTTTCGTCACCCTTAACCGGTAGAATTTTCGGTTCTATTTCTTTATCATCAAGCAAGTCGCGTGCTTGTTCTTTTAATTCATTAATTGCAGCAGCTCCAGCACCCGAAACGGCCTGATAGGTGGAAACCACTATTTTCGATAAACCATATGTCTCGCGGATAGGTTCTAATGCCACGACCATTTGGATCGTTGAACAATTTGGATTAGCAATGATTCCATTATGCTGTTTCAAGTCAGCTTCATTCACTTCAGGCACGACTAGAGGGACATTTTCATCCATGCGAAATGCGCTCGTATTATCCACCACTATCGCTCCGCGTTTCACTGCCTCTGGAGCCAATTCCTTAGACACGCTGCCTCCAGCACTGAATAAAGCGATATCGATGCCTTCAAAGCTTTCAGGTTTTGCTTCCTGCACTTCTATTTCTTCGCCCTTAAACGTAAGTTTGGTTCCTGCGGAACGAGCCGATGATAAAAAGATGATTTTCTTGATCGGTAAATTCCGTTGTTCGAGTGTTGAAATCATTTGTTGTCCCACTGCTCCAGTTGCTCCCACAACTGCAATATGCAATCCCTGTGTCTCAGTCATTTGTCCAGACTCCTTTTCTATCTCTAAAAATTAGTTTATTTGTTGGGTTTACTTCTACTTGCTCAGAATATCATTTATTTTAACATATTAACATTCCGAAGGGTCGGACTTTAACAAAATATTCTGGTAGTGTAGTGTCATCGTGGCCTTCCACACGGAAAAGTCATGCATAAAATCAGTCATTATATCAAGCGGGAGCGTATCAGAACATTAAATCAGTCCAAACTATCCTTGAACTTTTCGACGATGACTGGTTGAATTTGTTCCCTTTCCAGTGCCGATATGATCGTATCCCTTATCATGCTCATCCTGGCAACCATCGAGCTAGGCTTCCCTATAGGATTATCCTGACCATACGGAACGAAATAAATATCTTTTGCTGCCATCAGCCTCATGAGATTGACACCATTTAACCCCAGTGCATCGTTCGTTGATATCGCGACTACAACCGGACGGTGGTTCCTCATCGTCGCTTTTGCAGCCATAAGTACGGGCGAATCGGTAAGGGCATTAGCCATTTTGCTCATTGAGTTACCTGTCAAAGGAGCGATAACCATACAATCAAGGGGCAATTTAGGCCCTAATGGCTCCGCTTTGACGATTGTATCAACGACACGATTCCCCGTCAATTTTTCAATTCTTTCAACCCAATCATCACCCTTACCAAAACGTGTTTCCGTGTTTTGCACGGTCGATGTTACGATTGGAATGACCTCTGCCCCTTCATTCACAAGCTTTTCTATTTCAGGAAACACTTCATCATAGGTGCAATGTGATCCTGTCAGTCCGAAACCAATCCGTTTCCCTTGGAGACTCATATCTTTTTCCCCTTCCTTTTCATGTACTCATCAGAAATCAATACTCCCAAAGCGTTCGCCAATATCTGACCAGCTGTTTTCGGGGCTACTATGCCCGGTAAGCTCGGTGCCAACAGCGCCTTAATTCCCCTTTTTTCAGCATAACGAAAATCCGTCCCCCCTGGTTTTGAAGCAAGGTCGATGATTAATGTATGACCGGGCATATTTGCAATTACGTTCGCTGTAATGATTGGAAAAGGAATCGTATTGATACAAATATCAACTTTTTTCATCTCTGCAGCTAGATCATTTAAATGAAAAGGAGTTAATGCCATTTCGCTGATTCTTGCGATATCTTCGCTTTTTCTTGCTCCTACCTTCACTTTTGCTCCTAGAGCATGAAAAGATCTGGCTACACTCATGCCGACCCTCCCCAAACCAAGAACGGCTACATTCGACCCATGGATAGTAAAATCGGTATGCTGGATGGCCATCATGATTGCACCCTCCACAGTCGGGATTGAATTATAAATGGCTACATCATCACGTTCGAATAAAAGAACAAGCTTACGATCCGCCTTCTGAAATATTTCATCTAGATAATTATTGCTGATCCCTGCATAAAAAATGCAGTGTGCCGGGGTATCCTTTATCATTTCTTCAGTTAAGACAACCTCTTCACTTGAAAAAATCGTTTCCACTTTTCCATCAGAATCCGTGCCCCGGACTGGCAGAATTACTGAATCTATTTCCTTGAAATTTATATCTTCCATTTTCTCCTTAACCGCTCCGGTAAAAGCATGGTCGAGCTGTTCAAAACCAACTAACAATAGCTTCGCATCAAGCTCCGTCAGTTTACGGACAACTTCAAGCTGACGCGCATCTCCACCAATTACAGCGATTTGCATACCTGTGAGCATTAAAACCGTCACCTTCTTTATATAAAAGATCCTAAACATTACTCGCCGTTACTTGCCCCTCAAGAGGCAATTTTTGTTTATGCGACATTCCCTAGTTACCCTGCCATCTTATGTTTTCGGTTAAAAAACGGTGATAAGAAAAGAAAAAACGCCTTAGCTATTGGCAGCTGAGGCGTTTTTTGATTTTTACTCATGAGTAGCATGCCTAAGAGGGCATCAATCGTAACCATGTATTACCCGTCCATATGCTCCCCATTCTTCGAAATTCCTTCCTGAAAATCAATGATGACCATATCGGCCCCGATTTTTTTTATATGGTCCCACGGCACGCGAATTTCACTGCCATTCCTTAAAAGGCCGAACCATTTGACCGACGGAATGATTAATGTGGTAATTTGGCCGGTTTCGTCTATTTCCAAGTCCGTTTGTCCGAGTATCCCTAATCGTTCGGCCCTGTTCACATCGACTATTTCCTTACCGCTCATTTCACTCAATCTCACTTATAGCTCCCCCTTTTTCACCTTATAATCAATCTATATCGGAAAAAGGTAAACTTAGAAGGCTTTTCCTCAAATATTGCTCATATCTCTTGCATCATTAAAATATGGATAGTTTTGTACAAAAAAAAGCCTGACCTTCCACTTTTCGGGGAAGATCAGGTTTTTTTGGTATTTATTTGTCCCAGTTTTCCAGTGGGCTCACTAATGACAAGGAGTGCTCGGTGAAAATTTGGTTTGCCAATTCATTGACGGTCCCCTCAGTCACCTCATCAATCTTGACGATGATATCATCTAGGGAACGATGCTCCCCTAACATGAGCTCATTTTTCCCGTTGCGGCTCATGCGGCTATTCGTGCTTTCAAGGCTAAGCATCAGGCTGCCTTTAAGTTGCTCCTTACTATTGCGCAATTCCTTTTCGGTAATGCCATCCCTTTTTAAGGTATCTAATGTTTCCTGAATGGTATCATACAGGCTCTCTAGTTGGCTTGTGCCTGTTCCCCCATAGACTGTCACCAAACCGCTATCTTGATAGCTGGAGTGGTAGGAGTAGACTGAATAAGCAAGGCCGCGTTGCTCCCTTACGTCCTGGAATAGACGGCTGCTCATGCTTCCCCAAAGAATATTGTTCAAGGTAATCAAGCTGTATGTTTTTTCATTGCCGATTTCCAATCCTTTGTATCCCAGGCAAAGGTGAGCTTGTTCCGTTTCTTTTTTACGAGTGATCTTATTTTCATGAAAAGCTGGCTTGACCAACTCGAGACGGTGTTCCCCTCCTTGATACGAACCAAAGTAGCTTTCCACTTCAGAAATCAATTTTTCATCGACATTCCCAGCAATCGAGATCACCACTTTATCAGGTGTATACATATCATGGACGTATTTCTTTAATGTCTCACTATTGAATGTTTCAAGCGTCTCTTCCGTACCTAGGATTGGGTATCCAAGCGGGTGTTTTTCATATACGGCCTGGCTTAATAGGTCATGGACGATATCATCCGGTGTATCTTCATACATTTTAATCTCTTCGTAGACGACATTTTTTTCTTTTTTCAGCTCTTCCTCATCAAAGGTTGAATTAAAGAACATATCAGCAAGGATTTCTAGCGCATAGCTAGCATGGTTATCCATTACTTTTGCATAATAGCATGTATATTCCTTTGAAGTGAACGCATTCACCTGACCGCCGACACTGTCAAACGACTCGGCTATTTCACGCGCATTCCTTTTTGTTGTCCCTTTGAAAAACATGTGCTCCAAAAAATGTGAAACTCCATTCAACTCAGGTGTTTCGTTTCGGGATCCGGTTTTAATCCATACTCCGATGGCTGCCGAGCGTACTGTTGGAATATTTTCCAATACGATTCTTACTCCATTTTGACACGTGTATTTCTTAATCAACTAACATTCCTCCCAATCATTCTATGCTGCTAACGAACCCAAATATTATGGGGTCATACGCTTTTCATCCACCGCTTCTGAAACGGTAACGACGTCTAAGTCTTTCTTTTTAATTTCTATAATTAGCGCTTCCAATGATTTTGCGGTAGATTCCGTAGGATGCATCAAGATGAATGCCCCCGGGTGGATCTTGGAAAGCACTCGTTGTTGAAGTACTTCAGGACTTGGCTTTTGCCAGTCGATCGTATCGACACTCCACATGACGGTCTCCATACCAAAGGAATCCGCGATTTGCACCGTTTCGTCCCGGTAGCTGCCGCTAGGCGGGGCGAACCATTTCATTTTCAAGCCTGTCACCGCTTCAATGACTTCATTCGTTTTTCGAAGTTCTTCACGTGTAGCCTGTGCTGATATATTCTGCATATTGGGATGTGAATAGGAGTGATTGCCAATTTCATGACCTCCATCCTTAATCATCTTGGCCAATTCCGGATTTTTCTTCGTCCAATTACCTTCAAGGAAGAAAGTTGCCTTGACGTTATTTTTTTTCAATACAGCCAGCATGTCCTGTAGGTACTCATTTCCCCAAGCGACATTGATTAAAAATGAAACCACTGGTTTTTCAGGATGGGCACGGTAAATCGGAGCGGGATCAAGATCCTTTAAATGTACATTCGCAGGAACCTGCTCGAACACCAGTTTATCCTCATTGAACTCGCCCGCCTTCTTCATGGCTTTATATGAGTCATTGATGTTGACCTTAAGACCATTATAGGCAGGAACGGTTTTCCAAACCGAATCGATTCGTGCATCCTGAGGCGCCACCTCATATTTTTTTGTTGAATCCTTTATTTGCAAAAGAAGTTCATCTTCTTGCTTCATTGAAGCAACAGAATCATCCGTTAATTGGGTCAGATAAAGCTGTGTATATGGATTTTGCACTAATAACCATGATATACCTGCAATGGCACTTATCGCAACTATCTGCTTCCATTTATTATTCATTTTTTACGCCCCCTTCATACCAAAATGTATGAAGAAAACGGACAAGGTAGAACATGTCATCCTTTTAATCCTATTTTCGGCGTAATCGAACCATTGCTTACATTAAAAAAGCATGCAGATTCACAGGGAATCGCATGCCGGATCATTTATTTCTATTACGATTGAGAAGGATTGGCTGCCTCTTTTTGCTCTTTCAGGACTGCTTTACGGGAAAGGTTGACCCTTCCTTGCTTGTCAATCTCCGTTACTTTCACCAATAGCTCATCTCCGAGTGAAACGACATCTTCCACTTTTCCGACTCTTTCTTCAGCCAGTTCAGAAATATGTACTAAACCGTCTTTTCCATTGAAGATTTCAACGAAAGCACCGAATTTTTCAATCCGCTTCACTTTACCTAAATAAAGTTCTCCCACTACGACTTCACGTACGATGTCCTCAATGATTTTCTTCGCTTTTTGAATCATTGGTTCATCTGTTGATGAGATGAATACCGTTCCATCCTGCTCGATGTCGATTTTCACGCCAGTTTCTTCAATGATTTTATTGATATGTTTACCGCTCGGTCCAATGACATCACGGATTTTATCCGGATTAATGGACATTGTAACGATTTTTGGAGCATATTTGGACAACTGCTCACGCGGTTGATTGATCGTCGACATCATGGATTCCAAAATATGCATCCGACCATGTTTCGCTTGTAGCAATGCTTCTTCAAGGATTTCCTTTGAAAGGCCCTCGATCTTGATATCCATTTGCAATGCCGTAACACCTTTTGAAGTTCCAGCGACTTTAAAGTCCATATCTCCAAGATGATCTTCCATGCCTTGAATGTCAGTTAGAATCGTATAGTGCTCGCCAGTTTTGACAAGTCCCATTGCTATACCGGCGACAGGAGCTTTCAATGGTACGCCAGCATCCATCATGGCCAAAGTGCTTGCACAGATACTTGCCTGTGAGGTTGACCCGTTTGATTCAAGGACTTCAGACACAAGCCTGATTGTATAAGGGAAATCCTTGTCATTAGGGATGACTGGTTCCAACGCTCTTTCACCAAGCGCACCATGTCCAATTTCCCGACGGCCTGCCCCACGGATCGGACCCGTTTCACCGACACTGAAATGCGGGAAGTTATAGTGATGCATAAAACGTTTTGACTCTTCTGTACCAAGTCCGTCCAAAATCTGCACGTCCCCTAGTGCACCCAATGTACAAATCGATAGCGCTTGGGTTTGCCCACGAGTGAACAATCCAGAACCATGTGTACGAGGCAAAATGGTAACTTCCGAAGATAATGGTCTGATTTCATCAGGGTTTCGGCCATCCGGACGTACTTTTTCTTCCGTGATTAAACGGCGAACTTCTGATTTAACCAATTTATTCAGGATTTCTTTAATTTGTTTTAGCTTAGCTTCATCTGTTTCTTCTTCATAATTGGCCAACACACGATCTTTTACCTCTTTGATCGCATCTTCACGAGCATGTTTCTCCTGAACTTGGACTGCTTTGTTCAAGTCTGCTTCACAATGGCCCTTCACTTCCGCTTCTAAGTCGGCATCCACTTTATATAATGCGATCTGCAATTTCTCTTTGCCGATTTCAGCAACGATTTTCTCTTGGAATGCAATGACCTTCTTGATTTCATCATGTCCAAACATGATGGCTTCCAGCATCGTTTCTTCAGGTACTTCATTCGCTCCGGCCTCAACCATGTTGATGGCATCTTTAGTACCGGCAACCGTTAAGTTGATATCACTTTTAGCCAATTGGTCAACAGTGGGATTAATGATGAATTCATTATTGATCCTTCCCACAACCACGCCTGCAATTGGACCTTCGAACGGAATATCGGAAACGGAAAGCGCCAGGGATGAACCAAGCATCGCTGCCATTTCCGTAGAGCAATCTTGATCGACACTCATGACCATGCTGATGATCTGAACATCATTCCTGAAGCCATCAGCGAATAGCGGACGTATTGGACGGTCTATTAACCGGCTTGCCAAGATCGCCCTCTCACTCGGCCGGCCTTCACGCTTGATGAAGCCTCCTGGGATTTTACCGACTGCATATAGTCTTTCTTCATAGTTGACTGTCAAAGGGAAGAAGTCGACATTTCTAGGTTCCTTTGAAGCCGTTGCTGTACTTAATACAGCCGTTTCTCCATAACGGACCATTACTGCTCCGTTGGCTTGTTTGGCCAATTGTCCTATTTCCACCGTAACATTACGGCCGGCCCAGTCAAATGAATACGTATGTTTTTCCTGTCCCATTAATTAAACCCCTCTCTGAATCTTCACTTAGAGGCTTAGTTTACCTAAACCTTTATTGGATTAAATCATTTATATGTGAAAGTAACTGAACTCAAGTAAAAACCAAACTATTCCTATTATGCACGAAAAAAACAAGCATTAACAGCAAAATGAATAAAAATTTCATTCATTTGATTATGTATATCCTGATCATTTATAAATGGGAAAAGACCCGGCTCACGCCGAGTCCCAAGGACGAAGGCTCAGCCTTAAAGTAGAACACGTCCAAATCATTTGATTAACATCAAAAAAGCGGGAAATTTCCCGCCTTCCTGAAAAAATTATCTACGTAGACCTAATTTGTTAATTAGTGTACGGTAACGAGTAACGTCTTTGTTACGTAGGTAAGTTAAAAGATTACGACGTTTACCTACCATTTTAAGAAGGCCGCGACGTGAATGGTGGTCTTTTTTATGAGTGCGTAAGTGACCATTCAAGTTGTTGATTTCTTCTGTTAATACTGCGATTTGCACTTCTGGAGATCCAGTGTCAGTATCGTGAGTTCTGAACTCAGCGATTAGTTCGTTTTTGCGTACTTGTGTAATTGCCATAATAATATTCCTCCTAAAATTCTGTAAAATCACCTATTACCGAGCCAGCGTCGGAGTCTCGACTAGCCAAGCAATGGTTATTTTCATACCTTTAATAGAATACATGCATTTCAATAAAATTGCAAGTCCTGTCTATTGATAACCTTTTATGCTTCCAACTCCGCAAAATAAGCGATTGCATTTCGCTTATCCGCTTCAATCTGGGCAACCAAGGCTTCAAGTCCGGAAAACTTCTGCTCACTTCGAAGTCTAATATGCCATTCAACTGAAACCTGGCTTCCATAAATATCACCTGAGAAATCCAAGGCATGGACCTCCACAGTAGGATATTTAGGCTTTTCCTCATGAAAGGTAGGTTTATAACCTACATTGCAGACTCCATGATACCATTGGTCGCTTATTTGTATCCTGACGGCATATACGCCCGCAGCAGGGAAGATGTAATCATCACTAACTTCGATATTAGCGGTGGGAAATCCTAGCTTCCTGCCCCGTTTCTCACCATGAACGACATGCCCCTTCGTTATGAAGCGTCGTCCTGCAAGATGATGAAAATCGGTAAAATCACCATTACTGAGGGTTTCTCTAATTCTCGTGGAGCTAACCTTTTCATCCTCGAGCGTTTGCTTGGCAACGACCGTCTGTGAAAATCTTCCTTGTGCGTAAGCGGGCAGGTCTTGCATCGAGCCTTGACCATAGCGGCCGTATGAATAATCAAAGCCTGCGACTACATGGCGGACATTCAACCCTGCAATGTAGTCATCAACGAACCGTTCCGGCAAAACCGAAGCGAACTCCTTACTGAAATGGATAATGAATAAATAATCTATCTCCATCGACTCTATGATAGCCACTTTATCTTCAAGTGGGGTTATATAGCGGATATTTTCCGTTTTCTTTCCCAACACTGCAGAAGGATGCGGATCAAATGTCATGACGGCTGACTTCAGGTTCATTTCATCTGCTTTTCGCTTGGCGGTTTGTATAACGATCTGATGGCCTTTATGTATGCCATCAAAAAAACCAAGCGCCATAACAAGCTCAGGAAAATCATCCGAATTAAACTGATGAGGATGCTCTATTGCAATCACTTTCACCTTTCAATCTCCTCTTTCCGACGGCGGCAAAACGGTCTATGATTCTTGTGCCAATACTTTTACAGGTTTAATTAATCCTTCTTTTGTCGGATGTACTTGATAAATGGCAATTGCCTTATCAGATGGATCTACCATCACAAAAGGCACCCCTTTTTCGGCAGTCACATCCCCTGTTTGCTCCAATACCGCACCGTTAAGTACTTTCCTTGCTACTTTATCATTAATCTTAAATTTGGGCAAATGAAATAATCCCCGCTCTAATGGCAAAAGAAAAACATCCGTTTGTCCCGTTTCCATGAATGCTTCCACCTCAGCAAACGTAAAGCAGTCATCTAGCTTGAAGCCTGCCGATTCAATCCTGGTCAAGTCTGACATATGGGCAGGTATGCCAAGCTTATCACCCATCATGACGGCAAGCGTCCTGATATACGTACCCTTGCTGCACTTGACCCGAAAGCGAAAAGAAATCGTTTCTCCCATGAATTCGGTGCGATCATCGAGAAGGGTAATTTCGTAAATGGTAACCTCTCTTGTCGGTCTCTCCACCTCGATACCAGCACGGGCATATTCATATAATTTCTTCCCGTTCACCTTAACAGCTGAAAACATCGGCGGCGTTTGTTCGATTTTCCCTGTCAGTGATTCCAGCACTTCCAGTATCCGTTCACGAGGAATCACTTCACCAATCGTTTGCTCCTCGACTCTTTCACCGCTTGCATCCTCGGTTGTCGTGGAAAAACCGAGAGTCACTTCTCCTTCGTATGCCTTGCCTGCTTCTGTTAAATACTCGGCAATTTTCGTTGCCCTGCCTATACAAATGGGTAAAACCCCTGTCACATCAGGATCCAGTGTCCCTGTATGCCCAACCTTTTTTGTTTTCAATATCTTTCTCAATTTAAAAACACAATCATGGGATGTCATTCCCTTTGGTTTCCACAATGGAAGAATGCCGTTCATGGCCGTCACCTCATCATTCATTTTCAAAAAAAAGAGGCCGACTTCAAGAAGTGCAAAGCACTTTTTGAGTCAGCCTCCTTTTTACTGCTTGCTTATTCTTCGTTTTTATCAGCCGGTTTATCCTCTGAATTAATTTGGGAAATCAATGACTCGATGCGATTGCCATAATCGACCGATTCATCGAATTCGAAAAATAGTTCAGGGGTTTTACGAAGGCGGATTCTTTGCCCAATTTCTGAACGCATGAATCCTTTGGCCTTTGCTAGCCCTTGCAATGTTTTTTCCCGTTGTTCCTGGTCACCCAGAACGGAAATGTAAACTGTTGCCTGTTGTAGATCTCCTGTAACAGCAACATCCGTCACTGTCACAAATCCGATCCTCGGGTCTTTTATTTTGCGGCCGATAATTTCACTCAGCTCTTTTTTCATTTGTTCGCCAACACGATTTGAACGAAGGCTCATAATATCACCTCGATAGCCTAAAGCCAGTCTATATCTGTTATTGTTCGCTCTAGTTCCGGAAAAGAATCTAGAAATTTAAGGGCATTCTGAAGTTCCTTCTCAGTAGCCTTCCTTGAGGATGTTACGGTTACGATCGTAATCTTTGTCCGCTGCCATAAATCCTGAAAGTCTGTTTCGGCTACCGATATGTTGAACTTTTGTTTAAGCCGTGTGATGACTCGCTGCAACACGGCTCGTTTTTCTTTCAACGAATGGGTGTCATGGATGATGCATTCACATTGGACAGAGCCAACGATCATTTACGCTCGATCTCTTCCATTACATATGCTTCAATTACATCGCCTTCTTTAAGGTCATTGTAATTTTTAATGGTGATCCCGCACTCATAGTTCGTTGCCACTTCTTTAACGTCATCTTTAAAACGCTTCAGCGCATCGATTTCACCTTCGAAAATGACGACACCTTGACGAATTAAGCGAATTCCGCTATCACGTGTGATTTTTCCTTCAGTAACATATGAACCGGCAATGGTGCCGACCTTAGATACTTTGAACGTCGTGCGGACTTCAGCCTGACCGATGATTTTTTCTTCGAATTCAGGGTCAAGCATCCCTTTCATGGCTGACTCGATCTCTTCGATCGCCTTATAGATGATGCGGTGTAGGCGAACATCAACATTTTCCGATTCAGCTGCACGCTTCGCATTCACGTCAGGACGAACGTTAAATCCGATGACGATTGCGTTGGAAGCTGTGGCAAGGATAATATCCGATTCAGTAATGGCCCCGACGCCAGTGTGAATGATTTTCACTTTAGCGCCTTCCACTTCTATTTTATTCAGGGAGGCTGCAACTGCTTCCGCAGAACCTTGAACATCCGCTTTCAAGATGATGTTCAATTCTTTGATTTCCCCTTCTTTCATTTGCTCGAACAATGTATCAAGCGTCACACGCGATTTTTCATTACGTTGTGAAGCCAATTGTCTTTGCGCACGAACTTCCCCGACTTGACGTGCCGTTTTCTCATCTTCAAAGACGATGAAACGATCGCCAGCTTGTGGAACTTCGTTCAGTCCGGTGATTTCAACCGGTGTGGACGGACCTGCATCCTTCACACGGCGGCCAAGATCATTAACCATTGCACGGACACGTCCGAACGTATTACCGATAACGATTGGATCTCCGACTTTCAACGTACCGTTTTGAACAAGTAATGTCGCAACAGATCCGCGTCCTTTATCCAAACGTGCCTCGATGACCGTTCCATTTGCTTTACGAGTTGGATTCGCTTTATACTCCTCCACTTCACTTACAAGCAGAATCATTTCAAGCAAGCTATCGATGCCTTCGCCTTTTTTCGCTGAAATAGGTACGAAAATTGTATCTCCGCCCCATGCTTCAGAAACTAGGCCATGCTCAGTCAATTCTTGCATAACGCGGTCTGGATTGGCCGCTTCCTTATCCATTTTATTGACAGCGACGATGATTGGAACTTCAGCCGCTTTGGCATGGTTGATCGCTTCAACCGTTTGAGGCATAACCCCATCATCCGCTGCAACGACAAGTATCGTGATATCCGTAACCTGAGCACCGCGGGCACGCATTGTTGTAAACGCAGCATGTCCTGGAGTATCAAGGAACGTGATTTTCTTGTCGTTTACTTTGACTTGATATGCACCGATATGCTGCGTGATTCCACCTGCTTCGCCTTCTGTAACTTTAGTGTTGCGAATTGAATCAAGCAATGTCGTTTTACCATGGTCAACGTGTCCCATGATCGTTACGACAGCCGGACGTTCAATCAAATCTTCTGAAGCATCTTCAGTCACTAATGATTCAAGATCGGTTAAGTCGACACGTATTTCCTCTTCAGCCACTACACCATACTCAGCACAAATCAATTCAATTGCGTCTTTATCCAATGTTTGGTTAATTGTAGCCATCACACCAAGCATAAAGAGCTTTTTAATGATTTCAGAAGGTTCACGGTGAAGCTTTTTACCAAGTTCCATAACAGTCAAAGATTCATAAAACGTAATTTTCTCTGGCAGTTCCCTTTCTTTACGTTTTGTAACAGGGGCTGCAGGCGCTTGTTGTCTTTGTTTGTTATTTTTATTCTTGTTATTTCTGCCGCGGTTAAACTGGCTTGTCGGTTTTTTCGTACCTACTGGTTTAACTGGTGGCTTTTTCTTAAGCTTTTCTTTATTTACTGTGCTTTTCTCATCCGCTTCCGCTTCGTATTTTGCAACGGTAGCGTTAGCTTTCGGTTCAGCAGCTTGATTTTTATCTTCGTTTTTAGGTTTAATTGAATCGTTTAATTTATTTACAGTTGAATCGTCTAATGCTGTCATATGGTTTGTTACCTCTATATTCATTTCTTTAAGTTTATTTATTACATCCTTGCTTGAAACGTTCTTTTGTTTTGCATATTCATATACACGCAATTTTGTCATACGTTCACCCCCGTAAAATTTAATCGAGCAGCGTTCGGAGTTTTTGTGCAAAACCTTCATCCAGAACTGCGACGGCAACTCTAGCATCCTTGCCTATCGCATGGCCGAGCATGGACCTGCTTTCGACTCTTTTTAAAGGAACCTGATAAAATGCGCACTTATCAGATATTTTTTTTTCAGTGTTTTTTGAAGCGTCCGCGGATAAAATAACAACTTTGGCATTACCGCTTCTAATCTCTTTAACCACTAATTCTTCACCCGAAATTAGCTTGCGTGCTCGATTGGCCAATCCTAATAGAGACATCCATTGTTGTTGTTGGGTCATGATGTTTAGTTTTTCTCCTTATTCACTAATTCAAGCAATTGTTCATAAAGGGAAGAATCGATTTGGGTACTAAGGTGATTAGCCAGCACATTTTTCTTTTTGGCCAGCTCGATAACATCCCGATCAAGAGTCAAATAAGCTCCCCTTCCCGACTTCTTTCCTGTCGGATCAAGGCTGACTTCCCCTTCTTTAGATCGAACGATGCGGATGAGATCCTTCTTCGGCTTCATTTCGCCCGTCGCCACACATTTACGCATCGGGATTTTTTTTCGGCTATTCATCTTTTTCACCTCTGGATTACTCGTTATCCTCTTCGAAATCTGCATCCTCTTCATTAACATAACTATCTCTGCTCAAAAGGAATTCCTGTTCTTCCACTGGATAGATCCCAGCTTCGCGAGCTTCCGTTTCACTCTTGATATCAATTTTCCAACCAGTAAGTTTGGCAGCCAAACGGGCATTTTGTCCGCGCTTGCCAATTGCCAGGGATAGTTGATAATCAGGAACGATGACAGTCGTCGCTTTTTCTTCTTCTTTTACGATGACTTCAAGCACTTTTGAAGGACTTAAAGCATTCGCAACGAAAATGACCGGATTTTCCGACCATTTGACGATATCGATCTTTTCACCTTTTAATTCATTGACGATGGCTTGAACTCGCTGTCCTTTTTGGCCGACACATGAACCGACAGGATCCACCTCTTCATTATCGGAGTGAACGGAGATTTTCGAGCGGTCGCCTGCTTCGCGGGCAACTGATTTAATTTCCACCGTTCCATCAAAAATTTCAGGCACTTCAATTTCGAATAAACGTTTTAAAAGTCCAGGATGTGACCGGGATACAAAAATTTGCGGGCCCTTCGACGTCTTCTCAACTTTCGTGATGAAAACTTTAATCCGATCATGTGGTTTATACTGTTCGTTCGGCATTTGCTCATTCACGGGAAGCAATGCTTCGATTTTCCCTAAGCTTACATAGATGAAGCGGGAATCCTGGCGCTGTACGATGCCAGTCATGATATCTTCTTCGCGGTCGATGAATTCGGCATAAATGATGCCTCGCTCTGCTTCACGCACCCTTTGAGTGACGACTTGTTTCGCAGTTTGGGCAGCAATACGGCCGAAATCCTTAGGCGTAACTTCCATTTCGACAATATCCTCTAACTGATAGTTGGGATCGATCGCTCTTGCTTCTTCAACAGAAATTTCCAGACGTGAATCGAAAACTTCATCAACAACGTCTTTTCTCGCAAATACACGCATCGTTCCTTTACCAAGATTCAAATCGATACGTACATTTTGCGCTTGGTTAAAGTTACGGCGATATGCCGATATAAGAGCAGCTTCAATCGCGTCGATCAAAACTTCCCTGGAAATTCCTTTTTCGTTTTCTAAAATATAGAGAGCATCCAATAACTCATTGCCCATGGTGATCCCCCTTACGGATATTTAATTAATGATTTACTTGACTTTAAGAGAAGGTAATCGCCAATCTTGCTTTGGCAACCTTTTCGAATGGTATGACAATTGTTTTCTTACGTGTCTTGATCCTGACTTCCAGCGTCACTTCATTGCCATCGTAACTGGTTAGGATTCCTTCGAATTCTTTTTCATCTAAAATGGGCTCGTATGTTTTTATGTAAACATTTTTACCGATGGCATTAAGGAAATCCTTCTCTTTTTTCAGAGGCCTTTCAGCACCGGGTGATGAAACTTCGAGAAAATAATTTTGGGGAATCGGATCAACCTCATCAAGCTTTTCACTGAGTTTTTCACTCACATTTCCGCAATCATCAATATCTACGCCTGTTTCTTTATCAATGTAAACTCGAAGGAACCAGCTTTTACCTTCCTTCACATACTCCACTTCAACTAATTCAAGCTGCAATTCCTCAAGAATTGGTAATGCTAATTCCTCTACGACTTCCGTTACCTTTTTACTCATTTGTTTCCTCCATACGTGCGTTGTATGCGCTTGGTTTCGGATTCAAAATAAATGGTCAATACAACACGAAAGAGTGGGTTTCCCCACTCTTGCCATTGGTTCCTCTTAGTATTTCCAATAAAAATATACCATAATCAAGATATTTATGCAAATATCATGACTGTTTCTTCCTTTTTGGCACTCATTCCCACTTTAGAATAAGGATAATTGATTTTGTTCAGGCAACGACTCGAGGCAACCCTGTTTATCAAGGTATTCCAGAATGGTCTTGGAGACTTTCCCCCGTTGCTGCAGATCTTCCTTCGAGAGGAATTCACCATTCTGACGTGCGTTGACGATATTGATGGCAGCATTCGTCCCTAGACCAGGTATCGAATTGAAAGGAGGTATCAAAGTGTTTCCTTCAATTATGAATTGGTCTGCACTGGACTTATACAAATCCACCTTCGCGAATGCATATCCGCGTTCACACATTTCCAAAGCCAATTCAAGAACGGTCAATGTATTCTTTTCCTTTGTGGAAGCGTCCAATCCCTTTACGGTGATTTCTTCCATTTTCCCTTTGATCGCTTGCGATCCTCTAGTCATGGCATCTATTTCAAAGTCGTCGGCACGCACCGTGAAGTATGCTGCATAATATAATAATGGCAGATGCACCTTAAAGTAAGCTATCCGGACAGCCATCAACACATAGGCAGCAGCATGGGCTTTCGGGAACATGTATTTTATTTTCTTACATGAATCGATATACCATTCCGGCACTTCATTCTTGCGCATCTCCTCTTCGAATTCCTCAGATAGCCCTTTCCCTTTCCGTACCGATTCCATGATCTTGAACGCAAGGGAAGGTTCTAGTCCTTGATAAATGAGATAAACCATAATATCATCCCGGCAGCCAATAACCTCACTCAGTGTGCATATCCGGTTGTGAATCAGCTCCTGTGCATTGCTCAACCATACATCCGTACCGTGTGACAGTCCCGAAATCTGGACTAATTCGGAGAACGTTGTAGGCTTTGTATCTTCAAGCATCTGCCGCACGAATCGCGTCCCAAATTCGGGGATGCCAAGTGTACCCGTTTTACACATGATCTGGTCTTCGGTCACTCCTAAAGATTCCGTACTGCTGAAAATTTTCATCACTTCAGGATCATCCGTCGGGACGGTCTTTGGATCGATTCCGCTCAAATCTTGGAGCATACGGATTACTGTTGGATCATCATGTCCGAGTATATCGAGTTTCAAAATATTATCATGGATGGAATGGAAATCGAAGTGCGTCGTTTTCCATTCGGAATTCCTGTCATCAGCAGGGAATTGGATTGGTGTGAAATCATAAATATCCATGTAATCGGGAACGACGATGATTCCCCCTGGATGCTGTCCCGTTGTCCGTTTCACACCCGTGCACCCAGCAACCAGGCGGTCCGTTTCAGCCCCGCGCATGTGGATGTTATTATCAGCGGAATATCCTTTTACATACCCATAAGCCGTTTTTTCAGCTACCGTTCCAATCGTTCCTGCACGATATACATACTCCTCACCGAATAAGACCTTCGTATAGTTATGGGCCTTAGGCTGATATTCACCGGAGAAATTCAAATCGATATCGGGAACCTTATCCCCCTTGAATCCAAGGAAGGTTTCAAACGGGATGTCATGCCCGTCTTTCGTATAAGGAATGCCGCAATCAGGACAGTCTTTATCTTTAAGGTCAAACCCGGAACCTACTGATCCGTCATTGAAGAATTCGGATTTCTTGCACTTCGGACAGACATAATGAGGTGGAAGCGGGTTTACCTCTGTAATTTCGGTCATCGTGGCAACGAAGGACGAGCCGACAGAACCCCTGGAACCAACGAGATACCCGTCATTCAACGATTTTTTAACTAGTTTATGAGAAATTAAATAAATGACGGCAAATCCATGGCCAATGATGCTTTTTAATTCTTTCTCAAGACGGGCTTCCACGATTTCCGGCAGGTTTTCGCCATAAATCTTCTTCGCCATGCCATAACTCATCTCACGCATTTCTTCTTCTGCACCTTCAATTTTAGGTGTATACAGCTCGTCCTTGATCGGCTTGATATCTTCAATCATGTCAGCGATTTTATTCGTATTCGTCACCACGACCTCTTTGGCCTTCTCGGAGCCTAGGAATGAGAATTCCCGCAGCATCTCATCGGTTGTGCGGAAATGCACGTCAGGCAGCTTATGACGATTGAGAGGATTTGCTCCCCCTTGAGAATTCACAAGGATTTTGCGGTAAATTTTATCATTAGGTTCCAAATAATGAACGTTCCCTGTGGCCACGACAGGCTTATCCAATTTTTCACCCAGCTTGACGATATTCGAGATGATTGTTTCTAATGATTTATCATCGCGGACAAATTCCAGCTCAATCAAATGCTGATAAACTTCTTTCGGATGAATTTCAAGATAGTCGTAAAACTCGGCGATATCTACGACTTCCTCAAAACCCTTCTGCATCATCCCTTCAAAAACTTCCCCTTTATCGCATCCTGAACCGACCAGGATTCCTTCTCGATACTTTTTAAGTTGTGAACGCGGCAACCGGGGCACACGATAAAAATAATCGATATGAGATATCGATATTAGTTTAAATAGGTTTTTAAGTCCAGCCTGCGTTTGCGCGATCAGTGTACAATGCGACGGACGGGAACGCTGATAAGCATTTCCTTTACCCATGTTGTCATTTAGCTGATCATGATGGGTAATCTCTTTTGCCAATGCGTCCTTCAGCATCTTCAGCATAAGGTAACCTGTTGCTTCGGCATCATAAATGGCCCTGTGATGTTGAGTCAAATCGATATCGAACTTTTTACACAATGTATTTAACCTGTGATTCTTAAATTCCGGGTATAGAAATCGGGCAAGCTCCAGCGTATCCAGTACAGGGTTGGAAGCCTTGGGATACCCAATGTTTTTATAGCCTATATTCAAAAAGCCCATATCAAAGGCTGCGTTATGGGCAACTAGGATCGCATCCCCTGCCCACTCCTTGAACTTTTGCAATACTTCCCCGACTTCTGGAGCATTTTCTACAAGGTCATCGGTGATCCCCGTCAACTCTATCGTCGTATTTGATAACGGGTGGTGCGGATTCGCAAAAGATTCAAATCGGTCGATGATATCTCCGTCATGAATTTTCACTGCAGCAAATTCAATGATCGTATCATATACGGCCGACAGTCCTGTCGTCTCGACGTCAAACACAACATATGTGGCATCTGTAAGAGATATATGCGCCTCATTATAAACGATTGGCACCCCATCATTCACAAGATTCACTTCAACACCATATAAAATTTTGATATCATTCTTTTTGCCAGCACTATAAGCTTCAGGAAATGATTGTGCACCCGCATGATCCGTAATGGCAACAGCCTTATGCCCCCATTTTGCAGCTTGTGCAACAAGTGCGGAGGTAGGTGTCACTGCATCCATCTGGCTCATCGGCGTGTGCATATGCAGTTCCACACGTTTTTCCCCTTCAGGTGCCTTATCTTGGCGACCTTGCTTGGAGATTTCATTGATATCATTTGCGATCATCACCAGGTCACGGACGAATGTATCGTTTTGGATGCTTCCTTGTGCCCGTACCCACATCCCCTTTTTCACACGGGCAAGTATGGCAGCGTCCTCTTTATCACGCGAAAACATTTTCACCAATATCGAGCTCGTATAATCGGTAACTTTAAATGTCAACAGACTGCGTCCGCTGCGAAGCTCACGCACCTCTGCATCAAAAACGAAGCCTTCAATCGCAATCCTGCGCTCTTCATCGATAATTTGTTCAATTCTGCGGAAGTCTGCATCTTCTTTAATTGTATAACCAATTTTAACAGGACCTTCGTAGGCGCCATCGTCGCTTCCTTTTTCAGATTCCTTCTTCTGCATTTCCACTAATGCAGCAAGTCCTTTTTCCGCGTCTTCTTTTTGTTTATCCTCTAAAAACTTCTGGTAATCAGGATTCGTTACCGCTTCCTTCACTTCCGCCTCAAGAGTCAGCGGAGGAAAACCAAATGTTTGGTATATATTCGAAATGATGCCGGCATATTTCCGTTTCAGCTGACTGGCCTCTGTATCATTTCGGGCACTCACGATAAGTTTATATCCATTGACTGCAGGCACTTGTTCATTCAGAAGCGACAAAAGAGCCGGAGACATGCCTTCGAGCTCACCAATGCAGTTTTTCCAATACTCTTTGATCAATTGTTCCGTCACTTGCGGATTGGCCACATTAAAGGTGAATGTCACCTTGGCAATATGGGAAAACGTAGTCGCTAGATGTGTAGCGAATCTTGTATGAACACTGCATGGTATCAATGCAGGTATATTAAAGGCGAAATGCCATGTTTTGGACTCCCTCTCAATCGAGAGCTTATCGATTTCGGCCCCGATGAAAAAATTCACAAAGGCATCCTCAATCAAGTCCATTTGCTGGAGCAAGAGTTGAAATCTCTCTCTACCGCTATTTGGATTTTGATCCATTTCCTCTCTCCCCTATCTACTATCTCTTAAGATATTATTCATTTTCCACTCTGATGTCAGAGGCTATTATATCATATCACAGCGCATTCACTACTATCTAAATGCATGAAAAGGAAAGGCATCATCCAATTGAATGATGCCCGATTTCCCTTTTTAAATTCATCCCAATATTTCTTGAAGCTTTTGGGACAGTTCAGTTTTTTCAACTTCAAAAACATCACCCGTTTTACGGATTTTCACTTCGACGATTCCTTCGGATGCTTTTTTACCGACCGTCACCCTCACAGGAAGACCAATCAAGTCAGAATCTGCAAACTTCACACCTGCACGCTCTTGACGATCGTCCATCAGAACATCCATACCTTTTGCTTTAAGATCGGAATACAAATCCTCAGCAAGGGCAGTCTGTGCCTCATCCTTCACATTAATTGGAATCAAATGAACTTGGTATGGCGCTAAATTCGTTGGCCATAGTAATCCTTTTTCATCGTTGAATTGCTCAGCTGCGGCTGCAAGTGTGCGGGAAACGCCAATTCCGTAACAACCCATGATCATTGGTTGTGACCGCCCGTTCTCATCTAAGAATGTTGCATTCATTGCTTCGGAATATTTAGTTCCGAGTTTGAATACGTGACCTACCTCGATCCCTTTGGCAAATTTAATTTCGCCTTCTCCATCCGGTGATGGGTCACCCTCTTGAATGAAGCGGAGATCGATATAATTGGCCACGTTAAAATCACGATCTGGATTTACGTTTGCATAATGGTGATCCTCTTCATTTGCTCCACAGATTCCATTCACCATTGCTTCAATGGCAACATCCGCGATTACTTCCACTTCAGAAGCGACATTGATTGGTCCAAGCGATCCTATCGTACAGCCCAAAACTTCTTTCGTTTCGTTAGGATCGGCCAATTCAACGACTGAAGCGTTATAGAAATTCTTTAATTTTATATCATTGACATCATGGTCCCCACGCACCAATACTAACACATGCTTCTCGTCCACTTTGAACAATAATGATTTGATTAATTTATCTGTATCTTCATTTAAGAATGAAGCCACTTCTTCAATCGATTTTTGACCAGGAGTATGAATTTTTCCCAATTCACGTTGTTCCTCTGCGCTTTTTTCATATTTCACACTTACCGGTGCCATCTCAATATTCGCTGCATAATCGGAAATGTTGGAATATGCGATAGTATCCTCGCCAATTTCCGAGAGGACCATGAATTCATGGGTATCCTTCCCGCCCATAGCCCCAGAATCGGCAATGACCGCACGGAAATCAAGACCGCAACGGCTAAATATATTTGAATATGCTGCATATATTTTTGTATAAACCGCATCAAGGCTTTCTTGATTTGCATGGAAAGAATAAGCGTCCTTCATGATGAACTCACGTCCGCGCAGCAACCCGAAACGAGGTCTTTTTTCATCACGGAATTTCGTTTGGATTTGGTAAACCGTTAATGGAAGGCGTTTGTAAGATTTAACCTCATCACGAACCAGGCTCGTTATCACTTCTTCGTGTGTTGCACCAAGGGCAAATTCACGGTTGTTGCGGTCCTTAAGGCGCATCAACTCCGGGCCATACGTATACCAGCGTCCTGATTCCTGCCAAAATTCAGCTTGTTGTAAAGCCGGCATCAATAGTTCAACCGCACCAGCATTCTCCATCTCTTCCCGAACAATCGCTTCAACCTTTTGGAGCACTCTTTTTCCAAGCGGCATGAAGCTATAAACCCCGCTTGAGTTCTGTCGCATAAATCCTGCACGCAATAACAGCTGATGACTCTTGATTTCAGCATCTGCAGGCACTTCTCTTAATGTAGGGATCAACGTCATACTTTGTTTCATATCTGCACCTCTTCAAAAATTCCTTAAAATTAATCCATGACCATAGTATAGCGAACCATGGCATCATCGGGTCAAATCACAAAAAAATTCTGCGTTTTCTTTAAAGCTTATTTACTAAACTCATTCTCGATTATACTGACGATTTCGCTAGAAAACAAACTATTTCCCTAAAACAGCTAAAAAACTACAAGATAAGAAACAGCCAACAGAAAACTCTGTTGGCTGTTTCACTTTATTCATTCGTGACTTACAAGAAGAACCGCTGGATGTCATTCCATGTAACGACGATCATCAATAGCATCAGCAGTGCAAAGCCGATGAAGTGAACCATTCCTTCTTTTTGTCGGTCAATCGGTTTGCCTCTTAAGAATTCGACGACAAAAAATAACAGTCTGCCCCCATCCAATGCCGGGAGTGGAAGCAAGTTCATGATTCCCAGGTTAATACTGAGCAATCCTGCCCATTTCATCAACGTGAAGATACCTTGCTTCGCCACTTCTTCAGTCGATTTGTAAATTCCTACAGGACCAGAAAGGCTGTCAATCGTAAACCCGCCAGTTACAAGGTCCCCAAGGATGATGAAAATTTGTTTAGTCCAGAAATACGTTTCGGTAAAACCGTATTGGATTGCTTTGATCGGGGCTTTTTCAACTGGAGGATAAACACCGATAATCCCGATTTTCTTGCCTTCCCTTTCGACTTCTTGAGGAACGACCGGTACTTCGAATGTTTTTCCGTCCCTATCAACGACAAACTCGATTTCCTGCCCAGGATTTTTTTGGATGCTTTCCTGAACATCTTCCCAAGAAGAGACTTCCGCTCCTTCAATGGATTGAATGACATCCCCGGACTTTAGCCCGGCATTTACAGCCGAACCTTCCGGAGTCAGTTCACCAAGCTTCGCTTCATCAACGACGACTCCCTGGAATAAACCGATCAATACAAAAATGACAAAGGCCAAAACAAAGTTCATCGCTGGTCCAGCTAAAATCGTAAGGAAGCGATGGCCGAGCGATTTCGACCCAAACTGCCTTTCGTATGGGGCAATCTGGTTTTCCACACCATTCTCGACGATTACCGCTTCTTTATGAATGGCAAACGTCTTTAATGCATCTTCCTCGCCCTCTTCATAACCCGTCAGGATTAGTTTATGATCAAGGTCGATCACTTCGACTTCCACAAGACGAATATCAGGATACTTGTCTTTGTTGTTCATGATGATTTTTGTAACATTCTCTTCTTGATCAAACATTAATCCCACGCGATAGCCGGGCTTCAGTTCTATATTTTCTGCGTCCTCCCCAGCCATGCGCACATACCCGCCCAGAGGGAGCAATCGAATTGTATAAACGGTTTCCTGCTTTTTATACGTGAATACTTTTGGTCCAAAGCCGATCGCGAACTCACGGCATAAAATTCCGGCTCGCTTTGCAAACACTAAATGTCCAAGCTCATGGAAAAATACAAGAGCGCCAAAAATGATGATGAACGCAATAATCGTTTCTAAAGTCTGCATGTTCCAATCACCTATCTTTCACTATAGATTCTATATATTTCCTTGTCATCATATCCACTTCGGATATCGTTTCCAAATCTGGAAGAGCTATGACGGAATGCCGATTTAGCGCTTTTTCAATTAGCGTCTCAATTTCAAGGAATGATATCTTTCCGGATAAAAATGCAGCAACCGCCGCTTCATTGGCTGCATTCAACACGGTTGTCATCGTTCCGCCCATTTTACCTGCATTATAGGCGAATTGCAAACAAGGATATCTAGTGAAATCCATATCATTAAAATGCAGTTTTCCAGCTTCGGCCAAATTCAGGCGTTTACGTCCCGTAAGCGGCATCCTGTCCGGATAAGTTAAGGCATATTGAATCGGTACCCGCATATCCGGGGATCCCAATTGGGCAATCACGCTGGAGTCATGAAATTCAACCATGGAATGGATGATGCTCTCCTTATGTAGCAGTACATCAATTTTATCGTATGGAAGATCGAATAGCCAGTGTGCCTCAATCACTTCCAACCCCTTATTCATCATCGAGGCTGAATCAATCGTGATTTTCGCTCCCATCGACCAATTCGGATGGCTCAATGCCTCTTCCACCGTTACCCCTTTCAATTCTTCCCTGGTTCTATCGCGAAAGCTGCCGCCTGAAGCAGTAATGACCAGACGTTCAATATTTTTATCGTTTTCACCCTGTAGAGCCTGAAAAATTGCCGAATGCTCACTATCTACAGGAAGCAATCTTACTCCTGACTTTTTCGCCTCACTCATGACTAGATGTCCTGCCGTCACCAAAGTCTCCTTGTTGGCGATGGCAATATCCTTTTTAGCCCTTATCGCTTGGAGTGTCGGATGGAGACCAACGCTTCCAATGACGGCATTGACCAAGATCGTCGCTTCATCGTATACAGCAACTGCAGTCAATCCGTCATCCCCATACATGAACTCCATATCTTTACGGCTAGAGAATTCATTTTTTAATATGTGATAATCTTCTTCCGTCTGAACCGAAACCAATTTCGGTTCGAACTCAACGATATAAGCCCTCACCAAATCTATATTCTTTCCAGCAGAAAGCGCCACGATTTTGAATTGCTCAGGATGGGCTCTTACCACATCAGCTGTTTGCTGACCAATCGACCCTGTTGCGCCCAAAAGGCTGATATTTTTCAAATTATTCATCTCCTAATTCCTAACGCTTGCCTATATTTATATTATAAAACATGCAATAAATGCAAAATCGGTAAAATGAATATCAAACTATCCAGCCTGTCCAATATCCCGCCATGCCCGGGAAGAAGCTTACCTGAGTCCTTCACTCCGTAATGGCGTTTATACGCCGATTGGACAAGGTCCCCCAATTGGCCAAAAACCCCAATGATCAATGATATCACCAATAATTGAAATAATGTATAGTCCAGACTGGAGAAGGCATAAAAGAGCACACCGACTATCATCGCTGAAAATAATCCGCCGATGAATCCTTCCACCGTCTTATTTGGACTTATTTCTGGCCAAAGCTTTCTTTTCCCTATGGCCTTACCAATGAAGTAGGCTCCGGAATCCGTTGCCCAAATCGTAAATAGGGTTAGCAATATGTAAATCAGACCCAATGAGTCCCGCGTTTCAAATAAATAGTAAAAGCCCACTCCCAAGTAAAGGATGGAAAGCACTAAAAAACCTGCAACATCGAAAGTAACTCGGTTTTTTGAAACGACGGTATACAATAACAGCAGCAAAACCCCGATTAAGAAGATTTGCACTTTATCATAATCAATGTCCGCTAAAAAAGTGCCATATTGTTCAGGTAATAAAAGCACCCATAATAAAATCTGCGAAAGAATCCCTTCAAATGAAAACACACGCAAATTTTTCATTTTCATCAGTTCGAACAAACCGATGGATGCCAATAGATAAACCGTCAGTAAAAAGGGGATCTCCCCTAAAATAACCAGTGGAATGAAGATAGCGGCAACTACGACCGCAGTAATAATTCGTTGTTTCATTATTCCATTTTCCTCACCTTCTACGTTAAACGCCACCGAATCTTCGTGAACGCTTTTGATACTCCTCGACCGCCTGCAATAAATGCTCCTCACTAAAATCAGGCCATAACACCTCTGTAAACCATAACTCAGTGTAAGCAGCCTGCCATAGCATGAAATTGCTCAAACGAATTTCACCGCTCGTGCGGATCAGTAAATCAGGGTCTGACAAATGCTTGGTCATCAAGTAGCTTGATAACATTTGTTCAGTTATACCATCCTTTATTATACCATTCTTAGCATCTTCAATAATGCTATTCACTGCAGAGACAATCTCCCCGCGGCTACCATAGTTCAAGGCGAAATTCAGGATCATCCCATCATTATCCTTCGTATCTTCCATTGCCCGTATAACGGCATTTTGAGTGTGCGAGGGAAGTAACGACAAGTCACCAATGGTTTCCACCCTTACATTTTCTGAAATGAGCTCAGGCAAAAAGGTCCCAAGAAATTCCTGGGGAAGTTTCATCAAAAAGTCGACTTCACTTTTCGGACGTTTCCAGTTTTCCGTCGAAAACGCATAGACGGTTAGAGTCTTGACTCCTAATTTATTTGCTACTTTCGTAATTTTACGAACAGTTTTCATTCCTTCATGATGACCGGCTACCCGCGGCAGTGCACGTTTTTTCGCCCAACGGCCATTTCCATCCATAATGATGGCGATATGTTGAGGAACATCAAACTGCTTAATATGCTGAATCCTATTTGTTACCTCGGAAGAAGCATCTTTTTTAACGAAACGCTTCCATAGTGAATACATATGTTAGTCCCCCATCAGGTTGTACTTATCTCTCTACAAAGGCAAAATATTCGCGCGCTATGTATATCAAGCTTTTTTTATAAAAGAATCTATATTATAATATCAAAAAAAATCTGGTTCTCATATTATTATTATAAAAATTATTTATTCATTATAAGCCAGAAAGGGAGAAATCATGTCAAGTTTTTTTCTATCAGCGGTTCGTATTTACGTGAAAAATGCAAAAAAGGGCCACCTCCACCATCACTATGCAACATCCTAACTTAAAGGGTACACATTAACGGAGAAACCTTATTATAACAGTTTTCTCTTTTAAGCACACCTATATGTTAGAACAAAGACATGATCAGTAAGGATTGGGCCCTCTTCATTCAATCAATTCTTTTGGTGAAAATTATACTTCCAAAATTTCTTTTTCTTTATCTTTAGTGATCTCATCGATTTTAGTGATATTGCCATCTGTCATCTTTTGAATGTCATCAGCATATCCCCGTAAATCATCTTCCGTGATTTCACCATTTTTTTCAAGCTTCTTCAGATCATCATTAGCATCGCGGCGCACGTTACGGATGGCAATTTTTGCTTCTTCCGCTTCTTTCTTGACCACTTTTACAAGCTCTTTTCTGCGCTCTTCCGTTAATGCCGGAATCGCTATCCTGATGATCGATCCATCATTTGAAGGATTTAAGCCAAGGTCTGATTTCAAAATCGCTTTTTCGATTTCACCTAGAACCGTCTTATCATAAGGTTGAATCACCAATAGTCTAGCTTCAGGAACAGAAATCCCTGCCACCTGGTTGACTGGTGTTTGAGAACCGTAATAATCAATCGAAATCCTATCAAGCAATGAGGCATTTGCCCTGCCCGCACGGATGCTGGCTAATTCACGTGTGTACGCTCCAATGGCTTTTTCCATTTTCGTTTTCGCATTTGAAATGACTTGTTTCGGCATCTTTTATTTCCCCCTAACTATTGTTCCAAGCGTTTCGCCTAAAACGGCCCGTTTTATATTACCTTTTTCCATGATCGAGAAGACAATCAGTGGAATATCGTTGTCCATGCATAGTGAGGAAGCAGTCGAATCCATTACTTCCAAGCCTTCTTTTATAACATCAAGGTAGGAAAGTTGGTCATATTTCACCGCATTTTTATCCTTAACAGGATCGGCATTGTATACGCCATCCACATTATTCTTCGCCATCAGGATGACATCAGCTTCAATTTCAGCAGCACGCAGAGCGGCGGTAGTATCCGTTGAAAAATAAGGATTGCCTGTACCAGCAGCAAAAATCACGACTCTCTTTTTTTCCAGATGCCTGATTGCACGGCGTCTAATGTATGGTTCTGCAACCTGCCGCATCTCAATCGAAGTCTGCACTCGTGTTTCAATCCCAAGTTGATCAAGGCTGTCTTGTAGAGCCAAAGAGTTCATGACAGTCGCCAGCATCCCCATATAATCGGCGTTGGCCCGATCCATGCCCATTTCGCTGCCTATCTTGCCACGCCATATGTTTCCGCCGCCTACAACTACAGCCACTTCCACGTCAAGCTCTGCCACTTCCTTGACTTGTTCAGCAATAGATTTAATTACAGCAGGATTAATTCCAAATCCTTCTTCACCAGCTAATGCTTCTCCACTGAGTTTTAATACAACACGTTTATATTTAGCGTTACTCATGACACCCTCCAACTATGTAATCTTATTCAATTGTTCATCATGGTTCATGGTTCAATGATGCTTAAAAGTTTTAAAAAATAGGGAACACAAGAGTGTTCCCTATTTTCATTTTGCAATTAGTCTTTTTTAACTTGGTTCATTACTTCTTCAGCAAAGTTTTCTTGACGTTTTTCAAGACCTTCCCCTACTTCATAACGAACGAATGATAGGATTTTTCCGCCTTTTGATTCAACGAATTGTCCCACTTTTTGATCTGGGTTTTTAACGAAAGCTTGTTCATTCACACAAATTTCTTCGTAGTATTTGTTGATGCGTCCTTCAACCATTTTTGCTACGATTTTTTCTGGTTTGCCTTCATTAAGTGCTTGCTGTGTAAGAACTTCGCGCTCGCGATCTAATTCACTAGCATCGACTTGGTCACGAGAGATATATTTTGGGTTAAGAGCAGCGATATGCATGGAAACGCCTTTGGCTGCATCTTCGTCAGTCGTTCCTTCAACAACGGTTAGTACGCTGATACGTCCACCCATGTGAAGGTATGCACCGAATGCATCGCTATCTGTTTTCGTAACAACTTGGAAACGGCGAAGAGTTAATTTTTCCCCGATTTTAGCAACTGCAGCATTGATGTGATCTGCAACTTTCGCTCCGTTTTCCATTGTTTGCTCTAAAGCCACTTCAACGCTTTCAGGTTTGTTGGCAAGAAGGAATGCAGCCAATTCTTTAACAAGAGTTTGGAAACCTTCGTTTTTCGCAACGAAATCAGTTTCTGAGTTCACTTCAAGAATTACAGCTTCGTTTCCATCAACAACGATTGATGTCAATCCTTCAGCAGCAATGCGATCTCCTTTATTGGCAGCTTTTGCAATTCCTTTTTCACGTAGGAAATCGATCGCTTTTTCCATATCGCCTTCCGTTTGTACAAGCGCCTTTTTACAATCCATCATGCCGGCACCAGTTTTTTCACGCAATTCTTTAACTAATTGTGCAGTGATTGCCATAATATATATCCTCCTCAAATTAAATGCAGTTTATTCAATTCTTACCCGTTTTTGCCAGAAAATACCGTTATCATCAGAGAAAATAACGAAACTCGGCAGAAGCCCTTAAAAATCAACCTGCCTTATCTACATTGGCGTGGTGATTTATGTATGCTTATTTAGTGCAAAAAAAAGGGATAAAAGGCATTATCCTCTTATCACCTTTTTCTTACTGAATAAGCAACCTTTTTAGCTTATTAAGCAGTTGTTGTTTCAGTTGCTGTTTCTTCACCTTGTTTAGCTTCTAAGATAGCATCTGCCATTTTACCTGTTAATAATTTAACAGCACGGATTGCATCGTCATTCGCAGGAATAACTACATCGATTTCATCCGGATCACAGTTTGTATCAACGATACCTACAAGTGGAATGTGTAATTTGTGTGCTTCCGCAACAGCAATACGCTCTTTGCGAGGGTCGATAACGAAGATCGCATCTGGAAGAGTCTTCATATCTTTAATACCGCCCAAGAATTTCTCTAAGCGATCCCATTCTTTTTTAAGTTGGATAACTTCTTTTTTCGGAAGTACTTCGAAAGTTCCGTTTGCTTCCATTTTTTCGATATCTTTAAGACGAGCAATACGTTTTTGGATTGTTTCAAAGTTTGTTAAAGTTCCACCTAACCAGCGTTGGTTTACATAGTACATACCAGAACGGATAGCTTCTTCTTTAACGGATTCTTGAGCTTGTTTTTTAGTACCGACGAAAAGAACAGTACCGCCGTTAGCAGCTAGTTCTTTCACGAAGTTATAAGCTTCTTCAACCTTTTTAACTGTTTTTTGAAGGTCGATGATGTAGATGCCGTTACGCTCAGTGAAGATATATTTCTTCATTTTTGGGTTCCAGCGACGTGTTTGGTGTCCGAAATGCACACCAGCTTCAAGCAATTGTTTCATAGAAATGACTGACATTTTAGTTCCTCCTAAATGGTTTTGTTTTTCCTCCGCACCGATCATTTTCATGCAGAAACTGTCGAAACAGCACCAGCTGCAAGAATCACGGGGCGTGTGTATTAACACCATTTCATAATATATCATAATGACTCTTCACAATCAAGTAATATTTATCTATTCTTGCGAAACTTCAGTAATAGTTCTATTTCCGTCTGGCCTTTCCCTAGTTTTTTGGCAATTTCTTCTAAAGAATGACCTTGAGCCACCAATGCATCCACTTGTTCATTCAGTGATGGTTCCTGTAAAGAGGACTTTAAAAAATCGGGAAAGCCCTTAACAGCCTGCTTCCCTTCAGTTGTTGTGGTATGAGCTGCCGACGAAAGCTCCACTTTGTCCTCGACCTTTAGCGGCAAGAGCTTGTCCTCATGATTTGCAGGCATGTTTTTGTAGGCGTCGAGAGCCTGCCTTTTAGTGGAGGCCCAATGTTCCGCGTTATACTCTTCCGAAAAAGCTTGCTCTTGCTTAGCTTCTTTCTCTCCGGCTGGTTCTTTCGATAGCCCGTCTCGTTCTTTTGGAACAGGTTGTTCGCTCATGGCAGCCGGCTCCGTGAATGCCTTGATTAAGGCTTCGCTATCTTCCTGCATTTCCATTAAGTAACCAGACATAAGCTGCTCCATTTCACTTATGATGGCTTTTTGATCTTTTTCCAGCTTGCCTAGACGATTTTGGCGAAGATATAAAATGATGATGGCAAAAATGGAGCATATATTCAATACAAACAACAGAAACATAAAAAATACTAGCATGCTGCCTCCTAATTATCCCATGTGGACAGGACTGTTTTCCCTGTTGTTTTTTCCTTTAGTGTGTAGCCCCTTCAGTATGGACCCAATTGTGGTACCGTGGCGGGCGAGCCAATAAGGATTTTTCAATGCCCATTACCTTGCCGTCAGAATCCGGTAAGTTCGAACATTCTGTGATTTTGGAACGACCATTGATAAAGGTGTCGCTTCCAATTTCTCCTGTCACTCACAAATCAAGGATGATTTTATTGCTCTTTCATTGCGTTCCTTAATTTGTAAATCGCTTTTGAGTGGATCTGGGAAATTCGTGAAGTGGAGAGACTCATTACTTGCCCTATTTCGGTCAAAGTCAATTCCTCCTTATAAAAAAGCTGTAAAACCAGCTGTTCCTTTTCATTAAGCGTTTCAATGACCTTTGCCAACTCCACGTACAGTTCCTCACGTAGCACATGTTCCTCTGGCAAATCGGCTTTTTCATCCTTGATATAAAAATTCTTACTTTCTTTATCATCCTGCTCTTGGTCATCCATGGATAGTACATTTGCAAAGAAATTCCCCTGTATTGCCGCATATACATCTTCTTCAGGTATGTTCAATTCTGCTGCAATTTCGCTTGGAGAAAGGTTCCTCATGTATTTTTGCTCTAGCTTTTCTATGGATGACTCTATTTTTTTGGCTTTATCCCTTGCACTTCGTGGAAGCCAATCCTCTTTTCTTAATCCATCTAAAATAGCACCGCGAATTCTAAATGAAGCATATGTGTCGAACTTCAGGTCACGCTTCGTATCAAATCGTTCCAGGGCGTCGAATAACCCCATCATACCGAGACTCCTGATATCATCCCTGCTCACATTTTTAGGAAGACTAACTGAAATGCGTTGAACATGATAGGAAACAAGCGGAATGTATTTCTTTACCAAAATGTCGCCAGCGTGCGGGTCTCTGCAATCAACCCAATTTTTCCAACATACCTGTTCTTCTTCGATGGTCAGATGAGACATTGGACATCCTCCTTACATTATGCATTTTGTGCTCCAAACAGCCTCCAGGCCCCTGATGCAGCAATGTTTTTCCTGCAAGTTTTTTTAAGATTTTTTTTGCATTCTTTACAAAGGGCTAAATATTTTTCGTTCCCTTATTGACGGTCCTGATATTCAATAAACAATCTTTCAAATTGAATTCGATCGTTCTTCCGCTATTTCCACCTACATCTTCGGAGACGATTTGAATGTGCAAATGAGCTAACTCTTTCCGAACGGCCTCTACATTCCTCGGCCCGATTCTCATTAAATCCCCACCGGAGGCAAACTGAAACATTTGTGCCCCTCCAGCGAGCTTCGCTTTTAAAAAAGGTATTCTCGCACCTTCTTTAACCAAGCACTGTACTAATTCCCTGACCCCAGTATCTGCAAATTTAGCTACATTGATTTGACCCGTCTTAGTCAGTGAAGAATCTGGCAGCATCACGTGGACTAAACCCGCAACCGCTTTTTTCTCGTCATAAACGACAACGCCCACGCATGACCCCAGGCCTGACGTACGGATCGAGCATGGAGGCTTTACAATCTTCATATCCGCTATCCCCACTTTAACGACCTCGACCTTTAATAATTCAGTCATCAGCAGTCAACCCTAAAGCGGCGAAAATGATTTCAAAAAATTCCGGGTCAGGTAATAAAAAGAAATGACCGTCAATGGAATCTCCTATTAGTTGATCTTTTACAAGGACCGTATCGATGACTATCACTGCGTCACTTTCCTGTGATAATTCCAATAACCCATAACTAATTGTTGCTCCTACCATATCAATGCTCAATGCCGGTACGGAAGGAAATATATTCAGTTGTGTGAAATCAGCTAAAGATGAAAGATAAGATCCGGATAGAATATTCCCCAATTCCTGCAGGCAGGAAAGCGCCAGCTCGGCATGTGGTGTGCTTTCTATTGAAAAGGCTGAATCACCGGCCATCTCCCGAATCAAGTATTGAGCTACTGGAAGTGAAAGAACAAAAAACATACTCCCGGAAACATCACCTTCTATCCTAAGGAAAACGCTGGCGACGACGTGATCGGCGCCGCCTGCGATTTCCATCATTTCATCGAAGGATACGATTCGGGCTGTAGGAACATTCATATCAATTTTCCTATTCAGGATGGCCGAAAGCGAAGTTGCTGCATTCCCTGCACCTATATTGCCAATTTCCTTCAGAATATCAAGTTGGAGAGGACTGATTTTTTCAATGAATGACATATCATTATCCTTCTTTTAATATATTTTCAGTCACTTCTAGACTTAAAGCATTTTCCAAATTAATTAACACGAGCAGCCGTTTGTCAATCTTTGCCACTCCGCTTATGTATTCAGAAGCCAAATGACCAACCACTTCAGGCTGCGGTTCAATACTATTCACTGGAATATCCAGAACATCATTGGCAGAGTCCACTATCAACCCCACTTCCATATCATCGAGAATGACGATGATGATCCTCGTAGAATCATCATACTCCACCTCTTCGAACCCAAAGCGCACCCTCAAATCAATAATCGGCGTGATGACGCCCCTTAAATTTATTACGCCCTTAACGAACCGGACTGCCTTCGGAACTCTCGTAATATGCAAAAGCTTTTCAATTCCACTGACCTTATCAACTGGAATGGCATACTCTTTATCTTTAATTTTGAATACGATCACTTTCATTTCCTGCGACATCCATTACCCTCCTCTTTAAAAAAATTCAAGTGTGCAAGTTGACAGCTTGCCGATATCCTGAATGCAACATGCCAAAGCCAGTATCCCATTTCCCTGCCTGGCCGCATCAATCAATGAATCAATGTGTTGCAATCTATGATTAAAGCTACTTGGCCATCACCAAGAATCGTTGCTCCCGATATTGCAAAGGCACTTGTCAAATAATTCCCGAGTGATTTCAAGACCACCTCAAGCTGCCCGATAAATGAATCTACGACCAATCCTGCTAATTTGTCGCCCTTCCTTACAATGACCACTGAGAGGAACTCTTCCTCAGCCTGACTAATCGGCACTTCAAAAATATCTTTAAGGAATAGAAGCGGAAGCACTTTGCCTCTGAAGTCTATTACTTGTTGATTATGGGCGTTCAATATATCTTCTTTTTTTATGATCGCGGTCTCTATAATGGAAGAAAGCGGTATTGCATATTTTTCATTTTGGATGGCAACCAGCATCACTGAAATAATCGACAATGTAAGGGGAAGCTGAATAAGGAAAATCGACCCTTCGTCCTCTTTTGAATCAATTGTGACAGAGCCGCCCAAAGACTCGATCGTATTTTTCACTACATCCAGTCCCACTCCTCGTCCTGATACATCCGAAATGGTTTCAGCTGTCGAGAAGCCAGAGGCGAATATCAATTCATAGATTTGCTTGTCTGTTAAAGTGCCTGCCGTTTCCCTCGTTACAATTCCATTGGAAAGCGCCTTGTTCAAAACTCGCTCTTTATTAATGCCTGCCCCATCATCATCGATTTCGATGAATACATGATTTCCGCTGTGATACGCTTTTAAATGGATTTTCCCTTCTTCGGTCTTTCCTTTCGCCAGACGTTCTTCAGGTGTTTCAATTCCATGATCCATGGCATTTCTTAATAAATGAACGAGCGGATCGCCAATTTCATCGATGACGGTGCGATCAAGCTCGGTTTCCGCTCCCGTTATTTCCAATTCAACTTTCTTGTTTAAATCCCTCGCTAATTGGCGGACCATTTTTGGAAAGCGATTGAATACCGTCTCCACAGGCACCATCCGCATATTCAAAACGATTGTTTGTAAATCGCTTGTTATACGGGACATCCTTTCCACTGTTTCATGCAGCTCCTGATTGTCCAAATCATTAGAAATTTGATCCAGCCTGCCTCGATCGATTACAAGCTCCTCGAATAAATTCATTAATATATCAAGACGTTCAATGTTCACCCGGATTGTCTTGCTTGATGCAGGTTTAACGGAAGGCTGTTTTTTCTTTTCTTTAACATCGCTTGAAAGCATAATTGCATTATCTGCCGTTTGTTCCTCGTTATCCATTCCAGCAATTTGATCCTCTTTTACGTTGACCGCATGCCGCACCCCTTCAAGATCAAGGGTATGCATTACGACGTTATCCACTTCTGAAACCTTCATGATTTCATTCTTTAGCTCTTCACTTGACTCTTTGGTTATCATCGTTACCGTGAATTGCTGATCGAACTGCTCTTCTTCCAGAAGTTCGACAGGTGGTTGGGATTTGATGACTTCACCGGATTTTTCAAGTACTTCAAAAACCATGAACACCCGGGCAGCTTTTAACAGACAGTCTGCACGCAATGCAATTGTAATTTCAAAGCTGTTGAATCCTTGCTCTTTGGACTGCTGAAGAACGGTCCATTCGAATTCATCATACTCCCCCTCAATCATTTCTTCCGTATCAAGAACGGCAGAAGTAGCAGCAACTTCTACAGCCGAGGTTGAGATCGGTGATTCTCCTTTTTCAATCAAATCCAGCTGATGGACAACCTTTGATACATCTCTTTTTCCATCTCCACCTTCTGCAATGGACATGACCATCGCTTCCAGATCATCTACGGCTAAAAATATCACATCAAATACTTCAGGAGTAAGCGTAATTTGGCTGTTGCGGATCGCATCCAAAACATTCTCCATTTTATGGGTTAAATTAGCCAAATCCTCATACCCCATAGTTGCGGACATCCCTTTCAGGGTATGGGCGGAACGAAAGATTTCGTTTACAATCGAGAGGTCTTCCGGGTTCTTCTCAAGTACCAGCAACTGTTCGCTTGCTGTTTGCAGATGTTCTTTGCTTTCTTCTATAAATACCTCTAGATACTGATTCATATCCATATAATCTCCACCCCCACGAGTTAGAAATAGCCCTTTATCGCTTTAGCTATTTTTTCTACGTCCTCTATGCTATCTATTAAATTCGTATTGATTGCCGCCTTCGGCATACCAAACACGATCGATGTCTCCTGTGATTCAGCTATCGCTTTTGAAAAGCCTCTTTGTTTAAGCCTCTTAAGCCCATTCGACCCATCCATTCCCATTCCGGTCATGATAACCGCTATCTTCGCATATTCATCCATTTCGCTTACCGATTCAAAGAGCACATCCACAGACGGCCGGTGTCCATTACGCAATTCCGATTTATCTAAATGAACAATCCAATTCATTGCAGCTTTTCTCACTTTCAAGTGAAAACCACCTGGAGCGATGTAGGCTATACCCTTTTGGATCAGGTCCCCTTCTTCAGCTTCCTTCACGTGTATCTCACATAATGAATTTAGGCGGGCAGCCAAAGAATGGGTGAAACCGGGTGGCATATGCTGGACTACAAGAATGGGCGCATCGATATCGCCGGGAAGACCTGTCAAGACAGTCTGTAAGGCTCTCGGTCCTCCTGTGGATGTGCCAATGATAATCACCTTATCATTTCCATTGGACCAATTTCTTTCGCTTTTTCGTTTTTTAAGCGGTACATCTAATTCTATTTTACTATGTTTCCCCCAAGCTAAAGGGCTTTTTTCTATATTCAGAGCATTTTTTCGTAATTTGTGAACATTTGCCCGACTTGCTGCCATAACTTTTTCATGAAGCTCCTTTTTGATTTTATGTAAATCCAGCGAAATCGCACCGGAAGGCTTAGCCACAAAATCAAAGGCGCCACTGCTCATGGCAGCAAATGTATTATCCGTACCTACCTTCGTTGTGCTTGATAACATGACCACGGGGGTTGGACATACATTCATGATCAAGTTCAAAGCTTGCAGACCGTCCATAACCGGCATCTCCACATCCATGGTCACGACATCGGGTTTTAAAGCCTTGATTTTTTCTAACGCGTCTTTTCCGTTTCTCGCAGTTCCGATGACCTCTATGTCACTCTCTTCCCCTAAAAACTCTGAAATTAACTTTCTCATGAACGCAGAATCATCCACTATCAATACTTTTACTTTATCCATGTAATGAGACCTACTTTCCAAGAAAATATCTCTTCATATTTCTGAGGAAATGGCTTTTGGGCAAAGTCAATTTTTCCCCAAACGAATGATTGGCATATCTCGTCGCAATGTCCACCATGGCTTTGGATACATCAGCTTCAGAATCGAAAAGGATAAAGGGCATTTGTTCGGAAACGGCTTTTGAAACGATTCTGTCGTCTGGTAAATAACCTAGTCCAACCGTTTCAAGATCCAAAAATTTCTTGAAGGCATTTTGCAGCCGCTTAATGGTATCTTTCCCTTCCTTATTTGTGAAAACCCTGTTGCAAACTAGGAAACACGGAATCTCTTTTTTAATGGAATGAATATATTTCATTGCTGAGTATGCATCCGTTATGGAAGTCGGCTCTGGTGTGGTAATAACGACTAATTCATCGACACATAAAAGGAATTTCATCGAATCATGAGTGATGCCCGCACCCATATCAAATAATATATAATCGTAGTTCGCCATCAGTGAACTGAATTCTTCATTAAAACGCGCGTACTTCCCTTCATCAAGTGAAAAGAGATTCATCAGGCCCGTTCCGCCAGTGATGATTGAAATATCCCCAGAACCTGCAGTAATGATTTCCTCCAGACTACGGCCATTTTCAAAGAAATCGATAATATTGTAGGGGGAGTGCCCCCCGATCAATATATCTATATTCCCCATGCCGATATCCATATCGAACAACAATACCCTTTTTCCCATTTTGGATAAGGCAATCGAAAAATTCAAAGAAAAGTTTGACTTGCCAACACCGCCCTTGCCACTTAAAACGGCAATGGTTCTTGCCATTTTTTGATTTTGGCGTGCTTCCAATCTTCTTCGTAAGTTCTCAGCTTGATCTTTCATATTTTTTTGCCTCAAGAGCCATTTTCAATAGCTGAGATGATGTAGCAATTTCCATGTCATCCGGTACATTTTGTCCATTCGTTATATAAGCAGCTCCCAATTTATGCGTGTATATGAAATTAAAGATGGCACCGAAAGTGGAAGTTTCATCCGCTTTCGTAAATATCACCTGTTTTATCGGTATGGCTGCAAACTGACGATAAATATCTTCCATATCTTTTTGCTTGGAAGTTAAGGACAACACTAAATAGGTTTCCATCTCTTCCGTAAAATGAATGATATCATTTAGATCTTTGACATACTGCGGATTGCGGAAATTCCTCCCGGCTGTATCTATGAAAACATAATCATAATGGGAGAAACGTTCTGTAGCCCGTTTGAAATCTTCCAAATTATAAGCCACTTCGATCGGTACGTTTAAAATCTTCGCATACGTCTTAAGCTGATCTATAGCCGCAATCCTGTACGTGTCCGTCGTAATGAAAGCTACCTTTAAATCATGCTTCAACATGGTTTCTGCAGCTACCTTAGCAAGAGTCGTTGTTTTGCCCACCCCTGTCGGTCCAACAATATTGATATATTTCTTCTGCAGCCCTGGTTTTCCATTCTCAACCTGATCCAAAATCGCCAGCATCGATTCTTCCAACCAGCCTTGTACTTCTTCAACTGTCGATCTTTGTTTGGACGCGAACCATTTTTCAAGTAATTCATCCATGATTTTTGACCGCAGTGATGGATCGACTTCCTGCTCGGTTAAGTAATCAGAAGGCTTCTGAAGTAACTCTGGATATTTTCGATCTGACGAATTGATTTGTATCCGATTGATCATGTCTTTCAAACCTTCTATTTCTTTTAATAACTCGGCATTTCCCCCGGATTCATCAGCATAAGGCACTTGACTTTCCAGTTGCGGAACGGAAGGTAGCTTCTTCTTTTTTTGCTTGGTTACCGTTTGAAGAGGAGCGGAAACTGGGTCGATCGCCGCAATGACTTCTATATTCCTCTTCTTGAATAAACCTAGGAAACCGCCTTTATATACAGCTTTTGAGCTTAAGATGACCGCCTCACTTCCTAGCTCCACCCTAATTCGCTTCATCGCCTCGGTCATTGATGGGGCCAAATATTTCTTCACCTTCAATCGATATTCACCACCCCTACACTTTGTACTTCTACGTTGGATTCGAGTTCATTATAAGAAAGAACCGGTACATTGGGAAAATAACGTTCAATTAATTGGCGGGCATACATGCGCACTGCCGGGGAACAGAGTAAGATCGGTTGGTGATCCATTAATGTCAGTTCCTCCAATTTGGCTGCAATTGCCTCCAATATGGATTGCGATATGGTTGGATCAAGTGATAAATAGTTACCATGTTCAGTTTGCTGAACTCCATCAGCGATGTTTTTTTCCACTTTCCCCGATAAGGTTATCACTTTAATTTTATTCTCATCGTTAATAAAGGAATTTGTAATTTGCCTTGCTAAATTCTGCCTCACATATTCAGTAAGTAAATCCGTGTCAGTGGATAGTTTTCCATAATCAGCAAGTGTTTCGAAAATGATCGGTAGATTCCTTATCGACACCTTTTCCTTCAATAGCTTCGCCAACACTTTTTGCACATCACCTATCGATAATGGGTTAGGTGTGACTTCCTCTACAAGGATTGGTGAAGATTCACGGAGGTGATCGATCAATTGCTTCGTTTCCTGCCGGCCCAGCAGATCCTGAGCATTGGCCTTTATGACTTCCGTCAAGTGTGTGGAAACTACACTCGGAGGGTCAACGACTGTATACCCCATCATCTCGGCGTGTTCCTTCATATCATCCGTGATCCATTTGGCAGGTAAGCCAAAGGAAGGTTCGATCGTATCGATCCCTTCTATCGAATCATCCTCCATCCCCGGACTCATGGCCAAGAAATGGTTAAGCAGCAATTCCCCTTTTGCCATGACACTTCCCTTAATTTTCAAACGATACTCATTTGGATTCAACTGAATGTTATCCCGTATCCTGACTACGGGAATGACGAGTCCCAATTCAATGGCAAGCTGTCTGCGGATCATGACGACACGATCCAGCAGGTCTCCCCCTTGATTGGCATCTGCAAGAGGAATCAGTCCATATCCAAACTCGAATTCGATCGGGTCAACACTTAACAGGTTAACGACACTTTCCGGACTTTTCATTTCATCCGTTTCCAGCACTTCTTCCATCTCCTGAATTTCACTTTCGTCCTGCTTCGGTATCCTTGAAATGGTATAACCGCCAATAACTAATAAAGCTGCGATCGGCAAAGTAAATAAGTCGGAAATGGGAGTGAATAATCCTAGCAGGAATATGGTCGCTGCCGTCAGGTAAAGCATTTTCGGAAATTGAAATAGCTGTTCGACAATATCCGCACCAAGATTGCCATTCGAGGCTGCCCTGGTAACGACTATTCCTGTAGCTGTGGAAATTAATAAGGCTGGCACCTGACTGACGATTCCATCACCAACGGATAACATGGAAAAATGTGTGGCAGATTCCGCAAAACTCATATCCAATTGCATGACGCCGATGACCATCCCAAAAATCAAGTTAATGATGACAATGATGATCCCAGCAATTGCATCCCCTTTAACAAACTTACTCGCACCATCCATCGAGCCATAAAAGTCTGCCTCGTTACTTATCTTGTCCCTTCGGGCACGAGCTTCCGTTTCGGAGATCATCCCTGCATTCAAATCCGCGTCAATGGCCATCTGTTTCCCTGGCATCGCATCCAGCGTAAACCTGGCAGCAACCTCCGAGACGCGTTCCGAGCCTTTCGTGATGACGATGAAATTGATGATGACCAAAATGATGAATACAACTAATCCTACAAGTACATTGCCTCCGACTACGAACGACCCAAAGGTTTCTACAACGCCTCCAGCATCTCCATAGGTCAAAATGGCACGTGTCGTGGAAACATTCAACCCCAGCCTGAATAATGTCAGTAAAAGGAGCAGCGAAGGGAAGATTGAGAATTCAAGGGGTTCTTTCATATTCATCGTTGTCAATAGAACCAGCAGCGCAAGAGAGATGTTTAAAAGGAGTAAAATACTTAACAACCATGTCGGCAATGGAATGACCAACATGGCAACAATCATGATGACGCTCGATATAACAACTAAATCTCTTGCTCGCATGTTTTTCTCTCCTAACTAACAGGTTGCTTGTTACTTCTTTACAGCTTACCTTTGGTTTTATATACAAAGGCCAGTATTTCAGCAACCGCCTTAAAGAACTCTTCGGGTATCGCCTGACCCAATTCTGCCTGATCATATAAAGACCTTGCCAAAGGGCGATTTTCCACCATGATTACATCATTTTCTTTGGCAATGAATTTAATTTTCTGAGCAACAAAATCGACGCCTTTTGCCACTACAAACGGAGCCTCCGCTTTATCTTCATCATATTTCAAAGCAATGGCAAAATGTGTCGGGTTAGTGATGACGACGTCGGCATTCGGGATTTCCTGCATCATTCTTTGAGCAGCCATTTGCCTTTGCTTTTGCTTGATCTTGGATTTGATGAGCGGGTCCCCTTCGGAATTTTTATATTCATCCTTAATATCCTGCTTGGACATCCGGATGTTTTTTTCAAAGTCATATTTTTGATACAAATAGTCCAATAGAGCAATGAACAATAAAGCCACGGCAGCATAAAATCCTACTTTGATCGTTATATCCGCCAGCGTTGCCATCGCTTCTTCCACAGAAATCTGTGATAAGATCATAATTTCGTCCATACGTTGCCAAAGTACATAAAAGGCAACAAAGCCAACAAAGGTTATTTTAAGTATCGATTTCAACAATTCAACAATGGCCCTCATGGAAAAAATTCGTTTAAAACCTTTAATGGGATCCAATTTTTCAAGCTTAAACTGAATCGATTCCGTTGAAAACATAAATCCAATCTGCATGACATTAGCCAATATGCCAGCCACTACCGCCGCTGCAAAAACGGGTCCAAGGACTAGGCCCATTTCCTTCAATACTTCGATCATGATAATCTGGACAGTTCCTTCCGTGAAGCCATCCACGGTAAAGTGTTGCAGGTAATCTTTCATGATGGCGAGGAGATGGCTGTACATATAAGGCCCCATAATCAATAGCACCGCAAATACAGCAATCAAATTAACGGATGTATTAACATCCTGACTCTTTGCCACCTGTCCTTTTTTCTTCGAATCCTGGCGTTTTTTTGGTGTCGCCTTTTCAGTCTTCTCACCTGCGAAGAACTGTAAATCCAGCTGAAATTTATCCAAATCATATGCCTCCGATCAGCTGCATGAGATGACGCATCGTCACAAGCAAGAAATTGAAGAGTTGGGTGACAACCGTCATCATCATTCCCATCACTAAAACAATAACCGCCAAGCCCGCTATGATTTTGACTGGGATACCGACAACGAATACATTCAATTGGGGAACCGTCCTTGCAAGGATTCCTAGGGTTACATCCACTAAAAAGATACTTCCCACGACTGGTATCGACATTTGAAAGGCAATCATGAACGCTTTTCCGAACGCTTTAGCCAAGTATTCGATCATTCTATGATCTCCGAATGGAACAAACAATTGATCCATTGGTATGAATTGATAGCTATAAAAGATTCCATCCAAAAGTAAATGATGACCATTAGTACTCAATAGGAATAATAAAGCTATCGTATAAAGGTATTGGCCCATCAACGGACTTTGAGCCCCAGTTTGGGGATCGATGACGTTGGCTATTGAGAAACCCATTTGAAAATCGATCAATCCCCCAGCCACTTGAACGGCCGATAAAATCATATAGGCAGCAAATCCAATGAATAGGCCTACTAGCGCTTCCTTAATGACCAACAAATAAAATGTTACATCCAATTCCAGGATGGGAGCATCAATGGTATAGTACATGATCCAGGCAAGGAAGATTCCAAGCCCCAAACGGTGCTGTACCGGTATGGAGCGATACGAAAAAATCGGCATTGCCACAAAAAATGTGGTGACCCTGACCACGATTAATAAAAAGGCAGGAAAGTGCGGAAATAATTCTTCCATGCCCTACCCTACAAATCGATTCAGGTTTCCGAAAATTTCATTTGCATATGATAATAAGTGGCTCAGCATCCATGGTGCCAGTAAAATGAGTCCCAGCAGGACAGCCACGATTTTCGGAACGAATGCCAAGGTCTGTTCCTGGATCTGTGTAGTCGCCTGAAAAATGCTTACTAAAAGCCCTACAACGAGAGCTATCACCATCAATGGGCCAGCGATGATCAATACCATATAAATCCCTTTTTCTGCTACATCAATAACAAACTCTGCATTCATTTTTTCACCCGCTTAAAAACTCTGTAATAATGACTTCACAACCAAATACCATCCATCGACTAGAATGAAAAGGAGAATCTTAAATGGCAGGGAAATCATGACTGGTGGCAGCATCATCATCCCCATTGACATCAAGACGCTTGCTACGACCATATCGATAACCAAGAATGGAATGAAAATCATAAAGCCAATTTGAAAGGCCGTTTTGATTTCACTGATTGCAAACGCTGGTACAAATGCAGTCAAAGGAATATCCTGTATCGTTTCTGGCTTTTCCACCTTCGCATAGTCCAAAAACAATGCCAAATCCTTTTGTCTTGTATGTGCACTCATGAACTCCTTAAAAGGGATCGAGGCCTGCACATATGCTTCTTCCAAATCAATTTCTTCATTAAATAATGGAGTTAGTGCCTTCTCATTCACTTCCTGAAATGTTGGTGCCATGATGAAGAATGTCATGAAAAGAGCCAGTCCGACCAGCACTTGATTTGGCGGCATCTGCTGTGTAGCTAATGATGTTCTCACAAAGCTCAATACAATGATGATTCTGGTGAAACACGTCATCAGGATCAAGATGCTGGGTGCCAGCGATAAAACGGTCATTAGCAGAACAAGCTTGACGGAAGTGGAGACATTGGTGGGATCGCTGTTATTAAAAAACTCCATGAACTCATTCATTCATCGTCTCTCCCTTTCCTATCAAGCTCTTTAAACAGCTTTTTCCTGTTGACGGACATTCGATCGAGCTGACTTTTGAACTCGGAAGAGAAACTGGCCGGCTCCGATTCACTTTTCTTCAACCACTTATTTTTCAGCTTCATTGCAAGGGCACTTGGCTGCAGCATTTGATCGAGCTTATCGTTATGGTCTTTCAGAAGCTGTTCATATTCCGAAGGATCATCAATTTCTTTCAGGAGCTGGATATTTTCGCCCACCCCGATCACCAATATTCTTCCGCCCACTTTAACGAGCTGGACGGAACGGTTTGCACCAAGGCTCGTACCGCCCAGACTCTCTACTGAATTTGCCTTTTGGTATGATTTATTTTTTTTATTGATGAACTTTAACAATATATAAAGAAGGGCCACCACAAAAATGGTTGCAAATATCATCCTGAGAAATTCCCAAACGGTTATTCCCACTTTGTCAGGATCAGAAGCTTGATTGGTAGATTCCAAGTCTTTTGATTCAGCTTTATCCGCTTTGTCATCCGGCTGTTTATAGGCATCCTTCACCGTTTTATCAATTGCTTCCGCATGGGCCTGTATGGCTCCAGTGAAGAATATTGCTATCATCAATGAGACTTGAAGCCATTTTTTAATAGAAAACAATATGAAGACACCCTCTTAACTTAAGGCTTTATTTATAGCTTCCAATACCCGGTCTGCCTGGAAGGGCTTCACGATGAAGTCTTTCGCTCCAGCCTGGATTGCATCGATGACCATGGCCTGTTGCCCCATTGCCGAACACATAATGACCTTGGCTTGGGGATTGACCTTTTTAATTTCCTTTAACGCCGTAATGCCATCCATCTCCGGCATGGTGATATCCATCGTTACAAGATCGGGATGGGTTTCTTTATACTTGTCCACCGCTTGTGCACCATCTGCTGCTTCTCCAACAATTTCGAAACCATTTTTAGACAGGATATCCTTAATCATCATTCTCATAAATGCTGCATCGTCCACAATTAAAATTCTATTAGCCATTATTCTCTTCCCCCAAATTTATCTGATTTTATTTAATCGTTCACTTTGACTCATGATATCCGTTACACGGACCCCAAAGTTTTCATCGATCACTACCACTTCACCTTTTGCTATCAAGCGACTGTTTACGAGGATGTCGACTGGCTCTCCTGCCAATTTGTCCAATTCGATGATTGAACCAGAGGATAGCTCCAAAATATCCTTTACAGATCGCTTCGTTCTTCCAAGTTCCACCGTTACTTGCAGCGGGATATCCATCAGCATGCTAAGATTTTTCGATTCAGACTCTTGAAGCTGATAGGGCTGGAAACTAGTGAAACTGGCAGGCTGCACATTCACCGGTGGGCCTGATGGCGCCGGTGATGCCCCAAAGTGTTGCGGAACATTCGGGCTTTGACTTGCAGGCTGCGTCTGATAGCCACCATGCAGATAAGCGTCATTTGCCGGTGGCTGATTCATTCCGGTATTCTGGACACGTTCAGGCTCAGGCACTGGATTGTGTGCCAAAGGTTCGTTTACTACGTTTTCCGTCTGCATTTCGACCTCTTCGTTTGTCCCATTCAATAGTTCAGAGACTAACCCTTTAGCGAAATCCAAAGGCAGCAGCTGCATAATGCTGGAATCGATTAATGTACCGACACGAAGGCGGAATGAGATTTTTGCAAACAAATCTTCATTCGGTATAGCATTTTCACCTTCACCATTCAAGAAATTAAGCAGGTCTATGCTTGGCGGGGAAATATCGACCTTTTTACTGAAAATGGTCGACATTGATGTCGCCGCAGAGCCCATCATTTGGTTCATCGCTTCCTGCACAGCACTCAACTGAATTTCCCCCAGCATGTCTGAAGGATTAAGCCCATCACCGCCAAGCATTAAATCGGCAATGATAGCCGCATCGCTTTGTTTGATGACCAACATATTAATGCCTGAAAAACCTTCCGTATATTGCACTTGTATCGCTACATACGGATGCGGGAATTCTTCTGCAATCTGTCCCCTTTCTATCAAGGTTACCGTCGGTGTTGTGATATCCACTTTCTGATTCAACAAAGTCGATAAGGCCGTGGCCGAACTTCCGAAAGAAATGTTACCAATTTCACCGAGAGCGTCCAGTTCCATCATCGATAAATACTCGTCAATCGAAAGAGGGCTCACCTCATCTTCCATGTCACTTGTACCTTTTAAAAGGGCATCTATCTCGTCTTGCGAAAGCATTTCATCACTTACCATCTTCGTCTCCCCCTTTCAAAATATCAAGAATCTGGATGGCGTGCTTTTTACCTACTTTTCCTGGCTGGCCTCTATATTTAGGGATTCCGCCGACTTTAATCGTCAAAGGTTCCTCGATTGCCTTGTTTAAGTCGATCACATCACCAACATCCAATAGCAAAAAATCCTGGATGGTGATATCGGTAGAACCAAGCTCAGAAACAATCGGAAGGTCTGCACTTCTGATCCTCTTTTCTAAGATCATGATTTCCTCAGGGATTTTTTCCTTTTGTGCATTTTCCATCCAATAATGAGCTGATAACTTCGGTATGATCGGCTCCAGGACGACATGAGGAATGCATACGTTGATCATCCCGCTCGTTTCGCCAATTTGTGTATTCAATGAAATGACCACTACCGTATCATTGGGCGAAACCAATTGAAGGAATTGCGGATTCACCTCGAACTCTGTCATCACCGGTTCAATTTCTACAATCGTCCCCCATGCCTCCTGCAAATTATCAAAAGCCTTTTCGAATAAATTAGACATGATTCTCGTTTCTATTTCCGTTAAACTATCCACTTTATTCACGCTTATGCCCCGCCCTCCCAACACTCGATCCATCATGGAATACGCGATATTCGGGTTGACCTCAAGAATGATACGGCCATCCAAAGGGGGCACCTCAAACACATTCAGGATCGTCATTTTGGGAATGGAACGGATAAACTCTTCATACGGGATTTGATCTGCTGAAGCAACGGATATTTGAACATACGTCCTTAGTTGTGCCGAAAAGTACGTGGTCAGCAATCTTGCAAAGTTTTCATGTATCCTGGTCAGGCTCCTGATTTGATCCTTTGAAAACCGGAGTGCCCTTTTGAAGTCATACACTTTCACTCTTTTTTCCAGTTCTTCCTTCTTTAAATCGTCTGCATCCATTTCACCGGTGGAAATGGCCGATAGCAAAGCATCGATTTCATTTTGCGATAATATTTCCCCGGACATTAACATTCACCTCCAAAGCTTCCCCTTCTTTTTTAATGAAGCAAGGATGTTGTTATTGAAGAATCGAGGAGGTTATATAAACCTTTTCAACTTTTCCTTCTTCCATTAATTCATTCATTCTATCCTTTAATACATTTTGTAATTTTTCTTTACCTTTTTTACCGGTTAGTTCTTCCGCTTTCATTTCGGACAGTTCGGTAATGATGATATTTTTCATCTGAAAACTTCTTTTTTCCAACTCTTCTTTTGCCTTTTTATTTTCCGTTTGGACCATAAATGAGATTTTGATATAATCATTGCCGTCAAGATTCGTTGTGATTTCGGGAATTTCAACAGATGATTTGACTATTTCGTCAATGCTAGGTTTAGCTTCAGCAGATGTGGGCTCAGATAATTTTGTCACTACCACCATTGCAATGACACCAACAAGAGTTATGGCCACAAGTATAATCAGCATAATAGTCATTAGATTTTTTTTCATGTTCCTTCCTCCACATCATTCCTGAATCCGAGAATATTTACGGTACGATAAAATTGTATGATAGCTTCGACCATTTCCTCTTCCTTCTCAAGTACCACGATTTTTTTGTTATTTGTAAAGGTGATGGTCGTATCAGGCAATGATTCGACTGTGTCTATGTACAATGCATTGATGTGAAAGCATTTTCCATTGAGTCTTGTAACTTTGATAATGATATTTAGGAGCCAGAGCAATAAGCACCTGGCTCCTCCCTCCCTTAACCTATCTTTTTAAATTAACTAACTCTTGTAAAATTTCATCCGATGTCGTGATGATCCTGGAATTCGATTGAAAACCGCGTTGGGCAACGATCATTTCAGTGAACTCTTCGGATAGATCGACATTGGACATTTCCAAAGAACCTGAAGCAATCACGCCGCGTCCCTCACCTGGGATATTGATGTTCGCTGTGCCTGAATTGATTGATTCCTGAAAAGTATTACCGCCAGTTTTCGTCAAGCCTGAAGAATTGGAAAATTTGGCAACCGCCAGCTGGCCCAAAGTAGTGATCAGGCCGTTCGAATAAACGCCGTTCACTTCCCCTGCTGCACCAATATTGAAACTTTCCAGTTTTCCTTCTTTATTACCATTAGGATTGACTAATGCAGTAGTAGATCCTTTCATTTGGGTGAGCTTTGAGAAATCAAAATCCAATTGAGCCTTTTGTACGCTTTCATCAGCTGGTGTATTCGTGTCATCCTCTTTGCCGCTTGTTATGTTAATCGTTTTGTTTGGCTGGTTTTTGTCAGCGGCCACGAGCTGGCCATTCGCGTCGAAATTCAACGAAGTGAACGGTTTTGGACTAGTGCCTGATGTATCCCCAAGTGCCGCAGGCTCTGCATCAAAGACGTTCCATTTATTATTGCTCGCCTTCTGGAAATATATTGTGGCCGTTTGTTCTTTTCCCTTTGCATCCACCACTTTAATTTGCTGGCTGAATACGGAACCGTCTATGGCATCAGCAGCAAGATTTTCACTTACTGAAATTTTCGTAGTGGTTACTGCAGGTAAAATTGCATTGACGTTAACAGCGACATCTCCAATCGTTTGTGAGCGTTTTCCGTTTTCATCAACTTTGTAAGCTTGTACTTTCAACCCATTCGCGTTTACAAGAGTACCATTATCATCCAAATAAAAATTCCCTGCCCGTGTATAGGAAAGTGCATCGCCTTGCTTGACCACGAAATAGCCATCGCCAGATATCCCCAAGTCAAGATCCCGACCGGTCGTTTGTAGGCTTGATTGAGTATGGATCGTATCAATCGTAGCGATCGTGGAGCCCAATCCTATTTGTTTGGAGTTAGTCCCCCCCCGATTGGGTGTAGCTGCGCTTGCACCGGATATCGTTTGATTCATCGCATCGCTGAATGTCACACGGCTTTTTTTGAAACCGTAAGTATTGACATTGGCGACGTTATTGCCGATTACATCCAATTTTGTTTGTAAGTTTTTTAATCCGCTTATTCCAGAATACATTGAACGAAGCATTTAAAAGCTCCCCTTTCTTTTTTGCGACTGCTTCCGTCAATCCACAGTCCAGGCTTCCTATAGTAGGTCCGGCCTATCAATCTATTAATCCAAAATGATGGTTCCATTAATGTTCGTGAAAATTTGCGATGACGCTTCATCCCTGTCCATGACCGTAATGACTTTGTTGTTTTTCGTACTTATTATGAGCGCTGCATTATCTGTAATGATAAGAGATTCGGTCACGCCCATTTTTTTCGCTTCATTTGCTTTGCCTTCTATTTTTCCCCACGTTTGCGGCGCTATTTGGATATTTCTTTCATTCATCCGCATTTGCGCATGTTTACTTATGGTCAATTTTTCAGTAGGGGAAACGGCAGCTTGAAAATGGTGCTGAAATCCTTGTTGGATTATCGGCTTTTGGCGTAAGGGTAACTTTGGTTGTGACAACACGTGAGCGGGATTTGCTTGAAAACCAAGTTTATTCATTCTCCCGCCCCTTTATGGTTTAGCAATTTCAAGCAGCTGCTCGTAGGATAGCTTGGTTTTGCTTTCATCATCGACTTCAATTTGCAGTTTGCCCTTATTCATGGATACCGAGACAACGATGGCTGACGAGTCGCCATTTTTTTCATCCTTCCAGCTAACACGTTTACCGATTAACTCACTGGCCGCAGTTAGGCTATTCGATGTGGCGCTTGATTGTTCCATGGCCGAAATATTGGCTGGTGTAAGTTTTGTACCATCCTCCAAGATGAAATATACATTCTCACCCTTATATTGAATCGATTTGACGATACCCTTTCCTTCTTCTATCGCAAGGTTATCATCACTCTCATCCAATTTATGCCATGTGACTTCTTTTCCAACGAACGAGTTATAGTTCATTAAACTATTCTGTTGATTGATTCCGATGATTTCATCCATTTTGGTTCCCAAATTCATCATCTGTTCGAGTGATGAAAAAGTCGCCATCTGGGCAATGAATTCCGTATTGTCCATTGGACTTGAAGGATCTTGGTTTTGCAGCTGGGTGAGCAGTAATTTCAAAAAATCATCTTTTCCTAATGCGTCGCCCGTGTTTCTTTTATCTTGTTGATTATTCGATAATAAAAGGGATGTATCTATGGTCGTCATATTTTCACCTACACTTCCATATTTAGCAGAGCTTCAGCAAGGGAGCCTGTAAATTCGCTTTCCGTCTCATCTTTGCTTTCTTCCTTAGGCTCTTGTTGCTGATGCCGTTCATCCGCATCCTTCTGCAAGAATTTCTCTGAATTGAAAGCAGTGATGGCTTGGGATATTTCAATTTTTTCAATTTGGATGTTTTGCCCGCTGAAGGCTTGCTTTAATCCATGAATCTGCTTCTCGAGCATATCCTTTGCCTGTGCCGTAGTGGCCAAAATCCTAGCAGACAACAAACCGTCCTTTTGAATCAACTCGATTCTAAGTGTTCCAAGATGTTCGGGGTTCAATCGAATCAACAGTTTATTTACACCGTTATGAGCATTGAAATTAGCCTTGCCCAAAATATTTCCGAATTGCTTAACGAATTCTTCTTGACTGACATTTTGCCCCCCTTTTGAAGCAGTCAGTACAAATTGTTCCAGCTTTGTCATGATCAGAGGAATAGCTGAGCCTTGTAAATTGCCGCCATCGACAGTTTTTAACGCCACGCCGTTATTGGTTATAGCTTCCTTACTTATCTTCTCACTTGCTGTTATTGGTAAGAATGCGCTTTTCAGGATGGCGCCTTGGTTATATCGCGCTGTCCCCAAAAAGTTGGTTTGATCAGGTTCTGGATTTGTTTTTTTCTGATTGGACAGCCATTTCTCAAGCCTTCCCGTTATTCCTTCAAGAAGGTTTTTCATTTGCTTCTGGATGACCGCTTCATCTTGTGTCATATCTTTATTCTCTGATAGGAGATCCTGGATTTTCACCAGTTTCAATAAATTCGCTCCTCCAGGCATCGGCAGATTTTGCCATTCTGCTTCACTGAACTCCGAGACTTTTTTTAGAAGTGTATATAGTTCCATGACATCGGCCGGAATCACGGTTTGTGAATTCATGTCCAAGTCTTCCTGCTCTTGTCCTGAATCCAGCTCCTCTATGCTGGCAAGGAATTCGGAAAGGCTATTTTCAGCGTTTCCGGTTACCTTTTTTAGAACCTGTAAAAGTTGATTGCTTATCTCTTCTTTTGTATTTCCTGCAACAACTGCTTCATCCTCTTCGCCCATCAACGGGCCGCTTTTCAAAAAATCAAGCAATTCCCTTAATGCGGACAATCTTTCCTCAGGGACGTCAAGTGGCTGTTTTTCGGATGTTAGGGACGCTCCAGACCCTACAGCAGATTGAAGCACTGAGCCAAAACCGGAATCAAGTGGCTGGTTTGGCTTTGGCGATACGTTTAAACCTGCGGATACAGAAGGGAGAAAAGAATTGATCGCTGAATTCATCCATCATTCACCTCCTTCATCTTTCCTCCTGCGTGCTTTGTTCAGCAAGCTTCTTCGTTAACCTTGCAGCATCTGCTGTTGACATGTTCTCCAACACCTTGGCTAATGTGGCTGCCTTCATGCTTGAGAGAATTCCCAGTGCGTCTTGGTCATTCATTTCCGTAATGATCGGTGCAGATTTTTTAGGCGCCATCGTTTCGTATGTTCGGATGATATCCTTGAACGCCTTATCTTTACCGGTTTGGCTTTCCTTGAGTTGGTTCATTTCCATTTGAAGCTGCTGCTTTTCCGCTTCTGCCTTTTCAATGGACTTGTCACGTGTATCGATGATACCTTCAAGCTTGTCTATCTCTTTTTGCTTGTTTACAATTTCCGTTTCTAGCTTTTCCAGCTTGATGGAGACTTTCTCATCATTCCGGGCTTCATTTCCTCGATCTTCATCCTTCTTATCCGAAGTAATGAAGGGAATTTTTGCGGACATATCCTTGGCCTTTTCCGCCACATTGACCCCTGCAACTGTTAATACGATCAATGCTACAGTTACAGCAAAGATTAAAGGAATGAAAATGACAAGAAACCATTGAAACTTACTTATCTTGCTTTCTTCCAATTCTTCCATTCCATTAGTTTCGCTTTTTTTACGCATTCTATCACCTAACGCCCTTTGCTTAAGAATTGACGGATTGATATTTCATCCATTTGTTTATTCTCAGCTTCCTTTATGACATCCAGGAATTTAAGAAAATCATTTTCTTTCATTTTTTCGTACTTTTTCACCTCAATATTTCTTGCCATTAATGCATCCTGCTGAACATTCATCTTATATCTCGATTCAATCACTTCCTGTTGGCAATGGCTCAACAGTATTTCCAGGTTATCCATGAATAATTGATGATGCCGAATCTCCTGAATCGATAATCCGTTTCGCAGCTTTTCCTGCTGGAACTCAAGCAACTCTTCTTTTTTCTTTAAGAGTCGATATAATTTCTCTGCCACTTCTTCAAATTTTTTTAAAGAAGCATTATATTTAGCAAGTGCATCATTTTTTTCTTTTTCTTTAATGGTCAGGATCTTCTCGAATTTATATTGATAAATCATGACTGATCACCTTTCTCCATCAATTCAATAAGGGCGTTGATGCTATCATCCTTGGCAGCTTTTTCATGAGTCCCCTGCTTTAAGAAAGATATGATTTCCGGATAGCAAGCAATCGAGTCATCAATTTGTTTTGAGGATCCTCTTTTATAAGCGCCTATATTGATCAAATCTTCCGACTCCATATAAGTCGAAAGGTTGGCACGTAATTTTTCTGCGGATTTCTTATGCCTTTCATGAACAATATTATTCATGACCCGACTAATACTCTTCAAGATGTTGAGAGCTGGGAACTGTCCTTTATTGGCTAGATTACGGTCAAGTATGAAGTGACCATCCAAAATCCCCCTCACTGCATCGGCAATCGGCTCATTCATGTCATCACCATCGACGAGTACTGTATAAAAAGCTGTAATCGTTCCTAATTGATTCGTCCCCGTTCTTTCCAAAAGTCTAGGCAGGATGGCGAAAACGGATGGCGTATACCCCTTTGTCGTCGGCGGTTCGCCAATAGCAAGTCCAATTTCCCTCTGCGCCATCGCCACCCTTGTGACCGAGTCCATCATCAGCATTACGTTCAACCCTTTGTCACGGAAGTATTCGGCAATTGCCGTTGCCGTTAATGCCCCTTTTATCCTCATCAATGCCGGCTGATCAGACGTCGCGACAACAACGATTGACCGGGCTAGTCCTTCTGGCCCAAGATCCTTTTCGATGAATTCACGAACTTCACGACCACGTTCCCCGACAAGGCCGATTACGTTCAAATCAGCCGTCGTATTCCTTGCCACCATGCCGAGCAATGTACTTTTCCCAACTCCGCTCCCTGCAAAGATACCAACACGTTGTCCTTTTCCGACTGTTAATAAACTATCAATCACGCGGACCCCTACGTCTATCGGTTCATGTATGGGAGGCCGTTTCATTGGATTAGGCGGATCTTGATCAACCGGAACCGTAGCGAGCCCTTTTGGAAGCAGGGATTCATCAATTGGCTGCCCCAATGGATCGACCACCTTTCCGATTAATCCGCTGCCTACCTTTATCTCGAGGCTTCGTCCGCTTCCTTCAACGATGCACCCTGGTGATATATCACTAACTGCCGTAAATGGCATTAAAATGACCATCTCATCACGAAATCCGACAACTTCTGCCAAAATGCGATTTTTCTTTTTTTGTATACCCGTGTATATATAACAAACATCACCTACAGAGCTTTCAGGACCTTGAGATTCTATCATGAGCCCTACGACCCGTTTGACCCGTCCATAATGCTTGAATGGATCGACTTCGTCGACCAAGGGCAATAGATCCCTAGCTTTCATCTTTATTCCCCTTCCAGCAATTCAGTTAGTTTCGTTTTGATTACCTCTAGCTGACTATCGACGCTGGCATCGATCCTTCCATTTTCGGATTCGATAATACAGCTGTTTTCATCAAGCTCATCGTCAGGAAAGATATACAATTCCGTATCCTTTGGAAAGATTGCAAGCAGCTCTTCCTTATGAGTAAGAATCGATTGATAGCGAATAGGATGAATATGCAATTGCACTTCCCGATAATCCCTCACCTCTTTGATCGCCTTCTTGACGATCGATAAAAAAGGCGCATCGTCTTTTTCTATCTCGATCCCGATAATTGTCGCCGCCACCTTCAAGGCAAGGTCCAAAATTACGGTTTCCGATGATTCGATATGCTGCCGATAGTCTTTTTTGGAGGATTCCACCACTTCTTTTGCAAAGACGATCTCACCAGCAATTTCGTTATAGCCCTTTTGGATGCCATCTTCTACACCTTGCTGATAGCCTTCTTTTTGGGCTTGCTCGATATACATCGGTTTTTCTTGATTATCCCAGTTCTCGCGCTCCTTTTGGATTTCGGCAGCAATCGCTCTCGCTTCTTGCTGAGCCTCCAAAATTATCACTTCAGCTTCCTGTTTGGCATGATTAATAAACTCATCCGATGGAAAATGGTGAATGTCATTCCCCGTATCTTCATTTCCCTGTTGAAAAAAATCAAAAGGACGAACCTTTATCGTAATTTTCTTACTTTCCTCTCGTTGTGCCTGCTGGGATTTTATGATCCTAGACAATGATATCATCCCCTCCGCCACGGGCAATCACGATTTCTCCAGTTTCCTCCAGACGGCGAATGACGGCAACGATTCTTGATTGTGCTTCTTCAACATCACGCAAACGTACAGGTCCCATATATTCCATTTCTTCCTGGAACGTTTCGACCATCCGTTTTGACATATTTCGGAATACGATTTCCTTCACTTCATCGCTTGCCACTTTAAGGGAAAGTTTGACGTCCTCGTTTTCGGATTCCCTGACTACACGCTGGATCGCTCTGCCATCAAGGGTCACAATATCTTCAAAAACAAACATCCGTTTCTTGATTTCCTCGGCAAGTTCGGGATCTTGAATTTCGAGTGCATCCAAGATGGTTCGTTCCGTTGAGCGATCCACCCCATTCAATACATCGACAACCGCCTCAACTCCGCCTGTCTGCGTATAATCTTGAGTCACGGTCGCAGATAGTTTCCTTTCGAGTATTTGCTCCACTTCATTGATGATCTCCGGAGAGGTGCTATCCATTAAAGCAATCCTTCTCGCAATATCGGCCTGTACCTCTTGCGGGAGCTCAGACAAAATCTGGCCAGCTTGTGCTGGATCTAGGTACGACAAAATCAATGCGATGGTCTGCGGATGTTCATTCTGGATGAAATTCAAGATTTGGCCAGGATCTGCCTTTCTTGCAAAATCGAATGGGCGAACTTGTAAGGAAGATGTCAGCCGGTTAATGATGGCCGCTGCCTGATCCGATCCTAATGCCTTTTCAAGCACCTGCTTCGCATACCCTATGCCGCCTTGGGAAATGTAATCCTGAGCTAATGCAATGTTGTGGAATTCATCAAGGATCTCCTCTTTCTCATTGGAGTCCACTTTTCTAACTCCCGAAATTTCAAGGGTCAATCTCTCAATTTCCTCTTCAGATAGATGCTTATATACGGATGCTGAAACATCCGGCCCTAAAGAAATAAGAAGGATGGCGGCTTTCTGTTTGCCGGTCAATCCGGCCTTTTTTTTCTGTCTGTCACTTGCCCAGCCTCCTAATCTTCCGCTATCCAGCTTCTTAATAATTTTGCAAATTCATCCGGCTTTTCTTTTGCCAGTTTCTCTAGTTGTTTTCTTTTTAAAGATGCTTCCGTTTCTTTTTCCTTGTTTAAATCCGGAACATCGAATACGACTTCTTCTTCTTCTTCAACCACGTATTCCTCTTCCATTTCGGATTGCCTGCGCGAACGGAAGAATAAGATTAAGAGAATGGTAATGACAAGTATTAGCACTCCGCCAACGATGTAAGCCCAAATCGGCAATGACGAACTTGCTTCCTCTTTCGGCAATTTCATTTTCCCATTAAACGGTTGAACGGAAATCGCTATTTTATTCGTAAGTTCTTCGTCAGTCAGCTCTTCCCCTTCAGCTTTTTTCTCGATTGTCGTTCGTATTATCGTCCCAAGGATTTGGGTAATATCATCCACACTCTGTTGCGATAAGGAATTGGGGTCATTTGCCTTCGGAGGCTCGACCATGACCTGTATGCCCAAGTCCTTCACCTTATATGGACTTCCCACTATTTCCTTCTTGATCCGGTTCACTTCACTATTTATCTTTTCATCCACTTTTTCATAATCACCAGATCCGCTATCGCCTGAAGAGTAGGATGTCAATGAATCTGAAGAATCCTCACTTTGCGGAACGCCGCCAGCAGCCGCTGCATCCCCGCTATACGATTCATTAATCCTTTGCGCAGAAATCTCGATTCCTGCCATGTTTTCTTTATCGACAGGTTCTACTAAATTCTCTTCCCTGTTTTCTTGAGTGAAATCGATATCTGTCGTGACGGAAACGACCACTTTATCTTGGCCCATTATCGTCCCGAGCATATTTTGCACTTGCCTTTGAATATCTCGTTCTATTTCTTTCTTTATTTCGTTTTGAGAAGCAAATGCCGACGCAAAAGAAGAATTTTCATTTTCAAGATCATAGTACTGAAAATCTTGGTTCATGATGACGATATTATCTGTAGGTAGGTTCGGGACACTTTTTGAGACAAGATGATAAAGCGAATTGATTTGGTTTTCTTCAAATTTATATCCCGGTTTTGTATTCAGCACAATGGATGCCGACGCTTCTCCGGCTGCATCACTTACAAACACACCTTTATCAGGAAGGGTGATCATCACGCTTGCATCCTCTACCCCATCAATTTTCTTTATTAAACTGGCCAGTTCCGTTTGCATCGAGTCCAATTTAATGACATTGAATTCATTTTCGGTCATCCCGATACCAGCACTTTGGCTAAAAAAGGAATAATCGATATTTCCCGAATCCGGAATCCCTTCCGCCGCCAATTCCACTTTTAGTGTATCCACGCTTTCTTCAGGAACTTTTATCGTCGTACCATTTTCCGTAATTTCGTTTTTGATTCCTTGGCTGTCCAAGTTCTCTTTGATGCTCCCCGTTTCCGAAGGAGTTAAATTGGAATACAAGGGTACCAGCGTCGTGCGCGTGGTTAAGATGGACGCAGCCGCAATGATGATGATCATTAAAGCGACGGAACCAACCATCATCATTTTTTGTTTTTTGCTCCGGCTCGCCCAGTAAGCAGTTATTTTATTTTTCACATTCATAAGTGCATCATTCATTTAAATCCCCCGGTCAGTCTTTGAATTTATGATGGGGGATGCATATCCCCCCGGTCATTTTTTCCCTATAAAAAATGAGGTTTTCTAAATGAATGCTAAATACTCATTCTCATCATTTCCTGGTAGGCTTCAACCACCTTATTCCGAACCTCTAATGTAGCCTGCATCGTAATGCTGGCTTTTTGTGAAGCTATCATCACCGAATGGAGCTCGACATCTTCTCCATTCGCCAGCCTGGTCGTCAGGTCATCTGATGCCACTTGTGTCTCGTTGACTTTATTCATTGACTCTTTTAATACGGTCGCAAAATTTTGCTGTGCTTCGTATGGTGTATTAATCTTGGTTTGTTCCTTTTTCAATACATTACCGGCATTGCCGACAGGCGAAAGCGAAATTCCCTCCATATCAACATTCTCCATTCATTGTTTATTTACCTATTTCCAATGCTTTCATCATCATTCCCTTTGATGCATTCAATACGGTCACATTTGCCTCGTATGTGCGCGTGACGCTCATTAAATCCACCATTTCCCTCAGTGGGTCCACATTTGGCATTTCAACGTACCCATCTTCATTGGCATCTGGGTGATCCGGATTATAATCCAGTTTAAAGGGGGTTTTATCTTTTACGATTTCCGTCACCTTGACACCACTGCCCACCCCGCTTGTTTTTTGGAATGCAGCATTCAGGAAACTGGAAAATCCCTCTTCCTTGCTTTGCAGCACGACCGCTTTTCTTGTGTAAGGCTTCCATGTTTTCGTTTCCGCATCATATTCGCCTCTGGTCGTTTCCGCATTAGCCATATTTGCAGAAATCACATCCATCCTCAACCTCTGACTGGTGAGGCTCGATCCGGTCATATTCATACTTTGGAAAATCCCCATCACTTACCTCCTTTAATTACATTTTCCAATGATTGAAACTTCCCTGATATCCTGTCGGATACGGCATTGTAATAAATTTGATTGGCGGCAAGATCCGTCATTTCCTTATCAACATCGACACTGTTGCCGTTATTGTTATATTGAACATTTTTCTTTGTCACGATTGTTGATGCCTGACCGCCTTCAGAGTCAAAGGCGAAATGCCTTGCATCTGTGCGATATGACTTTAATGAAGAATCGAGCTCCGCTTTAAAGGAGTGTGTTTTTTCGACGTCTTTAGCTTTATAGTTAGGTGTATCCGAATTTGCCATGTTCTGTGAAATGACCTTTTGTTTTGTGTTAGCATAATTAAGAGCATTCTCAAGTGATCGAAAGGTATTTGAAAATAGTTCCATATCATTAACCTCTTTCTTTTTATAACAAAAAATTTCTTTTTTATTAAATTAATCCAATTCATTTAGAGTTTTAATTTTAAAGAAACAACATAACTATGTCTATAAACATTTCACAGACTTTAGACCTATTATAGTCGAAAAATGTCACAAATTGCTCAAATTTGACGATATTATTAGTATTATTAAAGGGTTAATATTACGGTATATTACATTTTGTTAGGGTATTCTACATTTTAACCATATTTTACTTCTATTAGCTTATTTATCATATCGAAAAACGTATCCATATACCTGATACTTTAGAACTAATTTTATAATTTATTTAAAGTAATTTTTTCCATTTCACTCATTCAATCCTTTTATTAGTAAGGACTTTGTCAAAAAAACTAAAGTTTTACATATATTCAGTTTTTTAAAAAAATCAATTTCCCCAAGTTGAACATCCATTCGACAAATTTGACAGCTGCAGAAAAACGACTCTCCTTCGAAGGAAATTCCCAAAAAACCACTCATCGATTATCCCGTTAGTTAAATAGTTATAATAATATAATTACCCTTTTCAAGAAGAATTTAACTGTTCAATATAGAAAACACACCTATTATCACATCATCCTCAACGCAATATAATACGAAATACCTCTTTTGTTAAAGGACTGTAGGCAAATGGTATTCTCACTAAAGGGTTAAACTTAAATGGATTGCATCGAGACAGGTAAATCATGCACACAAAAAAAGTAGGCGAACTCGGTCTTCATCGAGTTCGCCTACTTTCTGAGGCAGCCCATTTGCAGGGACTGCCTTTTTGATATTAATTATTTTTTAGTTTTTCTAATTCCAGTAGGAATTTATCGTTCAGTACTTTGATATAAGTACCCTTCATTCCAAGGGAACGTGATTCAATGACCCCTGCACTTTCCAATTTCCTTAGTGCATTAACGATAACGGAACGAGTGATACCCACGCGGTCTGCGATTTTGGATGCAACAAGCAGACCTTCATTTCCTTTTAGCTCTTCGAAGATGTGCTCGATAGCTTCCAATTCACTATAAGATAACGAGGAAATGGCCATTTGAACGACAGCCTTGCTACGAGCTTCCTCTTCAATCTCTTCTGATTTCTCACGAAGGATTTCCATTCCGACTACAGTCGCACCATATTCAGCCAAAATTAAATCGTCATCATGAAATTTTTCCTGTAAACGGGCAAGAACCAATGTTCCTAAACGCTCTCCTCCACCCATGATTGGTACGATTGTTGTTAATCCTGTTTTGAAAAGCTCTTTGTTTTCCACTGGGAAAGCAGTATATTCGCTCTCAATATCAAGATTGGAAGATGTTTCAGGAATATTGAACAAGTTGTTTGTGTACACCTCAGGGAATTGTTTATCTTCCAACATCTTGTACATGCGTTCATTTTCAATTTGTTGACTTACAGCTATTCCCAGTAATTTACCGCGGCGGCTGACAACGAATACATTCGCTTCGATAACTTCACTTAAGCTTTCTGCCATTTCTTTAAAGTTAACGGCTTTACCTGCTGCCTTTTGGAGCATTGCATTAATTTTTCTTGTTTTTGCTAATAAATTCATTTGATTTGTTCCTCCTAAAAATACCATGGTTCACATAACTATGAAGTTGTATTTCCGTAATTGTTTGTTCATTACATCGGCAAATTTTTGCCATTATTCCGTTCTTAAAGGATAAACTGGCTTAAATCTTTGTTCCTGGCGATAGTACCTAGCTTTCCTTCGACATATTGTGGTGTAATCGTGATCTTCTCCATCGTGATTTCGGGAGCTTCAAACGACAAGTCTTCAAGCAGCCGTTCTAAAATGGTATGAAGCCTTCTTGCACCAATATTGTCTGTATTTTGATTTACCTCGAAGGCCACTTCAGCTATCTTACGAACAGCATCGTCAGAAAATTCAATTTCTATACCTTCAGTTTCCAACAAAGCAACATATTGTTTTAATAAAGCATTATCTGGTTCATGGAGAATTCGCACAAAGTCATCAACAGTCAGTTTGTTCAATTCCACACGGATTGGAAATCTCCCCTGCAGTTCAGGAATAAGATCGGATGGTTTTGCAATATGGAAGGCGCCTGCCGCAATGAAAAGAACATGATCCGTCTTAACTGAACCATACTTCGTCACGACCGTCGAACCTTCTACAATAGGCAATATATCCCTTTGCACACCTTCTCTTGAGACATCCGCTGAAGAACTGCCAGACTGCTTGCTGGCAATTTTATCGATTTCATCGATAAAGATGATCCCATTTTGCTCAGCACCGTAAACGGCTTCTGAAGTGACATCATCCATATCAATCAATTTGCCCGCTTCTTCATTTGTTAAAACGATTCTTGCTTCACTTACTTTCAATTTGCGCTTTTTACTTTTTTTCGGCATCAAGCTGCCCAAAGCATCTTGCATATTCATCCCCATTTGTTCCATTCCCGAACCTTGGAGCATATCAAACATTGAAGCAGACTGTTCTTCCACTTCAACCGTGATCATTTCACTTTCCAACTCACCATTAGCCAGCTTTGCAGCAACGATTTTTCTTTTTTCCTGCAAACTCAAATCTTCGGAATTTTCTTCCGTGTCCTGTACATCTTGATTGTTATTGCCACCAAAAAAGACTTCAAGAGGGTTTTTGAAATTACTCTGTTTTTTCGCAGATGGCGCCAATAACTCAATTAAACGGCGGTTGGCATTTTCTTCAGCACGTTCTTTTACGCTTGCCATCTTCTCTTCCTTCACGAGGCGTACGGAAGTCTCTACCAAATCACGGACCATGGATTCTACATCCCGGCCGACATATCCGACTTCCGTAAATTTCGTTGCTTCAACTTTTACAAAAGGAGCACCTACCAATTTAGCCATTCTCCGAGCTATTTCTGTTTTCCCGACGCCTGTCGGTCCAATCATTAATATGTTTTTCGGAACGACTTCATCACGAAGTTGATCCGAGAGAAGGGAGCGTCGGTAGCGATTGCGCAGAGCCACTGCCACTGCCCGTTTCGCATCACGTTGCCCCACGATATACTGATCCAGTTTTTCAACGATTTGCCTCGGTGTTAAATTAGCTTTATTTGACATTTGCGCTCCTCCTTACAACTCTTCCACGATTATGTTCGTATTCGTAAACACACAAATTTCCGCTGCAATTTGTAAAGATGATTGGGCAATTTCCTTTGCAGATAAATCCTCACTGGAAAATCGTATCAATGCCCTGCCGGCAGCAAGTGCATAATTGCCTCCTGATCCGATGGCGAGAATCCCATCATCAGGTTCTATGACTTCCCCCGTACCGGAAACGAGCAGCAAATGGTCCTTATTCATGACGACAAGCATGGCTTCCAGCTTTCTCAATACATTGTCACTTCTCCATTGCTTTGCCATTTCTACGGCTGCCCGCTGAAGATTGCCATTATACTCTTCAAGCTTTGCTTCGAACATCTCAAATAAGGTGAATGCATCTGCAACTGAACCTGCGAAACCTGCAAGGACATTACCATTGAAGATTTTCCTGACCTTTCTTGCCGTATGCTTCATCACTACTGAATTTCCTAAAGTAACCTGCCCATCACCGGACATGGCGCATTCACCTTTATGATGCACTGCAAATATCGTTGTCATAAAGTGTCCCCTTTCAACATTTAAGCCCGTGGATGTGTTGCATTATAGACTTTTTTTAATTGGTCTTTTGTAACATGCGTATACACTTGCGTCGATGAAATTTTGGAATGACCAAGCAATTCCTGAACGGTACGAATATCTGCCCCATTATTCAAAAGATGGGTTGCAAAGGAATGCCTAAGCATATGGGGATGAAGACTTCCCTCCGCGGCTGACTTTTTAATCAATTCATTCAATATATAGCGAACTCCCCTAGGTGTCAGAGGGTCTCCACGAAAATTAACGAATAAATAAACATGCGCCTTGGCGTCAGACGAAGTCATTTCCATCCTGGCTGTACGTATGTATAACTCTATCGCTTCCAGAGCATATTTACCAACCGGAACGTAGCGATCTTTTTTCCCTTTCCCATGCACCAATGCTGTACCAAGGGACAGATCGATATCCTGCAGCTTAATCTCACAGCATTCACTTACCCGAATGCCAGTCGCATACAGTAATTCCAGTAAAGCATTGTTCCTTTTTCCTATCGGTGAATCTTTCTTTAAAGAAGAAAACAACAATTCCATTTCCTTCTCATAAAGAAATCGTGGCAGTTTTTGATCCTTTTTAGGTAAAGAAACAAGAGAAAAAGGATTATCCTTCACATCGCCTTCACGTAATAAGAATTTATAAAAACTCCGCAAGCAAGATGTTTTCCTTGCTACAGTGCGCTTAGAAAGTTTTTTCTCATATAAACTCGTTAAAAATAACCGGACATCAAAATATTCAACAGAGGTGATATCCGTAATTCCCTGTTCATTAAGAAACAGGAAAAATTCGAGAATATCACGTTTGTAGTTTTCAATGGTGTAATGTGAACTGTTTTTTTCAATTTGTAAATATTCGATGAAGGATGATAATGCCTTTTTTTGATTCATCATGGAAACACCTCGCAAAGGCTAATAAATAGTATCATACTTTAAAACGGCAGGCAAATATTTTACAAATTTTTCACAAAGTTCTGAATTGTGTCCAAAGCTCGCTTAGCGTGCGTTTCGTTCCGTTCTTTTTTGGATTTGATCCTCACTTCAAGGTCTGGAAGCAGTCCAAAGTTGGCATTCATCGGCTGAAAGCTCTTTCCGTTTGTCGATGTTATGTACCTTGCCATGCTTCCCATTGTCGTCTCAGCCGGGAACACGGCAGGTTCCAGGCCTTGAACGATTCTTGCTGCATTTATCCCAGCTATCAACCCTGATGCGGCGGATTCGACATAGCCCTCTACACCAGTCATCTGACCTGCAAAGAATAAATCATCCCGATTTTTAAATTGGTACGTAGGCTTCAGAACGTTAGGTGAATTGATGAAAGTGTTACGATGCATAACTCCGTAACGGACAATTTCCGCATTTTCCAATCCTGGTATGAGCCGTAATACTTCTTTTTGCGGGCCCCATTTTAAATGTGTCTGAAAACCAACAATATTGTAAAGAGTACCCGCTGCATCATCTTGGCGCAATTGAACAACTGCGTAAGGTCGTTTACCTGTTTTGGGATCTTCTAACCCAACTGGCTTCAATGGACCGAATAACATCGTTTTCTTCCCACGCGACGCCATCACTTCAATCGGCATACATCCTTCAAAAAAGATTTCTTTTTCGAATTCTTTAAGTGGGACCGTTTCGGCAGAAATCAACGCCTCATAAAAACGATCAAATTCTTCCTCCGTCATCGGACAATTCAAATAAGCGGCTTCCCCTTTATCATAGCGGGATTTTAAATATACCTTATCCATGTCGATGCTGTCCTTTTCAAGAATGGGAGCGGCAGCATCATAGAAATACAAATATTCTTCATCCATGATTTGCTTTAAACTGTCAGATAGAGACTGACTTGTAAGCGGACCTGTCGCAATGATGGTAGGGCCATCAGGAATCTTTGTCATCTCTTCATTAATGACCGTTACATTCGGGTGATTCTTCACTCGTTCCGTTACCAGACCGGCAAATTCATGGCGATCGACAGCCAGTGCACCTCCGGCAGGTACGGCACAGGCATCTGCTGCGGACATGATGACCGAATCAAGCATTCGCATTTCTTCTTTTAATACTCCGACTGCATTTGTTAACGTATTTGCCCGAAGTGAGTTGGAACAAACAAGTTCGGCGAATTTATCGGTATGATGAGCTGGCGTTTGTTTTACCGGACGCATTTCGTATAAATCCACTTTAATTCCTCTTTTTGCTAACTGCCAAGCCGCTTCGCTTCCTGCAAGCCCCGCACCGATTACACTTACTTTTGTTTCTTTCATTTTCCGAACCTCCATGTATAGATATGATAAGACAGGATTATTTATCATTAAAATTACATTCCCAAAACGTTTCACTTTTAACGATATCTATGTATTTATACTTAGAAATACCTACTCCCACTGATATTATAAATCATACGCCTTTGATAAGGCATTCCACTTGCAAACCCTTTTTTCCTAAACGGATAACTTGGCGCAAAGAGGAATTATATCTTTAAAGGAATACACTTGTCCACTGAATTTTACATCACATGGCCCAAATAAAAAAGTTTCATGTTCCATCCATTTTCTTCTTGGGAAGTATATGTGTCCGTTACCATGATACCATACTTCGAGAAACATAAAGAAACTCGGCATATGCCGAGTCGGTTTATATATTAAGTTTTCTTCCTGACGCAGGTAAAAAGGACCATCTTGATTAACTCTACGCTTGGGGCGTTTCTTTGAAATCACAATCCATGCACTGGACCTGAACACCTTTTTTGAGTTTTTTCTCAACAAGTGTGCCCTCACATTTCGGACAGCTACGGGGAAGGGGCTTATCCCAAGAAATGAAGTCACATCCAGGGTAGGTGTCACAACCGTAAAATATGCGGCGTTTTTTACTCTTCCGTTCGATGATGTTTCCTTCTTTACATTTAGGGCATTTCACACCGATCTCTTTAACGATTGGTTTAGTGTTACGGCAATCCGGGAAATTACTGCATGCCATGAACTTCCCGTAGCGCCCCATTTTAAAGACCATTTCATGGCCACATTCCGTGCAATCTTCTCCAGCTGGCTCATCTTTAATCTCGATTTTCTCCATTTCGACTTCTGCTTTTGCCAAATGGATCGCAAATTCTCTATAAAATTCATCAATTACCTTAATCCATTCGACACTGCCTTCTTCTACGCTATCGAACTCCTGCTCCATCTTGGCCGTGAACTCGGCATCAAGTATATCAGGGAAGAATTCACGAATCAATTCAAGGACAATTTCACCTAGCTCCGTCGGGATGAATCGTTTATTATCCAAGGTAACATAGCCCCGTTTTTGAATCGTATCCAAGGTAGGTGCATATGTTGAAGGCCGACCTATACCGAGCTCCTCTAAGGTTTTGACTAGCCGGGCTTCAGTATAGCGGGGAGGCGGCTGTGTGAAATGCTGCTTTGGCTCGACATCTTTTGAAAAGAGCTGATCGCCTTTTTTCACATCTGGAAGGGCATTCTCCTTTTCTTCCACAGAGTCATCCGAACCTTCCACATATACCTTCATGAAACCCGGGAACTTAATTTTGGAACCATTGGCCCTGAAAATAACATCGCCATTATGAAGGTCAATGCTCATTGTATCCATGACGGCCGAAGACATCTGGCTCGAAACGAACCGTTCCCAGATTAGTTTATATAGACGGAATTGATCTCTGGACAAGTACTCCTTGACTATATTCGGTTCCCGTAATGTGCTGGTTGGGCGAACGGCTTCATGCGCGTCTTGGGCATTGGTCTGTTTTTTCTCTTTGCGCTGCTCGGCCTGAACATAATCCTTCCCATAACTATTTTGGATGAAGGTATGGGCTTCCTGTTTAGCGATATCGGAAATTCGGGTCGAGTCCGTTCTCATATAAGTGATTAAACCAACTGTCCCTTCCTTTCCAAGCTCGATACCTTCATAAAGCTGCTGGGCAAGCATCATCGTTTTCTTCGCTCGGAAATTCAACTTACGGGCCGCCTCTTGTTGAAGGGAAGAAGTCGTAAAAGGCGCTGCCGGATTACGTTTCCTTTCCTTTTTAGCAACCGCCCCAATCGTGAATTCGCTGCCGTTTAAAGAAGCGAGGACTTTTTTGACGTCCTCTTCGGTGTTCAATTCTTTCCGCTCTCCGCCAAGACTGAAAAAGGAACCTTCAAATTGTTCTTTTCCTTTCACGAAATCCGCCTTGATTGTCCAATATTCTTCCGGGTTAAAATCTTTGATTTCTTTCTCCCGGTCGATGATCATCCTTACAGCAACCGATTGGACCCGTCCAGCACTTAAGCCTTTTTTCACTTTTTTCCATAACAGCGGACTGATATTGTATCCGACCAAGCGATCCAAAATCCTTCTAGCCTGTTGTGCATCAACCAATTTCATGTTGATTGGTCTCGGTGATTTAAATGATTCTTTGATCGCCTCTTTCGTGATCTCATTGAATACCACGCGGCAATCGGAATTAATGTCGACATCGAGACTGTGAGCCAAATGCCAAGCAATGGCTTCACCCTCTCTGTCGGGGTCAGCTGCGAGATATATTTTTTTCGCTTTTTTTGCAGCGGTTTTCAATTCTTTTAAAACCGGGCCTTTGCCACGGATCGTTATATATTTAGGTTCATATTCATGTTCAACATCGACGCCCATTTGGCTTTTCGGCAAATCTCGTACATGCCCCATGGAAGCCTTTACTTTATATTTTTTTCCCAAGTAACGTTCTATCGTTTTCGCCTTAGCAGGCGATTCCACAATCACTAAATATTCTGACATCCAATAAATCCTCCTCAAAGAGGTAATATAAATCTTCACTATTATTAATCATTCAAAAATCATTTGTCAACACCCCAATACTTTTCAAAGGGGATTGACTTAGATAATGCTTACCATTTTGTTAAGAGATTCCATTTGCAAAACTTATAACAGTTTTACAATATTTTCAACCCTTTTGTCTAATATTTCAACCCATACAGCTTAAAATCACCTTATTTTACTAATTCACCTGATGGTTTACCGCCTATCTTCTATATTATATTGCGAAAAAATTCTTCCTCGATCTGTTTAGAACTTAAAACAAGTTTGGCTCCATCGGAAATCAATTGATTAGTCCCAAGGGATTCCGGACTAGTTACATTACCTGGAAGCGCAAATACTTCCCGCCCCTGTTCCAAAGCAGCTTGGGCCGTAATAAGGGAACCGCTTTTTTCTTTTGCCTCAACAATGAACACTCCTTGTGATAATCCACTGATGATTCGATTCCTAAGCGGGAACATCCATGGTTCCGCTCTCATTTCCGGTGGGGTTTCAGAAATGAGTACCCCTTTATCAATAATTTTCTCAGCAAGAGGAATGTTTGACTTTGGGTATATTTGCATAAGCCCACCTCCCAAGATTCCGACCGTATCCCCGTCCGCATTTAACGTGATTTCATGCGCCCTTGAATCGATTCCCGCCGCAACACCACTGATGATGACATATTTTTTCTGTGCAAGGGGGAATAAAATCGTTTGTAAGGCCTTCAGTCCGTACGAGGTGGGCTTACGCGTCCCAACGACACCTAGCGTATTCCTCCTCCCTAAAAGCTTCTTATTGCCCTTATAATAAAGAACCCAAGGGGGATCGTATATTTGCTTCAGTAAAAAAGGATAATCCTCATCAAGGATCGTTATACAATGAATATGGCTATCTTCATATTTCTTGAGCTTATCTAGTGTATTGAGAGAATGTAAATCTTCGAGAAAGAGGTTAAGCTTATTGGAAGGTATAGGGAGCAATTTTACCCATTCATTGCGGCTGGTTGTAAAGAGGGAAGTAAGAGATGGATCATTCGACATGATTGTTTGGATCGTTTTCCATCCTGCACCACGGCAATGATGGAGGTGAATCAACTTTTCTATTCTATTCAATGAAAGCGCCCCTTGTCGTTTATTTTTAAAGAGGTTGATTGCGGTGAAAGCCGGATTATAAAAAAAGAAGGGAGATAAAGGCCGACCCCTAAATAAAGGTCGGCCAGCATACATTAATGTGTTTTACAAGTTTCGTAAATGCCTTGCTCTTTCAGGACGGAAATCAATGTTTCGCCCATTACGGATGGAGTCTCGGCAACTTTAATTCCACATTCGTTCATAACGCGGATTTTCTCATCAGCCGTACCTTTCCCACCGGAGATAATGGCACCAGCGTGTCCCATGCGTTTACCGGCTGGAGCCGTACGCCCGCCAATGAAACCAACAACTGGCTTCGTCATATTTTCTTTCACCCAAAGAGCTGCTTCTTCCTCTGCCGTGCCCCCGATCTCTCCGATCATGATCACTGCATGTGTTTCCGGGTCCTCGTTGAATGCTTTCAGTACATCAATGAAATCCGTTCCGTTAACGGGATCTCCACCGATACCGACAGCAGTCGATTGTCCTACGCCCTCCTGCGATAATTGATGAACGGCTTCATATGTCAAGGTTCCAGATCGGGAAACTACGCCTACATGGCCTTTTTTATGGATGTAACCTGGCATGATACCAATCTTGCATTCTTCAGGCGTGATGACACCCGGACAGTTTGGCCCGATCAAGCGGGTCTTTTTGCCCTCCATATATCGCTTCACTTTGACCATATCCAGAACTGGAATATGTTCTGTTATGCAAATGACAAGATCAAGCTCTGCGTCAACGGCTTCCATAATCGCATCTGCTGCAAATGGAGCAGGAACGTATATTACCGATGCATTCGCTCCGGTTTCAGTGACGGCTTCGGAAACTGTATTGAATACAGGTACCCCTTCCGCTTCCGTTCCACCTTTACCTGGAGTGACGCCGCCAACGATTTTCGTGCCGTATTCCAACATTTGTTTTGTATGAAATAATGCTGTTGAACCAGTGATTCCCTGAACGATCACTTTCGTATCTTTATTAATATAAACGCTCATTATGTTCCCCCCTGCCTATTATCCTACAAGTGATACTATTTTTTGTGCTCCATCTGCCATTGATTCAGCAGCCGTGATGTTCAAACCTGACTCTTTAAGGATCTTTTTACCAAGATCCACATTCGTTCCTTCAAGACGAACAACCAAAGGAACATCAAGTCCAAGCTCTTTAGCAGCAGCTACGACGCCAGCTGCGATGATGTCACATTTCATGATTCCGCCGAAAATGTTAACGAATATGCCCTTAACATTTTGATCGGACAGGATGATTTTGAAAGCCTCTTTTACTTTTTCCTCTGTGGCGCCGCCGCCCACGTCAAGGAAGTTTGCCGGATCTCCCATATAATGCTTAATGATGTCCATCGTTGCCATCGCAAGCCCAGCACCATTCACCATGCATCCGATATTACCGTCAAGCGATATGTAACTAAGGCCATGTTTCGATGCTTCAATCTCCTTCGGATCCTCTTCATCCAAATCACGGAATTCGGCGATGTCCTTGTGGCGGTAAATTGCATTATCATCGAAGTTCAATTTGGCATCGAGTGCCATGACATTGCCATCACCCGTTACGACTAACGGATTGATTTCAGCAATTGAACAATCTTTTTCAACGAAAGCTGTATATAAGTTCACCATAAGCTTGGAAGCTTTATTTATAAGTTTCGCCGGGATATTGATATTGAAAGCGATTCTGCGCGCTTGGAAGCCCGTCAGACCGACAACCGGATCAATTACTTCTTTGAAAATTTTCTCCGGTGTCTTTTCAGCCACTTCTTCTATTTCCGTTCCGCCTTCTTCAGAAGCCATCAAGACGACACTATTGGTAGCACGGTCCAAAACCAGACCGATATAATATTCTTTCGAAATGTCGCAGCCTTCTTCAATAAGTAAACGCTTAACTTCCTTGCCTGCAGGACCAGTTTGATGGGTCACCAGCGTTTTGCCAAGAATTTCTTGTGCATATGTACGTGCTTCGTCAAGGTTTTTCGCTACCTTAACTCCACCAGCTTTTCCGCGGCCGCCCGCATGAATTTGAGCTTTGACGACAACAACTTCCGTACCTAACTCCTTAGCTGCTTCGACTGCTTCATCGACAGTAAAGGCAACCCGGCCATTTGGAACGGATACCCCGTATTGTCGCAAAATCTCTTTCCCTTGATACTCATGGATATTCATTTCCCATCCTCCTTATCTACTAAAAACAACCTTGAGATTTAATGCGTGTTTTCTCTTACATAGTACAACAAAATTCTGCTTCGTGCATAATTTTCTTTCGTTTTTTTTGAAAAAAATTATAATAATATACTTCTATTTTTTTCAATAAAATGGTAATAATCATTGCGTCAATCTACTTTTTTCAAATAATTTTTATTTATCTGGCAGCTTTTTTTTCTATTCTAGTAAAAGGAAATTATAGAAGTAATTTTACAATGAAACGCACCATGAAAGCCTTTTCCTGAATATTAATCTATTATTATTTTTTGAAAAATTATAGTTTTTTCTAAAAAAACAGACTTTTCCATTTTAATCCTATTAAAAAAGCAAAAGGAAAAAGTCAGGTCTTTTTCCTTTTGCTAATCAATTAATATTTTTTCAGTATAATGAAATTCTTTTGGTAATTTCCCTAAAATTCTACATAAACCAACATGAATCACGAAAAAGCACTAAAAGGATCGTCAAATGTCCTGCTGCTGCATATCCCTGTCCGCTTTGTAAATGAAGGCAAATACCTCCGCTACAGCACCATATAATTCTTCAGGAATCGTCTGATTTATATCCAATTGACCTAAGAGCGCAGCAAGCGACTCGTCATTTTGAACGGGAATATTCAGTTTCATGGCCTTTTCTAGAATATTTTCCGCCGTTTTCCCTTTTCCTTTCGCCAAGATGACAGGGGCGTTCGATTTCTTTTGATCATATTTTAAGGCAATCGCTTGTTTTCGTTTATCATTTTTCATATTCGAATATCCACTCCACTATATGAACCGCCTTCTGAAAAAGGAACGGACTTCGGCCCTTTGAGGCCATTTCTTTCATGCTTCGGGTTAACAAAGGATACACCGGACAATCTGTACTCCATCTTTTCCAAATTCCCTCTCAGCAGGTCCAAATATTGTTTGGCTGCCTCTTCCATGTGTGCCACTTGCTCATTGATGACCGTCACATTTATGACCCTGTTTTGCACCTGCATGTCGATGACCGTCTCTTTTATGCCTTCTAACTCTAAATAAAACAAGACCCTACAGTAATCAGGATCTATTTTGCCATCTTTCGTTTTCCTTCCGCTCCATTGCAGTGTTAAATCCGTTTGCGCATGTCCCAGATTAAGCGGAAGTGTAAGGAGCAAATTCTGCACCGGCCCATTTTCCTGTGAAAGGATTTGCTGTGCCGTGATCCGATTCAGGATCTGTTCTGCCATTTCCTTGATCGGTGCCGGAGCTTGCTCATTCAACAGTTTTAGCAATAGCGGCTTTAGTGTCTCTAAATCGCGCGAGTTTTCCGCCATATCGGCTCCAGATTGATTGATAAGTACATGTTCCAGCTGAAGGCCAAGTAATTTGGTCCACTCTTTAAGCTGAATGGCAACAGATGACCCATTTGTAAAATCGACGGATTGATATTCGGCTTTTAAAACATGAGTCAAAACCTGTTTCTCGTTATCCTTTATGGACAGGGCCTCAGGATGCTGTTTAAGCGACTGCAGAATCATATCAGCTGCCTTGCCCTTCGCTTCGACTACTTGTTTCTTATCTCCATTCAAATAGCCCAGAAGGTCATCCATTGCCATATTGGCACCTATCGCTTTTCTTCCAGCTGTCGCTCCAGTAAAAACATCCTCAAGTAAACGAAGGGAAAGCGGAGATATTTTTTCAGGCGAATTCTCTTTCTTCAGGAACAACTGGTCATCAGCTGTCATTTTTGTCCCAACATGGTCAAGATCGTTCATTAATCGCTGTAATGTAATTTCAACCTTTCCTAATTCACTTAACGCCCCACTCTTGGCAGTTGACAGCACTTGCAAGCCTTGGTGCAATTTATCGAGCATTGGATTGTCAGGAAATCCGCTCCTTGTCTTGGCTCCATCCATTAAGTCGTCCAAAAAGAAAGCTTCCGTCATTCTCTCTGGGATGAATCCTGTCTTTTGGAGCAGGGAAAAAGCACCTGATTTCATTTCGGGGGCAGAATCGGAATCGAGCCATTTCGCCACAAATTGCTGCAAACCGGTCTGTTGAATTAGACTCTTTCTTGCAACATGCAAGGAGTCCAATACCGCCATTAACTTGACAGATGTTTCCGTTTTCGAGCCCGCCGCCTGTAATTGCTGCTGGAGGGAAGTCAGCATTTTGTGGAAAGGTTCACCCTTGACCTGTGCCAATAATGCATCAAACACCTCTTTCACTATCGGTAATTGCTGAACAAACATTGTTTTTAGAATGGGTAGACCAGCTTCAAGGGAATCCGCACCTTTTAACCATTGCAAAGCGGACTGAAAGGTTTCCTTCGTAATTGGAAGACGGTTTTTAAGGAAGTATTCAGCAAGCTTGGCTGCAGAAGGGTCGGAATTCATGCCAAGGTGAGTGCTCAATTGTGCAGCTGCTCCCTTTAAATTGGAATAATTCACATCGGGCATCTCCAAAGCTTTTAACACTAGCTTCCCCTCATTTTGCTGCTGTACTTGAAACCAATACCTTTCCCCTGTGCGAAGCGGGATATCGAGCGTCGCAATCATCTTTTGATCGCCAATCTGCACCTCGGCCATCCGATTAGGAAATACCTTATTCACTTTTCCAAAAAGGATTTGCCCATTTTTCAAACTAGCAGCTCCTTGCATTTCTATTGGTGAAGATGCGGGCTGACCGCTTGTTATGGATTGCATCACTCATCCTCCCTTAATCATTCATTCGTGCAGCGATTGCCTTGACTGGTGCAAAACTCCGTCGGTGCCACGGTGTTAGCCCGTTCTTGTCCAACGCCTCCAAATGTTGACTTGTTCCGTAGCCCATGTGCTTTTCGAAACCATATTCCGGATATTTCTCCCCATAATCCTTCATCATCCGATCACGGGTCACTTTCGCGATAATGGAGGCGGCCGAGATGGAAATGCTTCTTGCGTCCCCTTTTATGAGTGAAAGCTGCGGTAATGGTAGATCCAGTTCCATCGCATCGATCAGCAAATGATCCGGAAGGTCCGAGAGATCGTTTACAGCTGCAATCATTGCCTTTTTCGTAGCTTGATATATATTGATTTCATCGATTACATCGCTATGTACAATACCGACCCCGATGGACAGGGCTTCCTTATAAATCATTTCATAAAATAGTTCCCGTTTCGATTCCGATATCTTTTTGGAATCATTCAGGCCTGGCAAATAAAAGGATTCAGGCAAGATGACAGCACTCGTCACAACCGGTCCTGCCAGCGGTCCTCTTCCCACTTCATCGATACCGGCGAGTATGGAAAAACCCTGTTTTCGAAGTTGCCGTTCAAACTCGGTCATTTCCATGAACGCATTCTTTTCCTGTTGCTCTTTTTCATGTCGCCTTTGCCATTTGCTCACTAAGTCGACCACTCCTTTTCGGCCGTCCTCCAAGCATTCTTTCAAAAATAAATCTTCCGGACTTTTGATTGTCTTTAACTTTGTTGATATTTCTTTTATGCTCATTGCAGTTTTCATCAATAATCACCCATCATCTTCATTATCGGCAGTCTTGCTTCCTGTTTACAGTTAAAACAAAAATACGGAGCGGAAAGGAGACATCAAAAAATTTTTGATCTCCAACTCCAGCTCCGTACAACCGCCATTTTCATTTGACTGTCTTTAAAAATCAGCCAGCCTTTCCAAGCTGGACGACAGGTTATTCCGTAATGATATCTTCTTCATAGTCCGCAGGTACCTCAAACGTAAGCGGACCCATCTTTTCCGAGCGGATTTCACGCACGACCAACTCCGCGGTTTTATCATAATCAATGAAGCCCCCAGATGCCAGACAGCCTCTGAACTTCCCGACCGCATCGAAGAGTTCGAGCGTTTCTTGAGGAATTACATCAAGGTTATAGCGTGATTTCATCCTATCCGGATATTCCTTTTCCAAGAAACGGAGTCCGTATAAGGAGACTTCGTGCAAGTTTAGAATCGTATCCTTGATCGCTCCTGTCAACGCAAGCTTCAAGCCCACTTCCTGATCCTCGAATTTAGGCCAGAGGATACCCGGCGTGTCCAGCAGCTCCAATTCCTTGCCCACTTTTATCCATTGCTGTGCCTTGGTGACACCGGGTGTATTCCCTGTTTTGGCAATGTTCTTTTTAGCGAGTCGATTGATTAACGTGGATTTCCCAACGTTCGGAATTCCCACGATCATCGCACGGATCGCCCGCGGTTTTATTCCTCTCGACTCCATCCGGTCATATTTCTCTTTTAATAGTTTTTTTGCGGCAGCCGTAATCTGGTTCAATCCATTACCTGCCTGAGAGTTAATCGCAATGGCCGTTTTTCCTTGTGATTTATAATAATCCAGCCACATATTCGTTTTTGCCGGATCCGCCATATCCGCTTTATTCAAAAGGATGACCCTCGGTTTATGCTGTATGATTTCATCGATCATTGGATTTCTTGATGATGCCGGAATCCTAGCATCCACTAGTTCGAAAATGATGTCGATCAGTTTTAATTTCTCCGTTACTTCCCGTCTCGCTTTGGCCATATGGCCAGGGAACCACTGTATTGTCAATGGAATCAACCTTCCTACTATTCAGCCAATCGAAAGTCTTCGATTGGCCAATAAACTAATTTAGTTTTTCCTAACACTTTATCGTAAGGAACGACGCCCACACTATCATAGCGACTGTCCTTACTGAGCCGGCGGTTATCGCCCAAGACGAATAGATGGTCCTTGGGAACCGTTTTCCGGCCTATGACCTCACTTAATGTAAATGGCTCCGTCAGTGCTCCGCCATCAATCAATTTCTTTTTATTTTCATCCAAATACGGCTCAGCGTAAGCTTTTCCATTCACGTAAAGTGTATCGTTTCTATATTCCACCTTTTCTCCCGGCAATCCAATGACCCTCTTTATGTAATCCTTGCCTTCTGGAGCATGAAACACGATAATGTCGAATCTTTTCGGTTCACCAATCGAATAGGAGATTTTGTTAATGATCATGCGGTCCGTATCCTTCAATGTCGGCATCATGGAATTACCATCCACGACAATAGGTGCCAGGAGGAAATACCGAATCAGTGTCGCAGCTATGACCGCGATTATGACCGCCTTTGTCCACTCCCACAATTCATTTTTCTTTTTCGCCATCCTTACCCACCCTTTTAGAATGCATATCAACAACCATTTTAACATGTCGCGGACGCTATAGCGAGCAGGATTCCCTATGGAGCATCACTCACCATGAGCATTCATGAGTTTCGTCAAGTGCAAAAAGGGAGCCTGATGAACAAGCTCCCTTTTTGCATGATACTGTTTGGTTATTCACCTTATGTGGATCATGGTAAACCCGTATACAGATATCCGAAGGATTAACGACGAATTTCTTTAATACGTGCTTTTTTACCACGAAGTTCGCGTAGGTAATAAAGTTTCGCACGACGTACTTTACCGTGACGGATAACTTCTAGTTTTGCAATTTTTGGTGTGTGAACAGGGAAAGCACGTTCAACTCCAACGCCGTAAGAGATCTTACGCACTGTGAAAGTTTCACTAACTCCGCCGCCACGACGTTTGATTACAACGCCTTCAAACAACTGGATACGTTCGCGAGTTCCTTCAATAACCTTTACGTGTACACGTACTGTGTCACCAGGTCTGAATGATGGAAGATCTGTGCGAAGTTGTTCTTTTGTAATTTCGTTAATAATATTTTGCATCGTTTCCAACTCCTCCTGGACGCTCTTGCAAATACTGAATGTTTGCAGCGGAACATCGTTATAAGACTGAGCATTTCGCCCAAGTCACAAGGTTTATCCTAACATACTCTAAGCTTCGATGCAATAGGGTTAGTCTTCTTTTTGAATCTCGGACAATAATTTTTTCTCGATTTCCGTAAGTTCATAAATCTCGAGCAAATCGGGACGCCTCATCCATGTTCTGCGCAGTGATTCCTTCATCCGCCATTCATCGATTTTTTTGTGATTTCCGGATATGAGCGGATCGGGCACTTTCATTCCCCTGAAGTCTGCAGGTCTAGTATAATGGGGATGCTCCAACAAACCAGAAGAGTAGGAATCAAGAATCGGGGAGTCTACATTCCCTAGAACACCGGGCAGCAAGCGGACCACGCTATCAATAATGACCATTGCGCCCAATTCCCCGCCTGTAAGCACAAAGTCGCCTATGGATATTTCATCCGTTACGACATGCTCGCGAATTCGCTCATCATACCCTTCATAATGACCACAAATGAAAATGAGGTGTTCTTCTTTAGCGAGCTCTTCGGCTTTTTTCTGCGAATAACGCTCTCCCTGGGGACAAAGCAGGACTACCCGGGGGTTTTGTTCAGCTTGACCTTTAAGAGCTTCCACGGCATCAAAAATCGGTTGTGCCTTCAATACCATCCCGGCACCGCCGCCGTAGGGGTAATCATCCACTGTCGAATGCTTATTATCTGCATAATCCCGGAAATTGGTCACCTTATAACTGACAGCCTGCTTTTCTGCAGCCTTTTTTAATATCGACGAGCCGAACACACCTTCGAACATTTCTGGAAAAAGCGAGAGTACATCGATTTTCATCAGTCTAGAAGTCCTTCCATCGGCGTAATGATGACCTTTTTGGCGGATATGTCCACTTCTTTGACAATTTGATCGATATACGGAATCAAAATATCCTTACTGCCAGCTTTCTTAATGACCCAAACGTCATTGGCACCCGGCGTAAGCACCTCAATGATTTCCCCAATTTCACTGCCCCCATCCGTGAATACGGAACAGCCGATGATTTCATGGAAGTAGAACTCGCCTTCGTCCAATGGACCGAGCTGTGCTTCCTTGACCTTAAGGACGCCGTTTTTGAAAGCCTCTACCTGACCCACGTTATAATAGTTCTCAAACGTCAATAGATTAAAGTTTTTGTGGGTGCGGTGCGACCTGATGACAAGCGGCAAAGGCTTCTTCTCCGTATCCCTAAATAAATACAGGGTATTTCCCACTTTGTAGCGTTCTTCAGGAAAGTCTGTCGAAGAGATGACTCGGACCTCTCCTAATAAACCATGAGTGTTGACAATTTTACCTACATTAAACCAGTTTTCCATTACTTCACCTCTAACGAATTTCCGAGACGATCCCATCTTTAATGACAATAGTCTTCGTTGCCATAATTTCGTCCCAATCTGCCCCGATTTCCACATCAATGATACTTTGAACTTCCCGCTCCTTCAATTCGCTTCCAGCAGGAAGGATTTCCAGCTGTTCCATTTGAAATTCAAGCAGTTTAATTTTTTCCTGCCTCTGATTTATTTCCTTTTCGAAATGGGCACGCAGGCTGGCAGGCTGGAGATTTCTTGTTTTTTCAAGCTTTTTCAGTTCAAATCGGAGTTGTTCACTCTCTTTTTGAAGCTGAAGTCGTTTTGATTTGTAATTCTCGAGGAGCTGACTCTTGCTGGATTCCGTTAATACTTGGTTAACGATTACATTTTGGAGAATTTTCATTCCAGCACCTCCTATTATCTATGATTTCTTATTTCCTTCAAAAAATATGTATGATGGGGTAACCTTTTTGAAAAATGGGGGCCATTCTCTTAAGTATAACGTAAATCGATAAAAGATGCGTCTTAAAAAGGCGTAAAGTTTAACAAGAAACCATATTCAGAAGCGATGTGAGCCTGGATTTCAATTTCTTGAGATACAAAAAAAGGAGGGGTATTAGCCCTCCTTATTCGGAAATTTCCAAATAGATTTTCTTCTGCTGTGAAGATCCTGCTGCATATACCACAGTCCGAATCGCCTTAGCAACACGCCCTTGCTTGCCGATGATCTTGCCCATGTCCTCTTTATGAACGGAGAGGATATAAACAATCCGGTCGGACTCTTCCTTGGAGGTCACGTTGACCTCTTCGGGAAAATCCACAAGTGCTGAAACAATCGTTTCAATTAATGCTTTCATCAACTAGCGTCGATTACTTGCTGTTTTTTGCAACATGGAATTTTTCCATGATGCCTTGTGTTGAGAATAAGTTACGAACTGTATCTGATGGTTTAGCTCCATCTTGTAACCATTTAAGAGCAAGCTCTTCGTTGATATCAACTTTAGCTGGTTGAGTCACCGGGTTATAAGTTCCTACTACTTCAATGTAACGTCCGTCACGTGGTGAACGAGAATCTGCAACTACAATACGATAGAAAGGAGATTTTTTAGCTCCCATACGTTTTAAGCGAATTTTTACTGCCATTTTAAATAAGCACCTCCGAATAGTTTCACACAAGATAGTATGATATCAAATGTCTTGTATGTTTGTAAAGGTTTTTTTCTTAACAGGTGAAAAAAGTGTTGAAATGCATGGCTTCAGCCTGCATCATCGCTTCAGTTCAACCTGAAATAAACCATTACATGAACGGGAATTTGAATCCCTTTTTCTTTCCTTTTTGCATGTTCGTGACCTGTTTCATCATTTTTTTCATTTCTTCGAATTGCTTCAATAAACGGTTCACTTCTTGAATCGATCTGCCGCTGCCTTTGGCAATCCGTTTTTTGCGGGATGCATTCATGGTTTCTGGATGTTCCTTTTCATGGGTCGTCATGGAACGGATGATGGCCTCAACATGACCGATCTGTTTGTCATCGATTTGAAGATTGTCCATCCCTTTCATTTTGTTCGCCCCAGGAATCATTTTCAGAATATCATCAAGCGGTCCCATATTTCGCACCTGACCAAGCTGTTCAAGGAAATCATCGAAGGTAAAAGTCGCTGTACGCATCTTTTTCTCTAATTCTTTCGCTTTTTCTTCATCAACATTGGCCTGTGCCTTTTCGATAAGGGTCAATACATCACCCATGCCAAGAATCCTTGACGCCATCCGTTCTGGATGAAATGCTTCAAGCGCATCCAGTTTTTCTCCCATACCGACGAATTTAATCGGCGTGTTCGTGACTGAACGAATCGAAAGTGCCGCACCGCCTCGTGTATCCCCATCGAGTTTCGTCAATACAACTCCCGTCAGGCCGAGCTGGTCATTGAAGCTTTGGGCTACATTGACCGCATCCTGCCCCGTCATTGCATCGACAACCAAGAAGATTTCATCCGGTTTTGTCAGTTCTTTGATATCCTTCAGTTCGCCCATCAAGTTTTCATCAACATGAAGACGGCCTGCGGTATCGATCAAGACATAATCATGGTGCTCTTCCTTCGCTTTTGCAATCGCCTGTTTCGCTATTTCTACAGGACTGATTTGGTCACCAAGGGAAAAAACGGGCATGCTTAATTGTTTGCCAAGTGTTTCAAGCTGCTTAATCGCCGCCGGACGGTAAATATCAGCCGCAACGAGCAATGGCTTGCGGTTGTATTTCTTTCTAAGAAGATTGGCAAGCTTTCCGGTGGTCGTCGTTTTACCAGCCCCTTGAAGACCAACCATCATAATGACGGTCGGTGGCTTCGAGGCAACGGCAATCTTGCTCTGTTCGCCGCCCATCAGCTCCGTCAATTCTTCCTTAACTACTTTAATTACCTGTTGACCGGGGGTTAAGCTTTTCAGCACTTCCTGACCTACCGAACGTTCACTTACACGCTTTACAAATTCCTTCACGACTTTAAAGTTAACGTCCGCTTCAAGCAGGGCCAATCGAACTTCACGCATCATTTCTTTAACGTCTGCTTCGTTGACCTTCCCTTTTCCGCGAATCTTTTGCATCGTGCTCTGCAGTCGGTCGGCCAATCCTTCAAATGCCATATTGCCGCCTCCTAATCCAACTTCTCAAGCGTTGTGATTGCATCAAGCAGCTTCTCCTTAGAAAAGGAATCCTTTTCAATGAGTGCCTTCAAATTAGCAATCCATTGGTTACGCTCTTGAAATTTTTGAAATAACAATAGCTTTGCTTCATATTCCTCAAGCATCGCTTCTGTTCTTTTTATATTATCATAGACTGCCTGCCTACTCACTTCGTATTCATCGGCAATCTCCCCAAGAGAGTAATCATCCAGATAGTAGAGGGACATATAGCTCTGCTGCTTCTCTGTTAACAACGATTGATAAAAGTCATACAAATAGTTGATCCGCGTTGTCTTTTCAAGCATCTTAGCAAGCCTCCCTGCTGTTAAGTGAAAACCCTTTACAAGTTTATATTGTATCGTCTTGTTTATTTGATGTCAAGCAAAACTCCTTACCACTTGTTTAGAGGCATTATTTTTTTCTTTTTCTTGCTTCAAGGTGACGTTTCAAGTCTAGCTTTGGACTATAAAACGAAGAATGCTGCCAATTATTTGTGATACAAGCAACTGTCACCCATTGATACGTGGCGCTGGATGATCTTCACTTTCGGGCACATTCCATTTCTTCTTTTTTCACTGACAAACGATAAAAAGCCTCCGATATAGCAACATAAGGTCCTGTGATCAACCATTCCAATCAGGAGCACCCATATGGACTGTAAAAACGCTTTTCTAGGATAACTGTCAATTTGTAAGCTTATTATTTAACCACTTTTTTCAATTACAGTAAACATCCCCGTCATATTGGGAGAATAATTTTTAAAATGATATTTTTCATAGAAATTTTCTTTTCCTCGTGAAGCAAACAAACCAATAAATGACTTATCTGGCGCATGGGTATCCAAATATTCAACCAAATGATTCATGATTTCCTTTCCTATACCGTTTTTTTTGATGGTCTGGATGAACCATAATATCTTGAATATAGAAATAGATGGCCCCATCACCAACAATTCTACCCATGCCGACAATATGATTTTGGACTTTGACTGTAACACAGTGGATGGAGTTCCTAAGTGATGTTTCCGCCACTTCAAAATTCATATAATCGGTCCATCCCACAGAATCACACAAATATTTATATTCTTCCAATGTAGGTGCATTCTTTTCAATTTCATATTTCCTCAATTTATTTCCTCCCATTCTTACTGTGTCCATGTTGACTTCATTGTCCCTTTATTTAATCCTCTTACCCGGCAATCTGATTTAATGGTCATAAAGGGTTTTGGCTAATTCGGAGCCGGACATTTTACTTCAATGGATCTTACTTGAACTACAGCCATGTCAAAAAACCGGAAGAAAATACTTCTTCCGGTTTAAAAACGTATAATTAAAGCTCTTCTTTATCAATGATATCAGCAAAAAGGCCGTAAACATATTTTTCGGCATCAAATTCCTGAAGATCGTCCATTTTTTCGCCAAGCCCGACGAATTTAACGGGAATGGCCAATTCATTGCGAATCGCCAAAACAATTCCGCCTTTAGCCGTACCGTCAAGCTTTGTTAAAACAATTCCCGAGACATTCGTTGCTTCTTTGAATGTCTTAGCCTGAATCAAGGCATTTTGTCCAGTCGTTGCATCAAGGGCAAGGAGCACCTCATGAGGTGCACCAGGTACTTCGCGTTCTATTACGCGTTTCACTTTTTCCAATTCCTTCATTAAATTCACTTTATTCTGTAAGCGTCCGGCAGTATCACAGATCAAGATATCCGCTTTTCTTGCCTTGGCAGCCTGAACGGCATCGAACATGACCGCAGCAGGATCTGAACCTTCACCTTGTTTGATTACACTGACACCGACGCGTTCTCCCCATACTTCAAGCTGTTCAATCGCGCCAGCACGGAAAGTATCCCCCGCTGCCAGTACTACCGATTTACCTTCAGTCTTGAACTTATGAGCAAGTTTTCCGATTGTCGTCGTTTTACCTACTCCATTCACGCCGACAAACAAAATGACCGTCAAGCCTTCTTCTTGGATGTTCAGGCCAGAAGAATCACCTTCATCACCTTGGTAAATATCAACAAGCTTTTCTGAAATGACGGATTGCACTTCCCTTGTATCGGAAATATTGCGAAGCTTGACCTCCGTTTTTAATTGATCGATCAATTCCATCACGGTATCAAAGCCGACGTCAGCCTGAATCAGGATTTCTTCCAGTTCTTCAAAAAAGTCCTCATCCACTTTCCGATAACGGGCAACAAGCTCATTGACTCTTCCAGTAAAGGAATTCCTCGTCTTTGACAAACCTTGCTTAAATTTTTCCCCTATGGAGATTTCTTGTACTTGTACTTCAACTTCTTTTTCTTTCTCTTCCTGGGCCGTAAACTTCTCTTTTAGCTTTTTAAAAAAACTCATTGTCCCACTTCCCCTCATTCATGAATTCACACTTCGATAAAGTTTTCCGATTCTTCCATCCGTACTGAAACAAGCTTGGATACACCTGACTCTTGCATCGTAATCCCGTAGAGGACATCCGCTTCCTCCATCGTACCTTTCCGGTGAGTGATGACGATAAACTGTGTTTCCCTACTGAACTTCCTTAAGAATTGGCTGAACCGGACGACATTCGCCTCATCAAGCGCAGCCTCGACTTCATCAAGGATACAAAATGGCACCGGCCTCACTTTTAAAATGGAGAATAATAAGGCTATTGCCGTCAATGCTCGTTCTCCCCCAGATAGTAGGCTTAAGTTCTGCAGCTTTTTACCTGGTGGCTGTGCAATGATATCTACCCCTGTATGAAGCAGATCATCGGGATTCGTCAGCTTCAGCTCTGCTCTTCCGCCTCCAAATAGAGCCTTGAACACTTGTTCGAACTGCTCTCGGATCGAATAGAAGGTATCGGAAAAACGTCGCTTCATCTCATCATCCATCTCGTCTATGACTTGGAATAATGTATCTTTCGCCTGTTGAAGGTCATCCTTTTGACTGAGCAGGAATTCATAGCGTTCAGCTACACGAGCGTATTCCTCGATCGCACCTAGATTGACCGTTCCCAATTCCTCGATCGCAAGCTTTATGAGCTTCACTTTTTTGCGGGCTTCTTCCACAGGCAGCATCAATGGATATTGTTCTTTAGCCCCTTCATAGGATAGCGTATACTCTTCCCTTAAATGGTCGAGACGGTTTTCGAGTTCCATATCCAGTCGGGTCAATTTCACTTCTTCATCCTTTATTACTTCAATAACGCCTTTATAAACCCTATTTTCTTCTTTCAAGGTCAATTCAAGCGTTTCAATTTGTGACAGAAGCTCATTTTTTTCTTGTTTATTGATGGCAATTCCATCAATGGCCTCATTTTTATCGTGCAATTTCTGCTGAGCCATATCTTCAAGCGTCTCTTCACCGCTTGAGCTATCCGTCATTTCATTTGTCAGAAGCCCCAGGTCATCCTTATTCTCGGCAAGCCTGCTTGTTTCCTTTTCAAGGTCGGAATCAATGCGTTCCATCTTCTCTTTTTGGTTTTGCAGCTGTACGCGCATTGAGGCCAATGTTACCTTTAATTCATTCGTTTCTTCAGCAAGGCTTTCTTTAGAGGATTGCTGAGATTGCTTTTGTTCTGTCATGTCCAAAATCAGCCGATCAAGCGCTTCGATTTCCGTTTTGCACGACGTCAAAAGCTCTTCCAACTCTTCTAATCTTGCCGTTTTTTGCTGTTGTTCTTCCATATAGGAGTTTTTATCCAAGTCATAAAGGTGAAGCCGATCGTTCACGTTTCTTTCCTGCAATTCTACTTCACGCAACTCACCCTTCAAGGTTTGCTCCTGTAATCGAAGATTCTCCCCCGTTTTCCTCGTTTGTTCAAGCGTTTGCTCTTGAACACCGACATCCACTTTAAGCTGTTTGACCTGCTTTTCCAGCTGATTCGTTTTTGCTTCCATTGCGGAAAGTTTTTGGTGGAGTTCTTCCAATTCGGTTTTCCTCGAAAGCAACGATGTCGTCTTTTGCTTTAACGCCCCACCAGTCATCGAACCGCCTGGATTGACGATATCGCCTTCAAGCGTTACGAAGCGAAAGCGATGCTGCATCATTTTTGCCAGATCGTTCGCTCCCTTTAAATCAGTGGTGATGATGACCGTTCCTAACAGGTTCTCTGCAATCGCTGCATGCCTAGCTTCATATTGGATCAATGAGGAGCCTGTCCCGACAAATGCTGCATGGCTTTTCAGCATCGATAATTGACTTGATGGAATCTCCCTTGCCTTAATGACAGATAACGGCAAGAACGTCGCACGTCCAAACCTATTTTTCTTCAAGAAGGAGATCGCAACGCGTGCATGCTCTTCGCGTTCGACGACCACATGCTGCATCGCTCCGCCCAGGGCCGTCTCGATGGCGGTTTCATATTCCTTTGGAACCTTAATCAATTCTGCGACTGCGCCCTCAATGCCTTTAAGCGTTTCTTTCGCTTTTAAAACCTCTTTAACACCTTGGAAAAAGCCTGCATAGTCTTCTTCCATTTCTTCAAGAAGCTCCTTACGAGACTTTGCCTGTTGAAGGAATTGATAGGCTTTATAAAGAGTGGTTTCTTGCTTTTGATACATATCTTTTGCCGCATCCAATTTGTTCTGCTGATTTCTGAAAACCGAGATATGCTCTTCAAGCTGCTTGGTCACATCGTCCATCCGAGCGGAATATTCCATTTTTTTTGCGGTGATATCCATTCTTTCAGTTAGGAACTTTTCATTTTCCATATCCAGTTTTGCGTTTTTATGCTCCTGCTGTGTGAGCTGCTGAAGCAAATACTGTTTTTCGTTTTTTGCCGTTGCCTGCTTGTTCAGCCACTCAATATAATCACTTTTTTTCGCTTCAATCATGGCTTCGATATCGCTATTGAAGAGCCCCAGGCTCTTTTGTTTTTCATGTAAGATTTCCTGGATGCCCTTCACTTCAGAATTCAACGAATGGAGGATTTCCATTTCGCTTTGCTGCTGGACAGAGAGACGCTCGACAATAGTCTCCCCTTCCACGATCGCTTTTTCAAGCTGTGACTTGTTTTGGGCAGCATTCTTTTTCCGTTCCTTCAATACTTCTTTACGGCCTTCAAGCTTTTCAAGTTCCTCACTGGCATTCAGGAGAATTTCCTGCAGCTCATTGATCGAAATCTCGAGCGTGGCCAGATTATCCCGAAGCTTTTTGAGATGCGCTTCCCGATCATGAAGCTGCCCTGCCATTTGCTGCTCCATTTCGTTATGCTTTTCTAAATCATGAGACAGCTTTTCCCATTTCCCATAAAGTTCTTCGATTTCAAACACGGTCAAAGCAACTTCGATTTGTTCAAGCTCGTCTTTTTTCTCCAAAAATTCCTTGGCAAGGGAGGATTGGATTTTTAACGGTTCAACCTGTCCCTCCAATTCATGGAGGATATCATGGACGCGATTCAAGTTATCTTGTGTTTCCGTCAGCTTCGATTCCGCTTTTCGTTTTCTTGTTTTATATTTGAGGACACCGGCTGCTTCTTCAAAGATGACCCGTCTTTCTTCTGCCTTGCTGCTTAGGATTTCTTCGACTTTTCCTTGGCTGATGATCGAAAATGCTTCACGGCCAAGGCCGGAATCCATGAACAAATCTATGATATCTTTCAAGCGGCATCCTTGATTATTTATGAAAAATTCACTTTCTCCCGATCGATATACCCGCCTTGTCACACTGACTTCATGAAAGTCTATCGGCAGGGAATTGGTCTCGTTATCAAGGGTCAAGGATACTTCTGCAAAATTCAACGCTTTCCTTGTGTCACTTCCCGAAAAAATGATATCTTCCATTTTTGCGCCACGAAGCGATTTCGCAGACTGCTCTCCAAGTACCCATCGGACTGCATCGGTCACATTACTTTTACCGCTTCCGTTCGGTCCAACCACTGCCGTGACACCAGGTACGAAATCAATCGATATCTTTTCTGCGAAAGATTTAAATCCTACAACGTCCAAGCGTTTGAGGAACATGACCTTTCCTCCTCTACTGTTCAACTATCTTGTTGATTTTTTTTCTTTTAAAACGATCAATGCATGCTCGGCTGCATGCTGCTCCGCTTCTTTCTTGGACTTTCCAATACCAGAACCCAGTTCCTCCCCGTTCAAAGAGACGGTGGAAACAAACTCCCGGTTATGGGCCGGCCCTTTCTCCTGCAGGATTTTATATTGCAGGACACCGATAGCATCACGCTGAATCAGCTCTTGAAGCTGGCTTTTATAATCCATCACATGAGAAAAAGCACCCTCGTCTATCTTCGGAAACACAACATTGTTCAAAAACTTCACAACCGACTCCAATCCCTGGTCAAGGTATAACGCCCCGATATACGCTTCGAAAACATCCGCTAGCATTGCAGGCCGTTCCCTTCCGCCTGTCATTTCCTCCCCTTTTCCGAGTAATACATATTCCCCGTAGGAAAGTCTATTGGCAAAAGCAACAAGCGAAGGCTCACATACTATAGCTGCCCTTAATTTGGTCAGTTCTCCCTCGCTCATCATCGGGTATTTTTCATACAAATATTTAGAGATGGTCAGTTCCAGTACAGCGTCTCCCAAGAATTCAAGCCTTTCATTATCTTCATAAGGCTTACGGCGATGCTCATTCACATAAGATGAATGGGTAAAAGCTTGTTTCAATAAGTTTTCATCCTGAAAATGAAAACCAAGACTTTCTTGCAACTGTTTAAATTTATTATCCTTGATTGATGGCTTACGATTATTTCCGTTCCTACGTATCACACAAAACCCTCCACAACGGTTCAAAAAAGCATATTTTTCCAATATATAAAAAGAAACCTGGCAGGAATTCCTGTCAAGCTTTCCTATGTATCATCATACATGATAATCCGCTTAAAGAAAACTAACCGTCAGCCACTATCAGACAGAAAGATGCTTGCTTTAACCCGTCATCATTCCCTTATCTCCACTGCTTTGTTTGAATTTCTTTCATTACAAGAGAAAGCCCCGTTTAAAAACGGAGCTTTTAGTCAAATGACCATTCATTACATAGTGCTTTGTATGTAATTCACAGCATCACCTACTGTGGCGATTTTTTCAGCGTCGTCGTCCGAAATTTCCATATCGAACTCGTCTTCGAATTCCATAACTAGTTCAACTACATCTAGGGAATCGGCTCCAAGATCTTCTTTGAAAGAAGCTTCAAGTTTCACTTCTGATTCTTCCACGTTCAAACGATCCACAACGATTTTCGTTACTCTTTCTAATACATCTGCCAATTTGTTCACCTCCCCTCAAGACATTATAAATTAAATTCGAAAAAAATCAAAGAAAACTTACATAACCATGCCGCCATCTACATGAAGAGTTTGTCCAGTCATATATTTGCTGGCATCTGAAGCAAGGAAAGATGCGACAGAAGCAACTTCTTTAGGGTCACCGAAACGAGCCAGCGGAATTTGGTCCAGCATCGCTTTTTGGACATCTTCAGGCAATTCCCCAGTCATATCGGTTGAAATGAAGCCGGGAGCAATCGCATTTACCGTGATCCCTCTTGAAGCAAGTTCCTTCGCAGTAGTTTTGGTCAGGCCGATTACACCAGCCTTCGCCGCAACATAATTGGCCTGCCCTGCATTACCGCTAACGCCGACAATCGAAGCCATGTTGATGATCCTGCCGCTGCGCTGCTTCATCATTTGCCTCGTGACCGCTTTTGTACAAAGGAACACGCCTTTAAGATTCGTATTGATCACTGCATCCCATTCTTCTTCTTTCATGCGCATCAATAAGTTATCTCGTGTTATACCCGCATTGTTTACTAAGATATCCACGCGGCCGAACCGTTCGACGACCTCTTTGATCATGTTTGTCACTGATTCACCATTGGCGACATCACATTGGATGGCGAATGCTTCACGGCCCAAGGCCTTGATTTCATCAACCACTTCATTTGCTTTCGCCTCACTGCCGGAATAATTGATGGCTATATCCGCTCCCTGAAGGGCAAGTTCTAGCGCCACTTCCCTGCCAATGCCCCTTGAGGCTCCTGTTACGAGTGCCTTTTTACCTTTAAGGATCATGCTTGTACCTCCTTCAGAGTTTCGACTGTTTTCGTCAGGGTTTCTAGATCGGAAACGGAGTGGATTTGCACGGAACGGTCAATTTTCTTGATTAATCCGCCCAATACCTTCCCCGGGCCTACCTCTATGAATGTATCCACGCCCAGCTCTAGCAGGGTTCTGACGCTGTCCTCCCAAAGGACTGGGGAATACAGCTGTTCGATTAATTTCACTTTAATTTCATCTGGTTCAGTGATCGGCTTGGACGTTACATTTGAAATGACGGGGATTTCTGCTTGTTTGATGACCACTTCATCAAGGATACCCTGTAATTTCTCTGCAGCTGGTTTCATCAATTCCGAATGGAAAGGTCCGCTCACTTCAAGGGGAAGTGCCCTTTTCGCCCCATTCTCCTTCGCCTTTGCACTTGCCAGTTTAACTCCCTCGGCTGTGCCGGAAATGACGATTTGTCCTGGGCAATTAATATTGGCCAATTGAACGGAGTCGCCTGCTGCTGTTATTTCTGAAGTCACTTCAGCCAAGGCTTCACGGTCCATGCCAAGTATTGCTGCCATTGAGCCTTGACCATTCGGAACAGCCGCTTCCATGAACTCCCCACGCTTACGGACGGTATAGACGGCGTCTTCAAAAGAGATGGCACCTGATGCCACCAATGCCGTATATTCACCCAAACTATGGCCTGCTGTATAATCCGCTTTGATCCCCGCTTCTTCCAAAGCGCTGACTAGCGCATAACTTGTTGTCAATAAAGCTGGCTGTGCATTGTAGGTTACCGTCAATTCCTGCTGTGTACCATTAAAGATAAGTTCGGAAAGCGGTAAATCCAGTTTTTCATCCGCTGTACGAAAAATTTGCTGAGCACGCTCGTTTTCCTGATACAAGCTAAGCCCCATTCCAATTGACTGTGAACCTTGTCCTGGAAAGACAAAAGCAATTTTACCCATCTGTTACTCCCCTGCCTCTATGATTTATTGTTGTTTTTCTATCGTCTTGGCAATGGTCGGGATGACATCATGACCAACCATATCGCGAGTCTGGCGTATGGCATTATAGATGGCGTTGGCATCTGAAGATCCGTGCGCCTTGATGACAGGAGCCCTCAGGCCGAATAATCCAGCGCCGCCATACTCCGAATAATCCATTTGGTTTTTAATGACCTTTAATTCCGGCTTCACCATCGCTGCAGCCAACTTGCTCTTCAAGTTGCTAGTCAAAGCCGTCTTCAGCATGGTGAAGACGCTCATAGCCGTACCTTCCAGCGTCTTCAACACCATATTTCCCGTGAATCCATCCGTCACGACGACATCAGCAGGTCCATTTAGAAGGTCTCGAGCCTCAACATTCCCAATAAAGGTGATTTCAGATGACTGCTGCAGCAATGAAAAAGCATGCTTGGTCAATTCATTCCCCTTTTTTTCTTCTGTTCCGATATTCAAAAGCCCGACCCGAGGTCTATCAATCCCCCGCACTTTTTGGGCATAAACAGATCCCATTATCGCGAATTGCAGCAGATGCTCCGGTTTCGCATCGGAATTAGCACCCACATCAAGAAGGACAAATCCTTTTCCATCGATTGTCGGCAGTGTCGGTGCCAGTGCAGGACGTTCGATGCCATCAATTCTTCCGACCACAAACAAACCAGCAGCCATAAGCGCTCCTGTATTGCCTGACGAAATGCATGCATCCGCTTCACCATCTGCCACCTGTTGTGCGGCCAATACCATCGAGGCACTTTTCTTGCGGCGAACCGCGCGAACAGGCTCATCGGTACTCAATATTTTATCTTCAGTATGTACGACCTTTATCCGGCCATGTTTGGTCAAGTGCTGGTTGATCTCGGCTTCATTCCCGACCAAGCTGATTTCCACATCGGAAAAAGCCTCGACAGCTTTCATCGCTCCTAAAACCTGTGCTTTAGGGGCGTGATCACCACCCATTGCATCTATTGTTATTTTCATGTTCTTTCATCCTTTACTAGAAAGTTAAGAGCGATACATTTCGAACTCGCCTTTAAAAACCAGCTCATTACCTACGTAGCTTCTGACCTCCACCACTGATCGATCATTGGTATGGTCCACGCTTTTAACCTTCGCTTTAGCTACCACTCTTTCATTTTCCTTTACGGAACGAGTAAAGGAAATGGATGCCTTTGCAGTCAATGCCAATTCATCATTCATGACCGCTACCGCCAATGAATTTGCTTGGGCAAAAAGGTGATGCCCCCTGGCAATTCCGTTCCGTTTGAAGACATGCTCTTTTTTTATATCCAAAATCGAAATGGCATTGTCATCTAAATTGAGATCAATTACTTCCCCGATGATTTCATCCAAAGGCAAAGCCCTGATTTCGTCACTGAATTTTTTCTCGGCCACGTTCTTAATGCGTTCACGCAGTTCCGGTATCGATAATTCAAGCCGATCAAGCCTAATTGTCTGGACGCTCACCGAATATTTTTCAGCCAGCTCCTCATCCGTTACAAAAGGATTCTGTTTAATCGTTTCGATTAATAATTGCTGGCGTTCCTTCTTGTTTCTTCGCATTTGAAGGTCACCATCCGTAGTATTATGACTAGGTACTAATAGTAGTATATATATTTTAAAAACAGATTGCAAGATATTGTGGAAATTCTCGCAATCTGCTAATCGATTTTCATTATTTTAATCCAGTTTTTCTCCCGTAAACACCCCTGTACCCTCTAAATAGTCGCGTAACGGTGCATATTCCCCGGAATGCCAAAAGCTTTGGGAAGCAATCAATTTTGCGGCATCCTCGCGAGCCACTTCCAAGGTCCTGTAGTCATGGACCATGTCAGCTACTTTGAACTCCGGCAGGCCGCTTTGCTTTTTGCCAAAGAAATCGCCTGGGCCGCGAAGTTCCAAATCTTTCTCTGAGAGGACAAAGCCATCATTTGTTTCTGTCATGATTTTCATCCGTTCTTTACCGACCTCCGTTTTCGGATCTGCCAGGAGAATGCAAAAGGACTGATCGCTTCCCCGTCCTACCCTTCCCCGTAACTGATGCAGCTGGGACAGACCAAAACGCTCCGCATCATATATGACCATTACCGTTGCATTAGGAACATTCACTCCAACCTCTACAACGGTCGTAGAGACGAGGATTTGCGCAATGTTTACACTGAACTCCTGCATGACCTCGTCTTTTTCATCAGCGGGAAGGCGCCCATGCATGAGCCCCACTTTATACCGATTGGCAAAGTACTGTGTCAGCATGGCATGGACATCCAAGACATTTTGCAAAGAATCGAGCTTTTCCGATTCCTCGATCAATGGACAGATGACGTAAGCCTGCCGTCCTTTTTTAAGTTCCTTTTCAACAAAAGTCAATATACGATCAAGCATTTGATGTTTAGCCCAATACGTTTCTATCGCCTTGCGTCCAGCCGGCATTTCATCTATCGTCGAAACGTCCATTTCACCAAAAACGGTAATCGCGAGCGTACGGGGTATGGGTGTTGCCGTCATGAATAGAACATCTGGATTGGCACCTTTTTCACGGAGGATCCGACGCTGCTCGACCCCAAAACGATGTTGTTCATCCGTGATGACAAGACCGAGGTTTCGAAAATTCACTTCATCCTGTATCAAAGCATGCGTTCCGATCAAAAGGTCAATCTCACCGGATTCAAGCATTTCCAATAGCTCCCGACGCTTTTTGCCCTTCACTGAACTAGTCAATAATGCCACCTTCACTCCAGTCGGCTCAAGCATGGCCTTCAATGATTGCGTATGCTGCTCAGCCAGGATTTCAGTCGGGACCATGAGTGCACCTTGGAAACCAGCTGTAATCGTTGCCTTGAGGCAGATGGCAGCCACGACCGTTTTTCCTGATCCAACGTCACCTTGAAGAAGGCGATTCATCCGATAAGGAGATTTCATATCATTCAAGATTTCCTCGACAACACGATTTTGAGCATGTGTTAAAGGGAAAGGAAGCGTTCCTACGAAGGCTTCCACTGACTTCCCGTCAAATTCCTGACCAATTCCTTTTGACTGCTCCCGCTGCACTTTACGCAATGCCTGCATTTTTAGTTGAAACATTAAAAATTCCTCATATACAAAGCGGCGCCGCGCCTTCTTGATATCATCAGCAGAAAAAGGGAAATGCATCATACGAAGAGCATCTTTACGCGGCATCAGCTTGTATGTAGCCAGTAATTGCGGAGGTAAATTCTCTTCAATCATGGATCCATACTGAGAAAATGCATTGGAGATGAAACGGCGCAAGCCTTTTACGGTAATACTTCCCTTGACGGAATAAACAGGTTCAAACTCTTTCTCGCGGCTGTGATTGCCAATATGACATTCTGAGCCAGTAATGGTTTGGCGATGACGATCCCATTTTCCGGTTACCGTTATGGTTTCCCCTATCGTAAGTTTCGGCTTCAAATAGGGTTGATTAAAAAAGATGACATTTATTAAATATCTCCCGCTCAATAATTTAATGGTCAGCCTCGACTTTTTCTTTCCAAAGTAACCTAATGTCGGGATGGTATGAATCTTTCCTTCGACGGTAACGCGTTCTTCATGTTCTACCGTCTCTAAGTCCCTCAAGCGGTAATCTTCATAACGATAGGGAAGGTGTTCAAGGAGATTCTTGACGGTATGAATCTCCATTTCCTCCAAGGCTGCCGCCGTTTCGTTGCCAATCCCTTTCACTGCCGTTATCGGTTCAAATATGGTGGAGTTCACTTTTTATTGAGCGGCAGGCCAAAAATTTTCGCTTCCAACTCCCGTCCAGTTGGTGTAGCCGCTAATCCTCCTTGTGCAGTTTCCCTAAGAGCCGATGGCATCGTTTGCCCGATTTTGTACATTGCATCAATCACTTCATCACATGGTATACGGCTTGTAATCCCCGCCAACGCCATATCAGCTGCAACCATTGCATTGGCCGCCCCCATCGCATTCCGTTTCACACAAGGCACCTCCACAAGCCCAGCTACAGGGTCACACACAAGACCAAGCATATTCTTTAACGTGATGGCCATAGCTTCAGCACTTTGCGCAGGTGTTCCCCCCGCCATTTCCACGATTGCTGCCGCTGCCATTCCTGCAGCTGACCCGACCTCTGCCTGACAGCCCCCCGCGGCTCCAGAAATTGAAGCGTTGTTCGCTACAACAAAACCGAACGCCCCTGCAGTGAATAAGAACGCGATTTTCTGTTCACGATTCGGTTTTAATTTGTTCTGCAAAGCAAAAAGGGTTCCCGGCACCACCCCAGCAGATCCGGCAGTGGGTGTCGCGCAAATGGTTCCCATGGCCGCGTTCACTTCGTTTGTTGCCACTGCTTTGCTCACCGCATCCAACAACAATTCGCCGGATAGGAAATTTCCGGATTTAATGTAATTCTGAAGCAGGACTGCGTCACCGCCTGTAAGTCCTGAAACGGACTGTACACCTTGGAGGCCCTTTTCAACAGCCTGTTCCATTACATCCAGGTTGACTCCCATCTGGTGGATGATTTGTTCACGACTTCTGCCCGTTACTTCCATTTCCTGTTCTATCATCAATGTTGATATTCTTTTCTGCTTTGCTTCAGCTAATTCTATCAACTCTGCAACATTTCGAAACATGCTATCTTCTCCTTCCTAAGTGGAAACGATTCGATTGCCTTCAATCAACAATCCTAGCTACTTGAGTGATGTCGGGGAGCGCTGCAATTTCATCAATGACTCGATCCTCAAGGTTTTGATCCACTTCAATCGTCATCAGCGCCATTTTCCCCTTTCCCTTACGGGAAACTTCCATCTGGCCTATATTGATTTGATGCTTAGCCAAAATGTTGGAAACACTGGCAATCGCCCCAAATCTGTCATCGTGAACGACTAGTATGGCAGGGTTGTGACCCGAAAGCCTTAATTTAAACCCATTTAATTCGACAATTTCAATTTTTCCCCCGCCAATCGATATACCGACGAGTTCAAGTTCACCATCATCATCCCCCACTAATATTTTTGCTGTATTGGGATGTTCAGGTACGGCCTCTTCTTCCCGAAAAGTAATTTTCATTTTCTTTTTGCGGGCTATTTCCAACGATTCTTTAATTCTCTCGTCAAATGTATCAAAATCAAGTAAGCCTCCGACAATGGCTACATCCGTTCCATGCCCTTTATAGGTTTTGGCGAACGAACCATAAAACGAAATATGTGCCCATTTAGGTTCACGGTCAAATAAATTCCTGGCCACCCTTCCGATTCTTGCAGCACCGGCTGTATGGGAACTAGAGGGGCCAATCATAACAGGACCTATTATATCGAATACACTTCTGAATTTCATGCATTGCTCCTCCTTCAGCTATTGAAATCAAGGGAATGGAAAGGTGTTAGATTAATAATAACGTCAAATTCACCGTAACTCCAACCTGGCTGTTCATATGTCTCATTAAAAAAATGAGGTTCTTTTCGTATTATTGGTGTTTTTTATAAAACCGATTTACGCTTGATTGGAGCGGAGTAGTGGATAGGCGAGCATTTGAGGGGTGAACAGCGACAAATAATGAGATAACAGCCAAAAAATAAAACTGCATAGCCTAATGACATATGCAGTTTCTTGCCTTTTATTCATTCATGATCATAAGAATAGAGGAACATCAAATCTATGCCTTCATCTACATGACGTCTTATTTATTCAATTGAAAAAATGAAGGAATACAAAGGTTGTTTTCCATTATGGACTTCCACTTCAACGCCTTCGAAATTCTCCTTGCAATAAGCAACGATATTTTCAACTTCTTCTGCATTGGCGTCTTCTCCATATAAAATCGTCAGGATTTCAGCATCATCGTCAATCATCTCGGAAAGAAGTTCTTTTGCCGCTTGCGCCTTGTCTTTATCCTTCACTTTGATGGTTCCTTCAGCTATGCCCATGAAATCCCCAGTCTCGATGGAAAGACCATCAATGTTGGTATCACGTACAGCATATGTGATTTGGCCCGTTTTCACGTGTGCAAGGGCTTCACTCATCGCTTTTTCATTCTCGGAAGCATCAAGTGATGGATTGAATGCCAACAAGGCAGCCATTCCCTGTGGTACCGTTTTTGTAGGAACGACCGTCACATGATCACCAAGTACATCTGCTGCCTGATTGGCAGCCATAATGATATTTTTATTGTTAGGCAAGATGATGACATGCTCGGCATTTGCCTCCTCGACAGCTTTAACGATATCTTCCGTGCTAGGATTCATCGTTTGTCCGCCCTCGATTACCGACTTAGCGCCAATGCTTTTGAACAATTCACTGATGCCCGCACCCATAGCAACGGACACCACTCCGTATTTATCTTTTGTTGCCGGTTTCGTTTGAAGCGGAGTGTGCGTTTCACCAACAATCGCAGTATGCTGTTCGCGCATATTATCGATTTTCATTTTGATTAAACTGCCGTATCGCTGTCCATAATTGAGACATTCCCCAGGCTGTTCAGAATGAATATGTACTTTGACGACTTCATCATCTGAAATGACTAATAATGAATCTCCGTATTCACTTAAATCATTTCGGAATTTATCCTCATCAAATGATTTATTAGCCAGCTTGTCGCTTTCTAGACGGACCATGAATTCCGTGCAGTAGCCAAACACGATATCCTCCGTGCTCATATGCCCTTGAACGTTCATGTGATGTTCGGCACTGACCATGTCATCCATGCTAGGGCCATGTTCAGAACGGACTGGAAGGGCTTCACCTTTCAACTCAGCAAGGAAGCCTTCATATACAAATACCAAGCCTTGTCCGCCGCTGTCAACGACTCCCACTTCTTTCAAGACTGGAAGGAGATCCGGTGTGCGTTTCAGTGAGGCATTGGCCTCCGTTACGATTTCCTCCATTACCTGAATGAGGTCCCGATGCCTGGCAGCGGATGTAACCGCTTGCTTGGCTGCATCTTTGGCAACCGTCAAAATTGTTCCTTCGACAGGTTTCATGACAGCTTTGTAAGCTGTTTGTACGCCTGCTTCAAAAGCTTGTGCGAATTCTTCACTATTTATTTCAGATTTATGTTCGATCGCTTTTGCAAAGCCGCGGAACAACTGTGAAAGGATAACTCCAGAATTGCCGCGAGCGCCCATAAGCAATCCTCTTGAAAGGGATGTGCCCACTTTTCCGATGTGGTCCTGGACGTTATTTTGCACTTCCTTGGCTCCGGAAGTCATCGATAAATTCATATTTGTTCCAGTATCTCCATCTGGGACAGGGAAAACATTCAACGCATCAACCATTTGAGCATTAGCCGCTAAATGATTGGCACCTTGAATGATCATTTCTGCAAAGCGCTTTCCATTCAAACTTGTAATTGACACTAAACTTTCCTCCTATACTTAAGGGTTCGTCACACGAACTCCCTGGACAAAAATGTTAACGGAATCGACTGCTAATCCTACAGTTTTGTTCAGAGTGTACTTTACCTTTGATTGCACATTATGCGCAACTTCCGAGATTTTTGTTCCATAGCTTACGATAATATACATATCGATATGAACTTCTTCCTCTTCTTGACGGACTATTACACCCTTAGTAAAGTTTTCTTTTCTTAAAATTTCAGCAATGCCATCTTTAAATTGTTTTTTGGAAGCCATTCCTATAATTCCGTAGCAATCCACTGCTGCTCCGCCTGCTACAGTAGCGATAACATCATTAGAGATATCAATTTGTCCATATTTCGTTTGTAGTTCAATAGACATTTCTCTTTTCCCTCCCAAAAAATCAAATCAACTAAAGACATTTTACTATAATGTCTAAGGTTTTAAAAGTAAATGTCTTACGGTACTTAATATAATTCAATTTTATAGTATGTATGTCAAGGTTTTTTTCTTGAAAGTAATTAACTGAAGTATTGCATTCTCACGGTAGGTATGATAAATTATTAAAGTATTTTACAAAGACTTAAGATGACTGTGAAAACTTAAGCTTGGTGTAGTTAGGAGGGAATTTAACATGGCACGTAAATGTGTAATCACTGGAAGAAGAACTCGTTCTGGTAACAGCCGCTCTCACGCAATGAACGCTAGCAAGCGTACATGGGGCGCTAACCTTCAAAAAGTACGTATTTTAGTTGACGGTAAACCTAAACGTGTATACGTTTCTGCAAGAGCTCTTAAATCGGGCAAAGTAGAACGCGTATAATGTTACGGCATCCTCTAAGGATGCCTTTTTACTTGAATTGGCTGACAATTTAATGGGGATGGTTGATCGCTAGTATATCAGCATCTAGAAAATCATCACCCATTAACCGATGGCCGGCACATTCATTATCCTCTGAAAACCCGAAAAATAACACCTCCCTGTATTCGAGAGGTGTCATGTGGAATAAGTATCAGCCCTTTTTAAACGCTCCGAGCATAGCCCTTACCAAACTGCCCAGAACTTTTGGCAATTTAATCGTATAAAATTTCATCATGCCCCTCCTCTTTGCATCCCACAGTTAAAGATGAAGTGGAATTTTTCTATTACACATAAGCTTTTTAGCGGATATAGGATTTGTAATTATATCCGAATCTGCCTTAAGCATGAATTTTAATCTCTGCTTCTTATCATCATTAATATGCCCTCCTTAAATGAAACATTCCCAGATTCGGAAATTAGTTCATTGCTGATACAGAGAGTCGAACCTAGCTCCAAGCAGCGATCGCTCAATGGATATTTGAAGCCCTTCAGCGTGATGCCAGTGACTTCCGATGTGACCGGAAGGAATGATATGTACTTCTTATCTTCCAGCGCAGCAACCTCATAAGAACCTGCTGTCTTGACTGTGAAAATGTTTTGTCGGTCGACTATGTATATATCCATATCGGCATGATTTGGAAGGATGCTTTCCTTCTGGAGCAGTTGGATATTGCCAAGAAAATGATCCATTCTGCCCCCGGTGGCGCCAAGAATGTGAATTTCACACGGTTTTTGATCTAATGCCCATTTAAAAGCGATTTCCAGATCGGTTTCATCCTTTTCAGATGAATATAAGTTTACTTGCTGAAGCCTTCGGACAATTACCTTGTATTCTTCTTCCGAGACCGAATCGAAATCCCCAAAGCCACATTTAGGTTTGATTCCATTGTCAAGCAAGGCCCATACTCCCCTATCAACTCCGACCCAAAGATCAGTCATTTCCCTATACCTTTCCAAATCCGGCCATAACGATTCCGGACCGCCAGCCATTATACTAATGATCATGATTATCATCCTTTATACGTATATGATATACGAGATTTCTTTATGAAGACTGTTAAAAAAAGCCGATCATTATCATATATTCGATAATGTCGGCTTTGAATCAATTTCCCCGAATCTTTTGAATTGCTTCACGTCGATCTTCCTGATTATAAATTGCTGACCCGGCCACCAGGACCGTCGCCCCTTGTTCGATACAAAGTTTAGCTGTTTCTTCATTGACTCCGCCATCAACCTCTATTTCCAGATCCTGATTATCGCGGACTGCCATCGCCTTCACTTCAGCGATTTTTGGCAAGACGGATGTGATGAACTTTTGCCCGCCAAAGCCTGGATTAACCGTCATCAACAGCACCATATCAATATCTTCGATTATAGGCTGGAGCACGGACGCTGGCGTGGCTGGGTTAAGCACCACTCCTGCCTTGACACCATAGGATTTAATTAACTGGATTGTGCGGTGCAGATGTGTGCAGGCCTCAACATGCACCGTAATATAATCGGCTCCCGCATTTGCGAACGCCTCGATATAACGGTCAGGTTGTTCGATCATTAAGTGGACATCAAGCGGCAGCTTTGTCACAGGTCGAATGGCTTCGACTATTAATGGTCCGATGGTAATATTGGGCACGAACTGCCCATCCATGACATCCACATGGATGAAATCAGCCCCGCCTCTTTCCACATCCAGTATTTCCTCTCCCAATTTTGCAAAGTTAGCTGATAAAATCGAAGGTGCAATTTTAACCATTTCAATACCTCGGCTTTCTATCTCTTATTTCTTCCAAGAATTGCATATAATGCTCATAGCGATATTCCGGGATTTCCCCGGATCCCACCGCTTCCTTCACGGCACATTTCGGTTCTTTATCGTGCAAACATGCCCTGAACTTACAGTCCTCTCCATGCTCATGCATTTCGGGGAAGCAATAGGATAACCGTTCAGGTTCCATCTCCATGAATTCAAGCGAACTGAAACCAGGTGTATCCGCGACAAGGCCAGAGCCGATATGAATCAATTCGACATGACGCGTAGTATGCTTACCCCGTCCCAGATGTGAGGAAATGTCATCAGTCTTCAAAGCCAGTTCAGGATTGATTGCATTCAGTAAAGACGATTTCCCGACTCCTGACTGACCGGCAAATACACTCGTCTTCCCTTCTAGATAAGGAACCAGTTCTTCAATGCCTCCTGTGGTAACCGAAGATGTTTCCAATACGGTATACCCAAGTTTTCGATAATCATTGATGTACTGGGTCAATTTCGTTCGGTTTTCGGGAGTGACCAAGTCCAGTTTCGTCACGACGATAATGGGCTCGATTTCGTTATCTTCGATAAGTACGAGAAAACGGTCAAGCAGCGCTGGACTGAAGTCAGGTTCAACTGCCGAAAAGACGAGGATGGCTTGATCTACATTTGAGATTTGCGGACGTATCAATTCATTCTTTCGCGGTTTTATTTCGGTAACGGTCCCATCCGTTTTGTTTTCCGCTTGGAACACTACATAATCGCCAACAAGCGGAGTTACCTTATTTTTCCTGAAAACGCCCCGTCCGCGGCATTGAAAAACTTCTTCCCCATCAAGCACATAATAAAATCCGCTTAGTGCTTTAATAATTTTTCCTTCGGGCATAGCCACACTCCTAATTAATATATTTAGTCGGGATAAGAGACGGCTTTGTCGATGATGACCTGGTTGTCCCTCATGACCTTGTAGCCTGCTTTCTTATCCGGCGAAACCGTCAATACGATCGTTCGCTTGGCATCTTCCACGATAAAGAATGATTCTTTAGGCTCTGTCATGCTATTGTTGATATCTTCAATAAAAATCTGCACCTTTTGCGCTTTGCCAGGAGCAACTGGATCATATTCAATCTTGATCTCCTCCGTTACGGTCTTGGGAGGGATCTCTTCTTTCCCTTTTGAGACGACAACTTTCACCGTACTGCCTTTTTCGACCCTTGTACCCGGTTCAGGCGACTGGGAAATGACCAGTCCCTTCTCGACGGAATCATCATAGACCTCTTCTTCAGAATCGATCTTCAACCCACTTTCATTGGCATAATCATTTAGGCCAGCTTCATTGAACCCCTTGAGATTTTTCAAGCTCAATAAATCTTCCCCCTTGCTGACCGTCAATTCAAGTTCCGTTTCGGATGGAACGATTTCAGTGGCACTGGATGGCGTCTGATCTATGATGGTACCGGGATCGCTATCATCATACTTATAGGTGACGATCGTGTTTTTGAAACCCATATTCTCCACCAGAGATTTAACATCCGAGTAATTTCGGCCTTCATAGTTGGACAGCGAAATCGTTTCTTTTCCGGCACTTTGATAAATATCGACTTTCGCCCCCGCCTTGACGGTTTTCCCTTCCTTCGGATTGGTTTTGATCACCAGCCCCGCTTCAACCTCATCGTCCTCAATTTCGATCGTATCTCCGACGACCAAATCCAAGTTAAGTAAATCAGTAATGGCATCATCCAAATCTTTCCCTTTAAGGTCAGGGATCGTCACTTCCTTCGAGCCGAAAAGGGAAGGTCCTATAGTGACGGATAAGACGGCAAGCAGTGCAAGGACTAAAAAGATGGACACCAAAATGGCTGGCATTCTCCTTCGTTTTTTATCCTTTTGTTTAGACTTCATTTTTTGTTTTTTCTGTTTCTTTTGTTTTTTGTTCACTTTCATGACTTCTACTGAGTCATCTCCACCATCGTCTGCATGAACTACCGTATTTTTTTCCGGTCCTCTTATGATCGTTTCATCAATGCTCGAAAGCTGATCATCCGTAATGACGGGTATTGCTTTCGTTGCATCATGGTCTTCCGGTATCATGAAGGGCTGCTCATTCGAACGCTCAGGATTGAGTGACGTTCGAATGTCATCTTCCATTGAATCTACACTCTCATACCGGTAATATGAATCTTTCGCTGTCGCCCTCAAAATAATATTTTCTACACTCTGCGGTATTTCAGGATTCCAGCGTTTTGGTGAAGGAGTTTCCGATTGTAAATGTTTAAGTGCTATCGACACGGCAGATTCACCCGAAAAAGGCAATCTACCCGTCAGCAATTCAAACATGACGATGCCAAGCGAATAAATGTCCGATTTCTTATTGGCCATTCCGCCCCTTGCCTGCTCCGGTGATAAGTAATGGACGGAGCCCAAAACGGCGTTCGTCTGAGTGATGTTGGTTGCACTCAAGGCCAAGGCAATTCCAAAGTCCGTAATCTTGACGGTTCCTTCTTTATCGATCAGTATGTTCTGTGGCTTGATGTCACGATGGATGATCCCGTTATGGTGGGCATGGGAAATCGCTGCCGTTATTTGCTTCATGATATCCAAGGCTTTTTCGACTGGAATCGGATAATATTTTTGTATGTATTGCTTAAGGGTGAAACCGTCCACATATTCCATGACGATATAATAGATGGCATCTTCTTCACCAACGTCATAAATGCTTACGATATTGGGATGGGCCAAACTGGTTGCCGATTGAGCTTCCCGGTTGAAGCGCTTGATGAATTCTTCGTCATTGTTGAAGTCCATGCGAAGGATTTTCAATGCAACATCCCTATCCAAGATCATATCCCTTGCAAGGTAGACGTTCGCCATACCGCCGCCACCGACCATTTCGATCAGTTTATAACGGCCGTTGATTCTTCTGCCAATCAGCATTCAATTCACCTGCTTTCGCTTTCATCAGTAAATTGAACAAGCACAAGGGTGATGTTGTCTTCCCCACCGTAGTGATTGGCCTTATCTATTAATGAATTTGCCTTTTCTTCAAGAGACTGCCCATTTATAACCGTTTCTTCAAGCTCCACTTCACTCACTTTGTTCGTTAAGCCATCCGAACAAAGCAACAATAAATCACTTTCTTCGAATATGACCGTCGTGATATCCATTTCAACTTGCATTTCTGTCCCCAAGGCTCGTAATAAAACATTTTTTCGTGGATGGTTCTCGGCATCTTCCTTCGAAATCTGCCCTGATCGGACCAGCTCGTTAACGAGTGAATGATCCTCCGTAACCTGCTTAAAGCCACTCTCATTATACAAATAACATCGACTGTCCCCAATATTGGCAATGGTCGCGAACTTGTCAGTACAAATAGCAGCAACAACGGTAGTTCCCATTCCCTTACATTCCGTATGTGCCTCGGCATATTCGAATAGCGAATGATTGACCAAGAAGATTTGCTGTTTTAGCCACTCCTCGGCATCATTGGCCGTTTCAATTCCGCTGGATTCCTCCCAGCCCTTTTTCATAAGGTCTATCGTCATCGCACTTGCTACATCCCCGGCACGGTGGCCGCCCATGCCATCGGCAACGATGGCAAGGCGGACGCCTTCCGAGTTTTTAAAGATTCCGCCATTATCTTCATTATGCTGGCGGACCCTTCCACGGTCTGTTTTAAATATCGCCCTCATAGGGTCACCTCGTCTCTTCTTTGCGCTCCTTGGCCCGAAGCTGGCCGCAGGCTGCGTCGATATCACTGCCTTGTTCCCTTCGGATCGTTACATTGATACCGCGCTTTTTCAATGTTTTTTCAAACTCAAAAATTTGATCCCGAGGTGTACGTACATAGTTGCGTTCCGGTACATAGTTCACCGGAATTAAATTAACATGGCATTTTATCCCACTTATTAAATTGGCTAATTCTTCGGCGTGTTCGACTGTATCATTTTCGCCGCCGAATAAACCATATTCAAAACTTACACGGCGCCCTGTTTTTTCTGTATAGTATTTGATGGCTTCGATCAAGTCCGGAAGTTTGTAGGCCTTGTTGATCGGCATCAATTTACTTCTTAACTCCGTGTTGGGTGCATGCAGCGAAACCGCAAAGTTGATTTGCATGCTTTCTTCAGCAAATTTATAGATTTTGGGAATGATTCCGCTTGTTGAAACGGTAATATGACGGGCCCCGATGTTCAAGCCTTTTTCATGATTTATATTCTTCAAGAATGACATCATATTATCGTAGTTATCAAACGGCTCACCAATTCCCATGATGACGACAGAGCTTACACGTTCTTCCACTTCGTCAAGTGCTTGCTGGACTTTAACGACTTGGGCAACTATTTCACCAGCTTCAAGATTCCGCTTTAAGCCGCCCAGTGTCGATGCACAGAAGGTACAACCAATTCTACAACCAACCTGTGTTGTCACGCAAATGGAGTTTCCATATTCATGGCGCATCAGCACCGTTTCAATTGAATAGCCATCATGAAGTTCAAATAAAAACTTCATCGTGCCATCATTCGATGTTTGCTGAATCAGCGTTTTCAACGTAGTGAATGTAAAATGTGTTTCCAGCTTATCTCGTAAGGATTTCGATAGGTTGGACATATCTTCAAAACTTGAGACGCGCTTTTTATAAAGCCAATCGTAAACTTGTTCGGCCCGGAAAGCCTTCTCGCCATTTTGAATGATCCAATCTTTGATTTGGTGAAGCTCTAATGAATAGATGGATGGTTTTTCTGGTGTTGTGTCTTTTCTTACTCTGGATGATTTAGTTATTTCTGCCATTACAGCACCTTCTTTCTAAAACTCGCAATAAAGAATCCGTCACTGCTAAAATATTGCGGAAAAACTTGTAGCGTATGGCCCTCGATGAACGGCTGAACGCTTTCGGGCATTCTTTCGGACAGCGATGGGTCGCTCTCGAAATCCGGGTGTTCATTCAAAAATGCCAATGCCACCCTGTCATTTTCTTCCATATCCACCGTGCATGTACTATATACTAACCGTCCGCCTTGCTTTACTAGCGGTGCAGCAGCTTCCAATAATTGCTTTTGTATGCTTGAGAGTTTCAGTATATCATCTTTTGTTTTTGTGTACTTTACATCGGGCTTCCGGCGCATGACTCCCAAGCCTGAACATGGCGCATCGATCAAGACCCGGTCAAACCCTTCCTTATTGAAGTGTTCTTGCACTTTTCTGCTATCAAGTGCCATAGTCTTGATGTTGTTTCTCAATTTTAGACGCTCTGCCTGTTCTTTAATGAGCTTTACTTTATGTTCATGAAGATCAAGCGCATATACTTGTCCAGTCGTTAAACCTTCTGCAATATGTGTCGTTTTCCCTCCAGGAGCAGCACAACAATCGAGTACAGCATCATTATCATTTGCCCCCAATGCATGCGCAACAAGCATCGAGCTTTCGTCCTGAATCGATAAGTACCCTAATTTATAACTTTCTGAATGAGCAAGATTGCCTCTATAGCTAACGATGGCTTCGGGGACGACTTCACTTGCCTCGACGTCATATCCCTCTTCCCTTAATATGCTCATTAATTCACTGCGGGATATCTTCTTTAAATTGACACGTCCCGTCTGCAATGGGGCCGTTAAATTCACTTCACACATTTCCTTGGTTTTTTCATAACCAAATTGCTCCACCCAGCGTTTGATCAACCAAACTGGATGACTTACTTCGATGGAGAGCCTTTCGAGATCATCCTTGATGGCGTCAAGGGAAGGAACACCATTTCTCTGGATGTTTCGAAGCACGCCATTGACCATGGAAGATGTACCTTTATGACCACGTTTTTTGGAAATTTCAACTGCCTCGAAAATGATCGCATGATCCGGCACCTTATCTAAATAAACCATTTGATAAACGGATAGCCTAAGCAAATTGATGACCCAGCTTTGCGTCTTTTTAGGTTGTTTAATATAAGGGCTCAAAAAGTAATCCAAAGTCATTTTACGCTGTATCGTTCCGTAGCTTATCTCCGTAAGCAAACCGCTGTCCACAGCGGATAATTGATGCTTTTTGATCAAGTTGTTTAGTAAGAGGTTACTGTAGGATTGGTTTTTCTCTACAGATTCCAATATATCAAGAGCAATGTCACGTACTCCCTTTTTAGTTTGCTTCATTCTGTTCTCCTAACTTCATGCCTGCTTTAATGAACGAACCGGCTCCGCGCAAGTAATCTTTCGCCGGCATTTTTTTCTTCCCTGAAGGCTGTAGCATTGTAATCAGTATCGCCGTTTCATTGCCTGTCGAAACGATGAACCCGTCATTTTGCACTTCTATAATCGTACCCGGCGCTTCCTGATTGCCGTGTTCAACCTTACTGGCCTGCCAAATTTTCATGACCGACCCGTTTAAAGTTGTATAGGCAACTGGCCATGGATTCAGCCCGCGTACTTGGTTATAGATATTTCCACCTGTTTTCGACCAGTCGATTTTTTCCTCCGACCGTTTTATATTAGGAGCGAATGTTGCTTTGTCCTCATCTTGCTTGATTGGCTTTAACTCACCATTGATAAGCTTCGGCAAAGTTTCCGCAAGCAAATCAGAACCTAACTTGCTTAACTTGTCATGAAGTGTTCCTACATTGTCTTCTTCCGCAATGGCAACTTCGGCTTGAGTCAATATATCTCCGGCATCCAATTTTTCTGCCATATACATGATGGTGATTCCCGTTTTTTCTTTTCCCTGCAATATCGAATAATGAATGGGTGCACCGCCACGAAGTTCAGGAAGCAAGGAGGCATGGACATTAATGCATCCGTATTTAGGGGCTTCCAGCAATTCATTCGGGAGGATTTGTCCAAAGGCTGCGGTCACCACAAGGTCAGCACCTAAAGCGATGATCTTTTCAAGTTCTTCTTTTTCACGGATTTTTTCAGGCTGATAAACGGGAATCCCCTGTTTTTCCGCTTCTACTTTAACTGGCGGGGGGGTCAGTACCTTTTTACGGCCAACGGGACGATCCGGTTGGGTAACGACTGCAATCACTTCAAACCCTTCGTCAATGATCCTTTTCAATACCGGCACTGAGAAATCCGGTGTACCCATAAAGATAATTTTTGTCATTCTTCTTCATACCCTTCTAACTCTTCTTCTGAAATATAGCGCGAAACTTTACTTGTAAATAAAACCCCTTGCAAATGATCGATCTCATGCAGAAGTGCTCTTGCGAGGAAATCCTCCGCCTCTATCTCGAAAAAGCTTCCTTTTCTGTCTTGTGCCCTCACTTTAATGCTGTAAGGACGGGACACTTCACCATATAAGCTCGGAAAGCTCAGGCATCCCTCCACACCAGTCTGCTCGCCTTCCATTTCCAGCACCTCTGGATTGATCAGTTCAAGGTGACCTGACCCTTCTTCTATTTCAACGACGGCCACTTGCTTTTTTACGCCAACCTGAGGTGCAGCCAGCCCAACCCCATCCGCTTCCACCATCGTTTCATACATGTTATTTAACAGCTTTGCCAATTTTTTATCAAAACTTGTTACTTTATCACATTTTTGTTGTAAAATTTTTTCAGGAAACAAAACAATCGGTAAAATAGCCAAAATTCAAGGTACCCTCCTAAATTAGAAAAAACAGCACTCCATTATATAAAAACGCAAGCTCGTAACAGCTCGCGGTAAGCATCTTACTCTTAAACCATCACATCATGATCTGTGGATTCAAATCAATTGAAATCTGCAGATGATTTTGGGCCGTTTCTTTTTGGTAATGCTCTAAAAGCGTTCGTAAATGTCGATTAAGGTCCGGCTCTCGTTTGTATTTTATCAGACATTGATATCGATATCTATTGTTGATTCGGCTGATCGGTGAAGCGACTGGACCCAGGACGATAGAGTCCCGATTCAACCGCGAACTTAAATAATTAGTAATTTTTTCCGTAACACTTACTGTTTTCATCAAGTCTTCATGAGAAACCGTGATAAGGACAACATAATAATAAGGTGGATAATGACTTTTCCTGCGGAGATCCATCTCCCGTTCATAAAAGGCATCATAATCCTGCAGGGCAGAAAGCTCGATGCTGTAATGCTCTGGTGTATAGGTTTGAATCACCACTTCTCCCGGAAGCTGATGACGTCCTGCCCTGCCGCTGACCTGGGTCAGCAGCTGAAATGTCTTTTCCGAAGAGCGAAAATCAGGCAGATGAAGCATCGTATCAGCAGAAAGGACACCAACAAGGGTGATGTTGGGAAAATCAAGTCCCTTGGCAATCATTTGTGTACCAAGTAATATATCAGCCTTTCCTTCACCAAAGGCATTGAGCAGCCGCTCATGTGAGCCCTTTTTACTCGTCGTGTCAACGTCCATCCGGATGACCCGCGCCTCCGGGAGGATTTTTGTCAGCTCTTCTTCAACCTTTTGAGTGCCGGTACCGAAGAATCGTATATGCTCACTTTCACATTCCGGGCAAACAGAAGGCATCCCCTCCTCGAATCCGCAATAATGGCATTTCATTATATCATTAAAGCGATGATAGGTGAGTGAAATGTCACAATTAGGACAATTGATGACCAATCCGCAGCTTCGGCACATCACAAAGGAAGAATGTCCCCGTTTGTTCAGCATCAAAACCGTCTGCTGTCCTTTTTCAAGCCGATCTTTCAACTTGCTGAACAGCAGTTCCGAAAACATCGAACGATTTCCGGTCCTCAGTTCTTCCCTCATATCAACAATATCCACCGCAGGCAATGGATTTTCATTCATCCTTCGGCTAAGTGTCAATAGCTTATAGACGTCCTTCTTGGCACGTGCAAACGATTCAAGTGTCGGGGTTGCGCTGCCAAGGATAACTGGGCATTTATATGATTTTGCCCGTTCAATGGCAACATCCCTGGCATGGTACCTTGGCGTTTCTTCTTGTTTATAGCTCGCTTCATGCTCTTCATCGATGATGACCAGTCCCAGGTTTTCAAAAGGGGCAAATACGGCTGAACGCGCACCCACGACCACTTTCACTTCTTTGCGGTGAATTTTTCGCCATTCATCATATTTTTCTCCAACGGATAAACCACTGTGCATGACAGCGACCTGCTCACCGAAGCGTTCCTTAAATCTTTTCACCGTTTGCGGTGTCAAGGATATTTCCGGAACCATCATGATGGCTTCTTCTCCCTTTTCGATAACAGAGGCGATTGCCTGCAAATACACTTCCGTTTTCCCGCTCCCAGTCACACCATATAAAAGGAAAACATCATGTTCATCATGATGTATTTTCTCTTGGATAGGTGCTAAGGCAGCAGCTTGTTCGTCTGTAAGAGTAAAGGGATTGGATTGTTCGAACACTCGATTCTCATAAGGGTCGCGATATATTTCTTGATCCAGTTCCGTCAAAGCCCCTTTAGACACAAGGGATTTGACGGTACTGCTCGATGTATTTGTCACCTCAAGCAGCTCTTTTAGCGGAATCGGCTCATGATGTTCCATAAAGTATTGAAGGAGTTCCTGTTGTTTTTTTGCCTGAGCGGAAAGGCTTGACGCCATCTCTTTCAATTCGTCGCTTGAAAGCAACGCTTGAATGACGCGAACCGTTTTCTTATTAAGGCGGTTTTTCACATTATATACGAGCTCCAGATTGCCATGTTGGAGTTCTTTTTGAATAAGGGACGCATGCTCTCCTTCAATCACCTCTTTCCAGGATAAGGAATGCCCTCTCCCGAAAAGTGTTTGAATGATTGGCGGAAGTCGATCCTTTTTATCTTCGATGACATTGATCACCTTTTCATACTTTGCTTTCATCGCTGCCGGGAGCATCGCTTGGAGTGCTGAGATTTTAAAGCACATGGCCTCTTTGGTCAGCCAGTTCGCCAGCTGAAGCAATTCATCATTAAGGATCGGCTCCAAATCCATTGGCTCTTTTATATATCGCAATTTCGAAAAATCACTATTGCCTTTTAAACCAGTGACGAACCCTTGAACCATTCTTGGACCGAATGGCACGATGACCCGCATCCCAGGCATGATGACTTGTTTCCACTTTTCCGGTATGCGGTAATCGAATTCACGATCGGTTTGTTTGGCGGGTACATCCACGATCACGGAAGCAATATCCATAACACATCATTCCTTTTGCTTGCGGGATACTTCTGCCAGGATGCTTTTAGCTATATCCGCTTTACTCATTTTGGGAAGCTCGATTGCACTTCCATCTTTATTGTAAATGGTCACGATATTCGTGTCCGTCCCAAAGCCTGCTCCTGCGACGGTTACGTTATTGGCAACGATCATATCTGCATTCTTCTTCTCTAATTTCCCTCTTGCGTATTCTTCGACATTGTTCGTTTCAGCAGCAAAGCCTACCAGCAGCTGATGCGTTTTATTCTCACCGAGTTCTTTAAGGATATCCTTGGTCCGTTCAAATTGAATGACATTTTCACCGGGCTGCTTTTTCATCTTCTGAACATGGTAAAACTTCGGTTTATAGTCAGCCACGGCCGCTGTCATGATGACGACATCACTTGAATCGAACTGACTGAGAACGGCACCATGCATATCTGCTGCCGATTCCACAGGTATGACGTGTGCATTCAGAGGCGGGGTCAAATTCACGGGTCCGGTTATCAATGTCACTTCTGCACCGAGTTCAATAGCCTGCTCAGCTAAAGCATAGCCCATCTTTCCGCTGGAATGATTGGTGACGAAACGTACCGGATCGATTGCTTCGCGAGTAGGACCCGCGGTTATCAAGACTTTCTTTCCTTTAAGAAGCTGTGGCTTCTTTTCGGCAAAATGACTCTTTAGATGCTCCACGATCGTTTCCGGTTCCTCCAGCCGCCCTTTTCCTACATACCCGCAGGCCAAATACCCTTCCCCAGGTTCAATGAATTGATAGCCGAACGTACGAAGTGTCTCCATGTTTTTCTGAACCGCGGGATGGGCATACATATGCACATTCATGGCTGGCGCAACCCAAACGGGGGCTTCCGTGGCCAGCAGCGTGGTCGTGATCATATCATCGGCGATTCCGTTGGCCACCTTGCCAATGACATTCGCAGTTGCCGGAGCCACAAGGATTATATCAGCCCAATCAGCCAAGTCAATGTGGGCAATCACAGAAGAATCCTTTTCATCAAATGTATCTGTATACACATCATTCCTCGAAAGCGCTTGAAATGTCAGCGGTGTCACGAATTGACGTGCCGATTCACTCATGATCACTTTTACATGCGCACCTTCCTGTGTTAATTTACTGGTCAGGGCAGCAGCCTTATAAACAGCAATACCGCCAGTGACGCAAAGAAGTACTTTTTTTTCGATAAGCATGCAAATTTCCCCTAACTATACATTCTAGATTTCTTAATTATGAAGGAAAACAGTTGAAAAATCATTTGATATGCGCTATTAATATGGGGTTTTTCCCATCATGCTTTATTTTTTGAAAAATCAAAACAAACAGGCCTGACACCTTGGCCGCAGGAAGGAAGCAACTTTCAAAAATGTAACGCATCCTGTTTGCTTTTGGGTGTCAGGCCCGATAGGTCAAGCTTATGTGTTCTCGCTTAGTTTTCTTCGTAGGAATTATCGTAGGTCAATTTTCCGGAATGAATTTCTTCAAGGGCACGGCCTACTGATTTATGTGAAACCGGTTTGGCGATAAGGCAATTATCTTTTATTTGCATTTCCCGTGCACGTTTAGCTGCTACAGATACAAGCGAGTATTTAGAATCGATTTTCAATAATAGGGAATCAATTGATGGATATAACATAGTTTATTCCGCCTCCAACATTTTTTTATATAAAATAGCAACTCGTTCCCGACGGCAATGCTCGGCAATCACTATTGCATTAATTCTAGCACATGCTGCATCCACATGATCATTTTCCACGACATAATCATATAGATCCATAAGTTCTATCTCTTCCTTCGCCACTTTCATCCGCCCTTTTATCGCTTCCTCCGTCTCCGTGCCGCGTGTGACGATCCGGCTTTCGAGCTCGGTCAAGCTTGGAGGGGCAAGGAAAATGAAAAGTCCTTCAGGGAACTTCTCGCGGACCTGTTTTGCTCCTTGAACTTCAATCTCCAGAAAAACATCTTTTCCGGAATCGATCGTTTCACGAACATAATCCACTGGCGTTCCATAATAATTTCCGACGAACTCTGCATACTCAAGGAGTTTGCCTTCTTCTATCAACGCTTCGAATTCCTCGCGTTTTTTAAAGAAATAATCCACTCCATCCACCTCACCTTGGCGAGGGAGCCTAGTCGTCATCGAAATGGAATATTCAAAAGCTGTTCCAGGCTGGGAAAAAATTGCCTTCCTTACTGTACCCTTACCAACACCGGACGGACCGGACAAAACGATTAATAATCCTTTTTCTCTCATATTGTTTCAGTTACCCCTCTTCTACGCTGTCATCTTTATCTTGAAGCCGTGCAGCAACCGTTTCCGGTTGAACGGCTGATAAGATGACATGGTCGCTGTCTGTAATTATAACGGCCCTAGTTCTTCTACCGTATGTAGCATCTATTAAGGATCCGCGATCTCGGGCATCTTGGATGATCCTTTTTATCGGAGCCGATTCAGGGCTCACGATGGATACGATCCGGTTTGCGGATACGATATTCCCAAATCCAATATTAATGAGCTTGATTGACATTTTTGTCCCCCATTCATATTCATTGTCACCTTTTTACGTTCATCATAAACCGGCTACTCGATATTTTGAACCTGTTCCTTTAATTTTTCAAGCAGGCTTTTCATTTCCACCACTTCTCTGGTGATTAAAGAATCATTAGCCTTTGAGCCGATCGTATTGACTTCCCTATTCATTTCCTGGACGAGGAAGTCCAGTTTCCTCCCGATCGGTTCATTCTGACTAAGCGTTGCCGAAAATTGCTGGACATGGCTATCAAGCCTTGTCAGTTCCTCATTTATGTCACATTTATCAGCGAAAATGGCCGCTTCCGTTACAATCCGGCTATCCTCAATCTGTCCATCCGTTAACTCGGCTAGTTTGATTTCCATCCGGGTTTTATATTTCTCGACGACTGAAGGCGCATGGTTTTTGACGCCTGCTACGACCTCACCAAACCTATTAAGCTGGTTGATCATGTCCAGAGCCAATTCCTGACCTTCGTGGGCCCGCATTTTCTTGAGATTCTCCAATGCCCCCGAAACAGACTTCAATAATAAGGCTTCCAGATCGCGAGGAACTGCCGGCACTTCTTCCGTCATGAAAATCGATTCAAGCTGGAGGATATCCTGTAAAGTAATGGAACTTTCCAGCTTGTATTTGTCCTTGACTTCAGTCATCAAGCCTACATACTGATCGGCAAGGTCCCAATCGACCTTCACCTTTTTTGTAACAAGGCTTTCACCCTCGACTGTAATGAAGATTTCCACCCGTCCTCTTCTTATGTATTGATTCGCCTTTTTCTTCACTTTTTCTTCCAAAACCAAAAGCTGTCGCGGCATTCTAATCGTATGTTCACAAAAACGATGATTGACCGTCTTAATTTCGGCAAAGACATTGACCTGTCCGTTTCCCGCTTCATCTCTTCCATAGCCCGTCATACTGGTAACCATGGTTCCACTTCCAATCAAGCTTATTGTAGTAATTTGGCGCTAACGTTGAATATATATCAGCTGCTGCATCATCAGTTTTGCTTACAAATAAAAGACTACAAAAATAAAAAGGCAATAGAGCAAGACTCTACCACCTTAAAGATTATATCATATCTCATTGTGCTTTTCTTGCTAAAAAGGTTCCTGCCAGTAAAAAAGTTGGGATGGAAGACATTCCTATCACCAAAAGCCAATCCCTTCCTGAAATAGGGACGGTATGGAATATCGTTTGCAATGGCTGCACATACATGACTGCAAGCATCAATAACAGCGAAGACAGGACCGCTCCTACGAGATAAAGATTACCGAACGGGTTTCTTGAGAAGATCGACCGTTCGCTTCGGCAATCAAAAACATGTATGAGCTGAGCTAGAACCAAAGTAGCGAACGCGATCGTTTGTGCATAGGCGAGGTTTTCCGGGTTTGCCCGATACACGACATAAAAGGCGATCAGAGTTGATAAACCTATCAGAAAACCACGCGAGATGATTTTCCAGCCAAGCCCTCTGCCAAAAACGCCTTCTTTCGCATTTCGCGGATTTCGTTTCATCACGTCATCTTCCGCAGAATCAAGTCCCAATGCCATGGCAGGAAGTCCGTCCGTAACTAGATTCACGAATAGGATTTGAATTGGAATCAACGGCAGCGGCAAGGCACACAACATCGCAAAAAACATGACCAAAATCTCCCCGACATTGGAGGCAAGCAGATAGCGGATGAACTTCCTGATGTTTTCATATATATTCCGCCCTTCATTAATCGCCGATTTGATCGTTGCAAAATTATCATCCACCAATATCAAGGAAGAAGCTTCCTTGGCAACATCCGTCCCGGTTATGCCCATGGATATGCCAATATCAGCTGATTTTATTGCCGGTGCATCATTGACGCCATCTCCGGTCATCGCTACGACATGTCCTTTATTTTGGAGCGCCTTAACGATTTTTAACTTATGCTCAGGGGAAACACGGGCAAATACCGAAACACTCTCAACTATTTCTTCAAGTTCCCCTACGTCCATATCAGCTAACTGCCGACCTTCAAGCACAAGATCTTTTCCTTTTAAAATCCCAAGCTCTTTAGCGATTGCTTTTGCGGTTATGACATGGTCGCCAGTAATCATGACGGTTTTAATTCCTGCATCCCGGCATTCCTTGACCGCCTGCTTCACCTCCGGACGTGGTGGATCGATCATGCCTTGAAGTCCCATGAAGGTCAAATTGCGCTCAGCTTCCGTTTCATGAAGCAGAATCGTTCCTTTTGGAAGAGGTTTATAACCGACAGCAATCATCCGGAGTGCCTGTGAAGCAAGTTCATTCATGTCCTGCTGTACCCTTTCCTTGCTTTCACGATTCAACATTTCAGATCTGTCTTCCCACAGAATCGTATCGCACTGGGCAATCAGTACATCAGGGGCTCCTTTTACGATGACGAAATGATTCTCTTTATCATCCTTCACGATCACACTCATCATTTTACGGCTAGAATCGAAGGGAAACTCCTTTACGATGGTAAACCTCTTAAAGAGGTGATCCCTCGTCAAGCCTGCTTTCATCGCGGCCACCAACATGGCCCCTTCTGTCGGATCGCCGTCCAGTACATGCTGTTTTCCCTTTTGATTTAACTCGGCTTTGTTACAGAGCATCCCGAACGTAATGATCTGAAGCAGGGCATTATGATTTTTCGGTGCAACCGAAACTCCTCTTAAGGAAAATTCGCCGACCGGATTATATCCAGTCCCGCTGATATCCCATGTCTTCCCTCCACTCCAAACCTTCGTAACCGTCATTTTGTTTTGCGTAAGCGTTCCCGTCTTATCCGAGCAAATTACTGTAGCGCACCCAAGCGTTTCAACAGCAGGCAGCTTGCGGACAATCGCTTTTTGTTTGATCATGCGCTGAACGCCCAAGGACAAGGCTACAGTCACGATTGCAGGCAAGCCTTCCGGTATCGCGGCAACGGCAAGGGAGACTCCGGCTAAAAACATCGTATAAAGGTCATGCCCTTGAATGACACCAGTCAACACGACAATGATCGTCAAAATCAAGGCAGTGACGATTAAAATTTTTCCTAACTGCTCCAGCCGACGCTGAAGAGGTGTCTCTTTTGTTTCTGCTGTCTGAAGCAAGTCGGCAATCTTACCCATCGCCGTATTCATTCCCGTAGCGATGACCATGCCTATCCCGTTCCCTCTTGTGACCATCGTACCCATAAAGGCCATGTTTTCCTGATCACCAATGCCTTCGAACTCATTCATCAATGGTTCGGAGCATTTAACGGCTGGAAGTGACTCGCCTGTAAGTGCCGATTCTTCGATTTCAAGGCTGGAATGATCGACGATCCGCAGATCGGCTCCAATCCTGTCTCCGCTTGAAAATTTCAGGATATCACCCACTACCACCTCTCTTGAAGGAACTTTCAACCAACGGCCATCGCGAAGTACATTCACTTGTGGTGCTGCCATTTCCTTTAGAGCATCTAAAGATTTTTCAGCCTTTCGTTCTTGAAAAAAACCGAGTAATCCATTTAAAAAAACAATCGCCATGATGGCAATCGCATCAATATATTCACCCAATATCCCGGATACTAAAGTAGCGGCAAGTAAAACGATGACCATGAAATCTTTAAATTGTGCAAAGAATAAAAGTATGGCTGACTGCTTTTCACCTTCCTTCAATTCGTTGAACCCATGCTTATGCAGCCTGTCCTTTACTTCATCATCGTCCAAACCGTGTGTAACGTTTGTTTGAAGCGCTTTTTCCATTTCTTGATTATTCATTTCCTTGAACTCCATCAAGTATCACACATCCCTTTGAGTAGAATGAAATAGGCCCCTGTATACATCTTAAACAGGCGCTTTGCTTTACTCATCCAACACCTGCCCGCTTATCGATACATAAAACAACCTGCTCTTCTTCCATGATTATTCAGACTCGTCCAAAATAATGCTATAATTAAACAGAATTGCGAAAAGAAGAAAGGCCCAACTTAAAAAACGCTGGGAAAACCTTGCTGGGATAACAGGGCACATTAGACTCGCCTTCATTGAATATCCTAATACCGCATTTCCAGTAATCTTATAAATGAAGCATCCGTGGACCACTCCCAAGCCATGTTTATCTGGTCTTGAAGAATGGAGCATCATAGAAAATCTTATGTAAAGGAAGTAAAAATAGAATGTCATTCGATGGATTATTTACAAAAGCGATGACCGAGGAAATCGCCTCCATATTAAAAGGCGGACGAATCAACAAGGTACATCAACCATACAAAAACGAAGTGATATTGGTGGTTCGTGCAGGGGGTAAGAATCATAAACTCCTATTATCAGCCCATCCAAGTTATTCCCGGGTACAATTGACGGAAGAAAGTTATGAAAATCCAAAAGAGGCACCCATGTTCTGTATGCTTCTTAGAAAGCATCTCGAAGGCTATACCATTGAAGATATTTACCAATATGAACTCGATCGGATGATCATATTAGAAGTGAAGGGCCGCAATGAGCTTGGGGACGTCTCACAAAAGCAATTAATCATTGAAATCATGGGGCGCCACAGCAACATTGTGCTGGTCGATAAAGAACGAAACATGATATTGGACAGCATTAAGCATGTATCCTATGCCGTGAACAGTTACCGGGCCATATTGCCCGGACAGGAGTATAAAGTGCCGCCTGCCCAGGAGAAGGTCAATCCGTTCAAGGCCACCGAAGAAGATATCAGGAAGAATTTAGACTTCAATGCAGGAAAGCTCGACCGACAGCTTGTTGCTAGCTTTTCAGGAATTTCCCCTTTAGCCGCCAAGGAAGCCGTCTACCGGGCCGGCTTGGCAAACAGTACTACACTTCCTGCAGCATTTTCGGGGTTAATCGAAGAAATCTCGGAACATAGATATACTGCGACGATCAAACGGGACGGAAATAAAGAAGTTTTTTATATGCTTCCACTTAAACACCTAGGTGAAACACAGCGTACGTTCCCTTCATTAAGCGAGATGCTCGACAGATATTACTTCGGTAAAGCCGAACGAGATCGGGTTAAGCAGAAGAGCCAGGATGTAGAACGTTTCATTTCCAACGAAATCGAAAAGAATTCAAAAAAAATCGGGAAGCTCGAGCGAACGTTAAAAGATACGGAACGCGGGGAACAGTATCAATTGTTCGGTGAGCTGCTCACCGCTAATTTATATCAAATGAAAAAAGGCATGAAGGAGATTGAAGTCGTCAATTATTATGATGAGGGGCAAGGCACGATTACAATTCCGCTTGACCCGTTAAAAAACCCATCCGATAATGCACAAAAGTACTTCTCCAAATACCAAAAGTCCAAAAATGCGGTCGGTGTGGTTTTAGAACAAATCGAAAAGACGAAATTGGAATTATCCTATTTCGAAGCATTGCACCAGCAGCTTCAATCAGCTTCGCCCCGGGATATAGAGGAAATTCGCGAAGAGCTTCAGGAAGAAGGCTATATCCGTCAAAAAAAGAAAAAAGGCATGAAAAAACCTGCCAATGCCAAACCACAGCTCGAAACCTATCACGCTACCGATGGGGATCTCATTTTTGTCGGAAAGAATAATAAACAAAATGACTATTTAACGAATAAATTTGCACGCCGGGATGAAATTTGGCTTCATACGAAAGACATCCCTGGATCTCATGTTGTGATCCGAAATGAAACACCGAGCGAAGAAACGATAAAAGAGGCAGCCGTATTGGCAGCTTTCTTCAGTAAAGCCAAACAATCGAGCTCTGTTCCGGTTGACTTCACTCAAGTCCGCCATGTAAAGAAGCCGAATGGCTCCAAGCCCGGCTTCGTCATCTATGACCAGCAGCAAACGGTATACATTACTCCGGATGCCGATACCGTCATTCGTTTAAAGGAAGCGGTAAAGGCGTAAAAAAAAATGGAGGTGGCCCAATCTATATGTTTGGGTCACCTCCATTTTCATGCCGATATCCAGGCTGTATCCGCCGGATTCTCGCGCCATTTTTTCAGCTTTTCCAATTCTTCTGCCGTGATGTAGCCTTTTTCATTAGCGACCTTGATTAAAGTCGAGTAGTCACTCAAGGAATGGTTTGTGATGCCTTCAGCACTGAACTTTTCTTTTCCCTTTTCCAATTCGTAAGTAAAGATCGAAACCACTCCAAGAACTTCACATCCCGCCTCTTTAAGCGCATCAACAGCCGTAATAACACTGCCTCCGGTTGAAATCAAATCTTCCACAACCACCACTTTTTGTCCTGGAACGGCTCTGCCTTCGATTTGGTTGCCCTTTCCATGCTCCTTCGCTTTAGAGCGAACATAGCACATCGGGGCATTTAATTTGTCACTGACCCAAGCTGCATGAGGAATGCCGGCAGTAGCAGTTCCGGCAATCAGCTCGGCTTCAGGGAAATGCTTTTCAATCAATTCCTTTAAGCCTTCCGCGATTTCCGTGCGTACCTCTGGGTAAGAAAGGGTTAAGCGGTTGTCACAATAAATCGGTGACTGAATTCCCGATGCCCAGGTGAATGGGTCATTCGGCTGCAGGTATACTGCTTTTATTTCCAATAGATGTTCTGCAATCGTTTCGTTTAACATGATATTCCCTCCCAAGCTGCTTTCATATCTAAATACGCTTTTAATGGATCCTTCGACGCCGTTATCGCTCTCCCTACGACGATGGCATCCGCCCCAAAGCTCCTTGCCTGCTCAGGCGTGGCAATTCTGGTTTGGTCATGTACGTTGCCGCCTGCACTGCGGATTCCTGGTGTGACAGTCAGAAATTTCCGGCCGATGCGATGATGGATGTCCTTCACTTCATGAGTGGAACACACAACGCCATCCAAGCCTGCCTGTTGAGTAAGCTTTGCATAATGGAGGACAGAATCCGTAAGTGATCCCGAGATGTTTTGTTCCTTGTTCATTTGTTCCTCGGAAGTGCTTGTCAGTTGAGTAACCGCTATGCATAACGGACGTTCTTTCCCTGCAGGCGTTCCCTTATCGAGACCCTCCATGGCTGCTTCCATCATCTTTTGACCGCCCGCTGCATGTACATTGACCATATCAGCACCTAATGTTGCCAAACCTGCCATAGCCATTTTGACCGTATTTGGAATGTCATGTAGTTTCAAATCCAGAAACACATCGTGACCCCGTTCCTTTATGGAGGAAATGATCGATGGTCCATTTTGATAAAATAGTTCCATCCCTACTTTTAGTGCCAGTTTTTCCGACGGGAACTGACTCAGGAATCGTTCCGTCTGAATGACATCAGGAAAATCAAGGGCGATAATTAACGACTGCTTCATTCTGCTTCCAACTCCTTCCGATACATTGTGAAATATGGTCATATCCGAGCTCATCCAGCAATTTCGGCAATTCATCAATGATCGTCGGGCATACAAAGGGATCGACGAAGTTGGCTGTCCCGACAGCAACTGCACTGGCACCAGCATAGAAAAACTCGATGACATCTTCTGCTGTTGCGATTCCGCCCATTCCGATTATCGGAATCGACACTTGCTGGCTCACCTCATAGATCATCCTGAGGGCAACCGGTTTGATTGCAGGACCTGATAGTCCCCCCGTCCGGTTCGATAGGATCGGCTTGCCCGTTTTCAAATTCAATCGCATGCCTACCAATGTATTGATCATTGTCAGCCCATCGGCACCGCCTTGTTCAACCGCCTTGGCCATTTCCACGATATCACTGACATTCGGTGAAAGCTTCACGTATACAGGCACCGAAGATACTTCCTTGACTGCCCTTGTGACTTCTTTGGCAACTTCCGGTACCGTCCCGAAAGCGATGCCCCCTTCTTTTACATTCGGACAGGAAATATTCAATTCGAGTGCCTTGACATTCCCACACTTACTTATTTCACGGGCGACCTTAACATAGTCCGTTATTTGTGAACCGGCAACGTTAGCGATGATCGGTACATCATACGTGCCTAGCCAAGCCAGCTCGTCACTGATTACCTTCTCCAGGCCTGGATTTTGCAGGCCGATAGCGTTCAGCATGCCTGAAGAGGTTTCCGCAACACGCGGAGTCGGATTCCCGAATCTAGGCTCTGGTGTCGTCGCTTTAATCATGATGGCCCCTAGAACATCCAAATCGAAAAACTGGCTATATTCACGGCCGAATCCAAAACAGCCGGAGGCCGGCATGACCGGATTTTTCAAATGCAAGCCGGGTAACTCAACTGAAAGTCTGCTCATAAAACCACCTCTCCTGCCCGGAACACGGGTCCATCACTGCATACCTTTTTGTAACTGAAACCATCCGGATCATCTCCTGTATGACACACACAGGCAAAGCAGGCGCCGATGCCGCAGCCCATCCTTTCCTCAAGGGACAGGTAAAGCTTTTTCTCGCGATAGCCCGCTTCCAACGCTTTTAACATCGGCGTCGGCCCGCATGAGAAGATCGTTGCAAAATCTTGCTCCAGGTTGTCAATCACAGTCGTCACAAAGCCTTCTGTCCCATATGAACCATCCACTGTAGCAATATACGTATCACCTAATTCACTAAACTCTTTTTCGTAAAAGATGGCTGACTTCGTTTGGAAGCCCAATACATGTATGACCTTCACCCCATTAGCGACCAGCATCTGTGATAGCTGGTATAGGGGCGGGACACCAATCCCGCCACCAACCAATAACGCCGTTTCCCCCTCTTTCGCTTCATGAACGGGAAACCCATTGCCTAAGGGACCAAGGATATCGACCGCTTCAGCCTGTTTTCGTTGCGATAACAGGGTCGTACCTTTCCCTTCTGCCCGGTATATCATCGTGAACCGTTTATCACTGGTGTCATAAGAAGAAATGGAAATCGGGCGTCGTAGCAAAGGCTCAGCTCCTTCTGTTGTCTTGACTTGGACAAACTGGCCAGGCTGGTTCATTTCCGAAACCAATTCGCCTTGTAGAGTAAGTTCAAATATGGAGGGGGCAAGCTCTTTATGAGTTAACACCTTCATTCTTTCCTTCTTGATCATATATAGCTCACCTCACGACTTTTTTCCATTTTCCCCATTGCTTCGGCAGAGAAGGTCATGGATTCTATCACTCTCAAAATCGCTTCAGCCGTATCGAGTGACGTTAAGCATGTCACGCCATTTTCAACCGATTCACGACGGATCCTAAACCCATCACGTTCAGGTTGCTTTCCTTTTGTCAAAGTATTTATGACGAATTGCGCTTCCCCGTTCCTGATGACATCCAATAGATTCCTGCCTTCTTCACCGATTTTACCAACGATCGAATTCGGGATTCCCGCTTGCTTCAATAGGGCCGCAGTTCCGCTCGTGGCGATCAACTTGAAACCGATATTATGGAACCGTCTTGCCAAAAGAAGTGCTTCTTGTTTATCCTTATCCGATATCGTCAATAAGACCGAACCATGACCTTTAATTTTGAAGCCGGAAGCTACCAGCCCTTTATATAAAGCTTTTTCAAGTGTACTATCTTTACCCATCACTTCACCGGTCGATTTCATTTCAGGTCCGAGAGAAATATCCACACCCCTTAATTTCGCAAAGGAAAAGACTGGAACTTTCACATACACCCCGGTTTGTTCTGCCACTAATCCGGATTGATGGCCTTGGCTTTCAAGCGAATGGCCCAGAATGGCCTTCGTCGCTAAGTTAGCCATCGGCACATTCGTAATCTTACTCAAGAATGGAACCGTTCTGCTTGAACGTGGATTCACTTCAATAACATACACTTCTTCATTGCTTATGACATATTGAATATTCAAGAGTCCAATTATATTCAACCCTTTTGCCAATCTCGTCGTATAGTCGATGATCACTTCTTTTTGTTTGTCCGTTAAATTTTGGGGTGGATAGACGGCGATCGAATCACCAGAATGGACGCCAGCGCGTTCGATATGCTCCATGATCCCTGGTATGACGACCGTTTTCCCATCGGATATCCCGTCAACTTCCACTTCCTTCCCCGTCAAGTAACGGTCAATCAGAACCGGATGATCTGGATTTATTTTTACGGCATTTTTCATGTAATGCAGCAATTCTTCTTGTTTATAGACGATTTCCATCGCTCTTCCTCCAAGAACATACGATGGCCTTACTAATACCGGGTAACCAATATCATCTGCAATGACGATCGCTTCTTCTACAGATGTAGCGGTTTTGCCCTTTGGCTGCGGAATGTCCAAATCCTTCAGGGCCTTTTCGAATTTATTGCGATTTTCCGCCCTATCCAAATCTTCCAATGAAGTGCCAAGGATTTTGACACCCCTTTCCACGAGTCCATCTGCAAGGTTTATCGCTGTCTGTCCGCCAAACTGGACAATGACCCCTTCCGGTTTTTCCAAGTCGATGACATGCATGACATCTTCAAGTGTCAAAGGTTCGAAATAAAGCTTGTCGGAGATACTGAAATCCGTCGAAACGGTCTCCGGATTATTGTTGATGATGATCGCTTCATATCCTGCTTCCTTGATTGCCCAGACCGAATGTACGGTGGCATAATCAAACTCTACCCCTTGCCCAATCCGAATCGGGCCAGACCCCAGGACAATGACACTTTTCTTGTCTGTGACGATGGATTCATTTTCATCTTCGTATGTTCCGTAAAAATATGGTGTTTCCGATTCAAATTCCGCCGCACAAGTATCAACCATTTTATAAACAGGGATGATTCCTTGTTGTTTCCGATACTCATAGACTTCCATTTCGGCAACTTCCCATATTTCTGCAATCGTTTTGTCAGAAAAACCTAGTTCTTTAGCCTTTTGCAAAACATCACAATTAAAGGAATGCCGTTTAAGCTCCGTTTCAAAGTCAATGATCTTTTTCAACTTATGGAGGAAGAATAAATCGATTTGGCTCCATTCGTGAATGGTTTCGATCGTTTTCCCCCTTCTTAGAGCTTCACCGATATAGAATAACCGCTCATCCCCCGCTTTGCGTATCCGTTTCTCTATTTTTTCGTCCTCAAACTCGTCATTCAACTCCAGATGGTATATGCCTGCTTCAAGGGAGCGTACAGCTTTCATGATCGATTCTTCGAATGTACGGCCGATTGCCATGACTTCTCCCGTCGCCTTCATTTGGGTACCGAGCCTGCGATTCGCACTTTCGAACTTATCGAATGGCCAGCGTGGGATTTTCGTTACGACATAGTCAAGTGCCGGTTCGAAGCTCGCATAAGTTTTGCCTGTGACCGGGTTCATCATCTCATCAAGCGTCAAACCAACCGCTATTTTTGCTGCAAGCTTGGCAATCGGATATCCAGTTGCCTTTGAAGCAAGTGCTGACGAACGGCTAACCCTCGGGTTCACTTCAATGACGTAGTATTGGTAGCTATCAGGATCCAAAGCTAGCTGTACATTGCAACCTCCTTCAATTTTCAAGGCACGGATAATTTTCAAGGATGTATTTCTGAGCATTTGATACTCTCTGTCACTTAATGTTTGGCTTGGTGCCGCAACGATCGAATCCCCGGTATGGACACCCACCGGATCGAAGTTCTCCATATTACATACGACAATGGCATTATCGTTGGAATCACGCATCACTTCATATTCCACTTCTTTGAAACCGGCAATGCTTTTCTCGAGCAGGCACTGGTGAACGGGACTGCTTTTCAGACCGCCCTCAACGATTTCGATCAGCTGCTCCTCGTCATCACAAATCCCGCCGCCTGTTCCGCCAAGCGTGAAGGCAGGGCGGACGATGACCGGATAACCGACCCGTTCCACGAATGTATAAGCCTCATCCAGATTATGAATGATGTCGCTGTCAGGAACAGGCTCGCCAAGGTCATTCATAAGCGTTCGGAAAAGGTCACGGTCTTCCGCCTGCTGGATGGCGGAAAGTTTCGTCCCAAGGATTTGCACATTGCATTCTTCCAGGATTCCTGAATCGGCCAATTCAACGGCCATATTCAGCCCAGTCTGTCCGCCAAGTGTAGGTAGAAGGGCATCTGGACGCTCTTTACGAATGATTTTGCTGACAAATTCCAAAGTGATCGGTTCAATATATACCGCATCAGCCATTTCACTGTCTGTCATGATTGTAGCGGGGTTCGAGTTGATAAGGATTACCCGGTAGCCTTCTTCTTTTAAGGCGATACATGCTTGAGTTCCAGCGTAATCGAACTCGGCAGCCTGTCCGATGACAATCGGACCGGAACCAATTACTAGGATGCTTTTTATATCTGTGCGTTTTGGCATGTTAATTCCCCCTTGGTAGTTGCAGTTTCAATCATCTGTAAAAATTCGTTGAATAAGTAGTTGGCGTCTTCCGGACCCGGTGATGCTTCAGGATGATATTGTACGGTGAAGGCCGGGTACTGCTTATGGCGAAGTCCTTCAATCGTACCGTCATTCAACGCTGTATGTGTCACGATAAGTTCCGTCTGCCCGACGGAAAGCTCTTCGACCGTATAACCGTGATTTTGGGAAGTGATCGATACCTTCCCTGTGCGAAGGTCTTTCACAGGATGATTGGAACCCCTGTGGCCGAATTTTAATTTTTCCGTATCTGCTCCATTAGCAAGGGCGAATAGCTGATGCCCTAAACAGATTCCGAATAACGGCACTTTCGTTTGGATGATGCGAATCATCTCAAGCGTCTCATGCACGCTTTTCGGATCTCCAGGACCGTTAGAAAGCATCACTCCATCCGGATGATATTGCAGCACTTCCTCAGCCGTCACGTTATAAGGAACGACCACTACATCACAGCCGCGCTTCGTCAGCTCACGCAATATTCCATGTTTCATTCCATAGTCAACTAGAACGACCCGGGGACCTCTGCCTGGACTTGAATACGGTGCTTTCGTTGAAACCTGCTTCACCTGATTGGTCGGACTCACCGTTGCTTTCAGCTGTGAAACAATGTCTTCGGCATCTTTATTGATGTTGCAGATCGCGCCTTTCAGGGCACCTGATTTCCTGATGATCCTTGTCAGCTTCCTCGTATCGATTCCGCTTATTCCAGGTATGTTCTTCATTTTCAAATATTCATCAAGAGATGATTGGCTGCGCCAGTTGGAAGGAAGATCTGCCGTTTCTTTAACGACAAACCCAGCGATAGCCGGGTCGATCGATTCGAAGTCATCCCGGTTAATCCCGTAGTTTCCGATCAATGGATACGTTAGTGTGACGATTTGGCCACAATATGATGGATCGGATAGAATTTCCTGATATCCTGTCATCCCTGTATTAAAAACGACCTCGCCTATTCTTTCTACGTCCCCGCCGAATGCTTCCCCAAGGAAAATCGTTCCGTCTTCTAAAATTAGTTGTCTTTTCATCAATGAACACGTCCTTTTTCCCAAGCTATTTTACCTTCCGAAATCGTCATGACCGGCCAGCCATAGCAGCTCTTTTCATTGAAAGGTGTATTTTTCCCTTTTGATGCAAATTCTTCTGCATTAATTTCTTGAACGGCCTCCAAGTCGATGAGCACGATATCGGCAATGGCGCCTTCCTTCAGTTCCCCATATGGAAGAGAGAAGCTTTCAGATGGTTTGATTGTCAGGAAATCGACCAGTTGCTTTAATGTCAGGACTTCCTTCTTGACCAATTCGGTATATAGCAGCGGAAAGGCTGTTTCCAACCCTACTATTCCAAAAGGAGCCAGCTGCATTCCTTGTGCTTTTTCCTCAGCTCCATGTGGGGCATGATCCGTTGCAATGAAATCGATGGTGCCATCAAGCAGCCCTTCAATCAACGCGTCCCGATCTTCACGCCCTCTTAATGGCGGGTTCATTTTATAGTTAGCATCAAGCCCTGGTATATCATCTTCACACAATAATAAGTGATGCGGCGTAACCTCGGCTGTCACCCGAATGCCAGCGCGTTTGGCATCGCGTACGGTTCTGACCGATTCCTTCGTCGATATGTGGCAAACATGGTAATGACAGTCCGCCGCTTCCGCAAGGAGAATATCCCTGGCGATATGTACAGCCTCGCATACAGACGGTATTCCATTGATTCCCTGCTCTTTAGAGAATCTCCCTTCATGGACGGATCCTTTATTGATCAAGCTATTATCTTCACAATGAGCGACAATCGCCATATCTTGGGCGGCAGCCCGCTTCATTGCTTCAAGCATCATTCCCGCTTCTTGAATCCCTACACCATCGTCCGTAAAGGCGAAAGCACCCGTTTGCTTCAATGAAGAAAAATCAGTCAGTTCTTTGCCCGCTTCCCTTATCGTGATGGATGCATAAGGAAGGACCCGTACATGTGCCGTTTCGTCGATTTTCCGATTAAGCTCTTCTAAGTGTTCCACTGTATCCGGAACCGGCCTTGTATTGGGCATCGCAGCTACCGTTGTGAAACCGCCCCTTGCCGCTGCAAGCGTACCGCTTTCGATCGTTTCCTTATGTTCACCGCCCGGCTCACGTAAATGGACATGCAGGTCAATGAAGCCAGCTGTAATAAGCAATCCTTTTGCATCCACTACGTTACAATTTTCCGTTGCCAAGTCCTCGCCTATTTTCGTGATGACCTTTCCTTCCATTTCGATGTCCGTTTTTTTGAATGAATTTTGATTATCTAGCAATACTCCATTTTTTATGACAGTTTTCATGGTTCATTCCCCCTTCGGATTGTTCGAGCACATTTTTCAATACGGCCATTCTAATGAATACGCCATTTTCCATTTGCTTAAAAATTCTTGAACGGCTGCATTCGACTAAGTCGCTGTCAATTTCAACACCGCGGTTTATTGGTGCAGGGTGCATGATTATAGCGCCCTGTTTCATATTTTTTTCACGTTTCTTCGTCAGGCCGAAACGTTCCAGATAGTCCCCATTTGCGTGGTCGTAATTTTCACTATGCCTTTCATGCTGGATCCTGAGCAGCATCACGACATCCGAAGTCACCATCGCTTCATCAATATCCTGATAACGTCCCAAACCGTTGTCTCTGTCAAACCATTCAGGCGGACCTGAGAATACGACCTCCGCCCCTAAACGCGTTAATGCTTCAGCATTCGATTTGGCGACCCGGCTATGCCTCACGTCGCCGATTATTGCAATCTTCAGACCTTTGAAACTATTAAACTCTTGTTTTATCGTCAATAAGTCCAGTAATGACTGTGTCGGATGATTACCGCATCCATCGCCGGCATTGATTATCGGAATTTTGACTTTCCCTTTCAATTCTTCAAAATAATTGTCCTGCTCATGGCGGATGATCAAAGCCTTGACGCCTATTGCCTCAAGCGTTTTGACTGTGTCATACAAGGTCTCTCCTTTTAAAACGGATGAAGTGCCAGCATCAAAAGGAATGACATCCAAGCCCAGTTTCCTTTCAGCCATTTCGAAGCTTGATTTGGTACGCGTACTCGGCTCAAAGAAAAGATTGGCAACCATGGTCTGCAGTTTAGGGTTCCAGCATGATCCATTGGCAAATCCCTCTGCTTCATCCAGAATCCCTTCGATTTCTGTTACAGTCAATTCATTCATCGTGAATAATTTTTTCATCAATCCTGCTCCTTTCACAATCGTGATGCGAGGCATGAAAAAACACCCCGCCTTTTAAGGACAGGGTGTAGGTCATAAAGACGCGTGAGCAAAAGGACTGGTTACAAGCTTAATCCCGTTCTCTTCATCTTTACACAACACCCTTTTAAGCCTCTCTGGACTTCTTTTAAAAGGTGATTTATTTAAATTCAGTTTTTCTTATTTTCCAAAGATATCCTCTGATATTTTTTCCCGGTCAGGTAAGATCTGGTTAAGAAGGATTCCTACAATTGCCGAAAGTGCCATTCCGGAAAGCGATACCGTTTCCGATAGTTGCACGAACGCTCCCCCGATCCCCAACACGAGAATGACAGATGCGATCATCAGGTTTCTTTTTTTGTCAAAATCAACCTTATTATCAACCAGCATCCTCAGCCCGCTAGAAGCGATGATCCCAAAGAGCAAGATTGAAATGCCGCCCATCACCGCTGTAGGTATCGAGCTTATGACCGCTGAAATCTTGCCGTTGAAGCCAAAGATGATCGCAGCCACAGCTGCCCCGCCGATGATATACACGCTGTATGCCTTCGTCATTGTCAGGACCCCGATATTTTCACCATAAGATGTCAGCGGCGGTCCTCCAATGAAGGAGCCTATCATGATACCGGCTCCATCCCCTAGGATCGAGCGATGCAAGCCTGGCTTTTCCAAAAAGTTTCTCCCGACTACCTTACTTAAAACCATCTGATGTCCGATATGCTCCGATAAAGTGACGATGGCAACCGGCACCATGATTGCAATGACTTCCCATGAGAAGGTCGGAGTATAGGTGACATATGGGACCATGAAATCAGGCATTTGAAACCATTTGGCTTTCTGTATTGGTGAGTAATCTATTATTCCCGCAATAGCCGAGCACCCGTAGCCCACTATAATTCCCATTAATATTGGGATCAAATTAAGGAAGCCCTTAAAGAATATGTTACAGATGATGGTTACCGCTAAAGTGATTAGCGCTATGATTATATATGTGACGCTATATTTTTTTTGCGGATCATACATGGCCATGTTCACGGCCGTTCCGGCGAGGCTTAGCCCAATTACGATAATGACCGGACCTACCACAACAGGAGGAAGTAAATTCATTAACCAGCGCAAGCCGACTTTTTGGATGATCAAGGCTACCATCCCGTATATCAATCCTGCTGCAAAACAGCCAATCATGGCTGCTTCAGGTCCGCCTAACGCCTTTGCCGCAATGATGGGCGTAATGAAGGCGAAGGATGAGCCAAGATAAGCAGGAATTTTCCCCTTGGTTATCAATAGGTAGGATAGTGTTCCCAATCCGCTTGAAACCAGCGCCACCGCAGGGCTTAAGCCCACTAGGAATGGCACGAGCACCGTTGCGCCGAACATGGCGAACAAATGCTGGATGCTTAATGTAATCCATTGACCAACCTTTGGCACATCCTCGACATCAAGTACGATGTCCCTTTTAACTTCTTCCATTTAAGTGTCCTCCTCATGATGCATCAAAACGGCAAAAACCCTCTTTGTCTAGACAAAGAGGGTTTCACGGGCGTGCCAGCCCATAGATAGGCACACACTTCCCGATTGACTCCCCTTTGCCAGCCTCTCTGGACTGTCTTTAAAAGGGTTCTATGAAATTTTCAGCTTGTTTATTTTTCTAATATAGTGACTTGATCTACTTCATCCACTTCTGTCAGTGTTACGGTTATTTTCTCGGACTGTGATGTAGGAACGTTTTTCCCGACGAAATCGGCCCGTATCGGAAGTTCCCTATGCCCTCGGTCAACCAATACTGCGAGCTGGACTTGCGAAGGCCTTCCCAGATCCACCAAAGCATCCATTGCCGCTCTGACCGTCCTGCCCGTGAAAAGGACATCATCTACCAAAATCACTTTCTTGTCGCTGATATTGACTGGAATGTCGGATCCATTTACAACTGGATCGCCGTCATTCGTTTTTTTGGAAAGGTCATCGCGATATAGTGTAATATCAAGTTCACCGAGTTGGATTGTCTTACCTTCTATTTGATTGATGCGTCTGGCCAGTCGATCGGCAAGGAAAATCCCGCGTGTGCGAATCCCGATTAATACGCAATCTTCAATCCCCTTGTTTTTCTCAATAATCTCATGGGCAATTCTCGTCAGTGCTCTGCCAATGGCCTGTTCATCAAGTACTATCGCTTTCTCATTCAACATCTCGGCCACCTCGGTCCTTTTTCCTGATAGGTTCCTTCAACAAAAAATCCTCATGCCAAGAAGGCATGAGGATTTTTAACGACGTAGGCATAGTCATCCCACTCGTGTATCCGTTTCCTTCTCAGTCTCTCTGAACTGTGTTAAAGGTTCTCGTTAAGTTGTTATTATAATATATCATAAATAAGGGTTTGTCAATCCTTACTTCTGCGTAACTGTTCAATTAGCTGTTCGAACTCTTCCGGAATCGGGGCTTCGAATTCGATATACTCATTGGTACGGGGGTGGATGAAACCTAGAAGGCCGGCGTGCAACGCTTGTCCATCCAGCTTCAAGGTCTTCTTCGGTCCATATTTAGGATCCCCTGCGAGCGGGAAGCCAATGTATTTCATGTGAACGCGGATTTGATGGGTCCTTCCTGTTTCAAGTTGGCATTCCACCAAAGTGAAAGCATTGAAACGTTCGATTACCCGGAAATGTGTAACGGCACTTTTGGAATTCGAATCCGTCACGGTCATGCTTTGACGATCCTTTTTATCCCTGCCGATCGGTGCATCGATCGTTCCAAAATCATGAGGGATCACACCATGGACTATTGCTTGATACTTACGGGTAACCGTCTTGTCGACAAGCTGCTGGACAAGTTTTTCGTGTGCCATGTCGTTTTTGGCAACCATCAATAGACCAGATGTATCTTTGTCGATTCGATGGACGATTCCGGGACGCATCACGCCGTTAATTCCGGATAGGTCTTTACAGTGAGCCATCAAACCATTCACAAGCGTGCCTGATATATGGCCAGGTGCTGGGTGGACAACCATTCCGCTCGGTTTATTAACCACAAGCACATCTGCATCTTCATAATAGATATCCAAATCCATTTCCTCTGCCACTGCATCCAATTCCTCAAGTTCGGGAATCGTCACTTCGATCGTATCGCCAGGAATTGACTTATAATTCGTTTTTATAGCCAAGCCATTCACTAATACATGATCATCTTTGATCCATTGCTGGACTTGGGTACGCGACCATTCCTCATTCAAAGTCGACAGTGCCTTATCAATCCTGACACCTTTTAGTGTTTCATCAATGCTGTATAACCTTTTATCCATTATCTTTCTCCTTAGCGTTTTTTTCTTCTAATAACATATGAATCACGAGCAGTCCGACTCCAATTGAAAGCGAAGCATCGGCAACATTGAATACCGGAAAACTGTAGCTGAAAATATAGGTATGAACGAAATCCACTACTTCCTGGCGAGCGATCCGATCGATGAAGTTTCCGATTGCACCACCTAGCATGAGGCCAAGGGCCACTCCAAGCAAACGGCTTTGCTTTGCCATTTTCTGAATATAATAGACAAGTCCAATAATGACAGCGATGGTGATGATGTAGAAAAACCACATTTGTCCTTGTAGAATTCCCCATGCTGCCCCACGATTACGATGCGAGGTAATATATAGAAGGTTTTCAATAATTTCAATGCTTTCTCCGTACTCCATTTTTTTCACAATCATCCATTTTGTCAGCTGATCGAGAGCAATGACCAAAAGGGCAATTAAATAATAAAACACATTTTTTCCCCCAAACTAATCAAATCTTCACTTTTGAATTGTAGCATAAACTAGAAATAATGACTAATGCGAAAAGTATAATTGCCTGGCAATATCTCGTTAAAAGATCAGATAAAAAAAGACCATGCATATAAAGAGCGATCAAAATGCAGACAAAGTCGATAATAATGGAGTTCTTCCACAGTTGGAGGTTTATACTTAGACCGTTCCAATCCCCTGTAAGAGTTTTGTCTTCCGTTCCTTTTCACTCAGCTTTCAAACGTAAACGAATCTTATTGCCAGCATTTTCATGAGCCTGTACGGTATACGAAAACAGCCTTAAAAATGAGTTTGTACCGACTTTACCCTATACACGTTCTCGAAAAGAAAATAAGGCTCATTTCTTTCTCCAACAAGACTATATATACCATAAACCTGGAATGAGAGTTGCCTGTTTTAACATTCGATGAAAATCAAAAAGGTTTCGAAATGTGATCATTTCGAAACCTTTTTGTAGATAAGCTGCCCCCTCCTTTATAAAAGGAGGGACATCACTTCTTCAATCATTGATTTACATAATGTTCTTTCACTACTGTTGCACAGCGCGGGCATAATGTTGGATGTTCCTCCACTTGACCCACTTGTTTTGAAACATTCCAGCAACGCTCACATGTTTCACCTTCGGCTTTCGTAACGGCGATTGCGATGTCCTCAAGTTTAACCGCTTCCGCTGGCGCATTTGACACATCCCCAGCAAGTTCAAATTCAGATACGATGAATAATTGTTCAAAACTCTCCTTGATGCTATCAAGCAGGTTTTTAGTTTCTTCATTCACGTATACCTTCACTTTTGCGTTCAGCGATTTTCCGATGATCTTCTGGTTACGCGCTTCTTCCAATGCTTTTAGTACGTTGTCACGGACGTTCATGAATGACGTCCATTTCTCTTCGATGGCTTGTGCATCATCAACGGAAATTTCTTCAGGCATCAATGTCAATTGAACACTTTCTTCCGTTACACCAGGAATGAATGCCCATACTTCATCAGCCGTATGCGAAAGGATTGGCGAAACCAATTTAGTCAAGCTTACCAATGATTCGTATAGGACCGTTTGAATGGCCTTACGTTCTTTCCCGTTTGGTGCTTCACAATATAAAATGTCTTTCGCATAATCAAGATAAAACGAACTTAAATCCTGTGTGCAGAAGTTATTGACCATATTATAAATTGTCGCAAACTCATAATTTTCATAACTTAATTTGGACTGGGTGATCAGCTTATTCAATTTAACCAACATATATCGGTCGACTTCTGGTAATTCTTGGATTGCCACTTTGTCGGTTTCCGGATTGAACCCATCCAAGTTTCCTAATAGGAAGCGGAATGTATTACGGATTTTGCGATACACTTCAGAGACTTGTTTTAAGATAGGATCTGAAACCCTGACATCTGATTGGTAATCGACCGATGCGACCCAAAGGCGTAATATATCTGCACCAAGCTGATTCATCACCTTTGATGGCAACACGACGTTCCCGATCGACTTACTCATTTTGCGGCCTTCGCCATCCAAAGCGAACCCGTGGCTCAATACGCCTTTATATGGTGCTTTCCCGGTTACGGCAACACTCGTTGAAAGTGAAGAGTTAAACCAGCCACGATATTGATCGGAACCTTCTAAATAAAGATCTGCAGGACGCTGCAGGTCTTCTCTTTCTTCAAGTACAGCTTGATGAGATGAGCCCGAGTCGAACCATACATCCATGATATCCGTTTCTTTCGTGAAGGTGCCATTTGGGCTGCCTTCATGAGTATATCCATCCGGAAGTAAATCTTTCGCTTCCCGTTCAAACCAGATATTCGATCCGTGTTCACGGAATAAGTTTGAAATATGGTTGATCGTTTCATCCGTGATGATCGGCTCGCCATTTTCAGCATAAAGGACTGGAATCGGTACGCCCCATGCACGTTGACGGGAGATACACCAATCTCCGCGGTCACGGACCATATTGAATAGCCGTGTTTCGCCCCAAGCAGGAACCCACTTCGTTTCTTCGATGGCCTCCAGAAGTTCACTGCGGAAGTCTTTGATGGACGCGAACCATTGTGCCGTTGCACGGAAAATCGTCGGTTTCTTCGTACGCCAGTCATGTGGATAAGAATGAGTGATGAACGTCAAGTTTAATAACGCGCCAGCCTCGGCTAATTTCTCCGTAATTGGTTTATTCGCTTGATCATAGAATAATCCGGCAAATTCACCTGCCTCCTCAGTCATGACTCCTTTTTCATCGACAGGGCAAAGTACATCCAAGCCGTATTTTTGTCCGACGATAAAGTCATCTTCACCATGTCCTGGAGCAGTATGAACACAGCCCGTTCCAGCTTCGGTCGTAACGTGCTCACCAAGCATCACTAAAGATTCGCGATCATAAAGAGGGTGTTTGGCAACCGCACGGTCCAACTCGCTCCCTTTTACCGTTTTGACGATGGACGGGTTATCCCAGCCTAGTGTTTCCTTAACTGACTCAAGAAGCGCTTCAGCAATTAAGAATTTTTCATTTTCGACAGCCACTACGACGTAATTTAATTGCGGATGCAGAGAGATACCTAGGTTAGCGGGAATCGTCCAAGGAGTTGTGGTCCAAATGATGATTTTGACGCCTTCGTCGATTACACCTTTACCATCCGTTACCTCAAAAGCAACATAGATAGACGCAGAACGTTTGTCTTGATATTCAATTTCAGCTTCCGCAAGAGCTGATTCACTGGAAGGAGACCAGTATACAGGTTTTTTCCCTTTATAAATATAGCCTTTTTTCGCCATATCACCGAAGACCTTGATTTGCTGGGCTTCATATTCAGGCTTTAATGTGATGTAAGGGTTATCCCAATCCCCGCGTACCCCAATCCTTTTGAACTGCTCGCGTTGATTATCAATCTGGACATAAGCATATTCTTCACAAAGCTTCCTGAATTCAGCTACGCTCATTTCTTTCCGCTTTACGCCTTTTTTTGTCAATGCCGTTTCGATTGGAAGACCGTGCGTATCCCAGCCTGGTACATATGGTGCTTGAAAACCGCTCATCGATTTAAAGCGAACAATGAAATCTTTTAAAACCTTATTCATCGCATGCCCCATGTGGATATCACCGTTAGCGTATGGCGGGCCATCGTGTAAAATGAATAAAGGGCGTCCAGCCGTTTGTTCCTGCACTTTTTTATAGATATTCATTTCTTTCCATTTCTCTTGGATCTCCGGCTCACGTTTTGGTAAATTGCCGCGCATTGGAAATTCTGTTTTTGGCATCAATAAGGTATCTTTGTATTCCATAATAACATCCTCCATCCGTCTATACACAAATTCATGGGAACTAAAGAAACAGGTATAGGGGCAAAATAAAAAGCCCTCTCATCCCTAAATAAAGGGACGAGAAAGCTTTGCTTCCCGCGGTACCACCCTAGCTAGAAGGATTCACAAAGTGGATCCAACCTCTCGAGCATTCGTAACGTGAATGAAACGCATCATCTACTACTGCAAAAGCAGGTTCAATTCAGAACTCGAGGGTGATCTTCGATATCTTCGCTTATTCCGGGCTTTCACCACCCCCGGTCGCTATTAATAAGTATGTGAAGAATTTACTTTCCCTGTCATCGTCTATTGTCATCATGAATTGTATTGTTAAAAAATTATATGCGAAAAAAGTGTTGAAAGTCAAGGAATCGTTTAAATTTCCTCTTCCACTCTCTCATTTAATTCTATTTCAGTCGCATCCACTTCGTAATCAAGAAGATGGTCCCAATCATCATTGTCCAACAAATCCAACTGTGCACCGACAAGCATTTTAAAACGGGTGCGGAATACTTTGGATTGTTTTTTCAAATCCTCGATATCCATTGCTATTTTCCTTGCCTTCACAAGTGACTCATTGACGATCCGATCTGCATTTTTCTCTGCTTCCTTTATGATCAGCTTTGCTTCTTTTTGGGCATTGCGCCTTAATTCCTCAGCTGCTTCTTGTGCGACAATAATCGACTTATTCAGTGTACCCTCGATTGTCGTAAAATGGCCTAAACGATCATAAGTCTCGTTCAATTTATCTTCAAGTTCTTTTTTCTCCCTCAAAATCAGTTCATAGTCTTTAATGACCTGGTCGAGAAACTCATTTACTTCATCTTCATCATACCCTCGAAATACTTTATTAAATTCCTTGTTATGTATATCTATCGGGGTTAAGGGCATTACGGCACCTCCAGAACGGTTTCTACTCTAACATATTAAAACTCTATATTCGACAATAAATGTATAAATCCTGCTTAATTTTGAATTATTTTTGTCGGCCTAACGTGATTCTCCACTTATTCTTCTTGGTTTTTCCATCTATCGACATTATTTTGCATCTGCCAAAGCCTCTTATCGATAACGTATCGCCCTCGCGGCATTCATCAGAAACATTTTCAGTTTGCTTGAAATTGACCTTCACCTTACCTGATGTTATCAAGGCTTGCGTTTTTTGACGTGACATGTTCAGTACGGCAGAAAGCACACTATCTAGCCTTAGGGAACTGACGGTGGTTATTTGTTCTTCCCATTTTTCTTGAACTTGGATGATATTCCCGATCGGTAGCCGTTTGATGGAAACGGAAGCTTTACCTATCTTTTCTAGATTCCCTGTTAGGTATGCTTCCATCTCCTCGGCAGCAACAAATTGAATACACTCCTCAGTCACGATTATATCGCCGAATTTTTCACGTTTTACCCCAAGTGACATCAAGGTTCCAAGTATTTGCCTATGTTCAAGCGTTACAAATTTTTTTGGATAGGAAATATCGTATAAGGAGATATTGAAATCCGATGGTTCAGGAGAGTAATAATCAGGGTAAATGAGCACACGTTTTCGCTCAACGAAATCGCTTCCGCCGTTGAATTGCAGTTTGGCCTCCGAATCATTCCCTAATAAGGAAGTTAGGATTTCCTGCTGTCGCGGGTCAAGAAAATCAGTTAATTTCGGAGCGTAAGAATCCTTTACCTGATCGATCCAATTGATTGCCTGGTCGATGAACTCTTTCTCCTCCGGCCTGAAATGCTGATAAATACTCATGATTGTATAAATGCTCCTTAGTTATCAAATCTTTATTCCTTCGTACCCACTACACAGTGAAGGGCTTTCAGCTGTGCAGTTTGGTCTTTGCCGTTTTTTGTTAACGTACCAGCATCTGAAGGTAATTAATGCCATAACCACTGGCGAAGTTAAGCACCAGAAGGGCCACAAGCGGTGAAAGATCAATCATGCCAAGTGGTGGTATGAACCTTCTGAACGGCTCCAAATATGGTTCACAAATCTTCTCCAGGAATTGACCGATGGATGTTTCCCTTGCATTCGGAAACCATGACATCAATATGTATCCGATTAATGCCATCGAATAAATTTCAATTAAATAATATAAAACTTGAAGCACTAAACCCATTAATCATTACCACCTCGCTTCTTCATACTCCTCATCGACGGCGAAGCCGGTAATATTACCAGAAACATCGACGTTGTCAGGTGTACATAAGAATATGTCTGTTCCGATTTTTTGGATATCCCCGCTGATTGCATAGACAGTCCCACTTAGAAAATCGATGATTCGCTTTCCTTGATCATGCTGGATGCGTTGAAGGTTCACGACAACCGCCCGCCTATTCTTAAGATGGTCGGCTACCTCCTGGGCTTCTGCATAAGCACGAGGCTCCAATAATACTACTTTAGAAGATTTCTGGACGCTTTGCAAACTTACGATATTCTGATTGGCGTTAGTCCCTGCAGAAACTGGCTGCTGTTTAGCTGACTTCACGGTTTTTCGTTCAGCCTCCTCTTCCTCCACCACTTCATCCTTGTACTCGTACTCATCATCCAGTGCGAAATAAGATTTAAATTTTGATACGAACGACATCTTTAACGTACCTCCTTAAAATTATTCGCCTACAAGTGCCGTGCCAATCCTAATCATAGTAGCGCCTTCCTCGATGGCAACCATGAAATCATTTGACATCCCCATGGATAATTCCGTGCATGGCGCATGGGCAAACGCGGCATTTTGGATTTCCACCTGCAGATTTCTTAAGCTTCGGAAGCACTGACGTAATACTTGTACATCATCCGTCAACGGAGCCATCGTCATCAACCCTGCAACCTTCACCTTATCGAAACCGGCCAACTCCTTGATGAAGCCCATTACTGCCTTTGTGTCCATACCATGTTTTGATTCCTCACCTGAAACATTCACCTGCACTAAACAATTTATCGGCTCTTTTGCGCGTTTTTGAATTTCTTCCGCCAAAGAAATTCGGTCCAGTGAGTGAATATAGTTGATTTTATCAATGACATTCTTTACTTTTCGTGTCTGCAAGGATCCTATATAATGCCAGTTCGGCTTGTCCTTCAATACCGCGTACTTATTCAAAAGCCCTTCGTCACGGTTTTCACCTAAGTCGCTGATTCCCGCTTCCAAGGCTTCCTTCGCCCTCTCTACCGAAACATATTTCGTCACGGCGATCAACTTTATGGCTTCACGGCTCCTGCCGCTATTTTCACATGCTATATGTATCTTTTCTTCGATGTTTTTTAGATTATCCAATACTTTCACTATTAGCCTAAATCCTCCTTCCAACCGATAAAACTCATTAATCTGCCTGTCTTCCCGTTATCACGGCGGTGTGAAAAAAACAAGTCGTGATCGCAGCTTGTGCAGTATGATGTCATGTCAATTTGACTTATTGGAATTCCTGCTTTTTGAAGAACCAATCCATTAAGTTGCTTAAGATCTAACTGATATTGTCCTTCACTGATTAAATTATATGGCTTTTCGTCATTATCTTCCAGCAAATTCTGCACTAAATCGATGACTTTGTCATCAACGACATAGCACTTCGAGCAAATGGACGGCCCTATTACAGCAAATATCTCCGCTTCCTTTATACCCTCTCTTAGCCATGCCTCAACCATCTTTCGGGCAATTCCGTTTACACTACCCTTCCAGCCAGCATGCGCCACCCCAATCATACCATGCGCCGGAGCCAGAAAGTATAGCGGCACGCAGTCCGCATAGCACATCGTCAAAAGAACATTGCGATCCTTCGAATAGAATCCGTCAGTAGCTTTAAAGGCTGAAATGTAATCCGTTGAGCCTCTCCCGCCATCAAGGCTGGTCACTTGCAGGATTTGCGTTTCATGCGTCTGCTCCGCCCCTATCCAGCCATCAAGCGAAAAAGACAGCTTCTCTGCCAAGATCCCGCGATTTCCCTGGACATCTTCAAGCCGGTCACCAACATGGAAACCGGTATTCAATGATTGGAAATCTCCTGAACTGACTCCCCCATTTTTTGTGGTGAAGCCCGCTACGAGCTGGAGATTTTTTTGTCTCCAGCTGTCAATGAGCATATATTGATCATCTATTAAAACAAATGGCTCTTTCATGCTTTTAACCTCTTCATTTTTAGTCTAGTGTACCATAAATTTGCACGCTGCACCCCTTAAAACCGTTCATCTTTCAGTTCTGCTTGAAATACCGTCTGATGTTCAACGAGAATGACATCTGCACCGATTTTTTTTATTTTGCGCCATGGAATGACAATATCCTGCTCCTTACCGAAGAAACCCATTAACCTAGTGCCATTCGAAACGACAATCGCCTCAATTTTCCCTGTGGCCGTATCGATTTCAAGATCTGACATGTTGCCTAGTTTCTTCCCATCCGCTATATTGACGATATCCTTGATTTGAAATTCGGAAATCCTCGTCATCCCTCTCAGCTCCTCACAATTTCATCATAGATGAAGGTCCTATTCACATGTATATGACATGATTCACTTAAGGATGAAGAATCCGTTAAATAAACGTTATGCCTCCGTGTCTTCCCTTTTCACTGCCTATTTTTTGACAAAATAAAAAAGCCGCTACGGATAGGTGGCTTTGGGCGGGTAATGGACTTTGCTCGACTACCCGCTTCAGCTACTTTTTCTCATGCTCAGCTTCTACTGTTGGATATTTTTATTCATTTGCTTTATTGCCGCTTTTTCAAGCCGGGAAACCTGCGCCTGTGAAATGCCAATTTCTTCGGCTACCTCCATTTGCGTCTTTCCCTGGAAAAACCGTTTGCGAAGGATCATTTTTTCCCGGTCATTCAACCGTCTCATGCCTTCATTTATAGCTATTTCATCAATCCACGTACTATCTTTATTTTTTTCATCACTCAGTTGGTCGAGTACATAAATCGGATCCCCGCCATCATTATAAATCGGTTCAAAAAGTGAAACAGGATCTTGTATCGCATCAAGTGCAAAAACGATTTCTTCATGAGATACTTCCAACACCTTGGCGATTTCTTCAGCTGTTGGCTCACGAAGGGTCTGACTAATTAGCTTTTCTTTAACCTGCAAAGCTTTATAAGCGATGTCTCTTAAAGAACGGGAAACCCGAATAGGATTATTGTCACGAAGATATCTTCTGATTTCTCCAATAATCATCGGTACAGCATATGTTGAAAACTTAACATTTTGACCTAAGTCAAAGTTATCTATCGACTTCATCAACCCTATACAGCCTACCTGAAATAGATCATCAACATACTCTCCCCGATTATTAAAGCGCTGAATGACGCTTAGAACGAGTCGGAGATTCCCGTTTACCAGTTTCTCTCTTGCTGAATTATCGCCATCTTGCAGTTCTTTAAAGAGTTTTCTCATTTCTTCATTCTTCAAAACCGGTAATTTTGATGTATCCACACCGCAGATTTCAACCTTATTACGAGACAAAATTATTCCCTCCTCACAGGAGCGCTGTACAAAAAACAGTATTTCCGCGGGAGGGAAAAATATGCACATGGCCAGAACAGAAAATCGCCAATATTTTTTTTATCGCTACCAAAGTATTGATTTGATTGGTGTTTAGGCACTTATTTTTTTTTACACCATTTTATTAAATTCCTTTCTTAGCCTCTTAATGATCCGTTTTTCCAAACGAGAAATGTAGGATTGGGAAATGCCAAGCATATCGGCAACATCCTTTTGTGTTTTTTCTTCTCCGCCTGCGAGTCCAAACCTGAGTTCCATTATCTGTTTTTCGCGTTCGGATAGCTGCGTAAGAGCCTTTGTCAGCAGCTTGCGGTCCACGTTTGCTTCAAGATCTTTCGTGATGATGTCATCGTCCGTGCCAAGAACATCCGATAATAAAAGTTCATTTCCGTCCCAATCGATATTCAGCGGTTCATCAAAAGAAACTTCGGAACGGATTTTGTTATTTCTTCTTAAATACATCAAGATTTCATTTTCGATGCATCTAGAGGCATATGTAGCCAATTTGATTTTCTTCTCTGGATTGAACGTATTCACGGCCTTTATTAAGCCGATCGTGCCTATGCTGATTAGGTCTTCAATATTGATTCCCGTGTTTTCAAATTTCCTTGCAATATAGACGACCAATCGTAAATTGCGTTCGATCAATATCGATCGTGCCGCTTCATCGCCATTCGGCAATTTATTGATCAGTATTGCTTCTTCTTCCTTAGAAAGGGGCGGCGGCAGCGCCTCACTCCCTCCAATGTAAAATATTTCATCCGTTTTCAATCCAAGCTTGAACAATAGTTTGTACCAAAAATAAGTGAGCCGAAGAATGAGTTTCTTCAAAATAATTCTCCCTTCTAATAAACGGATTATGGGTCAAATGTTAGAGTGAATCAATGGTTCAGGAGGCATTTTGCACCGGGATGCCGGTTAACATTTTCGGGTGAACGATAGATTGATAGCTATTGTCGGGAGAGAGTTTCGAAAAGGTGAATGAAACGAGCCCTTGCTTAACGTGATATTCTTTTTCCCCTTGAACGATTTTGATGGAATCTGGCTTGATAGCGGTTAAAAGTTGATGTTCATGCCCGACGACCTTATAAGGGATGACCCGCATTCGTCCAGTCCATGAGTACTCGGGATGTTCTTCCTGCTTAATCAGGTTATCAGGGTTTTTAAAGAGCTCTAGCATATCGCTGGGAATCCCTGTTTCCCCTCCTGAAAGAGAAATGATCATCACCGGGGAACGTGAAATCGGATCATATAATTGATTCCCGGTATCCACCAGTCCGTGGAATGTCCCTTCAAAGTCAGAAATCTTAACGGAAACCAAAACCATTTGTTCATGTGTAAGCTTTGTCATTTCCATCCCTTCAAGTGTACGTCTGGAAAATTGCCAAGCAAGCGGGAATCCAATCATTACGAATATCCAGCTGACAGGGTCACCATAGCGATTGATTCCTGCATATTGACCAGGGTCCTTGGCTACGATTTGGAATTCGAATAAATAGTGAAGGCCCAAGAGGATTCCCCCGGATAAAAAAGTCACAAAGTATAAAGTGGCCACCGATTTCATGAAAAGTTTTAACCTATTAAATCCAAAGGTGATCAGCACCATGACCAGGGAAACAAAAATCTTCATGTACACTCTGTCCGCTATTGCATAAAAAGGAGTGAAGGCCAATACGATAATGAAAGAACCCACCAGACCGCCGATGCATACTCTCCATAATGCGACTCTTCGCTTAAGAATGATTGCTGTCCAATATAAAAGGAGGCAGTCAAATAACCAATTCAACAACCAGATCACATCTAAATATAAGGTCAAACACCATCCCCTCCCTTTAGGAACTAACCTTCCACTAGCAAAAAGTATAGCGTAACCAGCCTTAGAAAGTGTGTCACTTTTTGTACCGGAAACTTAAGAGTTTTTCAGTCATTTTTACCCTTTTTGTAGAAAAACAGCTCTTGAAATTTTTAATACTTTCCGGGAGACTATCCTGCTCCCTTTTACTTCTGTCGATTTATGTTTTAAAAGTTTACGATTTTATTGAGCTCCCTATCTATTTTCCTGAAATTCTTGAATCCCCCAGTCCTGCAAACGTTCATTCCAAACAATAAAAACATGCAAATGTATACGGCAGGATTAGCACACCTACAGGACATTTATGCACTTATAGAAGCTTCAACGAGAAAGTTACTTAGTGATAGCCACAAGAAGACGAATGTGGGCTATCACTAAAATCCAAATGAATGAACAAAAAACCGTCCCAAAAGGGGACGGTTTTTTTGATATAGATATTAACGGCGTCTATTGCGGTTGCGGAGAAAAGTTGGAATATCCAAAGCTTCTTCCCCTTGATTCGCATTACGGGCAGGCTGCTCATTGACTTCTTCCCTCTTCACTTCACGCTTCACATTAGTCTGAGGCGTTTGTTGAGTTTGCGGCCTTGATTGCTGCTGTCCAAGTGTCGGACGTCCAGTAGGGCGTATGGAAGCTTCCACTTCATTAAAGCCTGTTGCAATAACCGTCACAACGATTTCATCTTTAAGGTTTTCATTGATGACCGAACCAAAAATCATGTTTACATCCTGATCGGATGCAGTGGCAACGATATCAGCCGCTTCCTGAACTTCAAACAAGCTTAGGTTCGTTCCGCCAGTGATATTCATCAGCACACCTTGGGCTCCATCAATCGATGTTTCGAGTAACGGACTGGAAATGGCTTTTTTCGCCGCTTCTGCCGCACGGTTCTCTCCTGAGGAAATCCCGATGCCCATAAGAGCAGATCCTTTATTGGACATGATGGTCTTAACATCGGCAAAGTCCAAGTTAATTAGACCTGGAACCGCAATTAGATCTGAAATGCCTTGTACACCTTGACGAAGTACATTATCTGCCTCACGGAAAGCTTCAAGCATCGGCGTACTTTTATCGACGATTTCAAGAAGGCGGTCGTTTGGAATGACGATAAGTGTATCAACCGATTCCTTCATGGATGAAATGCCACCCTGTGCTTGTGTTGCCCGTTTTCTGCCTTCAAAAGTGAATGGCCGCGTGACTACACCAACTGTAAGCGCTCCTAGATCTTTAGCAATCCCAGCGATGACAGGGGCAGCTCCCGTTCCGGTGCCGCCACCCATTCCAGCGGTTACGAAAACCATATCGGCACCTTTGAGTGCTTCTTCAATCTGTTCTTTACTTTCTTCAGCAGCCTTTTTCCCTACTTCAGGATTGGCTCCAGCGCCCAATCCCCTCGTGAGCTTACCGCCGATTTGCATTTTAATTTCAGCTTTCGATAGATTAAGAGCTTGTGCGTCAGTATTGACAGAAATGAATTCAACACCTTGTACGCCATGCTCGATCATTCTGTTTACCGCATTGTTTCCGCCGCCGCCAACACCTATTACTTTAATCGTTGCTAATTGTTCTAAATTAGAATCAAACTCCAACATGACAATCCTCCTATTTTGACGAAATTCCCGATTCTTAATGATTGTTATTCAAAAAAGTAACCCAGGATTTTTTTGAATTTAGATTCACCTTTTTCACCTTGTTTTTTAACCGGTATGTTCTCTTTGTTTTTCTGAGAAACCTTTTGGCTGCGCTGATCGTTTTCTTCTTGTGTTTGTCCAGCTGCTACAGGCGTTTTTTTAGCGGTGTTTTTTTGCATTCTTTCTTTCTTGCATGCGTGTTTAATCAGACCAACAGCAGTCGTATATTGGGGTTCCCTGACACCGATGTAGTTCGGTTCAGCCGTCCTTACACGGTTTTGGAACACATATTGGGCGAGCTCAAGGACTCCCGGCATTTTGACAACGCCGCCGGTCAACACGAAGCCACCTGGAATATCCTGAAAACCAAGTCTCCTCAAATCATCTTGAATCAACTCGAAAATTTCGGTCAATCTCGCTTCAATGATGTCCGAAAGCATTAACTGATTGCATGGCTGCTGCTGGTCGCTGCCGATGATCGGTATTTGGAATACTTCATCTTCAGACGCATCATCATAAAAGGCATGGCCATGCTTTACTTTTATTTTCTCAGCTTCCTCCATGGTTGTTCTTAGAACGATGGAAAGATCTTTCGTAAGTGTTTCCCCGCCTATAGGTATTACAGACGTATATTGTAAATAGCCTTGTTCGAATATTGCCAGCGTAGTGGAACCTCCGCCAATATCGACAAGTGCCACACCAAGTTCTTTTTCATCCTTGGATAAAACAAGGGAACCTGCAGCTAATGGCTGAAGGGCGATATCGGTTATTTCTAACCCTGCCCTTTCCACACACCGCAACGTATTATGTAAGATTGTCCTAAGACCTGTGATTAAGATCCCTCTCATTTCCAAGCGAACGCCAATCATGCCTCTTGGATCACTGATTTCATCAAGTTCATCAACTTTGTAATGGATTGGCACCACGTCGATAATTTCCCTGTCGGAAGGGATCGTAATTAACTCCGCTGCTTCCCTGACACGGAAAACGTCATGCTCCGTAATTTCTTTATTGTCACTGGATACGGCAACCACCCCGTGACAGGGCTGTAGCGTCACGTGATTCGCACTTATTCCGACAATAACGTTTTTGATCTCCATCCCTATCATTCGCTCTGCTTGTTCAACCGCCTTTTGGATGGATTGGACGGTTTCATCTATACCGACGATCGAGCCCTTTTTAAGCCCCTCTGATTTAACATTTCCCACGCCGATTATGTTTAATGTGTCATTGACCATTTCCCCAATGATAACTTTTACACTGGATGTACCGATGTCAAGACTTACGTAAATTTCATTGCTGTTCATTCTCCATGGCACCTCCTTCAGTTTTTACATGTTTTAGTAGAATAACATTTCTATATCGAAAGACCTATTCATTATAGAATAATAGTACTGATTTCAACAACAAGCGATTGTCATAAATTCGTTTACCTTCTAAAAAACTCGTAAATTTCTCACAATATGGTATATATTGTTCGCTTCTCGTCATATTTGAGTAATCTTCTAAACTAGATACTGCCATAAACTATTCGTCATTTATCATGTAATTCCCTTTAAAATTATTGAATTTTTTTCTACTTTTTCCGGGAAATGGACCATTTTTCAATTAAGGTTCTTGTGATCATGGCGATATTTTGAAACAGCCTTAAGCCGAATGCAAGATAGCGGTTAACTACCAGTCTACACCAAGATGTACACCTAGAAAAGCCAAACATGCGGCAAGGACAATATTATAGAAGTATCCAGTTACGAAAACAACTTCATCATAATGACCTTACAAATGGGCCCTGATGCCTCCGAATAAGGCACCATAAGCCGCGAGAACGGCAATGGGAAGATAATTTGCATTTGCATGAAGGATTTTCAAACCGACCGAAAAGCCAAGCGTGACCTCGGCCGGAAGTCCAAAAACTGGAAGGCACTTTGCAATTCAGATCATTTTAATAAATCAAGCAGTAGTCCGAAACCTTCAATACGCTGCATTAATATCTTCGGATCATCCTTTATTGCCTTCCATTCGACCGGGTAATCGTCAAGAGGCTATCCATCCATCTTCGGCTGCCCATTTAAATCACGAATGGCGGATGATGCATGTCCCTTTGTCCTGCAATCGAAATTCCGTCAGCTCCGAAGCATACGATTACATTACACATTACCTTTTATTTCGGTCAAACCCGCCTCAGCCTTTAATTCAATCATGATATCCCGCATTTTTCTTGGTTTCATCAGGAAACAATCTTCCCCTCCAAGAGCTTACTCCGTATCGGAAGCGACAGGCTGATTCATCAAATTGAATGGTATAGCGAGCATGAAGCCAGCAATCAAAATAAGCAAACTAAAAGAAAGCTTTTTTTCATTTCCAGTCTCTCTCACCAATCTTTAATCGAATCCGAATCCGAATCCGGGAATCTGGACACCCTCCAAGAATGGAGCAACATGATATTCTTTTTCTTTTCTAATATGATCATGACCAGTTGTTCCTTTAAGCTTATGCCTCCCCAGGCAGGTCGAGGGACGCACCAAGGACATCCGGATCGCCGATTGCGAAATAATGAATGGTGCTGGATGCTGCTATCAATAGACTGTGATGACAAGCCCATTACAGATTATATAGGAATCATGTTCAGACTCTGGCCATTTATCGCAGCAGCCTCAGCACCTGATATGTATAATTCATTTACAACCTTGAAGACATGCTGTTCATGAATCTATAAGTCATCGACATTATATTAGGGGTCCATGTTTGCACCATCTTCAAGGGGCACCTGACGGCTTGTACCTCTTACCTTCACTTTGCCGAGTATCATCCGATATTTCTTGGCACCATAGGCTACATTTTCATTCCGGTTCTTTTTTAAACTGAATACAAATTCCTGTGCACGAAACAGACCCTTCTGAAATTCCCGGTTCTGTTTCTCTTGTTCGATCAGTTGGTGCCGAAGACCATATTCTTTATTCCAGGCCTTGTCCTCCCTTACTCCTCCATATATATTTAGTCAGATTGCAAGAGAAGGCCAAACATAAATCCGAGAACCACGCAAACGAGAGCTAAACCATTCGTTTGCCATCAATTTTGCCCATTCTTGCCTTCCTTTTGTTCCGCATTTTTATATGCTTTAAAATAAGATCCCACTTCCAAATCGATGACTCCCTTTACCTTTGGATCCAACTGACTGACGATTGATGGATAGTGAATCATCTTCTCGAATAAAGTCCGGCTTGTCGCGCTCACTTCAAACCCATCGTTCATGAACATGACGATATGGTATTCATCGGTTTTTGTTGGGGCGTAATGGATTTCCGAAATGGCATTCTGAATCTCGACGGGTAGCTTATCCAACTCTTCTAAAAGCAACTTTAATGCTTTACCCTCTTTGAAACCGATTAAAACCGGGGCAAATACTGGAATTTCTCCTGTTGCCAATTCCTCCAGAACGGTCCCGTTCTCCAAAATGGGGGCATACTTCCCATTATTGGACAGATAAGCCATTCTGTTATGTTCGGAAACCGTAATTTTAATCGAATTAGGAAAGACAGGTGTGACCAGGGCGCTTTTTATTTCCTCGTTCTTTTTAATATTGTCTGCCGCTTTCCCTGTATCTACCTTCCAAATGCTGCGATCCTTCTTCACCTTACTCAATTCAATGATTTGCTTGGAGGTGAAATACCGATTCCCTTCCACCTGCACGGTTTGCACATAGCTTAACGGGGATAAGAAATATAGCACGCATGCAACCAGGATGAAGAAAAGGGAAAGCAAAAGAACCAGCCTTCTATTTGCTTTGCTTTTTCTTAATTGTTTTAACTTCGGGATGCGGTCCTCAATGGAAACGATTTTCCCCTTTTCCATCCCTTTCACCTCTTCCTGAAAAAATGGATGGTTTAAAATACTATACGAAATCAAGACACACTCTAAGTCCGTTTATATGAAACTTTAAAAGGTAACACATTATATCACAAAATTTGGATATGATGAATCCAATTATTTACGGCCGATTATTTCCACTTCTGTTTCCATTACAATTTCAAATTTATCATACACCGTATCTTTCACATGCTGTATTAAGGCTTGAACGTCTGCTGCACTGCCGTTACCCGTATTAACGATAAAATTCCCATGCATTGGGGATATCTGCGCTCCGCCAATCGAATGTCCTTTCAGACCAGCATTTTCCACCAATTTACCTGCATGATGTGGAAGTGGATTCCTGAATATGCTGCCTGCACAGGGAAGGTTATATGGCTGAGTATCTTTGCGGTAATTTTTATTATCCTGCATTCTTCCAACGATTTCGGTTTTATCGCCCTCGGTCAATTGAAAAACGGCTTCCAATACGATACCGGGTCTTTTCTTTTGAAGAACGGAAGTCCGATAAGAAAACTCCATTTCCTCCTTCGAAAGCCATGCTAATGATCCATCCTCAAACAGAACATGCGCTTCCTTTAGGATTTCACTCATATCGGAACCATGTGCACCTGCGTTCATATAGACAGCTCCGCCGACCGAGCCGGGGATTCCACTGGCAAATTCCAATCCTGCATAGCCTTTTTTACTGATTTGAACGGACAAGCTGACAAGAGAAACACCTGCTCCAGCTTTAATCTCCGTTCCATTCATCTCGATGTGATCAAGGCCCCTGCCCAATTTAAGCACGGCACCTTCAATTCCCCCATCGCTCACAAGAAGGTTGGAGCCCCTGCCAATCGCCCGCCACGGTATGGCATGCTCTTTGATGATTTGCATCGTTTTTTCTATATTTTCAACGGAAGATGGCACGATGAATAAATCAGCGGGCCCTCCTATTTTCATAGTTGTATGATTCGCAAGCGGTTCCTGTTCAAGAACCTTGCCAATTTTCATTTCAGTTAATTGCTTTATCACTTTATCCATGATAAACCTCCTTGTTGTTCCAAAAATTCCAAATTATGATTTTCATTTCCTCTTCCATGAGGACTCTAATTTCAAAGAATGATGACATCTTGCATGTAAAAGCGGAAATATGAACAGAAGTAAGCGCCTATGCGGCCTAACCCTCTTATACTATAGTCTAAACAAAGCTGTATTGCCAATATTTATTGTGGTTTCCGAAACATTCATAGATGGTAATATTTAATTGGCATTTCAATTATTCCTAAATTCACCCACGGTTCCCTCACCCATCGTTTCCTGCAAAGGCTTTCAACCAAAAAAGGGAAACCCCGCGTATAAGGGCCTCCCTTTTTCCGAATCTCCTAATTTACCTTTTTCTAAAACCTGGAGTATCGGCTAATATTCAATAGTACACCAATCGCCATCAACATGAGTGTCAGCGATGAACCACCATAGCTTAATAGGGGCAGGGTGATACCCGTAACTGGCATCAAGCCCGTCACGACGCCTATATTGATCATGACCTGGATGGCAACCATGGCAATGATGCCTACCGCCACAAGGCTTCCGTATAAATCTGGTGCCCCCAGGGCTATCCTGATACCCCGCCAAAGCATAAGGGCAAACAACAAAATGACGAGAGAGCCGCCGATGAAACCCAGTTCCTCGGAAAGTATCGCAAAAATGAAATCTGTCTGTGGTTCTGGCAAGTAGAAAAATTTTTGGCGGCTTTGCCCGAGGCCAAGACCGAACAGCCCCCCCGGACCGATTGCATAAAATGACTGGATCATTTGAAAGCCGCTGCCCAAAGGATCTTCCCATGGATCCAAAAATGATGTAATCCGCTTAATTCTGTATGGAGCTGACAAAATCAAACCGATGAAGCCTACCACACCGATCAACCCCAAGCCTACAAAATGGCTGATCCTTGCACCGGAAATAAAAATCATGACGATGCACGTTCCCACCATGACCGTTCCCGTTCCAAGGTCGGGCTGTAGCATGATCAATCCAAATGCCAAGAATACCAAACCCAAGGATGGAAGCATTCCTTTTTTAAAGGAAGTGATGAGCTTTTGCCGTTCGGATAAAAACTTGGCCAAAAATGCGATCATCGCCAGCTTCATGAACTCAGAAGGTTGAACCGAAAAAGCCCCTACGCCGATCCAGCTTCTAGATCCATTTCTTGCCATCCCTATTCCTGGCACCAATACAGCAAGCAGCATGATGAAACAAATGATGATCAGGATCTTGGCCCATGTCCTCCATGTCCAGTAATCCACGTTCATGATGAAAAACATGGCGATGACCCCTACGCAGGCAAATAGCAACTGTCGTTTCGCAAAGTAAAAGGAGTCTTCAAATTTATATGTTGCCCAAATGGCACTTGCACTGTAAACCATGATTAAGCCGACGGTCAGAAGACTTAAGGTGACGATAATGAGAATGAGATCAGGATTCGATTTTTTAAATGGCACGGACATCCACCTCGAGGAAGTTTTTCGAGCCTGTACGAATATAAAAATCAATGCTGCACTATAGCCAAAAAAAAAGCGATAACGGCTCATTATCGCTTTTTTCCAAGGTGTCAACGTAGAAGCAAATTCACTTCTTTCTGCGAAAGCTCTTAATTAAGTTTATGCACAGCCTCCATAAACATGTCTCCTCTTTGCTCAAAAGTTTTATATTGATCCCAGCTTGCACAAGCTGGGGAGAGAAGAATACAGTCGCCTTCATTCGATAGTTCAAATGCAGCCGGTACGGCCTTTTCTACATTATCGACACGTTTTATATTCGTTATTCCTATTTCTTTGGATATTCGCTCAATTTTTTCTGCCGTTTCGCCAAACGTTATCACGGCCTTGACATTTTTCATGGCCGGTTTTAACTCATCGAATTCATTACCGCGATCCAATCCGCCCGCCAAAAGGATAACAGGCTCTTCAAAGGATGTGAGTGCTTTGGAAGCAGCAAGGATATTCGTTGCCTTCGAATCATTATAGAATTTACGGTTTTCGATCGAAGCTACGAACTGCAAACGATGCTCCACACCATAAAATGTTTTGAGTACCGTTTGAATCGCTTCGTTGGCGACACCCTTCAATTTGGCTGCCGAAATGGCCGCCAGCACATTCTCCAAATTGTGTTTCCCGGGAAGGGCTATGTCGGCAATGCCGATGATCCTGTCTCCGCGGAAGAAGACTGCACCATTTTCAACGTAGGCGCCTTTTTCGTGTTTGCCTTCCGTTGAAAAAGGAACTAGTTGAGCCTCGGTCCTTGCCGCCATTAATCTGACAGCTTCTTGCTCTGCATTATAAATCAGGAAATCCGAAGCTAGTTGATTTTTCGTAATCGCGGCTTTCGCTTCTGCATATTCGTGTCTGGAGCTATGATAATCCAGATGTGCATCATACAAATTAGTCAAGATCGCTATCTCTGGACGAAACTCCTCGATGCCCATCAGCTGGAACGATGATAATTCAATGACGATCGAGTCATCCGCTGTCGCCTTTTCGGCCACACCAGATGCGACTGTCCCGATATTCCCCGCGATGAGCGGTGACTTTTCACCGGCCTTCAACATTTCGAATATCAAAGTTGTCGTAGTCGTCTTCCCATTCGTGCCCGTAATTCCTATGAAAGGGGCCTCACTGATTTGATAGGCAAGCTCCACTTCGGTGATGACCGGAATCCCTTTATCCAACGCCCCTTTTACGATTGGGTTTCGATAAGGTATTCCTGGATTTTTCACGATCAATTCGAAGCCTTCATCCAGCAGTTCAATTGGATGGCTGCCACAGATGACTTTGATTCCCTGTTCCAAAAGACCTTGAGCCTCTGGGTTTTCCGATAATGGCTTCATATCATTGACCGTCACGAAGGCGCCTAATTTATGTAGAAGCGATGCTGCCATCACTCCGCTCTTTGCCAGGCCCAATACCAATATTTTTTTCTCTGAATACCTTGCAGTCTCTTTCAATTATATCCACACCTCTAAATAGATTCCGAGTACCGCACACAGCAAACCTACTGTCCAGAAAGTGACGACGACGCGCCATTCGGACCAACCAGATAGTTCATAATGGTGATGAAGCGGACTCATTTTAAAAATACGTTTCCCAGTCGTTTTAAAAGATGCTACCTGCAGGATGACAGAGAGCGTCTCGATGACAAATACTCCTCCAATGATTACCAATAGTATTTCAAGCTTAGTCAACAAGGCGATGGTTGCTATTGCTCCTCCCAGAGCCAACGACCCTGTATCGCCCATGAATACCTTTGCAGGATGTGCATTGAATACCAAAAACCCTAGAACAGACCCTACGACCGCCACCGAAAATATAGACACATCATATTGTGACTGACTCCATGCCAAAATCGCAAAAGCACCGAAGGCGATGGCCGAAGTTCCTGAGACAAGTCCGTCGAGACCATCCGTCAAATTGACGGCATTCGAAAAACCAACCAGCCAGAAAATCACGATAAATAGATAAAACCAGCCGAAGTCGACCGAAAAGTCAGTACCAGGAATCGTCAGTTCCGGATTGAAACGGTCTGTCTGCTTGAAGACGAAGTAAAAGATGACCGAAATCACAATTTGTCCAAGCAGTTTTTGCTTGGATGTCAAGCCTAGGTTTCTTTTCATGACCACCTTGATGAAATCATCCAGGAAACCAAGCAATCCAAATCCTAAAGTAACGAATAATAATAAATAGGTTTCGGTGGAAGGTACCGAAAATTTAAAAGTCATCACCAACGTAGCGATGGTTACCGATAATAATATGACCAAACCGCCCATGGTAGGCGTTCCCGTTTTCTTCAAATGCGATTGTGGGCCTTCTTCCCTGATGCTCTGCCCGAATTTCAGCCTTCTCAAAAACGGGATGAAAATCGGCGAAAGAAGTACAGTTACTAAAAACGCCACCAAAATCGTATAAAAAATTACTTGTTCCAACATTCCTTACTCCCTCATTCCTAACACAATTCAAATATAAAATTCTGCTTGTTGTCTTTTCTTGTTTGTAAGCCCGGCACACTCACCGCTGGGTTCAAGCTGAACCTAAACGGCTGAGAATCGCCTTTTCCGCTTCTTCACGGTCATCGAAATGCAGCACTTCGTCACCGACCAATTGATATGTTTCATGCCCTTTTCCGGCTATCAGGATAACGTCGCCCTCTTCCGCCTTGGAAACGGCATGGACTATCGCCTGCCTCCGGTCCTCGATTACCGAATATTCTTTACCCGCCACTCCAGCTTCCATATCCCGAAGGATCTGGGCCGCGTCCTCACTGCGCGGATTATCGGAGGTGAAAATTGGGTCTGTCGCCAAGTTGCAGGCAATCTCTGCCATGATTGGGCGCTTTGTCTTGTCTCGGTCGCCGCCGCACCCGACGATAACAAAGATTTTCTTTTCAGCGAACTCGGCAACGGTCTTGAGGACATTTTCCAAGCTGTCCGGCGTATGGGCGTAGTCAACGATGACTGGAAAGGCTTGATTCGCCGTAACGAGCTCAAAACGGCCTGCCACGCCTTTTATTTCCTCGATCGATTTAATGGTGTCATCTAAATCGTTCCCAGCACATAAGGAAGCCGAGATTGCAGAGAGCACATTATATACGCTGAATTTACCAATCAGCTTCAGCTGAATGTAACGTTCTTCCTTACCCGCTGTCAAGGTGAAGGATGTGCCATTTGCATCAATCTTTAAATCCTTCGCCCTGATATCGGCTTCATTGTCAATGCCATAAGTAACGACTGCAGCAGCCGTCGCTTTTATGAAATCATCAGTTGCGTCATCATCAGCATTAAGCACGGCGTATTTGGGACGATTTTCTATGTAAGCATTTCCGAGCTGGGAGAAGAATAAGGATTTCGCCTGCTTGTATCTGTCCATCGTTTTATGAAAATCCAAATGATCTTGTGTGAGATTGGTAAATACAGCAATATCATAATCACAGCCATGGACGCGTCCAAGTTCAAGAGCATGCGAAGATACTTCCATTATGGCCGTAGACACAAACGCTTCGGTCATTTCATGAAAAGCCTTCTGCAGGGTGACGCTATCTGGCGTCGTATTCTTTGTTTCATAAACCTTATCGGCTATTTTTGTATACATCGTGCCGATCAATCCCGTTTTTTCATGCCGATCCTCGAAAATCTTTTCAAGCAGGTGACTGGTGGTCGTCTTTCCGTTCGTGCCGGTGATTCCGATCAAGCGCAGCTTTTGGGTCGGATGACCGTAGAATGCATCGGCAAGGACCGCCATAGCCCTGCTTGAATCCCTGACGACGATCACGGGTACAGGCAAATCAAGCTCCCGCTCGGCAATGACTGCCGCAGCTCCATTTCCAACAGCGGATTGGGCAAAATCATGACCATCGACTGTATAACCTTTTATGCAAACAAATAAACTTCCGTCTTTGACTTTACGGTTATCATTTTCAATGGAGGTGATTTCAGGATTTTCTCCTTCATGGTTTAATAAGGAGTGTAAATAAGATAGTAATTTTTGAAGCTTCATTTTTCCATCCCTCTCAACTTAATTTGAGGATTAATTATATGTGATTAACCTTAGCTTGTCGAGAAACCAATTTTAATTATACGAGGTTATCACGACTCCGTAAACAAAGCGGCTGATGATTCTTCAGCCGCTTTACCTATTCATCTATTATATTATACTTATTCTTTATTTTCGCCAAGATAAATTCTTATTGTAGAGCCTTCTTTTACCTTAACACCCGCATCAGGAGCTTGATTTATGACTTTATCCCCATTTCCGGCAATATCGAGCTTCAAATCCACCTGCTGGGTTTGAAGCTCTTTCCTGCTCATTCCCACTACGTCCGGAACCTCGACCATGACGGGATCGGTCCAGACGGTTTCCTTCTCAATCTGGTTTTTTCTTGGTTTGACACCCATCGCCCTGAGGGAATCCTCCATGATATTGCCGACGATCGGAGCGGCCACGACGCCGCCGAATTGCACCGTTCCTTTCGGGTTATCGACCGCGATGTAGACGACGATTTGCGGGTCATCAGCTGGGGCGACACCAATAAATGAGAGAATATAATTATTTTCAAGATATCGTCCATTTTCAGCTTTCTGAGCCGTCCCCGTCTTCCCTCCAACCCGGTATGACTCCACGAATGCACCTTTACCGCTGCCTTGCGCTACAACCGATTCAAGTGCTTCACGAACCTTTTTCGAAGTTGCTTCCGAGATCACCTTTTTCTTGGCCTGAGGGGTCTTTCTCATAAGCACTTCACCACTTTTTGGGTCAACCAATTCCTTGGCGATATATGGTGTGTATAAAGTTCCGCCATTCACGGCAGCCGATACGGCCGTCACTTGCTGAATCGGCGTTACGGCCACACCTTGTCCAAACGCCGTTGTTGCCTGCTCAACAGGACCCACACGATCCATATTGAACATGATTCCCCTTCCTTCTCCGGTTAAATCAATCCCTGTTTTTTGTCCAAAACCGAAATCATTGATATATTTAAACAACTTGTCCTTCCCGAGCCTGTTGCCCAACTCCACAAATCCTGGATTGCATGAGTTCTCGACAACCTCAAGAAAGGTTTGGTCTCCATGTCCGCCGCTTTTCCAGCAATGAAGAACCGATCCAGCCACCTCAACATGACCGGAGTCATAAAAATGTTCATTCTTCAAATCCACCTTCCCCTCCTCCAAAGCCGCAGCAAGGGTGATGATTTTGAACGTCGATCCTGGTTCATATATACTCCAAACCGGTAAATTGCGGTTATACACTTCGGATGGTACGTTTTGAAAATTGGCTGGGTCGAAAGTAGGCCTGCTCGACATGGCTAGAATTTCGCCGGTATTGGGGTCCATGGCGATGGCGATCAGACCATCAGGGTCATACGTTGCCTCCGCATTATCGAGCTCCCTCTCCACGATCGTCTGGATTTTGCTATCGATTGTCAGCTTCAAATTATCTCCATCAACGGGAGGCTTATAGTCATCGGCCATATTCTCAAGCCTTTTCCCTTTGGCATCCGAATAGAATTTTACAAACCCCCTCTTCCCGCTTAGTTCCTTATCATAGGACAATTCAATTCCCATCAATCCCTGGTTATCCGATCCCGTAAACCCTAGTACATGGGAAAGATATTCGCCGAATGGGTAATGACGCTTTGAATCTTCAGCGATATATACCCCTTTTATTCCTAATGCTTTTATTTCCTTCGCCTTTTCATGGGATATTTTTCTGCCTTCAGGAATTCTTACGCTCATCTCCTGTTTGGTCAGATATTGGTAAGCCTTTTCCTTGGTCATATCCAATATGGAAGCAAGCTGTCCCGCCGTCTTATCTGCATCTTCAATCTGCCTTGGGATGACATAGACCGTCGGGGCCGATATATTCGTCGCCAGCTCCACACCATTGCGATCTAAAATCTCCCCACGCTTAGCCTCAAATGGAATATTCCTGCTCCATAAATCCTCAGCAAGCCCCGTCAACTTATCACCTAAATAGAACTGTACAATTCCCAAGCGGATATCAATGATAAAAAAAACTACGATTCCTACTGCCAATGCGATTGCCAGCCGTTTTCGGACAGTAACATTCGAAACACGCAAAAACAGGCACCTCCATTTCATACATGCTACAATATATGCTTGTCTACTCGATGCTAGACTAAAAAACCATCAAAAATGAAAGAGGGGAATCCTTATGGATTCCCCTCTTCGTGCTCATTCGGTGCTCTCATTTGTCGGTATATCTTCACCAGCTCCCTTTGGCTGGGTTAATTCAATATTGAAGGAATCGCCTTCCTTCACCTTTTTCCCTGCTTCGAGATTCTGCTTACTCACATATCCCGTCCCTGTTGTCTTCAAGTCCAGTTTTGCGACCTTAGCCAATTTCATGGCGTCCCTTAATGACCACCCTTTCATATCAGGAACCTTCATTTCACCTTCCGTTCTCAAGATGATCTTTTCACCCTGTAAAAGCGAGCTTCCAGCCTTCGGGGATTGGTCGAGCACTTTACGCCCGCTCCCTACCGTGCTTACATCATACCCTAGATCCTTCAGCTCCTTGGCTGCTGAGCTTTCAGTTTGATTCGTATAATCAACGATTTTATTCGCTTTTTGTTTTTTTACATCAGATGGTTTGATATTCAAATATTGCAGGCTATTCTGCATGACAGGATTGAATATCTCTGACAATGGGTCGGCGCCGACATAAGACGTGCCCAGCTTAGGCTGCTTGACTGCCACATACATGACCAATTGCGGATCATCTTTCGGTGCCATCCCTAAAAAGGAGAATACGTAGTTATTCTTCCCCTCCAGATATCTACCAGTCGGACCGGCAATTTGGGCTGTACCGGTTTTTCCGGCTACTTCATATCCGTCGATGGCATATTTGCTTCCTGTTCCCTTTTTCGCAGAAATCACCGTTTCCAAATAGTCACGCACCTGCTTGGCAGTCTCTGCCGAAATCGGTTTCCCCGTCACTTTCGGTTTTGTCGTTTTCAAAACCTTTCCTGTATCCTGATCGGAAATGCTTTTGATCACATAAGGCCGCATCATTTTTCCGTCATTGGCTATCGCCGAAGCAGCCTGGATTTGTTGAATGGGGGTGACAGTCGAACCCTGGCCGAAGGCAGTTGTCACTTTTTCAAGCTTATATTTATATTGAATTTTACCGGTTATCTCATTCGGCAAATCGATTCCCGTTTTGTTATCGAACCCAAATTTAGTCAAATACTCCCTGAATGTATCCGCTCCTATTTTATCCATTGCAAGTGTAGCGAAAGCGACGTTGGAGGAACGTTGGACTCCTTCAAGGAATGTCATGCTTTTCCCTCTTTCGATACCACTGTGATCATGAATTTCCCCTGATCCCGCTTTATAGGTTCCGGCTACAAAGCTGTCATTCGGGTTGAAGACCCCTTCCTCCACAGCTGCTGCAAGCGTAAAGGCTTTCATGGTCGATCCCGGCTCGAACGTTTCTTCAATGGCAAGGTTGCGCCATGTATCGGTGAGTCCAACCTTCGTTGTCGGATGGAAGGTAGGCCTTTGCCCCATGGCCACTATCTCTCCCGTTTTAGGATTGGAAACAATGGCTATGATTTGCTCGGGATCATATTTCGCCTGCACTTTACTCAACGAATCTTCCAAGAAGGTTTGGATTTTCTTGTCGATGGTCAGCATGACATCATTGCCATTATCCGGTGCGACAACTTTTTCCTTCGCATCAGGTAAAAGGAAGCCTTGTGAGTCACTGTCAAATGTCAGCTTCCCGTCCGTTTCCTTCAATTCTTTGTTGAGATACCTCTCAATGCCGAACTTACCGGCCATTTCGCCCGTTTTCTCATCCTTTTCTACGTAGCCGATTAAATGCGATGCAAAGATTCCATTTGGGTAAAATCGTTTATTCGTCCTTCCGAATGTAATTCCCGGCAGCTCCAATTTTTCGATTTTCTGTTTGACGACCTGCGACAAATCCTTGCCCGCGCTGCCAAATTCGACCTGATATGCCTCTTTATTATTCGTAAGGCGTTCATAGATTTCCTGTTCGTCCATGTCTATATATCTAGCAAGCTTACTCGCGGTCATTTCTGGATCCTTGACGCGCTCAGTTTCCTTTTTACTGAGTATTGCCCTCAAGATATAAGAAGAAGTATCCTCGGCGATGACTTCCCCCTTTGCATCGAGAATGCTGCCCCTTTTTGCCTCCAGCACCTGTTTCCTTTCGTATTTCTTTTCGATTTTCGAAGCGAGCACTTCCCCGCCTGCGGTTCCTGTCACCTGGATATACAAAAAGCGGCTGATTAAAACAAAAAAGAGCAGGCCGAATAAGAAGAATAATCCGGCTGCCCCATGCTTCATATTTTTTTGTTTCTGCATTATCACTGCACACCCTTCACATTATTCTTATTTAACTTGAACCCAAGCGCTGCAGCTTTTTCCCAAATTCTCTCGTATGTACTAAGTTCCGCAACCTGCACTTTCAGATCGTCATTCACTTTGCCTTGTTCGGCAATTTTCGATTCAACAAGCTGGATTTCTTTATTGGTTTCATAAATGGCAGCTTGATTAGAAACGATTTTCACTCCCATGTAAGCAACCATAATAGCAAGGGCACATAGTAAGAAAACTTCACCAATGGATATCTTTGCTTTACGGATGACCACTGTTTGATGTGCCTGTTGCTGATGTTGCTTTTGGTCTTCATATTGCTGTTCTTGGATCTTTTTGGCTATGGAACTCATTCCTGTTCCCCCTTACTGATTTTTTTCTATATTTTTTGTTTTTCAGCGATTCTTAGTTTAGCCGAACGGGAACGATTATTCCCTTCCAACTCATCTTCTGAAGGTAGAATCGGTTTTCTCGTAATTATTTTCAAGGTTGGTTTGAATTCATCCGGGATGATAGGAAGTCCAGGCGGAAGGTCCGGCATGCTGCTGGCTTTTTTGAAAACCGTTTTGCAAATCCTATCTTCAAGCGAGTGGAATGTAATAACCGATATTCTGCCTTCCATATCCAAAAGCGAAATCGCTTGCTCCAGAGAATCCTCGAAGACGCCCAACTCATCGTTCACGGCAATCCTGATCGCTTGGAAAACCCGTTTCGCAGGATGTCCGCCTTTACGTCTTGCAGGGGCAGGGATCCCATCCTTAATCAGCTCCACTAGCTCAAACGTCGTTTCAATCGGTTTAATTTCTCGGGCCGCTTCTATTTTGCGGGCAATTTGCTTGGAAAACTTTTCTTCCCCATATTGAAAGAAAATCCTCATCAAATCATGGAATGACCATGTATTGACTACATCATAGGCAGAGATGGCAGCGCTTTGATCCATCCTCATGTCCAAAGGCGCATCATGGTTATAACTGAAACCTCGTTCCGGTGTATCCAATTGCGGCGATGACACCCCTAAATCGTACAGGATTCCATCGACTTTCTCGATCCCGCGGGCATTCAGCTCTTCTTTTAAGTATTTAAAATTATTCGGAACAAGAACGATACGTTCACCATAGCTTTCCAGTTTTTCCTTAGCATTCCGTATTGCCGTTTCATCCTGATCAAAAGCATAAAGCCTGCCCTTGTCAGAGAGCTGTGAAAGCAAGTATTCGCTGTGGCCGGCTCCTCCTAAAGTACAATCCACGTAAATTCCATCAGGTTTGATGTTCAATCCATCAACCGTCTCTTTTAATAACACTGTTGTATGTTGAAACATGCTAGACATCCTTCCAATCGGTTATTGAGTGACTCTATTTCTGAGGGCAGCCTTAAATATCAAAGCCAATCATATTTTCTGCTATCTCAGCGAAAGAATCCTCCGAAGCTGAAAAATAGTTTTCCCAAAGGGATTTGCTCCAAATCTCAATACGATTGGTAACACCAAGAATTACACATTCTTTTTCCAATTGGCCATATGAAGTAAGCGGCGCGGGGATATTAATTCGCCCTTGTTTATCGATTTCGCATTCTGTTGCTGCAGAAAAGAAAAAACGGGTAAAGGCTCGGGCATCTTTTTTTGTTAAAGGCAGGGCTTTCAGCTTTTCTTCAAGCAGCTTCCACTCTTCCATAGGGTAACCAAATAAACATTGATCGAGTCCGCGGGTCAGAACAAATTGCTCCCCGAGATTGTCCCTGAATTTCACGGGAACGATCAAACGGCCCTTTATATCGATGTTATGATGGTACTCTCCCATGAACATACCCACTACCCCCACATTCTAATCTCAATGTACCACATTCCCCCACCTTTCTCCACTTGTTTTTACTTTCTCCTTCCAAGTAATAATTCCCTTCTTTTCAATCCCTTTTTTATTTAGCCAAATTATTCAAAGAACCGTACATTTCCCTCGAATGGACTCATACTGGGACATAGTCGCACTATTCCTGTCGAAGCATTAACGACTAGGCTCAGGAAACAGAAAAAAGACAGGCTTTAGCACCTGTCTTTTTTTGCTTTTCAACTGTCCGTCATAATTGATTAATCCGCCACTTTTCCCCAATGCGGCTAATACTTCTATATGAAAATCAATTTATGCTGATTATTGAATTGGTAATCCAGCTTCATGATATCACTAATGAATTCCGGTCCATATTGGTTCAGGTAATAAAAAGCATTCCAGATCCTCTCTTGAGGTGATTCAAGCGGGTAAAGCGACTGGGCGATGCGTTCATATTTTTTCAAGGTAACCGAATGGCGTTCCTTTGTACGGTCACCGATTTTCCCATATATGAAATCCAATTGTTTTTGGATGAATTCAATATTTTTGTTCAGCATCGGCTCAAGCCCTTTATCCAATGAAACAGCATGGTCGGAAAGTTGTTTATGGTTCTCTTCAAGCTGTGATTTCAGCTTCCCGAACAGGTTAGCCGTTGTCTCATCTTCCACTTCTTCCAAGTACCGTTTTACCGCATTAGCGGTTCCTTCAGTCAGAACAGTTTCCAAGGTAAGTTCCATTTCTTCTAAATCCGTATGGACACGCCGTTCTACAATCGTGATGTTTAGCCTAGGGATGATTGGCGGCATTTTCATCGAAAACAATTCAAATGCCCGTTTTAATTCGGCCCAATAGGCAATTTCCCCTGGTCCGGAGATGAAGGCCAATACCGGAAATAGCATTTCCTGCATAAGCGGACGTGTGATGACATTGTTGCTAAGCCGTTCAGGATGATTTTGGGCTATATGCAGCAATTCCTCCTCCGAAAACGACTCCGTGTTTTTACCGCTGAAGCCGCCCTGTACACGCTCCAGTAAACATCGATCTTTTTTTTCCGGATCATAATAAAATAAATTCGCTGCTTGTTTATCCATTTCTATCATTTTAGGATAACCTTTTGCCTGCATGAATGTTTGTTGATCCTCGACCACTTCAGCGATGCGCTCACTTTTTTGGATCATCGCTATAAAATGGCCCTTCTCGATTTGCCTTAAGTCCGGATCTGCCGCATCGATGAGTAAAAGACCATATTCATGGAACCACTCATGAATCAGCCTGGCAAAAAAGTCGACAAAGGTTTTCGATTCATTTATCATTTCTTTCATTTTAATTAAAAGTTTATTCGTAAAGGCCGTTTCTCCAAAGGTTTCGATGATTTCTTCGAACCATTTCTCTGCCTTTTCCGTTTCAAGCTCCACATCCGATACCATCGTTTTATAAGGCTGATAGGAAGGATACGTTTTTTTGTGCGGCTTTCCGTTTTTCATAATATACACATGATTGACCTCAGCCAAATCATGATCTTCGCCAGCTATCCAAAAAACCGGTATGACAGGGCGTCCCAATTCTTTCTCCTGTTCTTTTGCAAGTTTTATGATCGAGATCACTTTATGGATGGTATACAGCGGACCCGATAGCAGCCCAGCCTGCTGTCCGCCAATAACAACAACGGAATCATCTCTGCGCAACCTTTCAATATTCCCTTTAACTTCCTCGCTGCTTGAAAAACGGGACATATATCGTTGTATGTAATCGGATAGTTCACGACGTGAAAAAGCACGGTTCATCAATTCATTATATCTATCTCGATACTTATCCGCCTTAGACAAGTCATAATGAAAATAATCCTCCGCTTCAAGATGGTTTTGTAAATAGTCCGATGCAAAACGGTTTAAAGATGGTAAAGCGAGATCTTTCATCTCCATTTCTGTTCTCCCTTTCTCTGCAACTACAATTCTTTTTAGAGTATAACATTCCACTTTAAGAAAACAAAAGAAGTTGCCCAGCAGCAGAAAATTGATGTGGCGTTCTATTTTATGTAGTAAATATCTTTGTAATACTTGTTATTAATCCAATTGAAAATAAGAGTATATAAGCGACGAAAAAGAAAGCGAAGTTCACTCTCCAAAAACCCTTTACTACCTTATGAAAAATGATTTCCTCTTTCACCTTGTAATGGACCATTACCACCACTATTGCGTTGACAATCATGATCAGCATGATCACCCAAAGGATTTGCTTATCCCAAATGGCAATGATTAAATAATGGACGGATATTACGAATAAAATCGCACTCATATCCATCGCGAACTGAACGGAGCGCCTATGGCTACCAGTCAATTGCTTGGCTCCTACAAAAAACAATATGTACCCTAAAAAAGGCAAGGTAATGAATATTGCGGCAAGATTTGAAACAACGTTCGGCACATCCTCATCCCCCCAGAGTCTCTTTCCCCTTGATCATCTTGAATAGAGAAGACGCCATGACATCCGTTTTCCCCTTATGCTTTGCCATAGAAAGAATATGGCCCAATATTGCATCAATTTCCGTTTGGCTGCCGTTTTCCAAATCTTTTAGCATGGACGAACGGTTTCCGGCAGTTGCCATGCAAACGGTTTTAACATGTTCAAATGACTCTGCTTTATTCTCCACTTCCAAAATGCTGGAGATTTCATCGAAAAGCTCTTGAAACAATTGATAATAAAAGACATTGGTGATCAAAACGCCATTTTTCACTTGCAGGATGGCTGTTAATGGATTGATCACTGCATTAACGAGAAGTTTATCGAGAAGCATCGAGTGATAGTCCTCGCTCCTGGCAAAAGGAAAACCATCCATCCTTTCATTCAATAATGAGAGTCGGTCGAGCTCACCTTTAAATGAAGCGATCCTCGTAAGGCCAAGCCCGGTATGCTCCACCGTATTTGCATTATGTCTCAAAGCCCCATGCTCCACAATCCCTACATAGATGGCCCGAGATTGAAGCTGCTCCAAATGAGCAATATGCCCGTAGCCATTCTGCAAGAATAGCAGCGGCACATCAAGACGGTTGATTGCCGGCAAGATGTGTTGAAGCTGGTATTGTTTCACTGCCAGTATAAGAAGATCCTGGTCGGTTACCCCCCCGTCCAAGCTCTTCGACATGACGCAGTCCAGCAACCGACTTTCACCCTCTTGAATCAGCCGGATCCCCTCATGGTTGATGATCGAAGCCTGTTGTACCGTACGGGTATAGACCGTTACACTATGTTTGCCACTCAAATGAGATGCAAACAGCAGTCCGATGGCCCCTCCTCCAATAATTCCAATTCGCATGTTACCAATCCTTACTTTTCTGAAATATATTTACTATTTTAACACATAATCTTTTTTATCCTGCATCAATTTTCACGCCTTCCGCATTGGGGATTCCCGCAGCGCAGCTTATAACAAAGGTAAGAAACGCATGGCTTGCAATAAAATTCAGTAAAAGTGCCTTAAATACGCTACTGGAGATTTATTTCCTTCTTTAAGCGTTGAATTAATGGTATATTAGATACGAAAAGCGTAGCCAATCTTTACTCTTTAAGGGATACAAAATACCTCCGATCCAATACCAGCGAGGAATCGCTGATAAGTGTGCGGAGATGAATGGCTATCGCTGTTAGCATTAGTCAGCAGGATGAATTGTTCAATGTCATGCTAGATTTAGCCTTTAGTTGGGATTCCACAGTGGGATGACTTACGAAGGTCACTACCGAAGAGGTTTATCAGAATTAAGGGGGAGCTTTTTTATGGAATACAAGGTGGAACGATTACTTGTAAATTTTAAAACGCTTGAGGAATTCAAAAAATTCAAAGAATACGGAATTCAGGAACTGTCAATGCTAGATGATCTAGAAGGTAACATCATTGAAAATGACAGCCAATCACCTTTTTATGGTATCTTTTATGGCGACAAACTTGTAGCCCGGATGAGCCTGTACAAAAGAAACGCTAAATTTGATCAGTATTTTGACAATTCAAGGGACTTCCTTGTTCTTTGGAAACTCGAAGTCCTGCCTAACTATCAGAAAAAAGGGTATGGAAAAGCTTTGGTCGAATTCGCCAAAAGCCTGAACATGCCCATCAAAACCAATCCAAGAGTCCATTCACAAGATTTTTGGAAAAAGATGGGCTTTTCTGCAGTTTCCTATGATATGGAACGCGACTTTGGGGAAAACCCGCTGATTTGGAGTCCATTCGATAAACAAGCAACAACTGAAACAGATACGGAAGAATAACGAAAACGCGGGCGGATTCTTCCACCCGCCTTTTTTATTTATTGACCCTTTCCAGATTACCGTTCTTATCCATTTGGAAACTAACTTTCGGGTTCGTTTTTTCGTCTTCTTGTACACTAAGCTTCCTGGCTCGCTCCATGATTTGCATAAGCGCACGGTAATCTTCCTCGACAGCTTTCAAGTTTTCTCTCAACAGGGTATTCTCTTCCTGCAAACGGCAATTATCCTGTTCAAGAAATAGGGAGTGCTCGGAAATCCGTTCCTTCTCCTCGTTATCATCCTGGAAGAACTCATCCATCTTGGTTAAATATAATATAACCTTCTGAAGCGTAATAGAATCTTGTTCCTCTTCCCGGGGAGCCTCTTGCTCGATCTTATGATGTTCCACTTCCGCAACAGGATTAGGTTCCGCATTCGGCTCAAGGACGACCTGTTCCTTCCTTTGTTTCTTTGCCAGCTCGATTCCTGATTTATATTGCTTCCTTACAAAAGAATTCCATCGAAACCCACAGGCCGCCGATGTTCTTGATAACTGCTTCCCCACTTCTTCAAACGCCTTTAGTTGAGTACTGCCTTCTCTTATATGCCTTAACACCACTTCAGCCAACAACAAATCCTCATCATGGGTCCATGCATCTTGTCTCGCAATTGTCATCTCTCTACCTCCTTAGCAAGTTTTAATTCATAATATGCACATGCTAGGAAAGATAGAAGAAATATAGAAGCGGTATTTTTATTTTTTCTTGTTTAAAAAACGGCTGACCGCGGCATGATGTGCATCACTTGCCCAAAGTTTAGCACATTCACGGATTTCAGCCTCCATTCTTCCTTTAAGACCGCCTGCCTCCCATTTATTGATCAACAATTTTTTATAAGCCATCAATACCCTTGTCTCATGGCGAAGAAGATCTTCCGCGAAACCTTCCCAGCTCTCGGCTATCTTATCTACGAAACCGAGTCCTTTGGCTTCTTCCGCTGTATGTATGTTTGCACCCATCAATAGCTTTACCGCATTTTGACCTGGTATTTTTTCAAGTAAAAGTGAAGCGCCGCCCCAGCCTGTGGTGATTCCTAGCGTACCTTGCACAAAACCTACCCTGACGCCGCTTTTCGCTAACCGGAAATCACAGGCAGTAGCTATTTCGCAACCCCCGCCAACAGCGCTGCCATTAATGAAAGCCATTGTCGGTTTTGGGAAAACTGCAAGTGCATACAGAACCTCACCCATTTTCGATAACATAGTAAAGGCCTCTTCTTCTGTATATAAATCTTGAAACTCACCCAAATCCCCTCCTGAGCAGAAGGCGTCGGTACCCGCCCCCGTCAGGACAAGCAATTTAATCTCATCATCACAGGCCGCTTCCGCCAGTATTGATTGAAGTTCGTCCATCAGTTGATAGTTCACGGCATTCCTTTTCTCCGGTCTATTAAATATGACCTTCATGAAACCACGTACACTCTTTTCAACCTTAATCGTCCGATTCAAGGAAGCACCTCCTCTATTCATCATTCCAGGTTCACATTTCCGAATATTCAGCCAAACAAACTGATAAAAAAAGCCCAGAGAAAATCTCTGCGCTTTTATTAGCGTGTTGCATCAAGAAAGCAAAGCTTTCAAGTAGGGAAAGAAATTATTTTGCGACAACTTCTTTTCCTTTGTATGTTCCACATTCTTTACAAACGTGATGTGAAAGAGTCATTCCACCACAGCTTGGGCATTCTACCATACCAGGTACTTGAAGCTTGAAGTGTGTACGACGTTTTCTTTTTACAGTTTTCGACGTTCTTCTAAAAGGTACAGCCATTATTCCCACCTCCTTAAAAAATATAAAAAAGCTGGAAAAATCGGATTAACGATTTTCCGTTCCAATCAAGATTCTTTATTGTTGTCAAAAAAGTCGGCAAGCTTTGCAAATCGCGGATCAACCTTATGCTCATTTTCCTCTTCAGAAATAACAGCCCAGTCTTTACCGGATTGAGGAGCAGCTTCATTGGAATCGACATCCTCACAAAAAACCTGCATCGGAATTTCTAGCAATAAATTTTCTTTAATTACCGGTATAAGGTCTACAACATCGCCTTCTACAACAGTGACATCATCTCCATAGAAATCAGTGCCATCTGCCTTTAATAGAAAGGTTTCCTTTGTATCAATATCAATCGGATATTTAACGTCTACCAGTGTACGGGAGCAAGGTAATGTTAATTCACCAGAAAGATGCAAGTGAAAAGTAATCTCGGTCGAACTGATATCAGCTCTTCCTGCTACTCTTATCGGAGAAACGTCGCGAATTTGCGGGTCTCTTTCTCTAATGTCTACGACATCCACGTGTTCATCAAACCGTAAATCTTTGTCCCGAATTTTTTGAAGTTGACTAATCGTCCATTTCAAATGAAATCACCTCAAGGCAACAAAAATAATTATAGCTTTCAATTATAAGTTTGTCAATATTTTTTCTTTACACTATAATGTAGTCATCCTAACTGATTATCCAAAGTTTAAGATTCTTTTCAAACCAAAAAATCACGATGAAACATTATGGAATCTTACTTGAAATACTATTTTAGCACTAAGTTGAAAAAATACAAAGTTTTTCTCTGAGGTGAACCAATGAAGGCTTGCGGATTAGTAGTCGAATATAACCCTTTTCATAATGGACATGTTTTACATGCAAGAAAAAGCAGAGAAAAAACCGGTGCGGATATTGTGGTTGCAGTCATGAGCGGGCCCTTTTTACAGCGCGGCGAACCTGCTATAGTCAGCAAATGGACCCGTGCTGCCATGGCCCTGCAAGGCGGCGTCGACCTTGTCATAGAGCTTCCCTACGCTTTTGCAACGCAGAAGGCGGAAATCTTTGCAAGAGGCTCCATCTCCCTTTTGGAGTATCTCGGCTGTGACTCTTTTTGTTTCGGGAGCGAGGATGGCAGGATCGAGCCATTCATCACCGCACATACAGTCATTTCTGATCAATCCGCCCCATTCGATGCCGCCGTTAAATTGGCAATGGATGCCGGGAATAGCTATCCTGCAAGTGCCGCCAAGGCCTATCAAGCAATCATCAAGAATGATGGAGCCCTCGATTTGACTAAGCCTAATAACATTCTTGGAAAGGAATATGTAAGTGCTGCCCTTACCAGCGGTTTTTCGATCCGCCCCTATACGATTCAAAGGGTCGCTGCCGGATATCATGATACTAATTTGTCTGACGACTCCATTGCCAGCGCAACTGGTATACGCAAGGCCATCCAAGAACAGGGGGAAAGCTTGGATTCCGTTTCAAGCTATGTTCCCAAGCCGACAAGCAGCGGACTTGAGCAATATGTATCCAACTTCCGCTCCTTGCATGATTGGGAAATGTATTGGCCCCTGTTGAAGTACCGGATCCTCTCTTCTTCTTTAAGCGAATTGACAGCGATTTACGAAATCGAGGAAGGAATCGAGCATCGGATCAAGCAGATGGCTAAAGCCACTGCCACCTTTTCACAGTTCATGACGGCACTGAAAACGAAACGCTATACATGGACACGGCTCCAACGGATGTGCATCCATATATTGACCAATACTTCCAAGGAACAAATGACAAACACCAACCTGCCAAGCTATATCAGACTCCTTGGCATGAATGGCAGGGGAAGGGAATATTTGCACACCGTTAAGAAAGACCTGCCGCTCCCGCTCATTTCCAAACTGTCTTCTTATCAAAAACAGGACATCGAAATGGACATACGAGCCGCACAGGTATACGCACTTGGCTTATCCGAGCCGTATCAGGCGTCCCTGATGAAACGGGAATATGCGGCTCCCATCATCATTAAATGAAAATGATTTCATGACAACAAAAAGCGCAAACAGATAGTAGAGTGACCCAGTAAAATGAGACAAGGAAAAAACACCCCTTGAGTCGTATTAGTTATCTAAACGATTTTGGAGGTGTTTTTCTTCATGGGCACAAGAGTTCACTACCCCGAGGAAGTAAAATGGCAAGCTGTAGAATTAAAGTTACAAGGAATGAGTAATAAAGCAATAATGAAACAGTTAGGAATCAAAAATGTATCCCAGATTAAAACATGGAAGAAATGGCATGATGAAGGGCAAACCCATCGATTCTCTCAGCCTGTAGGAAAACAATATACGTATGGAAAAGGACCTGCTGGTTTAAGTGAAAAAGATGCTTTAAAACAAGAGAATAAGCAATTAAAAGCACAGTTGGAAATCTTAAAAAAGTACCAAGAGATCGAGAGGAGTTGGAGCCACAAATTGTTGTACAAGTAGTCAAGGAACTGTCTTCCATGTACAAAATCGTTGATATATTAACAGTATTAGAAGTACCTAAGGCCACCTATTATAGGTGGAAGAAAAAGTATACAAGATCCGTTATGAGCCCACTTGAAGAAGTAGTCGTTCTCCTATGCGGAGAGAGTCATTTTCATTATGGTCATAGGAAAATCAAGGCTCTTCTAAAAAGAATACATGGAATTGAAGTTAATCGAAAAACAGTTCAAAAGATCATGCAGAAATATCAAGTGCAGTGTCAAATTAAAGTTAAACGACCAAAATATTTAAATGGTGAGAGTAACATTGTGGTGAAAAATATCCTAAATAGAGAATTTACAGCTGCCAAGCCTAATGAGAAATGGGTAACGGACATCACTTATTTACCATATGGATCAAAAATGTTGTATTTATCAACAATCATAGACCTTTATAATAACGAGATTGTAACCTACAAAGTGAGTGAGACTCAGGATGTAGATTTGGTTAAAAATACACTTAATGAAGCTGTAGAGAAAAGAAAACCAAAAGATGGGTTACTGATTCATACTGATCAAGGTTCTGTTTATACATCTTATGTTTTTCAAAATTTAGCTAAAGAAAAAGGCATCATCACAAGCATGTCCCGAAAAGGAAACTGCCATGATAATGCCGTCATAGAATCCTTTCACTCCTCGCTAAAGTCGGAAGGATTCAACACTCAAAGAAGAGCATCTATATCTAATTCTAAAGTAGTGCAAATGGTAAATCAATACATGTATTATTATAACCAAATACGTATTCAAGCAAAATTAAACTACCTGTCTCCAATTGAGTTTGGAGAGCAGGCAGCATGAGTGTTTTTTCTAAGTCTCAATTCGATGGGTCAGTTCAATAGCCTGCCTGCGCTTTTTGTCATTTTCCTTTCCCTTTTAACTTATTTAAATAAGTCAGGGCATCATCAAAATTATCTACCGGGACAATCTTCATATCCGTTCCGATATCCTTCGCTGCTATAAGTGCATCTTCATAATTCGAGCCAGCTGCTCCACTTTCGTTTGGTGCAAAGAAAATTTCCGCGCCAGAATTATCTGCGGCCACTATTTTCTGTTGAATCCCGCCAATCGGCCCGACCGTCCCATCATCTGCCATCGTACCTGTACCCGCTATATCGTATCCTTTCGTAAGATCACCTTCTGTCAATTGATTAAATATTTCCAATGAAAACATCAATCCAGCAGAAGGACCGCCTATTTGTTCGGAATCAATGGCGATGGCCGGCTTTGTTGTCACTTTTCGATTGTCATCAAGTGAAATGCCTATGCCAACCCTATTCGGGTCATCTTTGAAAGGCTGCAAGGATAAAACCGCTTTTTTCTCTGTTTCTTCCCTTTTATATACCACTTCAACCTTATCTCCAGCTTTCTTCCCGTTAATGTAGCCCATGAATTCTTGTGCAGACCTGAATTTCACATCATCGACCTGAATGATTTGGTCGCCTGCTTTCAGTTCCTTCGCAGCAGGCATTCCCTCAAGCACGTCCAAAACATATACACCCAAATATTCATAATCGACTTCTTTTCCTGCTTTTTCATATGCGATCTTTATGGCATTGTTTTTAGAACCATCCATTAAGTGTAATTGCCTAATATTATATTCTTCATCCGTTTCATCTGCGCTCCTGATCGCGTTTTCCGGATAAAGCTCCTGATATTTGCTCCACTTTGCCAGCAAATAGGAATAAATATTTGCCCGCCCCATCCTTACCGTGGTCAACATAAAGCTCCCTTTCGCTTCATCCCCGCCTGAAACCTCTATAATCGGCTCCAATTCCTTCGCCATTCCTGGTTTGGATACATAAAAAGGTAGGGAATAAAGTGCTGATGCTATGAGAAGAATAGCAACCACCAGGAAAGTGCGTACATACATTTTACGGTTCATCTTCAAAAGACTCCTTCCAAGTAGCAATGCTTTGTTTTATTTGATCGATTTTCCCTCTTGCCGCTTCTTCTCCAATACTAATTATTTCCTGTACGTTTGTAAATGATTTAGAGCTGTATTTCTCCACCCTTGGACGTATCATGATGTCTGAAGCAAACTCCCTGCTTTTCACAAGCTCCATTTGCAGGATATCGAGGCTTTGCATAATAACATCATAGATGGAGTTTATCTCCATATCCTGTTTTACATGAGCGACATCCACTCCGATTATGATATCTGCCCCCATCTCCTTCACGACAGAAACAGGAACCCTATCAACGACCCCGCCATCAACAAGCAGGCGTTTGCCTATTTTTTCGGGTATGAATATCCCAGGAATCGAAATGCTTGCCCTGACTGCAGGAGCGATGGGACCTTCCTGAAAAATGACCTTATCACCCGTTTTTATATCAGTGGCGACTACAGCCACAGGAATATCCAGTTCTTCGAAATTCTTTCCATATGTAAATACCCTGATCAATTCCTTAGTGCGTTTACCGGAAATGAAGCCCATTTTAGGAATGGTAAAATCCAAATAGTACTTCCTTTTAAATGCACGAGACAGCTTATACAGCCGTTCAATATCCGAACCGGCTCCATAAAAGGCCGCTACCATCGCCCCCATGCTGCTGCCGGCAATCATGTCGATTGGAATACCTTCTTGCTGTAACACCTTTATCACTCCAATATGCGCAAACCCCCTTGCTCCTCCCGATCCAAGAGCAAGCCCGACCTTCGGTTCCGACAAAGATAATCCCCCCTGTTGAAAAATATTGAAAATACAACTCATTCAAAGTTATGGTCTTAAACGGATTTATAGAAGCATATTATTTATATTGACAGTGAAACAAGCTTGACGGGGAAATGTATGTACCGTGTGTTTTAAAGGGGTCAGGATCTACATTGAACAATTTTGCCCATATGGACATGTGCATATGGTTCACTTACTTCTACACCCTTCATTTCGAGAAAAGAAAGTTCATATTTTATTATATACGAAACGGACTGCCCTTATTTAGTAACCTTCAAAAGGAGGCTGAATTTTGCTTAAATCAAAATCGAAAACAATACTGCTGGCTACCTCCGTCACGATGATGGCAGTCGGCTTGATCATCTTCCCCCAAGAATCCTTTGAAGCTTCCACAGGCGGGCTGAATATGTGGTGGAAAATCGTTTTCCCTTCACTTCTGCCATTCTTGATTTTCTCGGAGTTATTGATCAGTTTTGGGGTAGTAAAGTTTATCGGAGTCTTGCTCGAACCATTCATGCGCCCGTTATTCCGTGTACCCGGAGTGGGCGGGTTCGTCTGGGCAATGGGACTTGCCTCAGGGTTCCCTGCTGGTGCAAAATTCACTGTAAGGCTTCGCCAGGAGGGACAATTGACCCGCATTGAAGCTGAAAGACTCGTTTGTTTCACTAATTCATCCAATCCGTTGTTTCTGTTCGTTGCCGTTGCCGTTGGCTTTTTCCATAATCCTCATTTAGGGATCATCCTTGCACTATCCCACTACCTAGGAAATTTTTGTGTAGGCATCATCATGCGTTTTTACCGGCGGAAAGAGGAAAAATCCCATACTAAAGCCATGCCCAAGCTCCCTTCCATTAGACAAGCCTTTAGCCAGATGCACCGAACCCGGATAAAGGAAACAAGACCCTTTGGCAGTTTGCTTGGAGATGCAGTACTATCTTCCATTCAAACCTTATTAATGATCGGGGGATTCATCATTCTCTTTTCAGTAGTCAACAAGCTTTTATTTCATATGAACATTACCGGATTGCTCGCATCGTGGGTCGGAGGGGTTTTACATATTTACAATTTCCCGGATTCCCTAAGTCTCCCGTTCATTTCGGGAATGTTTGAAATGACGCTTGGTTCAAAATTGACCAGTGCCGTGGAAAATGCGAGTCTTTTCCAGCAAACAGTGATGACCAGCTTCATTCTTGCTTTCAACGGATTCAGCATCCAGGCACAGGTTGCGAGTATAATAGCATCAACTGACATACGTTTCTTGCCGTTTTTCTTCGCAAGGATTGCGCATGGCTTTCTGGCATCGATGATCACCGTTTTGCTTTGGGTACCATTCTATAAAGGCAATAAGGGAAGCGGCAGCACGGTACAAGCTTTTCCAGTCAGCGGCACAGGCGAACAGGCAGGCTCACTTTATCAATATATGATTGATTTCGGCCCGCTCCTCACCCTCATGTTTCTCATCCTTTACATCATCATATTCACGAAAAGGATATTCAAAGGACTTCCATAACATAAATAGAAAAAAAAGCATTGCGCGGTGGCAATGCTCTTTTTTCTATCCTTTCTGTTGTGCATACTTTTTCGACAGGGCTTCCTGGACAACAGGAGGAACTAGTTCGGAGATATCTCCTCCATATTTCGCGACCTCTTTAACAATACTTGAACTCAGGAAAGAATATTGATTTTTCGTCATGATAAAGAATGATTCAATTCTACTGTTAAGAAACCGGTTCATTGAAGTTCCCTGCATTTCGTATTCAAAATCGGAAGTCGCCCTTAATCCCCTGATGATGGCGTTTGCAGAAACGCTTTCAGCATAGTCGACTGTCAATCCTTGATAGAAATCCACTTTAACATTCGGCATATGTTTCGTTGCCTCCGTAATTAATTCCAGCCGCTCTTCCACTGAAAAAAGTGAATTTTTCGCTGAGTTATTCACGATGACGACATATACCTCATCAAAAACATTCGCTCCCCTTTGAATGATATCAAGATGGCCGAACGTTATTGGATCAAAACTCCCTGGACAAATCGCTATTTTGGACATTCATAGTTCCCCCTGTTCGTGTACATTTCCCCATTGATAAATCGTAACAGCGATGACGCCATAAACTTCTTTTCGCCTAACCGTAAAGCTTCCAACACTTTCCGGCAATGTAACATCATGGCCATGTTCACAAACAATATATCCATTATCACTCAGTAATCGGTGTTTATGTATTTCTTCAACAATTTCCATTAGCTTTTGTTTCTTATACGGCGGATCAAGAAAAATTAACTCAAACGCCATTTCCCTCTTGACCAAAGCTTTCAAGGCACGCTCAGAATCATTTTTATAAACTTCTGCACGGTCTGAAAACTTACATAGTTCCAAATTGGTCTTAACCGTTTGATTTGCTTTGTAATCCCGATCGACGAATATGGCTTTATCCATGCCCCTGCTTAACGCTTCAATTCCAAGGCCGCCGCTGCCAGCAAATAAATCGAGGACTAATCCCCCTTCGAAATAAGGTCCAATCATATTAAAAATGGATTCCTTCACTTTATCCGTAGTCGGCCGGGTTCCTGTACCCGGTACAGCCTTAAGTGGTCTTCCTTTGCAAGTTCCGGAAACGACCCTCATCATTCTCACCACATTTTTTGACAAATTTCTGTTACTTTCCTATCCTAACATATTAGAAAAAGCAAGCCAATATTTAATGCAATTCCTTCAGTATGAGTCCGGAATCCGCTCATGTTTTCTACGAAGGAAGAAAGACAATCATTTTCCTTCAAATATTATACGTTTTGAATAAGTTAACGTTTTTTGGTCATAATAAGAATAACAACATTCCTTTTTAGGTGTTGTTGCCAACCGCGGAGAAGGCTTACGTTTCCCCATAAGTTCTTCCTCCGGTTTCTCCTCTCCCTTTGCCTTCTGGTCCATAGTTAGACATAGAAGGACCCTGCAAATATTTTGCAGGGCTTTTTTTTTTACCACATAAACCCGTGAAGCTTTGTCATGATACAAACATGAAGTTGTCCTTCTCTTTTATGAGGGAAAATGATAAAGTAATGAATAATAAGTTAGTTAGGAGAGGTTTAATTGATTCAACGTTTTATTGAACTCGGACAAGGACTTTCTGATATATATGAACTGCTTGAGGTAGGTCGTAACCAGAAACATCGTGTCATCAGGCTATTGGCCCTGCATACTACCATAAACGATAAAAAGGTAACCTCCATAGCCATCGTCATGCAGCCTACGGATCCAGGTAAGTTCCAGCCGCTTTATATTTGCCGTGAAGGTATACCTAACCCTCATATAACCAAAAATAAACGCTATGAGACTTTTGAAAACCTGGCTGAAGAACTGGATAAGCCCATCATTGAAATCGATGTGAAACCCTCTGTGCTTTTTGCAGAAACCGAACTTTACTACCAACACTTAATCGGCATTTTGCGAATGAATAGGTACCTTCCGCCATTGGGCTAAAAAAACTGACTCTTGCTGAGTCAGTTTTTTTCAGATTCCCATCTTATAATCGTATTCCTTCGCCTTATCCGGTTTGGAGTTTTCGAATTCCATCTTCAGAAAGGGCTTATAAGAAAGGTCGACTTTTTTTACGAACGAATAGTTATTCAGCTTTTCCACAAGCGGTTCCACTTCGTTCATATTCGTATAAAGGACCACATATTTCAATTTTTTCGAAACATAATGGATATTTCCAAATTTCCTAAGCATTTTGGCTTGCTTTAATGTATGTAAATAGACGATGATTCCTTGTCTCGCTCCAAGCATATCAATAACTCCCTTTTGTAAAGGTTTTAACTAAGTGTAGCATAGCAGAAACTTTACTTTCAACCAAGAAAAAAGATTATAAACGAAATTCTCTCACTATTATGAATATACCTATTGGAAATGGAGATGAAACGATGGATTTAGAACAAATTTGGCATCAATTTATCAATCAGTTACTTTCCAATGAAGAAATTAATCAAGCTTCAGTAAAGAAATTTTCCGGCATCCCCTTTATATATATCCATTACCACTCTCCGGATAACGACGAGCAGTTGCTTTCTTTCATCATAAAAAAAGCTGCAAGCCATTCGATGCGCGGCAAGCAGCTCCATTGTGAAACGATTTTCGTAAGACAGGAAGAAAGCCTATATGTATTCCGCCATCGTTTTTACGTTCCGCAGAAAAAGATGTTTTGCTGTGGAAACCTTTGTCCGGATTGTATCCTTTTTCGCAGTTGACCGCTTTTGAAAACATTTCGGACACGTAAAAGCCACCGAGCTTCGGATGAACTAACGAATTTCGATGGCTTTATTACGCTGCTGCCGCCGTCGCCGGACAGCAAACTTCACTATTTAGGCAGAGCAACCGCAGCTTCCGCCAGTGCCACAGCTTCCGGTAGAACACCCACCCGAAGATACAAAAAACGGATTGCCTGCCGGAGTTTTGACCTGTTCCGATACAGCACTCCCTATCCTTCCGCTTATTTCATCAAGAACCGATTGCAGCTCGGTCTCAGCCCTCTTGAAATTAGCAACGGAATCGTGCATATCCATATCTCGTTTAGCTTCTCTCGTTTCTAAATTGATGCGTTTATAATCCGGGTGATACTTACCGAACCTTTGAACATCTTCAAATAGATCCTTTAATGAAGTGAACTTCGATATTTTTTGCTGTGCCTCTTTGTCGCTCTGTAATTTATATAAACTAAGGAGATATTCTTCTCCTATTTCAGAATGAAGGATCATTTCAGCCAATCCATCAGCCTGGTGCAAAATGTCGATGATTTCCATAGTAGCAAGCATTAACAAGCTCACCTCCACCTTCATTTTACCATTAGTCCCTTTCAGATGCTAATGGTTTAATTATATCGAAGAAGTGATATGTACATCGAACTCTTTTTGCAAGCCGGTTTTCTTCCCAGAACCATTCAATATCTCCAGCTTTATTTTATGCATGCCATTCGGAACATCCTTTACAATAAATGCTGCTGTTTTCATATCGGCTTTTTTATGGTTATCAATGAAGACAGTCACCGTTGCCATGTTTCCTGAATTCACGTTTGAAAAACTATAGTTTTTCAAGTAACACTCTACGTATACCGAGTTACCCTTCACAAACGTTTTCACCCTAAAATCCTCATCTGAATTTCGAACGCTTGATACAGTGGTGGCAGCTTTAAGGGTAGATACATCTTGTATAGCCACTTTTGAATTTTCAGGTTCGGGTATTTTCTTGCCACAACCCGCCACTGCCATCAACACTGCTAGACCCAAAATCAATTTCCTCATACCATCGTCCCCCTTTTGCCTTTATTGTTAGCCAAAAGGAGTAATTTACTCTTTTTTTCTTCATTCACCTGGAGCGTTCATGGCTTGAAACATATGAAGCATCATCGAGGCAACTTGAACACTTTCCGAAAATTTAGAAACACGATGGGGAATCGATTTCTCAAAATAATATTTAGCCTCGGTTTCAAATACATCCACTTCATGTGGATTACGCATTAACCTTTTGTACCATGCAGGTTGAACTCTCAAGTAATTCCGCATATCTTCATTCGTTTGGATGAATTCATATATATTCTGACGCATGAAGGGTCCTCCTTAATCTTTGGTGAATAAAAAAGGGTTGGATCTCTGCTCTTTTTCTTTCGAGGGAGGAGTCGATTCACCTGACTTGTTCCCCTGAAAAGCAGATAGAACTCCTTGGATGGCCCCGATGGCCTGGTTGGCATTCACAATATACTGTTGAATCTGCCCCATATCCATATTTTTGACTGCACTCATAATCGTACCAATCAACTCCGTACTTTCTTCCTTTTCCACCGGGGGTGATGGAGATTTTGCATTCACAACAGTTTCATTCATGCTGCCTTCAGCCTGCCAGCGTGGATGATCTTCACCGAGTAAATACCATTCCTCAAAAAGTTCCTGCCATGTTGCTTGCTTGTTTCTCACCTCGTTCACTAAATAAGGATGCTCCTTGACGAACTTCCTGAATCCATCAACGGAGGGGCGCTTTTTTTTTGCCATTACTCTCACCTCACACATAGACATTGCCTATTCCACCATATGCACCACTGATATGAAAAGTGCATCCCTTCATTTCCTTTACGTATAATATTAGGGAATGGAGGAGGGGATTTCATGTAAGATTCAAGTGATTTGGTCAATGAATTTCAAAAGCTGGCAAAGTCTATCCTATTCTCAGAACTAAAATCAAGAAGTCGGAAACGTAAATATTCCAATATTTCCAGCCTGTTTCAGTTAAATAAGAATGTAAGCGACGAGGGTACGAAACTTACGATGACCTTGCCCAACACGCCTCTTGTACGTAATGAACGGAACATCACCGATGGCGGGATGATGGCCACCTTGCTGGATTCCGCGATGGGCACGCTTGCAGGCTCGACCATTCCAAAAGACTATGTAACAGTGACTCAGGATATTGAATTCAGATATGTTAAAGCGGCCATTGGCGATTTATAGACATGCACGTGCGAGTTAATCCATAGGGGAAGGAAAACAATCATCATCGAGGGCAAGGTCCACCGTGATGATAGGGAACAATGCGCTGTATCCACAGGGAATTTTTTCATCATGGAAATCAAAAACGGACCCACATCGGATCCGTTTTGTTATTTTTTTATAAAATTCTGGGTGTAATACTTGTTATAAACTCCTACACCAAGTCCTGTAAATTCCTCATTCAGCATCGTATCACGATGACCTTTGCTATTGAGCCAGCCTTCCATCACCGCTGCTGCGTCCACATAATGAGCAGCGATATTTTCACCTGCTGCCTTGTATTTGACATGACCTGCATCAAGCCGTTTTTCCAAATCCCCTTTCGCTTCTGAAACATGCGTTCCTTCAGAAGCGTCCGTCATTTCCCGGCTATGAAGATAAGCCACTGCCGACGTAGGACCTTCCCATTCCAGAGGCTTCAAATCGAACCTGTTGCGCATGATATTCGTGATATCGAATATTTGCTGTTCATTTCCATCTTCCACCTTCTCCATGTCTTCTTTAGATAAAGGCTCAACACTCGGAAGTTTACCATGGTAGGTCAACTCATATGGCTGCTGTTTCAAAAGGACGGAATCATTCAAAAACCGGATGCTCGAAACCGTCCCTGTGAATTTATCCAAGTACAGCTGAACATGAATGTTCCCGAGTTTGATCAACGGCCTCATGTTCATGTCTTCCTCAGACAATTCGAAACGATAGGAGCTGTCGTCAACCTCGATATCAACAGTTGGTTCTATATATAAGCTGGAATAGATGGCATCAAGGGACTGCCCAATTTTAAATGGAGCGACATTTACCTTCTCACCGATTCCGTATGCTGATACCACTTTTCCATCTTCAACGGCTAATTGAATATAATTGCTATAGTCCTTCTTATATATCCACCATTCATATCCGTAGGCCGACAGATCAATTCGATCAGGCTCACCGAATTCCGCTTCGATCTCTTCTGCATTTTTCCCGATCGTTACGGCCAGACCTTCCGTTGCTTTAGCCACTCTTCCCTTTTCGGAGGTAGTGGACTTTTCATTTAAATGTTCATTGGGGTTAACACCCTTGTTACCATCTAAAAGAGGGTTCCCTCCATCTTCATTGCCGATATTAAGATAAATACCAATAACGAAAAAAATAATGATCAACACCAAAACCTTACCTAATCTGCGCAGAGGAACACACCCTCTCTCTATCTATTTTATGTATCCAATGCAAAAGCCTACCTTACCTGATTATATCATTGTTCAAGCATAATTTTCTAATTTACGATAAGCTGTTCCTTCATTAAATTTATTCACTAGTGATACTTTTGCGAATGATTAAAATACGATGAATTAAGTTCATTGCAACTTCCAGCATTTCATACTATTATTAAATATAGGATAAAATGGTATATTATAAACATACTTGGAGATTTTTAATATATTCTTGTACATAATATTTTCCCGGTATGTCATTTTCATTCTCAAATACTGAACATGGGAGGTACTACTCGTGAAATTTGAAAGCTTTGGAATCGAAAATATCACAGCTGACCTAAACCGATTAGATGACCTAATGCCCCAATATGGGTTAATTCGTGCAGAGCAATGGGATTACGAAAGAGTCAGCTACGATCGTAAATTCGAATTAAAAGAAGGCATTTTTTACTTGCGAATACTTGGCTATGCTACAGAAGGCGATGTCGGCGCCCATAGGGCCGTTATTAAACTAATGGTTCCGCTATTGGGGAAACACTATTATCCACATGGAGTCGAATATGGCGAAGGTGAGGATTTCCCTTCTTCCCTAGTTAAACAAAGCGAAAAAATCCTCGCACAAGTCAAAGAAGAACTTACACAATTCAATGGCCTATAACAGCCTCGAAGAAAAGCGAGGTGATCAGCACGTAATACAAAAGCCTGATGCTTTCTGCACCAGGCTTTTTCATCATTTTAAAATCCTAGGATTGCCTTTATTAAAGAGGTTGTCTCTCCTCCATGATAAATGACATAAAGCAGGATGTATACGGCCACACCAGTGATCCCCGTGAAAAACCAGATGATGCTTGTCGTAGGTCCAATTTTTTTATGAATGGCAAAATTCCCTTTAAATCCAGTGGTAAGCATGATGATTCCCAATACGGCTCCGGTTGTCGCAAGCGTGATGTGAAAGATCAGAAAAATCGTATAATAAATTTTTATGTCATCTGGTCCGCCAAATGACGTACTGCCGATAAACACCGTTCTAGAGAGATAGATGGCGAAAAAGATCACTGCGAAAACAGCAGCTGCCATCATCGTTTTTTTATGTGTCTCGATTTTACGTTGTTTAATTTGGTACCAGCCTATTGCAACAGTGATGGCACTTAATACAATGAAGGCTGTACTTATCGTTGGAAGGATTGGTAAAGACATAAGTATTGCATTCCTCTCTATATTTAGTAATCATCTATCATTTTATAAGAGGCAACCATAAAATTCAATAAAATCAAGCATTATTAACAGAATGCTCACTTTTAAAGAAAAGCCAAGACAAATCACTGGCTATTTAGGCAGAATCATTATTCCCCCCTAATCACCGTATCCGGATTGGGCGGGCGGGCAAACGTATAAAAAACTTGTCTGCCACTAGACAAGTTTTTTAAGACCCCGCTGGCTATTTGACAGTCTGAAACTCCGCAGGAATCGGATCGATATCGTTTTGCCCGCCATTCTCCTTATTGAACCATGCAAAGAAAATGACACCCAATACATAACCTAACACGATTTCTTGAATCACCTTCATCAGGACCCCGCCGAGCTGTTGGTCCTCGAGCAAGGGCAATCCATTGAACATCTCCGGACCACTGAGTGTTAAGTTGGACAATGCGGAAGCAGGTACGCAAAGAGCCATTGCGCTCGCCCAAGATTCCGCGTTCGTAAATGTATCATAAAGCGGCGCATTAGCAAAAATGATCAAGGCACAAGCCGGGGTCATCAAAATGCCACTCCCAAAAATATAAGCCACTTTTTTCACACCTGATAGGCTTTCATGTTCCGCCAATTTATTGACTAGCGGGAACCACATCAGAATGGCAGTCGCGAATAAAAGGACGGTGTACCCCGCATGTATCCACATTCCCGTTTTAATGAAGTCGAACACTAACGGTATATGATATAACGAGAACAGAACATTGAATAGTAAAAGAGCAAAAAGAGGTCTTGTAAAGAAATTAAAGAAGCCGCGAACTCCCCTTGAATTGATGAAAGACCTCCAAAGCCAATCTGGTATGGCAATGATGAACAATGGGGGAATCACAAGATAGAGCAAAGCCATTTGAAACATATGGGCACTGAACATGATATGGCTCAACAAGTCGAGCGGCGAACCCTTCACCACATAAAGAAGGATCATCGCCAGTAAAAAATACGTGATTTGCTTACCCGTAAGTGATGCACTGCCTGAAAACTGTCCCCTTTTCTTTGTCACCAGCCAAAAATAGCCTACGGTTATAAGTACGAGGGCCGCAAAATAGTAAGGACTCCATAAAGCACGAAATCCAAAAATATCAATAGACAAAAAATCACCTCGTTCATCATCTTTTTCCTTGCTTTCATTATACCTAAAATGAAACATAGTAACAAATATAGACAAACCTGGATTATTCCGCCTCAGCATCGGCACATAAAGAAAAACCGGCTATCTTTCAATAGCCGATTTCCTTAGTTATAACCAAACGATCGTCAAGAAAGTGAGCACGGTTATTAACCCTACCGCAAGTCCAGAGAATAAGAACAAAGCAATCGTACCATGTCCTTTGTTCTTCATGTGCATGAAGTAATACAACTGGAAAACCACCTGAATGACCGCGAGCAGTAAAATGACCGGTTTGATGAACCAATGTGAGAAATCTTCCATAGCCACTGCTATGAATGAAATCACTGTAAAGAATATCATCAATACAAAAGTTACTACTTGATGTTTCATCTCTTCAGCATTTTTCTTACGGCGATATTTTAAATCGACATTCGGGTTCGCTGAATTTGATTGTTCATTCGCCATCAGTTATCCCACCATTCCCATTAAGTATACGACTGTAAAAATAAACACCCAGACGACGTCAATGAAATGCCAATATAGACTTGCAATATAAAATTTAGGGGCATTGTACAAGTTCAGTCCCCGTCTTGCATTACGTACCATTAGGGATATGAACCACATCAAGCCAAAGGCAACGTGCCCCCCATGGAAGCCGACAAGTGTATAAAAAGCTGAGCCGAATGCGCTGCTTGTAAAGGTATGATGAAATTCATGAACATAGTGATTGAATTCATATATTTCAAGCGCCAAGAAGGCAAAACCAAGAGCAATCGTCAGGACTAGCCAAGCCTGCATTTGTTTGAAATGATTATTCTTCATATGGTACATCGCATATACACTTGTTAATGAACTTGTCAATAACAGCATCGTCGCTACAAAAGTAAGTGGCAATTCGAATAAATCTTTTGCCAAGGCTGCTTCACCATTCGGCACTTTATCCTTTAAGGCAAGATAAGTGGCAAATAGTGAGGCGAATAAGACCGTCTCTCCACCAAGAAACAACCAAAATCCTAAATACTTATTTTTCCCTTCCAGAGTTGCTTTCTCGGGAGCGGCAGGCCAAGTGGCATCCGTGAATTTTTCATCTGCGTGCATTATGCCTTACCTCCCTTGTCTTTATCATCCATCAGGTCTTCTTTATGAATATGGTATCCATGATCATCTTTTACGGAACGGATCAACATTGAACCGAATGTGATCAAAAGCCCAACGATGATGATAGGCAGTGTCCACGACTTATCATCCATATGATATAAAGCACCGAAGGCAGCTACGAATAAACCGAAGGCAATCGTCACCGGCAGGAAGGATGAATTCGGCATATGGATATCTCCTAAAGGTTCTGCAGGGGTCATTTCCTTTTTACCTTCCATCTTTTCAACCCAGTAAGCATCTAAACCGCGAACAAGCGGCAGTTGTTTGAAATTATAAAATGGCGGCGGTGAAGGAATGGCCCACTCAATAGTACGGCCATCTCCCCATGGGTCATTGCCGACTTTTTCGTTTTTAAATGATGTGATGATGATATTGATTACCATCACCAAAACCCCAATTGCCATTAAGAAGGCGCCGACGGTACTGATCATATTACCTGTATTGAGGCCTTGATTATCCAAGAACGTGAAAACGCGACGAGGCATCCCCATCAGACCTAGGAAATGTTGAATGAAGAATGTTAAATGGAAACCGATCAAAAACGTCCAAAATGTGATCTGTCCCAATTTCTCATTTAACATCGTCCCAAACATTTTCGGCCAATAGAAAGTGATCCCAGCCAATAATCCCAATACAACCCCACCGACTATGACATAGTGGAAATGGGCAACAACGAAATAGCTATCATGGAACTGATAATCGGCAGGTGCAGATGCGTTCATGATTCCTGTCACGCCACCCATGGTAAAGGAAGGTATAAAGGCAACTGCATAAAGCATTGGTACCGTGAACTTGACGCTTCCTCCCCACATCGTGAAGATCCAGTTGAAAATCTTAATTCCTGTTGGAACCGCGATTGCCATGGTAGCGACAGCAAAAATCGCATTTGCAATAGGTCCCAAACCAGTGGTGAACATATGGTGGGCCCATACCATGAAGCCTAAGAAACCGATTAGTACGGTTGCAAATACCATTGAAGAATAACCGAATAATCTTTTTCTGGAGAATGTGGCAAAAATTTCCGAAAATATTCCGAACGCAGGAAGAATCAAGATATACACTTCAGGGTGACCGAATATCCAGAACAAATGCTCCCAAATAATGGTGTTTCCCCCTGCTGCTACATCGAAGAAATTCGCGCCGAACATCCGATCGAACATCATTAATACCAACCCAACGGTCAGTGGTGGAAACGCGAATAATATCAAGGCTGATACCACAAATGTTGACCAGGTAAACAGCGGCATCCGCATATAGGTCATCCCAGGTGTACGCATATTAATGATGGTGACAAGGAAGTTGATCCCCGCTATTAGTGTCCCAAAACCTGACAACTGCAAACCGAGAACATAAAAATCTATGCCATGTCCTGCAGAGTGCATGGAAAGCGATGCATATGACGTCCAGCCTGCATCAGGAGCCCCGCCTAAAAACCAAGAAAGGTTCAAAAACACTCCTCCGAAGAAAAACAACCAAAAACCTAACGAGTTCAAAAACGGGAACGCGACATCACGGGCCCCTATTTGTAATGGCACAACCGCATTCATTACAGCGAATACCAATGGCATCGCTGCCAGAAATATCATGGTTGTACCGTGCATGGTCAATATTTCATTATAAAAGCCGGCACTTACGAAGTCATTATTTGGGATTGCAAGCTGAATACGGATAAACATCGCTTCCAAACCGCCGATTACAAAGAATAACCCGCCAGAGATAAGATATAAAATGGCGATTTTCTTATGGTCCACGGTCGTCAAATAATCCCAAATCGTAGCGCCAAAACCTTTTTTATTAGCGTACGTACTCACGATTTAACCTCCTTGATCAAACGTCTATTTTTCTTCCACCTTAAGCTGTAAAAGATAAGCTGCCAGCGCATCAATATCTGAATCTGAAAGTTCGCCGTAAGTACCGGTCATCGTGTTGCCCGGTTTATACTTCTCAGGATCTTTGATCCAATTCTTCAAATTTGCTTCCGTATGATCCAATACGCCCGCTATTTTTTGGCGTTCACCAAAAGTAGCCAGATTAGGTGCCTGACGAGCAGCCTCAGGTCTGCTATCATTCGGGGTCACTGCATGGCAACCTATGCAGCTTTTGTTGAACACAGCTTCTCCCTGCTTGGCAGCATCACCTTCAACGACAGGCTCTTTTACGGATTTCATATCTTTTGCCCATGCTTCAAAGTCGCTTTTTGCTTTCGGAACGACTTTAAAGTCCATCAAAGCGTGGGAAGGACCACAAAGCTCGGCGCATTTCCCGTAAAATAAATTATTCGAATCTTCTGCCTTTTTACTATCGAATTGTAAGTAAAACTTATTGACCCCATCCGTATTCGTATCCATCTTTCCTCCGGCAGCCGGTATCCAGAATGAATGCTTGACATCTGAAGCAGTTAGGTTGAAATAAACTTTTTGGTCGGTAGGCACAACCAAATCCTGGCTTGTTACGATGCCTAGGTCTGGATATTCAAACTCCCACCAATAAAGGTTTGCCCTAACATTCACGACAAGTGCATCCTTCGTTTTTCCATCTTTATCTTTCTTATCCATCGCCTTTGTGTCAGCCAGGTCGAAGGTGGTGACGACGGTCGGTACAGCCAGAACAATTAAAAGAAGGATAGGTATGACAGTCCAGATAATTTCGAGTTTATGACTTCCTTCAATTTGTTTCGGTATTGTTTCGTCACCTTTCTTCCGACGGAAGCGCAGTAACACTACAACGAACAAAATAAGTACTACAATAATAACCAATACCATGATCAGTGTACTCAATATCAGCAAGTCGAACTGAGATTGCGCAACATCGCCAGCTGGCTTCAGTGCGGATAGAAATGGTTCGCCGCAGCCCGAAAGGACAAGTCCTACAATACCCAGCAAAGCAAATAGGCGCCATTTGTGCAGCCTTTTCTTCATAGTTTCAGAAACCCCCTCTTTCGTCAAAATTTTCTCACAAAAACAAAAATGGGCGCAATTGCGAATATTCCCTCTATGTCAATTTCTAAAAAGAAAGAATCCCTAATCTAAGGATCTTAATACATGTAACCGCTCTTATGAATGACCTAGCTGAAAAATGTTTCCATTAATATGTATGTATGGCGGTTCACGTAATTTTTATTAGTAAGCTGCAGCCTGTAAAGGACAGGCTGCAGCTCCATTTAACCAAGCCTAGATGAGTGTGACAATAACCATCGCTACAAATAAAATGGTCATATAATTTAAGGAATATACAAACATGGATGTTGCCCATTTGACATCATCTTTCTTTCTATACCCTTTGATTCCCAAAATAAGCCAGCCTGTACTTAATAATGCTGCCAAAATGACTAGCGGAATTCCTAATGGAACCAGGAAGAAAGGAATGAACATTAAACAGATGATCCACAGCATGATAGACCGTTTTGCAGCCTTGAACCCCTTTACGACCGGAAGCATCGGAACACCCGCTGCACGATACTCTTCGACACGCCTCATCGCAAGTGCATAAAAATGGGGCGGCTGCCATAGGAACATGATCGCAAACAAAACCCAAGCAATCGTATCCAGGTTCGGGTCGACGGCAGCCCAACCAATAAGCGGAGGTACCGCTCCAGATATGCTGCCTATGATCGTATTCGATACGAATCTCCGTTTAAAGACCATGGTATATAGAACAACATATGCGAAGACGCCAAACGCACCAAGCAAGGCAGTTGTCATATTAGTCAAGGCAAGTAAAATCAACCCTGCAGCAATCAAGCCGAAGCTTAGCGCCAAAACCTTCGAAGGTTGAACTTTACCGGTTACTGTCGGCCGGTTTTTCGTTCTTTCCATTAAATGATCTATATCTCGGTCATAATAATTATTGAAACTGCACGACCCTGCCATGATAAGCGCAGATCCGGCAAGTGTATAAAATACTACATCAAGATTACTTAAAAAGCTAAGGCCCGAAAAATGAAGGGCTAACCATACGCCGGTAAAAGCTGTTATTATATTTGAATTGACAATCCCCACTTTTATAAGCGCGAGAAAGTCCTTCCAAGCTGTTGTTTCCGGTATATCCGATTGAAGGGCGGCTTTACTGTCCTTCATGACAGCTTCTGACAAACCCCTTGTTTCTGACATTTGTTTTCCTCCTTTAAATCATTCAACACAAACGCACATGCAAAAAAATACTTACATATGCTATAGGAACATTATTTCATACTTTTCGATATTTGTAACCAAGGAAGCGTAAAACAAAAAGTAAATAAATTACCAATGACTATCGTCAATGAAATACATCGAGAGCTATTATTCTTTACATCAGCTTAAAACAGTAAAATTTAGTAAAATCATTTCTCCAATATATTAAAACACATTTTTGGAAGCTTTTGTGAAAATTTTTCGGATATTTTTTGACCAATTTGTGTCTCGATAGCTTTCACTGCAATCGTAAGCAGCTACCAAATTTTTCATCAGAACTTGAATAGTATGTCATTTTCATCATCCCCTAGGCTCTATCTCTATTTTGCACCTACTTGAAGGTTTACACTCTCTATTATTTCTATCAAAGTCTTATGTAACTTTCAACTGTTTCGGGCATTTTAATTCACGGCCCATAGTATTATCCGAACTTGTAAAATCATTCTATTTTGTGTAATATCGAGGAAGTTCGACAAATATTTGTGAAAAATAATGCTATTATTAATCCTATGGAACAAAATAACTTGGCTACAGAGAAAAAGGTGGGGCTACTAGTGAAATCGTCTCTTAAATGGTTTGCTGTTTTAACTACGATTGTAATGCTATTCATCTTATTGGGTGGAGCTCTAGTCACCAAGACGGATTCCGGAATGGGCTGCGGGAGGTCCTGGCCATTGTGCAATGGCCAATTGATCCCTGACAAAATTACGCTTGAATTGGTCATTGAGCTTTCCCATCGCCTCGTTTCAGGCGCCGGAGGTTTCTTGGTATTATTATTATCGTATATGTCTTGGCGGGAGATCGGGCATATTCGTGAAGCGCGATTTTTATCCGTTCTTTCTTTTAGCTTCCTGTTACTGCAAGGGTTGATAGGGGCCGCTGCCGTCCTATGGTCACAATCCGATTTTGTCCTCGCCCTTCATTTTGGCATTTCACTGATTTCCTTCGCATCCGTCTTTTTATTGACGCTGTTGATTTTTGAAGTGGACAAGAAGTTCGAAGCCGAAAAACTTATCGTTGATAAGCGAATGACATTTCATATCATCGGTATATTGATCTTCAGTTTAGTTGTCGTGTATACGGGGGCACTTGTAAGGCATACAGAATCCAGCTTGATCTGTAAAGATTGGCCTTTATGTATAAACGACAGCCCTGCGCTCCCCTCCAATTTATATGAATGGGTACAAATGGGTCATCGCGCGATTGCTGGGACGATATTCCTTTGGGTTTCTTATGTGACTTATATTGCACATAAACATTACAAAAATCAAAAAGTGATCTACGGCGGATGGATTGCTGCATTCATTCTCGTCTTACTGCAAGTTATCGCCGGAGCATTCATCATCTTCTCAAGGCAGAATCTATACATCGCATTATCACACGCCTTGTTCATCGCTTGCTTTTTTGGTGTCATGAGCTATTTGATGCTGCTGACTTCAAGAAGCAAAAAAAATGCTTTAGCCCAGCTGAAAGGGAGTTCCTCCCGCTCGGTCAATGGTCAAAATGAGCATGATATCACGACGACGCTACCCGCTCGTTAATATCTGATTGTTCCGTTAATGATATAGTGAGTGAAAAAAAAAGGTCATCGTATATATAGTCATACTTGCCGAGTTATCGGCTACGTTGATTAGTACGGGTGCAAATACAAAGAATAAACAAAAAAACTGTATACACTCTCCTTATTCACGAGAGTGTATACAGACTGAAACCACCAATCATTTCAGATTGGTGGTTCTTGCTTTTCTTGACACTTACCCTTGACCGTACATTAAACAACGGGTATGGGGAGGCTCAAAGAGCTAAGCACCCTCCCAGCACCCAGTCAGCGGTTTTACTTAATTATTTCAATCAATAAATCCCCTGTACTAATCGCTTCCCCATCTTTTACATAGATATCTTTAATGGTACCAGAGAATGGCGCTTGGACGGTCGTTTCCATTTTCATCGCTTCCGTAATGATCAGGTGATCCCCCTGCTTGACTTGATCACCTTTTTCTACGACTGCACGAATGACCGTACCTGGCATCGTCGCACCGATTTGTTCTTTATTTTTTGGATCAGCTTTCATTTTTGAAATTACGGAAGACTTTATATTCTCATCCTTGATGATCACTTCACGAGATTGTCCATTCAACTCGAAATATACAACACGTGTCCCATCAGCCAACGGTTGACCGATTGATACCAATTTAACGATAAGCGTTTTTCCCTTTTCAATTTCAACCTCTATTTCTTCCCCTAACCGCATTCCATATAAGAAAGTGGCGGTATCAAGATTAGAGACATCGCCAAACAGCTCGATGGTTTTATTATAATCCAAGAACACTTTTGGATATAAGGCATATGCGAGCACATCGAAATCCGTAACAGCCCGTCCCAATTCCTTGAATAACTCTTCTTTCAGGGCACCGAAGTCCACTTCTTCCAATAATTCTCCAGGTCTTACCGTTATAGGTTTCTTTCCTTTCAAGATAACTTCCTGAAGTTCTTTTGGAAAACCGCCAACCGGCTGACCTAAGTAACCTTCGAATAACTCGATGACCGAATCAGGGAAATCAATGGATTTGCCTTTTGTCAGAACATCTTCTTCGGATAGGTTATTTTGCACCATGAATAAAGCCATATCCCCCACCACTTTGGAAGAAGGAGTAACTTTAACGATATCACCGAACATGGCATTGACGCGTTGATACATCTCTTTCACTTCATGCCAGCGTTCTCCCAGTCCCACCGCTTTTGCCTGTTGCTGCAGATTGCTGTATTGACCTCCTGGCATTTCGTGTTTGTACACTTCAGTATGCGGGGCATTCATGCCGCTTTCGAAGTCATGGTAGAAATTCCTGACCTCGCCCCAGTACTCGCCTAGACGTTCTAGTGCATCGACTTCCAATTTAGGCTGTCTGCTTGATCCTTCCAGTGCATAATGAAGGGTTTGCACACTCGGCTGTGATGTCAGACCAGCTAAAGATCCAATTGCCGTATCGACGATATCCACACCAGCTTCAATCGCTTTTGCATACATGTAGATTCCATTCCCGCTTGTATCATGGGTGTGAAGGTGGATTGGCAGGGATGTCGCTGCTTTCAATTCCGACACTAGTCGATAGGCAGCATCCGGCTTCAGCAGCCCGGCCATGTCCTTGATCGCCAGAATATGGGCACCGGCATGTTCCAATTCCATTGCCATGTTTTTATAGTAGTCGATATTGTATTTACTTCTTGATGGGTCATTCAAATCTCCCGTATAACAAATGGCCGCTTCCGCAATTTTCCCTGATTGACGGACTGCATCTATCGCCACCTCCATACCTTTGACCCAGTTTAAGCTGTCGAAGATCCGGAAAACATCAATTCCTGCATCCGCTGATTTTTCCACGAATTCACGAATGACGTTATCAGGGTAGTTTTTATAGCCTACCGCATTTGATGCCCTCAAAAGCATTTGCAAAAGGACATTCGGCGCTTTCTTCCTGAAACTTAACAGCCTGTCCCATGGATCTTCTTTCAAGAATCGATAAGCTACATCGAACGTTGCCCCACCCCACATTTCCATAGAAAATAATTCAGGAAGGAGTTTTGCCGTAGGCTCGGCAATATCAAGGATATCTTTCGACCGGACTCTCGTCGCCAGTAAGGATTGATGTGCATCACGGAACGTCGTATCAGTGATCAATACCTCGTTCTGCTCTTTAATCCAGTTAACGAGACCATCTGCGCCTTTTTGTTCAAGGATGCTTTTTGTACCCGAAATAAGCGGCAAACCAGTCACATTAGGAATTGGAGCTGGATCAAAAACAGGTTTTTTCTTTTTCTCGACGCCCGGGAAGCCATTTACTGTAACATTTCCGATATATGAAAGCATTTTGGTCCCGCGGTCTTTCCTGACCGGAAAGCTAAACAGCTCCGGTGTTGAATCGATGAAAGACGTATCGTATTCACCAGTTATGAATTTTTCATGTTTTACAACATTTTCAAGGAAGGGAATATTCGTTTTAATTCCACGGATCCGGAACTCCTTAAGGTTACGGACCATTTTAGAAGCTGCCTGCTCAAATGAAAGCGCATGTGTTGAAAGTTTAACGAGAAGAGAATCGTAATAAGGCGTAATCACCGCACCTTGGAACCCATTCCCGGCATCCAGACGAACCCCAAAGCCCCCACCTGAACGGTAGACCATCATCTTGCCGGTATCGGGCATGAAGTTATTCAAAGGATCCTCAGTCGTCACCCGTGATTGAATGGCATATCCGTGCGTTTTTATTCCAGCTTGTTCAGGAATCCCGATCTTCTTGCCATGGAGTTCATGTCCTTCGGCAATCATGATTTGGGATTGAACGATATCAATGCCTGTGATCATTTCAGTGATCGTATGTTCAACCTGAACCCTTGGATTCACCTCAATAAAATAAAATTCCCCATTGGCTACAAGAAATTCGACCGTGCCAGCGTTCACATAGTCAATATTTTTCGCAAGTTTGACTGCAGCCTCGCAAATCCGCTCCCTTAAATCATCCGAAAGGGAAACGGAAGGTGCCACTTCGACAACTTTTTGGTGCCGCCTCTGAACCGAACAGTCACGTTCATAGAGATGGACGATATTCCCATGGGTATCGGCGAGGATTTGAACCTCGATGTGTTTAGGATTTTGGATGAACCGCTCTACATACACTTCATCATTCCCAAAGGCTGCCTTTGCTTCTGATTTTGCGCGATCATATGCTTCTTCTACTTCTGCAACCTTAGAGACAATCCGCATTCCGCGTCCGCCGCCGCCTAACGATGCTTTTATAATAATTGGAAAACCGTATTGTTCACCAAATGCCTTGACTTCTTCCACACTCGTCACTGGACCTTCGCTTCCAGGAATGACCGGAATATCAGCTAGTTCCGCTTGTGTTCTAGCTTTTACTTTGTCCCCAAACATATCAAGGTGTCTTGACTCGGGTCCGATGAAGATTATGCCCTCTTCCTCACAACGTTTAGCAAACTCGATATTTTCCGAGAGGAAACCATAGCCAGGATGAATCGCATCGACTCCGCTCATTTTGGCAATTGCAATGATGCCTTCAATATCCAAGTATGCATCGATCGGTTTTTTGCCTTCTCCAACCAAATATGCTTCATCCGCTTTATAACGGTGATAAGAACCATAATCTTCCTTTGAATAGATTGCTACTGTATGAATGTCCAATTCCGTACATGCCCTGAAAATACGTATCGCTATTTCTCCACGATTTGCCGCTAGTACTTTTTCTATACGTTTACCCATTGCTACCACCCTACTCAATATGTATTTTTATAGAATATATAGAAAAAAAGCGTGACGGATACACCACTTTTTATTCACTAAATTATTCCCACGCTACAGGGGAGAACGATCCAATAATGTCTATTTTATTGCGATTCTAATTATTTCGATATATTTTCAGCTTTCACTTTCACGTATCTTATCATAAATGGATAAATAACCCTCAGCATTTAGCAACTAGAAATTAAGCTATTATAATATATTATCAAAAAGAAACAGTTGTATTAAAAATCGATTAATATAACCATAATACTAAAATAAACTGAATACAATAAAAAAATAAAAAATTATGTATATTCGCATGCAAAAACAAGGAATTAAGCGTACTCTTTTTCTGAAATCAAATCAGCATTTGTTAATCGATTTTATTGCAATAATCGAAATGCAAAAAGAAATTTTCGAAAAATCTGAAAGTTTTCCGCTTTTCTAAACGGATTGATCGTGGACAGTAAAAAAAGCCCTGATTGAGCTAATTCGCGTTAATTAGTATGTCACTATTACATTTAGTATAACACTATTAAAAGTTATTGTACATAAATAAAAAACTCAAACAATCATCGAGATTTGTTTGAGTTAGTATGTTTTATATATTATTTTTTTAATGATGCTTCATGCAAAACTGACAATTCCTGTTCGAGTGTTTCCAAAAGGGATTTACCCTCGGTATCCTCTACCAAGCCTAAACGTACGGCAAAATCGATTTCTCGTGAAAGGCCGAACATTTGAGTATCAAGTACCTCTTCATATAAAGGACATTGAGGCATAGTGAGATTCTCCATTTGAACTTTTATCAGTTTTAGAATCTTGTCAGCATCTGCTTTTAATAAAGCATAAGCTTTTTCTCGATGATTGACAAGCATATCAGATGCCATGTTAAATCCCCCCGCTCAGAGCGATTATATCTTATCTTTAAATTCTACCTTTAGTTTTGTGAAAAAGCAAGGACATTGACAAACAAATTCCCGCGGGTTAGTCACATTCGTCTCTCCGTACACATACGGAGCCATCAATATGAATCGACATTCTTGATGATGTGACATTTCATTTATAATTGATTATAATTACTTAAGTGCAACAGAAAGGAATGAGATATTTGGAACCCATCGTGTTTATTAATGGAAAGGTGAAATATCCTATTACGCTAGATCCCGGTGTCTGGATTTTTGATGACCGTAAAGTTGAAATCGATACATACTTCCACGCTGACAGAGCTGAAGTCAATGAATTGGAAGAGTATACGATCGCAGCATCCAAGCATTGGCAAAAAGAAATTCAAGAGGGTGCAACATTGCCGCCTACTTTGAAAACGGAGCGAAAATTCGAAAAGCAAAGATTGATGGAAGGGACTTTTGGCATCCCTTTCGAACCTTTTTTTAATAATGCCGAACCTGAAAGCGGCGTAACTGAAGTACTGGTTACAACAGCAGATAATGAACTTACATTCCCGGTGGAAGTGGCACTTCAGTTTTTCCTAGGCTTTTCCAAGGACGGCAAACCTCTTAAAGTAACCGAGGGAGGCCCTTTGGAAATCTATTTCGGAGATGCCTCCAACCTCGAAAATCCGATAAAGAATGTGCGTTCCTTCACCATAAAATAGGGGATGTTTAGCTTAAAAAGGATCGGCAAGGGGTACTCCCCGCTTGCCGATCCCTTTATAATAGCGTTGCGGCGAGTTGGGCTAGTCCTGACCTTTCCCCTTTTATCAATTTAACATGCCCGGCAATCCGTTCGGTCTTGAATTTCTCCACCACATAGGTCAAGCCATTATTGTATTCATCTAAATAGGGATGGTCTATTTGCTCCGGGTCCCCCATCAAGACAATTTTGCTTCGCTCACCGACTCTCGTCAATATTGTCTTCACTTCATGCTTGGTTAAGTTCTGCGCTTCATCGATGATGATGAACTGATCTGGGATGCTTCTTCCCCTTATATACGTCAAGGCCTCGACTTCAATCGAACTCATACCTGCTAAAATGGCGTCCAATTCACCTGGTTTTTTTGTATTGAACAAATATTGCAGATTGTCAAAAATAGGCTGCATCCAAGGTCTTAGCTTTTCTTCTTTTTCACCCGGGAGATACCCGATGTCTTTGCCTACCGGAACAATCGGCCTGGCAACCAAAAGTTTTTTATATTGTGACAGATCTTCCGTTTGCATCAAGCCTGTTGCCAATGCCAATAACGTCTTCCCTGTCCCCGCTTTCCCTATCAGCGTCACCAGTTGGATATCGGACCGAAGCAACAAATCCAGGGCCATCGTTTGCTGGACATTCCTTGGCTTGATACCCCAAATATGTTCTCCTTCATAAACCAATTTCTTAACTAACCTGCAGTTCTCATCCACTATGCCAATCGCGGAAGCTGAGCTTCCAAGCGTGTCCTTCATCAATAGGAATTGATTGGGATAATACGAATCTTTTGTCAGTTCGGCAAGGGGGAGAAAATTTTTTTCGTAAAACTTATTCAGGTTATCTATCGAGACAAACACTTCTTTATGACCGCCATATATATGATCCAATTCAACGACGCGATCATTCAAAAAATCCTCAGCCTCAAGTCCGATAGCATCAGCTTTTACCCTGACAAGAGTATCCTTGCTAACAAGGATGACAGTTTTACCTTCTTCTTTCGTTTCCTCTTCCAATGATAAATTTTTGGCAACGGCCAATATTCTGTTATCGTTCGTTTTCTCCACAAAAATCTCCTGAAGCTCATGGAATGAACGGTGATTGAGTTCAATTCTTAAACTTCCTCCATTATGCAGCGGTATGCTCAGATGAAGCTTGCCTTTTTCGCGGAAGCTATCTATCAGCTTCGATACTTGCCTGGCGTTTCTTCCAATTTCATCCATATACCTTTTTTTTGAATCCAATTCTTCCAAAACGACTGCAGGAATGACCACTTCATTATCTTCAAATGAATAAATTGAATACGGATCCTGCAACAGGACATTCGTATCTAAAACATAGATTTTTTTTCCCAATATGACGCCTCCTGCCTGCTCTTTAGGATATGTCTTACCATTTACTACACTCAGCAGTTATGTAGCGGACGAGACTGTTGATAAAATATATGTTCCATTGCATAAAGATAGAAGAACATTTACAGACTATAAAGAAAACTTCCTGTAATGATATTTTCACTTAACACGGAACATATCATTGACTGGTGAAAATTATGCTTATATGCATCATAATTAGTCGGTGTGGACAGGCTGTAACTAATGACATACATTAAGGGGGTCATACATTGCAAAAGATCTTTTTATCACTCGCTGCCATGCTTTTAATGACAGGCTGTTCAATGAATAATAAAAATCAAGCGTCGGAAGATCATGCAAAAAACCATATAACGAAAGTCCATAACTCGACCATTCAGGAAGCGGACAGGGAAACTGGACAGCAAACGGCCAAACGACTTACTGGTTTAGCCAAATCCATTCCAGAGGTGAATGGTGCCACTGCAGTCGTTCTTGGCAAATATGCGATTGTCGGGATAGATATTGACCAAGACATCGAGCGTTCACAAGTAGGGACGATTAAATATTCGGTTGGGGAAGCGTTAAAGCATGATCCTGACGGGGCAAGTGCCATCATCGTCGCTGATCCGGATTTAAACGAACGAATCCGGGAAGTAGCAAAGGATATAAAAGGCGGTAAACCAGTTAGAGGCATCCTAAATGAACTGGCTGACATCACAAGCAGGGTCATCCCTGAGGTTCCGGGTGATATATTGACACCAACTCCATCGAAAACAATTGATAAGGAAAAGGATAAGCTTAATGATCATCAGGAAAGAAAAGAGCTGGATAAAGAGCAAAATGATCAATCCAATCACCATATTGAATGAATTTGCTAACCCGAAGTGATTCTTCGGGTTTTTGTTTTATAGCGGCGATACTCCCAAAACCTTTCATTGAGTAAGCTCTGCTACACTTTATCCTCGTTTTACCAACAAAATATTGGTATACTTAAGAGCATATTCGAATTGAAGTGAGGTCCAAATAATATGAAGGTTAAATGTGTAATATGCGATCAAATTGAATCGATTCCTGATGATAGCCCAGAAGCAAAGAAACTCCGTAATCGACCTATACATACCTATATGTGCAATTCATGCAATCAACGCATAGAACAGCGTACGAACGAACGGATTGCCACGGGAAACTTCAGGCTTTACCGTACGATCAAAACGGAAGATGAATGGTAATCGCATTTATAAAGTCGGAGTGATCGGCCTCATCAATGGAAGTATGCTTGGATTGGTGATGAAGTGGGTTGAAATGTCTTGGGGAATAAAAGTGTATACACTTTTATTGAATGTCGATTTTCTTCCTGTAATCGGCACAGTTCCTTGGAGTGAAGGATTCTTATTCTTCTTCCATCTGCTTTTTTCTGTAGCTGTTACGTTCAGTTACGTCCATATCGTCATTCCGTTAAAAATCTTCAAGGACTGGAATAAGTACCTCCTTGCATTCCTGACGATTATCCCTGCTGTCTTCCTATACTTTCCCCTATCGGCATGGTCCTTGACGGAAGCAGTCCTTCCAACTGACACGAAAGCGTTCAGTGTGTGGGCATCCCTGCACCTAATTTACGCACTTTCCCTCCCAAAAGCCATATAAAAAGAACCGTACGAATTTCGCACGGTTCTTTTTATCATTACTCGATATTTTTATACTTTTCTGGTTCCAGCTGAATTTGATCTAACATGATATCAATCAATTCGATTGGGAAACGTTGCTTTTTCGTCTCTTCATCCAGTGTATACTCGACAAAGTAAAAAGGCTCTGCTCGTGAAACCGTATCAATGATCACTTGATGATCGTCTTTCAACAACTGCATGAAAAACATTTCAGTATCTCGTGCAGCTGTATCATCGGGTCTTGCGTCACAGACAACTTTGATCGTCAACCAATTGTATAAAGCATCCTGTAATGATTTCATCATCTTAAGCCTGTTCTTCTTTCCTCGAATTACGGAGACGAATTCTGTAAATTCCTAGAACAAGTGACGCGATGACTAATGCTTCCCCCATAGGAAGAAACACTGCAAAGAAAGAAAGAAGGGTACATCCAAGTGCCATTACTGCATAAATGACCACATTTTTTAGCAAAGGTAACTTTTTGGCAAAACCTAACTGATAGACAAGGATGCACAATCCAAGGACCGTTAAATACAAATACCACATTCCTGCTTCAGGATTCTCATCCACTCTGTACAAAGCTGCAAAAAATGATAATCGCTCTTGGATATCCACTCTTTTCTCCTCCTCTTGCTATTTATTTTTCTTCAACAGCCACTTTTTTCCTTTTAGCTGCTCTTTCACGCTCATTTTTATCAAGAATTTTTTTACGAAGACGGATTGACTCCGGAGTTACTTCACAGTACTCATCATCGTTCAAATATTCAAGTGCTTCTTCAAGAGACAGGATTCTTGGTTTTTTCATGGAAGAAGTTTGGTCTTTATTTGCTGAACGCATATTCGTCATTTGTTTCGCTTTAACGATATTGACAGTCAAATCGCTATCACGATTATGCTCCCCGACGATCATACCTTCATAAATATCCGTACCTGGCTCGACGAAAATGACGCCGCGGTCTTCTACTTGCATCGTACCGTATTGTGTAGTTTTTCCTGATTCCATGGATACAAGCACACCTTGACGTCTTCCGCCGACTTGACCTTGGGCCATCGGTTGGTAGCTGTCAAACGAGTGGTTCATGATACCATATCCGCGTGTAATCGTTAAGAACTCAGTCGAATACCCAATCAATCCGCGAGCTGGGATCGTGAACAGTAAACGGACTTGACCGCTTCCGCTATTGACCATATCCAGCAATTCACCTTTGCGGGCTCCCATTGATTCCATGATCGAACCAGTGTGCTCTTCAGGTACGTCAATTTGAACGCGTTCAACCGGCTCACAACGAACACCATCAATCAAGCGAACGATAACTTCTGGTTTAGAAACTTGCAGCTCGTATCCTTCACGTCTCATGTTTTCAATCAGGATGGAAAGGTGAAGCTCCCCACGGCCTGAAACGATCCATACATCCGGAGAATCAGTGTTTTCGACTCTTAAGCTGACATCCGTTTGCAATTGGCTTTTCAAGCGCTCTTCGATTTTACGCGCTGTAACGAATTTTCCTTCGCGTCCCGCGAATGGACTGTTATTCACAAGGAATGTCATTTGTAACGTCGGCTCGTCAATGCGTAGGATCGGAAGGGCATCAGGATGCTCTGTCGGACAAACCGTTTCCCCAACGTTAATATCCTCCATACCGGAAACGGCAATCAAATCACCGGCAACGGCTTCTTGGATTTCAACTTTCTTCAAGCCGATATAACCAAAGATTTTCGTTACACGGAATTGTTTGACAGTCCCATCAAGTTTCATTAATGAAACTTGTTGACCTACATGCATTTTACCGCGGAATACACGGCCAACACCGATACGGCCAACATAATCATTATAGTCAAGTAAGGCCACTTGGAATTGAAGCGGTTCATCTGTGTTATCGATAGGTGCAGGGATCGTTTCAACGATCGTTTCGAACAATGGTGTCATGTCTTTTTCTTGTTTTGCAGGATCTGAATCCAAGCTTGCAGTACCAGCGATACCCGAAGTGAAGACAACAGGGAATTCCAACTGTTCTTCTTCAGCTCCCAGTTCAATGAATAAGTCGATTACTTCATCGACCACTTCATCTGGGCGTGCAGAATCTTTATCGATTTTGTTCACGACAACGATTGGCGTGATCTTTTGTTCCAATGCTTTTTTCAACACAAAACGTGTTTGCGGCATGCAGCCTTCATAAGCGTCAACAACAAGCAAAACGCCATCAACCATTTTCATGATCCGTTCCACTTCACCGCCAAAGTCGGCATGACCTGGTGTATCCAAAATGTTGATCCTTGTATCTTGGTATTGTACTGCTGTATTTTTCGCAAGAATCGTAATTCCGCGTTCTTTTTCAATCGCATTAGAGTCCATCGCACGTTCTTCCACATGTTCGTTTTCACGGAAAGTACCAGATTGCTTAAGCAACTGATCCACTAACGTCGTTTTACCATGGTCAACGTGGGCAATGATCGCTATATTACGAATATTTTCTCTTAATTTCAAAAAATTCACTCCTAAAAAAGTTTGTGTTTAACGTATCACTAGTATTAACTTACATATTATATCACAAACATACTAGAAACAAATACAGAAATTATGTACAATAGATATATTAGGGGTGATATTAATGAATATTAAATGGAATTTCTTAATATTAGCGATATTGGCAACAGCCAGCATTGGCTCCATTGGCATCTTCATTGCTGAAAAAAGCTTGATTGGGATACTGGCTGCAATCGTTGTACTTTGCGGAGTGATGGGGTTTGGCTTCACTCAGAAGAAAAAATTACGCGAAGCAGGAAAGTTATAATATAAAAAACTCGCTGTCAGACAGCGAGTTTTTTTGTTAATTATCCCCACCATCACAAGCCAGTGTCACCTGATAAGTATTTATCGAATACTTCTTTGTGCAGCCCGGGCTTGGAGACGAAAAGTGAGTCACCCTCTAAAAAATTCAACTTGTCTCCTTTAATATTGCTTACTTCCCCGCCCACTTCCTCAACCAGCAGCACTCCTCCGGCAAAATCCCACGGCATGAGCCTCATGGTTATATAGGCATCAATCCTTCCTGCTGCAACGAACGCAAGCTCCAATGCTGCCGAACCATACGAACGGGTGCCTCGTGCATCCCGGACGAGCGGCGCTAAAAGACTCGGGTCGATTCTGCGATTTTCCGTCACCCAGCTTGCATTAATGGAGACAATGGACCGATTAACCGAAGCCGATGGGAGTGTTGGCAGGCGCTGATCATCCATGTATGCTCCTTGCCCCTTGATGACATGATATAATTCATCACTAACGACGTCATAGACCATGCCGATTTTCCCGATGCCATCGACATAAACCCCAAGAGAAATGGCAAAATCCCGTTGTTGATGAATGAAATTCAACGTTCCGTCAATCGGGTCGATGATCCAAACCGTCCCCTTTAAATCCTTAATATCATTGCCCATTCCCTCTTCACCAAAAATTCGGTGATCTGGGAAAACTTCGCCAATCTTGTCGCAAAAAAACTTTTCGATTCCCTTGTCCATATTTGTAACCAAATCATTAGGATTCGTTTTCATTTCAATATCCAGTTTGGTATTGAAGGACGCCCTCAGCCTCGATCCGGCTTCCTTCATCCATAATTTCGCATATGTATCCATTTCCTTTACCGATGCCATTATAATATCCCCGTCCTTTATGATCAGAAACTACATTAAAATGATCCTCTTATAAAGATTAAAGCAAATGCAGTTTGTCTTCAAGTTTTTAACATCTTATACATTCAATAATTAAATGAAGCAAAAGATAGTTCCGAGCCCAACATCCATATAGTTTGGACATTGAATGAAAAACGGACACGTTATTTTATTAAAAAAATAAGTGTCCGTTCATCTATGATAAAATTCCTTGTATTGAAATTGATTCATTTCCTTCAGTCATTCTCCTTCATGCTCTCTGCTGGCAAGCTTCCTATAATGCTTTCAACTTCAACAATTCCAAACGGATTCGTTCAAGCCTTTGCTTGCATTGTGAACGCTTTTGATCATTCTGTTCGCCAATCGCTTCAAAAAGGGTTGCTAATTCATAGTCCATTTCCATTCTTAACACTGCAGCTCTATGTCTTTCAACTTCTTTAGCCTTTAATGCTTGGTTCATGACTTGTTTCATAATTAACATTCTCCCTTCAATTAACCTAATTTTCTGAATTTATTTTTATTTTATCATATGTCTTCCAACAACAAATAGCAACTAATTTGTGTCTTAACCTAGAAGTAAATTTTACCGTGCCGCCCCATAATCGTATTAATTAATTTTTATTTTCACTTATGCTACAATATGTGCAGATATTACGGTAGGAGAGATGATAATGAATATAGAAAGATTTACAGCAGACGATTTTAACGTCTTTACGATTGATGGATTGGAACAACGCATGGATGCTTTGAAGGATCGAATCCAACCGAAATTGCAGGCCCTTGGCGAGCACTTTTCCCAACAGCTTTCCGTGATGACCGGGGATGAAATGTACCCGCATGTGGCAAAGCATGCCAGACGGACAGTGAATCCTCCTAAAGATACATGGGTAGCTTTCGCTGCGAACAGCAGAGGCTATAAAATGATGCCGCATTTTCAAATTGGATTGTGGGAATCGCATATGTTCATTTGGTACGCGGTCATTTATGAAGCTCCGAATAAAATGGAAATCGGAAAGAAACTGGAACAACAGGCGAACCAATTGATAAAAAACATTCCCGCCAATTATGTTTGGTCAATGGATCATACAAAACCTGAAGTCATTGCTCATGATGGTCTTGGCATCGAAGATTTGAATTCCATGTTCCATCGTTTGCAAACTGTAAAGAAAGCCGAAATCCTCTGCGGCATGAGGATTTCACGTGATGATGTCATTGATATGAATGACGATGATTTCATGAATACCATTCAAGATGCATTTGAACATCTTTTACCCTTTTATAAATTGAAATAAACACATTTGTTCAGCATTCGACAATGAATTATGGAGCATGAGCCCGGTCATGCCGCGGTCGCTTGCTCCCCAGGATGTGAACAAACTCACTCAAACATCGAATTGCATTGCCTCGTAAATGTTAGACACCCAACTGACATTTACGGGGCATTTTTTAAGGTTGTGTACAATTTCCGATTGGAACTGAGCGATATGTCCAACTTAAACAGCCGAAGTTCAAAAGGGGTCCGGAATTTTTAATTCCGGGCCCCTTTTCCTTTATTTTTGAACCAAATCCTTACTAGCTTGTATCAGTTCATTAATTTGAGCTTCATTACCTGTTTCGAAGCATTCAATGATCTTGCTCCCGACAATGACACCATCACAGAACTGGGTCGTATCTCGTACATGTTCTGGCTTCGAAATGCCGAAGCCAGCAAGAACGGGAACGGGGCTTAGCTCTTTCACTTTCTTTAAGTAGCCCCCAAGGTCCCCACCAAAACCATCGCGGGCACCTGTTATGCCATTGACTGTAACAGCGTAAATAAAACCCTCTGCTCCTGCCGTGATCTCGGTGATGCGTTCTTTTGAAGAGGTGAGTGTCACAAGTCTAATAAGCACGATTCCTGCCGTTTTAATAGCTGAAAACATCTTTTCTTCTTCAATCGGTACATCAGGGATGATGCATCCGGAGATACCTGCGCGAAGACAATCTTCTGTAAACTCTTTAAGCCCATAGGCCATGATTGAATTGGAGTAGCCCATTAAGATGATGGGAATTTTCACTTCATTTTTGATTTCCATAACTTTATTCAGAATAGCCTTTAAAGTAGTTCCCTCCTCCAAGGAACGGATGCCGGCCTGTTGGATGACCGGTCCATCCGCAACAGGATCAGAGAATGGTATACCTAATTCAACGGCTGTCGCTCCGCCATTTTCAAGAAAAAGAAGCTGGCTCTTCAATCGTTCAAGACCGCCATCGCCTGCCATAATATAAGGAATGAACGCTTTTTCCTGCTTAACCCGACATTCTTCAAGCGCCTTTGTTAATTTATTCATGTTCACTACCTCCTATTAATGATTGGACCGTTTCTACATCCTTGTCGCCCCGGCCAGATAAACAAATCACCAATCCTGTACCTTTATCCATTTCCTTAGCAAGCTTCAGCCCATAGGATATGGCATGTGAACTTTCCAAAGCTGGGATTATTCCTTCTTCCCGTGAAAGCAGCATTAGAGCTTCCAATGCTTCATCATCTGTAACAGAAGTATATTCCACACGCTTGGTATCTTTTAAATAACTATGCTCCGGGCCAACCCCTGGATAATCCAACCCAGCTGAAATCGAATGCGCCTCCTGAATCTGACCGTCTTCGTTCTGTAATACATACATGAATGCGCCGTGCAGCACTCCCGGTTTTCCTTTCGTCAAGCTGGAAGCATGTAATTGTGTATCCAGACCATGTCCTGCCGCTTCCACTCCATATAATTTGACCGAATCATCTTCAATGAACGGATAAAACATCCCCATTGCATTGCTGCCGCCGCCTATGCATGCGACTATGGCATCTGGAAGGGAATGATTTCCCTCAGAATACTGTCGCTTCGTTTCCTTGCCGATCACGCTTTGAAAATCGCGAACAATCACGGGGAAAGGATGCGGTCCGAGAACAGATCCCATTATGTAATGGGTGTCATCCACATTTGCTACCCAATAACGTAACGCTTCATTCACTGCATCCTTCAGTGTTCCGCTTCCTTGTGAGACGGATACGACCTTGGCACCTAAAAGCTCCATCCGAAACACATTCAACTTCTGTCTCCTGATATCTTCTTCTCCCATAAAGATGATGCACTCCAACTTCAGTAAAGCGCACACTGTCGCAGTCGCGACTCCATGCTGCCCTGCACCGGTCTCGGCAATCACTTTCTTCTTGCCCATTTTCTGAGTCAGTAACGCCTGGCCGATCGTATTATTGATTTTGTGTGCTCCTGTATGATTCAAGTCCTCACGCTTCAGATAAATATCGGCACCGCCAGCAAGCTTCGTAAGATTCTCCGCAAAATAGAGAGGGGTTTCGCGTCCGATATATTGCTTCAAGTAATAATTCAGTTCCTTTTGAAATTCGGGATCTTTTTTAGATTGATCATATACTTCCTCCAGTTCCGTTATCGCTGCCATTAGCGTTTCCGGAACGAACCTTCCCCCGTAAGCTCCAAAATGTCCAGTTCCATTAGGCTGTGTATAAGTAGTCATCCATTCATTCCCCTTTTCCGTCTGTAAATTTCGCCTCATTTATAAAAGCTTTCATTTTCAAAGAATCTTTTAATCCATTTGTTTCAACCCCGCTTGCTACGTCCACGGCGATTGGTGAAACAGCACTGATCGCGTTTCTCACATTTTCCGGCGTCAGTCCACCCGCAAGGATTAATTTCCTCCGAGGTAAGTTCGCTTCACGGATCATATCCCAATCCAAAGTCAAACCTTTGCCAGAGGAACCCTTAGGAAGATCCACCAATAAAAATTCGGCTGGGTACTCCTGCAGCTTTTCAAGATCCGTTTCCGAACGGATGGCAAATGCCTTGATCACCGGAAGCGGCATCCTGCTAGCAAAGCTTGCGGGCTCATTGCCATGCAGTTGAATAAAATCCAATCCTGCCACTTCAGCAATTCTTATCACTTCTTGCTCGGTTTGATTGGAAAAAACTCCGACTTTTTTAATATGACCGGGCAGTTCCTTTCCGAATTCACCGATCAACTCAGGCGCTACTTTCCTGCTGCTCTCTGCAAAAATGAACCCAATGAAATCCGCTCCGTAATTTACAGCTTCTTGAGCGGCAGCCAATGTTTTAATTCCACATATTTTCACTAACATAGCAATCTCCTTAAATGCTCATTTGCAGTTCGGCCATGGTATTGGGAAGATCGGCTGAGGTCATCAGTGTCTCTCCGACCAGAATCCCCACTGCACCAGCCTTCTTCACACGCAAAACGTCTTCCTTTGTCTTGATTCCACTTTCACTGATGATGAGGTGGCGCTTTGGATCAAGCAGCTTTGCCAGACGCTCCGTAACGGCCAAATCCACTTTGAATGTCTTTAAGTTCCGATTATTGATACCGATAAGTTCAGCCTTCAGTTCGAGCGCTCGTTCCAATTCAGCTTCATCATGAATCTCGGTTAACACATCCAGGCCTTTATTTTTTGCATATTGATATAATTCATGAAGTCTCTCTTGGGAAAGTGCTGCCACGATTAATAGAATGATGGTTGCGCCAGCTTGATGGGCACGATCGATTTGAATTTCATCGATGATGAAATCCTTGCACAGCCTCGGAATTTTTATGGCTTCACTCACCGTTCTTAAATCGGCAATCGACCCTTTGAAGAATACTTCATCCGTCAATACGGATATCGCTGCCGCCCCGCCCCTTTCATAGGACAGCGCCTGCTCGATCGGATTTACATCCATTTTAATGTTCCCTTTCGAAGGGGAAGCCCGTTTGATTTCGGCAATAACCGCAATGGTCTTGGCCGTTTTCAACGTTTCTATGAGGGAAGGCCTGACCAAGTCGAACCTGACTGAATCACCTAGTCCCTTTTCCTTTAATTTTTTCACTTCCGCTTTTTTCTGCTCTATGATTTCCGTTAAGATATTTCCCATTACATGATCACCCTTTTTCTATTGCCGTAAGCAATCAGATTTTCCAATTTCGAAAGTGCCGAACCACTATCAATGCTTTCCTTGGCCAAGGAGATTCCTTTTTTAATCGTTGTTGCCGTTCCATTTGCGTATAATCCCAGCCCGGCATTCAATAATACGGTATCACG